>NZ_DAMBCN010000004.1:0-257435 GCF_032056425.1 Stenotrophomonas sp.
TCGAGCTTGCTCGACTGCTTCTGCCAACAGCAGTCGAGCAAGCTCGACTCTACGAAAGGCGAGGAGCAGTCGAGCACGGCTCGACTCTACGAAAAGCGAAAAGCAGCCAAGCATGGCTTGGCTCTACAGTTCGGCGGTGCTCCCGCGCAGTCCGCTGAACACCGATTCGGCGGCAAAGCCCACCCCACCCAGCAGCACGCCGAAGTACACCATCGTGGCCACCACGAAGGCATAGCCGGCCGCCACTGCGGCGCCATCGCGCTGGATGAAGCCGATGGCAAACGACATCAGCGCCAGCGCGGGCAGCGTATTGCTGAACGGAATCGGCCCTGCCGGGGCCATCAGCAGCAGCGTGGCCACCACCAGCGCCAGATTGTTCACGCGCATCATCTTCTTCGACCGCACCATCACCGCCAGCCGCATCGGCTGCGACAGGCGTTCCATGCGCTGCACCCACTTCAGTGCACGCCCCAGGTTGGCACGCAGCTTGTCGGTGGCCACCTCGCGCTCGGCCAGGCGCTGCGGCACCCACAGCGGCCGGTCGCGTACGCGGCTCAGGCCAATCAGCAGAATGGACGCACCAAACACCGTGCTCAGGCCGGGAATGGATACCGGAATCAGGAAAATGGCCGACAGCAGGATCACGATCAGCATCAGCCCTTCATCGCCCAGCGCCTGCAGCAGGGTGCCCACGCGGATGTGCTGGCCCGGCAGGCCGTCAATCAGGTCTTCAATCTGCTGTGCCAGCGGGGCGGTGTCGGTGGCCTCGGGGGCGCGGTAGGTCATGCGTCTGGATCTCCAGGGTAGGGCGGTCATGGGGCCGTCCTGCGGTGGGGCGCACAGGCTTGCCGAGTATGGCGGCGATTGGCGGCGCACGCCTGAACCGCGCATGAGAACGGCAGCCACCGCCGGCCTGGCCTAAAATGGAGGGCCCCGCGCTGGAAATGAAACTGATGGACATGGGCCGCAGGCAATCGACCATCCAACTGGTCGCCATCGATATGGATGGCACTCTGCTGGACCCGGCGCACAAGCTCACCGCACGTGCCAAACAGGCCATTGCGCAGGCGCGCGCGCTCGGCGTGCATATCGTGCTGACCAGCGGCCGCCCGGTGTCCGGGCTGGCACCGTTCCTGCAGGAACTGGGCATCACCGGCAACGATGATTACTGCATTGCCTGCAACGGCGGCCTGGTGCAGCGCATCGGCACGCGCGAGACGGTGGTGGAATTCCCGCTCAGCTTCGACGACTTCCTGTACTGCGAACAGGTTTCGCGGCAGTTGGGTGTGCACTTCCAGGCGCTGGACGGCCACCGCCTGTACACCACCAACCAGGACATCAGCCGCTACACCGTCATCGATTCGCACCTGTCCCACGTGCCGCTGTCGTACCGCCGCGTGCAGGACATGGACCCCTCGATGTCCTTCATCAAGCTGATGATGATCGACGAACCCGACGTACTGGATGCAGCCATCACCCGCCTGCCGGCCGAACTGACCGAACGCTTCGCCGTGTTGAAGAGCGCGCCGTTCTTCCTGGAAGTGTTCGACCACCGCGCCGGCAAGGGGCCCAGCCTGCAGCGCCTGGCCGAGCACCTGGGCATCGACCGCGCCAACGTGATGGCCATTGGCGATCAGGAAAACGATCTGACCATGCTGAAGTTCGCCGGCACCAGCGTGGCCATGGGCAACGCCATCGACGCGGTGAAGGCCGTGGCACGCTATGAAACCGCGCCGAACACCGACGAAGGCGTGGCCCGCGCGATCGAGCGCTTCGTGCTGGCTTGAACAAATTGGGGTCAGAGCCCATTGCTGCGCAATGGGATCCGACCCCAACCCAGGCCCGGGGTCAGATCCCTTCCGCAGGAAGGGCTCTGACCCCGGACACAAAAAAGCATGCCAACCAAGGTTGGCATCTACCAGATCGCGGGGCCGGCAGTAGATCCACGCCATGCGTTGATGCTTTTCACGGCCGGGGTCGACCGGGGTCAGAGCCCTTTGCTCCGCAAAGGGATCCGACCCCTTACGCGTCGCCCCCAACCACGCGGCTATCCCCGCGTATATCGCCGCTGTACCACGGCGCAATGGCAACCGCGGGCGACCGGTGCAAGAATTTCGCTCGTCGGAATCACGTCCTCGAACCCCGCCGCAGATGATCGTCCTTCACTGCTGCTGACCGGCGCGCACTACGCCGGCACCCCCAACGCAATCGCACCGCCCGCCAGGTCGTCGCCCGCTGCGCCGCACCGTGCTGGGCGTGCGCCTGCGCCATTCTCCCAACGCAGCTGGATTTGCCCATGAACACGCCACCCACGCAGCGCCTTGCGCTGGCCATTGCCCTGTCCATTGTTTCGTCGGCGCACGTCATCGAAGCCCCCGACACCGCCCACGACACCCCGGTCACCCTCAATGCCCTGCAGGTGATCGCCACGCCCCGCGGTGCCGCCGTTGCACCGACCCAGGTGGTCGGCCCCAACCGCTACCTCATCACTGCCAGCGACCTTGATGCCATGGTCACCGGCAACAACGGCCTGGCCATGCTCAAGCAGGTGCCCGGTGCCAGCTACACCGCTACCGACGGCCTGGGCCTGGATATTTCCGCTACCAGCCTGTTCGTGCGCGGCTTCCGCATGAATGAAATGGGCATCACCTTCGAAGGCGTGCCACTGAACGACAGCGGTTTCCTCTCGCTTACCGGCACCAGTGTGGTGAACGTGGGCGTGCCCGATGGCATTGGCGCCATCACCGTCAGCCCCGGTGCCGCGCCGGTGCACGTGTTTTCCAGCAGCGCCAACGGCGGCAGCCTGGAATACCGCCTGCGCGATCTGCAGGACACCCCCAGCCTGCGGCTTAAGCAGGGAGTGGGCAGCAACCGCACGTTCGTTACCACGGTTTCCGCGCAGAGCGGGCAACTGGGCGAACACGGCCCCAAAGTACTGGTAGACCTGCAGCGCGTGTCGGCCGACAAGTACCAGGGCGCCGGCACGCAGGATTTCCTGCGCGGCAATCTGAGGGCTCAGCAGGACGTGGCTTGGGGTGACGTCACCCTGTTCGTGTCTGACAGCAAGGCCAAGGTCTGGGGCTACAACAACATTTCCTTCGACATGATCCGCAAGCTGGGCTGGAAGGCCGACAGCTTCTACCCGGATTACGCCTGGGCGTACTACGTGGCCTCGCCGGAGAACGCGGGAAAATCCTGCGGTGCCTATACCTGCGGTGAACTGTCCGAACTGATTCCCTACGACACCGGCCAGATCACCCGCGATCGCATTGCGTCCATCAACCACCGTTTCCAGATCACCCCGGCACTCAGTGGCAACGTGCAGCTGTACAACGCCAACAGCCACACCCAGGCCACCCTGACCGACCCCACGGTGCCTTCGCCCAATGGCGCGCCGTTCTCCGAACAGGTGCAGACCCCGCGGGTGAACCGTCTGGGTGGCATGGCCAATGTGCAGTTCGAAGCCGGCGCACACACCTTCACTGCCGGCGTCTGGCAGGAAAAGAGCAAGGCCGCGGCCCGCACCGATTGGTACCAGCAGCCGCTGCTGGGGCAGGGCGCACCGCTGAAGGCGACTGGGCCTTTCGATGTGTACGGCCCCGCATTCCAGACCGACAACGCCTCGCGCTGGGTCACGCGCTCGCGGCAACTCTACCTGCACGATGACATCGCGCTGCGCGACAACTTGAGGCTGGGCGTGGGATTCAAGGTCGTGGATTTCCGCACCGAAGGCGGTGGCCTGGGCGATGCGCCGGACCGCCCGGTGCACGGCGCGCTGCGCGCCAAGAGCAACTTCCTGCCGCACGTCTCGCTGTTCTGGAGTCCCAGCGACTCCACCGATGCCTTCATCGACATCGCTAACACCATGAACGGCTACCGCGTGGCCCAGCGCGGCAACATCGGCTACACCGCCTCGGCGTGGACCATCAGCGAGCAGGACGAATTTGACCGCGTGGCCGGCACCTTGCGACCGGAAAAGAACTGGAACTTCACCGTGGGCGCAACGCACCGTTTCGAGCGGCTGACGCTGACTGGCGATGTGTTCTACAGCGATATCCGCAACCGGTTGCTGTCTGCGGCGGTCGGCAGCCAGTTCGCGCAGATCAACACCGTGCGGCTGATGCCGAAGATGCACGTGATCGGCGCGGACCTGGGCATTACCGCGGATCTGGGCGAGCACCTGCAGTTCTACCAGGGCGTGGCGGTGGCCCGTTCGTACTACGACAGCGATTTCGTGGTGGGCGATACCGTGTATCCCATCAAGGGCAACGCGCAGCCCGGTTACCCGCAGGTCTCGCTGGTGAGCGATCTGTCCGCGCACTTTGGTGACTGGCGCGTGGGTGCTACCAGCACCTCGTACCTGCGCCAGCCTTTCACGTACCAGAACGATATCCGCGTGCCCACGTTCTGGCAGGTGAACACCTATGCCGCCTACACGCTGGGGCAGGGCAGCGTGCTGCCCGGTCTGGAACTGCGTGTGGATATCAGCAACCCGTTCAACCGCAACAACATCGGCACCGCCACCATCGCCGGCTCGTCATTCTCGGGTGATTACCAGACCCTGCAGCGCAGCGCCCCCCGGCAGGTGATGTTCAGCACGTCCATCGCGTTCTGACCGGACGGGGTCGGATCCCTCCGCGAATGCGGAGGGATCCGACCCCACGCGCAATGTTCCCGGCACCGAAAAATCATGCCAACCAAGGTTGGCATCTACCAGATTGCGGGGCCGGCAGTAGATCCACGCCATGCGTGGATGCCCTTCGCAACCGGGGTCAGAGCCCTTTGCTCCGCAAAGGGATCTGACCCCTCACGGGGTGAGGGCGGCACCCACGCAAGGTTCCCACAATGTTGCCGGCGCATGCTGTCGCCATGGCCCAGCCCGACCCCGTGTTCCTGCCCACCCGCCCGCGCGCCCACGGACGCCCGCGCCCGGTGCCCTATGCGGCCCCGCAGGTCGATCTGCAGACCGAGTACCAGTTCTGGCAGGCCTACGAACGCCTGGTGCGGCCCTTGCCCGGCGGCGGCCTGCGCCTGGCCTGGCTGGTGTTCCAGCAGGTCTACCGCGCCCGCCAGCGCCACCCCCACGACAGCCACGCCAGCGCCCTGGGCCGCGTGCTGTTCGGCAGCAACATGACCGCCGAACGCGCCGCCGAACTGCAGGACCTGTACGGCCTGGTCAGCCGCCGCCTGGCCGCCCTCGCGACCCGGGACGCAAACCGGGGTCAGATCCCTTTTCGCAGAAAAGGGCTCTGACCCCGCGCACCCACATCCACTCCCAACCCACACCGCGCCTCATCCGGAACCACCCCCCACCGCATGCGCAGAATCCGCGCCTGCACCCACGACGGCTCGACAGCCGCCTCCACGTCGCCCGGTGCAATTCCCAGCCAGCCCTGGAAATGCGAGTGCAGTCGCTCGATATCCGGCGCGCGCGACAGCGCGTCGGCAGGCAGCCGAACCCGCATCATCGGCGGGGTGCTCTGCACATCCATCACCCCCACGCCCTTGCAGCTGACCTGAAACGACGCAGTGCCACCGTGCTGGGTATGGAAGGCGAACCCCTGCCGTGCCTTGGCCATGGCAAGGCCGCGTGCATGGCCTTCCAGCAGCGAATAATCGAAGTCCTGCAAGGTGCGGTAGGTGTGCACCTGGTCCTCGGGCTCGGGTGGATCGGGCCATTGTTGCCACACTGCGGCCGCCAGCACGCCGCACACCGCCACCACGGCAATCAGGTACGCCTTCATTGCGGCCGCACTCTGTCCTGGATGAAGCTGTTCAACGCCAGCGCGGCCATCGCCAGACCTTCCATCACGCGGTCGCCCACGTACTGGTCCGGGTTGCCATTCTGGCGTGCGCGCTCGGCCGCCAGCAGCAGTTGCTGCACCACTCGTTGCCCGGCCAAGGCGCAGTCGGCGTCGCACAGGGCGATCTGCCGGCTGCGCAACGCGTGGCGTTCCGGCCACGGCTGGCCGTCAGCGGCAGCGCCGCCGTCCACGCTGTGCAGGATGGCCAGCAGGCTGGTGGGGTCCGGGGTGGGTTCGGCCGCTTCCTGGACGGGGCGCGGGGGAGGGCAGTGCGGTGTGGTCATGGCAGGCTCCGTGCAAGCAGGCAGAAGCCGCCACCGATAAGGGTGGCGGACGGTGCGTGGCTCGAAAACCGGGCTATTTGGAAAAACCGGCGGGTACACGACCCCCACGCACCGCCCGCCATAGCCGGCAGACGGATTGCCAGCCGGCACCACGTGCGGTGATGCCGGCTGACAAGCGTAAACAACTTCCAAATAGTTCGGGTTTTCGAGGCCCGGCCACCCGTTGTCGGTGGCGCTACCAGAGTTGCCTGATGCCCATGGGAATGCCAAGGGCTGCGGGGCAAACCCGCCAATGCCAGAGACGTTTTCAGAATTGTTGCATAGTGTGATCACGCGGTGAGGCGTTTGGGGCGCAAGGCTTTCGGCGATTCAGCGGCAGACTGATGCGCTTCACGGATTGAAGGTCGCGAGGATGGCAATTGCGACAGCCCATCTCGGGGAACTACAGGCGTCCAGTTCTATAGCGTCGGCGCCTTCTGCGCTCTCGAGCGTACGGAATGAGCAGGAATGGCTGCGGTACACCCACACAAAGGGCGTAGGCACCGAGGGCGTCTGCAAGCCCGTCGACAACTGCGTAGAGTGCCGCAGGAAACAGCGCGAAGAGCGCTATTCCCAGTTCAGTCCTTATCAAGTCGCCTTTCGTCATTTGCTTTCCAAGCCGATGTCCCGCCGAGTTCCATATCCGTGCCTAAGCGAAGCTAGCACGGCGATGTGACATCTGACCGTTCATTCGACTACTGGATCTGCGCACGTCGATCGCGGCCCGCAAAGGCCGTGCTAGATTCATGCGAGAGGGAATCGCGCGGGGCGTACTTTTATGGATGCATCGGTAGAGAAGTGCAGCGCTTCATCAAAAAGAAAATCTATGGTCAACCCGCGGGCCGCATCATGTCGCTGGCTACCGCTGATCGCTCCGGCGCTATTGCTGGCAGCGTGTTCAAGCGTCCCGACATCTTCACCACCAGTTCCTTTGAATAGTCGAGCGTCCGTTGAATCATCCTCGGACGCGTTCCAGCGGGATATCGAACGCCTGGCACAAACCCGCTTCCGCGATGTGGATGCACTCGAGACGCAGCTTCAAACACGCCTGGCGCCAACAACGCGACAGGGACTGCGAAATGAGCGGACCGCGCAAAGCGGAATGTTGGGCGGGCTTGAGTTGCGCAACATCTCACTGCGAAGCGCTGCAGACGATCCCGGACATGGGAACCTGAGCTTTGAGTTTGCACCGCCAAGCATGGTGCTTCGGGAGGTTGCCTGGGAGAGAGCGGTGATGCATCCCGCCCATCCTGATGCACCGGGTTCGCGTCCCTACTGGAGCGTGCAGTTCGGCGATGCCACCGTGGTCCTGGGACTCGACTCTGATAGCGCGACGCTGGTCTACGCTTCGATCAGTCAGCGCTGAAAAGCTCGCTGCCATGGCGAACCTGGGGACACTGCGGGCTCGGATTCCGCTCCACGCCTGCAGCGGAGATGCATCACGTGACAGTCGTGCTGCAAATTCTGCACTCCCCGCTGGGTGATCGCGATGCAGGCGGATTTCGAGATCGGCAGGGAGGACGATGGAATGGCGATCACGCGCCAGTCCGGTATGCCGAAAGCACACTTCCGCTTAGGAAGAAGCTTAGCCCGGCGATGACAGTTTCTAGAGGGCGGTGCCCCGGTGCGCGAAGAGAAAACTGTGACTATTCTTTGGCGCCCTGAGCGTAAGAAACGCTTCCATCGCTCTCGAAAAACTGCAGTTCTGGGTGACCTTGATAGGTCGTCATCATTGCCGCCGCGCCGTTCTGGTGAATCAGGAATAGAGAGGCACCCGCAGCTTCATTGGCGACTACCTTGAACACCTCGTTGGCATCTCCTGCACCGTCCAGCGTGAGAAGAGCCTCATCACCGCTATCGACGGCGAGATAGCCGCCTCGCTCATTTCCATCTGGGCCATTGAGGATGATCCCAGATGCCGGAGCCGCGCGCGGCCCGCGTTCGCCGCGCACCATGGGATCGCTGACCGGGGCGCCAATCTCCACGCGTGACACACCGGAGGCATCCCGGATCACCAAACCCCGGGCTTCCAGGACGCGAGAAGAATCGCGCGAGCTGTAAGTCGTGAACAGCGATAGCGCTGAGAGGCAAAGAGCGGTGATGGAAAGAATCGTGTTGATGTTGAATCCTTTCATGCAAATTCCTCCAAGTTGACCGCAGAGCATAGCGTCATTGAGTGCTTGGATCACTGACCACCCATGCCTCAAATCAGTCTTCTCCCGGAATGAGCGCCAACGCTTGAAGGCATCATGGTCCGCTTCTGGCCGAGAGCAGACGTCGATCGCGAGCGGCGCATTACGTCTGGGGGCGAACCATCTTGATCCGGACTTGTAGAGATGGCGTAGAGCCCCTCAATGTCGATCGTTGGCTACCGCAGTAGCACCAGGCGAGCCCCTAGTAAGTTCGTGCGTGGGACTGTAACAGCTGGATTTGACCGTAACCGGTCCGCGTTACGGTCAAATACCGATGTCGCAATCGCTTGTATGAACGACTTCCACGCCGATGATCGCTACCTACACGAGCAGCTGCCCGACGTGGTCGGTGAGCTCGAACACTGGCTAGTTCCACGGCGCGCTCCCGGCCCGGCTTCATAGCCAGCCTGTTTTACCTGGCCGAGATTGATCCTGCTTGGCCCCTAGTGCTTCTGGCCAACGTCCCGACGTAGTCGGAGCGGATGCCACCTCCTCTGCTGATAGGCCAGGTGTATGGAATGGCTGAAAACGCCGACCTGAGGGTAGTTCTCGTGCTCCTAGGGGGTGGCGCCCTGCACCGGCTCCTGGCTCCTCGAGTCTGGTGTGGATTTCGTCGTGCCTGGCAGCAGCTGTTCGCTCTGAGCTTCCTGACGAGGCGTCCGCGAGAGCGATTCGTCTCCACCGGTGTCCATGTCCGCTGGGGAGCAGTTGAGCCATCCGGCACAAGCAGCTCTGGTCGCCGCTCTGCTGCGGCCGACTTGGAGGAACGCGGCATCCCAGGGATCGTCCCGTTGGCTCCGCTCGACCTAGGGCGCGACGAAGGCTGCTGGGACAAAAGGCATGTGAGGCTGACGAAACCGGGCTGGAGCCCATGAGACGATAACGAAATCCATCGTTCGATTGGTCAGGCGGTCCAAAAGCGCTGAATGACTGACGCCGGCCGAAAGGGTACGAGTATGAAACTGAGCCTTGCGCCGTTGCAAGGACCAAATCTGTGATGTATGACCAATCATGACAGATTAGAACAACTACCATTCAGTCCTCGTTCAAGATCATGAACAAGCGTTGTCATGGATAGACGTCCTGTCGGCACTTACTTTGCGCCCGCCCCGTACATTCGACAGTTGGCAGATGAGAGCACATGGGGGGCCAACAACGTGGTTGTTGCAATGCCTGCTTCCCTCACTGAACGCTCGTTCAAACCGTTTTTGCCTGACGGTAACCTCGATCCGGATCTAATAGCGATCCTTTCCCTCCTCACAGCACGCGTTAATCGTACGCACCATGGAACTCTGAACAGCGGCCTGAATCTCCAGCCGTCACAGGGCGATCCTCCTCTGCTAGGACTTAAGCCGCTTTCAATAACTATGCGTGTTGACCCAATCGCTTTTATTGAAGGCCTTGCGCGCCAAGCAGGTATACCTTGCTTCCGAATCAGGTCTAGTCAAGCGTGGGTCGGGGGGAAGTCTCCTCTTGAATCATCTCTGGCCCTACCAAATCGGCACTATATTCCCGATCTATTGTCCGACTTTATTAAGGTGCTCTTTGCACAACAGTCGAGCGGTGATCCTGAGACCATCGAAGCACTTGCGTTTCAACTTCTGACAATTCATCCGCTTGCAGATGGCAATGGTCGTTTGACGAGGACGCTGATGATCCAAATCGCCCTACGCACGGGCTCTTTGTATCCGCTGTATTTCGCATGGCGGTTAATGTTTGACCGAGTACGCACAGCCGAGTTGTGGCGGGAGCTAGCGGCCACTGGCCGTCCGCAGCCAGATGCTACACATTTTCATAAATGGTGCTCGCATGCGCGAGATTTTGGCTGGTTAGCGCAAGAATTATTGTGTGGCGGCTTGGACAGAAGGGCTCTTAACGCACTTCTGGCATACGGCATGCCTACCGAGAGCGCGATTCTGCGTGCAAATTCTCGTATATCGGCGGGCTTATCAAAAAAAATTGCGGCGACTGCGTCGAGCGGGGATGCTTCTGAACTTGGAATTAGAGCCAGGGAGGCGATATCAAAAACGATTGAAGCACTTAAAGACGTGGTAATGGAATAAATCAAACAAAAATTTGGATAATGCCAGGACGGTAAAATGAAGCTCAAACGTATTTTTGGTGAGGAGATGGCGGTGGGCGCCAACCTCAAGGAGTCAATCAAGCATGTGCTGAAGATTTCAATGATTATGTCGGGCACTTTTTTTGCGGTGCAGCCTGGCATGGCGGATACAAGCAATCTTCCCACCGTGGATGCAGTTCCGCCAATAGAGTATGAGCCGCCAGAGCAGCCCGATTTGGGGGGTTACGACCCGGGTGGCGGTGGCGGTGGCGGCACACCAGGTAGCGATCAAACGCAGACATGTGCCCTGTTAATTGCCACGCGCCCCGCGGCGTGCCCCAATCCCATTCCGCTTCCTACCAATCCGCTATATGGCGATGATAGGGTGCCGGCTGGGCAGAAATCCTCAATGCGCATGGCGCACAATTTTGTCAACGGAAAAGCATATTGGGAAGGAACTCCGATCCAGATGGATTCCAATGCGATTTGGTTCTTGCAATCAGCCCTGCAAGATCAAGTAGATGCCTTTGCTAAAGGGGCCAGCCTGGTAGATACCAACGCGCGAATGCGAATTCACCTCGGACTGACCTGCGACATGCAAATCAGCGCATCAAGTAAATACAGAGTGGGCGGGGCGCTTACGAAGCCGGAGCAGTATTGTATTCAGATGCTCAAGGCTTTTGATGCAGAAGCGAACGATAACCAGAATTTCGTTTATTGGTTTATCGAGCACCAGCGCACCATCGGGGTTCCTCTTGAGAACTACGTTCCTTATGGCTTAGTATCTCTCGTAGATACGAGGAATTCGATTGGCGAGAAGTGGCGTTCCGTAACAGAGGATGCTGCATGCTCGAAGTGGTGGACTCAGGTCCAGACTAACACGTGCGGAGTTCAGTAATGAGTTCGAAGATAATTCTGGCTTTGGTGCTTTCGGGTGCGCTGGCGGGGTGCTCGCAAGACAGCGCACCATCAGATGGTGGTAGTTCCGCTGGTGCAGCTACCGCTGGTGTCAGCGAGCCGTCTGTTGGCCCGGAGTCATCTACTGCAGTGAGGCGCGATGTAGCACGCTCGGAGGCTACGGCAGATTCAACATCCATAGCCGAGAGGATGTGTAAAGATCAGTGCCGTGATGCAGGCCCGCTGGACGCAAGGTCGCAAGAGGAGGCTGAATGGCTGATCCATCATCGCTATCCTTCGAAGGCGGAGCTAGAAAAACTGCGTGCAGATACCACTGAGTCGCTGGAGCAGAAGGTTTCATTGGGCGATTCCACTGCTGCAGTGGTTCTGGGTAAGCGGATTGCCCTTGAGAAGAACTTTATGGATGGCCAGGTAATGCTCCGCAATCAGGTTCTGGCGGGGAATACTTATGCCCTGTATGCGATCTCTGAATCTTTCCGAGAATCGAAGGTTCCGAGTGTCGTGGATGGGGCTGCTTATCTGAGGCTGGCGCATTTCATGGGTGACTACTCGGCAGCCACTGAAATTGCAAAGATGGGTCTGAGTTCGGCTGAGTTGGACGCTGCTGATAGACGAGCAACCTTGCTGTACAAGGGATTTGTTGCTGACCAGGTGCCCGATCCTAGACCCCAAGGCTAATTACCCCATTGATCGATCCAGAAGGGCGCCTATTCGGCGCCCCTCTTTCCTGTCGAGCAAAATCATTAGCATGAAAATCAGCTCTTGTCTTCCCGCGTCGGCTGGGAGCGGTAAAGCCGCGGTTGCCGCCGCGTGCCACACACCCTAAACACGGCTCTGGGTGCGCGCTGTAGATGCAAAAAATCGCATTTACGGTATCTGCGCACTCATGCCTGAGTCAGCAGCAAGCTCCTTTCCTCCGGGCACGATTGGTGCCAGTAGGCGGAGCCGGCAGTTCCTCCGTCGATCAACGTTGAGGTAGCTTGCGTCGCGGAGTCTTAAGGGTGACGTGACCTGGCAGGCCCTACTTGTCTCTTCGTTGCGACGTCCGCTTCTGGCCGGAAGCGGACATTCGGAGAGGACGGAGGCGCTGATCGCTGGTGATGTCGGCGCCCGACGGCGGTTTCAACTGCATCGAACGCATGAATCCGCCACCCGAATCGGACGTCACGGACGACGATCTGCGACATTTTGTCGGCCAACCGGGCGATTCATCGGCAGCTTCTGTGGCTTGGTCGCAACCGGGTTGCCACGCCCCCGCGCGGATGGCAGCGTGCTGCAGCCGCCACGTCGACCTGGAGCCCCGCATGACCCCCGTTGCCCTGTATCAGCCGGATCCGGCCCGCGGCTGGCTGCCCTGGGCCTGGCTGACGCCGATCCTGATGATCCTGTTCAACGCGGTACCGGTGATGGCGCTGGACGGGTGGATGCAGTCGCAGCATTGGTCGACGCCGCGCGGCGATCCGATCGGCCTCACTGGCCTGCATGCGCTTCTTTGGATCGGCTTCGCGCCGACGCTGGCCGCCGTGCTCGTCTGGGTACGCTTCGTCGAAGGGCGCCCGCTGGCGAGTGTCGGGCTGACCGGTCCGGCGCCGCTGAAAACCTTTCTTCGCGGACTGGCCGTTGGATTCGGCACGATCACGCTGGTCGTAGGCGGGATCTGGATGGCTGGCGGCATGCAGGCGGCGGGCTTTGGGCAGGCCTGGCGGTCGCCCGTCAGTCTGCTGCACATCGGTCTGCTGCTATTGAGTTTCATATTCCAGGCGAGCGTGGAGGAAATCATCTTCCGCGGCTGGATGCTGTCGGCGGTGGCGCGCAAGGCCAATGTCGCAGTGGCAGTGCTGCTGGTGTCGCTCGTTTTCTGCTTCCTGCATTTCAGTCCGCACCAGCCGCTCCGGGTCACGCTCAGCATGTTCCTGTTCTCGCTGTTCGCCTGCGCCTGGGCGCTGCGGACCGGCAATATCTGGGGTGTGATGGGCTGGCACGCAGGGTGGAACGGGTTGCTCGCGACCGGCTTCGAGCTGCCCGTCACCGGCATCGAAGCGCACTTGCCAGCGCTGCTGGTGACGCTGCGCCCGCAAGGCCTCGACGCCCTCACCGGTGGCGCGGAAGGGCCAGAAGGCAGCTACTTGTGTAGCGTTTTCTTCGTCGCCGCGATCGCGTGGATCCTGTGGCGAACGGCGCGCGGAGCTCAGAACTTCTCGCCAACCAGAAGGTAACACCACAGCGCGGGCGGCAAGGCCCCGTACGGGCCCTTGCCGATCAGATGCGGGTTTGCGCCGTACCGGCGACGGCCAGGCAATGGAGCGTCTGCCACTTAGGTAAACCCACTACGTTGCTCGGCAGCACTCTGGAGTTGCGGCCGAGGACGCGCTGCAAGGTCAGGGTGACCCAATGCCTTCTGTCACGCGCGCGACGTCTTGATTAACTGTTTCTCGCACGACCGAGCCTGGGCCCCTGTCGTTGATCTGCCGACGACAGATTGCCGCCTGCAGCACCCGCTGATAGCTCTCCCGTTGCCGGGGTAGCTTTGCGCCAGGGGGTGGGAGGCTGCAGCGATACCAATCTGGGATGGCACCAGAGGCACCATTGCAAGCGCCGTCTAGCGGATGGGTTGACAGAGTAGAACGAGCGTTCTACCTTGGTGGCATGGACAGCACGTCGACCGACACCAGGCAGAAGATCCTCGCAACGGCCGAGGCCCTGATTTACCAGAACGGGATCCATGCCACCGGCATGGACCTTCTGGTGAGGACCTCGGGTGTAGCGCGGAAGAGCATCTATCGCCACTTTGAGAACAAGGACGAAGTGGCTGCTGCTGCGTTGAGCGCGCGCGATATCCGCTGGCTGGCCTGGTTCCAGGGGGAATGTGACAAAACCGATGGCCCCGAGGCGCGTATCCTGCGCATGTTCACCGTACTCAAGGCTTGGTTCGAGACGGAGGATTACCGCGGCTGTGCGTTCATCAACACGGCGGGCGAGGTCGGTAATCCTGAGGATCCGATTCGCAGGATTGCCAGGCATCACAAGCAGAAGCTGCTCAATTACACGCTTGAACTAACCGGGCAACTGGGAGTCGAGCAGCCGGATGCGCTGGCGCGCCAGCTGCTGGTTCTGATGGAAGGCGCCATCACCGTATCGCGCGTGCTGGGTGATTACGACGCCGCAGACAATGCGAGGGATGTCGCGCAGTTGTTGCTGAAACAGGCCGTCCGTTAGCGGCCTGACCTTTCCCGCAATCTGAAACCAACGATGTATCCACTTTGATTGGAGGCTTTGCCATGTCCAACGCTCAAGCTCGCCCACCGCTTCCCCCCTTCACCCTCGAATCGGCCATTGAGAAGGTACGTCTTGCCGAAGACGGTTGGAACTCCCGCGATGCCGACAAGGTGTCGCTTGCCTACTCGCTGGACACCAAGTGGCGGAATCGAGCCGAGTTTACCCATGGCCGGGAAGAAGCCCGGCAGTTCCTGGCCCGCAAGTGGAAGAAGGAGCTTGAGTACCGATTGATTAAGGAGCTGTGGGCGTTCACCGAGAACCGTATTGCTGTGCGCTATGCCTATGAATGGCGTGACGACTCGGGCAATTGGTATCGCTCTTATGGCAACGAGAACTGGGAATTTGCTGCCGATGGTCTGATGGAACGGCGCTTCTCCTGCATCAACGATATGCCAATCAAGGAAAGCGATCGAAAGTTCCATTGGCCGTTGGGGCGGCGTCCGGATGATCACCCGGGGCTGTCTGATCTGGGTATGTGAGCGCGCCCAGATCAGAGCGGAGCCGCGCCGGAGTGCGCGCCGGGGTGCGTGTTCTCACTTCGGCGCGGGCTCTGCGCAGCGCTCGCTCATCACGTTGCCATTAATGAAACTGCCTACGGCCGAAACAAAGCAGCTTGGCGCCACCAACGGCAGTAGATGCGCACCGCGGTCGATCGTGTGGAACGTCACAGGCCCCGACCTGCGGAGCAAGGCAGCGTGTTCTTGGGCACCGGCGTAGGCGGTATTCGGATCCAGCGTCCCATGCAGGATCAGTGTCCGTGGCAGGGTGGCAGGCGTCTTTCCGAACCAGGCATCACGTGGGTAACGCGGGACACTGCCACTGACGAGCAGGCCGGGAATGGGACTGACGAACAGCGCATTCTTGGCTTCTTCGTTCACGGTCTCCAGGCTGAGCTCAGGACGTGCGTTGTTTTCCGAGGCGGCGATCAGCATCACCAGCGGCAGGGCCGGTTGGTTGTTTCCTCCCTGTCCCAGCTGCGCCAGTGCGGCATTCCAGTCCTTCACCGTGGCGGCCATCGTGCTGGTATCGCCCTCGGAAAGGTCCTCCACGATCTTCGGCATTCGATCGCGCAGCGTAGGGAAGCTGAGCAGTGCGGCGAAGAACCGGCGCAGGTCACCACCCGGCACGTCCTTCTGCCAGGCCGCATCTTTCGCCGCCAGCAGCGCCCGATACTGCTGGAGGCTGCGTTCATCCATGCTCTGCCGGCCGACCTGGTCAACGAGGGCAGTGCGCCGGCTGAGGTCCCATTTTTCAGTGGTCTCCGGCGGCACCAGTCCGTCGAGGATGAGGCCATCCACATGAAGTTCATTGACCTGGAGCGAACGCAACGCCAGCTGGGTACCGTAGGAAACGCCATACAGCAACACCTGCCCGCTGCGATCCGCCTGTGACATAAGAATGCCAAGGTCCCGCGCAGCCTCGGTAATGGAAAAGCCCGACGTGCGCTGCAGGTTGGCGTACATGCTACCGATGCAGGGGCCCCACTCGGCACCTGCCAACCCTGTGCCCTGCGGGCTTTCAGGTGCTTCCTGGATAGGGCAGATCCGCGATGACCGACCCGTGCCCCGGTGGTCGGGGATCACAAGATCAAACCCGGGGAAAGCACGCTGGTAGGTCGGGATGAGGGGATACAGGGATGCCCCTGACTCGCCCGGGCCACCAGAGATCAGCCAGACCTCGCCTCGCCTGGGTAAGTCCGCGCTGGCCGGTATGCGCCGCAGGAACAGCGCTATCTGCTCGCCTGATGGATCGGCATGGCGAAGTGGAACGTCCACCGTTGCACACTGTGATGCGCGCAGGGTGGCTGACGCGCCATCCTCGCAAGGACGCACCTTGGGTGCAGATGCACTGGCAATTACCGGTGAGAACAGAAGCATTACCGCCCACAGCGCACTGCGATGCATCGGCCATCCCTTGGCTTGAAGGAGTGCCTACGATGAGGGCTGGATGGGGGCCGGGACGACTGCCGGAAGTAACTCAAGGCCGCCGCGGCTGTCCGTCTGTGGCCGGAAGAGGACATCAATTGGGTCGTAAGGTAATGAAGTACCACGCTTCAAACGCTGCCTGGGAACTTGGATTGGCCATTGCGATGCCCTAGGATTATTGGTTTGACACTCTTATAGAGTTGGACCGAGCTCGAAAGATCCACAAGGAAAGGGGGGGGGCGGCATGGCTCGAAATACGTCTGGAGCAGCTGGGCTGGTGGTGGTCGGATTTTTCTCATTACTTGTCGCAATGTGCAATGGGGGCGGGCAGCGCGACTCACAGCGCTCCTCAGTGGATCAGGCACCGGTCGCTCCTCCGGCTCAGACGGAAACCTCTCGTCCGGAGATGACAGAGACGCAGTTCGTGTCAACCAGTACGCTCAACCAACGGTCTTCTCCCAACGGACAGATCATCGGAAGGCTCGCCGGCGGCGACTCTGTTGTGGTGTATGAACGCAAAGGAGCGTGGGCACGAATATCGGCCCAGGGCGCCCCTGCCAAATGGGTCAGCTCGAAGCTACTTTGCAGCGGAAGCGGCTGCTACCGGCGTACTAATCGGCCCGTGTCCCCCTCGCGCGAAAAGTTCCGGCCCGCACGTACCGATTATTCTGATGGGAGCTGTCCGTGCTCTGGATCACGCGTCTGTATTGGTCCTCGCGGCGGACGCTACTGCATTACGTCTGGAGGAAACAAGCGCTACGGTGTTTGACCAAGCGGGCTGCCTACGTCTGCTTCTGGCCGAAAGCGGACACTGCCGATGCATCAGTCACCCAAGCCGGTTTGAATCTGCCCTCCAGGGGGTGCCGCTTGCTCAGGAGTGGTAGCGAGGGCAAAGTTATGTGGACACGTTGGATACTTGGGGCTTCGTAGTGACCACTCCATCGGAACAGAATCGGCTTTGGTCTGCGGCAACGCAATCGGCAATGGAGGCGAAGTTGGGCCGGAAGCTCACCACTGTGGAAAGCGACAAGATCTGGAATACAGGCTCATTTCATGGGCTTGAGATGATCGATATGGCGATTCATTACTCCCACTCTGTTGATGCTCTAGAAGCGTATCTCGCGGCATTGCCGGAATGCGATCCTTTGCCCGAGCGATATACCAGACGCTTTTGATCCGAATCAGCATATGAAATACGACTACAGAAGCCTGGCGAGAAAGGCAGTCTCAGCTTCAACGTTCCTCGGCCTGCTAACCGAGAACAATGCCCCATCTTTCAGCTCGGATGACATTCAAGCAAGCTTGATTGCTCCCATTCTGGGGGAGTTTTTGGAACACCTATACTCGCGTGGACTCGACAGTTCGCGATCGCTTAATGGGAACTGCATCCAGGTCCATGTTCAGTTGCAAACTCATCTGCAGCGTCGCGGCGTGGAGTCTCACCTGACAATCGGCAGCATGCACGGACAGGGATGGGACTATTGTTCAACATCTTTGCATGAGCTCTTGGCTGAGATGGCAGATCCCGATCCCGAGCGGGAAATCCGGGCTCATACTTGGCTGACTCTCAATGACGGATCAGTGCTGGATTGGACTGGCCAGGCTTGGTATGACACCCAAGCAAATGCAAACCATCCCGCTGAATCCTGCTTGGTCTATTTCCAGCAGGGCGTCCAGGACGAGACGCACTACTACCATCCCGTCCTTGTGGGGCGAGAGTATCTGATTCGGACCGGAAGCATTCGTCGCGTGCCCACCCGCTGACCGTTCGTTCAAGCCTGCGCCGTTGGCAGGCGTGGCCTGGATCAGGAGCAGCATCAGTCCGCTCCTGGCCGAAAGCAGACATCAGCACTGCCTCGGCGCTCGGTCCGGTGCTATTCTCCGCTTTCGACCCGAGGTGGACATATTATTTCTACAGAGCAGTGAATTTTTCAGCTAACATGAACCGCTGCCGAAGATGGAGTGATTGCGCGAACAGGACGGGATATTTGCTTCTGCCGTGCAAAGGTCGCTCGAAAGTCCTCCGTCTTGTTGCTGACTGTCGGCATTGCTACTTGGATCATAGCAGATCAAAAAAATAGGTCCGATTGCTTAAACTTTTCCAAGAAGTTCTATCAAGGATGACTATCGCTTATGGATGATCTTGATTTCGATTTCGGTAGCGCTGTGCCATGGTTCTCGCACGAGCAGGAGCAGCCGTATGTGCTGGTTAGGATGACAGCCCAGCAAGTGGCGCTTTTGGAGGCGGCAATGGCGGAGCCATTGCGTCGCTGCTACATAACCGATGGAGCGCTTCACGCCGCCGCGAACCGCCACGGGCTCGCGCTATCAGAGGTCCTTGCGAGCAAGCTTCCAGACGCCGGCTCGACTATGGCGGGAGATTTCGGCGAGGTGCTTGGTTACCTCTACCAGGCCACAATGGAGCACCCTGGCTACGCTATCGGCCCGAAGAAGTGGCGGCTTAAGCAAGACAGGACAAAGCCGGCCCCAAAGTCGGATGTCATTCACTTCATCATGCCCGAACGCCCCGCAGCCAGCGCCAATGACCAAGTGCTTTGCGCTGAGGTGAAGGTCAAGTCCACTACTGCATTCTCAGACCCTATTGGCTCTGCTATCAAAGACTGCGCAAAAGATCGCACCAGCAGGCTCGCCAGCACACTAGTTTGGCTCCGTGAGCGTGCCATGACTGAGGATCTTGGGGATGTCGACATTCCGCTTCTAAACCGCTTTATCAACGCGGTTGACTATCCGCCGGCTGCTCAGCGATACAGGGCGGTCGCCGTTATCTGCGAGAGCTTTGTCACTGCCGAACTCAGCAATGCACCCTCCACGGCCAGTGATGAGTTCACGCTCGTGGTGATCTCAGTACCCAATCTGCATGCCACCTACAACTCAGCTTTTGCTGCTGCGCGGGCTACGGTAAGTTGACATGCGAGCCTCCCTCCAGACTTGGATCAACGATGCAGACATGGCCCGGCACCTGGGTCAGCTCTCCGTAGTCGCACTGCCTATTGAGCTCGCTCAAATTGGGAATCGCCTTGCCGACTTTTACATCTCGCTTGTGGGCGAGTTGTTCGACGGAATTCACTCCAGGAATACTCCAAGCGACGACTGGGCGCAGCTAGGGAATGCCTTCCTCCAATTTTCGAAGGAAATTCCGGCGGAGCAGGTTGAAGCACTGGGGATCTCGAAGGATGAAGCGGCACTATTCGCCGCAGCATCGTTCTACTTTGGTAGCTATCCCGCATCGGCCTGCCTGGCGATGCGTCAGTCGACTCGACCCACTGATCCACGCAGCCCATGGGCTGCGTGTTATGACTTCCTCGCCCGCCCAGGCAGCTTGGGATCTCGGACTGCCATCGAGGCACGGGAGTACCTGCGCAGCGGTGACCTATCCGGTCTAAACGGCAATGTAAGATTGAGCGCCAATGAGGCAAAACGCGCGTTGGCGGACGGGCCGGATACTTGGGTGGCAATGACCCTGCTCAGTCAACTGATGGCTCGTTTTGAGGTGTCGAATGTCCGGGCTGTGCTGCCTGATGGGGTGAATGAATTTTGGACTCCTCTCGTCAATTCTTTCATCGATCGCAAGCCATCAAGCTGGGAGTTCTTTCCTTCCCAGATACAGGCAATCGAGAAGGGGCTGCTCGGAAACGCCGAAAGCTACTCCTTGCAGATGCCGACGGGAGCAGGCAAGACCACGCTATGCGAGACGTTGCTGTATTGGCACCTGAAGCGCAATCCCACACACGTCGCGATCATGATCGTGCCATATCGATCGCTTGCTTCTGAGCTTCGCCATTCTCTGGTGCGTCAGCTAAACAGCCTAGGGATCGCGGCGCGTTGTGCGTATGGCGGGACAATTCCTTCCGGAGACGAGGTGCATGGCCTCGACCACATCAACGCGCTTGTCGCGACGCCTGAGTCCTTGGCTGGAATTCTAAGCGCTGATCCCGCATTCGCCCAACGGATATCGCTGGTCATTTGCGATGAGGGGCACTTGCTGGACAGCTCCGGCAGAGGTATCGGTTTGGAGCTTTTACTGGCGCGGATGAAGGCGCGCCAAATCAATCCGATCCGCTTCGTGTTCATGTCTGCCATTGTCCCTAACATCGAAGAAATCAACGCATGGCTTGGCGGGGGCCAGGACACCGTCATCAAAAGCAACTATCGACCCGCGATCGCTGAGTTTTCCGTACTTCGATCGGTCGGTAGTGGAGTTGGAAAGTCTGTTCGTCTTGATATGCACCCGCATGCGGAGCAGCGGCAATATTCGATCCACGGCTTCTTGGACCGGAACACATTCCAGTACGTGAACTCCCAAACGGGGCGTACGAAGACCTATGGATTCTCTTCAACCAAGACCCTCGCTGTTGCTGCTGCCCGGAAGGTTCTGTCGATGGGAGCCACGGCGGTATTCGCTGCAAACAAGCGCGGCGATCAGGGTGCGATAGGTTTGGCTGAGGAGCTCATTAAGCAGCTGGATTGTCCATTGCCACTACCCAAGCCCATTGATCACGCGGATGTTGAGGCGCTGCGTAAGCGCGTCGACTACCTCGAAAGTGAATTTGGTGCAGACTGGATAGGTACTAGGTCGCTGAGCAATGGCGCTGTGCTGCACCACGGTGACATCCCTCAGGAGACGCGAGAGGTTTTGGAAGAGCTCCTGCGAGATCGGCGGGTCCAGCTAGTCATCTGTACCAGCACACTCGCGGAAGGGGTGAACCTACCTATCCGCTCGCTTGTTCTGTATTCGGTGCAGCGTCGCGTTGGAAGTGGGCGGCCTGAGAACATGCTCGCTCGTGACATCAAGAACTTGGTTGGTCGTGCCGGTCGTGCTGGTGCCAATACCAAAGGCTTGGTGATCTGCGCGAATCCGGATCAGTGGTGGCAAGTTCTTCCAGTCGCCACCGCAGGGCCTGGAGAGCCTGTCACGGGCTCGCTGCGCACCCTAATTGAGGATCTCGAAAACTACCTAAGCACCCAAAGCATCGCGCTCGACAATCAGTTCTTAGAGATCCAGCCTGCCAGTCACCCGCTCATTGATGGCGTGGATGCAACGCTCATAGAATTGATCTCGGAAGAGATCGGAGATGCCGAATTTCTAAGACTGGCTGCCGAACTGTCCAATCATACGTTTGCGGCCCATCAGCTACCTGCCAGTTCCACCGCTACATTGCGTATGGTGTTTGAGTTGAGAGCCCAACGCCTGATCGCGCTCAGGGCCGTCGGCAGGATCGCTTGGCTTCAAAGCACTGGTGCCAAGGTGCGCCATCTGGAGTTCGTCGAACAGGTATTACTACCGAGCAGGGAAGATTGGGCGGCTCCTGTCGATCCCGCCTCGGACGATCTCCTTTCTGCGATCCTAGAGTGGGCATGGCTGGACGCAGAGTTCAGGTCAGATACTCGTGTGGCATTTCGACTTGACGATGGTCAGATTCCTGAGTGGGTCAAGCTCAGGCTCTTTGAGATCATTCGACAATGGGTTCGTGGCGCAACCTTTTTGGAGATTGCGCGGTCAACGCAGATGGATATTGACGAAATTCTAGGGATCCACACTCGTGTGGTCGCGTACTCACTGCAGACCCTAGTTGAGCAAGGCATTTCACTTCTAGCCAGGATCTTGATGGAGCGCGGTATTGAGGTGAACGAGGGGGTGTCTGCATTTATAGAACATCTCAAGTTTGGCGCGCCTTCGCGCTCCGGGGTAGCGTTGGCAAGTGCTGGGGTGCGACATAGGAAAGCGTATGTGGCGCTGGGAAACGCTATTCAGGATGTGCCAAATCTTAGCCAATTTAGCGGCACTAAGGCAGTGGCGCGTCAGTCTCTTGAAAGTTATTCAGATGGTTGGCGCTCCGCGCTGGGCGAGTTGATCTACTCGAACACTCTGAAGGATGTCGGTAGCGCGGAGTGGGCGGATTGAAGTGACCTATTTGGTATTCTTGCAGTCTGATTGCGATGATGAGTCAATCGGAGAAGACTTGAGAAACGGCGATGAGATGAGCTTGGGCATCTTGGGAGAGAATGATTGCTCAGCCAGTCCAGCGCACATAGGAACGGATCAATTTTGCTGGAAGTACTGTCCGCTTCTGGCCGGAAGCGGACAGCTGCGGGGCATGGGATTAGGAAGATTTATCGGGAATAGGCAGCGCAGCTGCAGACAAAAAGCGGACCTACACGGAGAGACCGTCGGGCGGTACGCGCGCTCTCCTTATCTTGGGGAAGCTGAAGTCATAGGCTAGGCAATGCGTTGTATTTGATGTATTAGTCTGCGTGGGTTCTTGGATGAAGGGGGGAGTGTGATAATTAATGAGGCGGTCGAGAAATTTAGTGCCCAGCCTGAGGGTATTGCTCTCGGCATTTCTGCGTTGCAGTCCGTGGCGTTGGATGAAATCTGGCCTCAGGATGGTCTTGCGGTTGTAGTGCCCGCTAACCTGGTGCGACTCGTTTCTTTGATTCGAGGTGGAAGTCGTGAGCATGCTGAATTCCTGTTGCGCGTGGTTCATTACTTCAACTCTTCCTTCCGCTCGAACAAGGTGCGTGCTTCTGACTCAGAAGTGGTAGGCAGGTTGGTTGCATTCCTTAGTCATCTTGAGGGAGCCGGGCGTCTCGTAGTTTTGGGTGATGAGGTCGACGATGTGGAGGTTGCTGAGGCGTTCTCAGGTCTCTACCCGAGTGGTGCGTTCGAGATCGCGATGAGCCCTCTGCGCAACTTCGTTCGCGATTACTTGGTGAGAATTTATTCTTGGTCGAAGCGGACTGGTGGCGTCATCATTGAGCGTACGAGGCGTGTTTTCAACGATATGGGGCACCAAGTTGCCACATTGCAGTTGCCGGACCGTTTGGATCGTTATGTTGATATGAAATCGAAGTATGTAAAGTATGCTTTTTCATTCCCCGGAGGTAAGGCGGCAAAGTTCTTCCTAGGCGTCGCTGTTAGTGCGGTAGGACTGGTTAGCCCTGCCGCATCTATAGCAGGTCTAGTAATTGTTTTCGCTGACCCATGAATACGGATCAGTAGAAGGTGGGCTATGCCTGCGGGGAGATCACGCATTTACAAAGCGTGTGGCTGCAGGCTGAGTGATTCCGGTTGGGTGGGCTATTAGAGGCTAAGGTGGCTTCGGAAGGTTCACGCATAGGAGGTAAGCATGAAACGCACTCTCACCGGTAGTGATGGGGAGGCGAACGTTATTCTGGATGGCTGGGCGTGCTCCAAGGCAGCGACGGGCGCATGATAGAGATACCTGCAGGGGCTCGCGCCCTTCAGGGCTCGGACGGGCGCATGGTCGCAATCCGTAAGGGCTACCGTGGCGTTCAAACAGCAGATGGCCGCATGGTAGGCATCGCCCCCGGCAAGGGGGCGGTTCAAAATGCTCGGGGCCGCATGTGTGGAAAGTAGGGCGTCATCCAACGGTTCAGTCAAACCGACACCCCTTCGCGTCCCGCTTTAGCTCAGGCGCTGAAGTCCGCTTTTGGCCGGAAGCGGTCGTCGATTGCGAGTAGCGCGTATCAACTGTCATCGAAGGGGTGCAAGGCAATGTATTGGGAGACCTACCGTTCCCGGTCGAAGCTCTTCTTGTGCTCGGGCGTTCTGCCCAACTCAGCGGATCTCTCCCATGAGCGGGTTCTTGGCATATCAAGGAGCTGCTCCAGTGAATCAGCCGAACGGATTCTGTAGCCTTGCGCTGTGCTGGCGACGGCTAGCCACTGCGCTGGGGGTTCTCCGCTTCCCATCAGCTTCCTCATTACGCTGAGCCGCCTCAGATAGGATTCGAGGACCTTTGGTGCCACGCCAAGCGGAGACGTTTGTCTATCAAGCCCAGTGCAGTTAACCAGTAGATCCACCATCGCCGTTCCTCTGGTGGCCTGACCTTTGCTCGCTTCGGGGTCCCGCAAGAATGCGGAGTAGCGCATTGCACCAATCGTTACTTCATCTTGATCCTTCGCGCCGAAGCACAAGAAATGGGCCTTCTTGGCGATATCCTGCATCTGCTTATCCTCCAGGTAGCGCTGAAGGTTGGCCGGTGGCCACTTTCCGCGTTCTGAGCGTGCGGCCGGCCAGCTGCGCTTGAACTCCAACGCCACACACCAGTCCCCCCCCGCGATGAGATCGCCGAACGTGCCGTCGAGAGGGGTCTGCTGGAACAGGTTCACAGGCAAGGGTTTTCCAGTTCTACCGCTCTCGTAACCCAATGCGTAGATGAAGGCACCCAGGAGCTGGTTCTCGTAGGCGATGCCTGAACGTGCTGCCGCTTGAACGCTGGTACTCAATTGCTTCTCCCCTGATGACACGATTCGCGCGCTCGGTTCGACTGCTCGCACGGGGGGCGCTCGCGGGATTTGATGGCTTGATCAGTCCGAAGAGGGGGCGGCCGCATCCAGGCACCGCCCCTCCGACTTAGCTCAGCGCTTCGTCTTGGTGGGATCGACCAGTCGGTAGGTTGATCCGCGGGTCGGCGTCGGTGGCAGGGGTTCCCGGCGCACCACGGTGCGCTCGGCACCTTGCCCCCCGCGTGGGCCGATGATCTGGTACTGACCCGACGTCGGGGCGGGCTGACCCGGCTTGAGTCCACTGGGCTTGCTCATACTGGCCTCCTTGGGCGATATCGGTATTGCATGAGTGTTTGTTCGGTGGGCCGAACATGGCGGAGTGTGCCGTGCATATTCGTTACTGTCAAACATCTTGTTCGGTATAGTGCAACTTGCGATTGCACTGACCTTATGCACAAACATGAACAAAGCCCTTCAGACCAAGGTCAAAGATCTTCGGAAAAAGTCCGGCCTCACACTCGACGCCTTGGCGGTTGCGACTGGCATCAGTAAGAGCTATTTGTGGGAGATAGAGAATCGCAAGGAAGCTCCCAGTCCCTCAGCTGAGAAGCTGGGTGCGATCGCTGGCGTCTTTGGCGTTACTGTCGACTTCCTGCTTCACGAGGAGACCGGGAGCCCGGAGGAGAGGCACTTGGATGAAGCCTTCTTCCGCAACTACAGCAACCTTGAGCCGGAGGACAGGGAACGTGTCAGGAAGATCGTCGACAGCTTCAGAAAAGGATAGGTCCGCGGCGCTGACCCCGTCGAAGGCCGCTTACAGGCTTACGAATCTACTAAATGCCATCTCGCAGGCCCACGGCACGCCTAGATTTCCTATAGACGTGCAGAGTCTTGCGTTGGAGGCCGCGAACATCTTCAAGTGGGATGACCCCATCACCGAAGTGCGTGGGGAGGCGATCAACAACTTTGACGGCGCTCTGTTCCCGGATGACGGGCGCAAACGCTGGCTTCTTCTGTACAACAGTGCCCTAAGGTCACTGGGTAGGATCAAATTCACTCAGGCTCACGAACTAGGGCACTATTTATTACATCGCCAGGAACGCGAGTGCTTTCAGTGCACCGATGAAGATATGGTCGATCTCGACCTGGATGAACGGGATATTGAAGCCGAGGCGGACTATTTCGCGTCGACATTGTTGATGCCGCTAGACGACTTTCGTGCGCAGATGGGCACTGAGGCTAGTCTTGATGCCATAAGCGGTTGTGCCGATAGATACGGCGTATCCCTGACTGCAGCACTACTTCGCTGGATTGGTTACACGGACCACAGCGCTGTGGTAGTTATTCACCGCGATGGATACGTCCTGAAGTCCAAAGCAAGCCAGTCCGCGTTTCGTAGCGGTGCGTTCTTCCCGTCGCGGCGCAGGGTCATCGCAGTCCCAGGCGCTGTACTTGCGTCTAGTGACGTGCCGAAGAACACGGCAGGCGTTGAGACGGACGCAAAGCTCTGGTTTCCATACGTGGCAAGCGGAACCAGTCTTCGCGAAATGAAGGTCACTGCCGACCACTATGACTTCGCCATCTCACTCCTGGTTCTGCCACGAGGGACGTCTGCTTGGAAGCCACGCTGCTAAGACAAGGCATGATTCAGTATGATTCGCGGTCAAGCTGTTGTAGATGAGACGTCTCTTTTTGGCCGGTAGCGGCCGATAGGCCGACGTGGCAGCATCCGACCCAAAGCGGGCATATATAACCCTGCTTGCTGCAATCCCCGTGCCTACCCAGGGTCTGGCTATCCGCTGGCTTGTTAGCTGGACCCCGGCAACCTAAGATCGAGCTGTATCAAGTTCATCACCACGTTTGCAGAAGGGGGCGCAATGGCAATCTATCTGTTCGCGTATGACCTTGTTAACGAGTCCAAGGGATCGTTTGACTATCAACCACTCTGGAATGAGCTCAAGCGACTCGGCGCTCATAGGACCCAGTACTCACTCTGGCTTCTGAGCGCGAACAACACAGCAAAAGAGGTCGTTGAGCACTTAGCCAAGTTTGTGGATAGAGATGATCGCCTTTGGGCAACATCTGTTCGGAGTGGCCAGCACTGGTATACCAACGCGATGAGCGGAACAAACAACTGGCTTGGGAGCAATCCTCCCATTTAGTGGGGCGTAACAGTTCATTCAAGGCGAGGCTGCCTCTCGGCTCGGCGTAATTAAGTCATTAAGCCTTTGGAGTCCACATGTCCCTAGCTAATGGTGTTCAGCAGTACGTGAAGGCGTACGACAAGGCGGTAGAGATGTTCAATGTCTACCCTGACGCCGAAGCGCCAGAGCTTCTTGCACTCCAGAAGAGTCTCAGCGAAGAGTGCCTGAAACTTGTAGAGGTGACGGGGCTGGACTGGAATCAGTGCGGAAATCTCGGCAGGCATTTGACGTTCCTCAAGTACTACCTGGATCGGAATGACAAGGATGCGTGCCAAGGCGACATCCGTGACATCGTGTTCTGGGATTTGCCAACTGCACTTCGGAACCTCCCGGAGGTCATTGACGAGTATCAGCACTATGATCAGAAGCTAAAGGATGGCGTGGTTCCTCTGATCAATGGCACGCACTATGACTCGGCAATGCGTAAGATATTTGTCATTCTCACGGACAGACTCCGTCGCGCCTTCGGCGTTGCAGAAGAAATCGACGGCGACGAGCTTGTCAATCTCGTATTCGGCAGAGGCGGAAGAATTCCAGTGGCGCTTGATGAGCCGAAAAAGCAGGCAATGCGGAACTTGATCAGCGGGTTTTATGGCGTCTACCGCAACCGGATAGCTCACAACGACGTTGAACCCGGTCTAGCTCAGACCAGAGCTATCATGGAGATGGCTAACACTATTATTCTCGATATTGAGGCTATTGCTACTGCGTCGGTGGAGCAGGCCTAGGAATTCATCCAGTCGAACCCGCTTCGCGGGTCGGTTTATCTCAAACGTTGATGGCCGCTTTTGGCCGAAAGCGGACATACACCGCCTGGAGACCATCGGGCGATGCATAACCCGAGTTCCGTTTTCGCGATCTTCGACGACGAGCGCTACGCGTTCTACGAGCACAAGATCGTAGCCCGAGCCGGTACCAAGGGGGTCACCTTCTCATCCAGTTTGAAGTGGACAGAAAGGTGCAGCAAGCTGCCTCCGTTCTCCGGTCGGCACGTCATGCTGCTGCAACAGGTCGCGCGCGGCGCAACACCCACGCAACAGCTCGCCATAGCACCAGCCGACTGGTCGCGGCGATCAGCATCGGTACGCAAGCCACAAGCGCTGGCAGCACGGGACCGAAGACGAAGGTCATCCCCATGACGAACCCGAACAGGTACTCCGCCCGGTAGACCGGCAGCAGTACAGCAGCCACGAGCAGCGCCATCATTACCTGCGTTGCCGCCGCTTCACCGCTGGCTACGAAGGCCACCGACAGCGCGATACCTCCAAGCAGCGAGCCGAGGAAGCCGACAATGGCCGGAATGAGTGTCCCCGATCGCTCGCGTGTTCGACGATCAACGACCCAGCCTGCCAATGCACCCAGCATGGGCATCACCAGCAGCGCCCAAAGATTGGAGATTGCCGGCAGACTCGCATCATTGAGCAGATGGTGGCGCAGAATGCCGCCGTGAGTGTGCTCCCAACCCAGCTGCAGCGCAGCGGTGACCGTGCCAAGGATGACGGCGCAGAGCAACAGCCAGTGAGACTTTGGAATAGTCATCATCAAATCCCTATGACGAGCGTTGTGGCTATAGGATTCACAGCATAGGAACGGCGAAGGCGGCACACAATGTGGCTGGCGACACCATGACGAATGGCTGCAACGTCTGGGAAAGGCTCGTCGTGATGCGGCGCTGTGGGCGTGACGAATGCCAGCATGTAGCGCGGCCCAGTTGCAGCGGCTGGACGTGCCCGCCTGTCCGAACGCTGGCGGCTCGCCGTGGCGGGCTCGTTTCGCCCGTACCAATGTACGCTTGGAATCCACGGCAGTCCCTTTCCGGATTGTTCACTTCTGGTTTTCAGTTCCATCATGGAGGCACCATGGGTCGTGAAGTTGTCAGGGTTCCCCCTGGGTTTGAGCATCCGCTGGATGAAGAGGGAGACTACATCGCGGGCAGCCACCACGAGTTGCTATACAACGCAGATCCTGCCTCGCGTACGGCCTTTCAGATCTATGAGAATGTCAGCGAGGGCACTCCGGTAAGTCCCGTCTTTGAGACCGCTGAAACACTTGCCCAATGGCTGCGACAGGAGGGCTGGCAACAGGACGCCATTGATTCGTTACTCGAGGCGGGGCACGCACCATCCTTCTTCGTCCGGTCCTGACTTCCGCTTGTTGCCGCTTCTCGGCCTTCTCAGGTCGAGGAGTGGGCGCCTGGGGTTCATATATCCGTCTGCTCAGCGATCTCCAGAGCGTCATCAACTTCGATGCCCCGCGCGGAACGAACAACCCCATCACCCCAACGAAGCCGACGGCGCACACCCCATCACCCGCCGATAAGCCGCCGAAAATTTGCTCGCATTCGCATACCCCACCGACTGCGCCACCCGCATCACGCTCACCCCGCGCTCCAGCTCACCACGTGCCCAATGCATGCGCCGGTGTACCAGGAACTGGTACGGCGACATCCCCGCCGCCGCCTGCAGCCCACGGCTCAGCCGCGTGTCATCCATCCCCAACGCATCGGCCATCATCGGCACGGTCAGGCGCACGTCGCGCGCCGCATCGATGTACTCGGTCAGCCGCTTCATCTGCGCCGCCGACAACACTCGCGCCCCCGCAGAAAGCGCAGCGGGCCGCTGCGCCATCTGCACCAGCCGATCCAGCACCGCGTTGCCGCACGCATGCAGCAGTTCATCGGACAACACGCCCGAACGCGATGCCGCCCATAGCGCATGCAGCAGCGCGCTGACCGTGGCGTCGCGGTGCAGCGCGCCGGTCAGCGGCGCCAGGGTCGGCAGATTGACTGCCGTTGGGCCCAGCGCGGGCCAATCGATTGCCAGCCCCAGCACTTCCACCGCCGGGCTGCTGTAGGTACCGGTCTGCCCGGGCAGCACCACGTTGAACTGGCCGATGTGCCAATGCGCGTCCAGCGCGGCACCCCGTGGGCAGATCTGCTGCAGCCGACCGCCGCCCTTGATTACCAGCGCCAGGCGCAACTGGGTGGGGTGGCCCATCGCCCCGGCGCTGGCGGGGAAGTGGTGGTGGATGAAGGCCAGGTTGCCTGCACCGTTCGACCCGAGCACCGGCGTCGTGGCGGCCAGTTGCTGGGCCACCGTCACGTTGCTGCCGGAAATGGAGCGGTGCACAGGCATACGGAGTAGCGCTGTTATGAAATTGTTACATCATAACATTGATGGCCCCTGCGGCCGCTGTCTCCGTTCAAGAGGTTCCCGTGCGTTCCCCCACTCCCTTGGCCGCTGCAATCGCGACCCTTCTGCTTGCCCCATCGTTGCCCGCGCTCGCTCAGGATGCCGCCAGCCCCACCACGCTGGACGGGGTGCGGGTCACCGGCTCCAAGCGCGATACCCCGTACCTGAAGAGTGATCTTTCGGTCACCGTGCTCAACCGCGAGGCGCTGAAAGAGGCCGGCGTGGTCGAATTCCGCGATCTGGACAAGCTGGCCCCCAACGTGAAGTTCAACGCGATGGGTCAGTTGAGCGACATGTACATCTCCATCCGCGGCATCGAATCCAATCCGTTCCTGGTCAACCGCGCGTCGGTCTATATCGATGGCATTCCGTTCAAGGAACTCAGCAACGCGGTGCTGAACCAGGTGGAATCGGTGGAGGTGCTGCGCGGCCCGCAGGGCACGCTGTACGGTGCCAACAGTGAATCGGGCCTGGTGCTGGTCAAAACCAAAGGCCCGACCGATGCCATGGAAGGCGAGGTGAACCTGCGCAGCACCTGGTTCAGCAACGGCAATGGCAACAGCCTGGATGGCTTCGTCTCCGGGCCGCTGGGCGAGCGCGGGAACCTGTCCGGTTCGGTCGCCTTCATGGCGTCGGACGAGGGCAGCTTCCTGCGCAACCTCACGCCGTTCAATGGCACCGAAGGCAAGGTGCGCGAGCAGTACCTGCAGGGCAAGCTGCGCTGGCAGCCCAGCGATTTCGTTACCGTGAACGCGTTGGCCTACCACCTGCGCACGCGCGCGCCGGGCATGTTCGAGTACGAATACCTGCCGTTGGACGTCGGCCTGTACAACCGCACCTACGGCACGCGCCTCAACGGCGGGCGCCAGGCCGGTGACTTCACCTATATCAACGATGCGCCCAAGCGCACCGAGAAGGATGAGACGGTGGCGGGCCTGAGTGCGCAGTGGCAGTTGGAAGCCGGTACGTTCGATGTGGCCGCGTCCTACCGTACCCACGAGGACGTTTCGGCGGGCTACGACTTCGACATGACCGAGAGCGCAGCGCTGGCCGGGCGCACCTACGACAAGCAGGACGCCTGGAATGCCGAGGCGCGCTTCAGCTCGCCAGATGACCAGGCGTTGACCTGGATGGCCGGTGTTTCCACCTACAGCACCGACAAGGATTCGATCCTGGGCACCTTCGTCGGGCCAATCACCCGCAGCTTGAACAGCTACAACCTGGCACCCCGGCAGACCGCCAAGGGCCAGGACTACAGCGTGTTTGCCACGGCCAGCTACACCTTCCCCGCCGTGCCGAAGCTGACCGCCAGCCTGGGCCTGCGCCACGAACAGGCGCGCCGTTCCACCGAACAGCGTGCCGGTTCGCTGGACCTGGCCGAAGGTGGGCTGGTGCTGTACCGCGACGCCGCGCTGGAACACACCTTCCATGCCACCCTGCCGCGCGTGTCACTGCGCTACGACGCCACCGACAACCTCTCGTTCTACGCCGCCTCGGCCAAGGGCTATATCCCCGGCGGTTTCAATCTGGCTGCCGCGCAGAGCGACGTAGTGAATGACAAGGTGCTGCGCTACGAATCGGAAATGATGTGGAGCCACGAACTGGGCTTCAAGATGAACGTCGGCGGCGGCCGCGGCCATATCGGCGGCGCGCTGTTCCACATCACCTCGGACAACTGGCAGGAAATCCAGGTGGCCACCGATGCCAACGGGCGCCCGATCTCGTCGGACTACGTGGGATCGGATGCATCGATCCGCTCGCGCGGTGCCGAGCTGGAAGGCGCCTATGAGCTGGCACCCGGCTTCACCCTGACCGCCAATGTGGGCTACGTAGACGCGAAGTACACCAAGCTCTGGGCCACGGTGGACGAGAACCTGGCCGGCAACCGGGTGAAGCTGACGCCGCATTACACCGGCTATCTGGCGGCGCGCTACCAGCATCCGTCCGGCGTCTTCGGGCGAGTGGAATCGGCGTTTGCCGGCTCCAGCGCGCTGGATGAGCGTAACCGTGCCTACCAGCCCGCGGTGGCCATCATCGGGCTGCAGCTGGGCTACGAAAACGGCCCGTGGACCGGCCGCCTGTTCGTGCAGAACCTGACCAACAAGCGGCGGGTGAACGGGTTGATCTTCGACAACCTGGCCTTCGGGCGCGACGGCAACTACTACGGGCCGATTGATAGCCCGCGCATTGTGGGTGCCGAAGTGAGCATGCGCTTCTAGTGTCCAGCAGAAAGGGGCGGTGCGCCGTAGAACGTGCACCGCCCCATTGCCCATCGAATCAATGTTTCAGCGCGCTGGTGGCGCGCGCCAACCGCGCGTGGCCACCGCATCGAGCACGCCGACCAGCAGCAGCGTAGCGCCCACCAAGGGGAACAGCAGCCCGCCGATGCACAGCAGCGCGAACACGACGGCCACGCTGCGGCCCTGCCGGGGCAGGGGCGGAACACCCAGGCCACCCTGCGGCCGGCGTTTCCACGACATCACCGCGCCGCTGGCACACAGCACCACGATGGCCAGGCAGGCGGCCAGCAGGAACAGGCGGTTGGCCGTGCCGTATTCCTGCCCCAGGTGCACGTTGATGCCCCATTCCAGGCTTCTTCCAAGCAGGCCGTAGTCGGCGTAGGTCATGTCCAGCAGTACCTTGCCGCTGTACTGGTCCAGGTGCACCACGCGCTGCTGGTCCAGCGCCTCGGGGTAGACCGACGCGGTATACACGCCCATGGCCCCACGCGGCAGGCTGATGCTGTAACCCGGGGCCAGACCCAGGCTGGCGAAGCTGTGCACCGCAGCATCGATACCGATGGCGCCGGCCTGCGGTGCCAGATCCCCCCGCATGCTTCCGCCATGGCCTTCATGACCTTCATGGTTGGACGCGGCAGCGTGCTGGGCGGGCGCACGTGCAGACAGCGGCAGTTGGGCCTGCTGCATCGACCAGGTGGGGGTGGTGGTGTCAGCCAGGCGCTGGTGCGACATCGGCACATCCACGCGCACGCCCGAGGGATAGCCGTAGTCGTGTCCATTGGCCCAGGCATTGACCTGGTTGCCCCAGACCACTGACCACGGCATGCCGGTCACGGCCAGGAACAGCAGCACCAGCCCCACCCAGACGCCGGTGACCGCATGCAGGTCGCGCCAGAACAGGCGCTGGCCCGGCCGCCCGCGCACCGTGGTCATGCCGCCCTTCTGGCCACGTGGCCACCACAGGTATACGCCGGTGACCACCAGCAGGATCGCCCAGCCCGCGGCAATCTCGATCAGCGCGCTGGCGTAGCGGCCCAGCAGGTCCAGGCTGTGCAGGCGCCGCACGACGCCGGAAAACGTGCCTTTTTCCGGCAGGTGGCCGAGCACCCGTGCCGTGCCGGGGTCCACGTAGTACACCTGGCGGCGCCCATCCTTTTCGATCACGCCGATTTCCACGCTGCCGTCGGCGCGCTCTGGCATGGTGTAGCGGAAGACATCGCCTGCGGTTGCGGCCTGCACGGCGGCGATGTTCGCGCTGGGTAGCATGGCGGCTGTACCGGTGGGTTCCACCACCTTCAGACCTGCATGTACCCAGCGGTCGATGGGCTTCTGATAAAGGTAGACGGCACCGGTCAATGCCAACCACGCGATGAAGGGCAGGACGAACAGCCCGGCGTAGAAATGCCATCGCCATACGGCGCGGTAGAAGCGCAGGGGCTCGACGACAGGCGCTGTGCTGCTGGATTGCATCTCAGAGCTCCCGGGTCCAGGTCAGGTAGAGCGCGCGGCCATCGCCGGGCGAATAGCCCGACGATCCGCTGTCATACCAGGCGTACAGATAGGCGCGATCGGCCGCGTTTTTCAACTGCAGCATCAGCCGGTTGCGCGGGTTCATCCGGTAGGCGGCACTCACATTGAGCAGGGCATAGCCGCCGTAGCGGCCCAGGGTGTTGGTGCGTTCCACGTAGTAGTCGCCCTGGCCATTGCCCCAGGCACTGAAGGTCCAGTCCGGCACGGGGCTGAATTCCACACCTGCGCTGGCCAGCCAGTTCGGCACGTTCTCGATCTGCCGACCCCGCGTGGCCGGTGCGCTCGGATCGGGAACCTCGATCGTGGCCTTCTGCCGCGAATACGATGCCCATGCGCGCCAGCGTGCATCGGGTTGCCAGGTGGCCTGCAGGTCCCAGCCATGGCGCCGGGTCTTGCCCACGTTGCCCACCTCGTTGCTGCCGACCGTACCGTTCACGCCCAGGATCGTGGCCACTTCATCCGACGCGGTCTGCTCCCAGACGGCAATGCGCGTCTGCAGGCCCGCCGCCGGGGACCATTTCAGCCCGGCTTCCCAGCCCTCGTTGATCGACGGCGCAAGATTCTGCGCCTGCGTGCGGTAGGCACCATTGCCACTGCCGATCTGGAAATTACGCCCCCAGTTGGCATAGGCCACCACGGCGTCGGTGATGGAGTAGGAGGCACTGAACTTTGGCTGCTTGATCAGCCCGTAGTGGTAGACCGGTGCCGTGGTGCCCGAGGACACATCGCTGAAGTCACCGTAGATGCGATCCACGCGGTAGGCCGGTACCAGTTTCAGCCGGTCGATCGGCCGGATCACCGCCTGTACGTAGGCACCGCGCGTCTCCAGGTTGAAATCCCAGTTACGCAGGGTGGCCTGGCGCTGGCGCTGCACGGTGCGGAAGCGCTGGGCGATGTTGTCCTGCCACTGGCCGTCCACACCGGCATCGACCACCAGTTCGGCCAATGCGGTATCCGGCCGCCAGCTGGCATTGAACATCAGCCCGCGCTGGCGTTCATCGTTGAAGCGTTCCTGCTGCGCACCGCCTTCGGTGAAGGTGACCCAGCGCTGGTTGCGGTAGTCATTCTGGTAGGCCTTGGCGGTCCCGTGCCAGTCGCTGCCGATACGCCCGTCCACGTGCAGTGCAGTCTGCCGCGTCTGGCGTTCGCTGCGGTCATCCCTGGCGTAGTCGGGGGATTGCCTTGGATCGGCCTGCAGTTGCGGGTAGCTCAGGTAGCCCGCTTCCAAGGCCGCGTTCTTGTAGTAGCGCATGGTCAGGCCGCCGCGCCAGGCGCCGTCGGGGTCGGTGTAGAACCACTTGCCGGCGAAGCTGCGCTGGGTGGCATCGGCATGGTCGCGCTCGCCCGCGGACTGGCGCCAGCCGATGAAGTAGTTCTGCGACCACGGCCCGTGCTCGAAGCCTTTCGCCAGCTGCAGGTCCTGCGTACCGAAGCTGCCTGCGGTCATGCTCAGTTGGCCGTCGTTGCCGCCCTGGCGGGTGACCACGTTGACGTCGCCGGCGATGGCGTTCAGGCCGTAGCGCGCGTCGTTGGTGCCGCGCACGATCTCCATGGCAGTGATATCCAGCGGCCAGACCGCATCCAGGTAGGGCATGCCCCCGGCGTTGTCGTTGCTGGGAATGCCGTCGATCAGCAGCTTCACCGCATTGATGCGGCCTTCGCCGTTGAAGCCGCGGAATGAAAAACGCCCCGCATCGGTACCCATCTTGAATTGGGTCACCTGCACGCCGGGGGCGTTCATCAGCAGCTCCCAGCTGTGTTCAACGCGCTGCGACTGCAGCACGTCGCCGCCGATGACGTCGACCGAGCTGAAAATGGCGCGGGCGCTGCGGTCCCAGGCGTCGGTGGCCGTGGCCTGGACGGTGCCCAGGGTGAGTGCGGTACCGTCCTGCGCGGAAGCGGCGGATGGCAACAGGCACAGGCAGCCCAGCGCAATGGCCAGGCTGAGCGACAGGGGAGTGCGGGTAGGGTTCTGGGTCATGGTCACAGCACGCGGCACCACCGGCCAGCAGACCGGTAGTGCAGAAATCAGGAAACGCCGCTACGCCCGCGCAGCCAGGCGCAGGCGTTGAGAGCATTGGCAGGTATGCCGCGCGTCAGGCGCGGATGATCAGGCCCGCTGCGGTGGCCCGCGGGCGCCCAGATGACCGGCGGCGACGCTGGCGCCCCACTGCAGCACCCAGGTGCGTGCGAACTGCGGCGGTCGCCAGCCGATCAGCGCGATCAGCATCGCGACCAGCAGGCTGACCATGCGCGCGGCAATCAGGCAGTAGTCGCAGTCCACGCCCATGTCATGGTTGGCGTGGGGGGCGCTCTTGCTTGCCGTAGGGCCGGCATGCGCGGTCATGGCCACAGCGCTTTCGCTGCCGTGGTGGTGCGCGCCGCTGGGGTGTTCATGTGGCGCCGGGCCGACCTGTTCAGCCGCGTGCAGAGCGTGCACGCGCGGTGCTTCTGGACTGTGGGCGATCCACCGGCTCAGCAGTGGCGCAGCCACGATGAGCAGCATGGCGATGGCCGCCATCAGAGTCAGGCTGCGGTGGAAGGGAACGGCGCGCACGCCGGCATTGTAGGCCAAGGCTGGACGCTGGACCGGCGGCCGGTAACGGGGTGCGACACGCGGTCGCACCCGCTGGATTTGCCTTCAACGAATACCCGCAAGCTCCTCACGCACGATCTGCGCGCCGGCACTCAGCGCCCGCAGCTTGCCGCGCGCCACCTCACGCGGCAGTGGCGCCATGCCGCAGTTGGTGCAGGGGTACAGCTTGTCGGCATCCACGAACTGCAGCGCCTTGCGCAGGGTGTTGGCCACTTCTTCCGGCGTTTCCACCGTGCTGGACGCCACATCGATCGCGCCCACCATCACCTTCTTGCCGCGCACCAGTTCAATCAGGTCGATCGGCACATGCGAGTTGTGGCATTCCAGCGAGATCAGATCGATGCTGGATTTCTGCAGCTTGGGGAAGGATTCTTCGTACTGCCGCCATTCCGAACCCAGCGTCTGCTTCCAATCGGTATTGGCCTTGATGCCGTAGCCGTAGCAGATGTGCACGGCGGTCTGGCACTTCAGCTCCTCGATGGCACGCTCTAGGGTCGCAACGCCCCAGTCGTTCACTTCATCGAAGAACACGTTGAAGGCCGGTTCGTCGAACTGGATGATGTCCACGCCGGCCGCTTCCAGTTCCTTCGCTTCCTCGTTGAGGATCTTCGCGAATTCCCAGGCCAGCTTCTCGCGGCTCTTGTAGTGCGCGTCGTACAGCGTGTCGATCATGGTCATCGGGCCGGGCAGGGCCCACTTGATCGGCTGTGCGGTCTGCCGGCGCAGGAACTTCGCATCTTCCACGAACACAGCCTTCGGCCGGCTGACCGCGCCCACCACGGTGGGAACGCTGGCGTCGTAGCGGTTGCGGATGCGCACGGTTTCGCGCTTGTCGAAATCCACGCCTTCCAGGTGTTCGATGAAGGTGGTGACGAAGTGCTGCCGGGTCTGCTCGCCGTCGCTCACGATATCGATGCCGGCGTGCTGCTGTTCCTGCAGGGACAGGCGCAGCGCGTCCTGCTTGCCCTCGGTCAGCGCGTCATCCTGCAGTTTCCAGGGCGACCAGAGCTTTTCAGGCTCGGCAAGCCACGACGGCTTGGGCAGGCTTCCGGCGGTGGAGGTCGGCAGTAGTTTCTTCATCGGTATCGGGGTCTTGTGTCCTGGGGAGGGGAGTCGATTCAGCTGCGATCAGCGTGCAGCCCACTGCTCAAGCACGCTGCGGTAGGGCTTGATGAAGTGTTCTTCGGTGAAGCGGCCCTGCTTCACCGCCAGTTGGCTGCGCTCTTCGCGGTCGTAGACGATGCGGGTGGACGAATAGTCCTGGTGCTTCAGGCTGGGCTGGTAGACCTTGCCGGCCACCGAATTGGCGTTGTAGATCTCCGGGCGGTAGATCTTCTGAAAGGCCTCCATCACGCTGATGGTGCCGATCAGTTCGAGGTTCGAGTAATCGCCCAGCAGGTCGCCCTGGAAATAGAACGCCAGCGGCGCAACGCTGCCCGGCGGCATGAAATAGCGCACCTGCAGGCCCATCTTGTCGAAGTACTGGTCGGTGGGCGAGAACTCACCCTGGCGGTATTCCACGCCCAGGATGGGGTGGTGGTTCTCGGTGCGGTGGTAGGTCTTGCTGCTGGACACGCTGATGCAGATCACCGGCGCCTTGCTGAACTGCGCGCGGTAGGCGTCGGACTGCAGGAAGTGCTTGAACAGCTTGCCGTGCAGATCGCCGAAGTCTTCGGGAATGGCAAAGCGGTCCTTGCCTTCGTTGCTGGCCGGCAGCACCACGCTGAAATCGTAGTCACGCACGTACGAGGAGAAATTGTTGCCGACGATGCCTTCGGTGCGCACACCGGTGTGCGTATCCACCAGGGTGGGGCGCAGCACTTCGATCAGCGGGAACGGGTCGCTGCCATCGCGGCCGTCGATGTGCATTTCCACCGAAATGATGTCCAGCTCCACCACGTAGCGATCGGCGTTGGGGTTGTCCCAGTGCGCCAGGTCGTTGCAGCGGTTGTTGATCATGGCCAGCGTGTTGCGCAGGTTCTGCTGCCGCGCCGCGCCGCGTGCCAGGTTGGCGAAGTTGGTGGTGATGCGGGTGCCGTCGGCCGGCTGGTAATCCTCGTTGAACGGGATGCGCGTGATGCTGAAGGTAAAGGTGTCTGTGCTCATGGGCGGCATTCCGGTTCAGAGGGCTTCAAGGGTGGCGGCGGGCTGCGGCGCGGGGCGGTGGGACAGCGCCAGCAGCGGCAGGGCACGCTGCACGGCCAGTTCGGCGCGCTGCAGCAGGGCCGGGTCGTATACGCGGCCGTCGGCGAAGTCCTTGTCGGTGGCGTACACCCCCAGCGGCAGGGTGCGGGCCTGGAAGAAGCTGAAAAGCGGCCGCAACTGGTGGTCGATCATCAGCGCGTGGCGCTCGCTGCCGCCGGTGGCGGCCAGCAGGATGGGGGTATCGACCAGCGCGTCCTGCTGGATGAAATCGAAGAAGTGCTTGAACAGACCGGTGTACGAGCCGCGGTAGACCGGCGTGGCCACCACCAGCACGTCGGCCTGTTCAACCGCAGCCAGCGCCTGTTCGGCGCTGTCGGGCAACTGCGAACGCCACAGCGCCCCAGCCAGTTGCGGGGCCAGTTCGCCCAGCTCGATCAGCTGGGGCTGGCTGGGCAGGTGGTCGCCCAGCAGGTCCAGCAGGTGTTCGCACAGGGTGGCCGCCCGCGAGGGGCGCTGCAGGCCGCCGGACACGGCGACGATTCGGAGGGGGCGGTGGGGAGAAAGCATGACCCGATGCTAGTCAGGGCGTTCCATGACGTAAAATGGTTTTACTTCACACATCCATGAGCGGGGCTCATAGACATGCTGGAACGCATCCACCTCAGCATCGTCCAGCAGGTTGAACTGCAGGGCTCGCTCACCGCCGCCGCCGGCGTGCTGAACCTGACCCAGTCGGCGCTGAGCCACAGCATGAAGAAGCTGGAACAGCAGCTGGGCACCGATGTCTGGCTGCGCGAAGGCCGCAACCTGCGCCTGACCCAGGCCGGCCAGTACCTGCTGGCCGTGGCCAACCGCGTGCTGCCCCAGCTGGACCTGGCCGAAGAGCGGCTGGGCCAGTTCGCCCAGGGCGAGCGCGGCTCACTGCGCATCGGCATGGAATGCCACCCCTGCTACCAGTGGTTGCTGAAGATCGTGTCGCCCTACCTGGCCGCCTGGCCCGATGTGGACGTGGACGTAAAGCAGAAGTTCCAGTTCGGCGGCATCGGGGCGCTGTTCGGCTACGAGATTGATCTGCTGGTCACCCCCGACCCGCTGCTGAAGCCGGGCCTGACCTTCGTTCCCGTGTTCGATTACGAGCAGGTGCTGGTGGTGGCCAGCAACCATCCGCTGGCCAAGGTGGACCATGTAAAGCCGCGCCAGCTGACCCAGGAAGTGCTGATCAGCTACCCGGTGCCGTTCGAGCGGCTGGATATCTACAACCAGTTCCTGCTGCCGGCCGGGGTGACCCCGCGCCGCCACAAGGCGATTGAAACCACCGACATCATGATGCAGATGGTGGCCAGCGGCCGCGGCGTGGCGGCCATGCCGCGCTGGCTGGTGGAAGAGTACGCCGCACGCATGGACGTGGTGCCGGTGCGGCTGGGTGCGAAGGGCATTCCCAAGCAGATCTACCTGGGCGCGCGCGAATCGGATACCGCCATCGATTATCTGCGGGCCTTCGTGGACCTGGCACGCGGCAGTTCGGCGGTCGCGCGCGCGCACGGGGCTGGCTGATGTCCATGGAAAGCGGGGCGAGGGCGCGCGCCTTCCTGGATGCGTGTTCGTGGGAAGTGAGCGCGAAGGCCGTGCAGGCCCTGCGCGCCGAGGCCGCACGTATCGCGCCGGGCACCACCATCTCCATTCCCTATCTGGCCAGCGAAGACGACGCGGCGCGGCTGGCCGCGGCACGGGCCATCCGCGAGCTGGGCTTCCAGCCGATGCCGCACCTGTCGGCACGGCGCATCGGCAGCCAGGCCGCGCTGGAACACTTCATCCAGCGGGCAGTGGGCGAGGCCGGCGTGGAGCGCTGCCTGGTGATTGCCGGCGATCTGGCGGAGCCCGTCGGTCCGTTCGCCGACAGCACGGCGATCATCGAGACCGGTCTACTGGAACGCGCCGGCATCAAAGTGGTGGCCGTGGGCGGGCACCCGGAAACCCACCCGGTCATGACCGCCGCGCAGCGCTGGCAGGTGCTGGAGCACAAGTGCCAGCGCATTGAAGCGCGCGGCATGGCGCCGTGGATCATCACCCAGTTCGCCTTCGATGCCGAAATAGTGCTGGCCTGGTTGAATGCACTGCGCGCACGCGGCATTGCGCACCCCGTGCTGGTCGGCATTCCCGGGCCGGCCAGCGTGACCCGGCTGGTGCGCTATGCGGCCATGTGCGGGGTCGGCGCGAGCACGGCCATGCTGGCCCGCTACGGTATTTCCCTGGGCCGCCTGCTGGGTTCGGCAGGGCCGGACCGGTTCGTGGACAAGCTGCTGGCCGGAATGGGCGACGACCCTGGTCCGGTCAGCCCGCACCTGTTTCCCTTCGGCGGCATCGCGCCGTCGCTGGACTGGGTGCAGCAGTACCGGCGCAACGCCCGGTCAGGGTAAGCGGCTGACACCTGTCACTTGTGGCGGTTTCGTGCAGGACCATAATCGAGGCGTCAGATAACCGCAGCACGCCCTCACCCTGCCGACAAGGAATTCCCCGCAATGATCATGCAGATTCTCTCGCACACCCCGCTCTGGGTCTGGGCGCTGCTGGCCTTCCTGGTGTACCGCGGCATCGCCGCCATGAAGCCGGGTGAAAGCTCGCTGGTGCGGCTGGCGATCGTGCCGGCCTTGTTCCTTGTCTGGGGCGCATGGTCCATCAGCCATCGCTACGGTGGCTCGCTGCAGGCCTGGGGTGAATGGCTGGTCGGCATCGCCGCCGGCGCGGCCCTTGGCTGGCTGCTGCTGCGCCGTGCGACGCTGGCGCTGAACCCGGCCACCGGCAAGCTGCGCCGCAGCCCGGACTACAGCCTGCTGCCGCTGCTGCTGGTCACTTTCCTGGTGAAGTACGGGTTTGAAGTGGCGTTCGCGGTGTCGCCCGCGCTGGCGGGCCATGCCGGGTTCACTGCGGCGTATCTACTGACCTCGGGTGGGTTTGCCGGCATTTTCCTGGGCAAGTTCTGCCGGTACGTGGTGGCGGTGCGGCGCGGTGCGGGTGGTGGCGCGCTTGGTGTGGCGGGTTGATTCAAATACGGGATGGGAGGCTGCGCACGCTGCCAGCCTCAGCATGGGAAGCAGATAGCGAATGAAATTGTTCCAGCGTCGGCTGATCTACGTGCGCGTCTACCAGGATCACTTCATTGCGCGCGCCGTTGGTGCGGAGATCACCATTCGCCGCCAGTGCCACGCCCTTGGCAACCGGCGTGGTCCAGTCCGCGACTTCGCCCCCATCCGCTCCAAGCTCAAAAAGATCGTCTCGGAACTCACCGTTGGGTTCTCATTCGTCAGGCCGTGGGCGCTGCTGCATTTTGATCCCATCCAATACCCGGTCACGAAAGAGAAACTGGCGCAGTTCCAACGGGTCGCCATGCGAAGCGGTGTCAGCATTTGTTTCTTGTCCACGTGGGAACAGCCGCATGAGGACAAAGATTTGATGGAAATACTCGCGTAGGTGCCGAGGGACGTGAGCGATTTGGGCGTATACGGTCTACGCCCTCGCGTTTCCCCGATCCAGTTGCCGGTAACCGATGGCCTCGGCCAGATGCGCGGTCCGGATGATGTCGCTGCCGGCCAGATCGGCAATGGTGCGCGCGACACGCAGAATGCGGTGCATCGCCCGCGCTGATAGCTGCAGCCGTTCGATGGCTTGTTCCAGCAGATCCTGGTCGGCCTCGCTCAACCGCGTGCAGGTGCGCAGCGTGGCGGGCGGCAGATGGGCATTCAGCCCGCCGCGCTCCCGCTGCTTGGCGTGTGCTGATTCCACCCGTGCGCGTACCGTCGCGCTGGGTTCGCCCAGTGGCGTGCTCTCGCGCAGTTCCACCGCATCCAGCCGTGACACGCTGATATGCAGGTCGATGCGATCCAGCAGCGGGCCCGACACCCGCGCGCGGTAGCGGGTGATGCGTTCATCGCTGCACAGGCAGCGATTGCTGCGGTCGCCGGCCCAACCGCACGGGCAGGGGTTCATCGCGGCTACCAACTGGAATCGCGCGGGGTACTGCACGCTGCGCGCCGCACGCGCGATGCGGATATGGCCTGATTCCAAGGGCTCGCGCAGGGTTTCCAGCGCGCTGCGGTTCCACTCGGGCAGTTCGTCCAGAAAGAGCACGCCGTGATGGGCCAGGGAGATCTCGCCGGGGCAGGGCGGATTGCCGCTGTCATTCCCACCAATTAGCGAGAATCCCCCCTGCAAAAAGGCCCGGTTAGAGCCCTTCACCAAAGCATATCTAGTCTAGGCTCAACATTAAAGGATGCGAACGAAAACACTAATTAACACGACTGGATTGCACACAACAGCTAATGAAAAGACTCGTTTCCAGCGCCCCTGTCCGGAAGTTGAAAAATAGCCGACGGGCCCTGACCGGGAAGGTCAATTTGGAAGCTGGCGGGGTAGCCGGCTTTGAGTCGTCGCTCGAGCGCGATCTCCTTATCGTCCTTGACGCCAACCCGCAGGTCCTGCGGGTTCAAGAGCAGCCGTTCACCCTGACCCACGTTCATGGCGGCCGAGTGCGCCGGTACACCCCTGACGTGCTGGCAGAGTTCGATCGGGACGAGATCCCGACCGTTGTCTATGAGGTCAAACCCCATGAGGTCCTCAAGGAGGATTGGCAGGAACTACGGCCTCGTTTCAAGGCCGCTGTCGCCTACTGCCGCAGGAGGGACTGGCAGTTCAAGATCGTGACGGAGCGTCATATCCGCACGCCCTACCTCCAGAATGCCAAGTTCCTTCGCCGCTATCGGGCCATGGACACGCTGTACGTCAGGCAGGCCCAGCTGCGCTACACCGCAAGCGCGCTTGGTCCTACTACACCCGAAGCCTTGCTCGCCGCCGCCTACTGGCCGGAGGAGGAGCGGGCACTGGCCATCCCTGCGCTGTGGCAAATGGTCGCCCGGGGTGACTTCGACATTGATCTGAACAAGCCGCTCAGCATGCGCATGCCGATGCAGCTGAGGGAATAACCCATGTCTGAATCCAACTTCTTGAGCATCGCGCCCGGAGCTGAGGTGATGGTTGGCCAGCGCCGCTATCGCATCACTCGATCACTTGACCTCTACAGCGTCCTGGCCGAGGACGTTGAGACACAGGCGCCCACACGGCTGCGAATCGAGACGATGTCGCGGGTGATCGAGGCAGCAGCGGACGATGGCACGCCAAACTACTCCGTGCACCACTACTCAGACGAGGTTTGGGCGGTGGCTCAACGTCGGTTCGAGGCCATCAAACCTCTGATCGAGATGCCCTACCGCAGCAAGGACGATGTCAGCCGGGCAGCTTTGGCCGCGGGTGTGAACACAGCGACGCTCTATAAGTGGCTGTCCTTGTACTTGGATCACCAGCATGTCGCAGCGCTGGTGCCCCGGAAGCCTGGTCGAAACAAAGGCGATCGCTATCTTCATGCGGACCAAGAGTTGGTCATCGCTTCGGTCATTGAGGATTTCTACCTGACCAAGCAGCGTCGCTCCCCCGGGGAGGTAGTTGCCGAGGTGCTCCAGCGTTGCCGGGTCGCCAGCATCAACGCGCCGCACGAGAACACCATTCGCAAGAGGCTAGCGGAGGTAAGGCCTGCGACAGCGCTGCGCTCCCGCGGCCAGAAGGACAAGGCCCGCAACAAGTATGAGCCGATTCGGGGCTCCTTCCCGGGCGCCGACTTCCCGATGGCGGTCGTCCAGATCGACCATACTCCGCTTGATGTGATCGTCGTCGATGAGGTGTACCGCAAGCCTCTCGGTCGACCCTTCCTCACGCTGGCCATCGACGTCTTCAGCAGGTCGGTTGTCGGACTCTATGTGACCTTGGATGCGCCCTCGGCCACCTCGGTGGCCATGTGTGTATCGCATGCGATCAACACCAAGAGTGAGTATCTGCGAGAGCTTGGCGTTGAGGGAGACTGGCCGGTTTGGGGTCAGATCGGCACGCTGCACGCGGACAATGCACGCGAGTTCAAGTGCAAAGCAGTTGACCGCGGCTGCCAGGCAAACCACATCGACATGCAGTGGCGACCAGTGAAGAAGCCCAACTACGGTGGGCACATCGAGCGTTACATGGGCACGGTGGCCACGGAGATGAAGAAGGTACCGGGCACTACCTTCTCCAATGTTCAGGAGAAGGATACCTACGACTCTGAGAAGGAAGCAGCCCTGACTCTGAGGGACGTGGAGCGGTACCTTGTCGAGTTCATCGTCAACAACTACCACCAGCGTACCCACAGTCAGCTGCAGGGCTCTTCGCCCATGCGCATTTGGCAGCAAGGCATCCTCGGTGGTGATAAGCCTGGCATTGGCCGGATGCTTCCGTCCAATCCGGATCGCATTCGCTTGGATTTTCTGCCTTACTTCAGCAGCACCGTCCAGCGCTACGGCGTTCGCGTTGACTACGTCTACTACTACGACCCTGTCCTGGACCCGTACATCGGCGCCACGGATCCGGAATTTCCCAAGCGCCACCAGAAGTTCACCTTCGCAAGAGACCCTCGCAACGTCAGCGTGATCTACTTCCTGGATCCGGCGGTGGGTGACTACATCGCTATCCCATACCGCAACCTGGGCCATCCAGCGGTTTCTGTTGGCGAACTGCGTGAAGCGCAGCGTGCCATTCGTGCCGAAGGCAAGGCGGCAGTGGACGAAGATCGCATCTTCGACAGCATCCGCAGGAATCGGCAGTTGGTGGATGAGTCGGTGTCCAAGACAAAGGCGGCCCGGCGGCAGCACGCCAAGCGCCCCAAGCCGAACAGCAGCGTGCCTACGACCACCCAAGCTCCTACGGCGCCACCGGCGTCGAAGATCCCTGTGGCGGCAGCGAAGGATCGAAGCATCTTCTCCCAGGTTCTTGAAGTACTCGAGGTAGGAGAGATCAACTAATGAACGCATTTCCGCATCTGATGGACAGCATCGCTGTCCACATGGATAGCAGCATCGAGAAGCGCATTGAAATCTGTAGGGCAGACCGATGGATCGGCTATGAGAAGGCCAAGTCCATCTTGGACTCCTTGGATCAGCTGGTCATGTACCCGACCACCCAGCGCCCACCTTGCCGTGTGATCGTGGCACGAGCGGACAACGGCAAGACCGCGCTGCTCCGACAGTTTCAGCTCAGGCACAAGTCGGTGGAGAAGGAGAACGGAACGCTCTGCTCGCCAGTTGTTCGCATGGCCATGCCCGTGCCGGCAGACCTGTCGCAAGTCTGGTCAGAGATTCTGACGCGGTGTGCGGTGACCCATCGCCGGTCTGATCCGGCGCATACCAAGTACCAGATGGTACTGGCCGTGATGCGGCTGCGCATGGTCCGGGTCCTGGCCATCGATGAATTCAATGATGTGACGCTCGCACGGAAGGGGGCAGCCGACATCCTCGCCGGCCTGCGCAAGCTCAGTAATGACTTGAACATCAGCATTGTGGCGGCGGGTACCACCGCTGCCGTGAATGCGCTCTCCTTCGACGCGCAGATGAAGTCGCGCTTTCAGACCGTGGCTATGCCGAGGTGGGAGCTGGACATCCCTTACCTCAATTTTCTCAACACATATGAGTGTCTGCTGCCGCTGGCCAAGCGTTCCGGCCTGGCCACTGAGGAGCTGTCCACGGCGCTTTTCGCCCTGGGTGAGGAGACCATTGGCGGGACCGTACGTCTTTTGAAGGAGGCGGCGATTCTGGCTATTACCGACGGTAGTGAGCAGATCACCGTCAACCTGATTCAGGCGGTAAAAGAAGCTCGGCCACAGGAAGATGCTCTGGCGAATGTCTAATGCATACCAACTGGCCACCTCCGGTTCCCGGTGAGCTGCTTACCAGCTACCTGGCGCGGCAAGCCATCTCGAATGGGGTCTCGCCTCATACGCTGATGCAACTCGCTTCGCCGGGGATGGCCGTATGGAACCGTGATGTAGACGTCAGCGCCTCATGTTGTCTGATTGATCATCTGGCGGTGGCGTCCGGGCAACCAACCCCGGTGATCGCAGAACTGACCCTGAGCCAGTGGGAAGAGGTTACCCGTCGGCAGCCTGAACCAGTACATGGCGTCTACCACTGGATAGGGAGCATTGGCGTGTATCACCGCAGGCGTTTGCGGCCCGGTCTGGCGTTCTGCCCGGCCTGCTTGGCCGAGGGCGGCGGCTTCCTGAGGCAGTGGCGGCTTTCCTTCTGGACGGTATGCCCAATCCACCAGACGCTGATGCTGGATGGATGCCCCCACTGTGGCGCTCCGGCCCAGCCGCAGCGCCAGGGCTTTGACATATCGGTCTGCTGGAACTGCTTCGCAAACCTCGCTACTGCAAGGGCTCTGCCTGCGGAAGCGACGGCCGCTCAGTCTCTTCTCTTCAATGCCCTGGTGGGACCGTGTGACTGGTTCCTGCCGTGCAACTTTCGCTGCAGCGGCAAAGATCTACTCTGGGGTGTCGATGCTTTGCTTTCCGGGTTTGGGACCGCGCGTTCGCCTGCTTGCTCGTCCAGGGCGCGTGTGGAGTTCAGGCCAGTGGCAGCCCGGCACGCGGACATGCAATTGGTTGATTCATTAGTCAGTGACACGGACGCGCTGGAGGACAGGGCAAGTCGCTACCACCTAACGCAGCGCTGCTTTCGTCAGGACATGCCGCCATGGCTAGCGGCTGTCGTTGACCGGCTGCCCTCGGGCCGCCGGAACAAGGGGTGCAGCGTGATCCGGCAAGAGATGCGAATGGTGGGCGACGCAGAGCGGAAGAGACAGGTTGGGTGGCGCGAAATGAGGGCCGCTTTGTTATTCAAGATGATTGGAAAGGCGCAATGAGTACCGATAAGTTAGGACGCCGTAGCTGCGATGGTTGCAGCCGGCACATCACCAAGGCCCAGCGAATCCACGAAGGGAAGGAGTACTGCGGAACGTGCTACAAGCGCGAGTTCAAGCGGGCGCAATGTCCTGCCTGCGATGGCACAGTGGTGCATCATCGGTCTGAGTCGAAGGCACCTCAGTGCCCGCGATGCGATCGTTCCGAGCGACGCTGTAACCGATGCAATCGCCTAGCACCTGAAGCAAGGCAGGTGACGCTGGTGGTTCCAGCTCCGGACGGAGAGAGCATTACCGAGTGCGTTGTTGCCTGTCTGTCATGCTATCCGTATTTCACCGAAGCCGTACCTTGTGACATCTGCGATGAGCCGAGCCAACGACTGAGCGGTGCCAGCCACCTCGAGCCGGGGCAGAAGGCCTGTCCGCGTTGTATCAATAAGCCAACGCACGTGACCTGCTCCAGATGCCGACGCTACCGAAAGTTGGTGCAAACTACTGACGATGGCCGCAAGCTCTGCGGTCGCTGCAGCACTGATGAGCCGGCCACTCATGACTGCCCGGAGTGTGGGGCTACGGTCAATGGGGCCGGTTCTGCGCGCTGCGATGGATGCAGCATCAAGTCCAGGGTGCGCCGGGAAATTGAGCAGCAGTTGCCAATCTTCCAGCGATCGTGGGTCGCCGATCTGTACCGGCAGTACGGAGAGTGGCTGTTGGCCAAGAGCGTGCCCACTGGCGCTTTACCGAAGAAGGCTGGAAAGGCCGTAGGATTCTTCCTGGCAATTGACGGTGATGCCCTGGTTCGTCAGCCACTGATCGCTGCGGATCTTCTCCGCATCTTCGATACCAAGGCGCTCCGGGCAAACCTCAATGCCACAGACTTTGTCTGCGAGCACTACGGCCTATCCATCGACAAGGACGCACGCAACGAAGCTCGTGATCTGGCCCTCATCGAGGCTCGCCTGTCCGCTGCCGACAGTAGGCCTTGGGGACCGTTCCTTCGCGAGTACAGGGTGTGGCTGACTGGGAAGCAGACCCGGACGGTTTCGCAGTACCTGGGGGTTGCCGAGGCCTTCTGTGAAAGTGCGCAACTGGAGGGCCCATTCAGCCAAGAGCAACTGCTTGGCTATCTAGCGAAGGTTCCGGGAGCTCGGGCGACCATCAGTGTTTGGGTCACTTTCGTGCAAAAGTGCTACGACTGGCAAGTGACCATGCCCCCTCGAACTCCCAAGGCGCCCAACCTCAAGCGCGGGGCGGTCAAACTGGTGGATTTGCTGGCGCGAGTCGGCAGCCTTCCGGAGGCGAACGACCAGGATCTTGCCGACATCCTGTGCCTGGTTTATCAGTTTGAGCCAGCTGAATTACGGCGAATGATAAGGGCCGTCACGCCAGATGGGGACATCATGACTAGGGATGGGCTCCTTCGAGTGCAGGCGGAAATGAAGGGCATCGTCTTGGAGTGGTCCAGACGCCAGTCTTGGTAGGAGCATCTGGATTCTTGGAGTACCTCAGGCCAGCCCGGGCCTGAGGTACTGAGGTCGGGCGGGACGCGACTGCGATAGCTGAACTACCGTGGAAGCCGCTTCCTTGTGCTGGCTCAGTTGCAGGATGGTGTGCGCCGCGCCTCTTACTGCACCGTACCAGTAGGCTCACACCTCAGGCGTACCAGTAGGCTCACGCGATGGACAGCGATCAGCCAAGGGAGCAAGGTGAGCGAGTACGCAGACGGCAGAGGCAGCATATGAAGCCGACCATTCTTGCACTGGACCTTGAGGGCACGCTCATCTCCAATGCGATCAGTCAGATTCCCAGGCCTGGGCTTTACCAGTTTCTGGAGCACATCCAAGCACAGTTTGATCAGTTGATGATGTACACAACTGTTCCCGAAGAGCGCTTTCGCAGCATTGCGACGCTGTTGGTACGCGAAGGTAGCGCACCCAGCTGGTTCGCAGGGCTGCACTACATCTGCTGGTCAGGTAAGACGAAGGACCTGCTTCTAGCCTCGCCTAGACTAGGTGAGGCTCTACTGCTTGATGATCACAAGCCCTATGTGCATCCCGGGCAAGAGCATCTTTGGGTGCCGATTCCGCTGTTTGGCTCTCCCTACCCGCCGAGCGACGATGGTCTGAATATCGCTCTCAGACGTTTGCTTGTCCGCATTGGTGGTGCTGACTGCAACCAACAGACGGCACCTCGGTCCGGAGAGCTGTAGCCATGCGCATCCTGATCCTCTCTGACCTTCATCTAGAGCTGTGGCGCGAGGCACCGAAGCAAGCGAAGGAGCTCATGGCTGCAGTGCAGCCTGATGTCGATGTAAGTCGGCCAGACGTGGTAGTACTTGCTGGCGACATCGACGTGGGTGATCGCGCTGTCGCCTGGGCCGATCGGACGTTCCCGAATCTTCCTGTGATCTACGTGCACGGAAATCACGAGGCCTACGGACAGAAGCTGGATACGCTAAAAGGGCGGCTGGCTGAGGCGTGCTCCGCCACCGGTCACATTCACTTCCTGGACAAGGGGGAGCTGGTGATCGGCAATGTCCGGTTCCTCGGAGCAACCCTGTGGACCGACTTCCAGTTGCTCAGTCCCGATAGCATCCAAGAGGCTATGCAAGCGGCTGCGATAGGGATAAACGACTACCGCAAGATCAGGCTTGCCAAAGCGGGGTATCGGAAGATCAAGCCTCTGGATGTCGCCCAGTGTCATTGGGAGGACCGGATCTGGTTGCAGGACCGCCTGGCAGAACCTTTCAGCGGGTCGACAGTAGTGGTCACGCACATGGGGCCGACTTTGCAATCGACCCCTGATAGGTACAAGGGCCATGTACTGTCGGCAGCCTTCGCCTCGAACCTGGATGGTCTGGTCTCCAGATCCGATCTATGGGTCCATGGTCACATTCATGATTCGATGGACTACGTGGTAGGCAAGGCCAGAGTGATCTGCAATCCGCTTGGCTACCCCCAACGTCACTCTGACGGTCTGTGGTTTCGAGAGAATCCCACTTACGATCCAAACCTGATAGTTGAGATAGACACGTCAACTCCCAGCGATCGGGTACTGCTCGATGCAGTGGCTCAGCGAGAGGCTCTGGCTGCGCAATGGCCCAGCGCCGCCCAGGTCAGCACCAGGCTGCGCTCACAGTCCGGCAGCGAAAAAGACGCAAGTCATTTGCGCCGAGAAGGGCACCTGTTGGGAGTGTACGTCACCGATCCCATGCCAAGCTATCGCTATCCGACTTGGCAGTTCCGCCATGATGGTCAGCCAGTTGAACACCTGACCGAGATCCTACGCGTTCTGCGCGATCTTGGCCCTTTTCTGCGAGAGCCTGACGGACTGCGACGTACGACGGGTTGGGGCGAGGTGGAATGGTTTCTGTCACCTCATGCCTTACTCGATGGCGCTACGCCAGCCGATGTCTTGTGCGTCGACCCGGCCCTTGTAATGCGTGCTGCCTGCGTCGAATTTGAGAGCCAGCTCTGAGGGCGCCACCTACGGTCAGGTCGGCAGCGCACCTGCAGCCGCACAACAGCAACAGTTCACAGTTACGATCAGTTGTTCATGGAGAGCTCGTAGTGTCACTTGCAGGGCGGTACAAGCTCATCGCCATATGTCTGACCTTGTAACGGGGTCCAGCCGCACCTGAGCGGTCATGAACTTGGCTTGATGCAAAGGCAAAGCCGGGACGGTCATTGTCGTCAGCGATTGTGAGCTCTTCATATGAGTCCGCGGCGCTAGTAAGGTGCTGGCGCCAGGCCTCAAGTCGATCCGCGCACTTGGAAACCTGCACGTAAATCAGTAGGCCGCCATGGTTGTTCCCTGGCGTTGCCTTGCTGTATCGGTTCAGAAGCTGCTGGAATCCGTCGTGGATGTAAGAGGCACCGTTCCACCTCTTTGCTTCTCCAAGCCAGGAATACCGCTGATCGGCGGAGGTGACAGTGATGTCGCAGTGTCCACCAGAGTCCGTCTCCGTCGTGGCCAAGAAAGACTTCTGCTTTAACTGCCGCACCAACGCACGCGAAATGAACTCTTCTTCCTGCTTCATGAAGTCAGCTGCATCTGTCTCCATAAAATTCGTAGCAGTGTCGATCTCCCTATAGAGATCGTTGATGAATTGCTCGTAGGATCGAGGGTATTGGATACGCAGATGATCCGCCAGATAGCCTGCGCCCAAGAGCTTTTCAAGATCAGAAAGCGAACTCACGAACGACGCTCCAGTAATTCCCTTGATCGATGACTGGGTACATAAATTACCGAAATTAGATCCTTGAAATTCGGTACGCGCCTGCCTGTTCGTGGGTCGAGAAAAAACTCATTCTCAAGGGCGTCTCGCATATCTGTAGGCTCGACCGGAAGCGGGTCGGATAGATCAGCATCATCGTCTTCCGGCCAATACTCAAATCGACGCTCCAGCAGCGCATCTGGGCCAATGCTAAGTGCGTCCAGCGCAAACGCAGCGTGGTGAGATTCTTCTTGCCCTTTCAGTCCGAGATGGCTGAGGACATCGCCAATCCTAAATGAATCAAGATTTGACCCCATCGACTCCATGTTCCCAACTACGAAATCGAAGACGCGCTGTGCAGTAACGTCGTTCGGGAGAATATCCCGTGATCGCTCCAATAGACCTCTGATGTCGGGCGAGTTCATTGCAAGCCCTTCTACAGGTGCTTCTCAAGTCTGCGAATGCATCGACGTACGGCGGCTTCTTCAAACGTACCCGTCAGCAGCGCGTGTTCCAGTGTCGCGCTTGGGCCTTTCCCGAGCTGGCGCATGCTTCCAGGCAGCATGAGTTCCTCGGGCACACCGTTGGGGGCCTGCCATCGCACCGCAACCCGGAACGGGGATAGGTGGCCATTGACCGCCGTCTTGCCACCTACATGGAAGAGCTCGTTACGCAGATCTTTCTGGTGAGCGCGCATCTTTTCATGCTTTGCAGACCCGGTGAGGGTCGTGAATCCCAGCTCTACGACAATGCCTTCAGCGACGTCATCGTAGAGCTCCCTTATCGCTGGGAAAAGATTCACGGCACCGCTCAAGGGCGTAATCCCTGCGGAAGTAAGGATGGCGTTCAAGCTGGCTTGCAGCTGCAGGAGGGATTCCGAAGCGCGCACGCCTTGATGGTCTTCGACCCGCAGCTCTATGAGGCCGGTTACGGTATCAATGCAGACAACCTCATATGTCTGCACATGACGACGCTTAACCAGCACGAACTCGTCAATGTCGGTCCACCCGATCTTGCTCAGAGCGACGGGATCCACTGACTGTGCGCTCCGCTCTTCACGATCTTCAATAAGACGTCGGCCGTTGAAGATTGCTGTAACCATGCCGCTGGTAGGCAAGAACTCAACCAGGAAGAGCTCGTCAGTCAGCGGCTTGAGAGCGGCCTGAGGAAGCGGATATGGGTAGAGGGCTAAGTATGGGGACGTAGGGATAGTGGTCTTGCCAAGCGCGGTTGCGATCGCAGTCGCCCTCGCGGGGGCAACTCGGAATAGCGTTACAGCCCTGTTTCCTGCGGTAATCGTGTTCCTTAGGAGCTTTCCCAAAGCCACGTTAAACGCCAAGGCGGCGCCTGGGTTAATCTTTATGGCTTCGGTAAGATTCTCTTCAAACTTGTGCCAAGTATTTGCTCTTGGAAGGCCCAACTTGGCTCCGAACGTCACTACCGTCGACAAGGTGAGACGTGCTCGAACCGCTTCCAAAAGTTGAATGTCTAAGCCCTGAGCCATTACGGGGATTCCTTTCTTCCGATCAGTAAAGTTTACGTTGCCTTTGGCGGCAGGGAAAGATGGGCCGGTACTTAGCGCCGGGCGTTGGTCGGAGTCAGCTCATGAGTCGGCCTACAGGCCCCGCGCAGCGGGGGCCCTGAGTACTCGACCAAGTGATGAACTCCTGGCCCCCCCAAGGTCGGCCTCGGGTGTTCCGATGACAGAACTGCTGACTCAAAACAACATGTCGCCCCGAGAAACGGTCGACGTCGAGTTGTCCGCGATAGGGCATCGAGCCGCCTCTGGGAACAGCTCATCCCGGGATCTTCTCGTCAGCGGAAAATCTACTGAAGAAGGTGATCAGTGGGCCGGCGCTCCAAACGCCGGACTTGGTCTTGGCTGGCTTGGTCGTAGTCTTGGGATCCGCTGAGGCCCCGGCTGCTGTTCCGTCAGAGCTAGTGGTCTTTGCCGAGGAAGCATCTACTTGGGTCAGCTTGGCATCATCCTGCTTAGCTTCGCCCGCTGGTGTCTCGCCCTTCTTCGCCTTGTTCTTCTTGCTGGCATCCTTCTCAAAGTAGTGAGGATGGCAATAGCATTCGATGCCCTTGGAATGGAAGTGTCGCGACATCGAAATACCACTTGCTTGCCGGATGATCTGTAGTGCCTCTGTGATCTCCCTGCGAGCGACTCCGCCGCGGTGCAAGACGAATGCAGAGGAATAGTTTTCAGTCCCCCGCATTTCAATCTCGAACCAGAAGCCCTTCTGGCCATTGGGGAGGTCGACCTCCAGCACCAGAGCAGAGCGTTCCTGGGCAGTGAAGGGATCGCTTCCAGAAACAAGGTAGGGCCAGCAGCGTGTTGACCAGTTCGCAACGTAAGGGCCAACCGTCGCGTTCTTTCGGAGCGCTTCATGCTGGTGCTCGGTCAAGAAGTTCCAGCACTTGAACGCAGCGACATGCACCAGCTGGCAAAGGACTACTGGTCCAATTACAGCAAAGTCGCGGATGTGACCCTTCGTGCGCAACATCTCCATTGCTGTGATGAGCCCTTCGTGGATATCGGATGCGGGCCGCTTCTCCTTACGAGCGCGCAGGTGGCTGACGGACTCTTCATCGCCATTGGGCTTTCCGTGTGAGCCCTCATTCGTTGGTGGATCATTTGGTGCCGGCCGAGCGCCGGTACGAGTGGTGCTCTTGTCCTTGGCCAGGTCATGGGTTGGGTGGGGTGGATCGACCTCAAATGACAGTGCAGGGACATCAAAGCCCTCTCGTTTCGTGGAGCCTGCACGTGTGTCAACGTTCGGCATGCCACTGGGGCGCTTCCTCTGCTCCCGGGGCTTGGGCTTCCAGGTCTTCTGCCCATCGGTCACCTGGACCTGTGCACCGTCGGTGTTGTCGTTGATCAGGATCTTGCCTACCGGTGGCATTCCTTCAGGCATGTTCACGCTATGGATTGCACGCACCAGCAGGATCTTTCCTTGGAAGGAATCTCCCTTTCGCCGTCGTAGGGCGTAGCCGGAGACCACTGCGCGGTACGGCCCTCTGCCTGGCTGCAAGGGAAGCCTGGCGTTGGTGTACCAACGCGGGTCCTGTGAAGGATCAAGGTCGACCCTCTCCGTAGCCTTCTGCATCGGGATGGCAAGACGATTCGCTTGAATTCTCCCGTACTCGTCAAAATAGAGAAGTGCGATCAGCGTGGCGTCGTCCTTAGACATGCCCAGTTCCAGCACTAGGTTCCAAGCGCCGGTTTCTTCATCAGCCCCTGTCTTGTTGCCGGCAAAGTCTTGCGAGTAGACCGCTTCGGAAGCAACGGTGTCCCACGGCCCCATGCTGAAGATGTCGGCGACCTTGTTGGTGAATCCGTAGAAGGCACGGTAGACCGCCATGCGTGGAATGACGAACTCCACGTGCTTGGTCGGATCTGAGCTGCTGGTGTTTCTGACGACCAGGAACTCACTTCTGGCGCGGTACCGCGGATCAAGGTCCAGCTGGCGCTTTGACAGAACTTTGATGGGGTAGCGATTGCTGTCACGACCGATCTCAGTGTGAGCATGCACTTCTTGCAAGCGGCCCGTGCTGTGATGCGTGGTATAGAGCGCAGAAGACTCGCCGTCTGCCAGCGCGTTCCCGGTACGCAACTGCATTGCCGGCAGGGAGCCGACGTACTTGCTGCGCTTGAAGACATCGCCAACGGCATACACAGACACGGCGCCAACAAAGATCGTGGTGATGAATGCCTCGCCGTCACGCATGCCGAACAGCTCGGCGATCTGCCGAAGTGAGAGCTTCTCAGGCGCCCCTATCCCCAAGGGGATAGGCACCAGCTGGCACTCAACAGCGGTCGAGTCGGTGCCCTTGTGCGGCTTGGCATAGCCATCCATGTGAAGGATGAACCAATTACGGTCGTCGTCAGGGAAGTCGGTGAATTCGGTCATGCCATCGCTAAGGGGAGTTCGTCATCTTCCTTAGCGGCACTGGGCCTCTTTAATTGAGCCGCCGCGTCCTGCCCCTGATCCTCCAGGCAGGACCAAGGGAGGTGGTCCTCGACTGGCGTCACCGATGCCTACAGGGCCTTCACATTGTTGAATGTGGGCAATGACGGGGATGATTTCAAGTCGATGATGGCCTTACAGCATTACGAACAGGGCTCCACGGCCTGTGGAGACGACCCATGATTACTTGCAGGTAATTGTTGGGGTGGTTACACTGGCCCCAACATACCCGCCACGCCTCTGACGCGATCCGTCGCGACACGCGCAAATAGGCGGGTTTTTTTTGCCCGGTGTTTGGTGTCAGGATGACTCAGTACCTCAAGCCCCCGCTGTCGATAGATGCACAGCTAGAGCAGCTCCAGCAACGTGGGCTGTTCATCGGCGATGAGGCCAGCGCCAATCGCTACCTGGAACGGGTGGGCTACTACCGCCTGATGGGCTATCTCCACACTCAACGAGTGCCTGGCAGTGACCAGTTCCGTGAGAACGCGACCTTTGAGGACGCGATCAGCCTCTACGAGTTCGATAGGGGACTGAGAGATCTGGTGATGGAAGCAGTCGGCCACATTGAGGTGGCCATACGGACCCTGCTCACTTATCACTTTGCGCACGCTTTCGGCCCATTTGGCCACTTGGAGGCGCGCAACTTCTCTTTCCGAGGCTCTGACCATCAGGACTGGCTGGAGGGTGTTCTCAATGAAGTGTCTCGTTCCAGAGAGACTTTCATCGACCACTACAAGAAGAGGTACTCTTCGCCAGCATTTCCCAAGGTGCCGATCTGGATGACCACCGAGGTCATGTCTCTTGGATCGCTCTCTCGCTTTTACGCAGCTCTGCAGAGCAAAGAACAGAAGGCCATTTCGGGGGCTCTCTTGATCGCTCCCCCTGTTCTGGCGAACTGGCTCCATGTCACAAGCGTGGCGCGAAATGTAGTTGCTCACCACAGCAGGCTGTGGAACAAGGAACTGGGTGTTGCGGTTAAGCGACCCAAAGCAGCAGGTTGGTGTGAGCGCGCGGCTCCGTATGCGCCAACTCGCTCGTTCTTCCTGCTGCTTGTCCTTCGCAGGCTTATGGGAGCTACAACCGCAGACTCCATAAGTTGGCATGCGCGTGTGAACGCTCACCTGGTTGGCGGCCTAACGAATGAAGCTCGGGTAAGGAGTTTTGGGGCTGCGGAAGGGTGGCAGGATCACCTTCACTGGCGGGCGTAACCGCCCCGTTCGTGTCTCACTTGTCAGCACTTGTCGAAGTTCCGAAGGACTTGACCAGTCGCGACAACTGCATGATTGGTGCATGCACCATCGATGCCTGGCATTGCGGCACAGGCCAAGCACGCGTCGCTGAATAGGCCTCACATGCTGCGCAACGCGTGCGAGTACAGTCGATGGTCCAATGGAGAGTCGAGAGCCGACATGCCGATCCGGGCCGTCGTATATGTCAGTGAGGCATGCACGAAAATTGCGTCCCCGACTGCGGAATCTCGTGCGGTGCTGGACGTGCTTGTCGAAGACGCCAAGCGGTTCAATCGATCTGCCGGCGTAACTGGTGTTTTGATGTTCGACGGGGAGCGGTTCCTGCAGTACATGGAGGGGCCTATGGATGGCCTGTCAGTGGCGTATTCCCGCGTGCTGGGGGCCTCCAGCCACCATGGCCTGGTCGAACTGCAGCAGGGCCGTGTCGGACAACGTCGCCTTCCATACTGGCCGATGCGCTGGCTCTCACTGGAACCGCACGACCTTCGGCAACTGGCTCTGAGCGACTGGACAAGGTTCAACCAGCGGGGTGACGCTCAGGCGTTGAACGGTACGGCCATGGATCGGCTGACTCAGCTGGTTGAGCCGCACACTCGAGTCGCCTGAGGAGCCTTGGTGCCAGCGTCGCATTTGGTGAGATGGCGATGCGTATGCTCGCTGCATGGCAACCCAGACGCCCCCGCCGAAAGTGTCCCGTATCCATGCCCAGGATGGGTGGATCAACCTCGCCGATCGCTGGAGCCTGATGTGGAGAGGCCGGCAGGTAGCATCAATTCATAGCATCCCCGGCGGAGCCCGAGCGGTGGTGGATATGGGCAAGATGTGGGAAGTTGAAGAGGCCCATGCGCACAGCGCAGAGGAGGCCAAGAGGTACGTCGAGCGCAAGGCTGCGGCCGTGCTGCTGCCAGGAATTGCATTGGATCAGGTGGCCGACCTTCTTGGTAGTAGAGAAGATTTGCGACCATTACCCTCAGTGCAGGGCCTTCCGCCTGGGTTTAGGTGGATCAAGCCCGCTTTGACGGCTAAGCGCGCCACGGTGGTTGCCTTCGGTGATCAGTGGGTGGCGGCAATTCACCAGTCCAACCGAAGCGCGCCGTTGGAAGCCATCTTGGCGCTTCATCTGGACTGTGCCCCGGGACATCGGCCTGTCCGTAGATGCACAAGTTTGGAGCAAGGCAAGCGCGGCTTGGAATTGTGGGTGGGACGGCATCAAGGCCGAATCGTCAGGGAGATCCAGCAAGGTAATCGGCTGCGCAGTGCTGGCGAGACACTGAGGCGAATGAACCTCCTCCCCTCGTGGAGCTAGTGTTCCAACAGTCAGGCACGGGCGGCACGCCGTGGTTCAGCGCCCAGGCCGCAACACGCTTGTCGCTGGCCTGTGGCCAGCTAGCCCGGCTCGGTCATTGCCTTGTTGGGTGGATCGAGCAGACCTATGCTTGAGAGGTAAGAAGAGCGGCGGCTCGCTGTACCTCGGGCCGTATCTGGAACAATTCATTAGGTCACAGACCTGCATAGACCAACGGCCCCAGACAATGTCGCTTGAGTCCCTACTGGCATTAATCCTCTCCCTTCCAATCGGCATCGCCGGCGGGCTGTACTCCAGCTTGATAGTCACCAAGTACGCACGCTTCTCAGAGCTTCGCAGCGAAGCACTTCGGATCATCAGATCTATCCGTTTCGTTGGCGATGACAACAAGCTTGAGATCTTTGAGCCAAACAACTTGGACTCTATGGGGCTCATCGCCTCAGATCTTGCCGGCCTTGGGCACAAGGCGGCTTGCGAGACAGTGCTTGAGATTTACAACGTGATCCTCTACTCGAACAGCGCAACGATCGCTGGTGATATGCGGCCAACGAATTACATGGATGCCTATACTGACTGGCAGCGGCGGACCAGAGAGATCAGCCCAAACAAGCGTATCTATCTCCCCTGGGGCTGGCCCTGAAAGGCGCGCCGGACAGATGGCAGGGTTTGGCGACTGGGCGATAACACCCCGAGCGTCGGCTTTGGGCCAAGTAGAGCCCGCTGCAGGTTCAAACGGGCAGCTGGTTCATCGCGAAGGTTGGCGCGATGCATCGACTCAAGCCCAGGATGTACTCCGCAGGGTCCAGCCGCGCTTGGAAGAGAGCCGTACTGACTTGGTCGTTTTCGCCGGCGGCATCCTGGTTGGCGGGCGACCATCGCTATCAAGATGCGATGCAGGCAGCTGCGGAAAGCATGAACGAGCACCGCAGGATAACGCTGGCCAAGGGTGGCTATCGGCGTATCAAGCCTCTGGACGCCGAGCAGTGGCATCTCCAGAACAAGATCTGTCTGCAGCAGGGGCCAGGCAAGACCTTCAGCGGCCCCACCATCGTGGTGGCCGAGGTGGCACCGTGTCGGAGGTCTGTCCCCGAGCGCTACAGCAATCAGCTGTAGTCCGCTGTATTTGCCTCAGACCTTGAGCCTTTGGTTGCCAAGGCCGATCTCTGGATCCGTGGTCGGGCCGTTCAACGTGATGTCGGGAGTGTCGCTGTTGACGACACTCCCGAGACCTCCATCAAGCTGCAGGTATGGTGGGCGCCGCCGCCTTAGACGGCGTTAGGCGTGGAAGCGGCAGACTGCTTCCTTGGAGGAAATGACCATGACGAATCGATAGAACACACCCTTATCAACGACTCGATCAAAAGCAGCACTGATCCGATTCGGGGAAATCGTCTCCACTTGGTGAGATACCGTGCCTGAAGCAATAGCCGATGACCGTCTGGGTCTCAGCGATTTCACCGATCATTGAACCGGAAAAATCGCTTGCGGCTAAACGCCACTGCAAGCGCGTAGAAGCCAGACGGCTCTGCAATCGAACGCACTTGATGCTCGACGCGGTGCAACAGAACAGTTACCGCAACTTCCGAATTTTACGTGGATCGACAGTGGGGGCCGGATCGCTGGCAACAGCGTCATTTGTTACAGGAGGCGGTGCGGGGGGCGGAGGTGTTGCTCCACCATTTGCCGGGCCAGGAGTGATTTCTGCGTCGGGAGCAGGATTCTGAAAGAGTTCCGTGATGAACTCATCCAGTGCCTGAGCTCTTTCTCGGATTCGCTGGTGCTCCTCCTCATCGGCCTTGATTTGCACTGCCAGAGCTGCATCAGCGATCTGGTAGGTCAGCAGCGACAGGATGACGATCAGCCAGAGAACGCCATCAATGTCTTCCGGCTCGCCGGTGTCAACGATCACTCCAAAATCCTGTTTGGGTGAAGTGGTCTTGATAGCTTGAGCCGACGCGCTGACGGTGGCCTTGAGAGTCCGAAGCCGCTCTTTGGCGTCCTTGAGTTTGCCGTCGGCGACAGCATCCGCCGTAATCCGAGATTCCATGAGATCTTCTAGCGCGAACTTCAAGTTCTCATCGCGTTTTCGCTCGAACTCCTTATCATCGTCCAGCGCTGTGTGGTCTGACTGGCGAAGTTCATTACGCAGCTGCACATCCTTATCGAGAACACGGAGAAAGCCAGTAAAGCGACGAAGATCGTCTTCATTAAGGAACTCGTGCCCATTGAGTCCTTCCCTGACAGCTGCCTTGGTTGCACTTGGCGGTGTGCCAGGGGTATCCAACAGGAGCTCATCAAAGGAAGCCTGGTCATCTGTTGCGTTGACATCGGCCATCAATTTCTCCTCAGTCCATTTGAATTTGCATGCTAACCGAAGCCTTGCACTGAGCGCGTAGGGAATATCCCTACACTCCTTTGAGCCAAGCATCAAGGTGCGGGCGCTCGATCCACCAAGCGCACTGCGCTGTCATGTCTAACCCGCGCGATGTACTAGACAATCGGCATTTGCCCTATGCTGCTGCCTCAATTGCCTTGAAGGCACTGGCTGATGAATCGACAGGGGATCTTGAAGACGCAGCCGCCCGCCGTTGATCGATGGTGCGTGAGTCTTTCTTAGTCGCTTGGCCTATCGCATGTCAGGTCCGCAGCGTTACTTTTTAACCAAACAGGGGTTGTCTGTGTCATCCGATAAGAATGGTGAGAAAGAGTCCTGGCGTGGCTTTATATGGATAGCCGTTGCCATCATCTGCGTCCAAGCCGTCGCCGGCGGCGTGATCTACGGAGTCTGGAGCAAATGGGAGGTTCGCGGTCAGTTCGGCGACATGTTCGGCGCAGTGAACACCCTGTTCTCGGGCCTTGCATTCGCTTCGCTGATCTACGCGCTTACGCTTCAGCGGCGAGATCTTGCTCTACAGCGGAGAGAGCTGGAGATGACCAGGTCGGAGCTGGAGAGATCGGCCACCGCTCAAGCCGATGCAGCAGCCACCGCCGGCCGCGTCGAGAAGCTCCAGCTTGAGAGCACCGAGTTGACGATCTTGACGAACAAGATTCAGTCGGCTGCAGCAGTCAGCCAAGCATTGATGGCCTACCTGCCACAGGCATCTAACATGAGCTCGAATCATGAGAAACCCGAAACTTACACGTTGCTGAAAAAGGTGCGCTCCCTGAACTCAGAAATTCAGTCGGACCATCTTGAACTTGCGAGGAGGGTGTCTGAGCGCAAGGCCGGTCAAGCAGCAGGCGCAAAGCAGAGTGGCTGAATGACAATCGGCCATTCTCACTATGGGCGTTGGCAAAGCTGAGTGTGATATCGCCCGTGTGGTCTGCAATCCTCTTGACTAGCTGCGTCGGGTAGCTGACCGTCAATGGACACGGGTAAAACCAGATGATGACGCTGGTGGTTGATGTCTACCCGTACGCACTGATGCAGTAGAGCCAGCCTAGGCTTGCTAGGTGGTCCGTTTAACGAAGTATTGGGAGTGTCGCTGTCGGCGACACTCCCGAGATCTCCATCAAAGGCGCCGAAGCGGCCGCCTTAGCGGGCGTCAGGCGTAGAAGCGACAGCATGCTTCCTGGAGGCAAAGTCGATGACGAATCGATAGCGCACGTCCTTATCAACGACTCGATCGAAGGCTGTGTTGATCTGATCCGGGGTGATCATCTCCACATCGGGAGCGATACCGTGCGCGAAGCAATGGTCAATGACCGCCTGGGTCTCGGCGATGCCGCCGATCATCGAACCGGCCAATCGCTTGCGTCCAAAGGCCATGGCAAATGTGTTGAGGCCCCGCGGCTCTCCAAGTCCGACGTTCACCAAGGTACCCTCGAGCGCCAGGGTATCCAGCAAGGGCTGGACCTCAAATGGGTACGGCACAGTGGAAATGATCATGTCCAGGCTATTGGCCAGCGGCTTGAGAGCTTCGCGGTCCGTCCACAGCACAGCGCGCTTGGCGCCCAGGCGCTTTGCATCTGCAACCTTGCCCGGCGAGGTGGTGAAGATTGTTACTTCGGCACGCTGGGCCACCGCAAGCTTGACTGCCATGTGACCCAGTCCGCCCAAGCCCACCACGCCGATGCTCTGGCCCGGCTTTACCTGCCAGTGCCGGAGAGGGGAGAAGGTGGTGATGCCGGCGCACAGGATGGGAGCGGTAGATGCCAGATCCATTCCCGGTGGGATTCGGATGGCGAAGCGCTCAGATACCACAACGCCTTCTGAGTAGCCGCCCAATGTGGTGCCGCCCGATACCTTGTCTGGGGAGTTGTAGGTAAAGGTCGTGCCACGTAGGCAGATCTGCTCTCGATCATTCAAGCAGTTCTCGCAGGTGCCACACGAATCGACCATGCAACCAACGCCGGCGATCTCGCCGACGGTGAACTTGGTCACCTTCTCACCGACCGACACGACACGGCCAACGATCTCATGGCCAGGCACGCACGGGTAGGCAGGTACACCCCAGTCCCCGCGGACGGTGTGGACGTCGGAGTGGCAGATGCCTGCGTATAGCACGTCGATGAGGATGTCGTGTGGACCGACCGCTCTACGTTGGATCTGCATCGGCACGATCGGAGCGCCCATGCGCTCCGTCCCATAGGCCGTCACGCGGGTCGGGCCGGTCGGGGCAGCTACTCGAGAGGTGCTTTGCTCAGCGCCACGCTGAGGAATCGCTGCAAGTGCCGGAGCGGCGATCAAGCTGGCTCCAGCCATTGCCAATGCGCGCCGGCGGCTGATCACCGACGGCTGGGTGCCGGTCTCGCTAGCATCATTGCTTGTATTGCACATACGCTGGTCTCCTGGCCAATTCTTCGATGATGCTGACTCGGGCCTGGGCGCATGACTATGGCCCCAGTGGGAATGACCCTATCAGCATTGCTAATGAATCACCGGTTTTGCCTGGAGCCCCGCAACGTCGATGCGATGTAATCACGCATCAAGTTGACAGCGCCACCAGCCAACTGGCCGGCACGGGCGCATCCGAGGCGAAGCTGATGTCTCAGCGAGATGCCGGAGTCAGCGGTGATCAGAAATCGGGGTCAGCTCGGCGGTTGCCAGTGAGTTCGCTCCGAGCATGTACCCGATCTGGGCGGCGCTCATCTCGGCATTGATCTGGATTCGGTCGATTTTCAGCGCCCACACCTTGAAGCGGTAGCGATGGGTTTGCCCGGGAGGCGGGCACGCGCCACCGTAGCCAGGCTTGGCGAAATCAGTTCGACCCTGTTGTGCGCCCGCGGGGAGGTTCTGACCGGATGTCGTGCCGGCGTTGGTTGCCAGGCTGTGCACCGAGGCTGGGATGTTCACTACAGACCAGTGCCACCACCCACTGCCGGTGGGAGCATCGGGGTCATACATGGTGACTGCATAGCTCCTGGTCCCTTCAGGACCGCTGCTCCAACTGAGCTGCGGAGAGACGTCGCCTCCCGTGCATCCCGAGCCTGCCTGCACCTGGGCCAAGGATAGCTGCACTCCCTGGCCGATATCCTGGCTGGTCAGTACAAAATCACCGGCATGGGCACAGGATGCAGCCAGTAGCAGTAGCGTGCTCGTAAGCAGTCTGTTCTTCATCTCAAAGGTCTCAATTCTGCGCGGCGATCAGGATGGTTTGCACACACACACCTCGGCGTCGAAGTTCGCGCCGAGATGAGGTTGCAGCGATTGGTGAATTGGATCGTGGGGAGCTTGTTGCTCAGATGACATAGGCACACTGAGAACAGGTTGCAGCGCTGAGAAGAGGCTCACTGGCGTGGCCAGCGAGCCTATTCCCTGTCGGACCGACGGGGGGAGGGTGAAAAGGTGGCCAAGAGGTATGCATCGCCGCCTTCCGGCCACCGATCAATCCGACCAGGCCACAGCGTGGCCAGCTCAGGCGGCGCAGTATGCGCCGCCCTTTGATGTCACTTGGTGTCCAGGTTCTTCTTGAAGAACGAGATGAGCTTGTCGAAGGGGATCAGATCCACACGGTCGTACAGGTCGACGTGTCCAGCACCCGGGACGATGTAGAGCTCCTTGGGCTGGCCGGCCAGTCGATAGGCCTCTTCACTGAACTCGAGCGAGTGAGCCTCGCTGCCTGCAATGAAGAGCATCGGCCGCGGCGAGATGGTCTCGATATCGTTGAACGGATAGAAGTTCATGAAGCGAACTTCACTGCTGAGCATGCGGTTCTGCGTCTGTTCCAGCGTGTAGCCCTTGGGAATGGAGATCCCACGCGGGGTACGGTAGAAGTCCCAGAACTCCTTGGTGACCGGGTCAGTCTTGTCGTCCGGCTTGGCCGGCAGATAGTTCAAAAAGATGCCTTTGCCAGTGGTGAATTCCTGGTAGCGCTGCTCTGCGGCCTTCTCCAGCAGGGCCTTGCGCTGCTCCAGGCTCACCGAGTGCTTCAGACCGTTGCGGGTCACCGCGCCCATGTCGTACATGCTGACGGTGGCCACAGCCTTCAGGCGCGGATCCAGCTTGGCCGCGGCGATGGAGAAGCCGCCGCTGCCGCAGATGCCCAGAACACCGATGCGATCGCGATCAACGAAGTCGCGGGTGCCCAGGAAGTCCACCGAGGCACTGAAGGCCTCAACGTAGAGCTCCGGTGCAACCAGGTTACGCGGCTGGCCATCGCTTTCGCCCCAGAAGGGCAGGTCGATGGCCAGGGTGACAAAGCCCTGCTCTGCAAGCTTCTGAGCGTAGAGCTGCGAGCTCTGCTCCTTCACTGCGCCCATCGGGTGGCCAACGATGATCGCCGGGGCGTGGGTGCCGGCGCGCAGGCCCTTGGGGCGATAGAGCGTGCCGACCACGTTCATCTTGTACTGGTTGATGAAGGAGACTCGTTCACCAGACACGGTGTTGCTCTTGTAGAAATTATCCGCACCAGCCGGGATGTCGCCCGTCGGGGCGACGGGGGCGGCGGAGGCAGTGAAGGGGGCAAGGGAGCAGGCGACCAGCGCCAGCAACAGAGTAGTGCGCTTCATGGGGAATCCTTTGGTCTACGGTGAGCGGTGCGGGATGCACCGGCCGATCACCTTGGATGCCAAGATAGACTCTGCTCGCCCTGCCGATAATCGGTCTACAGCTACAAGCATTCCTGAGCTCCCCTCACAAGTCCGTGGTAGGCTGATCCAGCGCCCCCACTGGTTGACCCGGCACATGACAGCTATCAAGACCAATGATCTGCAGGCCTTCGTGGTGGTCGCACAGGAGCAGAGCTTTACCAAGGCTGCAGCCAGGCTGGGGGTGACCCCATCGGCGCTGAGCCATTCCATGCGCTTGCTTGAGGAGAGGCTGGGAATTCGCCTTCTGGCCAGGACCACGCGCAATGTCGCAACCACCGATGCCGGCGAGAGGTTGCTGGGTTCGATCGCGCCTCACTTTGACGCCATTGGTGAGAGCGTGGAAGCGCTGGGGGAGCTTCGCGACCGCCCAGCCGGGACGCTTCGCATTTCCTGCACCGACGATTCCATCGAGATGGTGATACGTCCCAGACTGGCGGGATTTCTCGAGGCGTATCCAGAGATCACAGTCGAGTTCTTCGTCGACTATGGTTTTTCCAATGTGGTGGAGGAGCGCTTTGACGCCGGAATCCGCCTAGGGGAGGCGCTTAGCAAGGACATGATTGCTGTCCGGGTCGGGCCGGACTGGCGCCTGGTTGTCGTGGCATCCCCTGACTACTTCGCCAAGCACGGCCCACCCAAGAAGCCGGCGGACATTACCAAGCACAAGTGCGTTCACATCCGTCATCGGCCGACCGGCGCCATCTACTCATGGGAATTTGAGGAGAAGGGCAACGAATTTACGGTGCAAGGCGAAGGGCAGCTTGTGTTCAACAGCATGACCCACGTCATGAACGCGGCACTTGATGGACTAGGCTTGGCCTATGTACCAGAGCCTTTGGTGCTCGATGCCATAGCCTCAGGGCGTCTTGTCCAGGTGCTGGATAAGTGGTGTGTCCCGTTCTCTGGCTACCATCTTTATTACGCAAACAGGCGCCAGCACTCGTCCGCGTTTGCCGCTCTTCTAGACTGGTTCAAGTACACCGCCTAGCCAGCGAGATTCGTCTAGCTCTCTGAAGGTGCCCGGCAGGCCGATGGGCCTGCCGAGCGCGCCCACTTAGTTCGGCTTGGCAGTCTCTGCGACCGAGTACCTCAGCCAGACAAAGCCATGCTCCAGCGTCTCGGTACTCAAGTGCTTGAGCGAGGCGCCGGTCAGTACAGGGTTGGAGGGCTTAACGTTCGCGTCGAAGATCGTCGGGCTTCCGGCGTGGCCATCCACGCCTGGGTACACGACCACGCTGACCTCATCGATCAACCCGCTGGACAGGAAGTGACCATTGGTGACACCGCCGCCCTCAAGCAGAAGACGCTGGACGTTGAACTCCGATCCCAGTGCCTGCACAGCATGTTCGATGGCGCCTCCATCAGGGCCTGCGAACACGTAGGAAACGCCCTTCTCGCGGAGGTAGGAGAGGTATTCACTGGAAACACGCTCGCTAAGAACGGCCACGATGGGGTTCTCGTCAGCGTACCCTGACTCGTAGCGGAGCTTGCCGGAGGTGTCGATCACAACTGCCCACATACCTTTGGCATCACTGTTGCGGTAGTTGGGACGAGTCGTCAGGTCCGAAAGGGAGGCCTCACCCACCGAAACCGAATCGAACTCGGCCATCGATGAGCGACCAATGATGAAGGCGTCCCCGTTCAACGTGTTTGCCACTGCCTCATAGACCTCGGAGATGCGCTTGTGGCCGGAGCCATCCACGTGGGGCGACCAGCGGCTCACAAGCAGTCCACCGTCCAAGGTGGTGATCATGTGGCAAATAGTGTGGGGGCGATTAGACATAGGAAACTCCATTACAGGGTTTGCGGTAGTAGGCCACGCGGGCACGCCCGCATGCCAAGGCTAGCCGCGGAGAAGCCTCCGCGGAGGTGCCGTTAGTTAAAAGAGGCTTCGGTCGGTGCCGGAACATGTCCAGGCGCCCTCCACCAGGTGCCAAACTTCTGAGATCTCCCGTCCAGGTACATCGGGCTACCGATGGCGGGGGTCCAAAGCGCGTAGTGGCGACGCTTGGCTTCAACTTCGGATTGTTCCAGCGGTTCATCCCAGGCATGGGGTGCCAGGGAGAATCTGCCCACGTGGCCAGGTGTGAATGCTGCGGCGTGCAGGTCATCGGCTGCCTGGCCCGCCTGTTCGGCGTTCATGTGGACATTAGCCCATCTGCGATCGTACTGGCCGTCATCCAGGGCTACCCAGTCAAACGGCCCGTACTGCTTGCCGATCTCAGCAAAATGGGGCCCGTAGCCGGAGTCGCCGCTGAAGAACAGGCGCCTGCTCTTGGACTTGACGACATATCCCACCCAGAGCGTCTTGTTCTTCTCAAACAGGCGCCCTGAGTAGTGGCGTGCCGGCGTCACCACGATCTCCAGGTCATCGGCCGCAATGATCTGGCGCCAGTCTGCGTCGACGACCTTGTCGGCGGGGTAACCCCAGCCACGGAAGTACGAGCCAACGCCAAGCCCGGCCACAACGTGCCTGACCTTCGGCATGAGGCTCTTCACCGTTGGATAGTCCAGGTGGTCGTAGTGGTCGTGGGATATCAAGAGGTAGTCGATTTCGGGGAAATCATCTGCCGAGTAGATGTTGGTCCCGGCAAACGAATTGTTGGTGTGCCAGACAGGGGATGCGTTGTCAGTGAAGACCGGATCGATCAGGATCCGCTTGCCAGCCAGCTGCACGTAGTAGGAGGAGTGGCCAAGCCAGATGACCAGATCCGCATTGGGATCGAGGTCTTTGATCGACGTCTTTACCGCGGGTATCTGGGTGGCGGGACGCCGCGCCTTCCCGTCTGAGGCCACGAAACCGGTACCCGGGTCGGTATCGATCGTCGTATCAACCTCGTTGTGAAAGATGCCGTCCCAGTAGTGCCTGGAGGCCTCGAGCTGGTGCAGGGCGTTCCCGCTTGGCAAGCGGCCAAACTGAGGGTGCTGAAGAAATGCGACGACCACGGCCGCGGCGACGAGTACGAGTGCCGCGCCGACAATGGCCGCCTTACGTAGAGCTCTTGCAACGATCATCTTCTGTGAACTGTCCAGATGAAGGAGAGGGACTCAGCACGCGATCTGGGGAGTCTGAGTAATGGCTGCTGTTTCAAAGCAAAGGCCACAGGCTGTCGTAGTGGCCCAGTGATGAAGATAGCTGCAAGCGTGCAACGTGATTAGCGGCCAGTCTCTGTATGGTCCATTGAGCACAGCTCACAACTGCCGGTGCTAACGTGTCGCCACTTGCCAGGCCCACATTGGTCGACTGATGACATCGCTGAAAACGAATGACCTCCAGGCGTTCCTCGCCGTAGCCACTGAGCAGAGCTTCACCAAGGCCGGTGCCCGTCTCGGAGTGACTCCGTCTGCACTGAGCCACACGATGCGCCAGCTGGAAGATCGCCTGGGTATTCGGCTGCTGGCGCGCACGACTCGAAATGTCGCTCCTACCGAGGCCGGCGAGCGCCTCATGCGATCCATTGGGCCACACTTTGACGCCATCGCAGAGAGCGTAAGCGCGCTGGGCGAGCTGCGGGAAAAGCCCACGGGTACGATACGAATCACCTGCAGCGACGATGCCATTGAGATGGCCATCCGTCCCAAGCTCGCTCAATTCTTGGCGTCTTACCCGGATGTCACCCTTGAGTTCTACGTGGACTACGGCTTTTCCAACGTGGTTGAGGAGCGATTTGACGCAGGTATTCGGCTGGGCGAGGCGCTCAGCAACGACATGATCGCCGTGCGTATCGGTCCGGACTGGCGTCTGGTGGTGGTGGGATCCCCTGACTTCTTTTCTCGACACCCCAAGCCGGAAACGCCCTATGAGATCACGGCACTGCCCTGCGTGAACATCCGGCATCGTCCCTCAGGCGGCGTCTACGCCTGGGAGTTTGAAAAGGACGGCAAGGAGTTCACCGTCAAGGGAGAGGGCCAGCTGGTGTTCAACAGCATGATCCATGTGATCAATGCGGCAGTTGACGGGATCGGGTTGGCCTACGTCACCGAGGATCTGGCAGCACCCTATCTGGCCGATGGCCGGCTCGTGCAGGTTCTGGCCCCATGGTGTCCGATGTTCTCCGGTTACCACTTGTACTATCCCAACCGCAGGCAGGGTTCGCCGGCCTTTGCCGCCCTTGTCGCAACCCTGCGGCAGGATGCTGCCCCTCAACCGTGAGTGCTGACCAGCACAGCGCGCAGATGCTCCAGGACGACGTGGCTTCATCTCTTTCGCCATTGGCAGACCGGATGCGGCCTGGGGCCATGCAGGCTGTGCGAGGCCAGCACAGAGTGACAAGGCCCGGCGGGGCGCTCTTGAAGCAGGATGGGTCTCCACGAGGTCATTCCTGCGTCCTGTGGGGACCGCCTGGGGTAGGCAAGACGTCTGTCGCCCTGCTGTATGCCGGCATGGTGGACAGCACGTTCATCAAAGCATCCGGGCCCAGCTTCACTCGATCGGCTGCACTGGCAACACTGGAGGAGCTCTCCACGCCAGCGGGTGCGGCGGTGCGGGCGCTCTTCCTCGACGAGATCCATCGTGTCACCCGGTCCGTTCAGCAGCTGGTTGCCACTCATCTTCAGCGAAGCAGAAACCTGGTGGTAGTTGGCTGTACCACCGAGAATCCGTCCTTTGAGCTCGCGCCGTCTCTTGCCGCGCTTTGCAAGGTCCATGTTCTGGATGCGGTCTCCTCAGATCAGCTCAAGGCGATCTTGACTGATGCCGTTGTGCGGCTACCGGACACACCGGCGCGACGGATGCTGCTACAGGGCAAAGAAGCACTGGAGCAAATAGCGGCCCATTCCGATGGCGACGCTCGGCGGGCGCTGTCAGCACTGGAGGTGGCGTGCGAACTGGCTGACACCACCGAGCTGGATGGGAGTGCAATTTCAGCGGCTTTGCTGCGTCCACGACGGCGTTTCGACAAGGGTGGTGAAATGCACTACGACCAGGTGTCTGCCCTGTTCAAGTCGGTCCGAAGTACCAATCCAGATGCCGCGCTCTACTGGCTTGCGCGTATGCGCGATGGCGGTGAGAGCGTGGCCTATATGGCGCGGGCACTGACGCGCATGGGCCTTGAAGACATCGGCTTGGCAGATCCACGGGCGCTGTCGATGTCGCGAAACGCGTGGAAAGTGCATGAGACCTTCGGGGGGGAGCTTTCAGACCTGGCGCTGTCTCAGTTGGCGCTGTACCTGGGAGCAACCAGCAAGTCCAACTACACCTCAAAAGCCGTATCCGTGGCCCGCGCGCGAGTGCGCGCGGGCTGGGATCCTGAATGGCCTGACGATTAGGCGGCTTTCGCTCAGCCCTTGGTGCGGGCGGTTGCGGCCGCCAGCACCGATGCAAGGAGCAGTACGACTGCGCTGGCGATGAAGGTGATCCGGTAACCGCTGGAATCAAACAGCAGGCCGCCAATGGTGGAGCCCAGGGCGATGGAGAGCTGAATCACCGCAACCATCAAACCGCCGCCGGCCTCGGCGTCGTTGGGGAGCGACTCGGCCAACCACGACCACCATGCCACCGGGGCGGCGGTGGCTACCAGGCCCCACAGCGCGAGCAGCGCGAACACCGGCCCGGTCATGTGACCCAGGACGATCAGGGCCACCGCGACAGCAGCCATGACCGGCGGCACGACGATCAGGGGCTTGTAGACGCCCTTCTTGATTACCGAGCCAATGACCACCGTTCCAACGAAGCCGGCCACGCCCAAGGCGAGCAGCATCATGGACAGCTCAGTGACGCTGACACCAGTGACCGTCTCAAGGAACGGGCGCAGGTAGGTGAAGAGCATGAACTGGCCAATGAAGAACAGACCAACGGCTGCCATGCCCCGGCGGACAACCCGCTGGTTGAGCACACCGAATGCACCGGCCGATGCGGCGCCACCCTTCTCAGCCTTGAGCGAGGGCAGGCTGATCCATTGCCAGATCAGCGCGATGAGTGCGATGGGGACCAGGCACATGAAGGCACCGCGCCAGCCGATGACACCACCGAGGTAGCTGCCAAGCGGGGCTGCAACAACCGTTGCCAGTGCATTGCCGCCGTTGAAGATGGCCAGCGCCTTGGGAACGCTCTTGGCCGGCACCAGACGCATTGCGATGGCAGCCGACATCGACCAGAAGCCGCCGATCACCACGCCGATGAGCGCGCGGCCGATCATGTAGACCGGGTAGCTGGGCGCCAGGCTGACAATGACGCCCGACACACCCATCGCGATGGTGAGCAGAAGCAGCAGCGTCTTGCGGTTCAGATTGCCGACCAAGCGACTGATGGACAGGCTGGTGATGACTGCAAAGGCGCCGGAGATGGCGATGCCGTAGCCAGCCCAGCCCTCCGAAACGCCTAGAGAGGTTGCGATGGGAGTCAGCAGACTCACCGGCATGAATTCCGATGCGATCAGCCCGAAGACGCACAGCGTCATGGAGAGCACGCCTGCCCAATTGGCGGGTCTGGCGTCTGCCGCACTGTCGGCTGTAGTGGATGCTGCTGTGGGGTTCATGTTGATCGACTCCTGATAATTGGCATGTCTGATGCCCCACCCAAGCCAAGGCTCGGGTGAATACGGGCTAGAGAGAGAGGACGACGGAAAGACGCGTCGGCTGGAGCTGAAACGGTGGCTCGATCACTGGCCGGGGAACGAGCCGTCACTCTGGTGAGCGCTATGGTCTCGTGGGTACTGCCCGCTGATAAGTAGGTGCAATCTTCAAGCACTGCTGAGATTGCTTCAGGAATCACCGGCGCCGCAGCGGGGCCTGGAGAGGGGCGGATGCATGTTGCATCCATATCGCGGGGGCATTGCGCCCCCGCGAGCTACAACTGATAAGCATGACTTCCGAACAGCCGGCCTACAGGCGCGGCGTATCAGTGCGCGGTAAACCCGCCGTCTACCGGCAGTGCCACGCCGACCACAAAGCTAGCGCCGTCGCTGCAGAGCCAGAGCACGGACTGTGCGACTTCGTCAGCCCGACCCAGTCGCCCGATGGACTGCTCCTTCATGATTTCGGCCATCGCCTCTGGCTGGCCTGCAAGCATCTCCTGCACCATGGGGGTATCAATGGTGCCTGGGCAGATTGCATTGATACGGATCCCCCGCGGGGCGTACTCGATTGCAGCGCTCTTGGTCAGCCCAATCACGGCGTGCTTGGTGCCGTGGTAGGCGGCGCGCTGGGGCAGGCCCACAAGTCCACCGAGAGAAGAGCAGTTGACGATGGAGCCTGTGCCGCGCTCACGCATCACACGCAACTCGTGCTTCATGCAAGCCCAAACACCGAACTGGTTCACCGCGGTGACCCGGTTGAAGTTCTCCTGAAGCTCTTCAGCAGCATCGCTGGTTGGGACCTGGATACCCGCGTTGTTGAAGGCCATGTCGAGCTGACCGAAGGTCTCGACCGTGAGGTCAATTGCTGCTTCGACCTGCGCCTCAACACTCACATCGCAGCCAACGCCTACTGCCTTGCCGCCTTCGGCAACGATTCGCGCAGCCTGCTCCTTGGCCTTCTGCTCATCGAGGTCAGCAAGGACCACGGAGGCTCCGGAAGCTGCAAACGCTCTGGCGGCGGCCAGTCCCATGCCCATGGCCGCACCGGTCACAAAGGCAACTTTTCCGTGAAAATCATAGCTAGGGGTCATTTCAGAGCTCACTTCTATCTTGTGGTGTCGCCTTGAGCAGCTGGCCGCTCAAGGCGACCGCTGTTCAGGCCAAGGTGGAGTTGTCGATGACAAAGCGGTACTTCACATCACCGCGCATCATTCGCTCGTAAGCCTCGTTCACCTGCTCGGCGCGGATCAGTTCGATGTCGGCCACAACGCCGTGCTGCGCGCAGTAGTCCAGCATCTCCTGGGTTTCAGGGATGCCGCCGATTGCCGAGCCGGCCAGGCTGCGACGCTTGAGGATCAGGTTGAACACCGCCGGCGAAGGATGCGGGGTGGCCGGCGCACCAACCAGGACCATCGCGCCATCGCGCTTGAGCAGTACCAGGAACGCATCCAAGTCATGCGGGGCAGCAACGGTGTTCACGATGAGATCGAAGGAGGTCTGATGAGCTGCCATCTCCTGCTCATTGCGAGAGACCACCACTTCGTTGGCGCCCAGAGCCAGCGCGGCCTCGCGCTTGCTTTCGGAAGTGGTGAACGCCACGACGTGAGCGCCCAAAGCAGCGGCGAGCTTGACGCCCATGTGGCCCAAGCCACCGATGCCAACCACACCGACCTTCTTACCCGGGCCGGCGTTCCAGTGGCGCAGGGGAGACCAAGTGGTGATGCCTGCGCAAAGCAGCGGTGCGACTGCGGCCAGCTGGTCTTCACTGTGGGTCACCCGCAGCACGTAGCGCTCGTGCACGACGATTTGCTCGGAGTAGCCGCCAAGGGTGTGGCCCGGGGCATCTTGAGTGGGACCGTTATAGGTGCCGACCATGTGGTCGCAGTAGTTTTCCAGCCCGCTTTCACAGTCGCCGCATTGCTTACAGCTGTCGACAATGCAGCCGATGCCAACCAGGTCGCCTTCAGCGAACTTCTTCACATCGGTACCGACGGCCGTGACCCGGCCGACGATCTCGTGACCAGGCACGCAGGGGTACTGGGTGCCAGCCCATTCGCCGCGGGCCTGGTGGATGTCTGAGTGGCAAACGCCGCAGTAAGCGATGGCAATTTGAACATCGCTGGGTCCAACGGAGCGGCGGGTGATTTCCATTGCCTCCAGCGGGAGGTCGCCGGCCTGAGCACCATAGGCTTTTACGGAAGAGGTCATTGCGATGTCCTACTGTGAGTAGTGGGAAAAGCATTCTGCTACCGTCCGCCAACCAGCAGTAGCCGATAAATGGTTCTAGGGCCTATAAGCTGCGCTAATGGGTTGGGCGTGGCAAAGTGACGGTATGGCCAAGCGCAATTTCAATGATCTGCTCGCATTTGTGACCGTTGCCCGCGAGGGCAGCTTCACCCGAGCCGCAGTGGCAATGGGGGTCTCTCAGTCAGCGCTCAGCCAGACGATCAAGAGCCTGGAAGAGCGTCTCCAGATCCGGCTGCTGACGAGGACCACCCGCAGTGTCTCTGCCACCCCTGAGGGCGAGCGGCTTCTGTCTGCGATCGGTACCCGGTTCGATGAAATAGAAGCGGAGCTGGATGCGCTGACGACTCTGCGCGCCGAGCCGGCAGGATCTTTGCGCATCACCTGTGGTGAGCATGTGCTTGGCAATTTGCTGCTCCCGCGCTTGATGCCGGTGATGCGCAGGTATCCAGATGTGAATATCGAGTTCGAGGTCCACTACGGGCTGAGGGACATTGTCAGCGAGCGGTTCGACGCCGGCGTTCGCCTGGGCGAAAGTATTGACCGCGACATGATTGCATTGCCGATCGGTCCGCCACTGCGAATGGCAGCCGTCGCCTCACCGGCCTACTTTGACGCCCATCCGATTCCTCGGTCTCCGGAGGACCTCAGCGCCCATCGTTGCATCAACATCCGTCTGCCGACGAACGGGGGTCTGTACGTCTGGGAGTTTGAGCAAGGGGACAGGCGCATCAATGTGCGCGTTGAAGGTCAAGCAATCTTCAACACCTCGCCGCATATCGTCATGGCTGCGCTGGAAGGCTTGGGTGTTGCTTTCTTGCCTGAGGAAGAGTTCGCGCCTCATGTCGAGCAAGGACGGCTCGTACGCGTCCTAGAAGACTGGTGCCCGCCGTTCCCTGGCTACCACCTCTACTACCCCAGTCGAAAGCAGCACTCGCCAGCCTTCTCTCTGGTCATTGAAGCGCTGCGTTTCCGCTAGGCGACTATGCCGAGCTTGCCACGATCAAGGCACAGGCGGAGCCTGGTACTTGGAGTGCTTTTGAGCTCCCAGCGCCCAGCATCACGACGGGTGCGTGCTGGTCGGCGCATTTGCCTTGGTCAGTACGACAACGCTCAGTGCTACCGCCGCGGCAGCCGTCCAGAATGTTGCTCCAACGCCGGCGCTATCGACGATGTAGCCACCGGCTCCAGAGCCGAAAGCGATGGCGACTTGGCCGGTGAAGGTGAACAAGGCTGACTTGGCCTCGACGTGCCCATCTGAAGCACGCTGGTTCCAAGCGCTCAGGCACAGCGGCAGAGCGCCCCAAGACATCCCCCACGCAATAACGAGTGCAACTTCGAGCGTAGGAGCCATCACCAGCATTGGCATCAGTGCAAGTGGGATCAGCAGCAGACCCTTGGCGGTCATCAGGCTGTACTTGACGCTTTTGGCGACGAAATGGCTGGCCACAAACGTAGATAGAAAGCCTGCGATTCCGTAGCCGAACAGGACGTAGGTGATCGTCTCCTGCTGGATGGTCGCCTGGTGTAGCAGGGGTGCCAGGAAGGTGTAGGCGCCGAAGTGCGCCGCGAAGATCAGGCCAATCATCGCCAGACTGCGACGGGCATCGCGGGAGCCAGCTGCCTGCAGCAGGTCTGAGAACTTCAGTGCGCTGGTACCTGGTACCCGCGGAAGCACGGCGGCCTGAAGCATCATCGCCAGCAAGCCGATTACTCCAGCTGCAGCGAACGAGCCACGCCATGAATAGTGGGATGCCACCAGATTCCCCAACGGCACGCCGAGGATCATTGCTACCGTGACGCCGGCGAAGACCGCTGCAACTGCCCTTTGAGAATTCTCTGGTGAGACCAGGCGCGACGCCACGGCAAGTGCCATGGCCCAGAAGGCGCCCAGGCTGACTCCAACCAGTGCTCTGCCAATGAGCATCATTGGGAAGCTGCTGGCCGTGGCGGACACCGTGCAGGCGGCGACAAGGATCCCCGAGAGGACCAGGAGTATCGAGCGACGATCGTGACGGCCTGCTGCCAGCATGACCGCGGGCGCTGAAATGGCGGCGAGCATTCCGGGGAGCGTCATCATCAGGCCGGCGCTACCAGCAGAAATGTTAAAGGACGCGGCAATTTCCGGGAGGACGCCCACAGGCAGGAACTCGGCTGTGACCGAGGCGAAGGCGCCCAGTCCAAGCGAAAACACAGCGACGGCGCTGCGATACGCCCCGGGCTTGCGGTGGCCTGGCACCGGCTCGAAAGAGGAGTTGGGCATGGGGGGGCTGCCAGAAATGGTGCTGGACAGCATAGATGCGCGAATTCCGGGATAAAACCGGGTTCGATGCAATGACTATCCACCGGTATGTACAATCGAATCATGCAATCTTGTGGGGAAGACCCGCCATGAACCAGCTTTTGGCAATGCGCGCCTTCATTCGAGTTCTGGAGAGTGGCTCCTTTGGCAGGGCGGCCGATCAGATGGCTCTTCCGCGCTCGACGCTCAGCAAGCTGATTGCAGACCTGGAAGGTCACCTGAAGGTAAAACTGGTAAACCGCTCTACGCGGCGTGTTGCCGCCACCTCGGAGGGGCTTGAGTACCTCGTGCATGCCAGACGGATCGTTGAGGAGGTTGAAGCCGTTGATAGCGCGCTTTCAGGGCAGACGCTTAAACCGCAGGGTCATCTAAGGGTGGACGCACCCGCTTCATTCGCCGTGGAGATGTTGATACCGGCACTGCCTCAGTTCCACAGCGAGTACCCCGGCATCTCGGTGGCTGTCGGCATCAGCGATCGCACGGTCAATGTCATTGGTGAGGGCGTGGACTGTGCAATTCGGGCGGGTGGTTTGGACGACTCAGGCCTAGTAGCACGCCGGATCACCGAGATGCAGTACGTAACCTGCGCGGCGCCTTCTTACTTGGCGGCACATGGCATTCCCGCCACGCCTGATGATTTGCGCCTTCATCATCGACTAGTGGCTTACTTCTACTCCGGATCAGGCAGGCTGGATGCTCCGAGCTTCTCTGACGGAGAGCGCACCATTGTCTTTGACCAGGCCGTCTTCACAACCAATGAAGGCAATGGTCTTACCGCGCTACTGTTGGCCGGCGCAGGTGTCGGGCAGTCTCTTCGGCCACTGCTTCAGCGACACTTGGACTCTGGCGAGCTCGTAGAGGTCCTCCCAGGATGGACCAGGCCGCTGCTGCCATTCCATGCCCTCTACCCACCTAACAGGAACAGCAACGCTCGGCTCGCCGTGTTCCTGGATTGGCTTGACCGTACATTTGGCGCCGTTGGTAACCGGTAGTCCTCTTGGTGCACGCGTGCCCCTGCGTCTGGCCTGAGGCGGGCATGTGCCAGAGCAGGTCCGCCGCAACGGCACTCTGCGTGTCTGATAGGCATTGGCCGGACGTCGGGTTCCAAGCCAATGACTCTTCTGCACGAAGCCCGGCGAACCCAAGCGCTGCGTGTTCGGACTGGTCGACCTCCGTGAACCTCTCACCGCAAGCCGCTTCCCATAGCCAGGGCGCCGGCATGCTGGGAACGATGCGACTGCTGCAGCGGCCCTGGCCACGAGAGTCGTCGCGGTCAGGGCGCAGGTAAAGGCGAGTGGGCAACGTTGAACAGGGTGGCCGTGCCGGCCTGGGGCGATGAATCACTCGATTCACGCCCTGGCCGACGATGGAATAGGCCCGGGGCCCGTTGAACCTAGAACTCGGCTTAGCTGATGCCGACTGTCTGGCCGCCGTCGACCACCATGGCATGGCCGGTGGTGAATCCGCCTTCGGTGGAACAAAGCCACAGCACGGCCGAGGCGATTTCCTCCGGCTTGCCCAAGCGGCCGATCGGCTCCTGAGCGACGACTCGCGCATGCCCTTCGGCCGTGCCGCCGCTGAAACGCTCGATCATCGGGGTGTCGATGATTCCAGGGCAGATGGCGTTGACGCGAATGTTGGACTTCGCGTAGTCAAGCGCCGCGCATTTGGTGAGACCGATGACACCGAACTTGGAGGCGGCGTAGGCCGCCTGGCCCTTGATGCCAATGACGCCGGCGCTGGACGACGTGTTGACGATCGAACCGCCGCCGTTCTCGAGCATGATGGGAAGCACGTGCTGCATGCAGAGGAACACGCCGCGAAGATTGATGCCGACGATGCGATCCCACTCTTCTTCCGTGACCTCGCCAATGGGGCCTACCGGCTGTTCGACGCCTGCGTTGTTGAACGCAATATCGATGCGGCCGAAGGTGGAAACGGCCTGATCCACGGCCGCCTTCACCTGATCGGACTTGCGCACATCGCAAGCAACGGCAAGGGCACGGCCGCCAACTTCCGCGATGAGACGGGCTGTTTCCTGGACGCCCTGCTCGGAGATGTCAGCCAAGACGACGCTGGCGCCTTCTTGGGCGAACGCGATCGCGGTTGCGCGCCCAATGCCGCTGGTGGCGCCGGTGACAAAGGCCACCTTGCCGGCAAAACGCTTAATTGGATTGCTCATGATGTCTTTGTCCTTTGCATTGATACGATAAAAAACAGTGACCATCTATGCGACGGCATGTCCTCCAAATGTCTGGGCAGATAAGCAAACTGAGTTTGTTGATCACTCCAGCCATTCGCGTCGATGCTAGAAGTGCGCGACCACTTTGAATAGCGGCCTTAAACTCTATGTCACTGTGAAAAATTCTCAGCAATTCCAATGACGTAGTCCGCTGCACCTGCCGCGTCAATGCGGTGCAGTCACATTGCCTCGGTGATAACTACTCCGTCTGCCATGACCCCGGAGCGAGTGCTCGCCGGCTCATCAACGGAGATCCACTCAACGAGGTGAGCCTAGCCGTTCACCCGTTGATGACTAGATGGCCGTGGTTGTGCATATCGTCAGAGAGCGCGTTGGCGAGCATCCTCACCCCTGCTTGAGCGCCGCTTAGGCGTCGGGCGGATCTCATCGAAGCTCTGCAGTAAGACTGACTTGGCTTCCAAGTGGCCACTTGTTGCACGCTGGATCCAGGCGCTGAGGCACTGATGCCTAATGTAACTTGCGCGGCATCTCCCTACTTGGCAGAAGATGGAATTGCCGCCACGTGTAACGCTTTGAAATTACTACTATGTTCAACGTAGCCGTCAAGTATCGGTATGCTCGGCTAAATTCGAGCCTAAGGGGGGCATATGAGTGACGAAGACTACGTAGCTAACAAGCGCAGTGACAGGGTCTATGTCTCCCGACCATTCAAGATCGGATTGAGTAAGGATACGGACGCTCGTTACGTCACCAGGGTCTTTGATGATGGCCAGAGATCCTGCTTCGACTCGGTAGACGATGAGATCGTGATTAGAGCGACTCACGATGACAAAGTGCAGATCAAGGCCGTTGTTACAAGCGACCAGCAAGGCTTAAAGAGCCTGACCTTGCAGAGCTTCCGCATCTACAAAGACGGTACGCGGCCGAATGAGCAGTACGGCATCAATCTGCGCGGCCAAGAAATCGCTGAGTTTGTCGAATTCGCGCAGCTTGCCAGCAATGTGCAACTCGATAACACCGGCAAGCTGCGCTTGGATCGAGCATCACTTGCGCACGTCAATGTGGACATGGATTCAGCAGCGAGGGCTTGGATTGCTAAGCATCCAGATGCCTTACGTGAGCTCGTAGCGAGTGAGGCCACTTCCCGGGACGTGGTGGCGGTGGCTTACCGGCGCAAGCAGCTTGCGGTATTCGAGAGTCTTTTGAGCGATGACGCCTACTTTGATCAAGTAACTACTGATCACTTTAATGGGCGCAAAGAGGCGACATGGCAGGGCTTTTTCGAGCGAAACCGCTGGATCTTTGGTTATGGCCTGTTTCATCTGTCCGCTGATGGATTCACCGATGAGAAGCTAGAGCAGGTAATAGCAGGATCGACGGTTGCTACTCCCGGGAAACGTATCGACGGCCTTCTGCGGACGCGAGGGCGGATAAGCGCTGCGTGCCTAGTTGAGATCAAGCATCACCGAACTCCGCTGCTGGCTAGGGGAAGCTATCGCGCCGGCGCGTGGCAGCCCTCGCAAGAGCTCACGGGCGCCGTTTCTCAGATCCTGATGTCAGTAGATGGAATGGAGCGTCAGTTCCAGCGCTTGCTTGTGATGCGCGATAAGGACGGCAATCCCACCGGGGAAGAGGCGGTTGTAGCACGCCCCCGTTCCGTTATCGTATGTGGATCTTTGGCTGAGTTCGTCAAGGATTTCGGCATCAACGAGGATCAGTTCCGCAGCTTTGAGCTCTACAGGCGGCACTTGTTCTCTCCGGACATCGTGACCTTTGATGAGCTGTACGAAAGGGCAAAGCTCATCGTGGAATCATCAGACTAGCGCCTGGATGCAAGAGGACTGCAGCTAGATCCTCCTCACCTGGGGCAAGACCAATCCATGGAAGATCCGTGGCTCAGAAGGCGTAAAGACGTCGGAAGTGATCTCCCATCAACTACCCAAGAACTGCATTTGCTGGGGCGGCATAGCTGCACTTGCCGGGCCTTGGGGGAGGGACGAGATGGGCGCACGAGCTCTCAATAAGTTGCGTGGAGAGTGCTGGATGTTCAGCAGGGCAGGAGGGACTGGTAGGGCACTATGAATTTGTCGCCTACAGGTCAAACGGACCTTGCGCGTCCAAGTACTGTCGAACTGATGCTAGGTCGCATACTTGACCTGTGCACATCAGCTCCAGCGCGGACAGACCGCCAAACAGGGGAGCCTTGTTAGCTCGGCGAATCCAACTGTCAGCCTGATCATCATTGGGAAAGATTGCGTGCAGCGCACGATATATCCCAAGCAGGTAGCTGATTCTTTGCAGCGTCTCAGCCTGTATGCCGCCCGCGGCGCCGTCGAGCCGAAAGGCGGATTCAAGAGGTTGTCCAAGAATGGCGTCTTGCTCCTCTCCGCTTAGAGACCAGACGTCCGCGATTCGGGCGAAAACACGCCGAGCGGGCTCGCCAACCGAAAACTGACTGCTCATGAGCCTGTCCTTCACCGCGCCCCTTGGGGGGATCTGCCGCAATCCTACCTCTGCAGTGCGATTGTGACCCATCGATTCAATGCAGACGAATGGGCCTGGGTGTTAAACGAATCCGCGCAGGTCAAAACCTAGCATTCAGTCATGATGGGCAGTGCGGAGGCGGTCTTCCGTCTGCATATCCGGACACGCACTGTGGGATCAATGACTTACGGCAGGAGATTCGGTTCCGCGCGTTTCGGCCAGTCGCGACAATCAATGTCGAGTCGCGCTAATCACTGTGGATGACAGCCGCCACCCACCAGTGCGGCGGCGCTGGCGCTGTGGTGCGGGGATCGAAAGGGGCGCTGCCGCCAGCGCCGGGGGTCCAGGCCTTCGCCACTGACCGATGCAATGGCAGCCAACTGCAGCGCCTCGGCCTCGTCGGTATCGGGCAGCAGGCTGGGCAGGCGCGAGGCCAGCAGGGTCTTGCCGCAGCCGGGGCTGCCGATCAGCAGCAGATGATGACCGCCAGCGGCTGCCACTTCCAACGCCCGCCGTGCATGCGCCTGCCCCCGCACATCGGCCAGATCGGGCAGCGGCAGCGGCGTGGTGTCCACGCGCTGCACCGGTGGCAGCAGGCGCGGGTTGCTCAGGCCCGCACAGCATTCCAGCAGGGTCCGGGCCACGCGCACATCGGCGTGCTCGGCCAGCGCAGCCTCGGCGGCGTTACCGGGCGGCACCACCAGGATGCGGCCCGCTTCGGCGGCGGCAATTGCGGCAGGCAGCGCACCACTGACCGGACGCAGCTCACCGGTCAGGCCCAGTTCGCCAAGGAATTCGTACTGCAGCAGCGCCTGCGGATCGACCTGGCCGCTGGCAGCCAGGATGCCCAGTGCGATGGCCAGATCGTAGCGGCCGCCTTCCTTGGGCAGATCGGCCGGGGCCAGGTTCAAGGTGATGCGCCGCTGTGGAAAATCGAACCGTGCGCAGAGCAGGGCCGCACGCACGCGCTCGCGCGACTCGCGCACGCTGGCTTCGGCCAGGCCGACAATCTGGGTGACCGGCAAGCCGCCGGACAGATGCACTTCTACGCGCACCAGTGGCGCATCGACCCCGGCGCGGGCGCGGCTGTGGACCAGTGCCAGGCTCATGTGTGGTTTCCTGCGGGCGAGCGCTTGATGGTGGGGGAAGCGCTGGGTGGGAAACCATCGGGGATTGCGGATGGCGGGGCTAGGGGGATTCTGGGATGCGCTACAGGACAGCACGGCTTGCGGACAAGGCTGCCGGTCCGCTACACATGGATTCAGAGCCAGGCACCGCGCTCCAGGCGGAACCGGGGCAGATTCTGAGACGGCGTGAGGGTACCCATGGGAAATAGAACGGAAGACGTCGAGGTGGTTCTTCTCGGTGAGGTTGCAGATGTTCTCGATGACAACGTCGATGTGATCGTGAGATTTCCTCAGGGCGAGGCGAGGACATCGACCTTCTTCACGGTGAGGAACATTGAATCCATCATGGCCGGGTACAGAGCGAGCGGCGAATGCCTGGCCGGCAGATTTTTCTGGTCAAAAGACATGATCATCGTGGAGGATCTTCGGATGGAAACCATTCGGGACACCGTCCATGAACTGGTCCGCAGCGGCGAACATCGCCATGCCTTGGGTGCTGCGAAGTTCGAGGAGTGAATTCCGTGGGGGAATGGCAAGGTCCATCCGCGAAAATGCGCTGAAAACGCGAGGCGCAGTGCGCCCCCATTTCTCACTCCGCGCTGCCGCGCCCTTCCAGTTCGCGCACCGTGGCTTCCAGCGCATCCAGCTTCTGGCGGGTCTTCAACAGCACCGCACGCTGCACTTCAAACTCTTCGCGGGTGACCAGGTCCAGCTTGGCCAGGCCGGCCTGCAGCGCGCTCTTGAAGGTGGCCTGCAGTTCCTCGCGCGATTCGCGCAGGCCCGGCGGCACCAGGTCGCTCAGGCGGCGGGCAAGGTCATCCAGTTGGTTCAGGTCGATCATGGGGGTACTCCGGGGTGCGGGCGGGTGCAGGCCACAAGGATACTGCCGGGCCGGTCGCCCGCACAGGCGTGGGCGGTTTCGCACCGGGCGCGTTCAGGCGCTATCCTCCACGCCGGAATACAGGAGATTGGCGATGAAGATGGTCATGGCGGTAATCAAGCCGTTCAAGCTCGACGACGTGCGCGAAGCGCTGGCCGAGCGCGGGGTGACCGGTATTACGGTAACCGAGGTGAAGGGCTTTGGGCGGCAGAAGGGCCATACCGAGCTGTACCGCGGCGCCGAGTACGTGGTCGATTTCCTGCCGAAGGTGAAGCTGGAAGTGGCGGTGACCGACGACCAGGTGGAGGCCGTGGTGGAATCCATCGTGAAGGCGGCAGGCACCGGCAAGATCGGCGACGGCAAGGTGTTTGTGTACGACCTGGGCAGCGTGGTGCGTATTCGCACCGGTGAGCTGGACGCTGACGCGCTGTAAGTGGGGTGTGGGCGGCCATCTGCTGCAGTCGAGCAAGCTCGACTCTACGTATCGGCGCCCGGATGCATGACCCCTATGCCGTAGAGTCGAGCTTGCTCGACTGCTCTTTACCTCTACGGCGCGGTGCGCATCACGCGGTCGATCCAGTCGGCATAGCGCGAAATGCGCACGTTGTGCACCACTTGCCCGTAGTAGCCGGCTTCAAGTGCATGCTCGGGCACTGCGGTGATCCACGAACCCAGGCCGATCAGCTGCCAGCCCTGAGCGTCGCGGATCATCAACGGGCTGCCGCTGTCACCGCTGCCGAGCACGCCTTCCAGCGGCAGGCCGCCGCCGGGCCCGTCGAATCGATACCAGAGATAACGATCATTGCCGCCGGTCACCGCGTTTTCCGCGCGGCGCAGGACGCCGCGGTGCGATCCACCCGGCGCCAGCCCGGTCATGCCGGTGCCCGTGGCCCCCTTGCCGACCAGGGCAGCCACCTTTCCCGCTTCGTCCTGGCCGCGATAGAGGCGAACCGGCGCAACGTCGCTGACCGGTGCGGCCAGCTGGATCAGGGCAATGTCATCGGAGGCGGCGAGGAAGGCATGGATGGGGCCGGGGTTGCCTGACGCCAGCGCCGCTTGGCCAAGCGCATCGGGCATGCGTCGGTAACCGGGATGCACGAACACGCGCTCGACACGGTACGGGTGACCGCTGATCTGCACTTCGGCATCCATGCCTTCCATGGGCGCGGCATGTGCGGCGGTCACTACCCAGCGCGGCGCGATCAGGACGCCGTGGCCCTCGCCGGGCATGTCGGCCAGGGCCGGGAATTCGGAGGCCGGTACGCGGTAGGCGCTGTCATCCACATCGCTGCGGATGACGATGGCGCCGGCGGTGAAGGGCAGGGTAGCCAGGGCGAGTAGGAGCCAGTGGCGCATGGTTCGGTGCAATCCTGTGCGTGGAAGGCGATGACCCTAGCCGGGATCGGCTGGCGCGAACACCCATGTGCGACGAAGTGCCCTTCCGGTGCGATCAACCCGGCGGAATGAGGGGTGATGACTGCCACTCCGGCAGACGGAGTGCGCGGCGGGTGCGCGTCACGATCGCGGCGATCTCTGCCTCGAAGCCGCCACCAGTTTGCAACAGCGGCACGAGTTCGGCACCGCATTGCTTCAGCGCATCGACCCAGGGCGCCTGATCGGTTTCTGCGGCGGCCAGTGCGAAGTGCCTGCGACCCTCGTCGTAAGCGCCCGCCAGCCCGGCGGTGATGCCGGCATGCATGTGTTCGCGGATGCGTGGATTGGGGTGACGGCGCATCAGTGCACGCACATGCCCCGGGGTGGGGAAGCGGTCACGCAGGGCCAGTACCTCGGCGGCGGCCTGCTCGGCCAGTGCCTGTGCGACCGCGGTAAATTCGGCGGTATCGGTGAAGGGCTGGAACGGGGCGACGCGGTAGCCGGCATCGAAGGACAGGAAATCCTTCTCTTCCCAGAGCCAGCACGCGCCGACATTGAGATAGCTGCCCCTGCTCCATGCCGAGGGCTGGAACTCGATCACCCCGACCCACCAGCCGTGGTCGTCAAGCCAAGTGCGCGAACGGCCTTTCTGCATGCAGCCCAATGGGCGCAGGATGGATCGGGCGGCTGCAGTCAGCAGGCGGGTGTGTTCCGGTGTCGGCATACCCAGCGTCCTTGCGAGTGGCGTGCCGAGGAGTATCGCAGACGCGACGCGACGGGATGCCGGAATGCGACGGGGTAGAGTCGACTGTTAGTCGACTAACGCGCGCAGCGCGGGCATTTCGGTCACGGGCGGGAAGAGCAGTCGACTAACAGTCGACTCTACCCCGTCACGCATTCCATCCCCGTCAGGTATTCCACCCCGTCAGGCATTCCATCCCGGCACGCATTCAATACCGCCAGGCCATGCACCCACCCGGCCGCCAAACAGCGCTTAACGCTGCTTGGCCCACTTGTAGAACCGCTTCCAGCTCTGGCGCACGGCGGACACCCAGCCCGGGTCGGCCACCAGTGCGGCCTGTGCGGCGCTCGGGGCCTGGCCGGTCACGCGCTGGCGCATCTTCAGCAGGTTCTTCATGTCGCTGCGGCTCAGCTGGCGGCTGAGCGGGTTGCGGCGCAGCCAGCGCGGTACGCGCCAGGCCGAGGTGAAGTCCAGCAGCACCGGTACGCCGGCGCTCACCACCACATTGGTGCCGTGCAGGTCGTTGTGGGTGATGCCGGCGGCGTGCAGGCGGCTGAGGGCGTGCTGCAGCTGTTCGAACACGTCGTTGCCCACGGCCTGGGCGGTGCTCAGGGTCTGGCCGGGAATGAATTCCATGCCCAGCGCCAGGCCGCCCAGGGTGCCCAGCAGGGCCGGGGCGTGCTTCCATCCGCCCAGGCGCTGCAGCATGCGCGCTTCGCGGCGCACCATCAGGCGCGCGATCAACGAAACGGGCGTGCCGCGGTAGCGGGAATAGTCCTTCACCACGGCCGGGCGGCCGTCCATGCAGGTGCGGTAGACGTCCGGGGCCAGGAAACGATCGCCGCGCTTGAGCAGCAGCGGGGCCACGGCGTCATCGCCGCAGGACGGGGAGGGGGAGGCAGAGAGAGTCATGTGGCGGGGTCTCGGACGACCCGGTGGGCGGCGCTGAGCGTCAAGCGAACCGGTACGACTGGGGGGATTAGCTAAACTTTCGTTAAGTACAATTTTAGTACCGCCGAGTTCGCTATTCCACGGTTTGTCGTAGAAATGTCGGGGTCGTGGTTGGAACAGTTCGTCGCGCAGGTTCGGACAATTCCGTCTCACTTACCCGATAGGTCTTTACCTATCAATGCCTTGCAGGAACGGCAGCAGCGCATCGCGTAGCTGGTCCAGCCCCGGCTGTTCCACCGGGAAGTGGCCGCAGCCGTCCAGCAGCACGCGCTGCTTGGGCGCGGCCAGGCGCTGGTAGAAGCGGTCGCTGATGGCCACCGGGGTCCAGTCGTCGCAGGCCGGGTGCAGCATCAGTACGGGGCAGCGCTGGAACTGTTCGGGCTCCAGTGCAGGGGGAGTGCCGAACAGCGAGGCCAGCAGGCCGACCGGCACCCGGTTGCCGCCGCCCAGCGGATCGGCGCAGACCAGGGCGGTCAGGGCAGGATCGCGCGACATGCGCTGCATGTGGGTGAACCAGCGCACCGGCACGCGCAGGCCACGGGTCAGTCGGCTGAGCGGCCGCAGCGTCGGCAGCAGGGCGCGCATCCACGGCTGCCGCACCAGCGCGGCCTGCACGACCGGGTCGCGCGGGTCGGCCAGGGTGGTGGCAACAAGACCGCGCACACAGCGCGATTCGGCCGCCACCAGGTACGCCAGGTAGCCGCCAATGCTGGCGCCCAACAGCACGATCGGCCGCGCGCGCTGGGCGTGCTCGGCGTCGATCAGCGCCAGCAGGGCGCGCTTCCAGACCGCGTAGTCCACCTGTGCCCAGTGCGCCGGGCTCAGGCCGTAGCCGGGCAGATCAGGCGCCAGCACTTCGTGGCCGGCGTCGGCCAGGGCGGCGGCCAGCGGGGCGAACATACGGCCGTAGCCGCCGGCGCCATGCACCAGCACCACCGTCAGTGGCGCCTGGCGTGGGCCGTGGCGGTCCAGGCGCAGCGTGCCACCGGCCCAACGGAAGGCTTCGCTGCGCGGTGCAGCGATGGGCTGGCCGGGGAAGAAATCCGCGTAGCGGGCGCTCAGGGCGGGGTAATCGGCGGTCGCACGGGCAGGCATGCGGGAAGTGTAGGCCAGCCGTTCAGCCACGTGATGCTGAACCGGGCGCACGGGCAGCTTGACCCCGGCCCGCGCGCTGCCGACCATAAGCTGTTGACCCGCGACATCGGCGGCCGCCCCCATCCGGCACGTCCCCGTCCCCTGCCGCGTTCCCACCTGGTGCTGGCCGCGCGCTTGCATCGCCCCGTTTCCCTGTCCGGCCGCGGCTGGAGGAAAGTGTTTTGATCATCAAGATTGTCTTGGCAGCGCTGTTCGTGGCCTGCGTGCTGTACATCCATTTCCGCGGCAAGGTCCGCGCGCGCTGGTCGCGCCAGTTGCTGGACCATTCCAGCTTCATGGCCCCGATCAACGTGATCATGTACCTGTTCTCGAAGGTGCCGACCACCCCGTTCCTGGACCCGGGCAAGGAGCTGCCGCAGCTGGAACCGCTGCGCCAGAACTGGCAGGTGATCCGCGATGAGGCGCTGGCGCTGCGCGATGCGCAGAAGATCGCCGCCTCCAGCAGCTACAACGATGCTGGATTCAATTCGTTCTTCCGCCGTGGCTGGAAGCGCTTCTACCTGAAGTGGTACGGCCCGTCGCACCCGTCGGCAAAGGCCATGTGCCCGAAGACCGTGGCGCTGATCGAATCGATTCCCGATGTGCGTGCGGCGATGTTCGCGCAGCTGCCGCCGGGCAGTGAACTGCGCCCGCACCGCGACCCGTTTGCCGGTTCGCTGCGCCTGCACCTGGGCCTGAGCACGCCCAACGACGATGGCTGCTACATCGTGGTGGACGGGGTGAAGAAGAGCTGGCGCGATGGCGAGTGGATGATGTTCGACGAGACCTACATCCACCATGCGCACAACGAGACCGAGCAGGACCGGGTGATTCTGTTCTGCGATATCGCCCGCCCGCTGCGCTTCGGCCTGCCGGGCCTGTTCAACCGCGCGGTGGCGGCCACGTTGCTGGCCGGCGGTGCATCGCCGAACCTTCCCGGTGACCCGACCGGTGGCGTGAACAAGGCCTTCGGTGGCCTGTACAAGGTGCGCCTGAAGGCCAAGGCACTGCGCGAACGCAGCGTGGTGGCCTACCAGGTGATCAAGTGGGGCCTGGTGGTGGCCGTGATTGCCGGTATCTGGGCGATCTGAGCGAACGCCTTTGTAGAGTCGAGCCATGCTCGACTGCTCTACGGCGGGGTGCAAGAGCAGTCGAGCATGGCTCGACTCTACAGAAACAAAAAACCCGCGCTGTCGCCAGCGCGGGTTTTTGTTTGGATCAACCCTTCAGTGCGGCCTGCACGAACGGCGGGGTCACCAGCACGCCGGTGTGCAGCGCGGCGGTGTAATACAACGTGTTGAAGGTCTTGGCGGCCGAATCGGCCTGGCGGAAGTCGAAACCGCTCTCGCCCTTGCGGGCCATGGTCACGCTCCACCAGCCGGTGGGGTAGCACGGCTGCGGGAACGGCAGGGTCTTGAACGAGCCGAAGCCGGCCTTGCCCATTTCCGTGCGCATTTCGTTGATCAGGTCCAGCTGCATCAGCGGCGATTCGGACTGCTGCACCAGGATGCCGTCGTCCTTCAGGGCCTTGAAGCAGCTTTCGTAGAAGGCCTTGTTGAACAGACCTTCGCCCGGGCCCACCGGGTCGGTGGAATCGACGATCACCACGTCAACGCTGCCGGCCGGGCAGTTGGCCATGTAGGCCACGCCGTCGTCGAACAGCAGCTCGGCACGGGCGTCATCGTTGGAATCGCACAGTTCCGGGAAGTGCTTGCGCGCCATCACGGTGACCTGCTCGTCGATATCGCACTGGGTCACGCTCTCCACGCCGCTGTGCTTGAGCACTTCGCGCAGGGTGCCGCAGTCGCCGCCACCGATGATGACCACGCGCTTGGGCGCGGCGTGGGTGAACAGCACCGGGTGGCTGATCATCTCGTGGTAGAAGAAGTTGTCCTTGCTGGTCAGCATGATGGCCCCGTCGATGGTCATCAGGTTGCCCCAGTCGGTGGTCTGGAAGATTTCGATCTTCTGGAACGGCGACTGCACTTCGTCCAGCTTGCCGGTGATGCGGTAGCCGATGGCCGAGCCAGTGCGTTCGAAGTGTTCGATGTACCAGTTGCTGCTGTCAGTCATGGAGATACGGTCCTGTTCGGAGGGGATGGAGCCGGGCTGACGGCGGGGTGCCTCGCTTCCGGACGGATCGGCCCGTTCAGGTTCAGACCTGCCACGGGCGCGGGCGCGCATGATAACGAACCTGTGGGCATATAGGCGTTATCATGCCCCCCCTTTTATTGCCAACAAGGCCGACTGCAATGACCGATTGGTCCCTCGACCAAGCCCGCAAGACCTACTCGATCCCGCATTGGGCGGATGGTTATTTCGATGTGGATCAGGCCGGGCACATGGTGGTGAGACCGACCGGGGCGGACGGCCCGGTGGTATCGCTGCCCAAGGTGGTGGACGCCGCGCGTGAAGGCGGCGCCAAGCTGCCGCTGCTGGTGCGCTTCCCGGACATTCTGGGCCAGCGCCTGGGCAAGCTGCAGGCGGCCTTCGCCCAGGCCCAGCAGGACTGGGATTACACCGGCGGCTACACCGCCGTGTACCCGATCAAGGTGAACCAGCACCGCGGCGTGGCCGGCACTCTGGCCAGCCACCACGGCGAGGGCTTCGGCCTGGAAGCGGGCAGCAAGCCCGAACTGATGGCCGTGCTGGCGCTGTCGCGCCCGGGTGGCCTGATCGTCTGCAACGGCTACAAGGACCGCGAGTACATCCGCTTGGCCCTGATCGGCCGCAAGCTGGGCCTGCAGACCTTCATCGTCATCGAGAAGCCGTCCGAGCTGAAGCTGGTGCTGGAGGAATCCAAGGCGCTGGACGTGAAGCCAGGCCTGGGCGTGCGCATGCGCCTGGCCTCGCTGGGCGCCGGCAAGTGGCAGAACAGCGGTGGCGACAAGGCCAAGTTCGGCCTGTCCCCGCGCCAGCTGCTGGACCTGTGGAAGTCGCTGCGCGATACCGAATACGCCGACTGCCTGAGCCTGCTGCATTTCCACATGGGCTCGCAGATTTCCAACGTGCGCGACATCGCCAATGGCATGCGCGAGGCCACCCGCTACTTCGTCGAGCTGTCGCAGCTGGGCGCGAAGATCACCCACGTGGACGTGGGCGGCGGCCTGGGCGTGGATTACGAAGGCACCCGTTCGCGCAGCTTCTGCTCGATCAACTACGGGCTGCATTCCTACGCCAGCAACATCGTGCAGCCGCTGGCCAATGCCTGCGAAGAACACGGCCTGACCCCGCCGCGCATCGTGACCGAGTGCGGCCGCGCGATGACCGCACACCACGCGGTGCTGATCGCCAACGTCTCCGAAGTGGAGCAGGCGCAGGAAGGCCGCGTGCCCGACGCACACGACGACGAGCCGGCCTCTATCCGCCACCTGCGCGAGATCCACGAGGAACTGGACGTGCGCCCGGCGGTGGAACTGTTCCAGGAAGCGCAGCATTTCCATGCCGAAGGCCTGGCCAGCTACGCGCTGGGCCAGATCGACCTGCCGCAGCGTGCGCGCATCGACGATCTGTTCTACGCCATCGCCCACGGCGTGCGTGCGCGCCTGAGCTACGACGAAAAGAGCCACCGCCCGGCGCTGGACGAACTGAACGAGCGCCTGGTGGACAAGTATTTCGTCAACTTCAGCGTGTTCGAATCGATTCCCGATGCCTGGGCGATCGACCAGGTGTTCCCGATCGTGCCGATCGAGCGCCTGAACGAAACGCCGGACCGCCGCGGCATCATCGCCGACATGACCTGCGATTCGGACGGCATGGTGAAGACCTATGTCGAGAACGAAAGCCTGGACACCTCGCTGCCGCTGCACGCGATCAAGCACGGCGAAAGCTATCGCATCGGTTTCTTCATGGTCGGTGCCTACCAGGAAATCCTGGGTGACATCCACAACCTGTTCGGCGATACCGACGCAGTGGAAGTGGTGGCCGATGCCGATGGCTACGCGATCACCCAGCAGCGCCGCGGTGATACCACCGACGTGATGCTGGACTACGTGGGCTACAAGCTGGATGACCTGCGCGCGGCCTACGCCCAGCGCGTGGCCGCGGCCGATCTGTCGCCGGAACGTGCGCAGGAACTGGCCGAAGCGCTGGAAGCGGGCCTGACCGGATACACCTATCTGTCCGACGAACCGCTGGTGTGATGTTCATGGGAACGCCGGGCCTGGCCCGGCGCTACCTGTCCTGATGAGCGCGCGCGCGATCTTCCATCTGTTCCTGCATGCCGCCGTGCCAGCCCTGCTGGCATGGCTGTTCTGGCGCAAGCGTTTTGCGTCGGCGTGGCTGCTGATGCTGCTGGGCTGGATCATCGACCTGGACCATCTGCTGGCCGACCCGATCTACGCGCCGAACCGCTGCAGCATCGGTTTCCACCCACTGCACACCGCACCGGCCATCGCCGTCTATGCAGGCCTGTGCGTGCCGAAGAAAACCCGGCTGGTGGGCATTGGGCTGGTGATCCACATCGTGCTGGACGCCATTGATTGCTGGTGGATGCACCACCGCTGACGGCCAACGCGGTTCCATGCGTGGGCGGGGCCGTCGCATTGCTTTGGTAGATGCCGACCTTGGTCGGCATGGCGTGTCGACCACGGTCGACACCTACCGATCGTGGGCCGGGCCATTGCGCTGCTTTGGTAGATGCCGACCTTGGTCGGCATGGTGTGTCGACCAAGGTCGACACCTACCGGGCACGGGCGCGGCGGGGTGTCACCCCGCCGGCAACCACAACGTGGCCCGCAACCCCGGCTCTGCGTTCTGCAACGCCAAACGTCCGCCATAACTGGCGGCAATATCGCCCACGATCGCCAGCCCCAGGCCGCTGCTGCCGGCGCGCTCATCCAGGCGCACGCCGCGCTCGGTCACCCGCGCCAGCGCCTCGGCGGCCAAGCCCGGGCCGTCGTCGCGTACGTCGATGCGCAGTTGCCCGTCTTCGGCCACTGCGGTAACGCGCACCTGCTGCGTGGCCCACTTGCCCGCGTTGTCCAGCAGGTTGCCCAGCATTTCTTCCAGGTCTTCGCCCGCGCCGGCGAAGCGCAGTGCCGGTGCCATCGCCTCGGCAACGAAGACCACACCCCGTTCGCCGTGCACGCGTGTCATCAGGCCACACAGCGCCTGCACCACCGGTGCCACCTCAGTGCGTTGGCGGTGGTCGGCACTGATGCCCGCGGCCAGGTAGCGGTCCACGCTGGCCTGCATGCGTGCGCCCTGTTCGCGCAGGGTGTCGCGCCAATCGTGGCCGTCGCCGTCCGCTTCGGCCGCCAGCACGCTCAGCGGTGTCTTCAGCGCGTGTGCCAGATCCTGTGCGCTGGTGCGCGCGCGCGCCACCATGCGCTGCTGGTGGTCCAGCAGGGTGTTGAGTTCTTCGCCCAGCGGCGCGATTTCCGCACCCAGGCCGGTGCTATCGATCTGCTGTGCCTCACCGCGGCGCACGCGTTCCAACTGTGCGCCCAGACGCTGCAGCGGGCGCAGGCCGAAGTGCACCTGGCTGGCCAGCACGGCCAGCCACGCCGCCACCAGGATGGCCAGCGCGATGGCGGTGCGCTGGCGGAACGTCGCCACGTCGGCATCCAGTGCACTGCGATCAGTGGCCACCACGGCCAGGTATGGGCCACGGGCGCGCGGCAGGCGCACCTGCTGCACGCGCGCGCGCAGCGACTGCTGCAAGGGCCCGGGCAGGTCGCGCGTGGCCGGGCCTGTGGCGGAAACCGGCAGCGTTTCATCCCACAACGAACGCGACTGCAGCAGCACCTTGCCGGCTTCATCGGCCACCTGCCAGTAGGCACCGGAAAACACCCGCTGGAAGCGCGCATCGTTGGGTTCCTGGCGCAGGTGCAGTTGGCCGTCGGCGCCGATTTCTGCCTGCGACAGCAGGGTCAGCATGTCCTGCTGCAGTTCCTGGTCCAGGCGGTCGCGCGCGCTGCGCTGGTACAGCTCGCCCAGCAGCGCGCTGGCCAGCACCGAGACCAGCAGCAGGCCCACGCCACCGGCCAGCAGCAGGCGGCGGCGCAGCGAGGGTTGCCCGCTCATGGTGGCGCCAGCCGCCAGCCCTGGCCGCGCACGGTCTGGATCAGGTCTACCCCCAGCTTGCGCCGCACCCGACCCAGCAGCACGTCCAGCGCGTTGGAATCGGGGTCCAGCCCGCCGTCGAACACGTGTTCGCCCAGGCGATCACGGCCGATCACCTGGCCGCTGTGGTGGATGAAGCAGCTCAGCAGGCGGAATTCCTGCGGGCTGAGCGCCAGCGCGGCGCCGTCCAGCTCGAAGCGCCCGGCATTGACGTCCAGCTGCAGTGGGCCGCATTGCAGGCGCGGGCTGGCGTGGCCATGGCTGCGGCGGATCAGAGCGCGCAGGCGCAGGACCAGTTCGTCGGCCTGGAAGGGTTTGGTCAGGTAGTCATCGGCACCGGCGTCGAAACCGGCCAGCTTGTCGTGCCAGCGCCCGCGTGCGGTCAGCACCAGCACCGGGAACGTGCGGCCATTGCTGCGCCAGCGCTCGATCACGCTCAGGCCGTCCAGGCCGGGCAGGCCCAGATCGACGATGGCGGCCTGGATATCGTCCACCTGGCCGATCTCTTCGGCCTGGCGGCCATCGGCCACCGCCTGCACCACGTAGCCGGCCTGCTCCAGCAGCGGCTGCAGGCGCTGTGCGAGCGCCTCGTCGTCCTCGGCCAGCAGGATGCGCATCAGTCGTCCAGCTCCGTCTTCAGCAGCTTGCCGGTGCGCGCATCATAGTCCAGCTCCACCACCACGCCGTCGGCACGCAGGATCTCGACCTCGTACACGCCGTCGTCCAGCTCCACTTCCAGCAGTTGCCCCGCATGGCGCTTCAGCGCATCGCGCACCACGCTTTCCAGCGGCACGTAGCGACCCTGCTGCACCGCGCGGCGCGCCACCTGCTGTTCCGGGTCCTGGCTGGGCCCGGCGGCAACGGGGGCGCTGGCCAGGGCCAGCAGCAGGGACAGGGCGGGGAAGACGTTCAAGGCCAAATGCGACATGTGGAGGAGGATGGCGCGAGTGTGCCAGCGCTGGCTAACCATCGACTAACAGGCGCGGCTAAGGGGCTGTTAGGCGGCGTGGGCAAGCTGATGTTGCCGGGCTGGTCCGGCCCCAACAGGAGAACCCCCATGCTGAAGTCCCTCACCCTGGCCACCGTGGCCGCACTCGCCCTGGCCCCCGCCGCGCAGGCTGCCCCGCTGGGCATCGCCCAGGTTGAACAGACCCTGCGCAAGGCTGGCTACACCCAGATTCACGAGATCGAGCGTGATGACGGCCTGTGGGAAGCCGACGTGAGCCGTGCCGATGGCCGTTTCAGCGAAGTCTACGTGGATGCCAAGACCGGCGAAATCTTCGATGAGCACAACGGCCGTGCGCTGCTGGGCACCGAACAGGTGCTGGCCAAGGCACAGGCGCAGGGCCTGCGCGAGATCCATTCGCTGGAACGTGATGGCGCGACCTGGTCGCTGGAAGCGCGTAACGCCCGCAACCAGAAGGTGGAAGTGCGCCTGAGCGGTTACGACGGCCGCATCCTGCACAGCGAGCGCGATGGCTGGCTGGATTGACCGAGCGTTGGTAGATGCCGACCTTGGTCGGCAGAGCGTGTCGACCAAGGTCGACACCTACCGGGCAATCGGCTTTGGTAGCTGCCGACCTTGGTCGGCAGAGCGTGTCGACCCAGGTCGACACCTGCCGGGTCATCCGCTTACCAGCCGTACAGCGGCGGGTAATCCCAGTAGCCCGGGCCCCCGCCGTAGTAACCGCCGCCATAGGGACCGAAGAAACCCGGTCCCTTGCCTTCGCTTACATGGATGTTGACGTTGACCCCGTGGGTCTTGCCCTCATCGGTGGTGTAGTTCTTGCTCAGGTTCAGGGTGGCGGCGTTGTAGTGGCTGTTGCCGCCATTCTTCGAATAGCCGATGCCGGTGGTGAAGCTGCCGGACACCTTCAGCTTGTCGTCCTGCACATCGGCGATCTTCGCATCGTCGTGTACGCGCGGGCCGCTCTTGTCACCGTAATAGGTGCCGGGCGGGTCCTGCGGCAGGGACGGGTCGTTCAGATAGCGCATCGGCGCCTGCGGCACCGACAGGTCCAGGCCCGAGGCCTGCGGCGCGGTGGCGCCGGCAGCGGACTGGGCAAGCGCGGCGCCCGGTAGGGCGGCCAGGCACAGCAGCAGGGACAGGGGGCGGATCATCACGACGCTCCAACGCAAGGGGCCGCGCAACACGCGGCGGTACAGGCCGACGCTAGCAGGCGTTGCTTGAATGATGCCTGTAGCCGCCCCGTAGAGTCGAGCGACCGCCGCCGTTGTAGAGTCGAGCCATGCTCGACTGCCCTTGGCAGAAGCAGTCGAGCAAGCTCGACTCTACGAAAGGCGGGCGTCACGCCAGCCGTTCGAACCCGAACAGGCCCTGCAGCGGGTGCCGCCGCCGCTCCACCCCGGCGCGCAGCAACCCGGCGCCTATCATCGAATAGGTAATGCCGTTACCACCGTAGGCCATGGCGAAATGCACCCGTGGCCCCCACTGCGCGTGCGGGCCGAAGAACGGCAGGCCGTCGGCCGTTTCGGCGAACGTACCCGCCCACGAGAAGGCCGGGGTGGGCTGCAGCTGGGGGAACCAGTGCAGCAGCTGCTTCATCAGCTGCCTGGCCTTGCCCTGCACGCGGCGGTCGCGGCGCGCAGGCACGTCGATGGCATCGTCCAGCCCACCCACCAGCAGGCGCCCTTCGCCGGTGGCACGCAGGTACAGATACGGCCGCGCGCTTTCCCACACCATGGTCTGCTGCAGGGGCCCCAGCACCTGCGCATCGATGGGGTCGGTGATGAAGGCGTAGCTGCTGCGGTTGCGCGCCACCCGTGGCTTCAGCCAGTGCTGGGTGGCGTAGCCCATGGCCAGCACCACATGGCGCGCCTTGATGACCGCGCCCGCGGCGGTGCGCGCGGTCACGCCGCGCGGGCCGGGCTGCAGGGCCTCCAGCACGGTGCGGTCATACACACCGCAGCCGCGCCGCTGCAGGCGCTGCAGCAGCCCATAGGTCAGTGCGTAAGGATCGACCCGCGCGGCCTGCCGGGTCAGCAGGCCGCCCCCGGCGTCCACCCCGAACTGCTCGCGCAGGCGCTGCGGGGTCTGCCAGCGGGCATCCAGGCCGGCGCTGCGGCGTGCATCGCCCTCGGCCATCAGGCGTGGCACGTCGCGGCTGCGGCTGGCCAGGTACAGGCTGCCCATGCGCTGGAAATCCACGCCACGCAGGCCGCGGGCGGCGTCGCGCAGGGCAGGCAGCGCTTCGGCACAGGCCCGGTAGGCCAGGGTGGCCGCGTCCGCACCGTACTGCTCGGCCAGTTCCAGCAGATGGGTATCGATCTCGTACTGCAGCAGCGCGGTGCTGGCCGAGGTGCTGCCCCAGCCGATGTCGCGCTGTTCGATCACGGCCACATCGTGTCCGTGGCCGCACAGTTCATCGGCGATCAGCGCACCGGTCACGCCGCCGCCCACTACCAACACATCGCATTGCAGGTCCTGCTGCAGCGGCGGGAACGCATGCAGCAGGCCGTTGCGCACGGCCCACCACGGGTAGCCACTCTTCAGGTCCATGGAGGCCGGGGCTCAGGCAGTGGGGTGACCGGTGTGCGGGGTGTGGATCAGTTCGGACAGATCGAAGCCCTGCTGCTGCGCGGTGGCCAGATAATGGTCGCGCACGGTGGCATCGAGCTGCGGCTGGCGGGACAACAGCCACAGGTAGTTGCGGTCGGGGCTGCCGACCAGGGCGACGCTGTAGTCCGGGGCGACCTGGATGACCCAATAGTCGCCCTTGGCGAACGGCAGCCAGCGCAGGCCCTTGGGCAGGAAGCTGACCTCCAGGCGCGCGCTGTCGTTGTCCACGGCGCAGGCCTCACCGGTGGCTTCTTCCACCTCGCCGTCCATGCGGCAGCGGTTGGTCACCCCCACGTTGCCGTTGTCCAGCAGGCGGTAGTGCGCCGAGACATCGGTGCAGCCGTCCGGCTCGTGGCGCATGGGCAGGCGGGCGATCTCGTACCAGGTGCCCAGGTAGCGGGGCAGCTTGAGGTCGGTGACGGTCTTCAGCGGGGCCAGGTCGGTCATGGTCGTGCGGGGTTGCGAGCGGTTCCCCACCTTGCCGACGCGGCTGCCACGGCCGGGTGAAGCCGGGGCGAGGGTGGTGTCCAGAACATTGCGTCGCCGTGGCGGTGCAGGTGGGTTGCCGGCCACGGCGGTATGCTGCGGCCAGCGCCGGTTGTTTTTTCGATTTCAAGGCCGTGGAGGTGCCGATGTACCAGGTGATTCTGTTGAAGAGTGAAACCGCGTTCGCGCGCGAGCAGTGGCCGCAGGTCGATGATCTGGTGGACTACCAGGGCGTGAGCTACAGCCTGCGTGCGGGCCCGCGGCAGCCGCTGCCTACCGACCACCCTTGGCACCCGATCGCGGTGTACGCGCCCGATGAGATCACCGAAGAAGAGTTCCAGGACTGGTATGCCGCGCAGCAGCCGCAGGTGGAAGAGCTGCGGTTGAAGTACTGAAGGCGCGGCGCCGAACACCCCGACAGTCGAGCAAGCTCGACTCTACGAAGGGGCGGGCTGCGCGGGGCGGTACAGTCGAGCTTGCTCGACTGCTCTTCGCGCGGTGCCAACCATCCCGTTAGTCGAGCAGGCTCGACTCTACGCAGGCGTTACCCCCCGTGCCGTATAGTCGCGCGCAGGCGCGGTGGTCCGCGCGAACCGGTGTGGCTGGCTTGCTTTCCTTCTTCCGAACGATCCTGAAACGTGGCCCGTCGCTGTTGCTGCTGCTGTGTGGTGCGCTGCTGCTGGCTGCGCCGGTGCTGGCCCAGGATGACGACCCCACGCCGAAGCAGCAGCTGGCCAACATCGAAGCCAGCCTGAAGGATGTGGAGCGCAAGCGCGATGCCGCCGACGCCATCGAAACGCTGGCAATGCTGTCCGAAACCGCGTCGCAGGCGCGTCGCGATGCCGAGGCGCTGGACAAGAGCCTGCAGCCGCAGAAGGACCAGCTGGACGAGCAGCTGACCCAGCTTGGCCCGGTGCCCGACGGCACCACCGAACTGCCCGAGCTGGCCGCACAGCGCCGCAACCTGACCCGCCAGCGCGATGCGCTCGCTGCGTCCATCGCCCAGGCCAAGGCCAGCGCCGTGCGGGCGGGGCAGTTGGCCGCCGATATCGACAAGCAGCGCACCGCGCAGCGCACCGAGGAACTGGGCCAGAAGGTGGATTCGCCGCTCGCGCCCTCGCTGTGGCGCAAGGTCGCCAAGCAGCTGCCGATCGATGTTGCCCGGGTGATGCCGCTGGCCGAACAGGGCCGCGATACCCTGGCCGCTGCCCTGCGCAAGGAAGGCTGGAGCACGCCCCTGCTGGGCCTGCTGGCCGCGGTGGTGATGATGTTTCCGCTGCGCCTGTGGCTGCGCGCGCTGGGCCGGCGTTTCGCCGCGTCCGAACGCGCCCCTGATGGGCGGCTGCGCCGTTCCGGCCTGGCCATGTGGCTGCTGCTGGTGGGCACCCTGCTGCCGGGATACGCGGTGGCGGTGTTCATTGCCTCGCTCAATGCTATCGGCGCCATCGCTCCGCGCCTGCAGACCGTGGCCGAAGGCGTGCAGCACGCCACCTTCGCTGCGGCCTTCATCGCCGCACTCAGTGCCTGCCTGCTGGTGCCCACACGCCCCTCGTGGCGTTTGTTGAACCTGGATGACACCGCGGCGCTGAAGCTGCGCAAGTACGCCTGGGGCGCCGCGGCGCTGGCCTGGCTGAGCACGGTGCTGGTGGCCATCGACCGTGCCACGCGCACCAGCGATGTAACCACCGTTGCGCTGGACGGTGTGATCGCCCTGACCTACCTGGGCCTGATCATGGCCATGCTGGTGACCCTGGCGCGGCTGCACCGGCGGCAGACCGCCGAGGCCGAAGCGAAGCTGGAAGCGCAGGCCGACGGGCAGACCGTGGCCACGCCGGTGCGGCGCGGCAGTTGGCTGGTGCTGGCCCGCGTGGCTGGCAATGCGGCGGTGGTGGCCGCGATCATCGCCACCCTGCTGGGCTACGTGAACTTCGCCAAGTTCGTGAACCAGCAACTGATCGGCGGCACCATCGTGGTGATGGCCGCCATGTTGCTGTTCAAGTTCGTCGATGACTTCTGCACGTGGCTGCTGAATGCCGACAGCAAAGTGGGCCAGACCATCCTGCTCAGCACCGGCCTGAGTGTGTCGCGGCTGGAACAGGCCGGCGTGCTGCTGTCTGCGATGCTGCGCACCCTGGTGGTGCTGATCGCGCTGCTGGCGCTGGCGGCGCCGTTCGGCAACATCGGTTCGATCGTCGAGCGCATCGGTTCGCTGGCCAACGGCATCGTGATCAACAAGGACCTGACGCTGCAGCCGGGCCGCATCATCACCGGTGTGCTGGTGCTGCTGGTGGGCATGGGGTTGACCCAGCTGATGCAGCGCTGGCTGACCGACACCTACCTGCCCAAGACCGAGCTGGACCTGGGCGCGCGCAATTCGATCAGCACGATTGCCGGTTACGTGGGCATCATCCTGGTGGGCCTGTGGGCGCTGACCGCGATGGGCCTGAACCTGAAGAACCTGGCGCTGCTGGTCAGCGCGCTGTCGGTGGGTATTGGTTTTGGCCTGCAGGCGATCATCCAGAACTTCGTGTCCGGTCTGATCCTGCTGGCCGAGCGGCCGGTGAAGATTGGCGACTGGGTGAAGCTGGGGGACCAGGAGGGCGATATCCGCCGCATCAACGTGCGTTCGACCGAGATCCAGGTGGGCGACAAGTCCACGCTGATCGTGCCGAATTCGGAGTTGATCACCAAGACGATCCGCAACATGACGATGGGCAACAACCAGGGCCGCATCCAGATCCAGTTCGCGGTGCCCACCAGTACCGATGTGGCGGGCCTGCGGCAGGCGCTGCTGGACGCCTATGGTGCGCACCAATCGGTGCTGCAGCAGCCGGCGCCGTCGGTGTACATCGACAGCATTGCCGGCGGGCAGATCACGTTCAACAGCTTCGCCTACGTGGCCAGCCCGCGGCAGGTGTATGGCACGCGCAGCGATCTGTATTTCAGCCTGCTGCAGATCCTGGCCGAACGGGATATTCCGCTGTCCACCCCGACCGACATCCACCTGGTACGCGACACCCCAGCGGAGTAGGGGCGTTCTTGTTTGCAGGGCTTGCAGCCCTGCACCCGCTGTAGAGTCGAGCTTGCTCGACTGAAGCAACAGCAACAGCGCACATTCCGTGGGTTGGCGGGGTGGGTCCGGTTGCGGACACCCCCGCAACCGGACCCACCCCGCCTTCGACAGTTGGCCGCGATCTGTCGGAACGCACCGGGGTCGGATCCCGTTGCTGCGCAACGGGCTCTGACCCCAGATGAATTTCGATTTCTGACAGATGTGTCGACCAAGGTCGACACCTACCTACAGCCGCGGGGCACTGTCAGAGGTGGGGCGGTGTGGGCTTGCAGGACCGCAGGCGCCATGGATGGCGCCTACGAGCCTACAGGGACGTACTTGCGGCGTGTCCTGCAAGCCCACACCGCCCCGCCACCCCACGCAATACCCGCTTTTGACGTTGCCGTTGCCGTTGCATCGAGCAGGTGCAGGGCGCAGCCCTGCCGAAGCCCCCTTATCCCCGGGGTCTGCCGCGCGAGGGCACCAGGGCGAAGGTATCCACGGCCAGTTTCTCGGCATGGTTCAACCACGCGCGGATCTCCAGATCGTCCACTTCGTGGTCCAGGCCGAAGGAGACGTTGATCTTGCCGTCGGCATCGGGCTGCACCCACTGCTGGGCCAGCACCACCTTGCGCTGCGACGACACCGCTTCGATCCAGAAACCGCGGTCCGGGCGCGTGCTCGCCACCAGCTGCAGCATGTACTGCCCTGCGCGGGTGCGGCGGCCCTTCTGGGTGATCATGTGCGCCTGGCGCACGCTCGGGCGCGGGCCCTGGAAGGCGTCCAGCGGCGCGTCCACGGCAATGCCACCGCGCAGATCGTCGTCGCGGTACAGCTTGATGCCGTTGTCGCGGTTCACCAGCAGCGCGCACCAGTCGCCGTCGGCCGAACCGTCCTCGAATGCCGTGCAGCGGTCCACGTAGGCCAGCGTGTTGTCCGGGTCGGCATCGTCGAACTGGCGCGAGGTGTTTTCCAGATACACCGACTTCAACGCCCAATCCTTGTCGTACTCCAGCAGCACCGGCGGCTGCACCTGCTGCAGGCCCACCACTACCTGGTCATCGCCATCGATCTTCAGTTCGCGGGTGGGCTCGCCCAGCCACAGCGAACGGGCGAAGGCCAGGTACTGCGGGTAGTCGCGGCCGCCATCGCGGCGGGTGGCCACGCTGGCGCTCGGCGCACGCTCGGTGTCGATCAGCGAGCGGCCAAAGCCCATGGTCTTCAGGTTCGGGTCCAGCAGGCTGAGCAGGGTGGCGCCCGAATCCAGCGTGGTGCCGGCGTCGGTGGCCAGCTGGCGCGGGGCAATGCCATCGCCCAGGAACAGCAGCAGGTTCTCGCGCTTCTGCCGGGTCAGGATGTGGCTCAGGTCATTGGGCATGGCCAGGTGATCGGAGGCGATCACGATCAGCGTGTCCTTTCCATACGGGCTGGCCTGGATGCGCTGCACCAGCTGCGAGATCAACCGATCGCTGCACTTCAGCGCATTGAGCATGTTGATGTTGCCGTACTGGCTCTGGTAACGCTGGCCCTTGCAGGCCACCGGCAGGTGCCCGGCCGGGTGATGGGTATCCATGGTCAGCGTGGTCAGCATGAACGGCTCGCCCTTGCGCGAGAGCTGTTCGAAGCGCTGGTAGGCGGTATCCAGCAGCACATCGTCATGCACGCCCCACGGCGAGTAATGCACGCGGCCGATCTTCTTCTGCTGCTTGAACCAGTCCAGATCGTGCACTTCGTCGAAGCCGTGGCTGGCCAGGAACTGGCCCTTGCCGGCGAAGCGGCCGTTGGCACCCCCCAGGTAGTGGTTGGTGTAACCCTGCTGCTTCAGGTAATCGCCCAGGCACACGGCCTTGGGCAGGAAGCTGCCCATGCGGTCCATGCTGTTCTCATCGCCCGGCGAGGTGGTCAGCGGCACGCCGCACATCGACGACACCAGGCCAGCAATGGTCCAGCCGCTGCCTTCGGCCGAGGCCAGGCCGCGCACATCCAACGCTTGGCTGGCCAGGCGATTGATGTTGGGCATCAGGCCCGGGAACACGTTCTCGTCCAGATAGGTGCGTTCCAGGCTCTCGCCATAGATCCACACCACGTTGCGCGGGCGTTGCAGCGGCTGCGTGGGCACCTGGTATTCGGGGGCGATGCGTGCGAAATCGACCGGGCGCAACTGCTGGTACAGGCGCTGCCCATCGCGCGCCAGCGGGCTGACGAAGATCGTTGCCATCCACACCACGGCAAAGCCTGCGAACCACGCTGCACCGCGGCCGTGGCGGCGGAAGCGCTTCACCCGGGTCGCCAGCAGCGGCAGCAGCGAGACCAGTGCCAGCACCACGAAGCCGGCGATGTAGCCCTTGAAGTCCGCGACGCCGGCGCCTTCCATGTCCGCACCCAGATGGTACAGGGTGGCGGCATTGAGGCCATCGCCGGACAGCTTGTCGATCAGCCACCAGGCACTGAGCGACAGCAGCAGCAGCGAGAACAAGGCCGCCTTCCACCACACCCACTTATCGGACGCGAGGAACAACCAGGCCAGCAGCAACAGCGACAGCAGCAGAATCCAGAGCATAGGCAGCTTCGGCAGTGACGGGGTGGTGGTGATGGACGTCGTACCGACGCGTGTCCATTCGACCGACGCTGCCGCAAGCACACACACATGACAGGTCGATGACCCGATCATGCCTGCGCGAACCTGACTGAAATGTTTGTTCGTTACATGATGTGAAATCGCGCCGAATTGGTAAAACCAGCGTGAAAACAGCTACGCGATTTCATTAAGACGGCGCACGCAGTGCCCGCTTCAGCGATGCCCGCGTTCTTCGCGTGCGCGTGCACGGCGATCGAACAGCAGTGCGCTGGTAACGATTCCCAGGCCCAGCACCACGCCGATCAGCATCAACAGCAGGGCAATGGCGGGGTAGCCGAACACGTGCCAGCCGGTCTCCAGCTTCATCATCAGCGACGCGGCCATGATGAGTGCCGCACTGATGATGCCGGCCGCCACGCGGTTGGCGATCTTCTGCAGGTTTTCCATCAACCGCGACTCTTCCAGCCCGGTCACCTTCATCTGCAGGCGGTTCTCGGCCAGCAGCGCCATGATGTCGGAAAGCTTGCGCGGCCCGTCGCGCAGCAGCTGCTGCAGCTCCATCGCTTCGCTGGCCAGGTTGGCCGCCGACAGCGATTTTTTCAGGCGCGCGCGCATCACGTGCTGCAGCTGGCGTTCGACGATGCGTCGTGTATCCAGATCCGGCGCCAGCAGGCGGCAGACCGTTTCCAGGTTCAGCAGCGCCTTGCCCAGCAGGCTCAGCTCCGGCGGCGTGCGCAGCCCGCACGAGGTGGCGATGCGCACCAGGTCCAGCACCACGCGGCCTTCGGAGAAATTGCCGTTGGCTGCGTAGCGCGCGATCAGCTGGCCGGTCTCGCGCAGGTAGCGCTCTTCGTCGAAGGCTTCCAGCCGCGTGCTGATGCTGATCAGATCGTCGGCCACTTCCTCGCCGCGGCCATCGACGGCGGCGAACAGGATCTTCAGCAGGCGCTCGCGCAGCCGCGGTGGCATGTGCGCCACCATGCCCAGATCAAAGATCGCCAGGCGACCGTCCGGGGTGACGCGCAGGTTGCCCGGGTGCGGATCGGCATGGATTTCGCCATGCACGAAGATCTGGTCCAGGTAGCCGCGGATCAGCGCGGCCGCCAGCGGGTCCATTGCCTGTTCGGTGCGGCGCACATCGGGAATGGCGTCCACGCGCACGCCGGTGGCCAGTTCCATGGTCAGCACGCGCTGGCTGCTGAAATCCCACAGCGGCTGCGGCACCCACAGGCGCCGGAACGGCTTCAGGTGACGGCCGAAGCGCGCCAGGTTTTCGGCCTCGGCGTGGTAATCCAGTTCCTGCATCAGGGTCTTGGCGAACTCGTTCAGCCAGTCGCGCAGGCGCACGCGGCGGCCCACCTGGGTCAGGTGGTCGGCGGCCAGGGCGAAGCTGCGCAGCGCTTCCAGGTCCGAGCGCAGTTGCGCGGCCACTTCCGGCTTCTGCACCTTGACCGCCACCTGGCGGCCGTCGTGCAGCACGGCGCGATGGACCTGGGCGATGGAGGCGCAGCCCAGCGGTTCCGGGTCGAACGAGGCGAACAGCTTGTTCACCGGCGCGCCCAGCTCCTGCTCGACGATGGCGTGGATGCGCTGCACCGGAATGGCGGCGACCTTTTCCTGCATGCGCTCCAGCGCGGTGGCAAATTCCACCGGCACCATGTCGGGGCGGGTGGACAGCATCTGGCCCAGCTTGACGAAGGTGGGGCCCAGCGCTTCCAGGTCGCTGACGAACTGTTCGGGGTTGCCGTCGGGCGGCACGTCGGTATGGCTGCCCGCCGCATCCAGGTTCATGCCGGAAAACACCCCGGAATGGCGATAGCGCATCAGCAGGCGCAGGATCTGGCTGCGCCGGTTCATGCCCTTGACCAGCGGTGGATTGCCCGGGGCGGTGGACGGATTGCTCAAACGACACTCCTCGAAGACGACGGCAGGCCCGGCAGCGCGGGGCCATGCCCGGCGGAAGGGGCTACGCGCCCAGTGTCCCCGCAGCGCGGTAGGCGCGCGGTGAACCCGCTACCGCCGTTTCCCCCGATCAGTCAGAATCGGTCCATTCCCTCTCTGGAAGTGCCATGGCCGGTGCCAGTCTGTTTGCCCTGCTCGACGATATCGCCACCCTGCTGGACGACGTCTCGATCCTCACCAAGGTTGCCGCGAAGAAGACCGCCGGCGTGCTGGGCGACGATCTGGCCCTGAACGCGCAGCAGGTGACCGGCGTGAACGCCAACCGCGAACTGCCGGTGGTGTGGGCCGTGGCCAAGGGCTCGCTGCTGAACAAGGTGATCCTGGTGCCGGCGGCGCTGGCGATCAGTGCGCTGGAAGCCTGGCTGCACAGCCGCGGCTGGAACGTGCCGCTGATCGTGCCGCTGATGATGATTGGCGGCGCCTTCCTGTGCTTTGAAGGCGTGGAGAAGCTGGCGCACCGCTTCCTGCATTCCTCCGACGAGGACGCCGAGCACCAGGCCGAACGCCGCAAGGCGCTGGCCGATGCACAGGTGGACATGGTGGCGTGGGAAAAGGACAAGGTGAAGGGCGCGATCCGCACCGACTTCATCCTGTCGGCCGAAATCATCGTGCTGACCCTGGGCGTGGTGGCCGCGGCCTCGTTCACCCAGCAGGTGCTGACCCTGTCGGTGGTGGCGCTGGCGATGACGGTGTTCGTCTACGGCCTGGTGGCCGGCATCGTGAAGCTGGACGACGTGGGCCTGTACCTGTCGCGCAAGGGCGGGGCGGTGGCCGCGTTCGGGCGCGGCCTGGTGCGCTCGGCGCCGTGGCTGATGAAGTTCCTGTCGGTGGCCGGCACCATCGCCATGTTCCTGGTGGGCGGCGGCATCCTGGTGCACAACATCCCGGCGCTGCACCACGCGGTGCAGGCGATGGGCGGGGAAGGGCAGTGGGGCTGGCTGATCAGCGCCGCCGCGAACATGGTGGTAGGTATCGTGGCGGGCGCCATCGTGCTGGCCGCGGTGACCGGCTTCCAGAAGCTGCGCGGGCGGTAGTTGGCATCTACCACTGGTAGTGGCCGACCTTGGTCGGCCCCGTGAATCCATGCGTGCCAACCAAGGTTGGCACCTACCAGAGCGGGTATTCCGCGTGTAGCGGCCCGGCGGATCGCATCAACCCGCTTGTACGCGGTTCTTGCCATGGCGCTTGGCCTCGTACAGCGCATCATCGGCACGCCGCAGCAGGCTCTGCACATCGTCCCCCGGCTGCCACTGCGCCAGCCCGGCGCTGAAATGCACCGGCACGCGCTGGTCGCGCACGCTCAGCACGCGATGCGCCAGTGAACGCTGCAGCCGCTGCACGGTGGCCATGCTGTCGGCGGCCTGTGCATCGGGCAGCACCAGCACAAACTCATCGCCGCCCAGGCGCGCCACGCCATCGGTGGCCCGCAGCAACAGCCGGCACACCGACACAAGGTGCTGCAGCAGCGCGTCGCCACCTGCGTGCCCGTGGGCCTCGTTGGTCTGGTGGAAATCGTCCAGATCGATCACCGCCAGCCCCAGCGCCGTGTTGTTGCGCGCGGCACGGGCCAGTTCGCGCTGCAGCAGTTCGTCCAGGCCGCGGCGGTTCAGGGCCTGGGTCAGCGGATCGATGCGGGCCAGGTCTCCGGCCTCGCGCAGTTCCTGTTCCAGCTCGCTGATGCGCTGCTCGGCGCGTTCCACTTCCGCGCGGGCGCTGGCCAGATGGTCGCGCGCCTGGGCGGCCTGCTGCTGCACCTTGCCGGTGTCATGCATCACGTCCTGCAGCAGCTGGTTCAGGTCGGCAATGCTGCGCGCTTCGCGCAACTGCAGCGCGTAGCTGCCGATCCGGTCGTGGTATTCGCCGGTGCTGGCGGCCATGCCATCCATGCGTTCGATGAACTCGCCCATCAGCCCGCGCATGGCGGCCTTGGATTCATCGATACCCTGGCGCAGCAGCCCCTGCTTGTAGATCACTTCGCGCAGCTCGGCGCGCGTGCGCTCCACCGCTTCGGTGTCCAGCGGGCCGGTCAGCAGCTGCTGCACGGCGGTGATCTGGCCCTGCAGCCAGCTGCGGTCGTCCAGCAGCTCGCTGACGTTTTCCAGCAGCAGCGCGAACAGTTCCAGCAGCAGGGCCTGCTGTTCCTGCCAGCTCTCCGCACGCACGCCCACCTGGTGGCCGAGTTCGCGCACGCCCTGTTCGATGGGTTCCAGCGCCACGCCGGGCTGCCACTGGCGCAGCCGCGCAGCCAGGTCCTGGGCCTGCTCGCGCAGGTCGGGGTCGTGCTGCAGCAGGGCCACCACGGCGCCGCCCAGCAGCAGCCGCAGCTGTTCGGACAGGCGCAGGCTTTCGGGCTGGCCATCGGGGGAGTGCTGTTCGATGGTGCGGATGTACTTGTCGATCAGCTGGCGCATGGCCCGGCCATACCGCGGCCAATCAGCGCTGGCCTGGGCCGACTGCAGGCGGTCGCCCATGTCGCCCAGCTCGCCGGGCAGGGTGGCCATGCCGTTGGCGAAGGCGGCCAGCAGCGGCTCGGGCGCATCGGCACCGGCGAACAGCTGCTGCAGAGCCACGCCGCCGCCGCCCTGCAGCACCACCCGGTCGGCCCGGCCATCGTCCACCGCCGCGCGGACGCGCGCCGGCGGCCCAAGGGCGGTGCCGGGAGCAGGGCGGTGGTCTGGCTGGTCCGTCATGGAGCGAATCCCGGGGGTGGCAGGGGCTGGTTCCAGCATATCGGCGCGGCCGCGCACGGCTTGAACGGATAGCATGGGGGCACAGAATGCAGCAGTGGGGGTGGGTATGCGTGTGATGTTGCTGGGGGCGACCGGGCTGGTGGGCGGGCTGGCGCTGCCGATGCTGCTGGACGACCCGCGCTGCCGTGCCGTGGTGGCCCCCACGCGGCGGCCACTGGACCTGCGTGATGCCAAGCTGCACGCACCCGTGCTGTCCTTCGACGTGTTGCCCGAAGCCCCGGACTGGGCGCAGGTGGACGCGGTCATCTGCGCTCTGGGCAGCACCATGGCCCAGGCCGGCAGCCGCGAGGCGTTCTACCGGATCGACCACGACTACCCGCTGGCTTTCGCCAATGCGGCCCGCACCCAGGGCGCCCGCGCCTTCGTGCTGAATTCCGCGGCCGGGGCCAACCCGCGTTCGGCGGTGTTCTACAGCCGGGTGAAAGGCGAGCTGGAGCGCGACCTGCGCGCGCTGGACTTCGCCTCGCTCACCCTGGTGCGGCCCGGCTTGATTGGCGGCCATCGCCAGCAGGTGCGCCGTGGCGAAGCGTTCGCGCTGAAGGTGCTGGGCGCGTTGGATCCGGTTCTGCCCCGGGCCTGGCGGATCAACCCGGCCGAGCGTATTGCCCGGGCGCTGGTGGATGCCGCGCTGGCCCCGGCACCGGGCGAGCACGTCGTGCCGTCGCGGGATCTGGTGGGCTGACGGGTAGCGTCGAGCTTGCTCGACGGCTTCTGATCTTCGCTTTTCGCTTTTCGCCTTTCGTAGAGTCGAGCTTGCTCGACTGCCTTGGCCTTTCGCGAAGAGCAGTCGAGCAAGCTCGACTCTACCAAGGCAAACGCCAAGACAGTGGATCGCCGCATTTCGCCCACAAAAAAACGCCGGGCAGTGCCCGGCGTTTTTTTCAGTCAGCACCCACCCTTCAGTGGGCCGATCAGCTGGCCAGCGCCAGGTCGTCCATCATCGCGCGCAGGAAGCGGGCTGCTTCGCCACCGGTCGCCGCGCGGTGGTCGAAGGTGACCGACAGCGGGATGACCTTGTGCGCTTCCACGCCGCCCATCACCGGGGTCATCTGGTGACGGGCACGGCCGGCACCGACGATGGCCACGCACGGCGGTACGACCACCGGGGTGGCGTAGCGGCCGGCGAACATGCCGAAGTTGGACAGCGAGATGGTGTAGCCACTCAGTTCCGAGGCGGCGATGGAACGCGATTCCACCTGCTCGCGCAGACGGTTCACGCCCTCGCGGATGCCGCGGGCGTCGAGCATGTCGGCATTGCGCAGGGCCGGCACGAACAGGCCGTCGTCGGTGTCCACGGCAATGCCGATGTCCACCTGCGCGTGCAGGGTGCGGGTCAATGCTTCGCCATCGAACCAGGCATTCATCGCCGGCACCTTCTGCGCGGCCACCACGATCGAACGCACCAGGCGCGCGGTCACGTCATTACCTGGCAGCCAGGCGTGGATGTCGGCGTCGTCGTTCAGCGTGGTCGGCACGACCTTGCTGTGCGCGTCGGCCATCACCCGCGCCATGTTGCGGCGTACGCCCTTCAGCGGTTCCGGCTGGCCCTTGGCCACCACGCCCGGCGGCTGGGTGCGCATCGGCTTGCCGGCGGCCGACAGCGGGGTGCGGGCTTCGCTCTGCACCGGGGCCGACACCTGTGCCGGGGCCGGCGCGGCATAAGCGGCGGCAGCGACCGGTGCCGGGGCAGCGCCCAGCTTGGCGGTGCCGTTGGCAGCAGCCTGCTTCACGTCGGCCATGGTCACCGCGCCATCGGCGCCGGTGGCACGCACGCGCGACAGGTCCACGCCCAGCTTGCGCGCGGTGGCACGTACGGCCGGCACGGCCTTGACGCCACCGACGGCCAGCGCCTGTTCGGTATGCACGGCGTTGGAGCTCTGCATGGCGCCGACCACGGTGCCGGCGTCATCGCGCTCGGCCTTGGCTTCTTCGGCCACGGCCGGGGCTGCCGTCGGGGCAGTCGGAATGGGCGGCGGGGTCGGTGCGGCAGCAGCCGGTGCCGGGGCATGGCCGTGGCTGTGGCCGGTGTCCTGGCCATCGGCGCGCTGCGGCAGGTTCGGGTCGATCTCGAAGCTGGCCAGCACCGAACCGGTGGGAATGATGTCGCCGGCCGCGCCGGACAGCTTCAGCACCTTGCCGGACACCGGCGAGGGCACTTCCACCACCGCCTTGGCCGTTTCCATCGACACCAGCGGTTCGTCCAGCTTGATCACATCGCCTTCCTTCACGAACCATTCCACGATGGTTGCGTCCGGCAGGCCTTCGCCCAGGTCGGGCAGGTTGAAGTTCTTGGTCTGGCTCATGTGCAGTTCTCTTCCAGCAGTTCCAGTTCGCGGGCCGGCAGCCAGCCCGTCGCGCCGTTGGCGCGCTCGGACCACCACCACCCACCATGTTCGTGATGCAGCTTCACCATCTCGCCGCTTTCCACATCCAGCTCGCGGGCGTCGTAGTCGCGCAGGGCTTCGGCGCGACCTTCGTCCAGCGGCTGCAGCCAGGCGACGGGCGCCCAACCGGCGCGCCCATCGTTGCTGCGTACCCAGGCAAACGCCGGCCATTCTTCGTCACGTACACCCACTTCGACGATCTGGCCGGTGCGGAACCGGAGCGGATTGGAATATTGGCTGCGGTAAGCCCCCAGCAGGCGGGCCCGCATGTCAGCCCGCCGCCACCGCGCGCTTGGCCGCGGTCACGATCCGGTCCACGCTGGGCAGGTACTTCATTTCCAGGCGGAACAGCGGAATGTGGGTGTCGTAGCCGGTAACGCGCTCGACCGGGGCCAGCAGGTCATACAGCGATTCTTCGGCCAGGCGGGCGGCAATTTCGGCACCGAAACCTGCGGTCTTCGGCGCTTCCTGCACGACCACGCAGCGGCCGGTCTTGGCCACCGATTCGGCGATCGTGGCAAAGTCCAGCGGGCGCAGGGTGGCCACGTCGATCACCTCGGCGCTGATGCCTTCGCCGGCCAGCTTGTCGGCCGCTTCCAGTGCTTCCTTCACCTGCGCGCCCCAGGCGACCAGGGTCACGTCGGTACCGTCGCGCAGCACGAAGCACACGTCCAGCGGCAGCGCTTCGCCGTCATTGACGACCACTTCCTTGTACTGGCGGTAGATGCGCTTGGGTTCCATGTAGATCACCGGATCGGGATCACGCATGGCGGCCAGCAGCAGGCCATAGGCACGCTGCGGGCTGGACGGCAGCACCACGCGCAGGCCCGGCACGTTGGTGAAGATCGATTCGTTGGCTTCGCTGTGGTGTTCCGGCGCGCGGATGCCACCGCCCCACGGCACGCGCAGCACCATCGGGCAGTGCAGGCGGCCACGGGTGCGGGTACGCAGGCGCGCGGCGTGACAGATGATGTGGTCCACCATCGGGTAGACAAAGCCATCGAACTGGGCTTCGGCCACCGGCTTCATGCCCTGCGCGGCCAGGCCGACGGTCAGGCCGGCAATGGTGGTTTCATCCAGCGGGGTGTCGAGGATGCGCTGCGAACCGAAGCGCTGCTGCAGGCCGGCGGTGGCGCGGAACACGCCGCCGTTCACGCCCACGTCCTCGCCCAGCACCAGCACCGACGGGTCGTGTTCCAGCTCCCAGGCCAGCGCCTGGGTGATGGCTTCGATCAGGGTGATGGGGGTAGCGGTCATTGCGATGTCTCCACCGGCGACAGCGGCGCTGTCGGCGGCATTGGCCTGGGAAGCGGAAGCGCCGTGCTTGATCTCATCCATGGCGCTGCTCCAGGGCAATGGCAGCCGCGCGCTGGGCCAGCAGGTCCGCCGGCGGATCGGCATACAGGTAGTCGAACATGGCCTCGACCGGCTGCACCGGGGTGTTGAGGTACTGGTTCACTTCCTCGTCCACCTTGGCCGCGCACTGCTCGACCCAGGTCTTTTCTTCTTCTTCGCTCCACACGCCCTGGGCGACCAGGTACTTGCGAAGGCGCAGCATCGGCTCGCGGGTCCAGGCGTCCTTCACTTCGGCGTCGTCGCGGTAGCGGCGGGCGTCGTCGGCGGTGGTGTGGTCGGACAGGCGGTAGGTCATCAGTTCCAGCACCGTGCCGCCTTCGCCGGCCAGGCCGCGCTCGCGCGCCTGTTCCATCGCGGCCAGCACCGCAATCAGGTCGTTGCCGTCCACCTGCAGGCAGTGCAGGCCGCCGGCCAGACCCTTCTGCGCCAGCGTTTCGGCACCGGTCTGGGCCGAGCGCGGCACCGAGATGGCCCAGCCGTTGTTGACGATGCACAGGATCAGCGGCAGCTTGTAGGCACCGGCCGAATTCAGCGCAGCGTAGAAGTCGGTCTTGGAGCTGCCACCGTCGCCGCACACCGCCACCGCGATCTGCGCTTCGTTGTTCAGCTTGAACTTCAACGCAGCACCGGCGGCATGCAGGCACTGGGTGGAAATCGGCACGCAGAACGGGAAGTCCTTCACCGCGTTGCCGGTGTAGTCGTTGCCGCGCTCGTCGCCGCCCCAGTACATCAGCACGTCGTACGGGCGCACGCCACGCATGAACATGGCGCCGTACTCGCGGTAGCTGGGGGCGAACACGTCACCCTGCTTCATCGCGGCGCCAATGCCCACGTGCGCGGCCTCGTGGCCCAGGCAGGCGGCATAGGTGCCCAGCTTGCCGGTGCGCTGCAGCGCGATGGATTTGCTGTCGAACGTGCGCACGTACAGCATCTGCTTGAACAGCGGCACCAGGACAGCCGGATCCTTCAGGGATTCGGGCAGGTCGTTGCGGACGAGCTTGCCGTCCGCGTCCAGGTACTGCAGGTATTCGATCTTGAACTCGGCGGCTACCGTCATTGCGTACTGCACCTTCGACAGAGAAGTTACAAATGATATGAATCGCCATGTTAAGGATTGCGTACGAAATAGCCTTCCTGCGGCGCAACACGGCGATTCCCCGTTGTACCCCTGCCGACGGGTGGGGGGCCAATAACAACAACGTATTCAGTCGTTGCTGCAAAGCATCAGAATACGCCTTTGGCTGTCTGCTGGCGCAACGGCGCAAACGGTTCCACGCGCAGCCAGAGGCTCGCGGCTGGCTCCACGGGCCACCGCACGCCCCGGTACGGTCACGGCCGCTGCCAGCGCGGCGGCAACGCGCTACCCTTGCCGCCCCTGATCTGGTCCCGCCCATGTCCGTCGACAACAACCAACGCGATCTCGAAGCTGGCATCCACACCGATCTGCAGGGGCGCCTGACCTATGGCGGTTACCTGCGGCTGGACCAGCTGCTGAGCGCGCAGCAGCCGCTGTCCAACCCGCCGCACCACGACGAGATGCTGTTCATCATCCAGCACCAGACCTCGGAGCTGTGGCTGAAGCTGCTGGGCCACGAGCTGCGTGCGGCGATCGGCTTCCTGCAGCGCGACGAGGTGTGGCAGTGCCGCAAGGTGCTGGCCCGCAGCAAGCAGGTGCTGCGCCAGCTGACCGAGCAGTGGTCGGTGCTGGAAACGTTGACCCCGTCCGAATACATGGGCTTCCGCGACGTGCTGGGCCCATCCTCGGGCTTCCAGTCGCTGCAGTACCGCTACATCGAGTTCCTGCTGGGCAACAAGAACGCGCAGATGCTGCAGGTGTTCGAGCACGACCCGGCCGGGCAGGCGCAGCTGCGCACCGTGCTGGAAGCGCCCAGCCTGTACGAGGAATTCCTGAAGTACCTGGCCCGCTTCGGCCACGCCGTGCCGGCGCTGTACGACAGCCACGACTGGACCCAGCCGCACGTGGCCGACGACGCCCTGCAGCCGGTGTTCGAGCGCATCTACCAGGACACCGACCGCTACTGGCGCGAGTATTCCCTGTGCGAGGACTTGGTGGACCTGGAAACCGCGTTCCAGCTCTGGCGCTTCCGCCACATGCGCACCGTGATGCGGGTGATCGGCTTCAAGCGCGGCACCGGCGGCTCGTCCGGCGTGGGCTTCCTGCGACAGGCGCTGGAGCTGACCTTCTTCCCAGAACTGTTCCAGGTGCGCAGCACCCTGCAGGCCGGCCCCCCGGCCGATCAGGCCTGATCCCCATTCAGCTTGGCCTGCCGCGACCGGCTGGATCGTTTCAGATGCAAGTTCAGCGAGCAGGTCGAGACCTGCCTCAAACGGCGTGTATTTGACGTGAACGCCACAAGTCGGTGATCCTCGCGCGTTGCTCCAGCGCACAGCGGATGTGCCGCCCATCCACCGAACCAGGAAACCCGCATGAGCCTAAACGCCACTGCGAACACCCCAGAACCGGCGCTGCCGGACTTCAAGACCACGTTGGGCCACCCGCGCCCGCTGTGGATGCTGTTCATGACCGAATTCTGGGAACGCTTTGCGTTCTACGGCATCCGCTGGGCCTTGGTGCTGTACATCGTCTCGCAGTTCTACAGCGGCAATGCCGCCGGTGAAGGCGATGCCAGCCGCATCTACGGCGCCTACCTGGCGCTGGTCTACGCCGCGGCCATCTTCGGTGGCTACGTGGCCGACCGGGTGCTGGGCTACCAGCGCTCGATCCTGACCGGCGCGGTCATCATGGCCGCCGGCCTGTTCATGATCTCGCTGCCGCAGGAGCACATCTTCAAGCTCGGCCTGGCCACGATCATCGTCGGCAACGGGCTGTTCAAGCCGAACATCTCCACCATGGTGGGCAAGCTGTACGGCCTGAAGGACGAACGCCGCGATTCCGGCTTCACCATCTTCTACATGGGCATCAACATCGGCGCGATGATCGCCCCGGTGCTGACCGAATGGCTGGCGCGCAAGGTGTTCGGCACCTCGGAAATGCCGTCGTACAAGGTCGTGTTCATCGCCTCGGGCGTGGGCATGCTGATCTCGCTGGTGTGGTTCTACATCGGTCGTGCCGGCCTGAAGGGCATTGGCGCACCGCCGGCCGGTGCCGAAGGCTTCGGTCGCATCGTGATGGTGCTGGCCGGTGCCGTGGTCGCCATTCCGTTGGCTTACTTCCTGCTGGCCACCGGCGCCACCGCGCTGGCCTGGATCCTGGGCGCCATGTTCACCGCCCTGGCCATCCTGCTGCTGGTGGAAGGCATCCGCGAGGGCAAGGTGCAGCGCGACCGTGTGATCGCCATGCTGATCATCTTCGCCTTCAACGTGATGTTCTGGATGTTCTTCGAACAGGCCGGCAGCTCGTTCACCTTCCTGGCCGAAAACATCGTCAACCGCCAGTTCGGTGACTGGACCTTCCCGACCGCGTGGTTCCAGTCGGTGAACTCGGTGGCCATCATCACCCTGGCCCCGATCATTGCCTGGATCTGGGTGGCCATGGGCCGCGCCAATCCGTCCATCCCGCGCAAGTTCGGCCTGGGCCTGCTGTTCAACGGCGCTGCCTTCGCCCTGCTGATGTTCGCCCTGTCGCAGATGGTCGTGGACGGCAAGATCCCGTTCTGGACCCTGTTCATGGTCTACGTCATCCAGTCGGTGGGTGAGCTGTGCCTGTCGCCGATCGGCCTGTCGATGGTGACCAAGCTGGCCCCGGTGCGCCTGGTCGGCTTCGGCATGGGTGGCTGGTTCCTGTCCACCGGCATCGGCAACAACCTGTCGGGCATCTTCGCCGGTGCGGTCAGCGGTGAAGGCGGCATGACGATCGAATCGGCCCTGAAGGGGTATACCTTCGGGTTCTGGGCGTTGATCGGTTCCGGCGTGGTCCTGTTCCTGATCGCGCCGTTGATCAACAAGCTGATGCACGGCGTCAAGTAATCGCGAGGGCAGCGGGCATGCGTACAACGTTCGGCAGGGCCGTGGTGGCCGTGATGTGTGCAGCGCTGATCAGCGCCTGTTCCCAGCCACCGCCGCCGGCACCGGCCGAACCCACCCAGCCCCTGGATACCCGCCCCACCGAGCCACCGGCCGCTGACCCCAGCGTGCCGGTGGCCTCGGGCAACACCCCGGCGGCGGCCGATATCGCCGCCATTGCCGGCCTCAGCGCCAGCTTCGACCCGGCCCGCGACCCGCAGGCCGATCTGGAAACGGCCAAGGTGGAAGCGCAGCGCGGCAACAAGCGCATCATCCTGGACGTGGGCGGCGAGTGGTGTTCGTGGTGCCACCTGATGGACCAGTTCATCGAAGGCGACGCCGAGGTGCGCCGCCTGCGCGATGCCAACTACGTCTGGATGAAGGTGCACTACAGCGAAGACAACGAGAACACCGCATTCCTGTCGCAGTACCCGCAGGTGAAGGGCTACCCGCACCTGTTCGTGCTGGATGCCGACGGCACCCTGCTGCAGTCGCAGCTCACCGGCGAACTGGAAAAGCCCAAGGCCGACGGCAAGGGCTACAGCCGCGCCCGCTTCATCGCCTTCCTCGAAAAGTGGGCGCCCCCCCGGTTGTAGAGTCGAGCCATGCTCGACTGAGCCGGTTGTAGAGTCGAGCCATGCTCGACTGCCAAGCGGCTACAGAAATCCCCCCCATGGCCGCTAACGGCAAGGACCTCAGTCGAGTCGACTGCGGCCCCCACCCGCAGGAGCGCCCATGCACAGCGACCACGCCAACCGATCGCCCGACCCCGCCAGCACAGCGGCCGACGGCGCGGCCCCCGAAGGCGTCGGCCTGCCCGCGCAGGAAGCCCTGCTGGACGATGCCGGTACCGGCGAAGACACGCTGGACCTGGCGCCGCCGCGTTACCGCCTGCCGCAGATCGCGCTGCCCGACAACGTGGTGCTGAAGGGCGCCGTGCAGAAGCTGGTGGAGCAGAAGGCCCGCCTTGACCGGCTTGCCGCCGAAGGCCAGCTGACCGGCCTGCTGCCGGCCGAATGGCAGGGCAGCGGAGTGCGCGCCATCGATCTGTCCAGCTTCATCCAGGGCGTGCTGCCGTTCCTGCAGACCGGTGAACGCGGCGAGACCGCACCTGCCCGCCTGCCGGTGCGACACGTGCTGGGCGATGACAGCCGTTGGGGCGTGCAGGACGTGGCCGAACCGAAATCGCTGGCGTGGTACCTGGCCAGCGATGCGCGCGCCAGCGCGGGCAGCAAGGACGTGGCCGAAGCGTGGCTGGTCGGCGCGCTGGGCCTGGCGTGGATGCAGGAAGGGCGCAGCCGCCCCGGTTTCCTGCGCGCCATGGACCAGGACAGTCTGGCCGCACGGGTGACCATGCTGGGCTATCCGCCGCCAGGGGAGCTGGCGCTGTACAGCGTGACCGCCCATGGCCAGGCGCAGATCTGGTGTGTGTACGGCCGGCGCAAACTGCGGCCGTTGCTGGCCCCGTGGCTGAGCGTGCCGTTGCTGACTGCCTATGGCGTGGTTGCGCCGGCGGCGTGGCCGGCCAGCTTCCCGCCGGTGGATGCGGTGGCCGAAGCCATTGCCGCGGCCCGCCCCGGCAAGCTGGTGCCGGAAGTGGACCTGGCCAAGGTGGTGGCGAAGATTGCCGAAGACACGGCCGGTGATGCCTGGCAGCCGGTCAGCCTGTTGCAGCTCAACACCTGGTCGCCGCGCTGGACCTTCTTCCTGGGCACCTTCGTCGGCCTGCCCTCGCTGCTGCTGGTGACCGCCGCGCTGGCCCTGCCGGGTGCGGTGGAAGCGGCTACTGTCGCCGCCTCGCTGGGGTTCGCCGGCGGCGCCATCGCCGCACTGGCGGTGCCGTGGATCCACGCCCGGCGCAAGCACCTGAGCTGACCCCGCTCGGGGTCGGATCCCTTTCCGCAGGAAAGGGCTCTGACCTCACCAGACCGCCATCCACGCATGGCGTGGATCTACCCACGGCCGCGACCGCGCGGTTACACCCCTTCGCCCATCCGCTCCAGACCGTCACCGGCCAGCCGCAGGATCAGCTTTTCCAGCACCTGCTCTTCTTCCTCGCTCAGCACCGACATCAGCTTGCGGGTGATCTCGATCACCAGCGGTGCAATCGTCTCGTACACCTCGAAGCCGGCCGCCGACAGCGCCAGTACCGAACGGCGGCGGTCGTCGCCATGGGTTTCGCGCTTGATGAAACCGCGCTCCAGCAGCCGCGCCACGGCCCGGCTGACGGCCACCTTGTCCATGGCCGTGCGGTCGGACACCTCGCTGGCCGACGAGCCCGGGTACAGGGCCAGGATGGTGATCACCCGCCACTCGGGAATGGCCAGGCCATAGCGGTCGCCGTACAGCTTGGCGATGTTGCCGCTGACCCGGTTGGACAGCACGCTCAGCCGATATGGCAGGAACTGTTCCAGGTCGAGCAGGACGTGCGAGGCACGCACGCGGGTGGAGGCGGGGTCGGCTGGGTTCATGCTGCGGTGCACCTTGCTGGTGGTTTCAGTTGTAACTATAAAGGTTGGGTCCGTACCCTGCATTCTCGCCGGGTCCAACCCCGCCCGCACCTGGTTTGTGCCGATGCGGCACCGATTCGGAGCCACGCCATGAATTCCGCCGTCCCGACCCCCTCGCACCCGAACCCCGGCATGCAGGTCACCACCTTCGAAAACCCGATGGGCATCGACGGTTTCGAGTTCGTCGAATTCGCCGCCCCGGCCGGCCGTGGCCAGGAACTGCACGACTACTTCCGCAGGATGGGCTTCAGCGCCGTGCTCAAGCACAAGCAGCGCCCGATTACCGTCTATCGCCAGGGCGACGTCAACTTCCTGGTCAATGAAGACCCCGATTCGTTCGCCGCCGACTTCGCCGAAAAGCACGGCCCCTGTGCCTGCGGCTTCGCCATCCGCTTCAAGAAGCCGGGCGCTGAGGTCTACCAGACCGCGCTGGGCAATGGCGCAGAAGCGGTGGCCTTCAAGCCGGACAGCAAGGCCGTCAACGCGCCGGTCATCAAGGGCATCGGTGATTGCATGCTGTACCTGGTGGACCGCTACGGCGCCGCCGGCAGCATCTTCGATGGCGACTACGAAGCCGTGCCCGGTGCCGACCTGCATCCGTTCGGCTTCGGCCTGACCTTCATCGACCACCTGACCCACAACCTGTACTTCGGCAACATGCAGCAGTGGTCGGATTACTACGAGCGCCTGTTCAACTTCCGCGAAATCCGCTACTTCGACATCAAGGGCCTGAAGACCGGCCTGGTATCCAAGGCGATGACCGCGCCGGACGGCATCGTGCGCATTCCGCTGAACGAATCGTCCGACCCGAAGAGCCAGATCAACGAATACCTGGACGCGTACAAGGGCGAGGGCATCCAGCACATCGCCTGCTTCACCGACAACATCTACGAAACCGTCGAAGCCATGCGCGCGCAGGGCGTGGATTTCCTGGATACGCCGGACACCTATTTCGATGTGATCGACCAGCGCGTGCCCAACCACGGTGAAGACGTGGCGCGCCTGGCCAAGAACAAGATCCTGATCGACGCCGACCCGGAAACCCACCAGCGCAAGCTGCTGCAGATCTTCACCCAGAACTGCATCGGCCCGATCTTCTTCGAGATCATCCAGCGCAAGGGCAACGAAGGTTTCGGCGAAGGCAACTTCACCGCGCTGTTCGAGAGCATCGAGCGCGACCAGATCCGCCGCGGCGTGCTGTAAGGTCACCCTACGCACCCCCTCGGTAGCGCCGGGCCATGCCCGGCGGCTCCCCGTTCCGGCATCGCTGTTTTCTGGAGCTCTCCATGTCCATCGTCCTCACCGCCCGCGGCTACCAGTCCGGCTTCGGCAACGAATTTGCCAGCGAGGCCGTGCCCGGTGCGCTGCCGGTCGGACAGAACTCGCCGCAGAAAGTGGCCCACGGCCTGTACGCCGAACAGCTGTCGGGTACGGCGTTCACCGCGCCGCGCGGCAGCAACCGCCGCAGCTGGCTGTACCGCATCCGCCCGGCAGTGACCCATGGCGAGTTCACGCCGTTCGCGCAGTCGCGGCTGCAGTGCGATTACAACGCGCAGCCGGCATCGCCAAACCAGCTGCGCTGGAGCCCGCTGCCGCTGCCGGAACTGCCGACTGACTTCGTCGAAGGCCTGTACACGATGGGCGGCAACGGCTCACCCGATGCGCACGCCGGCGTGGGCATTCACCTGTATGCCGCCAACCGGGACATGGTGGGCCGCTACTTCTACAGCGCCGATGGCGAACTGCTGATCGTGCCGCAGCTGGGCGCGCTGCGCCTGCTGACCGAACTGGGCGTGATCGAGATCGAGCCGCAGCAGATCGCGGTGATCCCGCGCGGCGTGCGCTTCCGCGTCGAGCTGCCCGACGGTCCCAGCCGCGGCTACATCTGCGAAAACCATGGCGCGCTGCTGAAGCTGCCGGACCTGGGCCCGATCGGTGCCAACGGCTTGGCCAACCCGCGCGACTTCGAAACCCCGCACGCCGCATTCGAGGATGTGGACGGTGATTTCGAACTGATCGCCAAGTTCGACGGCCGCCTGTGGCGCGCACCGATCGACCATTCGCCGCTGGACGTGGTGGCCTGGCACGGCAACTACGCGCCGTACCGCTACGACCTGCGCCGCTTCAATACCATCGGCTCGATCAGCTACGACCATCCGGACCCGTCCATCTTCCTGGTGCTGCATTCGCCCAGCGATACGCCGGGCACCAGCAACATGGATTTCGCCATCTTCCCGCCGCGCTGGCTGGTGGCGCAGAACACGTTCCGCCCGCCGTGGTTCCATCGCAACATCGCCAGCGAATTCATGGGCCTGGTGCACGGTGCCTACGATGCCAAGGCCGAAGGTTTCGTGCCGGGGGGAGCGTCGCTGCACAACTGCATGAGCGGCCACGGCCCCGATGCGCCGACCTTCGACAAGGCGTCCAACGCCGATCTGTCCAAGGCCGATGTGATCAAGGACACCATGGCCTTCATGTTCGAGACCCGCGCGGTGATTCGCCCCAGCGCACAGGCGCTGGCCGCCGCGCATCGCCAAGGCGATTACCAGCAGTGCTGGAACGGCTTGCGCAACAATTACCGGTGAGTGCGCCGATCCACGCGTGGCGTGGATTGGCCGGTCGATGATGCGTGGATGCTGTTCACCGCATCAGGCGCTGACTGCAAACCCCTCGCAATGCTCCAACGGCAGCGCCTCCAGCAGCCGCTGCCGCACGCGCTCGCAATAGCCCTCCGAGGTCATCCCAGGCAGCACGCCCAGCGCGGCGCGCAGCACCGCCAGCACCTGATGTTCCGCGCGTGCCTGCTGCAGGTCGCGGAACAAGGCCGCCGCCTGCGGATGGCGCTGCATTTCCAGAATACCCAGCAGGTAGATGCGTGCGGCCGCCAGCGAGCGGCGGCGCTCGACCCCGGCCGGGACCGGCGCAGTGGGCCGCGCGACCGGCACTACTGAAGGCGCAGCGGCTGTCGCTTCCGGCCCGGTCTGGAGATAGCCGCCCTGGATCAGCTGGATCACCATCGCCGGTACTTCCTGGCCGATCAGGGCGGTCAGGTCGGCAATGCTGCGCTGGCCGTCGCACAGGATCAGCAACCGGCGCTGGCGCATGTCCAGCGGCGCGCGGTGGGCCTGCAGCGCGGTTCGGGCGAGGTCGGTCTTGCGCGGTTGCATGGAAGGACAGCCAAGGCGGTGCATGCCGAGCCTGAACGGGCGGCATGAAACGGCGATGACAATGCAGCGCCTGCACGCGCGCTGCGCTAGCGTGCCTGCACACCGTGCCCAGGAAACCACCCATGAAACACCTACCCCTGGCGGGCCTGCTGCTGTTGTCGCTGGCCGCCTGCAACCGCACGCCGGAACCGGCCACGCCGGCCGAGCCTGCGGCCACCGCCCCAGCCAAGGACGCCTCGGTGCCCGCCGATGCCGACCTGGCCACGGCCTCGCCGGTGGACCCGCGCACTGACAGCCCGGCGCGGCTGGATGGCTACGGCGGCGTGGCGTTGGGCGCCGGCATTGCCGAGGTGCGCAGCGGCTACGGCAGCCCGCTGCAGGGGCTGGGCACCGATGCCGCCGGCAAGCCGCTGCCGGCCGATGACAGCAATGACGGCTGCTATTTCCTGCGCCCGCACGATGCCGAAGACCCGCGCCTGATGATCGAAGGCCGCAAGCTGGTGCGCTATGACGTACGCAGCAGCGCCATCGTGGCCCCCGGCGGTGGCCGGGTGGGCATGACCCTGGGCGAACTGCAGGCCCTGTACCCGGATCGCGGCGACGTGGTGCCGGACAAGTACGACGAAAAGGCCCAGCACCTGCGGGTGCGCCCGGCACAGGAGGGCGGGGCGGTGGTCGACTTCGCGCTCGGCGCCGACGGCAAAGTGGGTGGCTGGCGGGTGGGCAGGACGCCGCAGGTGGACTACGCCGAAGGCTGCGGCTGAACCCTGATCCTTGGCGCCCCGGTAGCGGGGCGTCGCGCGTAGAATCGCGCCACGACCGCTGGGGAGTGCTCGATGATCGTCATAGCCATTGCCTGGTTCCTGCTTGGCCTGCTGCTGCTGGCCCTGGGCGGAGACTGCATCGTCAAGGCCGTGTCCGGACTGGCCCAGCGTTTCGGCGCCACGGCCTTCAGCGCTGGCCTGCTGTTGCTGGGCGTCGCCACCTCGCTGCCGGAGCTGGCGGTCAATGCGCGCGCGCTGCTGGTCGGCCAGCCTGAGCTGGCGCTGGGCAACGCGGTGGGCAGCAGCATTGCCAACCTGGGCCTTACCCTGGCCGTGGCAGCCGTCGCCGCGCCATTGCTGTTGCGTGCGCGCTTGCAGGCGGTGCTGTGGTGGTCGCTGCTGGCCGCGGCGCTGCTGCTGATGGTGTTCGGCCTGGATGGCCGCCTGCAGCGGTGGGAGGCCGCTGTGCTGGTGGCCGCCTTCGTGGTGGCACAGGCGGTTCTGCTGCGCCGTGGGCGCCTGGAAAGGGCCGACGTGCAGGCCGTCATCGCCGAATCCGCGCTCAGTCGCACCAGCCTGCCGTTGAATGTGCTGCGGGTGCTGATCGCCGCGCTGGCGCTGTACTGGGGCGCGCGCCTGGTGGTCGGCGCGGCGGCGGACTTCGGTACCGCCCTGGGCTGGTCACCGTTGCTGGTGGGCCTGCTGCCAGTGGCGATCGGCACCGCGCTGCCGGAGGTGGCGGCCGCCATCGCCGCCGCGCGTCGTGGCCAGGGTGACATGGTGCTGGGCCACGTGCTGGGGTCCAGCGTGGTGAACCTGCTGCTGGTGATCGGCATCATGGGCCTGCTGCAGCCGCTGGCGCTGCCGGCCTCGTTCGTACGCCTGGAGCTGCCGGCGCTGCTGGCGTTTGCGCTGGTGCTGTACCCGATGCTGCGCGGCGACCTGAGGATCAGCCGCGTGGAAGGCGCGATCCTGCTGGGCGCGTTCGCGGCATGGGTGGGGCTGGAAACCGCCCTGACCAGCGCCTGATCCAGGACCGTGCCGACCAACGGTCGGCACCCACCGCACCCACCCTCAACGCGCGCTGGTTTCCTCTTCCCGCTCCGGTTCCGGCGGCGGCAACTGCTCTTCGGCGGCGCGCTCGTTGCCGGGCAGGCTGGGGCGGGTTTCCATCAGCAGCGACAGCGCGGCCTTGGCCATCAGGTGCGCGCTGATCGGTGCGGTGATGAACAGGAACACGGTAATCAGCAGCTCGCGCGGCTGCGGGTCCTGGCCCAGGAAGATGTGGTAGCACACCGAACACACCAGCACGCAGCCCACGCCCAGTGTGCTGGCCTTGGTCGGGGCATGCAGGCGCTTGAAGAACGTGGACAGCTTCACCAGCCCCAACGCGCCCACCAGGATGAAGAAGCAGCCGAACAGCAGCAGCACCGACAGCGCGATCTGGATGAAGGTGATCATTCGACGATGTCCCGCCGCAGCACGAATTTGCTCAGTACCACGGTGCTGCCAAAGCCCAGCATCGCAATCACCAGCGCTGCCTCGAAGTAGATGGCCGAGTTCAGGTACATGCCGAACAGCATCAGCTCGGCAATCGCCGTCACCGACAGGGTGTCCAGCGCCAGGATGCGGTCGGGCACGGTGGGCCCGCGCAGCAGGCGCCAGGTGGCCAGCAGCATGGCCAGGCCGACTACGTGCATGCATACCACAAGCGTGGTCTGGATGATCTGGAATCCAGTCATGGGAAGATCTCCATCAACGGGGCTTCGTAACGGCGCTTGATCGTGTCGATCAGCTCCTGCGGGTCGTCCAGGTGCAGCACGTGCACCAGCAGGAAGCGGCGGTCGTCGCTCAAGGCGGCCGACACCGTGCCGGGGGTCAAGGTGATCATGCTGGTCAGCGCGGCGATGCCGTGGATGTTGGCGATGTCCAGCGGCAACCAGATGAAACCGGGGTGGATGTTCTTCTCAGGCCCCAGCACCTGGATCGCCACCCGGATGTTGGACACCAGGATGTCCCACAGGGTGACGAACAGCAGCCTGGGCACCGGCCGCAGCGTGCCGATGCGGGCGAATTCGCGGTCCAGGCGCGCGGCGAACAGCGGTACCACCACGCCCAGCACCAGGCCCAGCACGATCTGGCCCAGGGTGAAGCTGTCGGACATCAGCACCCAGAACGCCACCACCATGATGCTCAGGGCGGGCGAGGGGATGATGCGGCGGAACAACGAGCGCTGTGCGTTCATGGCTGGCGGATCTCCGGCGTGGTCGCACGCAGTTGCTGCACGTACTCGCCCGGCTGCAGCAGCTGCGCGGCGATGGCATCGGTGTGGCGCATCAGCGGGGCAGCGCCCAGGGTCATGCCGATGCCATAGGCCAGCAGCAGGCAAGCGGCATACAGCTCGACGCGGCGCAGCGGCGCCTTGCGCGGCGGCGGCAGCGCCGGGTCCGGTGCCGGCACGCGCCAGAACAGGCGGATGCCACCGCGGGTCAGGCCCATGATGACCAGCAGGCTGCTGACCAGCACCGCCGTCCACACCACGCCGGTGTACTGCGCCGGTATGCCGGCCAGCAGTGCGGCCTTGGCCAGGAAGCCGGACAGCGGCGGCAGGCCGGCCACCGACACCGCGCCGATCAGGAACAGCACCGCCGGCGTTTCCTTGCCCGGCATCGGCGCCACCACTTCCTTGCGGTCGCTGGCACCGCCGCGGCGGCGCCGGATCAGGTCGGCCACCAGGAACAGCGCCGCGGCCACGAAGCTGCTGTGCGGCAGGTAGTACAGGCCGGCGGACAGCACCTTCGGCGTGCCCACCGCGAAGGCGATGAACAAGGTGGCCGCCGAGACGATCACCAGATAGGAAATCAGCACGCGCAGGCGGGTGGCGGCCAGTGCGCCCAGACCACCCAGCACCAGCGTGGCCACGCCGGCCCACAGCAGCCAGTCGCGGCCGTAGCCGGCCATCGCGCCGGCATCCTCACCGAACCACAGCATCTGGATGCGCAGCACCGCGTACAGGCCGACCTTGGTCATGATCGCAAACAGGGCCGCCACCGCGGCCGGCGCGCGCGAATAGGCCTCGGGCAGCCACAGGTACAGCGGCATCAGCGCGGCCTTGGCGCAGAACACCAGCAGCAACAGGCCCATGGTGGCCTTCACCAGGGTCAGCTGCGCCGGCGGCACCTGCGCGATGCGCTGCGACAGCTCGGCCATGTTCAGCGAGCCCAGCGAGGCGTACAGCAGGCCCAGGGCAATCAGGAACAGGGTGGAGGCGGTAACGTTGAACACGACGTAATGCAGGCCGATGCGCATGCGCAGGCCGCGGCCGCCACTGAGCAGCAGACCGTAGGAGGCGATCAGCATCACCTCGAAGAACACGAACAGGTTGAAGATATCGCCGGTCAGGAAGGCACCGTTCAGGCCCACCAGCTGGAACTGGAACAGCGCATGGAAGTGCGGTGCGCGCCGGTCCCAGCCCGAGCACGCATGCAGCAGGCAGGGAATGGCCAGCAGCAGGGTGGTCAGCAGCATCCACGCCGCCAGGCGGTCGGCCACCAGCGCAATGCCCAGCCGCGCCGGCCAGTCGCCCAGCAGATAGACCTGGATGTCACCGCCGGCGGTAGCGGCAATCAGCAGGCCCACCACCAGCGCGAGCGCGCCCAGTGCGGTCCAGGCCACCGCGCGCTGCACCTTCGGGCCATAGCGGCGGTGTTCGACGAACAGCGAAAGCGCCGCACCCAGCAGCGGTACCAGGATCGGCAGGATCACCAGATGGTTCATGCCTGGTCCTCGCCCCGGCGCGGCGGTGCGTCGTTGTCCGGTTCGTGGGCGTCCACGTGGTCACTGTGGTTGTCGCTGCGGCTGCGCATGGCCAGCACGATGCTGACGGCCGTCATCGCAAAGGCGATCACGATGGCAGTCAGCACCAGCGCCTGCGGCAGCGGGTCGGTGTAGTTGCCCAGGTGGCTGTCCATGCCTTCCTGCAGCACCGGCGCCTTGCCCTGCACCACGCGGCCACCGGCGAAGATCAGCAGGTTGGTGGCGTAGGACAGGAAGGTCATGCCCAGGATCACATCGAAGCTGCGCGCACGCAGCAGCAGGTAGATACCGATGGCGGTCAGTACGCCGATCGCGGTGGCCAGGGCCAGTTCCATCAGTGCATCTCCCCGGTCAGGGCCGAACGGCGTTGCAGATCGATCTCGCCCTTGCGCGCAGTGCGGGTGCGCGAGGGCTTGATCGTGCCCATCATCGACAGCATCAGCATGGCGCCGCCGAACACCACCAGGTACACACCGATATCAAAACCAATCGCGCTGGCCAGCGGCACCTCGCCGATCAGCGGCAGGTGCAGGTCGATATGGCCACTGGTCAGGAACGGCACGCCGAACAGCATCGAGGCGCTGCCGCTGAGCAGGGCGATCAGCAGGCCGGCACCGATGCAGCGGATGTAGTCGAAGCCGAAGCGCGATTCCACCGATGCCGAACCCTGGATCACGTACTGGATCAGCAGCGGCACCGCCAGCACCAGGCCAGCAATGAAGCCGCCGCCGGGCGCGTTGTGGCCGCGCAGGAACAGGAAGATCGACACCGTCAGGGTCAGCGGGAACATGATCTGGGCCAGGTCGGCCGGCACCGGCAGCTTGATCGGCGGGCCGGGCATGATCTGTTCCGGCGCCATGCGGGTACGCCGCAGCAGGGCGTGCACCACCAGCGCGGCGATGCCGAACACGGTGATCTCGCCGAAGGTATCGAAGCCGCGGAAGTCCACCAGGATCACGTTCACCACGTTCTGCCCATAGGCCTCGGGCAGCGAGCGCGCCAGCATTTCCCCGGCCATGGTGTTCGGCGGCAGGGTCATGGCGGTGTAGGCCAGCGCACCCAGGCCGGCGCCGGCGATGATGGCAATCACCGCATCGCGGCGCTTGCGCCAGCGCGGCCGCTCCGGGCCGGACTGCGCGGGCAGGTAGTTCATGCCCAGCAGCATCAGCACCAGGGTCACCATTTCCACCAGCAGCTGGGTCAGGGCCAGATCGGGGGCGGACAGGAACACGAAGGTCAGCGCGACCATCAGGCCCACGCCGCCCACCAGCAGCACCGCCAGCAGGCGCTGCTTGTAGATGCGCAGGGTGGCCACCGCACAGCCCATCATCACCAGCCACAGCGCCCAGCCCAGCAGCGGAATGGGTTGCGGTCGGGTCCAGTTGGGCGAGCCCGGGTTGGCCACGAACGGCGCCGCACCCACCACCACCGCCACCAGCACCAGGCCCAGCAGCATGCGCTGCAGGCTGCCGTTGGCAATGCCGTTGGTCAGGCGCATGGCCAGCGCGGAAATGGCATCGAGCTGCGCATGGAACACGTTGCGGCCGGTGCTGGTGTTCTGCACGCCGTGCAGGTTGATCAGCTTGCGCAGGCCGAAGTACAGCGCCACGCCGCCCACCACGCCCACCGCGCTCATCGCCAGTGGCAGGTTGAAGCCATGCCACACCGACAGGCTGTAGTCGGGCATGGCCGGGCCCAGGATGGCGGCCGCACCGGCATGCAGCACCGGGGCGATGGTCAGCGCCGGGGCAATGCCCACCGCCACGCAGATCACCACCAGAATCTCCACCGGCACCTTCATCCAGCGCGGCGGCTCATGCGGCACGTGGTCCAGGTCGTGCGGGCCATCGCCGAAGAAGGTGTCGTGCACGAAGCGCAGGCTGTAGGCCACGCCGAACACACCGGCCAGCAGCGCGGCGATAGACACCGCCATGCGCATGGTGCCCGGGCCACCGGCGGTAAGCGCCTCGGCAAACAGCATTTCCTTGGACAGGAAACCATTGAGCAGCGGAATACCGGCCATCGCCAGCGAGGCGATGATGGCCAGTGCGCTGGTGAACGGCATCAACCTGCGCAGGCCGCCCAGGCGGCGCATGTCGCGGGTGCCGGTCTCGTGGTCGATGATGCCGGCGGCCATGAACAACGACGCCTTGAACGTGGCGTGGTTGAGGATGTGGAACACGCCGGCCACCACCGCCATCGGCGTGGACAGGCCGAACAGCAGGGTGATCAGGCCCAGGTGGGAAATGGTCGAATAGGCCAGCAGGCCCTTCAGGTCGTGCTGGAAGATCGCGTTCCAGGCGCCGATCAGCAGGGTGAGCGCACCAATACCACTGACCGTGTAGAAGAACAGATCGCTGCCGGCCAGCGCCGGATGCAGGCGCGCCAGCAGGAACACGCCTGCCTTCACCATGGTGGCCGAATGCAGGTAGGCCGATACCGGGGTGGGCGCGGCCATCGCATGCGGCAGCCAGAAATGGAACGGGAACTGCGCGCTCTTGGTGAAGATGCCGGCCAGCACCAGGAACAGCGCGTAGGGATACAGCGCACTGGCGCGGATCTGCTCGCCGGCGGCCAGCACCACGTCCAGGTCGAAACTGCCGACGATGCGGCCGATCAGCAGCACGCCACCGAGCAGGGCCAGGCCACCGCCACCGGTGATCACCAGCGCCATGCGCGCGCCCTCGCGGGCATCCTGCCGGTGCGACCAGAAACCGATCAGCAGGAACGAGCTGATGCTGGTCATTTCCCAGAAGATCATCAGCAGCAGCAGGTTGCCGGAGATCACCATGCCCAGCATGGCGCCCATGAACAGCAGCAGGTAACAGTAGAAGCGGTGGGCGTTGTCCTGGCTGCTCAGGTAGTAGCGTGCGTACAGCACCACCAATGCGCCGATGCCCAGCACCATGCCGGCGAACATCCAGGCCAGCCCATCCAGGCGCAGGGCGAAATCCAGCCCGATCTGCGGCAGCCAGGGCACCACGCTGCGCACCACCTGGCCATCCATCACCGCTGGGGTCAGCCAGCCAAGAATGGCCAGCCCGCCCAACGGCGCCAGCGCCGCCAGCCTGGCAGCAGTGGTGCGCGAACTACGGGGGAAGGCGGCAACGGCCGCTGCCATCAGGAACGGCAGGGCCAGCAGCAGGGGCAGGCTGGGGAGCATGCAGGGAATCCATGATTCACGAGCAGGTCAGTGAGTCTAACAGTCAGTCAAATGTCGCCGAAACCCATGTAACGGCGACAAACAGCATGTAACGTGCGGTATTCATGTTTTTTGCAGCGCAATATGGGGCGTTTGCGGCCTTGCCGGGTACGTGTGGGGGCTTTGCCGAATCGGCCCCTACGCCCGCGCACGGAAGGGCGCAGGCCCTGCACCACAGGGGCTGCGGGTTCAGGTGGGTCGGCAACGGATGGGGTCAGCCACGGCCTGCGCTGCAGCGTGGCAGGCACGGCGTACAGCCGCAGTGAGCGCGCGGCCCCGTTCAGGAAAGCCGCGCGGCGCTCAGTAGCGCCAGTCCAGTTTGCGGTACAGCTTGGCCATCACCCAAGCCGGGCCGATCAGCAGGTAGGTCAGGTCGGTCAGGAAGCTGGGCTTGCGGCCCTCGAACTTGTGGCCGATGAACTGCGCCACCCAGGCCACCACGAACACGCCCACGGCCAGCCAGCGCAGGCTGTTCAGGCCGATCTCTGCCTCCAGCAGGCGGCACAGGCAGCCGAATACGAAGAACTGGATGAGCATGCCGATGCCCAGCGGGCGCGACAGCTTGTTGTAGAAGCACCAGGCGCTGAACATCGCAAACGCCGCCCAGATGCCGTACTGGAACCAGGTGATCAGCGGCGGCACGCACCACAGCAGGGCCACCACCGACCACAGGATCGCCGGCACCGCCACCACGTGGATGCGCTGGTTGATGATGTTGCGGTGGTCGTCTGAATAGCTGGCGAAGTAGCGATCGACGGGGCGTGCGAGCTGGGTGGTGGTCTGCATGCGGCCAGCATACTCCCGCCACGCCCACAGTAGCGCCACGCCGTGCCTGGCCTCAAGAAGGCCCCCAGCCGTTGTGGCCGGGGGCGCAGGGGCATCAATCGACGCTGATGCCGGCCAGGCGCTGCAGCGCCTCGGCGTACTTGGCGCGGGTGCGCTCGATGATCTCGGCCGGAATGGTCGGGCCCGGGGCGGTCTTGCCCCAGTCCAGCGTCTCCAGGTAATCGCGCACGAACTGCTTGTCGTAGCTCGGCGGGCTGGTGCCCACTTCGTACTCGTCCGCCGGCCAGTAACGCGAAGAATCCGGGGTCAGCATCTCGTCCATGATGTACAGACGGCCATCGGCATCGGTACCGAACTCGAACTTGGTATCGGCCAGGATGATGCCGCGTTCGCGGGCGTAATCGGCGGCGAACTTGTAGATGCGCAGGGTGGCGTCGCGCACGCGCTCGGCCAGGTCCGCACCCACCTGCTTGACCATCGCATCGAAATCGATGTTCTCGTCGTGGTCGCCCACGGCGGCCTTGGTGGACGGGGTGAAGATCGGCTCGGGCAGCTGCTCGGCCTGGCGCAGGCCGTCGGGCAGGTCGATGCCGCTCACCTTGCCGGTGCGCTGGTAGTCCTTCCAGCCGCTGCCGATCAGGTAGCCGCGGGCGATCGCTTCCACCGGCACCGGCTTCAGCTTGCGGGTCACCACCGCGCGCTTGGCATACAGGGCCGGGTCCACGCCCTCGGGCAGCACGCTGGCCACATTGATGCCGGTCAGGTGGTTGGGCATCAGGTGCGCGGTCTTGGCGAACCAGAAATTGGACACCTGGCAGAGCATCTCGCCCTTGCCCGGAATCGGGTCGGGCAGCACCACGTCGAACGCCGACAGGCGATCGGTGGCCACCATCAGCAGGTAGTCGCCCGGCGGGGTCCCTGCCGGCAGCCGCTCGCGCGGGATATCGAACACATCACGCACCTTGCCGCGATGGCGCAAGGGCAGGCCGGGGAGATCGGATTGCAACAGCGTGGTCGGCACGGGCACTCCTGGGGCTTTGTCGATACGGCTGCCCAACGGACCCGGCGGGCCCGCTGACCAGCGGGCGGCCTAGTGTAAAGCGGTCCGGGCCCGCTGTGACGTAAAATGATGGTCCATTTCGTCGGTCACCCCCGGAACGCCATGCGCTGGTACGGAAAACTGCTCGGATTCATCGCCGGGGCCCTGCTGTTCCGGCCCAATCCGCTGTTCGGGGCGGTGGTGGGCCTGCTGCTGGGCCACGCCTTCGACAGCGACTGGTTCCGGCTGAACAAGGAAAACCCGTACCGGGAGCTGGGGCTGACCTCCGAGGCCACCGACGCCGAGATCGAGCGCGCCTACCGCAAGCTGATTTCCCAGTACCACCCCGACAAGCTTGGCGGCGCGGCCCCCGAGCTGCAGCAGCAGGCCGAACAGAAGTCGCGGCGCATCAATGCTGCCTACGACCGCATCAAGACCCTGCGCAAGCGCTGAACCCTTTTCCCCTCGTGCCCAAGGCCCCGGCCATGTCCAACTGCCTCATCGCCCCGTCCATCCTGTCCGCCGATTTCGCCCGCCTGGGCGAGGAAGTGGACAACGTCCTGGCCGCCGGTGCGGACTGGGTCCATTTCGATGTGATGGACAACCACTACGTGCCGAACCTGACCATCGGCCCGATGGTCTGCCAGGCGCTGCGCAAGCACGGCGTGACCGCGCCGATCGACGTGCACCTGATGGTCGAGCCGGTGGACCGCATCATTCCGGACTTCGCCGAGGCCGGTGCCACCTACATCAGCTTCCACCCGGAGGCCAGCCGCCACCCGCACCGCACCATCCAGCTGATCCGCTCGCTGGGCTGCAAGCCGGGCATCGTGCTGAACCCGGCCACCCCGGTGGACATCCTGGACTGGGTGCTGGACGACCTGGACCTGGTGCTGCTGATGTCGGTCAACCCGGGTTTCGGTGGCCAGGCCTTCATTCCGTCTGCGCTGGACAAGCTGCGCGTGGTGCGCCAGAAGATCGATGCCAGCGGCAAGGACATCCGCCTGGAGATCGACGGTGGCGTGAAGGCCGACAACATCGGCGCGATCGCTGCCGCCGGTGCCGACACCTTCGTTGCCGGTTCGGCCATCTTCAGCGCCAAGACCAGCTACCAGGACGTGATCGCGCAGATGCGCGCGAACGTCGCTGCGGCGCGGGGCTGAGCCATGGGCACGGCGGCCGTGTTGACCATCCGCGCGGCCACCGTGGCCGACGCCGGCCTGATCCTGCGCTTCATCCGCGAACTGGCCATCTACGAGAAGGCCGAGCACGCGGTGCAGACCGATGAAATCGGCATTGCCGAGAGCCTGTTCGGCGCCGATGCCAGTACCCGCGCGCTGATCTGCGAGGCCGATGGTGAAGCCATCGGCTATGCGGTGTACTTCTACAACTATTCCACCTGGCTGGGCCGCAAGGGCATCTACCTGGAAGACCTGTACATCAGCCCGGAAAAGCGCGGCGGTGGTGCCGGCAAGGCACTGCTGAAGTACATCGCGCGCCAGGCCGTGGCCGAGGGCTGCGGTCGCTTCGAATGGTCGGTGCTGGACTGGAACACCGCGGCCATCGCGTTCTACACCGCCGCCGGCGCCAAGCCGCAGGACGAGTGGACCGTGTACCGGCTGCAGGGCCAGGCGCTGCACGATTTCGCCAACGGTTGAGGCCTCTGGTAGGTGCGAACCTTGGTTCGCACGAAATCCAACCCGGCGGGTGCGAACCTTGGTTCGCACTGCCCGCGCGCGAAAAAAAAGCCGCGCCAATCCCCGGCGCGGCTTCGCTGCATGCGTGGGAGGCTGATCCTGCCTCCATCCATCGTCCCTGCTATGGCCTTCCATTCTCCGGGCCGTCGATGACACCTGAATGACATTCACCGCGGGCAAACGCGGCGTTGCTAGCCTGTGCCACCCCCCTCCCGGAAGCACTGCATGACCACCCCGCGCTGGCGCCTGATCCTCAACGGCAAATCCGCAGGCGACGACGACCTGCGCAGTGCCGTCGGCCACTGGCGGCAGCAGGGCGTGCAGCTGGAAGTGCGGGTGACCTGGGAAGAGGGCGACGCCGAGCGTTACGTGGCCGAAGCCATCGACCATGGCGTGGACGTGATCGTGGCGGCGGGCGGTGATGGCACGCTCAGCGCCGTGGCCGAAACCCTGGCCCATCGCGATGAACCGGCCGACGCGCTGCCCTCGCTGGCGCTGGTGCCGATGGGCACGGCCAATGATTTCGCCACCTCCGCCGGCATTCCCACCGAACCCCAGCAGGCCTTTGCATTGATCGGGCAGGCCCCCGCGCGCGCTGTGGACCTGCTGCGCGTGGACGCCGATGGCAAGCACTGGTGGTGCGCCAACCTGGCCAGCGGTGGCTTCGGCACCCAGGTGACGGTGGAAACCGATGCAGGCCTGAAAAAGATGCTGGGCGGGCTGGCCTACGTCATCACCGGCATCGCCAAGCTGGGCCGCATCGAGCCGATCACCGCGCGCCTGACCGGCCCGGATTTCGAATGGGAAGGCGGCTTCATCGCCCTGGGCATCGGCAACGGCCGCCAGGCCGGTGGCGGCCAGCAGCTGTGCCCGCAGGCACTGATCGATGATGGACTGCTGGACGTGACCGTGGTGCCCGAACTGGAAGGCGAGGTGGCTGCCACGATCGGCCAGATGCTGACCGGTGGCAAGGAAGCCGCGCTGGAGCGCGTGGCAACGCGCGCGCAGTTGCCGTGGGTGCAGATCGAGGCCCCGCAGGCGCTGACCTTGAACCTGGACGGTGAGCCAGTGCAGGCCCGTCGCTTCCGCATCGACTGCGTGCCGGCCCGGGTGCGCATGCACCTGCCGGCGCATTGCGAGCTGTTTACCGGCAGTTGAGCCGCGGGCTACAGCAGGGGGATGTCTTCTTCCCTGCTCGGAAACTTGAAGGCCTCGCGTTTCCTGCGGATGTGTTCGGGCATCGGCGGGCGAGGGATGTTGCGGTCAGCCAGCCATTGCTGGCACTTCTTCTGCCAGGGCAGGTTGTCCGGAGTCGTGATTTCCCAATAGATGTCCTCGACCATCACCTGTCGGGGTGATTGGGTGGTTCCTTCGAGGGGGGGCAGAGAAATTGTGGGGTCGGCTCCATGTTCCAGCAACCAGTAGGCGTAATCGAACCCGCCTCTGCCTGTGTAGAGGCTGAGAACGGTGTCGTTGTTGCCTAGGTTTGGTTCGTTGACGCGGGCCCCGTTTTCAACCAGAAGCTGGACATTCTTCCACTGGTTGCCGCTGATGAATGCCTGACACATCAGCGTTTCATGGTTGGAGTTGCGTGTGTTCGGATCTCCTCCGTGCTTGAGCAAAGCATCGAGGAAGCGGGGGTCGTCCATCTTTGCCGCATACACCACGGCGTTGTTGAAATGGATCTCTTGCCCATTCATTTTTCTGACGTAGCGTGCGTTTGGATCTGCACCATTTTCCAGGAGCAGCTGAAGTCCCTGCAGATTCTTCGCCCGGAGCGGCCAGGCCACCAAGGGGATTCCGGCGTCGCGCGCGAAGGCCTTGTCGGGATCTACACCTTCGTCTTTCATCAAACGAGTCATCGCCTCGCCGTCCCCTTGTTCGCTTGCAATCGCCAATGCGAGTGCATTGCCCTCGAAGTACTGGTCGGCACCATATTTCGACTGGGGCGAACACGCAGACAGTAGAGCGAGCGCTGCGGCCAGGAGCAGGAATGAAGCGGTGAGGCGAAGCGGATGACACTCCATGTCAGATCTCCTTACAGCAGCGGTATGTCTTCTTCCTTGGTCGGGAAGCCAAAAGCCTCCCGCTTGTCCCGAATGCCTTTGGGCATGGGCGGGCGTGGTATGTTCCGAGCCATCAGCCATTGTTGGCATTTTTTCTGCCAACGAAGCAGGTCGGGCGTAGTGATGCCCCAGTAAATGTGTTCGGCAACAATCATCCGTTCAGGTTCGCCGATTGAGGACGTGAGCACTGCAGTTGGATCAGCGCCATGCTCCAGGAGCCAGTAGGCATGATCAAACGCACCGCGGGTTGTATACCAGCTGATGACGGTGTCGGCACTGCCTCGATTCTGCTCGTTGACGTCAGCGCCGTTCTCGACCAGAAGTTTGACGTTTTCCCACTGATTTCCCGCAACGAACGCCTGGAACAAGAGGGTCTCGCTGGCAGAGTTGCGCGTGTTGGGATCGCCTCCGTGCTTCAGTAGAAGCTCGAGAAACCGGGGGTCGTCCATCTTGGCTGCGTAGACCATGGCGTTGTTGTAGCCAAGCCTGTGCCCGTCAACCGTCTTGTAGGCGCGTGCGTTCGGGTCGGCACCATTGTCCAGCAGCGCCTGTAATCCGTCGAGATTTCGCGCGCGGAGCGGCCAAGCCAGCAGGGGGATTCCAGCATCGCGTGCGAAAACTTTATCCGGATCTACACCTTCGTCTTTCATCAGTCGACGGATCGCATCCGAATCACCAGTTTCACTTGCTACTGCCAGTTCGAGATCCTTGCCCTCAAAATACTGTTCTGCCCCGTGGCTTGATGACAGCGCGCACCCGCTCAACATCAGTAGCGCAGAGCATACTGAGAAAAGTAGGAATTTCCTCACATTTTCAACTGCATGAATGGGCATATCGGGTTCGCAGACTCAGCTTGATGCGTGACATTAGCAAACGGTTCTGATAATCGATAACTGTCGGGGTAGTCCCGCCCGCAATGTGAATGGAGTGTGTCATGACGGATCACGACATCGAGGCGCGCGCACGCGAAATCCAGGAGCAGCGCGAACTGGTGGGCCAACTGCGAGCAAGTGGCAACGACAAGCAGGCAGACCGTCTGCAGGAGACGTACCACGCACGGGAGATGTCTGGGCTTGCCTCCGACGTGTATCAATCAGCCCGGCACTCCGGTGAGCCACCGGCAGGATGGACCCGTGCAAGCACTGATCCAGCCGCATTGCGCGCAGCGGGGATCGATCTGACGGACGACGCCATCCGGAAGATGCTGCAGCCACCTGAGTCGGGGTTCCGTGCTGAAATCTACATTCCCGACAAGCGTGTCTTCGGCGAGGATGCCAAGCCCGTCGTGGTCTACAAAGGATCCATGGGCGAGATTCTTGACCCGTTGGCTCCCAACGGAAGGCGTGAGTCCGGCAGCGAGGATTTTCTCAACAATGGCCAGCAGGGCATCGGCATGCGCAGCGACTACTATGATCGCGCGATGTCGTTGGCGACACTCTTGAACGATCGCATCGGCAACAACTTCGAAATAGCCGGCCATTCTCTCGGCGGCGGCATGGCCTCCGCTGCTTCCGCCGTCACCGGCGCACGCGCCACCACCTTCAACGCCGCTGGCCTGCATCCGGCAACCCCGTCGCGGTACGCCAAGGACAACGGCCTGCCGACGTTCGATACGCAGCAGACGGTGCACACCTACCAGACCACCGGTGAAGTGCTGAACGATGTGCAGAACGGCATGCAGCGGCTCAGCGAGCAGCAGCGCCGCGGCTACGGCTTGCTGGCCAACGAGCTGGGCATGGTGCTGAAGGACCCGGCTATGCAGAAGGTCGTCGGCGAGAAGCTGCGCGAAATGCTGCCGCCGGGCGCGCAGACCTCTGCAGCACAGTTCATCGAACAGCTGGCGACCCAACCGGGTCAGCAGGCGCTGCGCGATATTCCGCTTGCGGCAGGGCGCCTCGAGCTGCTGCTCGAGGCCAAGACGCGCGATGCGCAGGGCGTGCTGGTTGACCGTGCGCATACTGCGGCACCCAGCCAGGTGGCGGAGCTCGCCGGCCCGATATCCACCGTGCTGCATTCCACCGCCGCCGGCATGCACATCGGCCGTCGGGCGGGTGAGCAGGTCGAGAAGGCAGGCGCCGCCGTAGCCCATGTACTGGACAGAACCGGCGATGGCGTCGAGCACGTGCTGAAAACCGAGGGCATGGCCATCGGTCAGGTGGTGAACATGGGCTCGGTCAATCTGCAGGTGAGCACACGCGCGGCCAGCACGGTGATCGCTTCCGGGCGCGAACTGACCGGCAGCATCGAAGCCACCGCACACCGGGTGCACTCGCAGGCCGGTGCCGGTGGCTTGTCCGCCCTGTCGTGGGTGGCTGGCCACATCGGCATGGACAAGGTGGCCGACAAGCTGACCAGGCAGGCCGAGGCCGTTCGCGACCAGGGTGAGCAACATGCCCAGCACGCGAAAACGCAGGCCCATGCCGACGCTGCGGGCGTGCGCGCGACGGGTGAACGCGTGGCCGCCGCCATCAACCACGATGGGCAATGGGTGGCGGGCAAGCTGCAGAACGGGTTTGCCACGGCGGGCGCGCATGTGGATCGCGGCTATGACTTCATGGCGTCCCACGTGAAAGGCATCACGGCCACGGCGCCGGTTACGCTGGCCACCGTGGGCGGTGCAACCGTAGGCCTCGGCACAGCGGCCGCCACGCACCTGCCCACCGGTAATCTGCCGCAGGACATCGTGAAGCTGCACAACCTGGACCAGTCCGCACGCGTGGTGCGCGGCATCGGGGCGGCTTTCAGCGAGGCGACGGCCCGCCATGGCATGGACCCGACCGTCATTCCCAGCCTGGACGCCGCGCTGATCAAGCAGGAAGCCGCCGCGCGCACGCTGATCGAGCAGCAGCCCAGCATCGTGCCTGCCGCTGACGGCCGGCAGGCTGGCCGCACCACGGAGCCCGGGACACAGTCGATCGGCATCGATCATCCTGCCCACGCCGGCAATCCACTGTTCCTCGGCGCCCAGGCCGGCGTCCACGCCCTGGACCGCGCCCACAACCGGGTGCCCGACCTGCAGAGCGACCAGCTGGCCGGCGCGCTGGCGGCCGAGGCCAAGCGTGAAGGGCTGGAGACCATCTCCCATGTGGTCCTCAGCGACGACCGCGCGCGCGCGTTTGCCGTCGACACCGCCGATCTCAACGCCCCGCAGCGCCGCCATGCCCATGTCGAGGTGGCGCAGGGGATGGCCCAGCCGCTGGCCGTGAGCACCGCCCAGGTCGACGCCCTCAACGCCGGCCGCGCCGCCGCCCTGGACACCGGGCTGGCCCAGCAGCAGGTGCAGGAGTCGCAGGAGCAGGCGCGACGCATGGGGTAGCGAGGGCGGGGTTTCCCTCCCGGCGAAGCTGCGTTACAGTCATTGGGTGTCCAGCCTGACGACCCCGCATACCCTTTCTTCCGCACGCCGTTGGTGGCGATGGTGGCCCGTTGCCGTCGTCCGCCCCCATAACGCTGTGTCCCGGAAGGAAAGTCGTCTTGAATTCGCTCGCTCAGTTTCAGCAGCAGGCCGCTGAAGGCCACACCCATATCCCCGTCGTCCGTGAAGTGCTGTCCGACCTGGACACGCCGCTTTCGGTCTATCTGAAGCTCGCCGACGGCCCCAATACCTACCTGTTTGAATCCGTCGAAGGCGGCGAGCGCTTTGGTCGTTTCTCGATCATCGGCCTGCCGGCACGTCGCGTGTACGCCTTCCACGGCCACACCCTGACCGTGCGTGAAGACGGCCAGGTGATGGAAACCCGCGAAGTGGCCGATCCCTTCGCCGAGGTCGAGGCGCTGCGCAGCGCCCACTCGGTGCCGAAGCTGGACGGCCTGCCAGGCTTCACCGGTGGCCTGGTCGGCTGGTTCGGCTTCGAGTGCATCGGCTACATCGAGCCGCGCCTGGCGCCGCCGGCCGGCCGCGACGAGCTGGGCACGCCGGACATCCTGCTGCTGGATTCCAACGAACTGGCGGTGTTCGACAACCTCAAGGGCCGCCTGTACCTGATCGTGCATGCCGACCCGCGGGTCGAGGGTGCGTTCGACCAGGCCCAGGCCCGCCTGGATGCGCTGACCGCCAAGCTGCGTGCGCCGGGTGCGGGCTATCCCGCGCCGCTGACCAGCGATGTGCTGGACGAATCCGATTTCATCTCCGGCTTCACCCGCGAAGGCTTCGTCGATGCGGTCCAGCGCAGCAAGGAATACATCCGCGCCGGCGACATCTTCCAGGTGGTGCTGAGCCAGCGCCTGAGCGTGCCGTTCAAGGCGCGCCCGGTGGATGTGTACCGCGCGCTGCGTGCACTGAACCCGTCGCCGTACATGTATTTCCTCGATGTCGGCGACCTGCAGGTGGTCGGCTCGTCGCCGGAAATCCTGGTGCGCTTGCAGGATGGTGAAGTGACAGTGCGCCCGATCGCCGGCACCCGCCCGCGTGGCGCCACGCCCGAGCTGGACCAGGCGCTGGAAGCCGAGCTGCTGGCCGATCCGAAGGAGCGCGCCGAGCACCTGATGCTGATCGACCTCGGCCGCAACGATGCCGGCCGCGTGTCCAAGGCCGGCACCGTGGAAGTAGGCGAGCAGTTCGTGATCGAGCGCTACAGCCACGTCATGCACATCGTCAGCGAAGTGACCGGGCAGCTGCAGCCAGGCCTGAGCTACGCCGACGTGCTGCGTGCCACGTTCCCGGCCGGCACGGTCAGCGGTGCGCCGAAGATCCGCGCGCTGGAAGTGATCCGCGAGCTGGAGCCGATCAAGCGCAATGTCTACGCCGGCAGCATCGGCTACATCGGCTGGCACGGCGATGCCGATACCGCCATCGCCATCCGCACCGCGGTCATCAAGGATGGCCGCCTGTACGTGCAGGCCGGCGCCGGCATCGTCTACGACTCGGACCCGGACAAAGAATGGGACGAGACGATGAACAAGGGCCGCGCGCTGTTCCGCGCCGTCGCCCAGGCCGCCAAGGGCCTGTAAGCCTTCCCGTGCCGTGGCCCGCGCCGCGGCACCTTCCGCTGTTCCCGCTCACGACAAGGAGTACCGCATGAAGCTGCTGAGCGCATTGTTGTGGTCGTCGCTGCTGGCCACGATGGCCCCGTCTGCATGGGCGCAGGCCAACACCATTCCCTCGCAGCCGCATCTGCTGGTGAAGGGGCAGGGCACCCGCACGGTGATGCCCGACCGCTTCGGCCTGCAGTTGAACATCGAAGAGACCGACATGGACGCCGATGCGGCGCGCCGTCGCGTGCAGGACAACGTGGCGCGCGCACTGGCGCTGTTCAAGCAGCACAAGGCGGTGGACGGCAGCGTGCGCGCGGACAACCTGCGCATCGGCCCGGCAACGCGCTATGAGCAGAGCCGCCAGGTCTTCATCGGCACCCGCGTGTCGCGCCAGCTGCGTGCCAGCTTCGCCAGCGTGAAGGCGATGCAGGACGTGCTGGGTGCGCTGAAGGCCAACGAGAACGTACAGGTCAGCAGCATGGCCCCGACCTACTCGGGTGAAGTGGCGCTGCGCCGCGAACTCAAGGGCGAGGCGGCAGCCCAGACCCGCGAGTCCGCGCAGGGCCTGGCCAAGGCCTATGGAACGCGCGTGCGCGGCCTGTACAGCATTTCCGATGTGGCGCCGAGCTTTGCCTACGGCGTGCAGGCGGGCAATTGGCCTCGCGCTGACGACATGGTCACGCCGCCTGCGCCGCCCGCGCCGCAGAACAGCATCGAGGCCACGGGCTCCCGCTTGGGCGAGTCGGTGCAAGCCGGCCCCATTACCTACACCGAAAACGTGTACGCCATTTTCCTGATAAGCGACGGAACCTGACCATGTTGTGGATGATCGACAACTACGACAGCTTCACCTACAACCTCGTGCAGTACCTGCAGACGCTGGGCGCCGAGGTGAAGGTGGTGCGCAACGATGCGATGAGCGTGGACGAGATCGCCGCGCAGAAGCCCGAGCGAATCGTCATCTCGCCCGGCCCGTGCACGCCCAACGAGGCGGGCGTGTCGCTGGAGCTGATCCAGCGCCTGGGCCCGACCACGCCCATCCTCGGCGTCTGCCTGGGCCACCAGAGCATCGGCCAGGTCTACGGCGGTACGGTCATCCGCGCCGGCAACATCATGCACGGCAAGACCTCGCCCATCCGCCATGAAGGCAAGGGTGTGTTCGCCGGCCTGCCGGACCGTTACCAGGCCACCCGGTACCACTCGCTGGTGGTGGACAAGCACAGCCTGCCCGACGCGCTGGAAGTGACCGCCTGGACCGAGAACGAGGACGGCTCGATCGAAGAGATCATGGGCCTGCGCCACCGCCAGTTCCCGGTGGAAGGCGTGCAGTTCCACCCCGAATCCATCCTCACCGAACACGGCCACGCCCTGCTGCGCAATTTCCTGCAGCGCCCGGCGGCCTGATCCAAGGAGCATTCCGATGAGCTTCTCCCCCCAGGAAGCCCTGCAACGCACCATTGAACACCGCGAAATCTTCTTCGACGAAATGGTCGACCTGATGCGGCAGATCATGCGCGGCGATGTGTCGCCGATGATGACCGCCGCCATCCTCACCGGCCTGCGGGTGAAAAAGGAAACCATCGACGAGATCGCCGCCGCCGCTACCGTCATGCGCGAATTCGCGCTGGCGGTGCCGGTGGCCGATACCACCCACCTGGTGGATATCGTCGGCACCGGTGGCGATGGCTCGCATACGTTCAACATCTCCACCTGCGCGATGTTCGTGGCTGCGGCCGCGGGGGCGCGCGTGGCCAAGCACGGCAACCGCAGCGTATCGTCCAAGTCCGGCAGCGCCGATGCGGTGGAAGCGCTGGGCGCGGCCATCGAACTGCAGCCGGCGCAGGTGGCCGCGGCGATCGAGCAGACCGGCATCGGCTTCATGTTCGCGCCGATCCACCATCCGTCGATGAAGGTCGTCGCGCCGGTCCGCCGCGAGATGGGCGTGCGCACCATCTTCAACATCCTCGGCCCGCTGACCAACCCGGCCAGCGCACCGTCGGTGCTGATGGGCGTGTTCCATCCTGATTTAGTGGGCATCCAGGCGCGCGTGCTGCGCGAACTGGGCACCGAGCGCGCGATGGTGGTCTGGGGCCGCGACAACATGGACGAGATCTCGCTGGGCGCCGGCACCCTGGTGGGCGAGCTGCGCGACGGCAAGGTGCGCGAGTACGAGATCCACCCGGAAGACTTCGGCATCGCCATGTCGGCCAGCCGCAATCTGCGCGTGGACAGCCCGGAGCAGTCGATCCAGATGCTGCGCGCGGTGCTCGACAACACGCCGGGCCCGGCGCTGAACATCGTGGCGCTCAATGCCGGTGCCGCGCTGTACGTGGCTGGCGTGGCCAGCGACATCGGCGACGGCCTGGCCCGTGCCCGTGCCGCGATTGCCGATGGCAGTGCCCGCCAGCGCCTGCAGCAGTACGTTGACACCACCCGCGCGCTGGTTGCCTGAGCGCGCGGTTCAGCCTGACCCACCCGATGGCCGATAATGGCCGTCCTCACCGCCCCAGTACCGAAGCGACGACGATGAGCGACATCCTGCAGACGATCCTGGCCCGCAAGGCCGATGAAGTGGCCCTGCGCCGCGCCCAGCGCCCGCTGGAGGCGCTGCAGGCTGCCGTGGCCAGTGCCCCACCGGTGCGTGGCTTCGTGCGCGCGCTGCAGGCGGCGGTGGCCAACGGCGACCCGGCGGTCATCGCCGAGGTGAAGAAGGCCAGCCCGTCCAAGGGCGTGATCCGGCCGGATTTCCGCCCGGCCGACATCGCCGTCAGCTATGAGTTCGGCGGCGCCAGCTGCCTGTCGGTGCTGACCGATGTCGATTTCTTCCAGGGCGCCGACGCCTACCTGCAGCAGGCCCGCGAGGCCTGCACGCTGCCGGTGCTGCGCAAGGACTTCGTGATCGACGCCTACCAGGTGTACGAGGCCCGCGTGCTGGGCGCCGACTGCATCCTGCTGATCGTCGCCGCACTGGACGACACCCAGCTGGCCACGCTGTCCGAACTGGCGCTGTCGCTGGGCATGGACGTGCTGGTGGAAGTGCACGACATCGACGAACTGGAGCGCGCGCTGCAGGTGCCGGCGCCGATGATCGGCATCAACAACCGCAACCTGCGCACCTTCGAGGTCTCGCTGCAGACCACCCTGGACATGCAGAAAGCCGTGCCGCGCGACCGCCTGCTGGTGACCGAGAGCGGCATCCTTGGCCCGCAGGACGTGGCCCTGATGCGCGACGCCGGCATCCACGCGTTCCTGGTGGGCGAGGCCTTCATGCGCGTGGAAGAGCCGGGCGAGGGCCTGCGTCAGCTATTCTTCGCGGCATGACAACGCACTATCCAACGCCGCGCGAGGATGCGCCGCTGGTCGTTTTCGACTTCGACCACACTCTCTACGACGGGGATTCGGGCACCCACCTGTTCGCCTCGCTGATCAAGCGCAATCCGCTGCGCATGCTGGCCGCGCTGCTGGTCACGCCGATCGCCGGGCCGCTGGTGGCGATGCTGCCGACCCGCCGTACCGGCATTTCGGTCTATGTTTGGATCGGCAGTTTCGGCCTGCACCGGGCGCGCGAGTTCAACCGGGTCATCGATGCCTACGTGATCCGCAACGAGCAGCAGATGCGGGCCAAGCTGCTGCCGCAGGCGCTGGAGGTGTTTGCCGCGCACCGTGCCAAGGGCGACCGGGTGGTCGTGGCCACCGGCGCACCGCCGGAGCTGGCCCGCGCCATCCTGGCGTTCGTGGCCCACCAGGACGTGCCGGTGATCGGCACCGAGGTGGGCCCGCGGCTGGGCGGGGTCGGCCCGACCCGGCACTGCCACAACGAAGAAAAGATGCGCATGCTGCGCGAGCGCGGCTATGGCGACATCGACATCGCCTATTCGGACAGCACCGCGGATCTGCCGCTGCTGCTGGCGGCCAAGGCGCCCGTGGTGGTGAACCCGAAGCGTTCCAAAGTCGATTTCTTCCGCAGCGTGCTGCCGGCGGGGACCCGCATCCTCAACTGGGGCTGCGACGACCGCGGCGGCGACAAGGCCTGACCGGGGTCGGATCCCCGAAGGGGCTCTGACCCCATCGCACGGTGAATGAGCCGCCGGGCATGGCCCGGCGCTACCGGAACAGGCGCGGGTAGCGCCGGGCCATGCCCGGCGGGCGGTCAGCGGTACAGGTGCCCATACACCGCATGGCCGATCTGGAACAGGCTGATACCCAGCACCAGCACGCCCACCGCCACCAGCACCCAGCGTTCCTTCACCTGCTTGACCAGGATCGCCGCCACCGGCGCGGCCATCATGCCGCCGATCAGCAGGCCGGCCACGATCTGCAGGTGTTGCAGGCCCATCGACAGCAGGAACGTGGCCGAGATGGTCACCGTCACCACGAATTCGGCGGCATTGACCGTACCGATGGTGGTGCGCGCCTGGCCGCCACGGGCCAGCAGGGTAGAGGTAGCCACCGGGCCCCAGCCGCCGCCGCCGCTGGCGTCCAGCAGGCCGGCGAAGAAGCCCAGCACCGGAACCCGGCGGATCTCGCCCTTGGGCACCCAGCGCCCGACCGCGCGGGCCAGGATGAGGATCGCCAGCACCAGCAGGTACAGGTAGATGAGCGGGCGTATGGCGTCGCCCGGTAATTGGGTCAGGACGTAGGCACCGACCGCGCCGCCCACGGCGCCAGGCAGGGCCAGACGGAAGAACAGGCGTTTGTCGACATTCCCGGCGACCAGATGCGACACGCCGGACGCGCCAGTCGTGAACACCTCGGCGGTATGGATGGCCGCGCTGGCCTGCGCTGGCGGGATGCCCATGGCCAGCAGCACCGACGAGGACACCAGGCCAAACGCCATGCCCAATGCACCATCGACCAGCTGTGCGCCGAGGCCGATGAGGATGAACCACCAGAATTCGCTGCTCAGTTCCATGCCCCGAGCCTAGCGGATGCGCGTGTGCGGGGCGTGCGATGGTCTGTCGCACGTACGACGGTCCGCAGGGCATGGCCCGGCGCTACCGTGGTGCAGGTCTTGGGTAGCGCCGGGCCATGCCCGGCGGACATCTGTCGATCAACGGGTGCCGTACAGCACCACGGTCTTGCCGCGGGCATGCAGCAGGCCGTCGGTCTGCAGCTTCTTCAGCACGCGGCCGGCCATTTCACGTGAACAGCCGACCAGGCGGGCAAGTTCCTGGCGCGAAACGCGCAGCTGGCTGCCCTGCGGGTGGCTCATCGCTTCCGGTTCCTGGGCCAGATCGTGCAGGGTGCGCACGATACGGTCGGTCACGTCCAGGAACGCCAGGCGGCTGGCCTTGCGGCTGGTGTCGAGCAGGCGCTTGGAAATCTGCTGGCCCAGCGCGTACAGCAGGCGCGGGGCGTCCGCCGACAGCGGGCCCAGGAACAATTGGTGCAGGCGTTCGTAGCTGATCTCGGCCAGCTCACAGGCGGTGCGGGTGCGCAGGATCACCTCGCGGCGGTCCGATTCCACGAACAGGCCCATTTCGCCCACGAACTCGCCGGCACCGAAGTAGCCCAGCACCAGCTCGCGGTCGTCGTCCTCCTCGGCCATGATGGAGACCGAGCCGCTGATGACGTAATAGAGGGTGCCGGCCGGGTCTCCAGGGCGGAAAACGTCAGTACGGGTGGGGTAACGCCGCCGATGGCTGTGCGCCAAAAAACGATCGATGGTGGCGATATCCAAGGCCAATGGGCTGCTAGCTAGGCGCACGGTTGACACGATAGGGGCGCTCCCTCTGCGCATGAACGGATTCACAGGTTCGATGGCGGAGCTTAACCAGCGCACCTGTTAAGGGCAAATAGTGTGCCAGAAGCGTGAGCCCTTCACGTTCCCCCAGCGGGCAGTTTGCCCCATAATTCCCCCTTTCCCATCTCACACAGGAATCGACCGCCGTGGTCAAGCCGTTGCCTCGCCTGAGGTTGCAGGGTTTCAACAACCTCACCAAGGCGCTGAGCTTCAACATCTATGACGTGTGTTACGCGCGCACCGAAGAGGAGCGTCAGCGTTACATTGAATACATCGATGAAGAGTACAACGCCGACAGGCTGACTCAAATCTTGACCGATGTCGCCGAGATCATCGGCGCGAACATCCTGAACGTGGCCCGCCAGGACTACGATCCGCAGGGTGCCTCGGTGACCATCCTGATCTCCGAAGAACCGGTGATCGACAAGAAGCAGGCCGGCAAGGAGCTGATCTCCGATGCGGTGGTCGCGCACATGGACAAGTCGCACATCACCGTGCACACCTATCCGGAAACGCACCCGCAGGAAGGCATCGCCACCTTCCGCGCCGACATCGACGTGGCCACCTGTGGCGTCATTTCGCCGCTGAAAGCGTTGAACTACCTGATCGAAAGCCTGGAATCGGACATCGTGATCATGGACTACCGCGTCCGTGGCTTCACCCGCGATGTGAAGGGCAAGAAGCACTACATCGATCACAAGATCAACTCGATCCAGAACTTCCTCGCCAAGAACATCAAGTCGCGCTACGAGATGTTCGACGTCAACGTCTACCAGGAAAACATCTTCCACACGAAGATGCACCTGAAGGACTTCGACCTGGACCAGTACCTGTTCGAGGAAAAGGCCAAGAACCTGTCGTTCAAGGAACGCATGAAGATCGAAGCGCTGCTCAAGCGCGAGATCGAGGAGCTGTTCCACGGGCGCAATCTGTCCGAGTGACACCCGTGTGCGGTGCCCGATGGCATCGCGCACCCAGGCGGGACGACCCGCCCCGTGGAACCGCGCTCTGCGCAGTTCAGTGGTTCCACGGCGATGTACCGACCTACGGCCCGGTGTGAAAACACCGGGCCGTTTCGTTTTTGTTCAACAAGGTAAGGACCCCACCCATGCCCTGGATCTATCTGCTGCTGGCCGGCCTGTTCGAAATCGGCTTCGCGATCGGAATGAAGTACTCCGAAGGCTTCAGCAAGCCCCTGCCCACTGCCGCCACCGTCGTCTCGGCGCTGATCAGCCTGTATCTGATGAGCCAGGCGATGAAGAGCATCCCGGTCGGCACGGCCTACGCCATCTGGACCGGGATCGGCGCGCTGGGCGTGGCGGTGCTGGGCATTTTCCTGTTCAACGACAGTGCCTCGCCGGCGCGGCTGGGCTGCGTGGCCCTGATCGTGGCGGGTGTGATCGGGCTGAAACTGGTGTCGTCCAATTGATTGACGGGGTCGGATCCCTTTTCCACGGGAAAAGGGCTCTGACCCCATCGGACCGTAAGGGGTCAGAGCCCTTTCCCGATGGGAAAGGGATCCGACCCCGGCGGGTTCCCTACAGCCGGTAGGCGATGGTCTTCATCACCTTCGAAGCCAGCGCCATCGCGCCCGGAATCGGGAACGGCAGGCGGCGTGCGCCGGCGTGTTCGGCGTGCTCGGCGTGCCGCGCCTCGTCCTCTTTCATCACCTCGATGACCGCACGGCTGCGCAGGTCGCCCGCCGGCAGGTCCACCAGGTGCTCGTCCAGGTGGGCCTCCACCTGGCGCTCGGTTTCAACCACGAAGCCCAGGTTCCAGCCGTCGCCGCGCAACCCGGCCAGGGTGCCGATGGTGTAGCTGCCGGCGTACCAGAGCGGGTTGAACAGGCTCGGCCGGCTGTCCAGCTCACCCAGGCGGGTGGCGCACCAGGCCAGGTGGTCGGTTTCTTCCTGCGCCGCTTCCAGCAGGTGTTCGCGGGTGGCCGGGTCGCGGGCCACGGCGGCCTGGCCGAAGTACAGGCCCTGCGCGCAGACCTCGCCCACGTGGTTGATGCGCATCAGGCCCGCCGCATGGCGCCGCTGCGCGCGGTCCATGCCCGGTTCGTCGGTGTCCGCCGCCGGGTAGGGGCGGGCGGCCGGCGGATTGCCGAATACCGTGTCCAGGGCGCGCTGCGCCTCGGTCAGCAGGTGGTCCAGCGGGGTGGTCTGGCGGAGCGCGGTCATGGCAGCACGGGTGGGGCGGGGGACCTGCGATTCTCGCCCGGCGCCCGGGCCCTGCCAACCCAGGACCGGGGCGCTTGCGTCGGGCAGGCCGGGTGCGTACAATCCCGCCTCTTACGCTTCACCTTTTCACAACGCGTGGCAGAGTTCCGGCGAGCCTTTCGTCGCAATGAGCCCGACCTAACCTAGAGTTCTTCATGAGCACTTTCACTGCCAAGAACGAGACCGTCCAGCGCGACTGGTACCTCGTCGACGCCGAGGGCAAGACCCTGGGCCGTCTCGCCACCGAGCTGGCCCGCCGTCTGCGCGGCAAGCACAAGCCGGTCTACACCCCCCACGTTGATACCGGCGACTACCTGGTCGTCATCAATGCAGAAAAGATTGCCGTCACCGGCAAGAAGCTGCAGGACAAGATGTATCACCGTTTCACCGGCTACATCGGCAACCTGAAGACCGAATCCCTGGCACAGGCGCTGGAGCGCCACCCGGAGCGCGTGATCGAGATCGCCGTGAAGGGCATGCTGCCGAAGGGCCCGCTGGGTCGCCAGATGTACCGCAAGCTCAAGGTCTACGCCGGCACTGAGCATCCGCACGCCGCACAGCAGCCGCAGGTTCTGGATATCTAATCATGGCTATCACTCAAAACTACGGCACTGGCCGCCGCAAGTCCTCCACCGCTCGCGTGTTCCTGCGCAAGGGTTCGGGCAACATCACCGTCAATGGCCGTCCGCTGGACGAGTTCTTCGGTCGTGAGACCGCGCGCATGATCGTGCGCCAGCCGCTCGAGCTGACCAAGAACACCGAAAGCTTCGACATCCTGGTCACCGCCGCTGGCGGCGGCACCACCGGCCAGGCCGGTGCGATCCGTCTGGGCATCGCCCGTGCACTGGTCGAGTACGACGAAACCCTGAAGTCCGAGCTGCGCAAGGCTGGCTTCATGACCCGTGACGCCCGTGAAGTCGAGCGTAAGAAGGTCGGTCTGCACAAGGCCCGTCGCGCCACCCAGTTCTCCAAGCGCTGATCCATTGCGCCTGGTTGGGCTCCCTCGGGGGCCCGCTGGTTGGAAACGCAAAAGCCCGGCTTCGGCCGGGCTTTTGTCGTTCTGGGGGTTGGGGGTCGGATCCTTTTCCGCAGGAAAAGGCTCTGCCCCCCCAGTGATGCGCACGCAAAACAAAAGGCCTGATCTTTCGATCAGGCCTTTTGTTTTCTAATTTGGCTGCCCCGGATGGATTCGAACCACCGAATGCCTGAGTCAGAGTCAGGTGCCTTACCGCTTGGCGACGGGGCAATGTCGCGAACAACTATTCTCACATTTTTCACATTGAAAAACAACTTCAATGTGGTGGCTATGGGTGGACTCGAACCACCGACCCCAGCATTATGAGTGCTGTGCTCTAACCGGCTGAGCTACATAGCCTTGGTGAGCCCGCTATTCTGCGCATGTGTACTGGGCCTGTCAACACCTTTGTAACGTGCTTGTGGCCTGACAGGCGTCATGGGATAGTCCCAGCCAGTAGATTTTCTTAGGAGTCCGCATCGTGATCGATCCGGACGGCTATCGACCGAACGTCGGCATTGTGCTGATGCGGCAGGACGGGCAGGTATTCTGGGCACGACGTGTGCGCCGGGATGGCTGGCAGTTCCCGCAGGGCGGAATGAACACCGACGAGACCCCCGTCGAAGCCATGTATCGTGAACTGCAGGAAGAAACCGGACTGCTGCCCGAGCACGTGGAAGTGCTGGGCGCGACACCGGGCTGGCTGCGCTACAAACTGCCGGCGCGGGCCATCCGCCGCAATGAACGGCAGGTCTGCATCGGTCAGAAGCAGGTCTGGTTCCTGCTACGCCTGACCGGCGATGAGTCGCACGTGCGGCTGGACCATACCGACTCGCCGGAGTTCGACCACTGGCGCTGGGTCGATTTCTGGTACCCGGTGGAACACGTGGTCATGTTCAAGCGTGGCGTCTACGCCCGTGCCCTGCGCCATCTGGCGCCGCTGGCACGCGGGGTGGCCGGGCAGGGGGTCACCTCCATGCCCAAGAGCGCGGCCGAGGCCTGGATGCCCGGCCAGGCGGCCGGCCATGACCGCCCACGCAAGCGCCCGCGCAGCCGCGGGTACTGGCCGAAGAAGGCCCAGGGTGACGGTCCGGCCACCTAGTGGCCTGAACGGTAGCGAGAATGGTTCAGGTCATTGATTGACAACCATTCTCGTTTGCATTGGAATAGCGACCAGGCCGCTTCCGGCCTGTCAGCCTGGTTCCTGCCCGTGTACGTCTGCATCTGCAATGGTGTTACCGACCACCAGATCCGCGAAGCCGCCTCGCAGGGCGTCACGTCGGTGGGCGAGCTGACCATGCGTACCGGTTGCGGCGCCACCTGCGGTTCCTGCCTGGACATGGCCGGCGACCTGCTGGCCAAGGCGCTGGCCACGCACGACCTGCCGCTGCCCGTGCTGGGCCTGCAGGCGGCCTGATCCGCCTGTCGCGCGGCACTGACGCCACGCTCACTCCTGCTTCACCGCTGGCTGCACTGGCCAATGCGCACGATTCGCGTTCCTTCACGCCCGCGCGCAAGGCGTTACAGTGCCCGCGTTTTCAGCGTGCAGGAGCATCCCCATGAAGGGCGACACCAAGGTCATCGAATTCCTCAACAAGGTCCTCTACAACGAGCTGACCGCGATCAACCAGTACTTCCTGCACGCCAAGATGCTAAAGAACTGGGGCATCAAGGAACTGGCCGAGCATGAGTACAAGGAATCGATCGACGAGATGAAGCATGCCGACATGCTCGCCGACCGCATTCTGTTCCTTGAAGGCCTGCCCAACTTCCAGGCGCTGGGCAAGCTGCGCATCGGCGAAAACCCGACCGAGATCCTGCAGTGCGACCTGTCGCTGGAACGCGACGGCGTGGTGACCCTGCGCGACGCGGTGGCCTATGCCGATTCGGTCGGTGACTACGTCAGCCGCCAGCTGTTCGTGAAGATCCTGGATTCGGAAGAAGAGCACATCGACTGGCTGGAAACCCAGCTGGACCTGATCGAGCGCATCGGCGAGCCGAAGTACCTGCTGAGCAAGCTCGAAGAGTGATGGAACCCGCAGCGTAGAGTCGAGCTTGCTCGACTGTTTTTGCCTGAAGTAGTCGAGCAAGCTCGACTCTACCGGTTACCGGTGCTGGCCCAGGTAGCCGGTCAGCGCCACGCGCGCACGGGCAAACTCGGCCACCAGCAGCGCCACCGCCACGGCGGGGCGCTGCAGCGTGCCGCCCCGGGCTTCACGCTCGATGCGCGTGGCCACCGCCGACAGTGACAGCGCACCGACGTTGGCGCTGGAGGATTTGAGGCTGTGCGACAGCGCCTGCAGGCGCTCGATGTCCTCACCCTGTGCGGCCTGCTGCAGCTGCTGCACCAGCAGCGGCGCATCTTCCAGGAATACGGCCACGATCTGCAGCGCGGCCGGACCGATCACACTCTGCAGTTCCTCCAGCACGCTGCGGTCGAGCACCGGCTGTGGCTGACTGTCTTTGTCGGGCGCTGGTAGCGTCGAGCTTGCTCGACTATCGCCATGCCTATCGCAGTCGAGCAAGCTCGACTCTACGATTGCGGGTGCGCCGCCCCAGCGCTGCAGCAGGGCGTGCAGGACTTCGCGGTCAATCGGCTTGGACAGATAGTCGTCCATGCCTGCCTGTAGGCAGCGCTCGCGATCGCCGGCCATGGCGTTGGCGGTCATGGCGATGATCGGCAGGCGCTCCTGGCCGGTCTGCGCTTCTTCATGCCGCCAGTGGCGCGTGGCGCTGTAGCCGTCCAGTACTGGCATCTGGCAGTCCATCAACACCACGTCGATGCCGCCGGCACGCAGTGCCACCAGCGCCTGTTCGCCGTCGGCGGCATTGCGCACCTGGCACTGGAACACCTTCAACAGCTGTTCGGCCACCATGCGGTTCACCGCATTGTCTTCCACCAGCAGCACCCGCAGCCCCAGCGCGGGCAGCGCAACGAGCGGCGCACCACCGTCTGCGGACAGCAGGGGGGCGGGGCGTGCAGAGGCTGCCGGAGCGCCCAGCAGGGCGTGCAGCGCGGCATCGGTGAAGGTGGCCGGCAACTGCTGCTGGCGGGGGCGTGCCGGTGCGATGTCGTCCTGCAACCACAGCACCTGCAGCGCGTCGTCGTCGCCACGGTCGGCCAACGCGCGCTGCAGCGTGGCCTCGCCCTGGCGGCGCTGGCGTGCATCCACCAGCAGCCACGCCGGGGCGGGCTGGCCGGGCCGAGGCGCGCTGCGCAGGCGCTGCACCAGCGCCTCCAGATCGGACAGCGCCTGCGCCTGCAGGCCGTGGTGCACGGCAATGCGTTCCACCCGTGCCTGCAGCAGCGGGTCGGCGCTGTACAGCAGCAGCGCGGCCGGGCCGCGGGCCGATGCCGGCAGGTCGCCGGGCACCTTCAACAGCGGGATCTCGAACCAGAACGTGGCGCCCTGGCCGGGCGTGGACTGCACGCCGATCTGGCCGTGCATCAGGTCGATGATGCGCTTGCAGATGGCCAGGCCCAGACCGGTGCCGCCATACAGGCGGGTGGTCGATGCATCGGCCTGGCTGAAGGACTGGAACAAGCGCGCCTGCAGCGCCTGGTCGATGCCGATGCCGGTGTCGACCACTTCAAACCGCAGCTGGTGCTGGGCCGGTCCTTCGCCCAGCCGCTGCACGCGCAGCTGTACGTGGCCGCGTGCGGTGAATTTGATGGCATTGGCCAGCAGGTTGCTGAGGACCTGGCGCAGCCGCACCGGGTCGCCACGCACCGACAGGCGTACCGCCGGGTCCAGCTGCAGGCTTACGGAAAGCCCCTTCGACTCGGCGGCGCGCTGCATCAGCTGTACCACGCCATCCAGCAGTTCGCGCAGGTTGAACGTGGTGATTTCCAGTTCCAGCGCCTGCGCTTCCAGCCGCGAATAGTCCAGGATGTCATCGACGATGCGCAGCAGCTGCTGCGAGCTGGCCGATGCGGTGGCCAACATCTGTCGCTGGTCCTGTCCCAACGGACCACGGGCGATCAGTTCCAGCATGGGCAGGATGCCGTTGAGCGGGGTGCGGATCTCGTGGCTCATGGTGGCCAGGAACTCACCCTTGGCCAGCACGGCGGCTTCGGCGGCCTGCTTGGCCTGCAGCAGCTGGTGTTCCAGCTGCCCTTGGCGCTCGGTGGTGCGCCGCAGCTGGTCGCGTTCGCTGGCCAGCACCGTGCGTTCGCGCTGGCTGGCGACCAGTTGCTGGCCGCGCGCCCGCAGCCGCAGGGCCAGTGTCGCAAGCCCCGCCGCGGCCAGGCCCAGCGCCGCCAGCAGCGCGACGGTCAGCGGCACTCAGAGCACCGCGTTCTGGAAATCGAAGTTCAGGTCGCTGCCCGCCGACTGCACCATGTTGCCCTGGATGTAGTCGACGCCGCCCACCCACATGGCCGCCGCGGCCTGTGGGTCTTCGATCTGCTGGCCGATGATCTGCAGGCCGGCGGCATGCGCCTGTTCGATCGCCCGTCGCAGTTCCTCGCGCGTGCCAGGGTTGGCGTGGCTGCTGGAAAAGCGTGCGGCCATGCGAACGAAGGCCAGCGGCAACTGGGTCAGCAGGGCATCGGCTTCGCTGCCCGGCTCGAACTGACTGAGGCAGAAGCGCACGCCGGCGCTGGCCATGCGCTGGCAGAACTGCTGCAGCTGCACGGTGTGGATCAGCGCATCCGGCAGGCGCACATCGATCACCAGCGCGCTGCCGGGCAGCTCTCGCTGCTGCAGCGATTCCAGCAGCCAATCGGCGAACGCATCGCGCTGCAGGGTGCGCAGCGACTGCGAGACGAACAGGTTCAACGGGTGGGTGGCGTGGCGGTACAGATCGAGCAGGCCCATGGCGTGCTCCAGTACCTGCTGGTCCAGATCGGCAATACGCCCGGCGGCTTCGGCGGCGGGAATCACCTGGCCGGCTGTCAGCACCGTGCCGTCTTCCTGGCGCAGGCGCAGCAGCAACTGGTACTGCGCGCTGCCACCACCGGCCACCGACACGATCGGCTGGTACGCCAGTTCCAGTTGGCCTTCCAGCAGGGCGAGGTGCTCGTCGTCACTCACCGCCTGGCGGTGCACATGACCTGCGACGCCGGAGCTGAGCAGTCGCGCCTGCAGCGTAGTGCGTTCGACCGCCTCCAGCGCGCTGGCGGCATCGTCGAAGCCCGGTGACAGCGGTGCATAACCGACCACGCCGCGCAGGTGTACCGATTCGTCGTCCCGGATCACGAAGGCCCGTGCGGACAGCTGTTCGCGCAGGCTAGCGGCCAGCGTTTCCAGGTGGTCCTCATGGGCGTCGCGGGCCAGCAGCAGGAAGCTGTTGTCGTTCAGGCGTGCCAGCAGATGCGGATGGCCCGCTTCGGCCAGGCGTTGGCCAGCCTGCACCATCAGCCGCTCGAACGCGGCATAGCCGTAGCGTTCGCGCAGGCCCAGCGCGCTGGAAATCTCGATGAAGAACACGCCACCGTGGCTGTGATGGACCAGTGCGGCGTTCAGTTGCTGCAGCACGTGGTGGCGGGTGGGCAGGCCGGTTTCCGGGTTGCTGGTGGCCGGTGCGCCGTGCGCGCCGGGCAGCGTGGCGGCCTGCGCGCGGGCGCGGCGGATGCGGTTGGCCACGGCGGCAATCAAGTGGCGCGGCCGGATCGGCTTGCTGAGGTAATCGTCGGCGCCGCAGTCCAGCACTTCGAACTGGCGCTCCGGGTCCGGGTCGCCGCTGAGGAACACGATAGGCAGCAACTGCATGCCCGGCTGCTGGCGGATCATTGCAGTCAGGCGCATGCCGTCCACGCCGGGCAGGTGCAGGTCCATCAGGATCAGATCGGGGCGCTGCTCGCGGATGGCCTGCGGTACGGCATCCGGGTCGCCCAGCACCATCGCCTGCATGCCTGCGCCGTGCAGCACGCTCTGTGCGAACAGCGCCTGCGCGCGGTCGTCTTCGACGATCAGTACGCGGTACGGCGAATCGGCCGGGGGCGGCGCGGCATCGCTGTTGCCTGCCTCGCCCTGCGGCAGCGCGAACGGTAGCGGTGGCGGTGCCGGCAGTTCGCTGCCCGCGGTGGGTTCAGGGCCCGTGGTTGCCCCGCTCAGGGGCGCAGGTGTGGCCGCCGCCACGGCGGGCGGCGCGTCGGGCGTGGCCCAGCGCTGCCAGTGGTCGGCAGGAGGGGTTTCAGCGCGTCCCTGGCGGGCGCCCGCGGGAAATTCATTTGCGGCCATGGGGGCTCCTGATGTTCACGGCCATTATGCGGCAAGGCCAGCCGTCATCCCGCGCGGGCGGGCCCGCTGCCGGCGCTGCCGCCAGCACGGGCAAGCCAGCGCACCCCTTTCCACAGCGTGCGCCATACCAGCCAGACCAGCAGGGCGCCGGCCAGGCTGCACGCCAGCACCACGATCAACGCGATCCACGGGTGGGCCAGGGCAAGCGCGAGGCCGCCGACCACCACGGTGTCTTCGGCCGCCGAGGCGATCCAGTTGCTGGCCGGTTCCGGCGAGGTGTTCAACAGTGCACGGGTGCCGGCCTTCAGGCCATGACTGGCCAGAGCCACGCCCGCGCCGGCGACCAGGGCGCCGGTGCCCAGATCGCCGTCCGGCGACAGCGTGGCCGCCGCCAGAAAGGCGCCCGCGGGAACGCGGGCCAGGGTCTGCAGCAGGTCCCAGATCGAATCGACGCCAGGAATCTTGTCGGCGAAGAACTCGGCCACCGCCAGCGCCGCCGAGGTGCCCAGCACCCACCACGATTCGGTGGCCTGCAGGGCAGGGGGCAGGTCCACCCAGCCCAGCAGCCCGGCCAGGCCGACGCCAAAGACAGTGAGGTAGACGCGGATGCCGGCCAGCCAGGCCAGCAGGATGCCGATCACGAACAGGTGGGCTTCGGTCATGGCGGACTCCGGCGGCGGAACTGTGCGGGGTGCCACACTATCGGCGATGGCGTGCCTGAACACCACAGGCCGCCAGCGGCCGCCGTCGGGGAAACCCGCCGTTCCTGACTTACACTAGCCCGTCGTTTGCCACAGGGGCCGTGACGGTGTTGCCAATGCGATGCCACGGAGACTACCCATGAACAACCGCCCACCCATGCGTGTGCAGGTGCGCCTGCCGGGCGCGCCACAACCGCCGATCGATCGCCGTCGCCTGCTGATATTGGCTGGTATCTGGCTGCTGAGCCTGGTGCTGGCCGTACTGGGTGGCTGCTGGCTGGGTGCGCCGCGCGATGCCCAGGGCCAGCGCCTGCAGGCGGCCGAGAAGCGCGCCGATACCCTGCAGACCCAGTTGACCGAGTTGCGCCAGAAGCAGGCCACGCTGGAAGCCTCGGACCGGATCAGCCGCGCCGCCAACACCGAGGTGCAGTCGTCGCTGGCCGAGCGCGATGAAGAAATCGCCGGGCTGCGTGCCGATGTGGCGTTCTATGAGCGTCTGGTGGGCTCCACCAGCCAGCGCAAGGGCCTGAACACCCATTCCATCGAATTCACCCCGGAATCGGCCGGCACCTGGCACTACACCGCCGTGTTGACCCAGAACCTCAACCGCGGTGCGATCAGCCAGGGGCAGATGCGCTTCACGGTGGAAGGTGTGAAGAACGGCAAGCTGGCCACGATCAGCTGGGACGAGCTGCACCAGCGCAACAAGGTACCGGGGCAGGACTACTCGTTCCGGTACTTCCAGCAGCTCAGCGGCAGCGTCATGCTGCCGACAGACTTCACCCCGCAACGCGTGCGGGTGACATTGGGTGGGGGTGCGGGGGGCACGACCCAGGTATTTGACTGGAAACAGGCCGGTGCACCGGCCAGCAATGGGGAGTAGGCAGATGTTCGGAAACAGCAAGTCGAGCCGTGATGGCCAGCTGGTGGTGGATGCCCTGATCGGCAACCAGGTGGTGATCCGTGGCGATGTGGAATTCAGTGGGGGCCTTTACGTGGAAGGCCGCATCCATGGCAAGGTGATCGCCCAGGAAGGCGCCAGCGGTGCCACCCTGACGGTGGCCGAGCATGGCGTGATCGAAGGGGAGATCCGCGCCCAGGTGGTGGTCATCAGTGGCCGCATGGACGGCGACGTGCATGCCACCGAGAAGGTGGAACTGACTCCCAGCGCACGGGTGAACGGCAACGTGCATTACCAGGTGGTGGAAATGAATGCCGGCGCGCAGCTGAACGGCCGTCTGATCCACGCCAGCAGCCCGGTTGCCGCGCTGCCCGCACCGGAGGGTGAGGACACCACTGGCAAGGGCAAGGGCGGTGATGCAGCCCGCCGCAAGCTGGCCGAGGCCATGGCTTGAAACCCGCGCCCGGCGCCCCCATGCTGGGGCCATGAGCACGCTAGTTTCCCTGCCCGGCGCCACGCCGGCCGCCGCTCCCGACTACCAGTCGCTGGAGCGGCCGCTGAACTTCACCGAATCCGCTGCGGCCAAGGTGAAGGAACTGATCCAGGACGAGGGCAACCCCGACCTGGCCCTGCGCGTGTACATCGAAGGCGGTGGCTGTTCCGGCTTCCAGTACGGCTTCGAGTTCGACGAGAACCGCGCCGAGGATGACCTGGCGGTGCAGACCAGTGGGGTCACCCTGCTGGTCGACCCGCTCAGCCTGCAGTACCTGATGGGCGCCGAGGTGGATTACACCGAGAGCCTGACCGGTGCGCAGTTCGTGATCCGCAACCCGAACGCGAAGACCACCTGCGGCTGCGGCAGCAGCTTCAGCATGTAACAACGGCGCGCGGATCGGCAAACGCCGACCTTGCCACCTGCGGCGAATGGCGGCAGGCTTGTGGAATGCTTACGACTCCTTCGCCGCTTTCCGGTTTCGCCTTCGTGGACGAACCGCTGGAGCGCGCCGATGCCCTGCGCGCCGATGCCGATGCTCTGGCGCGCCTGTGGCCGGATGCGCGCATTCTCGTGCTGGACAAGGACGGCACGGCCTTCACCGATGAGGATGACCAGCCGCTGGCGTTGACCGGTGCCGCACTGGGTGGTGGCCCGGGCACTGCGATCTTCCTGGGGTTACGCGATGGCCAGGCATGGTTCGGCGTGGATGCCGCGCAGGTCAGCGTGACCGCGCCGCGGCGGCTGGACCTGCGGCAGGCGGCATTGCTGTGGACGGTAGCCGATGCCACGGCCTTCAGCTACGCGCGCGGCATGTCGTACTGGCAATCGCGCACGCGCTTCTGCGGCGTCTGTGGCAGTGCCGTGGCCTTCGCCCGCGGTGGCTTTGTCGGCCGCTGCCCGCAGTGCGCCACCGAACACTACCCGCGGGTGGACCCGGCGGTGATCGTGGCGGTGGAGAACCAGGGGCGGTTGCTGCTGGGGCGGCAGGCCAACTGGGCGCCGCGCCGCTATTCGGTGCTGGCCGGCTTTGTCGAGCCGGGCGAAACATTTGAACAGACCGTGGCCCGTGAGGTGCACGAGGAAAGCAAGGTGCGCGTGATCGCCGCGCAGTACCTGGGCTCGCAGCCGTGGCCGTTCCCCGGCGCGCTGATGGTCGGCTTCCGCGCGCAGGCGCACGATGATGTGCCCACCGTAGATGGCGAGCTGGAAGACGCCCGCTGGTTCACCGTTGATGAAGTGGGCGCCGCCCTGGCGCGCGACGTGGAAGACGATGGGCAGGGCATTCGTCTGTCGCCGCCGATCTCGATCTCGCGCGGTCTGATCGAACACTGGTACCGGCAGCAGCGCGGCTGAGCATTGCCGCCACCTGAACACGCGGCAAGGTACAGTGGAATCCGTCGCTGAAGGCGCGGCTGCGGCAGGTAAGGTAGCGGCGCCGAACGCTTGTTCATCGGGAGACCCGCCATGTTCACCACTCTGGTTGCCGTGCTGGTGGCGCTGGCCCTGGGCCATGTAGCCCCGGCCGCTGCCGCCTCGCTGCGCCGCTTCGAGGGGTTCCGGTACTGGCTGGGTTGGCTGGATGCGCATGGCGGTCGGGTCTGGCAGGGGCCGGCGGGCGTCGTGGTGGCGTTGCTGCCGCCGCTGCTGCTGATGGGGCTGCTGGTGTGGCTGCTGAGCGGCGTGCTGTTCGGGTTGCCCGCGCTGTTGCTGGGGGTGGCGGTGCTGGCCTGGTGCTGGGGACCGCGTGACCTGGACCGTGACGTCGAGGCGATCATCGATGCCGATGAGGCCGGTGCCCGGCAGGCGGCGGTGCGGCAGTTGCAGGCCGCCGGCGGTAGTCTGCGTGAGGATGTTCCGTCGCTGGTGGAAGCCACCGTGTTGAATGCGCTGCGGCGGTGGTTCGCGGTGCTGTTCTGGTTCCTGTTGCTGGGCCCGGTCGGGGCGCTGGCCTATCGCCTGTTGGCGCTGATGGCAGAGAGCCCGATGCGTGCGCGGGTGCCGGTGGAGCCGCTGGCACTGGCGCAGCGCGTGCTGTCGTGGATTGAATGGCCGGTGGCCCAGTTGATGGCCTTTTCGATGGCGCTGGTGGGCAACTTCGATACCGCGTGGAAGGCGTGGCGGCAGGCCCACGGCGAGCGGTTGGCTGGCGGCATCGGTTTTCTGGGCGCGGTGGCGCGTGCCAGCGTGAACGCCGAACTGCGCGAGGATGCGCACGATTACACCGAAGCGGGGCTGTTGCCGGTGTGGCAGCGGCTGCCGGACCTGCGCGACGCGATGAGCCTGGTGTGGCGCATGCTGCTGCTGTGGTTGGCAGTGCTGGCCCTGCTGGTGATTGCCGGCTGGGTGACGTAGGTATTCGGGCAGGGCTTGCAGCCCTGCACCCGCTTCAAGCCAAAGCAACGGCAAGGTCAAAAGCTGGGTCTCCGTGGGATGGCGTGGCGCTGTGGGTATCGGCGACTGTTCGAACGCCTGGCTGTTGGTAGGTGTCGACCTTGGTCGACACAGTAGATCCACGCCATGCGTGGATGCCGAGCGCAGCGACCCGCTGTGGCTTTTGATCTTCTCTTCTTTTCCGTGGTGGACGCGCACGGAAACTGTCCGTGGCCGGCCGCGATGGGTTTGCGGGGGTATCCGCGCCATGGATGGCGCGGCTAAGCCTCCACGGACGGATTCACGGCGTCCCCCGCAAACCCATCGCGACCGGCCAACAAACCCATGATCGACAAACGCCCACCACGAGGGGCTGCGCCGTTGGCTGGAACCCTAGACCGGGGCCAAGGCGGTGAACGGGGCCCAAGGCAGGTTGCGCAGCAGCGCGTAGCCGGGCAGCAGCCACAGCCAGAACATCGGGTTGGCCAGCACCCGCATCAACGGGTCGAGCACGCGCGCACGGATGCCGGCGCTGTTGAGCAGCATCAGGAACAAAAACGGCAGGCTGATGACCAGCAGCGGATTCATCGCCATCGCGCCGGGCAGGTCGAAGTGCACCAGCGAGTACAGGCAGCGCGTGCTGCCGCAGCCGGGGCAGTACAGCCCGGTCAGTGCGTACAGCGGGCAGCCGGGCAGCGGATTGCCCGAGACATAGGGGTTGACGTGGCGCAGCACCACGGCGGCACCGGCGGCCAGGCCGGAAGCGGCCAGCAGCGGGGCCCAGCGGGCCAGTCGGGAGCGGACAGGGAACACGGACATGCGACGACGGGACCCGGCGTGCTGCCGGATCCCGCCGGGTGCATCAGTAGCTGCTGCCGCCGCCCATCACGCCGACCACGGCGATCAGGATGCCGTACAGGATGCCGACGACGACGGCCGCGATGACCGACCAGATGGCCCACTTCTTGGCCTTCTCGGACGATTCACGGGCACCGGCGATGTCGCCAGCGGCCAGCTTGCCGTTGACCTGGGCGGCGTAGACGATCGACACGATGCCGGCCGGCAGGCAGCAGAACAGGGTCGACAGGATGGCCCAGACCAGATTGTTGGGGACCTGCGGCGTGGTGGTGTTCATGGTTCAAGCTCCTCGATGGGTGGTGGTGTGAATCAAAGGTCGGAAAGAGCGCCCAGCGCAGCCAAGCCGCCGAACAGCCCGAACCACAACAGCAACAGGACCGGCAGGGCGACGGCCGAAGCCACCGCCCACCAGCCCGCTTTGCGTGACGCACTGAAGGCCCCCGGCAGGTCACCGGCCGCACGGCGGCCGTCCACCTGCGACGCATAGACAATCGACACCACGCCCAACGGCAGGCAGCAGAACAGCGTCGTCACGATCGCCCAGACCAGATGGTTCGGGATGTAGATCGGGCGTTCGATGGGTGGCGGTTGATTCAAAGCAAGACTCCATTCCTTGGCGGTCGGTCTGTCGTGGACAGGCCGAACCTCCCCCCTGTGGCTGCGTAATCTACCTCAACCGGCGCCTCATGTATGCGTTTACATGCCCGCAGAGGGGGGCTGTGTGCGCTTCAGGAGGTCGCCGGGAGGGGCGGCTGCCCAACGGCAGACGCATCAGGCGTTGTCGCCGCGCAGGGCGCGCACCTGTGCTTCCAGTGCGGCCGCCGTGGCCTGTCGACCGTCCACGGCCGGTGCCGCCACCACTTCCACGGTGGCGCGGAAGCGGCGCGGTACGCGCATGCGGCCCAGGCGGGTATCGCGCCGGCTCCACATGCTCGACCACATGCCGCGCAGTGCCATCGGCACCACCGGCACCGGCCTGCGCTCCAGGATCTTCTCCACGCCTGACTTGAACGGCCCCATCGCGCCATCACGGGTCAATGCGCCCTCGGGGAAAATGCAGACCAGCTCGCCCTCGGCCAGCGCCGCATCCACTTCGTCGAACGCGCGCTGCATCAGGGCGGGGTCTTCGCGCGCGCCGGCAATGGGAATCGCCTTGGCGGTGCGGAAGATCCAGCGCATCACCGGAATGTTGAAGATCCGGTAGTACATGACGAAGCGTACCGGGCGCGGGATCGTTGCCGACAGGATCAGGGCGTCCATGTAGCTGACATGATTGCAGACCAGCAGCGCGGCGCCTTCGTCGGGCACGTTGGCTTCAATGCCGTGCGGGCGCAGCCGGTACAGCGTGCGCACCATCACCCAGCTGAGGAAGCGCATCAGGAATTCGGGGACGATGGTGAAGATGTAGATCGCCACCACGGCGTTGGCGATGGCCAGGGCCAGGAACAGCTGCGGGATGGTCCAGTGCAGCCATTCGCGTGCAGCCAGCGAGATCAGTGCGGCACCGACGATGAAGCCGGAGTTCTGGATGTTCAGTGCGGCGAACACGCGCGACATCTGCGCCTTCGAGGTGCGGCTCTGGATCAGCGCGAACAACGGCACCACGAATACGCCGGTGAACAGGCCGATGCCGACAAGGTCGATGACGATGCGTACGCTGCCTGCGTGCTGCAGGAAGGCCAGGATGCCCATGCCGTGCACCGTCGCCTCACCCGGGCGGGCGAAGTACAGATCCAGCAGGAAGGCGGTCATGCCGAACGCACCCAGCGGCACCAGGCCGATTTCCACGGTACGCGCGGACAGCTTTTCGCACAGCAGCGAGCCGACGCCGGTGCCGACCGAGAACAGGGCCAGCGCGAACAGGTACAGCTTCGGTTCGCCGCCCAGGTTGGCCAGCGCGTAGTTGGGCAGCTGCGAAGTCAACACGGTGCCGACGAACCAGAACCAGGACACGCCCAGGATGGCGTTGCGCACCGCCTTCTGCTGGCGCGCCATGCGCAGCACGACCAGCGATTCCGGCAACGGGTTCCAGTTGATCTTCAGGTCCGGGTCGCCGGCATCGACCCTGGGGATCATGCGCGCGGCGATGTTGCCGCAGATTGCCAGCGCGATGACCGCCGTGGCGGCCACGATCGGGCCATGGCTGCCGGCCAGCAGGAACACCGCCCCGCCCAGGATCATGCCCGACAGGATCGAGATGGAGGTGCCCATCTCGACCAGGCCGTTGCCGCCGGTCAGTTCTTCCGGCTTCAGCACGGCCGGCAGCACCGAATACTTCACCGGCCCGAACAGGGTGGACTGCATGCCGGTGCAGAACAGCGCCACCAGCAGGAACGGCAGGCTTTCGGTCAGGAAGCCGACCGCCGCCATCGACATGATCACGATCTCCATGGTGGTGGTGATGACGATCAGGCGCGATTTTTCCAGTTTGTCGGCGATCTGGCCGGCAAGGGCTGAAAACAGGAAGTAGGGCAGGATGAAGATGGCCGGTGCCAGCGTGGTGTACAGCGAACGCTGCTCTTCCGATACGCCCAGGTAGAACAGCAGGCCGATGATCGCCTGCCGGTAGACGTTGTCGTTGAAGGCACCGAGCGCCTGCACGATGAAGAACGGCAGGAAGCGGCGCTGGCGCAGCAGGGCGAACTGATTGTGGCCGGACATGGAACCTCCTTGGACCGCCGCAGCCTAGCATTCCTGCCTGCACGGCGGGTGCGGGGTGGGGGGATACGCATCGGTGGCGTTCGATCCGAACGATGCCGGGCACCGGGCCGCACGGTGCCGCGATGGCGGACCGAATGATGCCTCGATGGTGCGCGATGCTCGGACCGAACGATGTCTCGATGCTGCGCCATGCCGGGACGAATGATGCCGCGATGCTGCGCTTCGTAGAGTCGAGCTTGCTCGACTGCTGTTGGCGGAGCAGTCGAGCAAGCTCGACTCTACCGTCACCCGTCACCCGTCACCCGCCACCGCCGCACGACCTCCGCCCCTGCAGGGGAAATCAGGTCAGGCCGCGCACCGCTTCATTGGCCGCCGCGCGCATCTTCGGCAGCATGCGCAGCACCAGCGCCATCTGCGTGCGGATCAGCTGCAGCTTGGGCGCCATGCTGTCGTCGGTCTGTTCCAGTTCGGCGGCCACGGCACGATCGGCATCATTGTCGTCCTCGCTGACCGGTTGCCGCGCGGCGAGCGCGCCGCCCAGCTGTTCCAGCGCCTTGCGCACGCGTTCGCCGGCGGCCAGCGCCAGGGGGTCGGCGGCGAAGCTGTCCACCTGGTCGCGGTGCGCGCCCAGCGCGGAAAGGTGGCCCAGCAGGGTGTTGGACAGGGCCAGGAAGCGGAAGCCGGCATCCAGGTTGCGGCGCACGTGGCCGGGCTCGCGCAGCATGTTCGACAGCGCCGTGGACAGGGCCGCGTCGGCATTGTGCATGTCGCGGCGGGCGATGCGGTAGGCCAGGTCATCACGCATGCCGCTGCGGTACTGGCCCAGCACGGATTCCAGGTAGCGTGCGGCGGTGTCCAGCACCCGCGCCAGGACCTTGTGCAGCTGCCGGCCCTGCCAGTCGGGCAGGATCAGGAAGGCCGCTGCGGCGGCGATCGCGCAGCCCAGCAGGGTGTCGACCATGCGCGGCACGATCAGCACGAAGCCATCGCCGATCAGGTTGAAGCAGGTCAGTGCCATCACCGTGATTGCCGCCGAGGCGACCAGGTAGCGATCGGTGCGGGTGAAGAAGAACAGCAGGGCCGACAACAGCGCGATCAGCAGCTGCACGTGCAGCTGCGGGAACAGCTGCAGCAGCGCCCAGGTCAGCACCAGGCCGGCCAGGGTGCCGACGATGCGCTGGGCCAGGCGCTGGCGGGTGGCACCGAAGTTCGGCCGGCAGACGAAGACGATGGTCAGCAGCACCCACGAGCCGTTCTGTGCATTGAACAGGCGTATGGCCAGGAAGCCTGCGATGAGTGCCAGGGCCATGCGCAGGCCGTGGCGGAACAGCACCGAGCCGGGGGTGAGCTGCTGGCGGATGCGCACGCCCATCTCGCGCAGCGTATGCGGGTTGCTGTCACGCAGGCGGGTATCGACGTTGTCCAGGCTGGCCTCCGAACGTTCGGCATCCAGCAGGCGGCGTTCGATGCTGCGCAGGTTGTGCACCAGCAGGTCCAGCGAGCCCAGCAGGCGCTGCCACTGCGGGCGCTGCTGGTCGCGCAGGTAGGCCAGCGCATCAGCCAGATCACGCCCGGCCTGCTGGTTGCTTTCGCCGTACACGAACGGGCGGCGCAGGCGGATCGCCTCGCCCAGCCGTGCGCACGCCTGGCCCTGCAGGTCCAGCAGGCGCTGGCAGCGGTACAGCACGTCACTGTGGAAGAACGCATCCACCAGCGCGCCGTAGGGGTAGTGCGACGAGCTGGCACGCTCATGGAAATCCTGCGCCATGTAGTACAGGCGCAGGTACAGACCGGAGTTTACGCCGGGGCGGCCGGAGCGGCCGAAGCGCGCCATGATGGCGGCCTTGGCTTCGTTGAGCGCGCCCACCACCCTGCGGTTCTGCTCGGCCAGATCCAGCTGGCGACGGTGCAGGTCCGCTTCGCGCACCGGCTCGAACAATGCGGCCTTCAACTGCAGGTAGCGGCCCAGTTCCTGGTAGAGACGGGCCACGCGTTCGCGTACCGGACGGTTGGCGAACAGCGCAGTCCAGACGATGGACAGCAGGCCATACCAGACGGCGCCGGCCAGCAGGTGGCTGACTGCATGCAGCGCACGTGGCAGGTCGCCGGCGCCGCCATGCTGTTCCAGCCCGATCATGGTGTAGATGGCCAGGGTGACCGTGGCCTGGGCGATGGAGGCGTAGCGTTCGCCCAGCGCGCCCAGCAGGGTCAGGCCGAAGGTGGACAGCGCCAGCGCGCCGATGAACAGCCACGGCCACGGGAACAGCCAGATGACCGACGCGGCGGCGATGCAGAAGCACAGCAGCGACAGCAGCACCGCCTTGGTACGGCCCCACCAGTTGTCGTCGGTTTCGGCGATCGCGCTGGCGATGATGCCCAGGAACACACCGGGCAGCGCCGGCAGGGCCTGCAGGTGCCAGCACACGCCCAGCGCGGTGGTCAGGGCGATGAACACACGCAGGCCGTAGCTGGCCTTTTCATGGGCCCACAGGCGGCTGAGGCGGGAATGGGGCGCGGACATGCAGGCTCGGGGGGGCGAAGTGCCCCCATTATGGCGGTGCGCGCGTGTGTAGGGTGTTCGAGGTGCGGACCAACGGTCCGCACCCACCGTACCCGGTAGCGCCGCGCCATGCGCGGCGAGCGCACAGCGCGGCATGCGGTACAACCGTCGGGCATGGCCTGGCGCTACCGAAGGATCACATCTCCCAGCGCACGCTCACTGCGAAGGTGCGCGGCAGGCCGACGCCCGCGTTCGACCAGTACTTGCGATTGGCCAGGTTTTCCACGCTGGCGCGCAGGGTGACCGGGTGCCCCGACGCCATCAGGCGGTAGCCCACACCGGCATTGACCAGGGTGTAGTCGGGCAGCTTCAGGGTGTTGTCGGCGTCGTACCAGACATCGCCGTAGTAGCGCACGGCGGCATAGGTTTCCAGGCCATCGACCCACGGCAGCTGGTAGCTGGCATGCAGCACACCGCTCCAGCGTGCGGCGCCGACGGTGCGGTTGCCTTCCTGCGCGGCACTGTCGGGCGACAGCTTGTCGTAGGTCGGGTCCAGCCAGGTCACGCCGCCACCCACGGTCAGTGCATCGGTCAGGTGCAGATCGGCGCTGGCTTCCACGCCTTCGTACAGGGTGATGCCATCCTGCACCAGGCGCATGCCGGCGTCGGTCGGCTGGTCGATGTTGGCACCGCGTTCCAGGCGGAACGCGGCCACGTTCGCATTCCAGCGCGAGGCTTCCACCTTGGCGCCGACCTCGTACTGCTTGCTGATGGTCGGGTCCAGCACATCACCGGCGTTGATGTAGGTGTTGCCCACGCGGCTGCCGGCTTCCAGCGATTCAATGTAGCTGGCGTACAGGGTCACCGCCTCGCTGGGCTTGAACATGACCGCATAGGTCGGGGTGACCGGGTAGGTGTGGTAACGGCCCTTGGTCTCGAAGTCGTTGTAGCGCCAGCCGGCCAGCACCGACCAGCCACCACCGAAGTCCACCGTATCGCTGGCGAACACCGCCTGCTGCACGGTTTCATCGCCGCGGGTCATCACCCGCGAACCCACCGCGTCGTGGCGGATGGACGAGCGCTGGTACAGGTTGGCGCGACCGATGGTGTTCCACTCGTAGGGGCGGTCCCAGCCCAGCCCGGTCTGGTGGCTGATGCCGGCCACCAGCTGGTGCCGCAGCGGACCGGTGCGGAAGCTGCCCTGCACCAGCGCCTGTGCCAGCTTCCATTCGCTCTTGCCGCCCAGCTCGTACACGTTCACGTTGTAGTCGCCGTTCGGATCGTCGATGTAGGCGAAGATCTTGTTGACGTCGTTCCACGAGGTGGTGACGCCGTAGCTCAGGCTGGCCTTCCAGTCGCTGTTGATCTGCCAGTTCAACGCCGTGGACAGCAGGCTGGAACGGGTGTCGTAGTAGGTGCCCGGCACGCTGTTGTCGACGTCGCCGGCAATCGGCCGCGGCAGCGAGGTCATGCCGATGAAGTAGTACTGCGGCGACTCTTCGCTCAGGTCGCGTGACTGGAACACGCCGTCGAAGGTCCAGGTGAGCGCATCGCTCAGGCGCGCGTCCAGCGACAGTGCGCCGACCTTGCGGTCGACATGGCCGCCGTTGAAAGTTTCGCCCTTTTCCTGGTAGGCGTTGAAGCGGTAGCCGAACATCTCTTCGTTGCCGAAGCGGCCGCCGGCATCGACGCCGCCGCTGACGATGCCCTGTTCGCGCCAGCCCAGCTGCGCGGAGAACGTCGGGGTGTCAGTCGGCTTCTTGGTGATGTAGTTGACGATGCCGCCGGGTGCGCCGAAGCCGTACAGGAAGCCACCGGGACCCTTCAGCAGGTCCACCTGTTCCATCACTTCCAGCGGCCACTCGGTGCCCCACGAGGACACCTGCAGGCCGTTCACGCGGTAGCTGTCGTAGTTCAGATCGATGCCGCGATTGCGGATCGGCGAGCTCCAGCCGCTGGCGTAGGCGCTGACCTGGGTGGTGACCGACGGATCGAACAGGAAGGCTTCGCCCAGCGATACGACCTGGCGCTGCTCCAACTGCTCGCGGCCGACCGCGGTAATGGCGAACGGGGTGTCACGCAGGGCACGGTCACCCAGCGCACCGGCTTCGGTGTGGGTGCGTTCGCCGACCACCTTGATGGCATCCAGGTCGGTAGCGCTGCGGGCATCAGCCGGGGCTTCTGCGTGGGCCGCGCAGGCGGCGGACAGGGCGGCGGCCAGCAGGGCTACGCGCGGGGTGCGGAACGAAGGCATCGATCAGGTTCCTCGGCGGACGGCCACAGGCCATCCACCCATGGTGGGGGGAAGGGGCAGTGGCTGGGATCACGCAGGCTGACCGGGAACCGGGAGCGGGGCGCCGCAGGGGCGCAGGACCATGGCTGGTTGCGAATTGTTCTCTTTTCGTTACAGGGCGTCAAACCGTGACCGTCGCACGGGGTCAGAGCCCTCGCAGAGCGAGGGGTCTGACCCCTGGACTATGCGCGGGCCGCGCGCTTGAGCAGTTTCGCCTCGCGCTTGCGTGCGCGGCGTGCCCGCCAGCGTTCGGCCAGGCACGAGAAGATCACATACAGCGCCGGCGTGCTCAGCAGGGTCAGGCTCTGCGAGAACAGCAGGCCGCCGATCATCGCAATACCCAGCGGGCGGCGCAGCTCGGAGCCTTCACCCAGGCCGATCGCCAGCGGCACCGCGGCCAGGATCGCCACCATCGTGGTCATCATGATCGGACGGAAGCGCACGATGCTGGCCTCACGCGCGGCATCGCGCGGGGCCAGGCCATGTTCGCGCTGCGCCACCAGGGCGAAGTCGATCATCATGATCGCGTTCTTCTTCACGATGCCGATCAGCAGCACCAGCGCGATCATCGAAATGACCGACAGCTCGGTGTTGGTGCCGAACAGCGCCAGCAGCGCGCCCACGCCCGCCGCCGGCAGGGTGGACAGGATGGTGACCGGGTGGATCAGGCTCTCGTACAGCATGCCCAGCACCAGATACACGGTCAGGATCGCCGCGAACACCAGGATCAGCATGTCGCTGGGGTCGGCATTGAAGCCGAAGCCCGCATCGTCGGCCAGGCGGATGTCGCCGGGCATGCGCATGCCGTTCACGGTGGCATCGATGATCGCCTTCGCCTCGCCCATGCTGACGCCGGGGGCCAGGTTGTAGCTGAGGTCCATCGTGGTGTACTGGTTTTCGTGGGTGATCTGCGAAGGCGCCAGGCCGGGCACCTGGCTGGCCACCGCGGTGATCGGCACCATCTGCCCGTTGCTGGCCTTCACGTACACCTCGTCCAGTGCCGCCGGCGTGGCGGTCTGCGAGGGCAGGGCGTTGACCACCACGCTGTACTGGTTGATGTCCGAATAGATGGTGGAAATCTGCCGCTGGCCGAACGCACCGTACAGGGCACCGTCGATGGCGCCGACCGACACGCCCAGGCGTGCGGCCTTGGCGCGGTCGATCTCGATGTTCTGGCGCAGGCCGGCGTTGTCCACGTCGGTGCCCACGTCGCGCAGCTTCGGGTTCTTCTTCAGCTCGGCCTGCAGCTTGGGCAGCCATTCCTGCAGTGCCGCCAGGTCGTTGCCCTGCAGCGAGATGCGGTACTGCGCGCCCTGGCTGCTGCCACCACCATCGTTGCTGGGCAGATCCTGGATCGCGCGCAGGCGCAGCTGCAGGTCGGGGTAGCGGTCGGCCTTGGCACTCAGGCGCGCCAGCGCGTGGGCGGTGGTTTCGCGGCGCCCTTCCTTGCGCGACTTCAGTTCCACGTTGAACTGCGCACTGGAGCCCTGGCGGCCACTGCCCAGGCGCACGCCCACGGTCTTCACCGCCGGGTCGGCCATCAGCATGTCGGTGATGCGGCGCTGGCGGCTGACCATGTCTTCGAAGGAGACGGTGGCGCTGGAATTGGCGCGGCCCCAGATCAGGCCGGTGTCCTGCGGCGGGAACGCGCCCTTCTTCACTGCACCGAACAGGAAGATGGTGACGCCGATCAGGATCAGCGGGGTGAGCGAAAGCAGCAGCGCATGGCGCAGCGAGAAATCCAGGAACACGGTGTAGATGCGCAGCATGCGCTCGTGCCCGGCATCGAGCCAGCGGCCGAAGCGCGACGGCGCAGCGGTGTGGTCGTGTGCGCTCAGGAAACGGCTGCACAGCGCCGGGGTCAACGTCAGCGAGACGATCATCGACACCACGATGGCCGCCACCAGGGTGACGGTGAACTCGCGGAAGAAGGCGCCCATCATGCCGCTGGCGAACAGCAGCGGAATGAACACCGCCACCAGCGAGGCGGTGATCGAAACAATGGTGAAGCCGATCTCGCGTGCACCGGTGAAGGCCGCCTGCAGGCGCGGCATGCCCTCGTCCAGGTGGCGCATGATGTTCTCGATCACCACGATCGCATCGTCCACCACGAAGCCGATCGCAATCACCAGCGCCAGCAGGCTGAGGTTGTTCAAGGTGAAGCCCAGCGCGTACATCACCAGCGCCGCACCGGCCAGCGACAGCGGCACGGTGACCGCGGCGATCAGGGTGGGGGCCAGGCGACGCAGGAACAGCGCCATGGTCAGCACCACCATCGCAAGGCTGATCAGCAGGGTGATCTGCACTTCATGCAGCGACGAGCGGATGGTCGGCGTGCGGTCGAAGTACGGGGTCATGGTGGTGCCGGGCTGCAGGTAGTCGCGCAGCGCGGGAATCTGCGCCTTCACCCGGTCCACGGTTTCCACGATGTTGGCGCCGGCGCGGGTGAACACGTACATCACCACCGCAGGTTTGTGGTCGAACCACGCGGCCTGGTAGGCATCCTGCTGGCCGTCGTAGACGTTGGCGATGTCCTTCAGGCGGATCACCCGGCCATCGCCCTGGGTCTTCACCACCAGGTTGGCGAAGTCGGCCGCACGCGCCACCGAGTCGTTGGCAATGATCGCGGTGGTGGTGTTGCCGTCGCTGAGGAAGCCCGTGGGCGAGGTGACGTTGGCCGCGCGCACGGCGTTGCGCAGGTCGTCGGCGGTCAGGCCCAGCGCGTTCATCAGGCGCAGGTTCACGTCCACGCGCACGGCCGGCGTTGAAGCACCGGCGATGTCCACCGAGGCCACGCCGCCGATCTGGCGGATACGCTGGGCCAGCAGCGAATCGGCCACGTTGTACAGCTCGTCGGCCGACTGCGTCTGCGAGGTCAGCGCGATGGCGATCACAGGGTCGTCGTTCGGGTTCGCCTTCTGGTACATCGGCGAGCCCATGCCCGAGGGCAGGTCGGCCTGCGCCGAGTTGATCGCGGTCTGCACGTCCAGCGCCGCCGAATCGATATCGCGGTCGGTCTGGAAGATCATGAACACCAGCGAGCTGCCTTCCGAACTGGAAGATCGCATGCGGTCGATGCCGGGCAGCTGGCCCAGGTGGCGTTCCAGCGGCGCGGTGACCGTGGACGCCATGGTGGCCGCGTCGGCGCCGGACTGGCTGGCGTGCACGAAGATCACCGGAATCTGGATGTTCGGCAGGGCCGACACGCCCAGCTTCAGGTAGCAGATCAGGCCGATGATGAACAAGCCGATGGCCAGCAGCGCGGTGCCGATCGGGCGGCGGATGAAGGGGCCGGACAGGTTCATCGTGCGGCCCCCCGCAGGTGCGGGGCCTGGGTCATGCCTGCGGCTCCTGCAGCGAACCGTCGCGCAACGCGCGCTGCTCGCGGCGGCGGGCCAGCCATTCCGAGAACCGTTCCATGTACAGGTAGATCACCGGCGTGGTGTACAGCGTTACCAGCTGCGACAGCAGCAGGCCGCCGACGATGGCGATGCCCAGCGGGCGACGCAGTTCCGAACCGATGCCGGTGCCCAGTGCCAGCGGCAGCGCACCCAGCATGGCCGCGGCGGTGGTCATCATGATCGGGCGGAAGCGCAGCAGGCAGGCGCGGCGGATCGCTTCGTGGGCGTTGGCACCGGCGCGGCGGGCTTCGATCGCGAAGTCGACCATCATGATGCCGTTCTTCTTCACGATGCCGATCAGCAGCACGATGCCGACGATGCCGTCCACCGACAGGCTCAGGCCGCACACCATCAGCGCCAGCAGCGCGCCCACGCCGGCCGGCGGCAGGGTGGAAATGATGGTGATGGGGTGGATGTAGCTTTCGTACAGCACGCCCAGCACGATGTAGATCACCACCAGCGAGGCCAGCAGCAGCCACACCACATCGGTCTGGCTGCCGGTGAACTCGGCCGCCTTGCCGATGAATTCGGCGTGCAGGTGGGCCGGCATGTCCAGGCTGGCCTTGGTCTCTTCAATCGCCTTGACCGCATCGGACAGCGAATAGCCCGGCGCCACGTTGAACGAGACGGTGACCGCCGGCAGCTGCTGCTGGTGGCTGACCACCAGCGGTGCACTGGTCACCTTGCCTTCGGCCAGCGCCGACAGCGGAATGATGCTGCCGGCACCCACGGTGATGCCGGTGTTCTGCGCGCCGATGCCGGTGGCGGTGGACGAGTTCGACGAGGTGACCTGGCCGAAGCTGGTGGCATTGGTGCCGGTCAGCGCGCCGGCGCCGTTGGAGGCGACGGCCAGCTGTTCCATCAGCGCGGTGCTGGTACGGAACTCCGGCGCCACTTCCAGCACCACGCGGTACTGGTTGAGTTCGGTGAAGATGGTGGAGATCTGGCGCTGGCCGAACGCATCGTAGAGCGTGTCGTCGATGGTCTGCATCGGCACGCCCAGCACGCTGGCCTTGTCGCGGTCGATGTTCAGTTCCAGCGCACGGCCCTGGTTGGACAGGTTGTTGTCCACGTCGGCCAGTTCCTGGCGCTGCCGCAGTGCCTCGGTCAGGCGCGTGGCCTGGGTGGCCACGGTGGCACTGTCTACGTCCGACAGCGAGTACTGGTACTCGGTGGCGGCCACGCGCGTATCCAGGGTCACGTCCTGCACCGGCTTCAGGTACAGCGCCACGCCGGGAATGCCGGCCACGGCCTTCTGCAGGCGCGGCAGGATCTCATCCAGGCCATCACGCTGGCCGCGCTCCTTCAGCACGATCGACAGCTGGCCCTGGTTGAGCGTGGGGTTCATGCTGCCGGCACCGATGAAGGCTGATACGCCGGTCACGTCCGGATCCTGGCGCAGAGCCTCAGCCACCTGCCTGGTGCGCTGTTCCATCTGCGGGAAGGCGATGTTCTGGTCGGCCTGCACCACGCCGGTGATCAGGCCGGTGTCCTGCTCGGGCAGCAGACCCTTGGGGATCAGCACGTACAGCAGCACGGTCAGCACCAGCGCAGCGGCCGCCACGACCAGCGTGGCGCGCTGGTGGTCCAGCACCCAGTCAAGGCTGCGCTCATACACGCCCACGGTGCGCGTCCACAGGTTCTGCTTGCCGGCGGCCGCTGCGCGCTCATGGGCGTCCTCGCCCTCGGGCAGGGCGTCGGGCTTGAGCAGGTAGGCGCACATCATCGGGGTGAGCGTCAGCGAGATCAGCATCGACAGCACCACGGCGATGCTGAGCACCCAGGCGAATTCGTGGAACAGGCGGCCGGTGACGCCCGGCATCAGCAGCAGCGGCAGGAACACGGCCACCAGCGAAACGGTCAGCGACAGCACGGTGAAGCCGATCTGGCGCGCGCCGATCTCGGCCGCTTCGCGCCCACTCTTGCCTTGCTCGATATAGCGCACGATGTTCTCGATCATCACGATCGCATCGTCCACCACGAAGCCGGTGGCCACCACCAGCGCCATCAGCGAAAGGTTGTCCAGCGACATGCCGGTGAAGGCCATCACCGCGAACGTGCCGGCCAGCGACAGCGGCACCGCCACCGAGGGAATGATGGTGGCCCACAGCCGGCGCAGGAACACGAAGATGACCGCCACTACCAGGCCGATGGTGAGGATCAGGGTGAACTGCACCTCGTGCACCGACGCGCGGATGGTTTCGGTGCGGTCGTTGAAGATCTCCAGGTGCACGTCGGCCGGCAGCACGCCCTGCAGCTGCGGCAGGATGGCGCGGATGCGCTCGACGGTCTGCACGATGTTGGCACCGGGCTGGCGGCGCACTTCCAGCAGCACCGCCGGCTTGCCATCGGCCCACGCGGCCAGCTGGTCGTTCTCCACACCGTCTACCACTTCGGCCACGTCGGACAGCCGCACCGGGCGGCCGTTCTTGTAGCTGATGATTGTGTCGCGGTACTCGGCGGCACTGGCCAGCTGGTCGTTGGTGCCGATGCTGTAGGACTGGGTCTTGCCGTTCAACGAACCCTTGGGCGCATTGACGTTGGCCTGGGTGAGCGCGCTGCGCAGCTCCTCCATGGTCAGGCCCATGTTCGACAGCTGGGCCGGATTGACCTGGATGCGTACGGCCGGGCGCACGTTGCCGGCGATCGACACCAGGCCCACGCCCTGCACCTGCGACAGGCGCTGGGCCAGGATCGAATCGGCGTAGTTGTTGACCTCGCGCAGCTGTCGCGTGTCAGAGGTCAGCTTCAGGGTGACGATGGCCGCGTCGGCCGGGTTCACCCGGTTGTAGACCGGCTGGTAGGGCAGCGACGAGGGCAGGGTGGCCTGGCGGATCGCCGCCTGCACGTCCTGCGCGGCGATGTCGATGTCGCGGTCCATCGAGAACTGCAGGATGATCGTGGACAACCCGGCCGACGAATCGGAGGTCATCAGTTCCAGCCCGGAAATCTGCCCGAACTGGCGTTCCAGCGGGGTGGTGACCAGCGACGCCATGGTGGTGGCGTTGGCACCGGGGTATTGGGTGGTGACCACCAGACTGGGCGCATCGATTTCCGGCAGCGCCGACACCGGCAGCTTGCGGTAACCCAGGATGCCCAGCAGCAACAGGCCCGCCATCAACAGCGAGGTAGCGATGGGACGGCGGATGAAGATCGTCGAAAAGCCCACGGACTGATCCTTGCTGGCGCTTCAATGGCTGCGCCGGCAGCAGGGCCGGCGCGAAAGGAAAGGGTGGCCTGCGCTCAGCGCGGGCCACCACCGGGACGGCCGCGGCCGCCACTCTTCTGTTCGGCGGCCTTCAGTTCGGCCTCGGTGGGCGCAGCGGGGGTTTCGCCCGGCTTCAGCGCCGTCACCTTGCTGCCCGGCTTCAGGCGGAACTGGCCTTCGCTGACCACCCGCTCGCCGCCCTGCAGGCCTTCGGTGATCTGCACGTGGCTGTCGCCCACTTCCACGCCACTGCGCACGGTCTGCATCTTCACCGTGTTGTCGCCCTGCACCAGATACACGTACTCGCCATTGGGCCCGCGCAGCACGGCCTGGGTGGGAATGACCACGCCACCGGCAATGGTGCGCAACTGCATGCGCACGTTGACGAACTGGCCCGGCCACAGGCCGTTGTCGGTGTTTTCAAATACCGCGCGGGCCTTGAACGTGCCGCTGTCGGCGCTGATCAGGTTGTCCACCACATCCAGCGAGCCGTCGCCGGACAGTACGTGCGAGTCGGCGCGGTCCAGCGCGGCTACCGGCACCTTGCCTGCGGCCTGCGCCTGGCGAACATCGCCCAGCTGGCGTTCGGGCAGGTTGAACAGCACATGGATCGGGTGGATCTGGGTGAGGGTGACCAGCGCGGTACCGGCATTGACCACGTTGCCAGCGTCGACCGCACGGATGCCGGCGATGCCCGAGATCGGCGCGGTGATGCGGGTGTACTGCAGCTGCACCTGTGCGGCGCGCGCGCTGGCTTCATTGGCGGCCACCGCGCTTTCGTACTGTGACACCTGGTTTCGTTGGGTATCCAGATCCGTTTTCGCCACGAACTGGCGGTACTCCGGCGCATTTGAACGCTGGTAGTTGGAACGGGCGGTGGCCAGCAGCGCCTCGTTCTGGCGCTTGGCGGCCACGGCCTGGTCATAGCTGGCCTGTGCGCTGCGCGGGTCGATCTGCGCCAGCAGGTCGCCCTGCTTCACTTCCTGGCCTTCGCGGAAATTCAGGCTCATCAGCTGGCCACCCACCTGCGGGCTGACCGTGACAGTGTTCATGGCGGTCACCGTCCCCAAGGCGCTGGCATATACCGGCACGTCCTGACGGGTGGCATCGACCACCGTAACCGGTACCGGGCCGGCATCGGGATCTTCGCCGCCCTGGCGCGCCGCGGCGCCCGGGCCTGCTGCCTTGTCCTTGCCACCGCCCAGTACCCGCAGGCCCACCACCGCCAGCACCAGCACGGCCACGACCAGCAGCACGATCTTCCAAACACGTGACATTCAAGGACTCCAAGAGGGCTGGACGGGGCGGCGCCCCGGTTGGCAATGCGCAAAGCATACCTGTGACCCATGCCATTTCCTGCATGACGGATGGGACGGGCGCTCAGACCCGGTGCGGCGAAAGAGGTTCCCGTGGCAGCGACCTTGCCCTACATTCAGGGTCACCCCCTTCCGTGGAGCCCGTGATGCGCCGTTCGCTGCTGCTGTCCGCCCTGCTGCTGGCTCTGCCGGCCCTTGCCCATGCCGACGTGGCCGAGCGCCCGGAGGTGACCGCCGCCGCGCAGCGCCTGCAGGCGCAGGTGGTGGAATGGCGCCGCGACTTCCACCAGCACCCGGAGCTGTCCAACCGCGAAGCACGTACCTCGGCCGAAGTGGCCAAGCGCCTGCGCGCAATGGGCCTGAAGCCGAAGACCGGCATTGCCCACCATGGCGTAGTGGCGATCATCGAAGGCGGCAAGCCGGGCCCGAAGATTGCCCTGCGCGCAGACATGGACGCGCTGCCGGTGACCGAACACACCGGTCTGCCGTTTGCCTCCAAGGCTACGGCCCAGTACCGCGGGCAGACCGTGGGGGTGATGCACGCCTGCGGTCACGATGCACACACGGCCACCCTGCTGGGCGTGGCCGAGGCGCTGGTGGCCATGAAGAAGGACCTGCCCGGGCAGGTGATGCTGATCTTCCAGCCGTCGGAAGAAGGTGCGCCGCCGCCGGAAGAGGGTGGTGCCGCGCTGATGCTGAAGGAAGGCCTGTTTGCCGACTTCAAGCCCGAGGCCGTGTTCGGCCTGCATGTGTTCTCCAGCGTGCAGGCCGGGCAGATCGCGGTGCGCGGTGGCCCGCTGATGGCCGCTTCCGATCGCTTCGGGATCAAGGTGATCGGCCGCCAGACCCATGGCTCGGCACCGTGGAACGGCGTGGACCCGATCGTGGCCACCGCCGACCTGATAGGCACCGCGCAGACCATCGTCAGCCGCCGCACCAATCTGTCCAAGCAGCCGGCGGTGCTGACCTTCGGCGCGATCAATGGCGGCATCCGCTACAACATCATTCCCGACGAAGTGGAGATGGTCGGCACCATCCGCACCTTTGATGAAGGCATGCGCCAGCAGATCTTCGCCGATCTGCGCAACGTGGCCGAGCACACGGCCGCCGCGCACGGGGCCAAGGCGGTAACCGAGATCTACGAGGCCGAAGGCAACCCGGCCACGGTGAACGACCCGGTGTTGACTGCGAAGATGCTGCCGAGCCTGCAGGCGGTGGTGGGCAAGGACAATGTCTACGAGCCGCCGCTGCAGATGGGGGCGGAGGATTTCTCGCTGTACGCGAAGGAAGTGCCGGGCATGTTCTTCTTCGTGGGTTCGACCAGCGTGGGCATCGACCCGGCGACGGCGCCGGCGAACCATTCGCCGAAGTTCCTGCTGGATGAGAAGGCGCTGGACGTGGGCCTGCGTGCGTTGCTGCAGGTCAGCCTGGATTACCTGCACGGCGCCGGCTGAGGGGTAGCGGCAGGGCTTGCAGCCCTGCACCCGCTGCAATCAAAGGCAACATCAACGTCAACGTCAAAAGCGGGGCTGGTTTTCTGTGGGTTGGGCGGGGCGGTGTGGGCTTGCAGGACACGCCGTAAATCCATCCATGGAGGCTCGTAGGCGCCATCCATGGCGCCTGCGGTCCTGCAAGCCCACACCACCCCGCCCCCGACAGTTTCCCGCAACTGTCGGAAAGGCACGGGGTCTGATCCCGTTCCTGCTCTGGTAGGTGTCGACCTTGGTCGACACGGCGGACGTCATGAACGTCCGAAGCATCGGCTTTTGAATTTGATTTTCCTGATCTTTCCCGTGGTGGCGCGGGAAACTGTCCTCGGGCGGGTTGGGCAGGACGCCCAACTCCGGTCTTGCCGTGGGCGCAGGACAGCGCACACGAGCAAGCGGCGACCGAGCCTCCATGGACGGATTCACGGCGTCCCCCAGCCAACCCAACCTCCCGGCCAACCCCGGGATCCTGCTCTTGACCACCACGGAGGGGCTCCGCCGTTGGCCGGCCCGGCCGAAGGCCCGCCCTGTGCGCGATACAATGACGTCCATGAACACCCCCCAGGACTCCAGCCTCGGTCGCGAGGTCAGTTACCCGTCGCAGTACGATCCCGGCCTGCTGTTTCCCATCCCGCGCATCGGCGCCCGTTCGGAAATCGGCCTCGACGAAGCCGCGCTGCCGTTCGTCGGCCACGACCGCTGGCACGCCTTCGAACTGAGCTGGCTCGACCCGCGTGGCAAGCCGCAGGTGGCCGTGGCCACCGTGCAGGTGCCGTGCACCTCGCCGCGGCTGATCGAATCGAAGTCGTTCAAGCTGTATCTGAACTCCCTCAACAGCGCGCGCATCGACAGTGCCGAAGCACTGCGCGAGCGGCTGGTGGCCGATCTGTCGACCTGCGCCGGCGCGCCGGTCGACGTGGTGTTCGGCCTGCCGCCGCTGCGCGAGGTACCGCTGGGCGATTGCATCGACGGGCTGGAGGTGGAAATCGACTGCTACGGTCCGCCGCAGGCCGGTTTCCTGGCCGCCGACGATGCGGAGGTGGTCGAAGAGACGCTGGTCTCGGCGCTGCTGAAGTCCAACTGCCCGGTGACGGGCCAGCCGGACTGGGCGACGGTCAGCCTGCGCTACCACGGCCCGAAGATCGACCGCGCCGGCCTGCTGCGGTATCTGGTCAGCTACCGCGAGCACGCCGAGTTCCACGAGCAGTGCGTCGAACGCATTTTCAGCGAGGTGTCGGCGCGCTGCCGGCCGCAGTGGCTGGAAGTGGAAGCGCGCTACACCCGCCGTGGCGGCCTGGACATCAACCCGTGGCGTGCCAGCCCGGGTATCGCAGCCCCGACTGCGACCTACCGCGAGCTGCGCCAATAAGCGCCGCCGGGCATGGCCCGGCGCTACCGCAGGGCATGGCCGGCGTGTACGGGTAGCGCCGGTCCACGCCCGGCGAGCACAGCGGCCATCGAGCACCCCGATTGTTCAGCCGCCCCCGGGGGCGGCTTCACATCTGCACCATCCCCATTTAACAACCGTCGTGGCACCGTGCGTATCACGTAGTCATGCAGACGGGAGTGTGTGGATGAGTACCGACAAGAAGGCCGATTTCTCCGGCGTAAGCGCCAGCGTCGACAGCACCGCCCAACAGGTTCCCAAGGCGGACTTTTCCGGCGTAAGCGCATCGGTGGACAGCACGGCTGACGTCGTCAGCGGCGGCAGCTACACCGTGCAGAAGGGAGATTCGCTGTCGAAGATCGCCAAGCAGCACCTGGGCGATGCCAATGCCTGGAAGAAGATCTTCGAGGCCAACCGCGATGTGCTTGACGACCCGGACAAGATTTTCCCGGGCCAGACCCTGAAGCTGCCGCCGAAGTAAGCCGGCCCCGCAACCGGCCCACGAACGCTATCCGAACATGCCTGGGAGAAACCACGAATGATCAAGACCACACCGCTTCAGAATGCCCTGATGGCCGCCCTGCTGGGCAGTGTTGCCCTGGTGGGCTGCAAGAAGAAGGAAGAATCCACCGACACCAACGCCGCTCCGGCCGCCACCGCGCCGGCCGAGCCGGCACCGGCGCCGATGACGGGCGCACCGCCGCCGATGGCGGCCGCAAGCGCCGTTGCCGTGTCCTCGGTGACCGTAGGCAAGAGCGCTGCCGCGGACAAATCGGTAGCCACCGCCGCCCTGTTCGCCCCGAAGGATGATGTCGTGGTGTCGGTGAAGACCGATGGCGCGGCCAGCAATGTCAACGTGGGCGCCAAGCTGACCTTCCAGGATGGCCAGGTGGCAGGGGAGCAGAGCGCGACCCTCAATACCAGTGGTGCCGAAACCACCAACATCACCTTCAAGAATGCCAATGGCTGGCCGGCCGGCAAGTACCGCGCCGAAGTCATGGTTGATGGTAAGGCGGCAGGAACGCCGCAGGAGTTCGAGGTCAAGTAAGTCCCGCCGACTCTCTCCCGGTTGGACTCACGATGGACGCAGCCGCGAGGCTGCGTCTTTTTTGTTGGGCGGTGGCAGGGGGCATCCACGCATGGCGTGGGGGAGGTCCACGCCACGCGTGGATGCGCGGAATTGGTTGCAGCCGTTACCACACCCGCGGATCACAGCGTTGCCGCAGCGCAGTACCTTGGCGTATGGCATGGCTTTGCCCCGCGCGGCTGAAAACGCGACAATGCAGGGGTTTCCCCGGCGCGCGCCCACCCTGACGGCGACGAGGGAAAGTGACACGGTTGCACGTGGCCCGGCACTGGCGCCGGCCTTCCCCTGAGAACTGCTACAGAGTCCAAGTCCCCCATGTCCAAGATCCTCTATACGCTGACCGACGAAGCACCGTTCCTGGCGACCCAGTCGCTGCTGCCGATCATCGACGCCTATACCGCCACCGCTGGCATCGTGGTGGAAACCCGTGATATCTCGCTGTCTGGCCGCATCCTCTCGCAGTTCCCGGAACTGCTCAGCGATGCGCAGAAGGTCAGCGACGACCTGGCCGAGCTGGGCCAGCTGGCAACCACCCCGGATGCCAACATCATCAAGCTGCCGAACATCTCCGCCTCGGTGCCGCAGCTGAAGGCGGCCATCAAGGAACTGCAGGACCAGGGTTACCCGCTGCCGGCTTACCCGGAAACTCCGGCCGACGACCAGCAGCGCGACTACAAGGCGCGCTATGACAAGGTCAAGGGCAGCGCGGTGAACCCGGTGCTGCGCGAAGGCAACTCCGACCGCCGCGCACCGCTGTCGGTGAAGAACTACGCCCGCAAGCACCCGCACCGCATGGGCGCCTGGGCGTCGGATTCGAAGTCGCACGTTTCGCACATGGCGTCCGGTGATTTCTACGGCAGCGAAAAGTCGGCCACGCTGGCCAACGCCGGTGCGCTGAAGATCACCTTCCACGGCAAAGACGGCAGCGCCGTCGTGCTGAAGGAAAAGACCGCGGTCAAGGCCGGCGAGATCGTCGATGCCGCGGTGATGAGCCGCAAGGCGCTGGCCAGCTTCATCGCCGCGCAGATCGAAGATGCCAAGGCGCAGGGCGTGCTGTTCTCGCTGCACCTGAAGGCCACCATGATGAAGGTCTCCGACCCGATCATGTTCGGCGTGGTGGTGAACGAGTTCTACAAGGACGTGCTGACCAAGCACGCCGATGCCATCAAGCAGGCCGGTTTCGATGCCAACAACGGTATTGGTGACCTGGCTGCGCGCCTGCCGTCGCTGCCGGAAGCCACCCGCGCCGCCATCGAGGCCGATCTGAAGGCCGAGTACGCACAGCGCCCGGGCGTGGCCATGGTCAACTCGGACAAGGGCATCACCAACCTGCACGTGCCCAGCGACGTGATCGTCGACGCCTCGATGCCGGCGATGATCCGCGACTCGGGCAAGATGTGGAATGCCGAAGGCAAGCTGCAGGACACCAAGGCGATCATTCCCGACCGCTGCTATGCCGGTGTGTACCAGGCCGTCATCGACGACTGCAAGGCCCACGGTGCGTTCAACCCGGCCACCATGGGTTCGGTGCCGAACGTTGGCCTGATGGCGCAGAAGGCCGAAGAATACGGCTCGCACGACAAGACCTTCCAGATCGCCGCCGACGGCGTGGTCAAGGTCACCGACGAGGCCGGCAACGTGGTGTTCGAACACGCCGTGGAAGCCGGTGACATCTGGCGCATGTGCCAGACCAAGGACGCGCCGATCCAGGACTGGGTGAAGCTGGCCGTCGAACGCGCCCGCCTGAGCAGCACCCCGGCCGTGTTCTGGCTGGATGCCGCCCGCGCCCACGACGCGCAGGTCAGCGCCAAGGTCGAGAAGTACCTGAAGGACCACGACACCAGCGGCCTGGATATCCGCATCCTGCCGCCGGTGGAAGCCACCGCGTTCTCGCTGGATCGCATCCGCAAGGGCGAGGACACCATCTCGGTCACCGGCAACGTGCTGCGTGACTACCTGACCGACCTGTTCCCGATCATGGAACTGGGCACCAGCGCCAAGATGCTGTCGATCGTGCCGCTGATGGCCGGTGGCGGCCTGTTCGAGACCGGTGCCGGTGGTTCGGCCCCGAAGCACGTGCAGCAGTTCGTGGAAGAGGACTACCTGCGCTGGGATTCGCTGGGTGAATTCCTGGCCCTGGCCGCGTCGCTGGAACACCTGGGCAACCGCTACGACAACGCCGCTGCCCGCGTGCTGGCCAAGGCGCTGGATGAAGCCAACGGCCAGTTCCTGGACAACGACAAGTCGCCCTCGCGCAAGCTCGGTGGCATCGACAACCGCGGCAGCCACTTCTACATCGCCCTGTACTGGGCGCAGGCGCTGGCGGCGCAGAACGACGATGCCGCATTGAAGGCACGTTTCGCCCCGCTGGCCAAGGCACTGACCGACAACGAGCAGAAGATCGTTGACGAGCTGGTGGCGGTGCAGGGCAAGGCCGTGGATATCGGCGGCTATTACCGTCCGGACGTGGCCAAGGCCAGCCAGGCCATGCGCCCGAGCGCCACCCTGAATGCTGCGCTGGAACAGCTGCGCGGCTGATCCATCGTCGCCCGGTTGTAGAAACGGAACCCGCGCTTCGGCGCGGGTTTTTTTTCCTGCGGCGAGGGAGGCGGCAATGGGGTCAGAGCCCTTCTGCACACAGAAGGGATCCGACCCCTCGTCGCCTGGGGTCGGATCCCTCTGCGAAGCAGCGGGCTCTGACCCCACTCCCCAACATCGTCAAAACGGCATGAAACTTGCCCTCGATCGCCGTCGCAGAACCGCGGTGTGCGGTTTCACTACCCACCGCAATCTGAGCAATGTGTCACGGCCGGCCGTGTCTCACTTGCCCTAGCCTTGGCCTGCGAAACCGCCGGGGAGGCGGTTGCCCGGGGAACTCGGATGGCGCGCGTACTGGTGGTGGGAACCGATATCCAGGGCGAACAGGCGCTGCTGCAGCGCTTGCGGGTGGCGTCGGCGCTGCCTGCCGGGCAGATCCGCCGCAGCCAGGATCTGGATGACTGCGATCTGCTGGTGATCCGCGATACACCGGCGCTGCGCAACGCGGCGCTGCGCATGCGCCAGCAGCGGCCCCGCCTGCAATGCTGGATCGAAAGCACGGGTGGGCAGCTGCGCCGCGGCGATGGTGGCCAGGATGTGCTGGATGACGGCGCCATCGGCCATGCCCTGCGCGGCATGCAGCGCGCGGCCGAACCCTCGCCGGTGCGCCTGGCCGATGGTGCCCATGCCATCACCCGCCTGCTGCGCGAGCGACTGCCGCTGCGCCAGGGCCAGGCGCTGCTGGGGTTGGGCGGGGAACCGGTGCTGCTGATGGACATCGAACAGGACCAGGCCGTGCTGCTGCACGAGCCGCCTGCGGTGCTGGTGGAACACTTGGCCCACGGCTTCGAGCAGTTGCATCTGGATGCGTTGACCAGCGCGCAGCTGCAGGCCCTGGCCGGCACCCGCGCGCGGCAACCACTGCGCCCGCTGCTCTGGCAATGGGCGCAGCGCAGCCCGCATTGGCAGGCGCTGGATGAACGCCTGCGCGTCACCACGGTGAAGCTGCTGCGCTGGCCGGACTTCCGCGTGCTGGGCCACGACCACGACGCCTTCCGTCTGTGCTCGCTGCTGCTCAAGCGCGCCAGCACGGTGGAAGAGTGCGCGATGCTGCTGGATCTTCCCGCCACTGCGGTGCGTGACTTCGTGCATGCCGCCTATCTGTGCGGCTATGCGCAGTTGCAGCCGGCCGCTGCCACCGCGCCGCTGGCCCCGCGCGCCGGGGCCGGCGACAGCGGTCTGTTGGCACGCCTGTGGCGCAGCCTGCGCGGGAGCGAGCGCCATGCGTGAGCATAAGGTTGTTGTGCTGGGCGGCATGGGCAGCGGCAAGTCAACGCTGGTGCGCAGCATTGCCGCAGGCCCTGTGGTCGACACCGATGTGGCCAACAGTGATCGCACGGGCGCGGACAAAGCATCCACCACAGTCGCGCTGGATTACGCCGATATCGACCTGCCCAATGGTGAGCGCCTGCGCCTGTACGGTACGCCCGGCCAGCACCGCTTCGACTTCCTGTGGCCGATCCTGCTGCAGGGCGCACGCGGCGCGGTGCTGCTTATCGATGCGCGCCGTGCCGGTGTGTCGGCCGAACTCGATACCTACCTGCAGGCCCTGCAGCCCTTCGCGGGCACACTGGCGCTGGTGGTGGCGGTCACCCATCTGGACCAGGCACCGACGGCGGTCCTGGACGCCTGGAGTGAACATGCCGTGCTGGACGGACAGCCATTGCCGCTGCTGCCGTTGGATGCGCGCGACCGTGAGCAGGGACTGATGCTGATGGATCTGTTGATGAGCGAAATGGAAGCCCATGCCCTGGTGGCCGCGCATGGCTGACGGGCAGCCGGCGCTGCTGCCGGACGAACGACACCGTGCACGCCTGCAGCCGCTGTTGCACGACCTGCGCCAACGCGTGGAAGGCGTGCGGGCGGTGGTGCTGGCCAGCGTGGATGGTTTTGCCGTGGTCAGCGCCGGTGCCGAAGGGCGTGGCGAACGCCTGGCGGCGATGACCAGCGCGATGCTGGCGCTGGCCGGTGCGGTGGGGCGGGAACTGGCACTGGGTGAGCTGCAGACGCTGATGCTGGAGGCGGCCGGCGGCAAGGTGCTGATGCTGGCGGTCACCGCCGAAGGACGCGCGCCGCTGCTGCTGATGGCGGCGTGCGACCAGCGCAGCGTGATCGGCCAGGTGCTGTGGCAGAGCAGGGAATGTGGCCGGGCGATCCTGGCCGAACTCGGCGGACCGTGAGCCCGGCCGCAGGGGAACGAGGGGCTCGAACCTACATCGACAAGGGGTGCGCACGTGGCTGGACTGACTGAATCGCTGAATGCACTGATGGGTATCGACGGCGCACAGGCCGTGGCACTGGTCGATTACGAGAGCGGCATGCTGCTGGGCGAGGCCGGCGCCGGCATGGACATGGAGGTGGCGGCCGCCGGCAACACTGAAGTGATCCGCGCCAAGATGAAGACCGCTGCCTCGCTGAATCTCAATGACAGCATCGAGGACATCCTGATTTCGCTGGGCAAGGCGTACCACATCATGCGCCCGGTGGCGAAGAAGAAAGGGCTGTTCTTCTACATCGTGCTGGACCGGACCAGGAGCAACCTGGCGCTGGCCCGGCGCAAGGTGCAGGACGTGGAAACAGAACTGGCGATCTGACCACCTGACCACCTTTCGTAGAGTCGAGCTTGCTCGACTCTACACAACGCACCCCACGCCGGCGTATGGTGGGCCCATGGCCGCCCTCGACCTTCCGCCGGAACTGCCCCTGCGCCTCGCCCAGGCCATCGCCGCCGGTTTCGAGGATTACCACGCACGCTTCGCCGCCATCACCGCGCGTGCGCGCAGCCGCTTCGAGCAACGCGACTGGACCGGTGCGCGCCAGGACGCAGTGGAGCGCATCGCCCTGTACGATCTGTGCATCGCCGCGTGCATGGATTCACTGCGGCGGCTGGCCGGCGACAGCATCGGCGAGCGCGCGCTGTGGCTGCAGGTGCATGCACACTTCAGCGCACGACTGCAGGGCCTGATCGACGCCGAGCTGTACAAGACGTTCTACAACACGCTGTCGCGGCGCCTGTTCGCCACCCGTGGCGTGGACCCGGCCGTGGAGTTCATTGCCTTCGATGTCGAGCCGTCCGATGCGATCACCCACCCGGTGGCCCGGCACACCTACGCGGTGTCCGCCACGCGCCCGGTGGAAGCCCTGCAACGGGTGCTGGCCGACTATCGCTTCGACGTGCCGTATGCCCACCAGTTGCGCTGCGCGGCCGCCATTGCGGTGCGCCTGCAGGACGACCTGGCCCATTGGGGCGATACCCCGGTGCGCAGCATCGAACTGCTCGACACGGTGTTCTACCGGGAGCGCCGCGCCTATCTCGTCGGCCGCGTGTTTGGCGAACATCGTTTCTCGCCCTGCGTGATCGCACTGGTGAACGACGCAGGCGGTCTGCGTGCCGATGCGGTGCTGACCCGCCGCCGCGATGTAGCGCATCTGTTTGGTGTGTCGCGCAGTTATTTCCAGGCAGACCTGGCCACCGTGGGCGATGCGGTGGTGTTCCTGCGCAGTCTGCTGCCGGGCAAGCCCATCGATGAGCTGTACACGGTGCTGGGCCGCGCCAAACAGGGCAAGACCGAGCGCTATCGGACCTTCTTCCGCCACTTCACCGAACATGGCAACGAACAGCTGGTGCATGCCGAGGGCACGCCGGGCATGGTCATGGCGGTGTTCACCCTGCCCAGCTATCCGCTCGTGTTCAAGTTGATCCGCGATCGCTTCGCCTGGCCCAAGGCGATGTCGCGGCAACAGGTGGAAGAAAAGTACGCGCTGGTGTTCAACCTGGACCGCGTGGGTCGCCTGCTGGACGCGCAGCCCTATCGGCACCTGCGTTTCCCGCGGGCACGGTTTGCCCCGGCGCTGCTGGACGAGCTGCTGCAGCAATGCGCGCAGAGCGTGCGCGTGGATGGCGATGAGATCGAGATTGCGCTGTGCTACGTGCAGCGGCGCTTCCGACCGTTGAATCTCTACCTGCGCGAACAGGGTGGGGAGGCCGTGCGTGCGGCGGTGCTGGACTACGCACAGGCCATCACTGACATGGCCCGCAACAACATCTTCCCGGGCGACATGCTGCCGAAGAACTTCGGCGTGTCGCGCCATGGTCGCGCGGTGTTCTACGACTACGACGAGCTGTGCCTGGTCAGTGAGTGCGTGTTCCGCCATTGGCCACAGCCACGCTCAGCGGAGGAGGCGATGGCCGACGAGCCGTGGTTCCATGTGGGGCCACGTGACGTGTTTCCCGAGCGCTTCGGTCCGTTCATGGGGTTGCCTGCACGGGAACTGGCAGCGCTGCGCGAGCACTATCGGCACCTGTTCGATCCTGCCTGGTGGCAAAGGTTGCAGGCCCGCTTTGCCGCCGGCGACTACCCTGATACCCCGCCGTACGCAGGGGCACACCGGCTGGCCTGAGCCTTGGATGCGCTGGCCGTGATGGGGTAGCCTGTAGGCTTCATGCACAAGGAGTGGCTGTGATGCGTACGTCTCTTTTCCTGGCCGTGGCCCTGGCAATGGGTGCCGGTGCAGTGGCCTTCGACAGCGCGCAGGCGCAGACGGCGCGGGAAGTGCGCAAGCAGGCCGAAGCCAGCATGACGCTCAGTGGCGTCATCGACATTGGACGTGAGGGCCAGGTGGAAGGCTTCCAGCTGGATCATCGGGACAAGGTCGCCGTTGACGTGGCGGCGATGGTGGAGGGCGCCGTGAAGTCGTGGCGCTTCGAGCCGGTACGGGTCGATGGCCAGCCCGTGGCTGCGCGCACCTATGCCCAGCTGCGCCTGCTGGCCTCCAACTTGAGCGACGGCACGATGCAGGTGCGGCTGGCAGATGCGAATTTCGGCAAGTCGCCGGATGCCCCTGCGCAGAGCACCAACGATGTCACCGCAGTGCGGATGCGGCCGCCGGCGTTTCCCGCCAATGCGGTAGCGATTCGTGGCCAGGGCCAGGTGATGCTGCTGCTCCGGGTGGGGCGTGATGGCAAGGTGGCCGACGTGATCGCCGAGCAGACCAACCTGACCGTGGTCGCACCTGAACGCACTATGCAGATGCTGCGCGACGCGTTCGCCAGAACAAGCATCAGCGCGGCGCGTGGCTGGATCTTCAACCCGCCCACCACCGGTGAGGACAAGGACCGCGAATTCTGGACCCTGCGCGTGCCGGTCAGCTATTCGTTCGAACCCAGGGAAACGCGCTACGGGCGCTGGTCAGCCTATATTCCCGGTCCGCGCCAGAAGGCGCCGTGGAAGACCGGCGAAGACGAGAAAGCCACCGGCACCGACCTGCTGCCAGAAGGCGGCGTCTACATGGTTGGCCGCGACGAAGGCCCGCGCCTGTTGACCCCGCTGGGCTGAGGCGGCGGCGGGCGCGCCCGCACGCTCAGTCTGCGTGCGGGTACACCACCACCCGGTTGCGCCCCTGTTCCTTGGCCAGGTACAGGGCCTTGTCGGCCAGCCGCAGCGCCTGCTCCACATCGGCGTGGAAGCTGGGGAAATGGGCCACGCCCAGCGAGACGGTGATGGTGCCGACCGGGGCGAACGGTTCCTCGGCGATGTGCCGGCGCAGGCGTTCGGCGGCGTGGCTGGCCGCGTCAGTGCCGATGCCGGGCAGCAACAGCAGGAATTCCTCGCCGCCGGCACGGCACAGCACATCGGTTTCGCGTGAATGGCGGCGCATCTGTTCGGCGATGTGCACGATGGCCGCATCGCCGACATCGTGGCCGTGGGTGTCGTTGATCGACTTGAAGCGGTCGATGTCCAGCGCCACGATCGCAAACGGCGCGCCCTGCGCCTGCAGCACTTCCAGCGCATGCTGCAGGCCGCGGCGGTTCAGCAGTCCGGTCAGCGGATCGGTGCGGCTGGCACGGTTCAGCGAACCAATGCGGTCCTGCAGGGCGTTGAAGCTGTACAGCACCGCCTGCTTCAACTGCGCCACTTCGAAGTACCAGGCGCGGATGCCGGTCACGTGGTCGATCGCGTTGCCGGTGTCCTCGCCTTCCTGCACGTTGCGCGCCAGCTGCCACAAGGGCATCGAGATGCGCCGCGCGAACCACCAGGTGATCAGCAGCGACAACACGCCCAGCGGAATGGCGTTCCAGATGACCGAGGTCATCAGGCGGGACAGCGGTTGCAGGGTTGCTTCGGTGGGACGCTGGGCAATGACCCCCCAACCGGTGGCCGGTACCGGCGCATAGCCGGACAGCTGGGCCACGCCATGGTTGTTGACCAGCTGCTGGCTGCCGGAATGACCGCGCATCACCGCCTTCACCGCTGGATTGTCCAGCGCGTAGGTGCCTACTTCCTTCGGATCGTTGTGGTAGATGATGCGGCCGTTGTGGTCCACCACGTACAGGTAGGAGCCGTCGCGGTAGTAATGCTTGCCCAGCAGGGTGTGCAGGGCGCTGCGCTGGCGCAGGTACAGGGTGCCACTGACATAGCCCAGGTAGGTGCCCTGGCGATCGAAGACCGGGTGCGACAGCGAGATCAACAGCTTGCCGGTGGCCGACTGGTAGGGATCGCTGATCAGTGGCTGTCGCCGTGCAAGGGCCATCTGGCTGCCCACGCTCTTCAGCACTTCGCCCTGCAGCTGCAGGGTCTGCGGTGAGGTGGCGATGACCTTGCCATCCACATTCACCACCAGTGAGGAGTTGAAGCTGCTGGATTGCAGCTGCAGGCGGCTGGCCTCGCGCTGCGCCTGCTCCGGTTCCAGGCCCGTTTCCCCCAGACGCGTGGCGGCGTAGGCCAGCTGTTGCTGTGCCGACAACAGGAAGGTCTGGGTCGTCTCGGCCAGCTTGCTGGTGTAGACGCGGTTGGCTTCCAGGGTGTTGCCCACCAGCTGATCACGCTGCACGCGGTAGCTGGCCAGCAGGGTGTTGGCCAGGGCAATGAGCGTACTCAGCAGGGCCAGCGCAAGAATCAGCTTGCCCAGGTTCAGGCGGTTGGAGATCGGTGGCATGCGGCAGCGGAGCGCGGCGCGAACAATCGCAGCCGGCGCAGACGGTGGGGGAACCGCCATTATGGGCACATTCGCGCGTGGCGGGGTTAACTCCGGTGCCCCGGTGTCATCGTTGCAGGCGGCGCCGCAGCGTATCGCGCACGCGTTCGGCGCCGGCTGCCTCCAGCGGAGCGAGCACGCCACGCGCGTCCTGTGGCACATGCGCGGCCGTATGCTCGCCTGCCTCGAACACATAGTGGTCGAGCATCGTGCGCCAGTGTGCGCGTTGTTCCGGCGGCAGGTCGCGCAGTGCAAGGATGGCCAGCATCAGCGCGTTCATCGGTGAATCCATCCACGCCGGCACCGGTCGCCACCAGCTGTTCACCAGTACGTTGAACGCTTCCAGCCCTTCCATGTGGTGCCACCACAGCGACGGAATGAACACCGCATCGCCGGGCGCCAGCTCGGCCACCTGGGCCTGCGCCCACGCCTGGGCGAAGCGCGGGAAGCGCTGCAGGTCCGGTGCATGGAAATCGACCAGGCTGATCGCCTGCCCGGCCGGGGTGAAATCCAGCGGCCCCACGTACAGGTTGTCGATCTGCTCCGGTGCGAACAGGGTGACGCGGCGGCGGCCGGCCGCCACGCAGGCCAGGTTGTCCGGCACGTCCTGGTGGGCGGCGATGCGCGAGCGGTTGCCGATCCAGATGCTGGCCAGCGGGTCGGCCACGCCGAGGTGCAGCGGATTGGCCTGGCTGAAACCGGGCAGGAAGCTGTCCAGCGTGGTCGACGCCACATAGATGGACGGCGGCGCGGGATCACTGGCGTACTTCAGCAACGTGGCCAGCACCACCTTCAGCGGAATCTGTTCGCGGCGGAAATTGAAGCCGCTCATGTCTTCGTTGTAGAACAACCGGCCGCGGGTCTCGGGCGCGGCGGTGGTCGCCGTTACCGGCATCTGCCCATGGTCGAAGCCGGCCAGGTGGGCCACCGCTTCGGCCGCGGAGCGGCGCGCTGCGGCCACCAGGGGCCAGTGCGCCACCAGCCCACGGATCACCTTCGGCGTCGTCCAGGTGCGCAGCTGCACGTGCAGCTGTGCCGGGTCCAGGCGGTGGATCTCTTCGATGGGGCGGGGCGGAGGCAACATGCGCGGGTATCCGGGGTACTGTGGAGCCGGGCCCATGCCCGGCCCCACGGTACCGCAGCAGGTCAGAACTTGTAACGCACGCCGAACATGTAGCGCGGGCCGGTCTGGGTGGCGTAGCGCAGCATGTTGGTGTGGCGCGCGTAGGTGCGCATGGTTTCGTCGGTCAGGTTGATCGCTTCCAGGCTCAGGGTCAGCTGCTCGCTCACCGCGTAGCTGATGTTCAGATCCAGTTGACCATAGGCGGCGGTGTAGTTCGGGTTCGGGCCCTGGCCACCGATGCCGTTGAGGAACTTGTCGCGCCAGTTGTAGGCCGCACGGATCTGCCAGGCGTTCTTGTCGTAGAAGGCCACCACGTTGGCCGAGTCGCTCAAGCCGATCATCGGGTACTGATCACCCAGGCTGAGATTGTCGAAGGTCAGCCCCGACTTCACCTTGGTGTAGTTGGCCGCCACGCCGAAGCCGGACTGGCCGAACAGGTGCTGCACCGCCACTTCCCAGCCATCAAGGTGGTCCGAGCGCTGGTTGGCCGGCAGAGTGATGTCAAACCCGGCAATCGGGTCGCCCGGCTGGCCGACGATGCTGCCCGTCTGCTGGCCGGCCGAGTTGACGCCCGTGGAGGTCACGCCCGGATCGCCAGCGTGGTTGGTGAAGATGTAGTTGCGGATGCATACCGTGTCGGTGGTCACGCAGCCTGATGCCAGCGCTTCATTCCAGTAGGCGCCACCGACCGGCGTATGCAGGCTGCCGGCGTTCTCGCGCGCGATGGTGTTGCTGATGAAGTTCTTGATGTTCTTGCGGAAGAAGCCCACCGAAGCGTAGCTGGCCTCGCCGTAGTACCACTCCAGCGACAGGTCGAAATTGTCCGACAGCAACGGCTCCAGTGCCGGATTGCCGCGCGAGCCGGTGCCGCCCTGGGTGCGTACGATGTTGTCCAGGCGCTGGCCACTTTCGATCTGTGTCCAGCCAGGGCGACCGAGGCTCCGGCTGTAGCTGCCGCGCAGGGCCAGCGACTCGCTGAAGTCGAGCTTCAGGTCGACGTTGGGCAGCACATAGTCGTACTTGCCTTTGCCGCCAACGAATGCGCCTTCGTCGGCATAGGTGATGTTGAATTCGTTGAGCGAGTTCCAGCTGATCGAGGTCGGCACCCTGACCAGCGCCAGCGATTCAACTTCAGTCTGCTCGTAGCGCACGCCGGCAGCGACGTGCAGCGGCATGTTCCAGTCGAACGTGGTGCGGTACTGCAGATAGGCGCTCTTGGAAGTCTCCTTCGTGCGGATATCCTCGGAGTACTCGGTAGGGGCCAGATAGCAGGTGGGGCAGGCGGGCTCCGCTCCGTTGGCGACCTGCGCGGCGCGGTCGCGCAGGCGGTCGAAGTCGAACACCAGGAACTGGCCGGTCAGGCGGGGATCGTTGTGGCCGGAGAACGCCTTGAAGTACTTGCCCATGTCATCGGCGTACCAGATGCTGTCGTCGTAGTCTGCCGGTGTGCCCACGCCGCCCCAGCTGTCGCGCTGTTCGATGGCAGCCGCCGAGCGGTTGTCGACCTGGGTGTGGCCCACGCCGAAATCCAGTGCCGAGTAGTCAGCAAAACGGAACACGCCCTTGGCCTGGAACTGCTCAACCTCCGACTTGTTGTAGCTGTTCTGGAACACCGAGCCGGTCACCAGGGCGTCCGATGCCTGCACGCCACCGGGCGGAAGGGCGATGTTGATGATGGGCAGCTCGCCGCTGTAATCCACGGTGGTTTTGCCGCGCACGTAGGCGGCTACGCCCAGCACACCGGCGGAGCCGTAGGGGCCATCCGGCTGGGATTCAGCGCTGGCGCGGTGGTAGTCGAATGACAGGTCCAGCGCGTCGTTGACTTCCCAGTCCACGTTGAAACCTACCGCTTCCATGCTGTTCTTCGTGGCCAGCTTCATGCCACCCATGGCAACATCGCCGTTGACCACGTCTTCGCTGTAGACGATCGGCGCAGCCACGGGGCCGTTGGTCCAGGTGCTGTCGCCCGGGCCGTAGTTGAACCACACGGAAAGCTCGCTGCGCTGCTGCTGGACCTTGTTTTCCACGTAGGTGTAATCCAGCGTGGTGGTGACGTTGTCTACCGGCTTCCATTGCAACGTGGCCTGCCCGTTGGTGCGCTGGCGCTGCACCGCGTTGACGTTGTAGGCGGTGTTCTGCGGCCGGCCGTAGATATCGTTCGGACCGGGCCGGTTGCTGATGCGGTCCGAGTAGCCCTGGCCCGGCTGCGGCAAGGCCCGCCAGTCGGAGGCGTCATCGCCGCGCAGGGTGGCCCAGCCTTCGGCCACAGTGGCCTGGTTGAACCCCGAGTCACGTTCCTGATGGCTGCCACTGAGGGCGATGCCGAAGCGGCCATCGGCATAGGTCTGGCTGAAGATGCCCGACAGCTCACCGGTGATGTTGGAGCCCTGCATCGTGCGTGGCACATTGTCGTTGGAGGTGTCGTGCACCGCCTTCATGCCCAGGCTGATGACCGGTGCCGCCTCCAGTGGGCGCATCGTCTTGATGTTGATGGTGGCGCCGATGCCGCCGGTCGGGTTGTCGGCGCGGGTGGTCTTGTAAACCTCCACCGCCGAGATCGATTCGGAGGCGATGTTGGCGAAGTCGAACGAGCGCGAGCCGCTCAAACCACCGCCACCGTTGCCGAGATTGGACGCAGGCATCTGCCGGCCGTTCAACAGCACCAGGTTGTAGTCGGGGCCGATACCGCGCACGGTCACCTTCGAGCCTTCGCCGCTGGACGTGCGGTCGATCGACACGCCGCTGATGCGCTGCAGAGACTCGGCCAGGTTGGTATCGGGGAACTTGCCGATGTCCTCGGCGACGATGCCATCGACCACACCCTGGCTGTCGCGCTTGAGGTTCATGGAAGACTGCAGGCTGCCGCGGATACCGGTGACCTGCACCGTATCGAGCGTGGCCGGGTCGGGAGCTTCGCCGGCAGGTGCATCCTGCGCCCAGGCCGGTGCGGCGAGCGCTGCGAGCAGCGCGGAAGTGAGCATCGTCTTGCGAGGTACTGCCTTGTACGTCTTCATGGAAGCTCCCTCCCCAGGGAATTCGGTGGTGTCGTTGCGGCGTCTTCTCGATGGCGGGTTACTGCACGTGGCCGGATTGGAGCGACGGTTGACAGCGTTGTCAACAAACTGCCATCAAGTGCGCCTCGGCAACGTGCGCGCAGGCCGCGATGTAACCGTTGCCATGAACGCGCTCATGCTGATGAATTGCCTTTGGTTACAGCATTTGCAGCGGTTTTTAAGCCATGACAGCGCTGCCAACCGATCGCTGCATTGGTGTTGTGCGGTGCAGAACAAAACTGCGCAGATGCCGGTGCGACGTGGCGGAGGCGAGTGCATCGGCGTGACTGACAGCGCTGGACAACTGGAATGTCGAGAGGATGTCGGGCGTGTCCTCTGGATGGCTTGAATCTATGACCGGAAGGACAAGTTCTGGACATGACAACAACGATGGACGGACAAGGCATGCAACTCAGTGCCGGCGTGCTGGCCTGTCATCGTGTACGACGAAGCTGCCGTGGCTCACGCGCACGTGCATGCGCAGGAACCGGCAACGGACGCGTAGGTCCGCTGCGGCAGGGGGCATCAGCGCCGGCGCGGTGCGGCGGTCGATTCGCGATCCAGCACCGCGTGCTCGACGGTGATCATGCGTCCGGCCGACTCGGCGCGGATGTGCTCGATCAGCTGCTCGGTCGCCAGCCGGCCCATGTGCGCGGTCGGCTGGCGCACCGTGGTCAGCGCCGGATAGATGTGGCCGGCGATCGGCGTGTCGTCGAAGCCGCACACCGACAGGTCGCGCGGCACGCGCAGGCCACGCTCGCCCGCCACGCGGTACACCGCCGCGGCCATGTCGTCGTTGGCGGCGAAGATCGCCGTCGGCGGGTCATCCAGGTCAAGCAGGGTGTTGGCGGCGTGCACGCCGGACTCGAACGAGAACTGGCCGCTGACCACCAGTTCCGGGTCGTAGGCGATGCCCGCCTCGCGCAGTGCCTGGCGGTAACCGGCGTGGCGCCACTGGCAGGCACCGTGCGCGCGCGGGCCCTTGATATGGCCGATGCGGCGATGGCCCTGCGCGACGAGGTGGCCGATCAGTTCGACCACGGCGGTGGTTTCATCCATGCGCACGCCGATGCGGCCTTCCGGGTAACGTGGCGCGATGCAGGCGAAGGGGATGTCCTGTTCTTCCAGGTACGACAGCACCACCTCGTCGTCGGTCAGCGGTGGAATCAGCACCACGCCATCCGGGCGCGAGTTCTCGAACAGCGCGGCCAGGTCGGGCAGGGTGCGGCGGCCGGTCCCGACCGGGCCCAGGATCAGGTTGTAGTGCTGCGCATGGCAGGCTTCCAGCATCCCGCTCTGGATTTCCATCAGGTAATTGCGCGACGGATTGTTGTAGACCAACGCCAGCGCATACGATCGCTGCCCGGCCAGACTACGCGCCGACAGGTTGGGCTTGTAGCCCAGCCGCGCCACCGCCGCCAGCACCCGTTCGCGGGTCTGCTCGCGCACGTTCGGCTCATGGTTGAGCACGCGCGACACGGTCTTGATCGAAACCCCTGCAACAGCGGCGACATCCTCGATTCGACTGCGCATGGTGCGATGGTTCCTCCTGGAAGGCGGCGGGCACGCGGCGATGGTAGTGCGTGCTGGCCCGGTCGGTGTTGCCGAAGCAGGCGGATGTTGCCACGACATGAGGGGCGCTGGCACGTCCCGATTTCGTGTCGCGATGCAGCACCCACGCGTTGCGCTGGCGTGTCGATGGTGCGCCAGGCCCCGTGGTTGCAGGACGGTCGGCACGTTGCCCGCGAACAACGATTGACATCAGCGGAGTCGCCTTATATGACAGCGCTGTCAGGAGCGGTGCGCAAGCGCCCACGCCGGCGTGCGGTCGCATACACGCGCGCCAGGAACTTCATCCACGGAGGTAGAGCCCAGTGAATCGCCCCACCCAGACCCTTCTTGCCAGCTGCCTGCTGGCCGCCCTTGCCGCGCCCGTCGGTGCCGCACCGGCCAGCGGTGAACGCCTGCAGGACTGGCCGCGCGTGCACAGCGCGATCACCACCGATGCGCAGATCGAAAGCCGCGTGCAGCAGATTCTTTCGCAGATGACGCTGGCGCAGAAGATCGGGCAGATGACCCAGGCCGAAATCAAGACGATTACGCCCGAGCAGGTGCGCCGCTACTACATCGGTTCGGTGCTCAACGGCGGCGGCTCGTGGCCGGGCATGGACAAGCACGCCAGCGTGCAGGACTGGCTGAAGCTGGCGGACGCCTATCACGCCGCCTCGCTGGCCACCGATGCGAAAACGCCGGTGCCGGTGATCTGGGGCACCGATGCGGTACATGGCCACAACAACGTGCTGGGCGCCACCCTGTTCCCGCACAACATCGGCCTGGGCGCGGCCGGTGATCCGGAACTGATCGAACGCATCGGCGAAGCCACCGCGCGTTCGGTGCGCGCTACCGGCATCGGCTGGGTGTTCGCGCCCACCCTGGCCGTCGCCCACGATCCGCGCTGGGGCCGCACCTACGAAAGCTATTCGTCCGACCCGGCGGTGATCCGCAGTTTCGCCCATGCCTACGTCAAGGGCGCGCAGGGCGCGTTCAAGGATGACGGCAACGTGGTCACCACCGCCAAGCACTACCTCGGCGATGGCGCCACCGACAGCGGCCGCGACCAGGGCGAGGCGCTGGTCGACAAGGCGACGATGATCAACGTGCATGCGCAGGGCTACTACGGCGCACTCGCCGAAGGCGCGCAGACGGTGATGGCCTCGTTCAACAGCTGGAACGATCGTGCCGCCGGCGTCGACTACGGCAAGATGCACGGCAGCAAGGCGCTGCTGACCGACGCGCTGAAGGACAAGATGGGTTTCGACGGCTTCGTCGTCTCCGACTGGAACGGCATCGCCCAGGTGCCCGGCTGCCGCAACGACAGCTGCGCGCAGGCGATCAACGCCGGCATCGACATGGTGATGGTGCCCGACGACTGGAAGGCCTTCATCGACAACACCACCGAGCAGGTGAAGAAGGGCGAGATCCCGATGACGCGCATCGATGACGCGGTGACGCGCATCCTGCGGGTGAAGCTGCGCGCGGGCCTGTTCAACCACAAGCCGTCCGACAGCCGCTATGCCGGTGATGCCACCGCCGTGCAGCACCGTGAACTGGCGCGCCGTGCGGTGCGTGAATCACTGGTACTGCTGAAGAACGAAGGCAAGGCCCTGCCGTTGCGTCGCGATGCGCGCGTGCTGGTTGTCGGCAAGGGCGCCGACAACATCGGTGATCAGTCCGGCGGCTGGTCGCTGACCTGGCAGGGCACCGAGAACAGGAACGCCGATTTCCCCAACGCCGATTCGGTGCTGGGCGCGCTGCGCGCCGAACTCGGCGCGGACAAGGTCAGCTTCAGTGCCGATGGCCAGGGCGTCGACCCGAAGGCGTTCGACGTGGTGCTGGCGGTGATCGGCGAGACGCCATATGCGGAAACCAACGGTGACATCCTCGCCTCGGACACCGTGAGCCACAGTCGTGCCTACCCGCAGGACTTGGCCGCTTTGAAGACCGCCGCTGCGACCGGCAAGCCGGTGGTCACGGTCTACATGTCCGGCCGCCCGATGTACACCAATGACCTGCTCAACCTGTCCAGCGCGTTCGTGGCTGCCTGGCTGCCGGGTACCGAAGGCAAGGGCGTGACCGACGTGCTGGTGGCCGGCAAGGGTGGCAAGCCCGTGTACGACTTCCGCGGCCGCCTCAGCTTCCCGTGGCCGGGCGTGCCGTGCCCGGCACCGATCGACCAGCCGGATGCGAAGAAGCCGTCGCTGTTCGCGCTCGGCTATGGCCTCAGCTACGCCAAGGGAGGCAAGGTCGCCAGGCTCGACGAGGCCGACCCGGACAGCTGCGGCGAAGTGACCGTGCTGCCGATCTTCAACCGCGCCGATACGCCGCCGTTCGCACTGCACGTGGCGGCCGCGGGCGCGACCCAGCCGCTGGGCAATGATCTGAATGCCACCCTGCGCTGGCCGACCGCCACGCCGGTGGTGCAGGTGCGCACCGTGCAGGTGAACACCCAGCAGGATGCCAAGGAAGTGACCTGGCTGGCCCCGGCGCAGCTGATCGCACGCAGCACCTCGCGCCGCAACCTGGGCGCCCTGGCGCGCAGCAATGGCGCGCTGCAGTTCGACGTGCAGCTGGTGAAGCGCCCGGCCTCGCCGGTGAAGGTGACCATGCAGTGCGGCAGTGGCTGCGAGGGTGGGGTGGACATCGCCCCGTTGCTGGCCAAGCTGTCGCCCGGGCAGAAGCAGACGGTGACCGTGCCGCTGGCGTGTTTCGCCAAGCAGGGCGTTGCCCTGGGCGCGGTGGAAGCGCCGTTCGTGGTGACCGCGGACAAGCCGTTCGCGGCTGCGTTTACCCAGGCCAAGCTGACCGCCAACACGGCCAACGCCGAGGGCGCGGTGGCCTGCCCGTAAGCAGCACGGTAGCGCCGGGCCATGCCCGGCGTTTCCCCGGCACGTTATACAACTTGTCCGATGGCCAAGGGGCCTGCGGGGGAAGACGATGGATGACTTTGGCCAAGGTCATCCATCATGCGACGCTTTCTCCAGACCCTTCGGGTGATTCCCTGTGCGACGCACCGGCCGCACTTCATCGAGCCGCATGTCTCGCGGGCGTTGGCTGGGCTGAAGAAAGGGGACTTCGCCTCGCTTGATGCTTGGCTGGCAACGCTGCCGGCTGAAACCTACGAACGCCTCGTGTGGCGGCTGGCATCGAACCGCGACGCGCGTCGAAGGCTGCAGGCATGGTCAGGCGCCATCCCGACGTCTCCCCATCCGCCGCTGATCGCTGCGTATGGCGATGTGGTCGATGCCTGGGCGGTACGCGGGGAGACCTACGCCAACGACATTCCTTTCCTGCGTCGGCGCCGGTATCCGAAGATCATGACGAAGGCCTATGAGAAGTTCGTCTGCATCGTCGAGCGGGACCCGGCAGACGCGATGGCGCTGGCCGGGCTCATCCACTGCAACGTGGTGATTGGTGCAGGGGATGGAAAGCGGGTCGAATGGCTCGAGCAGGTGCTGGCGACCAGCGGATTCCACGCCCCGACCATTTATCAGTACGCGCGTGGCACGCTGCCGCGATGGGGTGGGGAATGTGACGAACACGTCCGGTTCGCCGAATGGATCGTGGAGCGAGCGCCCGCTGGCAGCTGCTCGCACATCGTGGCTGCACAGGCGGTACTGGATGACGCGCTGACCGTTGCCGGGGAAGATGACAACCACACAATGCGTGGGATCGCCCGTCAGCTCGGCGACGCGGAGACGGCTGCCTGGCTGCGCCGCGCGATATTGAAGTGGGCTGATGCGGTTCTGGAGACCCTGCAGAGTCGTGTGCAGGACATCGCCTCCCGGCAGGGCGACAGCTATCACGGAATCTGCATGGAGACATTTGCGTTTGCAGCGTACTTCGCGGGTGCGAAGGATGAGGCCCGGCTGCTGCCGATCACACTGAGGGGACGATTGCAGGTTGACGTATGGGAAACGCTGACACCACCTGTTCCCGGCTGGCTGGGCGCCGTTGGCCTCAGGCATCGAGCAGCGCACCTGGTGCATGATCGCGTCTGTCGTGACCTGGAACTCGATCCGCGGCAGGTCTGCGCGTAGATGCATTCCGCCGGGCATGGCCCGGCGAACGCAGTAGATCCACGCCATGCGTGGATGAGCCATCCCGAAGGCAAAAAGAAGCCCCGCACTGCGGGGCTTCTTTCTTATCGCTTCATGGAACCAAAGAACTCGTCGTTGGACTTGGTGTTCTTCATCTTGTCCAGCAGGAATTCCATCGCGGCCATTTCATCCATCGGATGCAGCAGCTTGCGCAGGATCCAGATCTTCTGCAGCAGTTCCGGTTCGATCAGCAGGTCTTCGCGGCGGGTGCCCGAACGGTTGATGTCGATGGCCGGGAACACACGCTTTTCAGCGATGCGACGGCTCAGGTGCACTTCGCTGTTGCCGGTGCCCTTGAACTCTTCGTAGATCACCTCGTCCATCTTCGAGCCGGTGTCGACCAGCGCGGTGGCGATGATGGTCAGGCTGCCGCCTTCTTCCACGTTGCGTGCGGCACCGAAGAAGCGCTTCGGGCGGTGCAGGGCGTTGGCGTCCACACCACCGGTCAGCACCTTGCCCGAGCTCGGCACCACGTTGTTGTAGGCGCGGGCCAGGCGGGTGATCGAGTCGAGCAGGATCACCACGTCCTTCTTGTGCTCGACCAGGCGCTTGGCGCGCTCGATCACCATTTCGGCCACCTGCACGTGGCGCGCAGCCGGTTCGTCGAAGGTCGAGCTGATGACTTCGCCGCGCACAGTGCGCTGCATTTCGGTCACTTCTTCCGGGCGCTCGTCGATCAGCAGCACGATCAGGTGCACGTCCGGATGATTGGTGGTGATGGCCGTGGCCACCTGCTGCATCATCATCGTCTTACCGGCCTTCGGCTGGGAAACGATGAGCGAACGCTGGCCCTTGCCCTGCGGCGCCATCAGGTCGAGGATGCGGCCGGTGATGTCTTCCGACGAGCCGTTGCCGCGCTCCAGAGTGAAGCGGCGACGCGGGAACAGCGGGGTCAGGTTCTCGAACAGCACCTTGTTCTTCGACGCTTCGATCGGCTCACCGTTGATGGTGTCGACGATGTTCAGTGCGAAGTAGCGCTCGCCGTCCTTCGGGAAGCGGATGCGGCCGGAAATGTGGTCGCCGGTGCGCAGGTTGAAGCGGCGGATCTGGCTGGGCGAGATGTAGGTGTCGTCCGGGCCGGCCAGGTAGCTGGCCTCGGCCGCGCGCAGGAAGCCGAAGCCGTCGGGCAGGATTTCCAGCACGCCGTCGGCGGCGACGCCGTCACCGTGGCGGGTCAGCACCTTCAGCAGGGCGAAGATCACATCCTGCTTGCGGGCGCGGGCAACGCCTTCGGAGATCTGCAGCTGCTCGGCGATTTCCAGCAGCTTCTGTGCCGGCATGCGCTTGAGGTCGCTCAGCGAATAGACCGGGAAACCTTCCGGCACGTTGGCGTGCGGGCGCGGCACGAAGGGCTGCTGCTCGCCGCCGTCCTGCGGCATGCCGTCATCGCGGCCACCGCGGTTGCGGTCACGGTCGCGACGGTTGCGGAAGCGGTCGCGGCGGTTGCCCTGGCCCTGCTGGCCGTTCTGGTTGTACGGGTTGTTGTTCTGGCCCTGGTTCTGGCCGCCACCCTGACCCCCCTGGTGGTTCTGCTGGCGCGGCTGGCCGGATTCGCGGCCTTCGCCGGCGTCACCGCCGCCGGAGGCGGGGGCTTCAGCGGCGGGCGCGCTCGGCGCGGGGGCGGCTGCGGCCGGTGCCGGCGCTTCGGGCGCGGCTGCCAGCGGCAGGGTCGGCTGCGCGGGGGCAGCGCTGGTTTCGGCGGCTGCCGGAGCGGCGGCCTTGCTCACGCGGGGCTTGCGCACGCGCTTTTCGGCGGGCGCATCGGCGCTGCCGGTTTCGGAAGTGTGATCGGACAAGAGCGTTATTCCTCGCTTGAAGGTGCGAGCGCCCGGCTGGGGCGGCGAACGTTGGGAATGGGTCTGGAAGAAACTGCGTCCAGAGGGTGCGGCACGCGAACGCGGCCGGATATGCCGACACTATCATCGGCCCGCGGCGCCTTGCAAGGGTCACCGGGAATGGCATTCATGCGGGCGCGGGGCGCCCAGCGGCAGCCGCGGTCAGCGGCTGCCGTAAAACAACAGGATCAGGCCAGCGCCTTGTCCAGCAGGCCAGCCAGCTGGGCCTTGCCGACGGCACCGATCTGCTCGCCCACCTTCTCGCCGTCCTTGAAGACAACCAGATAGGGGATGGAGCGCACGTGGTACTTGGCGGCCAGCGCACGGTTGTTGTCCACGTTGACCTTGGCGATCTTGGCGCGGCCCTGGTAGGCGTCGGCCAGTTCGTCCAGCGCCGGGGCGATCATCTTGCACGGGCCACACCACTCGGCCCAGAAATCGACCAGCACCGGTTCCTTGGAATTCAGTACTGCGCTATCGAAGTCGGCATCGCCGACGTGTACAACCTTGTCGCTCATCTTGGTTTCTCGTCTTGGATTGCACCCGGCCAGGCCGGAGGTGGGTGAACTGGGCCATGCCCGGTGGCGCGACCCTCGTCGTTGCCTCGTGGCGGTCCGCCACGGTGCGTTCGGCGGGATGCCTGGACGCTCACGGCCGGCAGTGTACCCCTATCGCAGCGCGGGGACAGAGGCTGGCTGGAACCCAGCGTATCGTGACCGTGTCCGACGACGGTATGTGTCGGATTTCACTGTCCTGGCCTGATATGGGGATGCTGCCCTGTCCGCCCACCCCTCCAGGTACGGGCGTTCAAGTGCGGTGTGGCTGGGTGAAGAGGGGATCTCCGAAGCCGTCTCGGTGCTTGATGAGACGGGCGCGGCAGTTTGCCGCTCCGAGTGCGGTAAACTGACGCATTGTGCGGCGTGCGGACCGGGTGGTCCCAGCCTGCCAACCCGCCGCAGGGGCCGCAGTTTGCGACGGTGCCCCCAGACGATGAAGTGCCAGCCGCCCCATGGGCCGGCGGCCATACCAAGACGGACTCATGAGCGACAAACCGCTGACCGATTTGACCTTCTCCTCCTTCGAGCTGCACCCGGCCCTGCAGGCGGGCCTTGAAGGAGCCGGATTCACCCGCTGCACGCCCATCCAGGCGCTGACCCTGCCGGTCGCGCTGCCCGGTGGCGATGTGGCCGGCCAGGCCCAGACCGGCACCGGCAAGACGCTGGCCTTCCTGGTCGCTGTCGTTAACCGCCTGCTGACGCGTCCGGCACTGGCCGACCGCAAGCCCGAAGACCCGCGTGCGCTGATCCTGGCCCCGACCCGCGAACTGGCCATCCAGATCCACAAGGATGCGGTGAAGTTCGGTTCCGACCTGGGTCTGCGTTTTGCCCTGGTCTACGGCGGCGTTGATTACGACAAGCAGCGCGAGCTGCTGCAGCAGGGCGTGGACGTCATCATCGCCACCCCGGGCCGCCTGATCGACTACGTGAAGCAGCACAAGGTGGTCTCGCTGCACGCCTGCGAGATCTGCGTGCTGGACGAAGCCGACCGCATGTTCGATCTGGGCTTCATCAAGGACATCCGCTTCCTGCTGCGCCGCATGCCCGAGCGCACCACCCGGCAGACCCTGCTGTTCAGCGCCACCCTCAGCCACCGCGTGCTGGAGCTGGCCTATGAGCACATGAACGAGCCGCAGAAGCTGGTGGTCGAAGCCGAGACCATCACCGCTGCGCGCGTGCGCCAGCGTATCTACTTCCCGGCCGACGACGAGAAGATCCCGCTGCTGCTGGGCCTGCTGTCGCGCAGCGAAGGCGCGCGCACCATGGTCTTCGTCAACACCAAGGTGTTCGTCGAGCGCGTGGCGCGTTCGCTGGAAAAGGCCGGCTACCGCGTCGGCGTGCTGTCCGGCGACGTGCCGCAGAAGAAGCGTGAGAGCCTGCTCAACCGCTTCCAGAAGGGCCAGCTGGAAATCCTGGTGGCCACCGACGTGGCGGCCCGCGGCCTGCATATCGACGGCATCAAGTACGTCTACAACTACGACCTGCCGTTCGATGCCGAAGACTACGTGCACCGCATCGGCCGTACCGCGCGCCTGGGCGAAGAGGGTGATGCGATCAGCTTCGCCTGCGAGCGCTACGCGATGGGCCTGCCGGACATCGAGGCCTACATCGAGCAGAAGATTCCGTCCGAGCCGGTCACCAAGGAACTGATGACCCCGCTGCCGCGCCCGGAACGCCCGGCCCCGGCCGCTGGCGAAGAAGGCGAGGACAACGAGAGCGTCGGCCAGATCTTCCGTGAAGCGCGCGAAGCCCGCGCCGCCGAGGAAGAGCGTCGTGGCGGTGGCCGTAGCGGCGGCCGTTCCGGCAGCGGCGGTGGTGGCCGTGGTGGTCGCGACGGTGAGCGCAGCGGCGAGCGCCGTTCGCGTGGCCCGCGCAAGCCGCGCGTGGAAGGCGAGCAGGGTGCGGCTGCGCCGGTCGCCGGTGCCGAAGGCGCCGCTGCCCAGGCCCCGCGCCCGCCGCGTCCGCCGCGTGCCGAAGGCGCAGTGGAAGGTGCCGTCGATGGCGAGCACAAGACGCGCAAGCGTCGTCGTCGTCGCCACGGCCGTCCGGTCGAGGGTGCCGAGGGCGCGCAGAACACCGTCGCCGGTCCGGTCGCCCCGGTGCAGGTGGTGGCCAAGCCGGTGCGTACCGCCGCCGATACCGGCGATTCGTTCCTGACCCGCATCGGCCGCAAGATCCGCCGCATGCTGTCGGGCAGCTGATCGGCGCCGCCGATCAGCGGGTAGCGCCGGGCCATGCCCGGCGAGCGCAGCGGTTGAACGAAATTCTGCCGGGCATGGCCCGGCGCTACCGATCCGTCGCGTCGGTCCTGCATAATCGGGGCATGAGTGTCCTGCGCTTTGACAATGTCAGCAAACAGTACGCCGGTGGCCACGAGGCGCTGATCGATGTCAGCTTCGAAGTGGCCCCCGGCGAAATGCTGTTCGTCACCGGCCATTCCGGGGCGGGCAAAAGCACCCTGCTCAAGTTGATCCACCTGGACGAGCGGCCCAGCCGCGGCGCCGTGGTGTTCGACGAGCGCAATCTGCTGAAGGTGCGCGGCGGCGACATCCCGCGCCACCGGCGCGCGGTCGGTGCGGTCTACCAGGACCACCGCCTGCTGATGGACCGCTCCATCGCCGAAAACGTGGCCCTGCCCCTGATCCTGCGCGGCACCCGACGGGCCGACATCGCCAAGCGCGTGCGCTCGGTGCTGGAACGCATGGGCCTGGGCCACCGCGAGAAGGCGCTGCCCTCGCAGCTGTCGGCCGGTGAGCAGCAGCGCGTGGGCATCGCCCGCGCCATCGTCGGCGAACCCAAGCTGCTGGTGGCAGACGAACCCACCGGCAACCTCGACCCGACCCTGGCGGCGGAGATCATGGCCCTGTTCGCCGAGCTGCCCTCGCGTGGCACCAGCGTGCTGGTGGTCAGCCACGACCTGCCGCTGCTGCGCCGCATGCGCAAACGCGTGCTGATCCTCGACCACGGCCGGTTGGCGGACGACATCTCGCCGCAGGACCTGGCGGAGTAACGCATGGGCAAGAACGAAAACAGCGAAGCCGCCGCACCGTCGCGCCTGGGCGTGTGGTTCCACCACCACGCGCACAGTGCGGTGTTCAGCCTGGGCCGCGCCTGCCGCAAGCCCTGGGCCACCCTGCTGACGGTGATGGTCATGGCGCTGGCGCTGGCCCTGCCGCTGGGCCTGTCCATTGCCCTGGACAACCTCAAGCAGTTTGCCGGCAGCGTGCAGCAGTCGCGCGACATCAACGTGTTCCTGAAGGCCGACGTGGATGGCCCCGGCGCGCTGCGCCTGGCCGGCGAACTGCGGGACCGCCAGGACGTGGCCAATGTGGCCGTGCGCACGCCGGAACAGGGGCTGGAGGAACTGCGCCAGGCGGGTCTGGGCGAGGCGATCGACGCCCTCAACGACAACCCGCTGCCCTCGCTGCTGGTGGTGACCCCGGCGCAGGGGCAGGACGATGCGCGACTGGCGCGCGCGCTGGAAAGTCTGCCCGGTGCCGACCTGGTGCAGCACGATGCGCTGTGGCGCAAGCGCCTGGATGCCTGGCTGGCATTCGGCGCGCGCCTGGTACAAGTGCTGTCGGCGCTGCTGGGCGCGGGCGCCGCGCTGGTGGTGGGTAATACCGTGCGCCTGGATATCCAGGCCCGTCGTGAGGAAATCGGCGTGCTGCAGCTGCTGGGCGCCAGCGATGGCTTCATCCGTCGTCCGTTCCTGTACCTGGGCGCGTGGTACGGCCTGGGCGCCGGTGCCGTCGCGCTCGCGCTGATCGGCGTGGCCGGTGCAGCCTTGCGTGCGCCGCTGGCCGAACTTTCGCGCAGCTACGGCAGCCCGTTCGTACTGCACGGGCTGGACCTGTTGCACGGCAGCCTGGTGCTGCTGGGCACGCTGCTGCTGGGCTGGCTGGGGGCGTGGCTGGTGACCGGTCATTTCCTGCGCCAGACCCGACCTACCGACACCTGAGACTGGCATGCAACCGCAAGCGCTGAAGCATCTTGAAGGGCCCGCGACGCGGGTGATGGTGGTCGACGGTTCCAAGCTGGTGCGCAAGCTGATTGCCGACGTGCTGCAGCGCGACCTGCCCGGCGTGGACGTGATCGGTTGCGACAGCATCGAAGAAGCACAGCAGGCGTTGGCGCAGGGGCCGGTCGATCTGGTTACTACCTCGCTCACCCTGCGTGATGGCGACGGCCTGGACCTGGCCCGCAAGGTGCGCGAGGCCGCCGGCCAGGCCTATGTGCCGGTGATCGTGGTGTCCGGTGACGCGCAGCAGCACCTGGAGCAGCGCCGTTTCACCGAGTTCGTCACCGACTATTTCGACAAGGCGCTGGGCCATGAAGCCCTGGCGACGTTCATCCGCGGCTACGTGCAGCCACAGACCATCCCCGGCGCAACCATCCTGTATGTCGAGGACAGCCGGGTGGTGGCCGAAGCGACCAAGCGGATGCTCGAGCGCCAGCAGTTGAACGTGCTGCACGTGGTGAGTGCCGAAGAAGCCTTCACCCTGCTTACCGCCGAATCGCTGGGCCGCAGCCGCCACCGCATCGACCTGGTGCTGACCGACGTGACCTTGAAGGGGGAGCTGAGCGGCCGCGACGTGGTGCAGCGCGTGCGCGTGGATTTCGGCTACGGCAAGCGCCGCCTGCCGGTGCTGGTGATGACCGGCGACGGCAACCCGCATAACCAGACCGGCCTGCTGCAGGCCGGTGCCAACGATCTGGTGCTCAAGCCGATCGAAGAACGCCTGCTGGTGACCAAGGTGCTGTTCCAGTTGCGCCTGGCCCGCTTGAACGATGGACCCGTATTGAAATGATCGATGATGTCGTGGAAACCCCGGCGATCCAGCTGGAGCCGAGCTGGAAAGCGCGCGTGGGCGATTATCTGCTGCAGCCGCAGATGCGCGAGCTGTCCGCGTTCCTGCGCCAGCGCAAGGCCAGTGGCGCAGCGGTGTTCCCACCGGGGCCGCAGATCTTCGCCGCGTTCGACGCCACCCCGTTCGAGCAGGTGAAGGTGGTGGTGCTGGGGCAGGACCCCTACCACGGCCAGGGTCAGGCCCATGGCCTGAGCTTCTCGGTGCAGCCCGGCGTGCCGGTGCCGCCCTCGCTGCTGAACATCTACAAAGAGATCGAAGGCGACCTGGGCATTGCCCGGCCCGATCACGGTTGCCTGATGCCATGGGCGCAACGCGGCGTGCTGCTGTTGAACGCCGTGCTGACAGTGGAAGAGGGCAGCGCGGGCGCCCACCAGGGCCGTGGCTGGGAAGGCTTCACCGACCACGTGGTGGACGTGCTGAACCGTGAGCGCGACGGCCTGGTGTTCATGCTGTGGGGCGCGTATGCGCAGAAGAAAGGCAAGGTGATCGACACCGGCCGCCACCGCGTGCTGAAGGCGCCGCATCCGTCGCCGTTGTCGGCGCACCGCGGCTTCCTGGGCTGCCGCCATTTCTCCATGGCCAACGAATACCTGCAACGCCACGGCCAGGCGCCGATCGACTGGTCACTGCCGCCGCGCGCCCGCCTGTAACCCCGGGCGGGCCCGCCGCAGCGTCATACCCCCAGCATTTCGATGATGTCGTGCGCCACCTGGCGCTTGCGCGGCGGCAGGCGCCGCACCAGTGACAGGATGTTGCCCTCCAGGTCATTGCGCGCGTAATCGGCGCTGGGCGGCGCCGCGCTCAGTTCTTCATCATCGGCTCTGCCGCAGCCGCGGCCGGTCGCCAGCCATTCAAAGCGGACCTGGGTCACCACCGCGATCCGGGCCAGATGCGACACGCTGGGATGGGTGCCGCCGCGCCGCTCCCATTGCGCGACCGCACTGCGCTTTACCCCGGTTTGCTGCGCCAACTGTGTCTGTGAAAGGCCGGCCGCCGTGCGCGCACCGCGGATTCGATCAGCCATCGACAACATCGGTATTCCCCCTTTCCCTGTCCCTAGTTGATGGGTGGTTATCGATACTTACCGGGCAGCGATTCTTTTACGTGCTTGTACAGAATGACTGTCCGCCCTTGCCGCACCTGGGTTTCCCATCGTCTCCTCCCTGGCGACAGTGCTGCTTACTACGGTCTTCACGCCGTCTTGTTTGACCCCCACGTGCGCAAACGTAATTAATCGCCAAACCGGCCACGCAGCGCCGGAAAACATCAGAAACATCGAAGCCAGTGTGCGTCACATGCCTCATCACCGGCAATGTCCGGGCGGTGTTGGGCGCGTGCAGCCGCGGCGCAGGGGATGGGCGATGGATAAGGCTTCAGTCGTGAAGCGGGTGTCAGCGTTACTCACCAAAGTAAATGTCCTGCTATTTAGTGTGATCCTGTGCACATTAATAATGGCCGTGCCGACGGCTCGCGCCCAGGATGCCTGTACCGCCAATGGCGCCTGTGTTTCCGCCGGGCCGCGCCTGGTGTCGGTGGATTCCACCCAGAGCCCCGTGTTGAATCTGTTGTTCAGCACGCTGCTGCCCGGCACCAGCGTCCAGCTGACCGCGTTGGACTGGAACAACCTGGCCGGCGCCGACATCAATCTCAATGCGCTGCTCACCCAGCTCAACGGCGGGGTGGTGGTCAGCGATCCCAGCCAGGTGCTCAACGCCAACATCACCCTGGCCCAGCTGCAGGCGGCGATGGTGTCGGTGCTGCAGGCCGACGGCAAGACCGCAGCCGCCAGCGCGCTGGGCCTGCTCAGCCCGTCCATCGGTGGCCTGACCGGCAACATCCGCCTGGCCGATCTGCTGCAGGTCAGCCTGCCGCCGGGCTCGCTGGCCACGGTGAACCTGGACGTGCTGGACCTGATCACCGGTGGCGTGCAGCTGTACAACTTCCGCAACGTGGTCACCACGCCCACGCCGATCACCCTGACCACCGCGCAGCTGGGGCCGCTGGGGCTGGGCGGGCTGGCCAATGTGCGCGTGTGGGCGCAGGTGGTGGAACCGCCGGTGTTCAACTGCGGCCCGGTCGGCACCAGCTTCCACAGCGCCGCGATCCGCATCAAGCTGGACTTCGACATCGTGCAGGGCCTGAGCGTGGCGCCGCTGATCTCGGCGGTGAACGGACTGAACGTGGGCGGGCTGGTCTCGCTGTCGGGCACCAGCATCAATGCATCGCTGGTGCATCTGTCGGTCTATGCCGATGTGGCGCGCGCCGAGGGCACCATCAGCGCGGTCAGCCTGGCCAGCAACGCGGTGACCCTGCAGGCGCGGCCGGGCCTGGTGAACGTGTACGTGGGCACGATCAGCGACGCGGTGTTCTTCAACCGCAGCGCCGTGCTTACGCCGGCCAGCGTGACCCCGATCAACGCCACCACGTTGAACGTCACCGTTGCGGTCAGCCTGTTGTCCACCAGCGTGAAAGTGGCCGACGTGGATGTGCCGCTGACCGTGTCGGTGCGCGCCGTCGCCACCGCCACGCCCGGCCTGCAGTCGGTGGTGGTACCCGGTGCATTTCCACAGACACGCACGCTTACCGCGGGCACGGTCAGCGCCAGCACCATGGTCACCTCGTTGATCAATTCGCTGGACGTGACCATCACCAGTGGCACGCCGGTGGTGCGCCTGGTCAATGCGCTGATCACGCTGCCGCTGCCGGTGAACACCATCGTCAACGCGCTGGTATCCACCCTGCTGCCACCGCTGCGCACCGTGGTGAATGCACTGGTGGGACCGGTGCTGACGACGGTGCTGGGCGGGGTGGTCGACAACCTGCTGGCCCTGCTGGGCATCCGCATCGGCCAGGCGGTGTTCACCGTGGAAAGCATTTCGCAGAGCTGCGCGGCCACCGTGCAGCTGGTGAAGACGCTGGCGCCGACCACCGACACCGGCGTGTTCAACCTGAGCGTGGCACAGGGCGCGACGGTGCTGGCCAGCGTGGCCAACGTCGGCAACAACGGCGCCACCAGCGCCGTGGTCACCACGCCCGGCACGGTCTACACCCTGGCTGAAACCGCCGGCACCGCAACGGTTCTGGCGCGCTACGCCAGCAGTTGGGAGTGCAAGGACCAGGCCGGCATCACGCTCAGCAGCGGCACTGGCCAGAGCTTCAACTTCACTGCGCCCGCATTGGCCGCGCAGCCACTCACCGTGGTCTGCCGCATCACCAACCGCACGCGCCAGGCCGATCTTTCGATCAGCAAGAGTGATGGCAGTGCGACCTACACACCGGGCGGCAGCGCGAGTTACGTGCTCACCGTCAGCAATGCCGGCCCCGATGCGGTGACCGCCGCGCAGGTCAGCGACACGCTGCCGGCAGGCGCCACGCTGAGCGCGCCGTGGACCTGCAGTGCCTCGGCCGGCAGCGCATGCAGTGCCGCCAGTGGCGGTGCGGCCGGCGGCACCAGCGTCAGCCTGGGGGTCAACCTGATCAATGGGGGGCAGGCCACGATCACCGTGCCTGTCAGCTTCAGCGCCGATCCGGGCGCGTACTAGCCGTATCCACCCGGGCCGCTGCGCTGTGCGCGGCCCGGCAGCAACGACGCTTCATGTGACGCGCAGGTGGGGAACGCCAGAGCCTGCGCGGTGCTTTCGAGGATGATAGCATGCCCACCGCCCGCGCCCGTCGCTTGATCCGCCTGCCCGGCCACGATTGCCTGCGCGTGCGCGCGCTGCAGTGGGGCGCGGCGTTGCTGGCTACCCTGGCGATGAGCGGCGCGCAGGCACAGGCGTACCGCAACCCGCTGGTGAACACCGCCACGGTGACCGCGCCGGCCGATGTGTCCGATCCCACCCCGGGCAACAACAGCAGCAGCGACAGCAACACACTGGCCGCCAGCGCGCAGCTGAGCATCGTCAAGACCATCACCACGCCGGTGCCGGTCGCGGCCGGTGGGGCGGTGCAGTACCGCATTGAAGTGCGCAACACCGGCCCGTCGCAGGCGGTGGGCGCCACCCTTACCGATTCGGTGCCCGCGCAGCTGAGCGGGGTCACCTGGACCTGCGCGGCCGTTTCCGCCGCCACGTCCTGTTCGGCGGCGTCGGGCACCGGCAGTCTGAATGTCGGCGTCAACGTGGGCGTGGGCGATGTGCTGGTGGTGCTGGTCAATGGCACCGCACCGACGGTCACCCCGGCCACCATTTCCGCCAACGTGGCCACCATCACGCCGCCGTCGGGCACCACCGATCCGACCCCGGGTGACAACACCGCCACCACGTCCACCATCGCCGTGCAGGCGGCGGCCATCGTCGCCAACAACGATGACTACAGCGCCACGCCGTTCCCGCCGGGCGGCGGTGGCAGTACACCGCGCGTGTTCGGCAACGACACCCTGGGTGGTGCGGCGTTTGCCGATGCCGCGGTCGTTGCCACGCTGACCAACGCCCCGTCCGGCTATGCCATCGCGGCCAACGGCACCATCAGCGTGCCGGCTACCGCAGCGGCCGGGCCGGTCAGCCTGACCTACCAGATCTGCGAAGTGGCTTCGCCCAGCAACTGCGCCAGCGCCACGGTCACCTTGCTGGTCAGCCCCGATGCGCTGGATGACAGCGTGGCCGTGCAGGCCGGGCAGGCGGTGAACGGCAACGTTGCCAGCAACGACAATGTCTTTACCGGTTCCACCTTCGTGCAGACCGGCGCGGCGCCCAGCCAGGGCAGCGTGGTGCTGCAGGCCAGCGGCGCGTTCACCTACACCGCCAACGCGGGCGCCACCGGCACCGATACCTTCGGCTACCAGGTGTGCCTGCCGGCACCGAACGCGGCGGTGTGTGACGCCGCAACGGTCACGGTGAACCTGACCGCCAACACCATCGATGCGGTGAACGATGATTTCAGCGCCGCGCCGATCGCTGCGTCCAGCGGCGGCACCACGGCCAGCGTGCTGGGCAACGACACCTTCAATGGCGCGGCGGTGGTGCCGGCCAATCTGACCACCACGCTGATCACCGCACCGGCGGGGTACCTGATCAACGCGGCAGGCGTGGTCACGGTGCCGGCCAACGCCGTGGCCGGTCCGGTCACCCTGGGCTACCGCATCTGCCTGACCGCCGCGCCAACGCTGTGCGATACGGCCAGCGTGCAGCTGGTCATCGCCCCCGACGCGGTGGACGACAGCATCGCGACACCGGGCGCGGGACAGCCGGTGTCGGCCAACGTCGGCAGCAACGACAACACCCCTGCCGGCTCCACCTTCAGCCTCGGCACCGCCGCTAGCAAGGGCGCGGTGACCGTGAACAGCGACGGCAGCTACACCTACACGCCCAATGCCGGCGTCACCGGCAGCGACACGTTCGGCTACCAGGTCTGCCTGCCGGCGCCGAACGTTGCCGTGTGCGATACCGCGACGGTCACCGTCACCCTCGGCGCCAATGCGCTGGTGGCCAACGACGATCTGTTTGCCACCCCGGTGCCCGGACTTGCGGGTGGCACGACGCCCAGCGTGCTGGGCAATGACACCCTCAATGGCCTTGCGGTTACCGCAGGCACCGTCACTGCAACGCTGCAGGCACCGGTAACGGGCTTCAGCCTGGATGCTTCCAGCGGCGTGATCACCGTGGCCGCAGGCACCACGCCGGGCGCGGCGACCCTGGCCTACCAGCTGTGCGAAGTGGCAGCCCCGACCAACTGCGATACCGCCAGCGTGCAGGTGCTGGTCGCGCCCACCGCCGTAGCCGACAACGTGCCCGTGCAGTCAGGGCAGGCGGTGACCGGCTCGGTGGCCAGCAATGACAGTGCCGGTACCGGTGCGGAATTCAGCGTGCTGGTCGCCCCCACCCAGGGAACGCTGGTGCTGGCCGCCGATGGCGGCTTCACCTACACCTCGGCCGCCGGCAGCAGTGGCACCGACAGCGCCAGCTACCAGGTCTGCCTGCCCGCGCCCAACAGTGCGGTGTGTTCGACTGCAACGGTCACCTTCGTCATTACCGCCAACACGGTCGATGCGGTGGACGATGCCTTCGGCACGCCGGCCATTTCGCCGGTGACCGGCGGCAGTACCCCCAGCGTGCTGGGCAACGATCTGTTCAATGGCGCTGCAGTGACGGCCGCGCAGGTGAGCGTGAGCCTGGTCAACACGCCCCCTCCGGGTTACACCGTCACCAGTGCCGGGGTGATCAACGTGCCGGCCGGCGCTGCTGCCGGTGCGCAGACGCTCACCTACGAGCTGTGCGAGGCGGGTACGAGCAACTGCGATACCGCCCAGGTTGCGCTGGTGGTGGCGCCTGCTGCGGTGGACGATGGTTTCAGCACCTCGGCCGGGCAGACCCTGGTGGGCGATGTCGGTCTGAACGACAACGCGCCGGCGGGCGCGACCTACAGCGTACTGACCCCGCCGGCTGCGGGTACGTTCACCCTGCAGGGCAATGGCAGCTTCAGCTATGTGCCCGGCGCCGCCAGCACGCAGACCGTGCAGTACCAGGTCTGCCTGCCCGCACCGGATGCCGCCGTCTGTGCCGCCGGCACGGTCACGATCACGGTGGTGGCCAACACCCTTGATGCGGTGGACGACAACTTCCGCAGCCCGGTGTTCGCACCGGGGGCCGGCGGCACCACGCCCACGGTGTTCGGCAACGACACCTTCAACGGCGGCCCGGTCAATCCGCTGCAGGTCACGGCCAATCTGGTGGCCCCGCCTACCGGTTTCAGCATCGATGGCAACGGCATCATCACCGTGGCCAGCTACGCGCCGGCCGGTGCCACCACGCTCACCTATTCGCTGTGCGAGCAGGGCGGCAGCACCTGCGATACCGCCGCCGTGCAGGTCCTGGTTGCGCCCGATGCCGTCGATGACAGTGGCAGCGTGACCGGCACCCAGCCGGGCACCTTCGATCTGGCGGCCAACGACAACGTGCCTGCCGGTGCCAGCTATACCGTCATCTCGCCGCCCACGCTGGGCACCGCGGTGCTGGCGACCAGCGGCAGCCTGCAGTACACCGCCAACGCGGGCGCCAGCGGTACCGATACCCTGACCTACCAGGTGTGTCTGCCGGCGCCGGACGGTGCCGTCTGCGATACCGCCCAGGTGACGCTGACCCTGGCGGCCGCTGCACTGGTGGCGGTGAATGATGATTTCAGCGCCAGCCCGGTCCCGCCGGGCGGTGGCAGCACCGCCAGCGTGCTGCTCAACGACACCTTCAATGGTGCGGCCATCATGCCGGGCACCACTCCGGTTACCGCCAGCGTGACCACCCTGGTGTCCGGTTACAGCATGGCCGCCAATGGCGTCATCAGCGTCGCGGCCGGTACCTTGCCGGGCTCGGTGGCGCTGGGCTACCAGGTCTGCGAAACCGCCGCGCCGACCAATTGCGCCACCGCCACCGCGGTGGTGGTGATGAGCCCGGATACGGTGAACGATGCGCTGCCGGCCGCGGCCGGTGCGACCACGGTATTGAATGTACTGGCCAACGACGTGGCACCGGCCACGCCGGTGGTGACTGTCAGCGTGGCGCCGGTGAATGGCAGCGCCGTGGTCAACGCCGACGGCAGCATCAGCTACACCCCCACGGGCGGTTTCACCGGGCCGGACAGCTTCACCTACCAGCTGTGCCTGCCGGCACCCCACGGCAGCGTGTGTGATACCGCCACGGTGGCGGTGACGGTCAGCACGACCTCGCTGGTCGCGGTGAATGACAGCTTCCTGGCCACGCCCATCGATCCTGCTGCCGGTGGCAGCACCGCCAGCGTGCTGATCAACGACACCTTCAGTGGCAGTGCGATCGTGCCGGGCACCACGCCGGTTACCGCCTCGCTGGTGACGCCGGTGGCCGGCTACAGCCTGTCGGCCGATGGCGTGGTGAGCGTGGCCGCGGGCACGCGCCCGGCCGCGACCACGCTCAGCTACCAGGTCTGCGAGAACGCGGTGCCGACCAACTGCGCCGCCGCAACCGCGCTGGTAGCGGTCAGCCCCGATGCCGTCGCCGACAGCCTGCCGGCCACCGCAGGCACCACCACGGTGTTGAACGTGCTGGCCAATGACGCCGCGCCGCTGAACCCGGTGGTTACCGTCAGTGGCGGTCCGAGCCAGGGCACGGCGGTGGCCAATGGCGATGGCACCATCAGCTACACGCCCACCGGCGGCTTCACCGGGACCGACACCTTCACCTACCAGCTGTGCCTGCCCGCGCCGGGCGGCACCGTGTGCGATACCGCCACGGTGACCGTCAACGTCAGCGCTACCTCGCTGGTGGCCAGCAACGATGACTTCAGCGCCAGCCCGATTGCACCGGCCACCGGAGGCAGCACCAGCAGCGTGTTGTTGAACGACACCTTCAGTGGCGCGCCCATCGTGCCGGGCACCACCCCGGTCACGGCGAGCCTGATTGCCGCGCCGGCCGGTTACACGATGTCGGCCAGCGGTGTGATCACCGTGGCCGCCGGAACCACGCCGGCCGCGGCCACCCTGAACTACCAGGTCTGCGAAAACGTGGTGCCGGGCAACTGTGCCGCGGCTACCGCACTGGTGGCGGTCCGCCCGGACGCGGTGGCCGATGCACTGCCGGCGGCCGCCGGCGCCACCACCGTACTGAACGTGCTGGCCAACGATGCTGCGCCGCTGAACCCGCTGGTGACCGTATCGGTGGCGGCGGGCAACGGCACGACCGTCGTCAATGGCGACGGCACCATCAGCTACACGCCCACCGTCGGCTTCACCGGCACCGATACCTTCAGCTACCAGGTCTGCCTGCCGGCGCCGGCTGCAGCGGTCTGTGATACCGCAGCGGTGACCGTCACCGTGGCAGCCACGACGCTGGCGGCGGCCAACGATGATTTCAGCAGCAGCCCGATCGCGCCCGGAGCGGGCGGCAGCACCGCCAGTGTGTTGTTGAACGACACGTTCAATGGCGTGGCCATCGTGCCGGGGACCACGGCGGTGACCGCGTCGCTGCTGACAACGGTGGCGGGCTACAGCATGTCGGCCACTGGCGTGATCAGCGTGGCCGCAGGAGCGCCGCCGGCGGCGACGACGCTGAACTACCAGGTCTGCGAAAACGCGGTGCCGAGCAACTGCGCCTCGGCCTCGGCCGTGGTCGCGGTCAGCCCGGTGGCCGTGGCTGATACCCTGCCTGCCACGGCCGGTGCCACCACCGTGCTGAACGTGCTGGCCAATGACACCGCACCGCAGGACCCGGTGGTGACCGTGTCGGTGGCGCCGACCAACGGCACCACTACGGTGAATGCCGACGGCAGCATCAGCTACACGCCGACGGCAGGCTACACCGGTGCCGACAGCTTCACCTACCAGTTGTGCCTGCCCGCGCCGGCGGCAACTGTCTGCGCCACCGCAACCGTTTCGCTTACGGTCAGCAACACGTCGCTGGTCGCCACCCACGATGACTTCACCGCAGCGCCGATCACGCCGGTCACCGGTGGCAGCACGGCCAGCGTGCTGCTCAACGATACGTTCAATGGCGCGCCCATCGTGCCGGGCACGACCGCCGTGACGGCTTCGCTGCTGGCGCCGCCCAGCGGCTACAGCATGTCGGCCAGCGGGGTGATCAGCGTTGCGGCGGGCACCACGCCGGCGGCGACCACGCTGAACTACCAGGTCTGCGAGAACGCGGCGCCGACCAACTGTGCGGCCGCCACCGCCGTGGTGGCGGTCAGCCCGCAGGCGGTGGCCGATGCGCTGCCCGCCGCCGCTGGCAGCACCACCGTGCTGAACGTGCTGGCCAACGATCGCGCCCCGGCCAACCCGACGGTGACGGTGTCGGTGGCGCCGAGCAACGGCAGCACCACGGTGAACGCCGACGGCAGCATCAGCTACACGCCGACCGCGGGCTTCACCGGAACCGACAGCTTCACCTACCAGGTGTGCCTGCCGGCCCCCGGCGCCACGGTCTGCGATTCGGCGACGGTGACGGTGACCGTCAGTGCGACCACGCTCACCGCGCTCAACGATGACTTCACCACGGCGCCGATCGCGCCCGTGGCAGGTGGCAGCACGACCAGCGTGCTGTTGAACGACACGTTCAACGGCGCAGCCATCGTGCCCGGTACGACGCCGGTTACCGCCTCGCTGGTGACGCCGGTGAACGGCTACAGCATGAACCCGGCGGGGGTGATCACGGTGGCACCCGGCACCACGCCTGCCGCAGTGACGTTGAACTACCAGGTCTGCGAAGACGCCGTACCGACCAACTGCGCCGGCGCCTCGGCCATCGTGGCGGTCAGCCCGGAGGCCATGGCGGACACCCTGAACGCAACGGCGGGGACCACCACGTTGCTCAACGTGCTGGCAAACGACACCGCGCCGCTGAACCCGGTGGTGACCGTGTCGGCCGCACCGGCCAATGGCACCGCCACGGTCAATGCCGATGGCAGCATCAACTACACCCCGACGCCCGGCTTTACCGGCGCAGACAGCTTCACCTACCAGCTGTGCCTGCCGGCGCCCGGCAGTGCGGTCTGCGACACCGCCACGGTCAGCCTGACCGTGAGTGCCAACGGCATCACCGCGCTCGCCGACGACTTCACGGGCACCCCGATTGCGCCCGCCGCCGGTGGCAGTACCGCCAGCGTGCTGTTGAACGACACGTTCAATGGTGGGGCGATCGTACCGGGCACCACCCCGGTCAGCGCCTCGTTGGTGACCCCGGTCACTGGCTACGTCATGAGTGCCTCCGGCGTCATTACTGTCGCGGCGGGCACCACGCCGGCGGCGGTGACGCTGAACTACCAGGTCTGCGAAACGGCTGTGCCCACCAACTGCGCGCAGTCCACGGCCGTGGTGGCGGTCAGCCCGGACGCGGTGGCCGACACCCTGCTGGCCGCCGCCGGTACCAGCACCATCCTGAACGTGCTGGCCAACGATACCGCGCCGTTGAACCCGGTGGTGACGGTGACGGCGGCGCCTGCCAACGGTGTTGCCACCGTGCTGGCAGACGGCACCATCCGCTACTCGCCCTCGGAAGGCTTCACCGGGCCCGACAGCTTCACCTACCGGCTGTGCCTGCCGGCACCGGCCGCCGGTGTCTGCGATTCGGCCACGGTCAGCCTCACCGTCGCCGCCACCACCCTGGTGGCCACGGCCGATGACTTCACCGCTGCGCCGATCGCGCCCGTCGCCGGTGGCACCACCGCCAGCGTGCTGCTCAACGACACCTTCAACGGGCTGCCGATCACCCCCGGAACCACGCCTGTCACCGCCACGCTGGTCACCCCGCCGACGGGCTACACCATGGCTCCCAACGGGCAGATCACCGTGGCACCGGACACGCCGCCAGCGGCGACAACACTGACCTACCAGGTCTGCGAGAACGCAGTGCCGACCAACTGCGCGCAGGCCACCGCGGTGGTCGCGGTCAGCCCCGCTGCGGCCAACGACACGCTCACGGCGACCGCTGGCACCACCACGGTGCTCAATGTCACCGCCAACGACACGCTGCCTTCCAACCCGACGCTGACTGTGCTGGTGGCGCCGGGCAATGGGGCTGCCGTCGTCAACGCCGACAACACGATCAGCTACACGCCTACGGCAGGCTTCACAGGCAGCGACACCTTCACCTACCAGGTCTGCCTGCCCGCACCGGCAGCAGGGGTGTGCTCCACCGCCACCGTCACCGTGAACGTGGGCACGACCAGCGTGAGCGCGCTGAACGATGACTTCAGTACCACGCCCATCGTGCCGGCCACCGGCGGCGCCACCACCAGCGTGCTGCTGAATGACAGCTTCAACGGCGTCGCCATCGTTCCGGGTACCACGCCAGTAACCGCCACGCTGATCACGCCGCCCACCGGCTACAGCATGAGCCCGAGCGGCGTCATCACCGTGGCGGCGGGTCTGGCACCTGTCGCCACCACGTTGCGTTACCAGGTCTGCGAGAACGCGGTGCCGACCAACTGCGCGCAGGCTACCGCACTGGTAGCGGTGCGTCCGAACGCGGCCGACGACACGCTGTCGGCCGGTACCGGCACCACCGTGCTGAACGTTGCTGCCAACGACACGCTGCCGGTGAACCCGGTGTTCACGGTGATCGTCGCGCCCTTGAACGGGACCGCCGTGGTGAACGGTGACAACACCATCAGCTATACCCCGAACCCGGGCTTCACCGGCACCGACACCTTCACCTACCAGGTCTGCCTGCCGGCACCGAACCTCAATGTCTGCGATACCGCGTCGGTGAGCGTGACCGTGAGCGCCACGACCCTGCAGGCGGTGAGCGACAACTTCAGCGGTACGCCCACCTTGCCGGGTGCCGGCGGTTCCACGCCGTCGGTGCTGGGCAATGACCTGATCAATGGTGTGCCGGTGCAGCCGGCGCAGGTCACCGTGTCCCTGATCGCACCGCCTGCAGGCATCAGCATCGATGCCAACGGCATCATCAGCATTGCCGGCAGTGCGGCGGCCGGTGCGCTCAACCTGACCTACCAGATCTGCGAAGCCAGCAATACGGGCAACTGCGCGCAGGCCACGGCGCTGGTGCTGGTGCGTCCGGATGCGGTGAACGATGTGGCCACCACACCGGCCGGGCAGGCGCTGAGTGGCAGCGTGGCGGGCAATGACAATGCCGGCGGCGGTTCGGTGTTCTCGCTGGTGACCGCACCGGCACAGGGCACCGTGGTGCTCAATGCCAATGGCAGCTACACCTACACGCCCAACGCGGGCTACACCGGTAGCGATTCCTTCATCTACCAGCTGTGCCTGCCCGCGCCGTATGCCGGCGTGTGCGATACCGCCACGCTGACCATCACGGTCAGCGCCGCGGGCGGCACCTTGGTCGCGGTCGATGATGCGATTGCCGATGTGCCGGCCACCGGCGCGACGGCGGTGTTGAACGTGCTGGTGAACGACACGTTCAACGGCGCCGCGCTGGACCCGACCACCGTGCTGCTGACCCCCACCAACACCACGGCCATCACCATCCAGGCCAATGGCAGCGTGGACGTGGCGGCCGGTGTGGCCGGTGCCACCTACACCACCACCTACCAGATCTGCCTGGTCAGCCAGCCTGCTGTCTGCGATATCGGCACGGTGACGGTGACCCTGGCCAGCCCGCCGGCTGGCAGCACCGTGCAACCGGCCGACGACACCGCCAGCACGCCGCAGGACAGCCCGGTGGTCGTGCCGGTGCTGGCCAACGATCTGGTCTCCGGCAGCCCGGTGGTGCCATCGTCGGTGGCCGTGACCATCAGCACCGCACCCACCTCGGGCACCGCCGAGGTACTGGCCGATGACACCGTGCGCTACACGCCGGCGGCGACGTTCAGCGGCAGCGACACCTTCGCCTACACCGTCTGCACGCAGGCGGCGCCGGTGCAGTGCGGCACCGCCAGTGTGACGGTGCAGGTACAGGCCAACGCCGTTGAAGTGGTGGATGAGACGGTGACCACGCCCGATGGCGAACCGGTCACGATCTCGCTGCTGGACAACATCAGCACCAGCGGCGCGCCGATCAACCCGCGCTCGCTGCGCGTGCTGGCCGAGCCACGCTACGGCCGCCTGGGCTGCACCGATGGCATCTGCATCTACACCGCCTTCGTCGGCTACAGCGGCCAGGACGCCTTCACCTACAACATCTGCGACGTCTCCATTCCCACCCCGGTCTGCGCCGATGGCCGGGTCAACATCACCGTGACCGCCAGTGGTGCCGTGCTGCGCCTGACCAAGCAGGCGGCGCAGCGCACGGTGAAGGTGGGCGAACTGGTGCGCTACGTGGTGACCGTAGAGAACCTGGGTGAGGTAGACGCACTGGGCGTGAACGTGATTGATACGCTGCCGGCCGGCTTCACCTTCGTGCAGGAAGGCTTCGAGGCCCGCGATCTGGACAACGCCGCGTTCGTGAGCGCGCGTTCACCGCTGCGGGTGGAACGGGTGGATATCGCCGCCGGTGGCCGCGCCACGCTGGTGTACTACCTGCGCGTGGGGGCGGGCGTGGGCCAGGGCATCCACACCAACCGGGTGACCGCGGTGGATGCGGCCAATGCCAGCATCGGCAACGTGGCGTCGGCCGATGTGGAGGTGGTGGGCGATCCGTTGCTGGACGAGAGCCTGATCCTGGGCAGTGTGTTCGAAGACAGCAACGGCAACGGCATCCAGGATGACGGCGAGCGCGGCATTCCCGGCGTGCGCGTGGCATCGGTGGAAGGCCTGGTGATGGAAACCGATGCCTTCGGCCGCTACCACCTGGTCGGCATCAATGGCGGCCAGGCCCGCGGGCGCAACTTCATCCTGAAGGTGGACCCGACCACGCTGCCGGCCGAAGCGCGCTTCACCACGCGCAACCCGCTGCTGCGGCGGATCACCCCGGGGCTGCCGGTGCGCTTCGACTTCGGCGTGCAGCTGCCCGATGCACGGTTCGACAGCGGTCCTCCGGCCATGCGACTGGAGTTCGGCCCCGCACTGTTCGTGCCCGGCCGCGCCGAACTGGCGGCCGGCAACGAGGCGGTGCTGGTGCAGGCGGTCAACGCGTTGCAGGCACGCCAGGGCGGGGTGCTGCAGGTGCGTGCCGAGGCAGGGCAGGAGGCGTTGGCGGAACAACGCGGGCAGGTGCTGCAGCGGGCCGTGCTGGCGCGGTTGCCGGACGGGTGGGTTGACCGGGTGCAGGTGCAGGTACTGCCTGCGCCGGCCACCGTTGACCGCGCGGACCGCTGAGGAGAGGGCCATGATCAAGACGACCGCACTCATCACCCTGGCCACCGCGCTGCTGCTGCCTTCGGCCTGGGCGCAGACCGCAGCGCCCGCGACGGCACCGGAAGTGCCGCAGACCCTGTGCGGTGCAGAAGGCTGCCGCCGCGGCAACGACCTGCTGCTGCAGGTACACGGCGATCCGACCCCGCAGACGGTGCCGACGCCCGCCGACGCGCGGGCGGCCGCACCGGGTGGGCAGTTCGTGACCGAGCTGCCTGACGGCGCGGTGGTATGGGCCACCGAAGATCCGTCGCTGTCGGCGCCGGTGCTGAACGTGCAGACCGGTTCCATGGCGCCGTTCGAGAACGGGCGCCTGACCAAGCCGCTGCGCTTCCATGGCTACAACAACTACGCCTCGTTCATCGAACGCATCGAGATCACGCTGTATCGCGGTTCCGATACCGATCTGGTCACGCCGCTGGCGCGCATTCCCATGCCGGTGGACTACGTGGGCAACACCGAATGGGATGGGCAGCTGCCGGCCGGGCTGAACCTGCGCGAGGGCGACGAACTGCAGTACATCGCCCGCGCCTACGGCCACGATGGCGCGTTCGACGAAACCAGCGCGCAGCGCTTCCAGCTGGTGCTGCCCACCGACTACGAGCGGGGCACGCAGCAGGTGCGCGACAACGTGCAGAAGACCCTGGGCAAGGTGCTGAACGGCGAGGAGGCGCGCGACCAGCAGCTGACCAATGACATCTATGGACAGAACGCGCTGCGCCAGCAGAACATCGCCATCTACGGCTCGCGCGTGCGCATCTACGGCCGTGGCCTGGCACCCAACGCGCGCGTGCTGATCAACGGGCAGAGCTTCCCGGTCGACCTGGAGCAGAAGTTCGCCGCCGAATTCCTGGAGCCGATCGGCCAGCACAGCTACCAGGTGGAAGTGGAAGCGCAGGACGCGCCGCCCCTGCAGCGCACGCTGGATGTGGAGGTGACCGGCAGCTACCGCTTCCTGGTGGCGCTGGCCGATGTGACCCTGTCGAAGAACACCGCCAGTGGCAACCTGGACCCGCTGGTGGCCGACCAGGACCGCGATGACAGCTTCCTCAGCGAAGGCCGCCTGGCGTTCTACCTGAAGAGCAAGCTGCGCGGAAAGTATCTGGTGACCGCGCAGGCCGACACCTACGACCGCGAATTGAAGCGTCTGTTCAGTGGCTTTCTGGACGCCGATGCACGCGATGTGTTCCGCCGCCTGGACCCGGACCAGTACTACCCGGTGTACGGCGATGATTCGACCACGTACCGCGATGTGGACACCCAGGGCAAGCTGTACGTGCGCGTGGACTGGGACCAGAACCAGGCGCTCTGGGGCAACTTCGCCACCGGGTTCACCGGTACCGAGTATGGCCAGTACGTGCGCTCGCTGTATGGCGCGGCACTGAGCTGGCGGTCGCGGGCAACGACCCCGCTGGGCGATCCGCGTTCGTACCTGAAGGCGTTCGGCTCGGAGGCGCAGTCGGCGCTGGGCCACAGCGAATTCCTGGGCACCGGCGGCAGCCTGTACTACCTGCGCCACACCGATCTTCTGCCGGGCTCGGAACAGGTGGTGCTGGAAGTGCGCGACCGCACCACCGGCCGTACCGAAGTGCGCAGCACTCTGCAGCGCGGCGTGGATTACGAAGTGAACGAGATCCAGGGCCGCATCCTGCTGACCCGCGCGCTTTCACAGATCACCCGCGAGAACGTGCGCACACTCACCCGTGACACGCCGCTGGACGGCTACGACCAGGTGCTGCTGGTCGATTACGAGTACGTGCCTGTGGGCTTCAGCACCAACGATGTCAGTGCGGGCCTGCGGGGCAAGCAATGGTTCGGCGACCACGTCGCGGTGGGCGGCACCTACGTGGACGAAAACCGCAGCGGCGACGACTACAGCCTGATGGGCGCCGACCTGACCCTGCAGGCCGGGCGCGGTACCTACCTGAAGCTGGAACAGACCCGCAGCGAAGCCACTGCCGCGCCGATCTTCTACTCCGACAACGGCGGCCTGAGCTTCATCCAGCGCAACCCGGTGAATGCCGCGCGCAAGGGCGATGCGCGCGCGGTGGAAGCACGCGCCAACCTGCGCGAGCTGGGATGGACCACGCAGGACTGGAGCTTCGGCGCCTGGTGGCGCGACGTGGATGCCGGCTTCTCGGTATCGCGCATGGATACCGGGGTGGCGCTGGAGGAGTACGGTGCCGAGTTCCTCGGCTACTTCACCGACAACCTGAGCCTGTATGGCCGACAGAGCCGCGCCGAACGTGGCGACGTGGCGCTGGAACAATCGCAGCTGACGTTGGACTGGCGGCTGGGCAACAACGGCCAGCTGGGTGCGGAGCTGCGCCGGGTGCGCGAAGAGAATGCAGGCGTGGACGTGGATGGCACGCTGGCTGCGTTGAGCTACCGGCAGCGCTTCGGCGCCAGATGGGAGCTGTACGGTACCGGCCAGTTGACCGTGGATGATGACGGCGGCGCCTACGAGGACAACAACCTGCTGACGCTCGGCACGCGCTACCTGTTCGGTGATCGTTCCAGCGTGGGTGCCGAAGTGAGCAGCGGCAGCCGCGGCGACGGTGCCAAGCTGGAAGCCGAGTACTGGATGACGCCCGAGCACAGCTTCTACGGCAACTACAGCTACAGCACCGACCGCACCACCACCGACCCGCTGTACGACACGGGCCTGCAGTCGGGCTGGACACTGGGCCAGCGCTGGCGCCTGAGCAACCAGGTGAACGTGTTCAACGAGAGCCAGTACCTGAAGGACCGGCGCGAGGACACGGCGGGCCTGGTCAACACCTTCGGCATGGATTTCTATCCGGCGCAGGGTTGGAACCTGGGCTTCAGCGTGATGGATGGCAAGCTGGACGCCACCACCGGCCGCGTCGACCGCCGCGCGTACAGCGTCAGTGGTGGCCGCACCGACGCGAACACGCAGTGGACCAGCAAGCTGGAGTACCGCCGCGACCAGGGCGCCGAACAGCGCGAGCAGTGGGTGACCACCAACCGCCTGCTGTACAAGATCAACGAGGACTGGCGCATCGCCCTGCGCGCCAACTACGCCGATACCCAGGACAAGATCAACGCACTGGCCGATGCCAAGCTGGTGGAATCCAACCTGGGCTTCGCCTGGCGCCCGCACGACAACACGCGCTGGGCCGCGTTCGGCAAGTACACCTATCTGTACGACGTGGCGTCGCTGGGCCAGGAAGGCGGCAACGTGTACGACCAGAAGTCGCAGATCATCTCGCTGGAAGGCGTGCGGCAGATCGGCGAACGCTGGGAAGTGGCGGCCAAGCTGGCCGCGCGCTGGGGTGACTACCGCACCGGCCGCGGCGAAGGCCCCTGGCTGGACAGCCGGGTTAACTTCTCTGCGCTGCAGCTGCGCTACCGGTTGTGGTCGCAGTGGGAAGGCCTGGCCGAGTACCGCTGGCTGGATGTGCGCGAGGGCGGCGACAAGAAGGGCTGGCTGCTGGGCGTGGACCGCCAGGTCGGGCAGAACTTCAAGATCGGTGCCGGCTATAACTTCACCGAGTTCAGCGACGACCTGACCGAGCTGCGGTATGAGAGCAAGGGCTTCTTCCTGAACCTGTCCGGCTATTACTGAGCGCTCTGGCCGCGGCTTGGGTTGCCGGGCATGGCCCGGCACTACCGGACTGGGGCCGCCTGGGCCTGAATGACCGGCAACATTGCCGGGCTGAATGGGGTGCCGTGGTGGGATTTTGCGGCCCAAAACCACAACTCATCCACTGATAATCGCGTAAGTTATTGTTTTGTATTGATTTGATGGGTTCTGGCACGCGCTCGCCATTGTCATCAATTCGCGATAGGGTAGAGATGTTGAACGGCCCATTGTTTCGCCTGCGGAACACTGGAACTTCCTACCGCTTTAGCAGTCCAAAACCCGGACTGCTAAGATGAGCCCTATGAGCCAGAACACCTCTACTGCCCTTGTGGCAAACAATCTCCCGATTCCCAGTGCGCTCGGTTCGCTGGACGCCTACATCGGTGCCGTGCACCAGATTCCGGTGCTGTCGGTCGATGACGAACAGGACCTGGCCCGTCGTTTCCGCGACGGTGACGATCTGGACGCTGCGCGCGAGCTGGTGCATTCGCACCTGCGCTTCGTGGTGCACGTGGCCCGCGGTTACAACGGCTACGGCCTTGCGCTGGGCGACCTGATCCAGGAAGGCAACATCGGCCTGATGAAGGCGGTCAAGCGCTTCGACCCGGACATGGGTGTGCGCCTGGTGTCCTTCGCCGTGCATTGGATCCGTGCCGAAATGCACGAGTTCATCCTGAAGAACTGGCGCATCGTGAAGGTCGCCACCACCAAGGCGCAGCGCAAGCTGTTCTTCAACCTGCGCAAGTCGAAGACGCGCCTGGGCTGGATGAACGCGGCCGAAGTGAGCGCGGTGGCCAAGGACCTGAACGTGTCCGAGCGCGAAGTGATGGAAATGGAATCGCGCCTGTCCGGTCGTGATATCGGTTTCGATGCGCCCAGCGATGAGGACAACGAACACGCCCCGCCGTCGCCGGCCGCGTTCCTGGTCGCCAACGACGAAGATCCGTCGATGGCCTATGAACGTGCCGACAGCGAAGACAACCAGCTGCAGCTGCTGCGCGAAGGCTTGGCCGAGCTGGATGCCCGTTCGCGCGACATCATCCGCCGCCGCTGGCTGGACGCCGACAGCAAGGTGACGCTGCAGGAACTGGCCGATGAGTACGGCGTTTCCGCCGAGCGCATCCGCCAGGTCGAGGCGAACGCGCTGAAGAAGATGAAGGCGCTGTTCAACGCGTAACGCGGTGCAGCGTTGCAAACAGGAAAGGCCCGGCAATGCCGGGCCTTTTCGTTGGCGGGGCTCATCCACGCATGGCGTGGATCTACTGCGATCAATGCCGGTAGAGCCACGCCACCCGTGGCTGCACCCCGCACATCACCCCTCGCGTGCGATCGCGCGCCAGCCGATGTCGGTGCGGTGGAACGCGTTGGCCCAGTGCACCTTGGCTACGCCGGCATAGGCATTGGCCTGTGCCTCGCGCACGCTGTCGCCCAGTGCGGCCACGCACAGCACGCGGCCACCGGCGCTGAGCACCTGGCCCTGTGCGTCCAGCGCGGTACCGGCATGGAACACCTTGGCGCTGGCTGGCACATCGGCCAGGCCGGAAATCACATCACCGGTGATCGGCGATTCCGGGTACGGCTTTGCGGCCAGCACCACGCCCAGCGACGGGCGCGGGTCCCACTGCGCCTCCACCTGGTCCAGGCGACCGTCGATGGCCGCTTCCACCAGGTCGACCAGGTCGGACTGCAGGCGCAGCATCACCGGCTGGGTTTCCGGATCGCCGAAGCGCACGTTGAATTCGATCACCTTCGGCGCGCCGCTGGCATCGATCATCAGCCCGGCATACAGGAAACCGGTGAACGGAATGCCGTCGGCGATCATGCCCTGCACGGTCGGGTTCACCACCTCGCGCATCACCCGCGCATGCACCTCGGCGGTGACCACCGGGGCCGGCGAATAGGCGCCCATGCCGCCGGTGTTCGGGCCGGTATCGCCGTCGCCCACGCGCTTGTGGTCCTGCGAGGTGGCCATCGGCAGCGCATGCACGCCATCGACCATGGAAATGAAGCTGGCTTCTTCGCCGTCCAGGAATTCCTCGATCACCACGCGCGCACCGGCGTCGCCGAAGGCATTGCCTGACAGCATGTCGCGCACCGCGTCCTCGGCCTCGGCCAGGGTCATCGCGACGATCACGCCCTTGCCGGCGGCCAGGCCGTCGGCTTTGACAACGATCGGGGCACCCTTGTCGCGGATGTAGGCCAGCGCCGCGTCCACCTCGGTGTGCACGGCGTAGAACGCGGTGGGAATGTTGTGGCGGGCCAGGAAGTCCTTGGCGTAGGCCTTGCTGCCTTCCAGCTGCGCGGCGGCGGCGGTCGGCCCGAAGATGCGTAGGCCGGCGGCGCGGAAGCGGTCGACCACGCCGGCCACCAGCGGCACTTCCGGGCCCACCACGGTCAGCGCCACGCCTTCGGCCTGGGCCAGCGCCAGCAGACCGTCGATGTCAGTCACCTTCACCGCCACGTTGCGGCACTTGTCCTCGGTGGCGGTGCCGGCATTGCCGGGTGCCACGAGCACTTCACTGACCTGGGGGGATTGGGCCAGCTTCCATGCCAGGGCGTGTTCGCGGCCGCCAGAGCCGATGACAAGTACGTTCATCACGAGATTCCAGATTGCGTGGGAAGGGAAGGACGTTGTCCCCGGCGGCGCGTGTGCCTCACTCGCAGCCCTCGCGCAGCAGCGCCTTCGGGAAGGAATAGGTCCAGGTCTTCGGGTCCAGGGTGAAGCGGTGCTGCCGGCGCACGGCGGCACCGCCGCAGGTGCTGCCGGTTTCCTCCACCTGCAGCGGCCAGACGCGCGCGGTGCGGTCGCTGTCGTCGAAGCGCTGGGTGAAGTCGATGTTGAACACCTGGCTGCGGCAGTCCTCGGCCGACTCGGCGTCGTCGCAGTCGTAGGCCGCGCCATTGTCGATATGGCTGCGCATGCTGCCGGTATCGACCAGGCCCTTCGGGCCGGGCAGGATCAGCGACTGCGAGATCAGCGAATAGCCCTGGCCGAACCAGCCGTCTTCCACGCGGAAGCCGTAGAAATCACTGCCGGCGCGCACGATCTGCACGGTGCCCGGCTGCCCGCTGCTGCCATAGGTGCCACCGGTCAGTTCGGCGGCGACGTCGAAGCCGTCGGCCTTCGGGCGCAGTACGTAGAAGTCGATGGTGCCCGGTTCCGGGTGGCCGGCTTCGACCAGCGCGCCGCAGACGGCCAGCAGCTGCTGCCAGCTGTCGCCGGTCACCACCGGCTGTTCAGCGCAGACCTGCCAGCTGACCGGGCGGGTCTGCCCGTCCTGGGTCCAGCTGCCGCGCCAGTCACCCGACAGGGCGGCGCCCTTGCCGTAACGCTGGGCCAGGAAGGCCTGCAGGCGGGCGGTGCGGCTGAGCTGGGCCGCCGGTTCAGTGGCCGCAGCCGCAGCGTCCGGCGCCGCAGGGGCGGTGGCCGGTGCGGGGTCGGCGGCCGGCGTGCAGCCGGCCAGCAGGGCGGTGCCGGTGACGGCCAGCACAGCAAAGGTTTTGAAAGAGACTGCAGACATCCGTGTCGCTCCTTGTATCAGTGACGGAAATGGCGAACGCCGGTGAACACCATGGCCAGGCCATGTTCGTCGGCGGCGGCGATGACTTCAGCATCACGCATGGAACCGCCCGGCTGGATCACCGCCTTGATGCCGGCGGCGGCGGCGGCATCGATGCCGTCGCGGAACGGGAAGAACGCGTCGGACGCCATCACCGAGCCTTCCACCACCAGGTCCGCGTCGGCGGCCTTGATGCCGGCGATGCGCGCGGAATAGACGCGGCTCATCTGGCCGGCGCCCACGCCAATCGTGCGGTTGTCCTTGGCGTAGACGATCGCGTTGGACTTCACGAACTTGGCCACCTTCCAGGCGAACAGCAGGTCGGTGAACTGCTTGTCGGTCGGTGCCAGTTTGCTGACCACCTTCAGTTCGTCGCGGGTCATGCCGCGGTTGTCCGAGGACTGCAGCAGCAGGCCCGAGCCCACGCGCTTGCTGTCGAAGTTGTTCAGGCCATCACCGTGCGGAATGCGCAGCACGCGCACGTTGGCCTTCTTCTGCGCGTATTCCAGCGCGGCCGGTTCGTAGTCCGGAGCGATCAGCACTTCAACGAACTGGCGGTCGAGGATGACCTTCGCAGTGGCCGCATCGAGCGGCTTGTTGAAGGCGATGATGCCGCCGAAGGCGCTGGTCGGGTCGGTGGCGTAGGCCAGCTCGTAGGCATCGCCGTTGCCGGCACCGACGGCCACGCCGCACGGGTTGGCGTGCTTGACGATCACGCAGGCCGGCGCGTCGAACTGGCGCACGCATTCCCATGCGGCATCGGCGTCGGCCAGGTTGTTGTAGCTCAGCTCCTTGCCCTGCAGCTGCTGGAAGGTGGCCAGGGTGCCCGGCACCGGGTACAGGTCGCGGTAGAACGCGCCGCTCTGGTGCGGGTTTTCGCCGTAGCGCAGGTCCATCACCTTCACGAAGGTGGAATTCATCTGCGCGGGGTATTCGGCACGCACCGGCACGGCGGCGTCGGTGGCAGTGACCGCCGACAGGTAGTTGCTGATGGCCGTGTCGTACTGGGCGACGCGGTTGAACGCGGCCACCGAGAACGCGAAGCGGGTGGCGGCCGACAGCTGGCCGTCGTGGGCGTCCAGCGAGGCCAGCAGTTCGGCGTACTGCGACGGGTCGGTGGCCACCGCCACGCGGGCGAAGTTCTTGGCCGCCGAGCGCAGCATGGCCGGGCCACCGATGTCGATGTTCTCCACCGCATCGGCCAGGGTGCAGTCGGCCTTGGCGGTGACCGATTCGAACGGATACAGGTTCAGCACCAGCAGGTCGATGGCGCCGATGCCGTGCTCGGCCATCACCGCGTCATCCAGGCCCGAACGGCCGAGCAGGCCGCCGTGCACCATCGGATGCAGGGTCTTGACCCGGCCGTCCATCATTTCCGGGAAGCCGGTGACGTCGGCCACGTCCTTTACGGCCAGGCCCATGTCGCGAATGGCCTTGGCGGTACCGCCCGTGGACAGCAGCTCGACGCCGCGGGCAGCCAGCGCGGTGGCCAGCTCGGCCAGGCCGGTCTTGTCGGAAACGGAAAGGAGGGCCCGACGGACGGGCAACAGATCAGCAGTCATGGGGACAGGGCAATCGGCAGCGGAGCGGGGCCGATATTGTAGTTCGTGGGGGCCGGTGGCGGGCGCTACTTGGGGCAGATTCGCTGCGTCCAAGGCCGGTTTGACCGTATTGGGCACGGCCCCCGGTCTTGCCAGCCACCACTGGGCACGGCACGGTGCCGCCTGTTCCCCGTGTGCAGGATGCCGTCCCATGACCATTGCCAGCCGCCTGCAGACCGCCCTCGATGCCGAAGGGGCGCTGCTGTTCCTGGCCCGCTATGTGCGCCATGCGCGCTGTGGCCAAGCCGCGGCCTGGTGCGTCCAGACCGATGTGCCGACGCTGCAGGCCGAAGCCGCGGAGCGCTGGGGCGAGCAGGCCGAGATCCTGTCCTGGGACGTGCAGCGCCGCGAACGCCGGCGCTGGCGGCGGCTGGAGTTCAAGGTCTACCTGGACGACGACAAGCGCTGGTATGGCGACGCCATCGCGCTGCATCGGCGCTCGCCTGGGTTGGCCGAGCTGCTGCGGGTGATGCACACACAGCACTGGCTGGAGCCTTTCGAGCTGTATCTGTACGCCGACGGCCTGGATGAGGGGGCGATCGTGCTGCCCACCGGCGGCATCATCCACTTCCAGCGCTCGCGCGGTGGTACATACCGGCTGCTGTCGTTGCAGGCGGGATTCGCCGATGCAGGGGCACGCGCGCGGGCCGTGCACGCGGTGCGCAATGCCCTGCTGCGCAGCCATGACGTTGCCTGGTTGCGCCGTCATATCGATCCTGGGCTGCCATGGCAGGACTGGCTGGGCCAGCCGGAACCAGCCGGTATCCGTATTTGATGGGGTAGGCTATGCCGGAACTGCCAGGGATCAGCGGGTTCAGATCGTGTCGATCTATGCTTTGAAGGGACGTTTCCAGGACCTCTTGCGTCCGGCCGTGCGCGGGCTCTACCGCCTCGGCATCACCGCCAACACGGTGACCGTAGCCGCCGCCGTGGTCTCGCTGCTGGTGGCCGCCGCCGTAGGGTGCTGTGCGCCCGCGCAGCCGCTGCTGTACCTGCTGCTGCCGCTGTGGATGCTGCTGCGCATGGCCCTCAACGCCGTGGACGGCATGCTGGCCCGCGAGTTCGGCCAGCAGTCGCGGCTGGGCGCCTATCTGAACGAATTGTGCGATGTGATTGCCGACGCCGCGCTGTACCTGAGCCTGCTCAGCGTGCCGGGCGTGAGCCCGGTGGCGCTGTGGCTGCTGGCCTGGGCGGCGGCGCTGAGCGAATACGGCGGCGTACTGGGCCTGATGGTCGGCGCCAGCCGGCGCTACGATGGCCCCATGGGCAAGAGCGATCGCGCCTTCGTGATCGGCGTACTGGGCCTGCTGCTGGCCTTCGGCTGGGTGGGGGCGGTCACGGTGGGCTGGGTGGCCGGTGTGGCTGCGCTGCTGTGCGCAGTGACGCTGTTCAACCGGGTGCGCCGGGGGCTGCAGGAATCGGCGGTTTCACCGCGATAAACACCACGACAATACGGAGATTGCATGCGTCAGGCGCAGGAACGGGAATTCCACAGCTTCGACCAGGTACCGCTGTTCTACCGGTACTGGGCAAGCACCACGACGACCACGCCGGCCGAGGCCATCGTGCTGCTGCATCGCGGCCACGAACATTCCGGGCGGGTTACCCACCTGGTCGATGAGCTGGACCTGCCCGATACCGCGTTCTTCGCCTGGGATGCGCGCGGCAACGGCCGTTCGCCGGGCGCGCGCGGCGATGCGCCGGGCTTCCCGGCGCTGGTTCGCGATCTGGACAGCTTCATCGCCCATATCGGTTCCGAGCACGGCATCGCGGTGGAAGACATCGTGGTGATCGCGCAGAGCGTGGGTGCCGTGGTCGCCGCCACCTGGGTGCACGATTACGCGCCGCGCCTGCGCGCGCTGGTCATGGCATCGCCGGCGTTCAAGGTGAAGCTGTACGTGCCGTTCGCGCGGGCGGGGCTGGCGCTGATGCAGAAGCTGCGCGGCAACTTCTTCGTCAACAGCTACGTCAAGCCGCAGTGGCTGACCCACGATCCGGCGCGGGTGGAAAGCTACCGCACCGATCCACTGATCACCCGGCCGATCTCGGTGCGCGTGCTGCTGGGCCTGTACGAGGCGGCCGACCGCATCGTGGCCGATGCGCAGGCGATCAGCGTGCCGGTGCAGTTGCTGGTCTCCGGCTCGGATTTCGTCGTGCACCGCGGCCCGCAGGACCGCTTCTACGAGCGCCTGTCCAGCCCGATCAAGGAACGCGTGCACCTGCCAGGCTTCTTCCATGACACCCTGGGCGAGCGTGACCGCGCGCCGGCGCTGGCGCGCATCCGCAGCTTCATCCAGGCGCGCTTCGCCGAGCCGCTGCGTGAACTGTCGCGGCGCGATGCGCACCGCCATGGGCCAACCTTCGAAGAATCGGAAATCCTGGCCTGGCCGCCGGAGCGCAACAGCCTGGCCGACCTGCGCTGGCGCGTGGTGCGGGGCGGCCTGCGCGTCGGCGGCACGCTTTCCGAAGGCATCGCGCTGGGCCTGCAGACCGGCTTCGATTCGGGCAGCACGCTGGACTACATCTACCGCGACCAGGCACGCGGCAAGGGCCCGCTGGGCCGCATGGTCGACCGCAACTATCTGGACGCGATCGGCTGGCGCGGCATCCGCGTGCGCGGCCAGCACCTGCAGGAACTGCTGCGCGACGCCGCCCAGCGCCTGCGCGGGCAGGGCACGCCGGTACGCGTGCTGGACGTGGCCGCGGGCCACGGTCGCTACGTGCTGGAAGCGCTGGGCCAGGGTGAACAGCGCGCCGAACGCATCGTGCTGCGTGATTTCAGCGATCTGAACGTGACCCAGGGCCAGGCCTTGATCGAGCGTCTCGGCGCGTCCGACATCGCCCGCTTCGAACAGGGTGATGCGTTCGATCCGGTGCAGCTGGCGCAGGTCGACCCGGCGCCGACGCTGGCGGTGGTGTCCGGCCTGTACGAACTGTTCCCCGACAACGATGCGGTGCTGCGTTCGCTGCAGGGCATCGCCGCGACCGTGCCGGTGGGCGGCTACCTGGCCTACACCGGCCAGCCCTGGCATCCGCAGCTGGAATTCATCGCCCGCGCGCTGACCAGCCACCGCGGTGGTGCGGCGTGGGTGATGCGCCGTCGTACCCAGCAGGAAATGGATGAGCTGGTGCGCCTGGCCGGTTTCGAGAAGGTGGCGCAGCGCATCGACGAGTTCGGCATCTTCACCGTTTCGCTGGCGCGCCGGGTCGGCTGATGGCCACCGTTGCTGCCATGCCCACCACCGCAGCGGCGCGTCCCTGGCGGCGCGCCCTGCTGTGGCTGGTCCTGCTGGGGCCGTTCTTCTTCGCCAGCTATGGGTTCGCCAACTGGATGGCCGGCCGCCAGCCGGACGTGCCGGTATTGGTTTTTGCCTGGGAAGCCCACATTCCATTCGTGGCCTGGACCATCGTGCCGTACTGGTCGATCGACCTGTTCTACGCCATTTCGTTGTTCCTGTGCCGGCAGCGGCTGGAGCTGGACCGGCACGCGCTGCGTCTGTTCAGTGCGCAGCTGATCGCGGTGAGCTGTTTCCTGCTGTGGCCGTTGCGCTTCAGCTTCCAGCGCCCCGAAATCGACGGGGTGTTCGGCTGGCTGTTCGATGTGCTGCTGGGCTTCGACAAGCCGTTCAACCAGGCGCCGTCGCTGCACATCGTGCTGCTGATCGTGCTGTGGGTGAAGTTCGCCCAGTATCTGCACGGCGCGTGGCGCTGGGTGTTGCACGTCTGGGCGCTGCTGATCGGTGTGTCCGTGCTGACTACCTTCCAGCACCACTTTATCGATGTACCCACCGGGTTGCTGGTGGGCTGGCTGTGTGTGTGGCTGTGGCCCGACCAGGGTGAGCCGCTGTTGCGCGCATGGCGCACGGCGCGCGACCCGAAACGTTGGCGCCTGGCGGCAATGTATCTGCTGGGCGCGGTGCTGTTGTTGCTGCCGGCGCTGCTATGGCGGGGCGCGGCGTTGTGGCTGCTGTGGCCGGTGCTGTCGCTGCTGCTGGTGGCGCTGGCCTATGCCGGATTGGGCACGGCGGTGTTCCAGAAGCGCGCCGATGGCCGGCTGACCATGGCCGTGCGCTGGCTGCTGGCGCCTTGCCTGGCCGCAGCGTGGATCAATTCGCGGCTGTGGACCCGGCGCGCACCGCAGCCGGTGCAGGTGGCCGATGGCGTGTGGCTGGGTCGTCTGCCCAGTGCACCGTTGCCGCTGCCGCTGCAGGGCGTGGTCGATACCTGCGCGGAGCTGTCCTGTCGTGCTCCCGGTGCGCTGTATGCCGGGGTGCCAATGCTCGATCTGGTGGTGCCCACGGCGGCGCAGCTGCGCGCCGCGGCCGCCGCGATCGAGCGCCTGCACGCGCAGGGCCCGCTGCTGGTGTGCTGCGCGCTGGGTTATTCGCGCAGTGCCGCCAGCGTGGCGACGTGGCTGCTGTGCAGTGGCCGCGCTGGCAGTGCCGCGCAGGCGGTGGCGCAGGTGCGCCAGGCACGGCCGTCCATCGTGCTGCACGACGTTCACCTGTTGGCGATCGCGGCCGCTGCCGCACAGGAGACAGCGGTATGAGCCAGGCCCCGGACCTGCCGATGATGCACCTGCTGCTGCGCCAGGGCCGTTGGCCCGCCGCGCTGTCGCTGGGCCTGCTGCTGGTGGGGTTGCTGCTGCTGGGCATCGAGCCGGGGTTGGCGATGGTGGCCGCCGGCCTGGTGCTGCTGAGCGTGGCGCTGGGCATGGTGCAGGCGTACTTCGCCGTGCGCGTGCAGTTGGATGCCGACCTGCTGCAGTTGCTGCTGCGCGAAGGCCTGAGCGACGAGGCCGCCGCGCAGCGGGTCGATCAGGCGCTGCACGTGGCCGGGCTGCGCCGCCAGCCCGCCGGTGCGCCGCTGCGCGGCTGGAACGCGCGCTGGCCCGGCATGCGCGGCCTGCTGCTGCGGCAGTACCTGTTCACTGCGCTGCAGTGCGTGGCGCTGCTGCTGGCCGTGCTGTGGCCGCAGACGTAAGGGGAAAGCGATGTTCGCCAGACTGATCGCCCGCGCCTGCAGTGGCGCCATCCATGTGCTGACCGGCGCGCGTGCGCTGTGGATCGGCTGCGCGCCGTCCAGCGACCACCGTGTGTACTACGGCAACCACGCCAGCCACGGTGACTTCGTGCTGATCTGGTCGTCGATGCCGCCCGCCCTGCGCCGACAGGTGCGACCGGTGGCCGCGGCCGAGTACTGGCAGCGCGATGGCCTGCGCCGTTATCTGATCGATGCGGTGTTCAATGGCGTGCTGGTGGAACGCGAGGCGGCGCGGCGCCAGCAGGACCCGCTGCAGGTGCTGCGCGACGCGGTGGATGAAGGCTGCTCGCTGATCCTGTTCCCGGAAGGTACGCGCAACACCGGCGAGGAGCCGCTGCTGCCGTTCAAGAGTGGTATCTATCATCTGGCGCGGCAGCGCCCGGAACTGGAGTTCGTACCGGTGTGGATCGACAACCTGAAGCGGGTGATGCCCAAGGGCCGCTTCCTGCCACTGCCGCTGCTGTGCACGGCCACCTTCGGTACGCCGCTGCGCCTGCAGGCCGAGGAAGACAAGGCGGCCTTCCTGGCGCGCAGCCGGCAGGCGCTGCTTGACCTGGCACCGAACGGGGGCCGGCCATGAGTTTCATGATCGATGTGTCCGGCGATCTGGCCACGCAGAGCGTGGGCCAGCAGACCGGTCTGCTGTTTGCTGGCATCGGCGCGGTGCTGGTGCTCGCTACGGTGGTGGCCGAGACCCTGCGCTGGCGCCAGCGCGGGCGCCCCAACGCGGTCATCGCCAACCTGGTCTCACGCATCCGTGCGTGGTGGGTGATGGCGATCGTGGTGGGCGGCGCGTTGCTGTTCGGCCGCGCCGGGGTGATCGTGCTGTTCGCCATCATTTCGCTGTTCGCGCTGCGTGAGTTCATCACCCTGGCGCCGACCCGGTCGGGCGATTACTACGCATTGCTGGCGGCGTTCTACATCGTGCTGCCCTGGCAGTACTACCTGGTCTGGATCGACTGGTACGGCATGTACACGCTGCTGATTCCGGTCTACGCATTCCTGTTGCTGCCCATCCTGTCGACCATCGGCGGCGACACCACCCACTACCTCGAGCGCACGGCCAAGGTGCAGTGGGGGCTGATGATCTGCGTGTTCTGTATTTCGCACGTGCCGCTGCTGTTGAACCTGCAGGTGCCGGGCCATGACCCGGCGCGCAATGTGCTGCTGTTCGCCTTCCTGGTGATCGTGGTGCAGTCGTCCGATGTGCTGCAGTACATCTGGGGCAAGCTGCTGGGCCGGCGTCTGATCGCGCCGAAGCTGTCGCCGTCGAAAACGGTGGAGGGCTTCGTGGGCGGGGTACTGAGTGCCAGCGCACTGGGGGCGGCACTGTGGTGGATCACCCCGTTCACGCCGCTGCAGGCGTTCGGGCTGTCGCTGCTGATCAACCTGATGGGGTTCTGGGGCGGCCTGGTGATGTCGGCCATCAAGCGTGACCGCGGCATCAAGGACTGGGGGCACATGATCGAGGGCCACGGTGGCATGCTCGACCGGTTGGATTCGGTGTGCTTCGCCGCGCCGGTGTTCTTCCATGTGGTGCGGTACTACTGGAAGGCGGGCGGGGGCGGTTGATCCTGCGGGGCCTTCATCCACGCATGGCGTGGATCTACTGGAAGGTGATGGCCTGGTATCGGTAGCGCCGGGCCATGCCCGGCGGCGGTGCGCTTACGCGCTGATGCCGTATTCCTTCAGCTTCTTGCGCAGGGTGGCGCGGTGGATGCCCAGCATCGCTGCGGCGCGGCTCTGGTTGCCTTCGCAGTGGTTGAGCACTTCCACGAACAGCGGAATCTCCATCTCGCGCAGCACGATCTCGTACACGTCGTCCGCGTCGCAGCCATCAAGGTCGCGCAGATAGCGGCGCACGGACTGGGCTACGTGTTCGCGCAGCGGTGGCCGGGCAGCGCCACGACTGGTGTCAGGACGAGTGAGGACAGCGTTCAAGGGGGTTCCCGATCTGAAGGCCGGTGCGCGTGGTGCGCAGGCGGACGTGTGATTGGCTGTCAGTCTAGCGCGAGCGTGCCCGAGCTGCCACGGCCTGACGCCTCGACCTTGGTCAGAGGAACTCGAAGGTGAATGCGACCGTGGAGGACGCGGGCTCCTGCACGCGGAACGCGATACGCGCGCTCTGTCCGGGTTCCAGGGTGGCGGCCGGGGTTTCGCCCAGATACTGCGCCGGGGTGAACACGCCGCTGCCGATCAGGCGGCCATCGGCATCGGACAGCGACAGGCGCAGGTCCGGCCAGGCCTGCGCCCAGCGTGCATCGTTGCGGATGCTGGCCTGTACCTGCAGTACGCCGGCCTGTCCTGGCAGGGGCCGGATCTCGCGGCTGGTCATGGTCAATGCGGTGGGCTCGCGCCAGGCCGGCAGGCTGCAGCGCAGGACGCCGCACAGGGCGCTTATCCAGGGGCGCTGGCCGGCATCGGCCGCCAGGCGTGCGCGGTCGGCCAGCACACTCTGCAGCACCAGCAGCAGGGCCAGCCCCGCGACCAGCGCCCAGTGCCAGCGCGGTGAGGGGCGTGTGCGCGGGCGCATGCCCAGGAAGCTGGGGGCCTCGTTGGCCACGGCCGCATCCATCGTGTCGCTTTCGGCACGGTCGGCGTCGGCATCGGTGCGTGCGACGGGCTCCTCGTGCTTCGCGAGCGGGGGCGCGGTGCCCTGATCGTTGTCTACTGCCTCGCCTTCCTGCAGCAGCGGCGGGGCGGCGTGACCGGTGCCGTCGACAGGTGCGGCGTCGTCTCCCGGCGCAGTGCGCAGGAAGGTGGCCAGCGGGCGGCGCGGCGGGTTCGGCTCGGACATCGTCAGGGCACCGGCTCGGATCCAGCGCTCATTCAACCACGATCAGGCGCGGCGTACGCCGGTGATGCGCATCCAATCGCCATCCTGAGTGGCCTGCAGTTCGTCGAACCAGGCGGCATAGCGCTGCAGCAGTTCCCCTTCCTGCCCATGCAGGATGCCCGACAGGGCGATGCGTCCACCGGCGGCCACGCGTGCGGCCAGCAGTTCGGCCAATGCGTCCAGTGCCGAGGCCAGGATGTTGGCGACCACGATCGGGTAGGTTGCAACCGGCTCATCCTGCGGCAGGTAGACGTGCATGCGCGCCTGTTCGCCGTTGCGCTCGGCGTTGTCGGCGGTGGCCACCAGCGCCTGCGGATCGTTGTCCACGCCGATCGCTTCGGCCGCACCCAGCTTCAGTGCCGCCAGCGCCAGGATGCCGGAACCGCAGCCGAAGTCGAGCACGCGCTGGCCCTGCAGCTGGCCCGATACCGCCAACTGGTCCAGCCAGCGCAGGCACAGCGCGGTGGTCGGGTGGGTGCCCGAGCCGAAGGCCAGGCCCGGATCCAGCCGCACCACCGCCGCATCGGCGGCCTGCGCAGCGTCGGGCAGGTCGTGGTTCCACGGCACGATCCAGGTGCGGCTGCCGAAGTCCATCGGCTGGAACTGGTCCAGCCAGGCGCGCTCCCAGTCCTCGTCCTCGACGGCGCGGAAGCTGCCGCCGCTCCAGTCCAGTTCGGGATCGAACGCTTCCAGCGCGGCCAGCAGCAACAGCGCATTGCTGTCGGCCGGGAACAGGGCGCTCAGCACCAGGGTGTCCCACAGCGGGGTCTCGCCCACGCCTGGTTCCAGGATGGCCTGCTCGTTGCTGGTATCGGCCTCGGCATCGAGCAGGGTGACCGCCAGCGCGCCCACGTCCTCCAGCGCATTTTCATAGCGGGGCTGGGTGGCTTCGGTGCAGCGCAGGGTCAGTTCCAGGAACGGCATGGCGGTGGGGGCAATCGCGGGAAAGGGGGCCATGCTAGACCATCCGGCCGTCTCCGTATGCCCTGAGATGGGTCGAGGCGGTTCAGACAGCGCTTCGGGGCCTTGCTAAACTGCCGGCTTCGCTGTGTCCTGCGTCCACTTCTGTCGCCCATGGCCTTGGCTCCCACCCTCAAAACCTGGTTGCTCGTGCTGCCGGCGGTGGCAATGCTTGGCGTGGCCGGTTACCGGGCCAGTGGTCATGGTCACGGCACGCAGGATGGCGTGGCGGCGCCGATGGCGGTCTCGGCGCCGTCGGTAGGCGAGGCATTGGCGCCGGTGATGCCGGAAGCCCTGACGCGACGTCTTTCGGGCATCGAGCGCAGCACCGCGCTGCCGTCGGGGCTGCCGCTGGATATCCGCGCCGATATCGAAGGCGACACCGATCTGTTCGCCTATGCGCAGCGTTTGCGCGTGCAGGCCGACAACGGCAACCACGAAGCGCGCTGGATGCTGAGCCGCGTCTATGACTACTGCGCCCAGTATGCAGTCGACCCAGGCGGCTACCGGCTGGACAACAACGTGCTGGCCGGCCTGGGCCTGAGCGCGGCACCGGCCATGGTGCAGGCGCGCGAACGTGTGGCCCAGCGCTGCGGCGGCTTCGTGCCGGGCGACCGGCTGGGCCCCACGCTGGTGATCGGCGAACGCCGCCGTGCGGCGCAGGAGGGCAACCTGGCCGCTGAAGCGTCGCTGCTTGCCGAAGGCGAGCCATTGCATGAAAGCGAGCAGTACCGCCGTGACCTGGTACAGCGCGTGCAGGATTCGCGCGATCCGGAAGCGTACATGGCGCTGGCCCCGGCCATGGGCATGCGCGCGGCCGGTGACAAGGCGATGACCGGCCTGATTGCCGGCGAACAGTTGAGCGAGCTGGCCTGGCGGGTTGCCGCCTGCGAACTGGGGCTGCCGTGCGGCGCCGACAGTGTGCTGGTGAACAGTTATTGCGCGAATGGAGGGATCTGTTCGCAGAGTGGAACGCAGGATTTCCGGGATTTCGTGTATGACGCCGCGGTTTCGCGGCAAGGTGCGGGGAAGATGAAAGAGTGGATCAAGCGATTGATTGGTACGGGAGCAGGGCGATGAACTACCGTCGTTTACTACATGGCGCCAAGTTCTGGTTCTGGGTGGTGCTGTTCGTGGCGTACTCGGCCGGTGCGGTCGGGTTGTTGATGATCGATACCTACGAAGATCGCTACCGGCACCTGTCGAAGGTGGAGTTGACGACGGTGAAGGCGCAGGAAGAAGTGCGCCGCGCCGGTGCCAGCCAGGTCGCTGCGGTGTACCGCGCGCAGAGCGGTGTGCCGTTTGCTTCGCTGCCGGCCGGCAGCACCTTCCAGGTGGTGTGGCCCGATGGTTCCACCGAAACGATGGTGATCGTCGATCCGACCTCGCCCAATGGCGTGCGCCCGCTGGCCAATTCGCAGATTCCCGCCGAAGTGGCCGACAAGCGCTGACGCGCGCTGGGTGGCGCCGGGCCCTGCCCGGCGACGTCGTCGATCGTTCGTCGTACCCAACAGAAAAGGGCGGGGAAATCCCCGCCCTTTTCGTGTCCAGCGTTGGCCGCGCGATCAGGTCAGTGCGATCGGCTTGTTCTTGCGTTCGGCCAGGCGCTTTTCCAGGTAGTGGATGTTCTGCCCACCGGCCTGGAAGCCCTTGTCACGCATGATGCGCTGCTGCAGCGCGACGTTGGTCTTGATGCCGTCCACCACCATTTCGCTCAGCGCCACCCGCATGCGGGCGATGGCGGTTTCGCGGTCCGGGCCGTGCACGATCAGCTTGCCGATCATCGAGTCGTAGTTCGACGGCACGCGGTAGCCACTGTAGATGTGGGTGTCCACGCGCACGCCGGGGCCACCCGGCGGATGGAAGCCGGTGATGGTGCCCGGGCTCGGCACGAAGGTTTCAGCATCTTCGGCGTTGATGCGGCACTCGATGGCATGGCCGGTCAGGACTACGTCGCTCTGCTTGATCGACAGTTTCTGGCCAGCGGCGATCTTCAGCTGCTCGGCCACCAGGTCGATGCCGGTGACCATTTCGGTGACCGGATGTTCCACCTGGATGCGGGTGTTCATTTCGATGAAGTAGAAGCGGCCGTCCTCGTACAGGAACTCGAACGTGCCCGCGCCGCGGTAGCCGATGCGGATGCAGGCTTCCACGCACACCTTGCCGATCTGCTCGCGCTGCTCGGCGCTGATGCCCGGTGCCGGGGCTTCTTCCACCACCTTCTGGTGGCGGCGCTGCATCGAGCAGTCGCGCTCACCCAGGTGGATGGCGTTGCCCTGGCCGTCGGCCAGCACCTGGATTTCCACGTGGCGCGGATTCTCCAGGAACTTCTCCATGTAGACCTCGCCATTGCCGAACGCGGCCTTGGCCTCGCTCTTGGTGGTTTCGATCGAGGTCTTCAGCGAGGCTTCGGCGTGCACCACGCGCATGCCGCGGCCACCGCCGCCACCGGCCGCCTTGATGATGACCGGGTAGCCGATCTCACGGGCGATCTTGGTGTTGGCCACGATGTCTTCGCCCAGCGGGCCGCCCGAGCCGGGCACGCACGGCACGCCGGCGGACTTCATCGCACGGATGGCTTCGACCTTGTCACCCATCATGCGGATGGTGTCGGCCTTGGGACCGATGAAGATGAAGCCGGACTCTTCCACGCGCTCGGCGAAATCGGCGTTCTCCGACAGGAAGCCGTAGCCCGGGTGGATGGCCTGGGCATCGGTGACTTCAGCGGCGGCGATCAGTGCCGGAATGTTGAGGTAGCTCTGCGGCGACGGTGCCGGGCCGATGCAGACCGACTCGTCGGCCATGGCCACGTGCTTGAGGTTGCGGTCGACCGTGGAGTGCACGGCCACCGTGCGGATGCCCAGGGTGTGGCACGCGCGCAGGATGCGCAGCGCGATCTCCCCTCGGTTGGCAATGACGACTTTGTCGAGCATGGCGTGCCCCTCAGCCGATCACGAACAGCGGCTGGTCGAATTCCACCGGCTGGCCGTTCTCGCCCAGGATGGCGACGATGGTGCCGGACTTGTCGGCTTCGATCGGGTTGAACATCTTCATCGCTTCGATGATGGCCAGGGTTTCGCCTTCCTTGACCTGCTGGCCAACGGTGACGAAGGCCGGCTTGTCCGGGGCCGCCGAAGCGTAGAAGGTGCCGACCATCGGCGAGCGCAGCACGTGGCCTTCCGGCAGGGCCGGGCCCGGCTTGGCGGTGCCGCCGGTGGAGGCTTCGGTGGGCGACTGCATCGGCATGGCCGGCGCGGCCGGGGCCGCCGGAGCGGCGTACACCGGGGCAGCGACCGGGGCGGCGTAGCCGGCCACCGGGGCGCGCGACAGGCGCACGGACTCTTCGCCTTCCTTGATTTCGATTTCAGCCAGGTTCGACTCTTCCAGCAGGTCGATCAGCTTCTTGATTTTGCGCAGATCCATGAGGGCCTCTTTGGTTTCTATCTAGGTGAGGAGGGCGCCGTGGGCGCCCGGTTCGACAATCAGGTGGCCGACAGCCGCAGCAGGGCCGCGTCCATCGCGTAGCGGTAGCTGTCGGCGCCGAAGCCGCACACCACGCCCACCGCCTTGTCGCTGAAATAGCTGTGCTGGCGGAACGGTTCGCGGGTATGCGGGTTGGACAGGTGGATTTCGATGAACGGCACCGCCACCGCGGCCAGCGCGTCGCGCAAGGCGACCGAGGTGTGGGTGAAGGCGGCCGGGTTGATCAGGATGAAAGCGGTTCCGTCGGCGCGCGCGGCCTGTACGCGGTCCACCAGCACGTGCTCGGCGTTGGACTGCAGGCTGTCCACGGCGTGGCCGGCGGCGCCCGCCTGGGCGGCCAGGGCCTGGTCGATGTCGGCCAGCGTGGTGTGCCCGTAGACCTCCGGCTCGCGCGTACCGAGCAGGTTGAGGTTGGGGCCGTGCAGGACCAGCAGCTTCGCCATGGAATCCGATCAACGGGAAAGGGCGGCAGTCTGGCGGAAGCTGAGGATGGTGTCCAGTTCGGCGAAGTTTGCGGCGTTTCAATCGTTTGTTTGAAATCTGCCGAGGCCCTTGTGGCCGTATGCGGCAGGGCGGATCAAGGCTGGCTGAACGTTGTCATCGGCGGCGATGGCAGCACGTACGCCGACAATGGCCTCGGCGGGGTAGGTCCGCGCCATGCGGGGATGAATGTACCGCGCTCAGGTCTCCAGCGGCACCGTGGGCACCACGTTGGGAAAGACTTCTTCCAGCGCTTCGGTTTCCCCCGGTGGCGGCGCAGGCCAGTGGTAGGCATTCACTGGCTGCGCCCGGTTCACCCACAGCGCGTAGTGCAGATGGTCGGCCCGTCCATCGCCGGTATTGGGATGGATGAGGATGGTCAGGCCCAGGCTGTTGAGCTGCAGCCACGGCACCAGTACCGGCAGCAGATCGTTGGTGAACCCGAAGTAGAAGGAGGGCGTGACGTGTGGCCCACGCGGCTGCAGGTTCCAGTTGCCCAGTTCCACCGGGAAGCGCTCGGCCGCCCAGCGGCGCAGCAGCGCGGCCTTCTGGTAGCTGTCTTCGTCGAAATAGATATGCGCGTGGTAGCTCTTGATGTCGGTGTAGGCGCGTGGCCTGTCGGGCAGTGGCGTTTCCCCTGGGCGCACGCTGGCCGGGCGCGGTGTGGCTTCGCTCACCGTGTCCTGGCCCCACGGGCTGTGCCCCTGTGCAGGCGGCGGCACGATCGGACGGAAGCCCTGTCGGCCGGGTTCGGTGGTGTTGGGCGTACTAGCCCAGGTCAGCCCGCTGCGCATCGTGATCATCACCAGTGGGCGGCAGCGTGCCAGCATCGATGGGCATGTCCGGATTCCTGAAGGGGGCCTGCCACGGTTGCGCAGCGCTTGGCGCCGGTCCAATAAGCAGGCAGCATCACTTCATGAAAGCCACGCCATGTGGCGTTGAGTTGCGTGGGCCAGCGGGCTAGGGTGGCGCTGTCGCCACTCCGCCTGTCTGCCATGACTGCTACAGACGCCCAGACCCAGCGCAAGCGTGCCGCCTTCCGCCAGCTGCATGCGCAGGGTTGCTTCGTGCTGCCCAACCCGTGGGACGTGGGCAGTGCGCGCTATCTGCAGCGGCAGGGGTTCCAGGCCCTGGCCACCACCAGCGCCGGCTGTGCGTGGAGCGAAGGCCGACCCGACGGTGCGGTTTCGCTGCAGGCCACGCTGGACCATCTGCGGTTGATGGCCGCTGCCACCGATCTGCCGTTGAACGCCGACTTTGGTGATGGTTTCGGTGCAACACCCGATGATGTGGGGCAGGCGGTAACCGCGGCGCTGGACACCGGCATTGCCGCGCTGTCGATCGAAGATGCCAGCGGTCTGGCCGACTCACCCCTGCGCCCGCTGGAAGAGGCCGTGCAGCGCCTGCGCGCGGCGCGTGCGGTCATTGATCGTGCCGCGGCCGATGTACTGCTTGTGGCCCGCGCAGAGAACTTCTTCGTGGGCGTGCCGGACCTGGAAGACACGCTGCAGCGCCTGCGTGCCTACGCGGATGCCGGCGCCGATGTGTTGTACGCACCGGGCATCACCACGGTCGAACAGATCCAAGCGGTGGTGGCCGCAGCCGATGGCGCGCCGGTGAACCTGCTGGTGGGTGGGCCGACGTCGCTTACGTTGCGGGACATCGCGGCGCTGGGCGTGCGCCGGGTCAGCCTGGGCGGTGCACTGGCCCGCGCGGCGTGGGGAGGGTTGATGCAGGCCACCGATCCGCTTGTGCGCGAGGGGCGCTTCGATGGGCTGCAGCAGGCCGCGGCAGGCGCAGCCCTGAACGACCTGTTCCAGCCGTAGCGGCCGCGGTAGATCCACGCCATGCGTGGATGGGGGCGCAGGCTGGGGTCAGAGCCCTTCGCTGAGCGAAGGGATCCTGACCCCGGGGTCAGATCCCGTTGCCTGGCAACGGGCTCTGACCCCACGGCCTGATCAGAACCGCGCGGTGGCGCCGACGAAGAACGTGCGCGCGCCGCCGTCGTAGTTGTTGCCTTCGTCGATGGTGGACACATCGCCCACGTTCAGCACGCCGGCACGCAGGGTCAGGTTCTCGTTCACGTCGAAGCCGGTGACCAGATCCCAGGTGGTGTAGGCTTTGGCGAAGGTCGCGCTGGTGGCCGACACCAGCTGCCTGCCGATGTGCTGCGCACTGGCGTTCAGCGACCAGGCGTCGGTCACCTGCCATTCCAGCGAGGTGTTGGCGGTCAGTTCCGGTACCACCAGCAAGGTGGCGCCGGTGGTGCGGTTCTTCGATTCCAGCATGCGCGTGGCATTGGTGGTCCAGCTCAGGCGCTCGTGCAGCGGCACGGTCACGCTGGCTTCCACGCCGCGGGTGCGTGCCCTCTGGATGTTCTGTGCCACCGTCCACCAGTAGCCGTTGACGAAGCTGGTGGTCTGGCCGGGAATCTGGCTCAGCGGCACCTGCTCGATCTTGTCGTCGAAGTTGGTCAGGAAGTAGGTGGCCGACGCCGACCAGCCGCCCTGGTCGTAGCCCAGGCCCAGCTCGTAGTTGGTGCTGGTTTCCGGTTCCAGGTTCGGGTTGCCGGCCATGTAGCAGCCGCGGGTGCCATCGGCATTCACCGAGGTGCTGCTCCAGCCTTCGACGGTCAACGCGCGGCAGCCGTTGCCACCGGACTGGGTGGCCGCGCCGGCGGTGCCCTGCTTCAGGTTGGGCGCGCGGAAGCCCTTGGAAATGCCGCCACGCACGGTCCATGCGTCGGCCGGGTGCCAGACGCCGTAGATGCGCGGGCTCAGGTTGTCGTCGTAGTTGTCAGTGTTGTCCCAGCGCAGGCCCAGGGTCAGCACGAAGCGCTCGTGCAGGGTGATGTGGTCTTCGGCGAACAGCGCCCAGGAATCGGCCTCGCTGGTCGGGCTGATGCGGCCGCTGCCGGTCCAGGTGACCGGCACGGTGCCGATCGTGTCGCTGTTTTCCAGCTCCTCGCGCTTCCATTGCCCGCCCACGTTCAGGCTGTGCTCGAAGCCCCAGTGGAAGCCGGTGGTGAAGGCGGTATCGAAGACGGTTTCCTTCGAGTGGTTGCCCACCGTGCTGCCTTTGTCCTCGTAATCGTTCTGCACCAGCGTGGTCTTGGACGTGCTGGCGTCGCCGTACTTGCCGTCATGGCTGAGCACGTAGCCGGTCTGCACCAGCTTGGACAGACCCCAGCTGCTGACCGCGCCGGCGCCGCTGTTGCGCTGGGTGCCACGCGAGGCTTCCACGCCCACGCTGTGGTTGTCGTTCACCCGCCAGTGGAACTGCACGTTGGCATTTTCCGCCTTGTTGCCTGGGGTCTGCCGCGCGCCACGATCCGACTCGCGGTCGGTCACGTTGGCGCCCACGCGCACGCCCAGGTTCTGGGTGAGCGGGCCACTGAACAGTGCGCCCATCTGCGTGGTGTTGCCGCGCGTATCCGAATCGGGCTTGCTGTAGTTGAAGGTGGCCGAGCCACCCCAGTGGTCGGCGATCTTGCGGGTGATGATGTTGATCACACCACCCATCGCATCCGAACCGTACAGCGAGGACATCGGGCCGCGCACCACTTCAATGCGTTCGATCATGTCCGGCGACAGCCAGTTCAGATCCTGTGGGCCCAGGTCATCGCGGTAGTTCACGCCGGCTGAGCTGCCCTGGCGGCGGCCGTCGATCAGGATCAGCGTGTACTGCTCGGGCAGGCCGCGCAGGCGGATCTTCGACTGCGCACCGGACAGCGCGTAGCCACCGGTCACGCCGGGCACGGTGCTCAGCAGCTGGCCGATGCTGCTGACCGGCTTGCGCTCGATCTCCTCGCGGGTGATCACGCTGATGCTGGCCGGGGCATCCTTGATCCACTGCTGGGCACCGGTGGCGGTGACCACCACGGTGTCCAGCTGGCGCGCCGAGGAGGCATCGGCGCTGGCATCAGCGTGGGCATGGGCAGCCAGCGCCAGACCGATCGCGGCGGTCAGGGTGGCAACGGAACGGCGGCGGTTCGGTGAGGCGTGCGACATCGCGCAGGTACTCCTGTGAGGGGGTCCACTGGCGATGGCTGGGACGTCCGTGTGTGGGGGTTTCAGTATTCCTTAACAATCGTATCACGAATCATTCGCATTTGATGCAGGGCGATACACAGGGCCACGGTGGGCCCTGTGTGGTCGTGGCCCCTAGCGCCGGTAGCGCGCGGGTACTTCGCTGCGTGACAGGTTGGGGGCCATGGCCAACCGTGCCGCCTGCAGGGCGGCGAACTGCGCGTCATCCGGCAGCGGGGGAAGGGTGATGGTCTCCCCCAGATCCAGGCCCACCAGCGCCGCATCGACCATGTCGCCGGTTTCCATCAGGAAGCCCGGCGGGAAGCTGTCGACATCGCGCCCGGCCTTTTCCCAGAGCTCGGTGCGGGTGGCGCCCGGCAGCACCGCTTGCACCCGCAGCCCCTGCGGTTCCCACTGTGCTGCCAGCGCCTGGCTCAGGTTCAGCAGGTAGGCCTTGGTACCGCTGTACACGCCTTCGAACATCTCTGGCGCCAGGGCCAGCACCGACGACAGGTTGATGATCGTGCCGCGGCCCTGTGCCAGGAAGGCGCGGCCGGCGGCGGCACACAGGCGGGTGGGCGCGGTGACGTTCAGGGCGATGATCTGCTCCAGCGCCTGCGGCGTGTTGTCGAGCAATCCGCCTTTCAGCGACATGCCGGCGTTGTTCACCAGTACGTCGATATCGCCGCGCTGAAGGCGCGCTTCCACGCGCGCCAGATCATCAGCGGCGGTCAGGTCGGCGGTAAGCACTTCCACGGCACAGCCATGCTCGGTGCGCAGGCGCTCGGCCAGCGCGGCAAGGCGCTGGGCATCGCGCGCTACCAGCACCAGCGCATGGCCACGGCGGGCGAAGCGATCGGCGTACACGGCACCAATGCCGGTGGAAGCGCCGGTCACCAGCGCGATGGGGGAGGTTTTCATGGGTATTCCAGGCAGGGAAGGGATCAGCGGTTCACATCAACCAGGGTGCGGCCCTTGGCCTGGCCCTGCAGCATGCGTGCGGTGAAGGCCGGTACCTCGCCCAGGCCGATCTCGTGGGTGGTGGCCGCCAGCTTGGCCAGGTCCAGATCGGCGGCCAGGCGCTGCCATGCCTGTTCGCGCAGCGCCGCCGACGCACGTACCGAATCGATGCCGGCCAGGGTGACGCCACGCAGGATGAATGGCAGCACCGTGCCCGGCAGTTCGCGCCCGCCGACGAAGCCACAGGTGGTGGCAATGCCGCGATAGCGTGTCTGCGCCAGTGCGTTCACCAGCGTCTGTCCGCCCACCGCATCCAGGGTGGCGGCCCACCGCTCGGCCTGCACGGGCGCGCCCTGTGCGGACAGGGGGGCGCGGTCAATGATCTCTGCCGCGCCCAAGGCGCGCAGGTACTCGGCTTCGGCGGGCTTGCCGGTGGACGCCACCACCCGGTAGCCTCGGCCCGACAACAGGGCGACAGCCACCGAGCCCACGCCACCGGATGCACCGGTGACCAGCACATCGCCGTCGCCCGGTGCGACCCCATGGCGCTCCACTTCCAGCAGGCTGAGCATGGCGGTCAGGCCGGCGGTGCCGATGGCCATGGCGGCGCGCGCGTCAAGTGCGGCAGGCAGCTTCACCAACCAGTCGCCCGGCACGCGCGCACGCTGTGCATAGCCGCCATGGTGGGCCTGGCTCAGGTCCCAGCCGGTGGCCACCACTGCATCGCCCGGCTGGAACCGCGGATCCGACGACGCTTCCACCGTGCCCGCAAAGTCGATTCCGGGAATCAGCGGGAAGGTCTGGATGATCTGCATGCCGGCCAGCGCGATCGCATCCTTGTAGTTCACATTCGACCATTCCACGCGCACGGACACATTGCCGTCGTGGAGGATGTCGTCCTGCAGATCCTGCAGGGTGGTGGTGACGGCGCCACCGGCGGCGCGCTCGGCAACAAGGGCTCGGAAGGACATGGGATTTCCGTGGGGGATGGACGTGGTGCGACTATAGGCAGGCACCGCCGTGTGCGTAAGAACGCACAATTACCGCCGTTACTATCATTCGTGTGCCTATGGCAGGCAGGAGAAACGACATGCGTACCAAGCGCCTGGACCCCAAGAGCGGCTGCGCCGTGGAGCTGACACTTTCGGTGATCGGCGGAGTGTGGAAACCGCTGTTGCTGTTCCACATCCTGACCGGCAAGAAGCGCTTCATGGAACTGACCCGGCTGATTCCCAACGCCACCCAGCGCATGCTGACCCTGCAGCTGCGGGAGCTGGAAGCCGACGGCATGGTGCTGCGCCATGTCTACGCCGAAGTGCCGCCACGCGTGGAATACGAAGCTACGCCGCTGGCCCGCACGCTGGCGCCGGTCATGCTGAGCCTGCGTGAGTGGGGCGAACGCTATCGCGAACAGCAGCAGAGCCTGCCGCCACTGCCGGCACAGTGCGACGCAGACGCAGCGATGCCCGCAAAGACAGCATCGCCCGCGCGATCGCGCAAGGCAGCGAGCACGCGGGCAACGTCGCCGCAGTAACTGCAACATTGCACTGCTATAACGTTGCGCCGTCGGCGGCGGTGTCCGCCTTGCAGTGCAGGAAACGCATGACCCGAGTTCTTTCGCGGCGCTGGCTGCGCCCGTCGCTGCTGGCCATGGTGGCCGCTCTGGCCGCATGCCAGCCCGTCGCGCGCGGTGACGCGCCTCCGGCCGGAACCACCCGGCCGCACAACGTGATCGTGATGATCAACGACGGCGCCGGCTGGGGCACCTGGGATGCTGCCGCTTACTGGCAGTACGGCAGTCGCGAGGGCGCGCCCTACGCGCAGTTCCCGCAGCGCCTGGGCGTGACCACGTTCCCGTTGAACGCCAGCAGCCAGCCCACCCGCGATGCTGCGCAGACCATCGGCTACGACCCATCGCGCGCCTGGAGTGCCACCGCCGTACCCGCCACCGACCTGCCGTTCGAGGGCTACCAGTACCTGGCCGCCGTGGCCACCGACAGTGCCGCGGCCGGCACCGCGTTGTCTTCCGGGATGAAGACGTACAACAACGCGATCAACTTCAGCAACGACGGCGTGCCGGTGGACTTCAACACACTGCGCGCCAAGCGCCTGGGCATGGCCACCGGCGTGGTCACCTCGGTACCTTTCGCACACGCAACGCCCGCGGCGTTCGCCGCGCAGAACGAATCGCGCAACAGCTACCACGCCATTGCCCACCAGATGCTGGCGCAGGGCCACATGGATCTGGTGATGGGCACCGGCGGCCCCGGCTTCAGCGTGGACGGCAGGCCCTGCGTGGACGGCCTGGATGCGGTCGCCGCCGAAGGCTGCCAGAACCCCTGGGAATGGGTGTCGCAGCAGGATTGGCAGCAGCTGGAAGCGGGCACGCCGATTGACGGCAATCCGTCCGGTGCATGGCGACTGATACGCAGCAAGGACGAATTCACCGCGTTGGCCGCAGGCCGCCTGCCCAGCGATCGCCCGCTGATCGGCGTGCCGCAGGTCGCCAACACGCTGCAGCAGGCGCGGCAGCTGGTCGTGGTCGGGCGCGATGCGGCGACACCTTCCGGGGTGAAGAAGATCGACAGCGTGCCCGACCTGGCCACCATGACCCGGGGTGCGTTGCAGTTCCTGCAGCAGCGCTCGCCGAAGGGCCTGTTCCTGATGGTGGAAGGTGGGGCCACCGATTGGGCTGCGCATACCAGCGCCTGCGGCACCGAATGGCATTACGGCGCCTGCACCGACCAGCCGCAGTTCGGCCGTCTGATCGAGGAAACGGTGGAGTTCAACGATGCGGTCGCCGCGGTGATCGAGTGGGTCGAACGCAATGGCGGTTGGGAACGCAACCTGCTGATCATCACCACCGACCACGACAACAGCATGCCGATGGGCCCGGATGCACAGCAGGTGGCGTTCCAGCCGGTACGCAACAACGGCCGCGGGCAGGTGCCGGGCATGAGCTTCCGCCCCACCGGCAACCATTCCAACGGGCTGGTGCCGCTGTGGGCCAAGGGCAACGGCGCCGAAGCCTTGGCCCGGCGCGTGCGCGGCGTCGATGCCGGTTACCGCCAGCACGTGGGCTGGAATGACGGCAGCTACATCGACAACACCGACGTAGCGATGGCCGTGCAGGAAGCCTTGAGCCGCTGACTTCGCTCTTTGTAGAGTCGAGCTTGCTCGACTGCCCTTCGCTTCGCTCTTCGTAGCGTCGAGCCACGCTCGACTGCCCTTCGCTCTGTGTAGCGTCGAGCCATGCTCGACTGCATCTGGCAACCCAGTCGAGCAAGCTCGACTCTACGATTCCCGGCAGTCGAGCAAGCTCGACTCTTACCGGATCAGGGCCAGATAGCCGGTCACCGTCAGCAGCGACATCACGGTCGTTCCCAGCACCGTCGCCGCAGTGGTGGACGCCTCGCGGCGATGGAACTCGGCCAGCATGAACGGCCCGGTGCCGGTGGGCAGCGCGGCCAGCAACACCGCTGCATGCACCAACGCGGTGGGCAGCGCAAACACCTGCGTGGCCAGCAACCAGACCAGCAACGGTTGCAGCAGCAGCTTTGCAGCGCCCAGCCCCAGTGCGCTGCGTGCGGCGCCCGCGGCCACACTGCGGCGCTCGCCCAGGAACAGGCCCAGGGCGATCAGCGCACACGGCGCGGCGGCGCTGCCCAGCAGCTTCAGAAACGCGTCCACGGGGGCCGGCAGGGCCAGACCGGTAGCCATCGGCACGATGCCCAGCGCCGGTGCCAGCAGCAGCGGATTGCGTGCCAGCGATCGACTGACCTTCCACAGCAGGTGGTGCAGGCGCTGTTCGCGTTGCAGGCCCGCTTCGATCAGGACGATGGCCACCGCGAACAACACGCAGACGGTCAGCAGGGTGGCGACCAGTGTCGGCGCCAAGGCAGGCGGGCCCAGCACCGCCGCTGCCAGCGGAAAACCGATGAACCCGGTGTTCGCGTAAGCGGCATTCAGCCCGTCGATGCTGGCATCGGCCACGGCGTGGCCGGCGCGCCAGCGCAGCAGCACCGTGGCCGTGAACACCAGTGCCGTGCCGATACCGAAGCTGAGGACGAAGCCGGGGTGCCAGAGGTCGCGCCACTGCGCGTGGGCCACCACGTCGAACAGCAGCGCGGGCAGCGCAAGGTAGACCACGAACCGGTTCAGTTCGCTGGTGGAATGCGGGCCCAGCGCACCGCTGCGGCGCGCCAGTCCGCCGGCCAGTACCAGGGCAAAGATGGGAAGGACGATGGCCAGCACAGACCACATGGCGGCGGAGGATCCACGGAAGGGCTTACAAGGCTAGAGAGCGCCGGCAATACCTTCCAATGCTTTCTTGGGCGTTCAGCGATACCCTTTGTGCATGATTGATATCCGCCCGTTACGCTATTTCCTCGCCGTGGCCGACACCCTGCATTTCGGCCGGGCGGCCGAGCGCCTGCATGTCACCCAGCCACCGCTGAGCCGCCAGATCGCGGCGCTGGAACGGGCGTTGGGCGTCGCGCTGTTCGAGCGGGATTCGCGCCATGTGCGGCTGACCCCGGCCGGACAGCGTTTCCGGGACGATGCGCGTGCCGTGCTGTTGTCGCTGCAGCAGGCCTGCCAGACCGCCCGGCAGATCGATGCGGGGGAACAGGGCGAGCTGAAGGTCGGCTTCATGATGCATGCGGCACACAGCTCGGTGCCTCCGCTGGCGCGAAGGTTCATGGCAGCGTGCCCGCAGGTACAGCTGCGCCTGCGCGAGGCATTGCCCGTGGCATTGCTGGACGGCGTGCTCAGCGGCGAGCTGGATGCCGGCATCGGCTTCGCACCGGCCTCCCGGCGCGGGCTGGAGATGCAGCCTTTGCTGCAGGAGCCGTTATGTGTGGTGGTGCCGCTGGGCCACCGCCTGGCGCGGCGGCGTCAGGTGGCCGTGGCTGCGCTGGCCGATGAAGGCCTGATCACCGCGCCCGCCGAGGTGGTGCCGACGCTGCGCGAAGCGATCGACGCGTGCTTCCAAGCTGCCGGCCTGGAACCCCGGATTCGTCTGGAGGTGCAGCTTCAGCAGAGTATCGTGAGCCTGGTGGCCGAAGGGCTGGGTAGTGCACTGGTGCCCGCGTCGCTGCGGCGGCTTGGGGTTCCGGGCGTGGCATTCGTGGCGCTGAAGGAGGCCCCGCAGGTGCAGCAGGTGCTGTTCTGGCGCGCCAGCAACCGCAACCCGGCCCTGCAGCGCCTGCGCGGCTGCATCACCCGCGAGCTTCGCTCTTTGTAGAGTCGAGCCATGCTCGACTGCTCTTCGCCCTTTGTAGAGTCGAGCCATGCTCGACTGGACCGCCAGAAGCAGTCGAGCATGGCTCGACTCTACAGAACACGGCCCTCATCGCAGCAGCGTGACCTGCTGCCCGGCACGTTCAAACGCTTCGGCCAGCAGCGTTGTCGCACGGATTGCATCCACTTCCGCAAACAACGCCTGCAGCGCGGCGGCTGGGCGCGCTGCAGGTGCGGCGACCGCCTGGGCGATAGCGGTGAAACGGTCAGCCACCACGCGGTGGCCGGGATGCTGCGCCGCCCACGCCTGCAACGGCTGGCGCACACCTGCGGCCGCGTCCAGGCGCTGCTGGTCGAACAAGGCGATGGCCGCTGCTGACGTATCCGCGCGTTCGATGCGTGCGTGCTGCAGGGCACGGCTGAGGAACAGGTCGTAGGCCGCACCGCGCCCCACCGCTATGCGCACGCCCGGGCGATCGAGATCGGCCACCTGCTGCGCCGGGCTGTCATCACGCACCACGTAGGTACCCTCGATTTCCACATACGGTGCGCTGAAGGCAACGCGATCGGCGCGTGCGGGATCGACGGCCAGGAAAGCCAGGTCCCACTCATCAGCGGCGGCGGCGGCAACCACCGCTGCGGCGGCGTCATGGCAGGTGAAACGGGCCTTGACCCCCAGCCGCTGCGCCAGCGCCGTGGCAAGCTCCACCGAAGGGCCGCGCGGCGCCGATGCGTCGCCCTGCGCCAGCACCGGGTTGCCCAGGTTGATGGCAACCCGCAGGTAGCCGAACGGTGCAAGTGCAACGCGGTAGTCGGACAGTGGCATGGGGCACTCCGGAATGCTAAGGAACCTCAGCATGCCAGCGACAGCGTGCGCAGGGCGTACCCGTCTGATGACACCCGCGGACAGTGGAAGGCGATTACCCTGCGCATCATCTGAAGCGAAGTGGTGCTGCGATGAACCCCGTCATGCATGTCGAGATTCCGGTGGCCGACCTGGCCCGAGCCACCGCGTTCTATCAGCGCTGGTTGCAGGTGGTGATCCACGCGCCGGTGCAGGTGCATGACTGCACGATGGCCTACCTGCCGTTCGACGATGACGCCGGCGGCGCCAGCATGGCTCTGGTACAGGGCGCGGACTATCGGCCCTCCGAGCAGGGGGCGCGCATCTACATCGGCGTCGATGATCTGGACGCCAGCCTGGCCCGTGCGCTGCAGGCGGGCGCCACGCTGCGGTTTGGCCCTGCCGAGGCCGGTGGCTGGCACGTGGCGGAGATCGTCGACAGCGAAGGCAACCGTATTGCCGTGCAGGCCCCGATGGCCTGACGCCCGGTCATGGGCGCGGGGACTGCCACCGCTGCAACCACCCTGCAATGGCCGGGTCCAGCCGCGCATCGTCGGGAAGCCGCACGCCGAAACGATCCTGCAGTACCTGCCGGACATCAGCCACATCGCGCAGGGCTCGCTTGTCTGGCGCTTGGCCGGCGCGGTACTCGGTGCAGTGGCCGCTGCCGAGGGTGCGGCGCCAATCCGGGCCGGCCAGCGAAGCACGCAGCTCGCCCGGGAAACTGGAGCGCGGGTGCGTGCACACATACCAGTTGCCCACTTCGTTGTCGGCCGGCGCCGGTGAGACCAGGTCGAAGCGATACAGCGACCGCCAGTCATCGCCGCTGCTGGCCGCCAGCAGGAAATCGCCATCGTCCAGCGGCTGCAGCCGGTAGCGCTCGTGCGGCGTTTCCTGTGCCGCGGTCGTGTGCAGGCGCAGCGGCACCGTCGGGGTCAGGCTGCCGAACCCCGCATCCACCAGCCAGTCCTCGCCTTCCAGCCGTACCCGGATCAACAAATGGGTACGCGGGGTCAGTTCCCCTTCGCCGGCCGACAGCAGCACGCGTGCGCTCAGCGGGTGTGCGTCGAAACCCAGTGCCTGCAGCAGCGCCAGCAAGGCGCCGTTGAGTTCGAAGCAGTAACCGCCGCGTTGGGCATGCAGCAGCTTGCGCTGCACGCTGTCCAGGTCGATCGGCACTGCATCGCGCAGCAGACAGGTCAGGGTCTCGAACGGCAACAGGGCGTTGTGGCGCTGCTGCAGCAGGGTCAGGCCGGCCACCGTGGCGGGCGGCGGCGCGTCCAGCTGCAGGCGCTGCAGATAGCGGTCGATATCGAGCGGGGTCATCGCGGCACCGGGCGGGCAGGGGCCCTTACTGTGCGACCGCAACGTGGGTTGAGGTCAAGCACCCTGCCGCCTGCTTCAGTACACGTCGCGTCGGTAGCGCCCGTTCTCCAGCAGGGTTTCCACGGCTTCGTCGCCCAGCGCGGCGCGCAGCACCTGGTCCACGCCTTCGGCCATGCCCTGCAGCGAACCGCAGACGTGGATCACCGCACCGCGTGCCAGCCATTCCAGCAGTTCGGGGGTCGCGGCCTGCAGACGGTGCTGCACGTAGCCGCCGCCGTCTGCATCGCGCGAGAACGCCAGGTCCACCCGCGCCAGATGGCCTTCGGTCTGCCAGTGATCAATCTCTTGGGCGAACAGCAGATCGTGCGCGCGCTGGCGCTCGCCGAACAGCAGCCAGTGCCCGTGCTCGCTGTCTGCAGCGGCTTCGCGCAGCAGGCTGCGCAGGCCGGCGATGCCGGTGCCGTTGCCGATCAGCACCATTGGCGAGGCGGCCACGCGCTGGAAACCGGGGTTGTGGTGCACGCGCGCACTGATGTTTTCGCCCAGCGATGCATGCAGGCACAGCCAGCCTGAGCCCAAGCCTGGGCGCCCGGTGCTGTCGTGGGTCAGGCGTACCACCAGTTCCACCACGCCGTCGGCAGCACAGGAGGCGATCGAGTACTCGCGGCTGGGCAGCAGCGGCAACGCCGACAGCCACTGGCAGGCATCCTGAACTGGCACGGCGGGCACGCCATCGGGCAGCACCCGCTCGCTGGCCAGCTGCAACAGGCTACGGCTCTGCGGGTCCACGTGCATTGTCTGCTGCGGGTCAAGGCCGTGCGCCTGCAGCACCACGCGCACCTGTGCGGCGGTGTTGCGGGGGGCGACATGCAGGATGTCGCCGCCTTTCCACTGCACGCGCGCAGGGGGCGCCAGCCGGATCTTCCAGATCTGTCCGCCCATGCTGCCCGGATTGAGCAGCGTGCGCCCCCGCAATGGCCAGTCGTGCATCATCGTGGCCGCAGGCAGCACGCTGTCATCGGTCTGTATGCCGGTCAGTGCGCTCAGTTGCAGCTGCCACTCATGCAGGGCAGGCACGGCGGCGGCGTCCACCTCGATGCGGGCGAACAGCGGCTGCGCGCCGTTGCGTGCCAGCCATTCGTCCACCTGCACGCCGAAGGCGCAGAAATGGGGGTACTGGCGGTCACCCAGCGCCAGCAGCCCATAGCGCAGGCCGGAAAGATCAGCCGACTGCGCGAGCAGCTGTCGGGCCGCGCGGCGCGCGCTGTCCGGTGGCTCGCCATCGCCGAATGTGCTGAGCACGAACAGCACCTGTGGCGTTTCCTGCAGCTGTTGCAGGCTGACCCGCGACAACGGCAGTACCTGCACGGGGTGCCCGGCGGCCTGCAGCTGCGCCGCTGCACGCCAGGCCAATTGCTCGGCCAGGCCGCTCTGGCTGGCATGTATCACCCGCCACGGCGTGCCTTCGTGGGCGGCGCTGACGCTGCCGTCCGGCAGCGACTGGCGCAACGCGCGCGCGGCGCGTTGGCTGCGGCGGCGGTCCAGGTACAGCATCCAGCCGGTGATGAAGAACAGGGTCATGCACAGGCTGGACAGCATGACGATCACGCGACCGGGCAGGCCGAAGAAGCTGCCCGAGTGCAGCGCGAACATGCTGGTCATCACCTGGCCGCCGGCATCCAGCTGCCCGTAGGGGCGGTGTTCCAGCACGGCGCCGCTGCCCGGGTCGATCTGCAGGCTGTCCTGCGCGCGGTCATGGCCGCCGCCGCGCAGCGCCGGATCACCGGCCATCACCCGCGCGGTGATCGGCTGGCCAGGTTTGCCGGGCAGCCGCAGGTCGATGTAACCGGTGCGCACGCCCGGAAGTGCGTACAGGCTCTCCTGCACCCGTGCCAGGTCCAGCGGGGCGGTTTGCACCTGGGCACGTGGGGCGCTGCGGCCATCGCCCAGCAGGCGGGTCACGCCGTCGCGGTACCAGTCGAACGACCACCACAGGCCGGTCAACACGATGACCAGATAGACCAGCAGCACCCAGGTGCCGACCACCGAATGCAGGCTCCACAGAAAGCTGCGACCGCTGCGTTTCCATTCCACCGCCAGCCAGGTGCGCGGGTGCCACCATTTCCGGGGCCAGCGCAGGTAGAGGCCGGACAGCACGAAGAACAGCAGGATGATCGCGCAGCTGCCGGTCAGCAGCTTGCCGCGCTCGCCCGCCGCCAGATGCCGGTGCAGGTCTTCCACGAAATCGAAGAAGGCCTGGCCGCGCAGCGTGCTGAAGCGCTCGCCGCTGTACGGGTCGAAGTAGACCCAGTGTTCTTTGCCGCCTTCGAAGCGCGCCACCGACGGGCGCTGGCCGGTGGCATCCACGCGCAGGCGCTGCAAGGGGCGGTCGCTGCCGGTCTGCAGCATCGGCACCAGCTCGTCCAGGTTCAATGGCGGCTGGCCGTTGGCGTGGTGTTCGGCAATGCCGGCCAGTCCCGGGTTGGCCGCACGCAGCAGTTCGTCCTCGAACGAAAGCGCAGCGCCGCTCAGGCCCATGATGGCCAGGATGGTGCCGGCGGTGATGCCGAGGAACCAGTGCAGCTGGAACAGGACGTTCTTGAACATCGGGAGAGAGGCCGTGGGTCTGCCGCGGCATCCCTGCGCAACAGTAAATGAGAATTAATCTCGGAATTCTCCCGGTCGCGACCGGCCCGGGTCAAGGAGGGTGTTGCGGCAGGGCGGCGCCCTGCACCCGCCGACGCAACGTCAACGGCCACGTCGAAAGCCAAAGCGGGCTATCCGTGGGATGGCGGGGTGGGTCCGGTTGCGGGGGACGCTGCAAGTACGTCCTTGTAAGCTTGGCCGCGGCATCCATGCCGCGGACACCCCCGCAACCGGACCCACCCCGCCT
>NZ_DAMBCN010000005.1:0-92763 GCF_032056425.1 Stenotrophomonas sp.
CAAGCCTACAGGGACGTACTTGCGGCGTCCCCGCAATCCGACACCGCCCCGCCATCCCACGGACACCCAGCTTTTGCCGTTGCAGTTGCCGTTGCAGTGAGCAGGTGCAGGGCGCAGCCCTGCAGACCACGCCCCCATCCACGCATGGCGTGGATCTACCCCATGGCCTGCCACCACTGCGCCAGCAGTTCCGGCCTGCGCAGCCGCTCACGCCACCAGCGCAGGGCCGCGCCATCCTCTCCGGTGCGCCAGGCCAGCCAGAAGGTCTCTTCCGCCTTGGGCTCTTCCACCTCGCGGATCACCAGCTCGCCACGCGCTACCGCCGCGCGCGCGCACGGCTCGGGCAGGAAGCCGAATCCCAACCCCTGGCATTGCAGCTTCAGCTTGCTGGCCATGTCCGGCACCGTCAGGATCTCCTGCCCCATCAGCAGGCCCACGGTGCGCGGCAGCAGGCGCCGCGCGGAATCGGACACCGCAATGGCGCAATGCTCGGCCAGATGCTCGCGGCCCAGCACACCCGGCACCTGCGCCAGCGGATGATCCGGCGCCACCGCAAACACGAAATCGACGCTGCCCAGCGGCTCCACCACGTAGCCCCCACCACTGGGCCCCTCACCCGCCGCCCCCACCAGCAGGTCGGCACGACGGTCCAGCAACGCCTCCCAGGTGCCCGACAGCGCCTCGCCGAACAGCCGCAGGCGCGTAGGCGCCTCGATAGCGCGGAACGCGGCGATATCCGGCCCGAGCAACCAGGTCGGGAACATCGAATCCACCGCCAGGCTCAGCTCCGCCTCCCAGCCCGAGGCCACCCGGCGCACCCGCAGCTCCAGCTCGCGGGCAGCACGCAGCAGGTGGCGGCCCTCGTCCAGCAGCGCGCGCCCGGCCTCGGTCAGCTCGGCGCGAGGGCCCACCCGATCGAACAACTGCACGCCCAGGTCTTCCTCCAGCTTGGCCACCGTGTAGGAAATGGTGGACGGCACCTTGTGCAGGGCCTTGCCGGCCCCGGCAAACGAGCCGCGGCGGTCGATGGCGTCCAGGATCTGCAGGGCATCGAGGCTGATCTTGAGCATTCGAAAATTTCGATGATGGCTGTCAAAACTATCCGTTTTTCAAACCCGCGGCGCAAGCAGATACTTCTCTCCAACGGGTAAACACAGCGGCCACCGGCCCACCCCGCCCCATCGAAACCATCGAACAAGGAGAATCATCATGCTGCAGATCCGCAAGAGCGCTACCCGTGGCCTGGCCGAGCATGGCTGGCTGTCGTCCCGCCACACCTTCTCCTTTGCCAGCTACTACGACCCGCGCTACGTCAGCTTCGGCCCGCTGCGGGTCATCAACGAAGACAAGGTGATCGGCGGCCAGGGCTTCGGCACCCACAGCCACAGCAACATGGAGATCATTTCCTACGTGCTGGGCGGCGCGCTGGAGCACAAGGACTCGATGGGCACCGGTTCGGTGCTGCGCTACGGCGACGTGCAGGTGATGAGCGCCGGCAGCGGCGTCAGCCACAGTGAGTTCAACCACTCGGCCTCCGATCCGGTGCACTTCCTGCAGATCTGGGTCTTCCCGGACCGCGAGAACATCGAACCGTCCTACCGCGAGACCCACTTCACCCCGGAAAGCAAGCGCGGCCAGCTGCGCCTGATCGCCTCGCCCGACGGTGCCGACGGTTCACTGCGCATCCAGCAGGACGCCCGCATCTTCGCCACCATTCTGGATGGCGAGCAGAAGCTGCACCATGCCCTGGCCACCGGCCGTGGTGCCTATGTGCAGGTGGCCCGCGGCCAGCTGCAGGTGAACGGCATCACTCTGGAAGCCGGCGATGCCCTGCAGGTCATCGACGAAGCGCAGCTGACCCTGGAAAACGGCAACGACGCCGAAGTGCTGGTGTTCGACCTGCCGCTGTAAGAGACGGAAAACCTGCGGTGCCGTATGGCACCGCAGGTGCAGCGGTTCACGCCCGCCAATGCGCCTGCGCCGGCAAGCGCGGCGCTGGGCACGTCGCTGCCGGATGCTGCGCATCGCGCGCCATCCAGTCGTCCACCACACCCGCCAGCAGGTCCAGCCGCAACGGCAGGGTGATGTGGTCTTCGCCACGCATTTCGATGTAGTGCGCGCGCGGATTGGCCTGGGCCAGTTCGCGCCCCTGGCTGACCGGGATGTGCTGGTCGCCCTGGCCATGCAGCAGCAACACACAGGCACGGGTATCGGCCAGTGCGCGGGCCACGTCCACGCGGTCCAGGTCCAGGTCCAGGCGCTGCCCGGCGGCGGCCACCACCTGATCGATATCCTGGCCGCCGTAACGCCAGCGGGCATAGCCGGCGATCATCTGCGCCTTCAGCCCTTCCGGCTGCAACGCCATCAGGTGCGGAATCATCGTGCGGATGGCCACCCCCGCGTTGGCGAATGATTCCATCGCCACCACGCCTTGCACCTGGTCGCCCAGCTTGTCCGCCGCGAACAGCGCAGTGGCCGCGCCATAAGACACCCCGAACAGGTACAGCGGACCGCGTATCTCGCCGCGCGCACGCAGTGCGGCAATCACGTCCACGACATCATCGGACTCGTAGGTGCCGTAGCCGGAAGGCCCGGCACCCGACTGGCCGTGGTTGCGCAGGTCCAGGGTCACCACGCGGTAGCCCTGCCCGGCCAGCTGCAGTGACCACGGCAGCATCGAATCACCATTCATCATCCAGCCGTGCAGCAGCACCACGGTGCCGCGCGGTGCCTGCGCACGGAACGGATGCGGCAACGCCAGACTCAGCCCGGTGTCCAGTGGCAGACCGTTCTGGTGTTGCTGCGGCAGGTAGTTGTAGCGGGCGCCGTAATCGCCCGGATCGAACACCCGCCAGAAGATCGGCACGCCCTCACGACCGGCAGCGAAGCCATGTCGGGTGGGGAGTGCTGCGATGGCAGCGGCCAGCCGCGGCTGGTCCAGCAGGGTCGAGACCCCGCCCGGCGCAACCAAACGGTCGCTGAGCGAGGTGGAACCGGCATTGATCGAGGAGGAGCATGCAGCCAGCCACAGGCCGGCGCACGCCAGCAGGAGCAGCAGCAGGCGCTTCATGGGCATCAAGGGAAAGGGACGACAGCGCGACAGGCTATCTGCGTCACGGCGTGTCATCTATCGCACTGTCATGACGAGTTGATGACAACCCAGCCACGGTTCAGCCCCCGCTCTGCCCCACGGCCGCGCTGTGACCGCCGCCGCAGTGCCATCGAACCTGCGTCTTCACGTCACCCCCATGTCATTGGCGCTGCCGACACTCCCGGGCTTTCCCACCGAAGGTCCACCCTCAATGCCCATGCGTGCGCCGTTCCCCCGCCTCTCCCTGCTGGCCCTGCTGATCGCCCCCGCCCTGGATGCCATGGCCGCAGCGCCTGCGGCCGACGCCAATACCGCCAGTACCGATGCGCGCACGCTGGACCAGGTTCAGGTGATCGGCCAGGCCACCAGCTACGCCAAGACCGCGGTCAGCGCAGAATCCCTGAACCGGCAGATGGCGATGAGCAGCGTGAACGATGCGCTGAACGAAGTACCAGGGGTGGTGGTCAGCGAAGCCGACGCGACCGGATCGTCGGTGTGGGGCACCCAGATCAGCATGCGCGGCTTTGTCACCAACCGCGATACCCAGCAGATCGGCACCACCATCGACGGCCTGCCCAACGGCGGCTCCGGCTACGGCGGCGGCTCGCTGGCCAACCGCTACATCGACACCCTGGATCTGGAAACGGTGGAAGTCAGCCAGGGCACGGCCGATATTTCCTCGCGTTCCAACGAAGCACTCGGCGGCACGCTCAACTTCCTCACCAGCGACCCGCTGCACGACAGCCGCCTGCGCTTCGTGGTCGGCGCCGGTGACAACGACGCCCGCAAGTACTACGTGCGCTACGACACCGGCCTGCTGGGCGGCCACACCCGCGCCTGGATCAGCGCCTCCTCGGCCGAAGTGAACGACTGGATCGACGGCACCGGCCATGCCAGCAACGACCATATCGCCGGCAAGTTCATCACCGAACTGGATCGCTGGACGCTGACCGGCTACCTGTCCTACAACGACGCCGACGAGCCGGAGTACACCAGCGTCACCCCGCAGGGCTTCGCCACCCAGCCCAACCGCGACAATCTGGTCGGCAGCCTCACCGGCATTCCCTACCTGGACCAGAACTACCGCTCCGGTTCGCGCGCCCTGCGCGAGAACACCTTCGGCTACCTGCGCGCCGCCTTCGACGGCGGCAACGGCTTCAAGGCCTCGATGGCGGCCTACGGCCACCGCATGCAGGGCCGCGGCGACTGGCTGCCGCCCTACCTGGCCGATGTCAGCGCCGACGGCGCCGGCCGCCCGGAATCGGAATACCTGGGCGGCCGCACCGTGTACGGCGGCGGCAACCTGGGCCAGATCTACTTCGTGAACCCCGACGGCAGCGCCGCCCAGCCGATTGCCGGCTGCACGCCGCGCGCCGGCTTCAGCGCCGAGTACGATCCGAACTGCTACGCCGGCAACGTGCTGGGTGCGCAGTCCTACCGACACACCCATTACGACAACGACCGCATGGGCGTCACCGCAGACGTGGAATGGCGGCAGACCTTCGGCAGCGTGGACAACACGATCCGTGGCGGCCTGTGGGTGGAGAAGTTGGACCGTACGGCGCGCCGCGACTGGCACCGCCTGCTCAGCGTCGGCCAGAACATCGGCTTCGACCACCAGCCGTACTGGGTGCAGTTCGATGATCGTTACAAGGTCGATGAGCAGATGTACTACATCGAGGATGTGGCGCGCCTCGGCCCGTTCAGCGCACGCCTGGGCGTGAAGCAGTTCTTCGTCGACCAGTCGCGCCGGCGCACCATCGGTGCCAACGAACAGATCAGCAGCGACTCGAAGTCCGACCCGCTGCTGTCCACCGGCTTCACCTGGGCCCCCGGCCCGGAAGGCATGGAGCTGTTCGCCGGCTTCTCGCAGAACTTCGCGGCCATCCCGTCCGGGGTGCTGGGCGAGACCGACCCGCAGCGCTTCCGCAACGTGGAACCGGAAACGGCCGACAACATCGAACTGGGCCTGCGCATCAGCCGCTGGCCGCTGACCGCATCGGTCACCCTGTACAACATCCGCTTCGACAACCGCATCGTCTACCTGCCGGCCGGCCTGGTCAGTGGCATCGACTACCTGGACGAGACCGATGGCGTGTACGAGAACTTCGGCGGCGTGGAAAGCAATGGCCTGGAAGCCGCGTTCGGCTACGGCTGGGACAACGGCTGGCGGATCAATGCCGCCTACACCTACAACCGCTCCACCTATCTGGGCAGCGGTGATGCCGCCCGCGATACCGAACTGGGCATCGTCGACGGCGCCAAGGTGATCGGGCAGGCGGAAAACACCCTGGTGCTGTCGGCCGACTGGCAGGGCGCGAACTGGAACTTCGGCCTGTCCGGGCGCTACCTGGGCCGCCGCTACCTGGATGCGGCCAACGTCAACACGCTGCCCTCGGCCACCGTCTTCAACGCCAACATCGGCTTCGACCTGCAGGGCCTGTCGCCGCGCCTGAAGGGCATGGGCGCCAACCTGGTGGTGAGCAACCTGACCGACAAGCGGTATCTTGCAGGGGTGGATGGTCGCGATTCCGCCTTCATCGGCGCGCCGCGTACCGTTGGCATCTCTTTCCGTGTGGATCTGTGAGCAAACCCGTGACGGATTTCGGCCGACGCCGGTTGTTGCAGGCCGGCGTGGCTGCCGGCCTTTCCCCGCTGCTGCCCAGCATTGCCCGGGCCGCGGCGATCGCCCCGGCGGCGCATACGCGCAGCCTGCAGGACCTGCAGCACATCGTGGTGTTCATGCAGGAGAACCGCTCGTTCGACCACTACTTCGGCACCCTGCCCGGCGTGCGCGGTTTCGGTGATCGGTTCGTAGCGCCGGCACCGCCGCTGGCCGGGGCCGAGGGGCCGCGCACGCTGTGGCTGCAGCCCGATGCCGACGGCAACCGGGCGATCGCGCCCTTCGCCCTGGATACGGCCCGGCACTTCGGCTACATGCGCGTGGAAGGCACCCCGCATACCTGGCCCGACGCGCAGCGCGCCTGGGACCACGGGCGCATGGCGCACTGGCCCCAGGCCAAGCAGAACCACGCGATGGGCTATTTCCAGCGGTCCGACCTGCCGTTCCAGTTCGCCCTGGCCGAAGCGTTCACCGTCTGCGATGCCTACCACTGCGCCATGCAGGCCGGCACCAACCCGAACCGCGTGTTCCTGTGGACCGGCCACAACGATGCCTTTGCACGGGCCGGTGGCCCAGTGATCGCCAATTCCCACGACAACTTCCCCGAGTACGGCGGGCACCCGCAGTCGTACCGCTGGGCCAGCTACGTGGAACGCCTGCAGCAGGCCGGCGTGTCCTGGCAGATCTACCAGGACATGGACGACAACTTCACCGACAACCCGCTGGCCGGCTTCGAAGCGTTCCGCCAGGCCTACCGCGGCGCTGAAGGACATGACCCGCAACTGCGCAGCCGCGCGGTCAGCAGCCGCGGTCTGGCACAGCTGCGCCAGGATGTGATCGACGGAACGCTGCCGCAGGTCAGCTTCATCATTGCCGACGCCGCCGGCAGCGAGCATCCCGGACCGTCCAGCCCCGCCCAGGGTGCGGCCTACACCGCGCGCGTGCTCGATGCGCTTACCGCCGATCCTGAGGTGTGGAGCCGTACCGCGCTGCTGCTGATGTTCGACGAGAACGACGGCTTCTTCGACCACATGCCGCCGCCGGCACCGCCGTCCGCGCAGGGCGATGGCTGGGCCGGCGCTTCTGCGGTCAGTACCGAAGGCGAATACCACCTGCATCCGGCGCCGGGCGATGAGAAGTACGACGACGCCGACCTGCGCGGCCGACCCTATGGACTGGGGCCGCGCGTGCCGCTGTATGTGATCTCGCCCTGGAGCCGCGGGGGTTGGGTCGACTCGCAGGTGTATGACCATACCTCGGTGCTGCGCCTGATCGAGCGCCGCTTCGGGGTGGCCTGCCCGGACATCTCACCGTGGCGGCGCGCGGTCAGCGGTGATCTGGTCAACGCGTTCGACTTCGCCCAGCGCGACACCCGGCCGTTCGTGCGCGCCCTGCCCGATGTCAGCGCGGTGGCCGCCCGCGCCGCCACCTTGCCTGGGCGTACCGTGCCGGCATTGCCGGACGATCTGCAGCCTGCGCGGCAGGAACGCGGCGTGCGCCCGGCGCGTGCGCTGCCCTATCGCCCGCAGGTGCAGGTGCAGTCGCGCGATACCGACAGCATCGGCCTGGCGCTGTCGTGCGAAGGCGCTGCTGCCGTGCTGCACGTGTACGACCGCCTGCGGCTGGAACAGATTCCGCGGCGCTATACCCTGCTGCCGGGGAAGCCGTTGCAGGACCACTGGCCGCTGGATGCACAGGGGCGCTACGACCTGTGGGTGCTGGGCCCGAACGGCTTCCATCGCCACTTCCAGGGAAATGCGGGTGCGCCTGCACTTCAGGCGTGGGTGCAGCACAGCGACGCCAAGCTGCGGCTGTCGTTGCGCAATCCGGGCACCACTACGCAGACGGTCCGCGTGAGCGCCGGTGCCTACGCCGGCCACATGCCGGAACAGACGCTGTCGCTGGCCGCCGGTGCCGAACAGGTGCTGGACTGGAATGCCGCACCCACTGCGGGCTGGTATGACCTGCACCTGCAGGCCGGTGAGCAGCAGCTGCGCCTGGCCGGTCGCGCCGAAGATGGTCGCCCCGGCAGCAGCGACCCGGCGATGGGCAGCCAGCCGCTGCGCTTCGAGCACAGCTGAATCCCTGCGCGGGCACGCGGCGCCTGCCCTGCGCGAGCGTTCGCTCAGGGCAGGCGCCGGAACAGGTTGGTCTGCAGGATCGGCGTGCCCTCGTGGGTGTAGAACGCCTTGGTCTCGGTCATCGTCGACGGGTCGGCCGCGATCGTGTAGATGCGCGTGGACGCGGGGGCGCCATGGTCGACCAGCTGCATCACCAAGGTGGACGGCGACGGCAGCTTGAGGTTGGCCTGGTCAGCGCCGTAGGTGCCCGACAGCGGGCCCGGCGTGCCATCCAGCGACAGCGTGCCGTCGGACTTCATGGTCTTGCCATCGTGCAGCACGATGTCCACGTGCGAGCTCCAGCGGCCGCCACCGGCATCCTTGAATTCCAGCACCACCTGCTTCGGACGCTGTGCTTCCGGCAGGGCCGACGTGGAGACGTCCAGCAACCAGCGGCCCAGCAGTGGCGACGGGGAGGCATCGGCAGCGACAGCAGCACCGGCCTGCAGTGACAGCGCGGACAGCAGCACAGCGGACAACAGCTTCATGCAAGTCTCCGTTCAAGTGAAGAAGGATCTGCGGCAACCCGTGCGCACACTGGAACACAGTTTCACCCAGCCGCCTGTTCACGCTCGCGCTGGGCGGGACGTCAGCCGTTCCAGCCCAGCCCGCGCGGCTCACTGCTGAACCCCGCCGCGCGCAGCGCGTCCACGGCAAGGCCGCGGTGAACCGGCTCGGCATTGATCCGCTGCAGCGTGAAGGACAGCCGCCGACCGCGCCGCAGGCCGACGGCCAGCGCCTGTGCCGCCGCCGTCCAGCGCGCTGCAGCGCTCTCGTCCGTGTCATCGATCCAACTGGACAGCTGGCGTCCCCCTTGCGGCAGGTACAGCTGCAGCCGACCTTCACCGATCACCACCAGCGCACCGGCGCGTCGCACCGGCCGCGAACCGGCCAGGGTCTGCGGCCAAGGCAACAGGCTGCCGAACGGGTTGGCCGGATCCAGCGCGGACAGCGCAACCCATCCGCCAGGGCCATCCGCACGTTCGGCACAGACACGCAGGTGGTCGATGTCTGCGCGCTGGGCGAACTGGGCACCGCCCATCCCCTGCACGAAGCGCCCGCGCAGCAGCTGGCCCGCGTCCTCCATGCTGCGCAGCACCGGCCGCAGTGCCGGGAAGCCGCCGGCCACGGCCTCGCTCATCGCCGCGCTGCGGGTGAGCACCGTGTAGCGGTCCAGCAGCGCTTCGGTCTGCGCCAGCGCACGCACCGTGTCATTGGCCCGCTCCTGTGGCAGCAGCGACCAGCGCCCGGCCAGCGTCGGCCCCGCGCTGCTGGCCAGCGCCAGTCCCGCGCTTCCCGTCGCCAAGGGCATGAAGGCAACGTCGCGACGCCGGCGGGAAACGGACATCGGCCGCGTCCGCGCCGGGCGCACGCCGTCGGGCGCGCGCAGCGGTGCCCACAGGTCACTGCTGATCTGCCCGCGCCACGCCAGCTGCCACAGCGCCGTCTGGAAATCCTCGCCTGCACTGCCTGCATCCCCGAGATGCGGCTGTACCTGCATCGCCAGCTGGTGGGCGAAGAACGCACCGCCTGCAGCCAGCACCTTCAGGATCGCCTGCTGCATCGGCGATGGGATGTCATCGCTGTCCATGAGCGGCAGGGTTTCGGCCGCACGATCGCGTAGGTGCAGCGACACCCGTCCATCATCATCGCCCAGGCGGCCGTGGCCGGCCCAGAGCACCGTACCGGTGGCCAGTAGTTCGTCCAGCAGCGCGGGCGTGTAGCCGGGCACCCGCGCAGGCAGCACCTGCTGCTCCCACAGCGATGCCGGCAGCGGCAGCCCCGCCAGTTGCGCGATCACCTGCAGCACGGCGTCGCTGCCCCAGCCAGGCGTGGCGTTCGGCAGCACACCCTGCCCTTCCAGCAATACGCCAACATAGGCGTCCACCGGTACCGGCCGCGTTGCCTCACGGGCGGCCTGCAGCGAGCGCAGCCGCAACCGCTGCAGCACATCGGCGGCCACCCATTCATGGGCCGCGCGCGGCGAAGGCGGGGCGGCGTTGCCAGGGGGCTGGCGACGGTCAAGGCCGAAGCGCCCCCGAATGATCCGGCCCTGCTCCTGCAACAGCTGCAGCGCATCGTCCACCACCGCCACGCCCAATCCAAAGCGGGCCGCCACGCTGCCGCTGCTGAAGGGCCCAGAGTGGCGCGCGTGCCGGCCGAGCAGGTCACCCAGTGGATCCACCACCGATGCCAGGAACACCTCGGCAATGTCCGCGGGCGGTTCGATCCCGAGGGCATCGCGCAGCCGTGCGGCGTCCTCCACTGCTGCCCACTGTTCAACACCGGCAACGGTCACGCGGATGGCACGCCCAGCAGCCTGCAACACCTGCAGCCAGGCCACCACCTGCGTGGGTTCGGTGATGCGCTGCGCGATGTCGCTGGCCGGCAATGGACCAAGCTCGCGCAGCAGGTCGGCCACGCCTTCGCTGCCACGCGCGTGGCGGGGCGGGTCCAACCGCTGCAGTTCACGCGCGACGGTGGCCACCACCTCATCGTCCAACAGCTCACCGAGGTCGACCTGGCCGAGCAGCTCGGCGAGCAGGCCACTGTCGAGCGACAACACCGATGCACGGCGCTCAGCCAGGGGCACGTCGGCTTCGTACATGAACTCGGCGACATAGCCGAACAACAGGTCCGCCGCGAAGGGCGACGGCACGGCCGTCTCCACTTCGACCACCTGGACCTGTCCGGCCTGCACGCGCAACATCAGTGCATCCAGCGCGTCCAGGTCGTAGACATCCTGCAGGCATTCGCGCGCGGTCTCGACCAGAATGGGAAAACCCTCGTGGCCACGCGCGATCTCCAGCAACTGCCCCGCACGCAGTCGCTGCTGCCACAACGGCGAGCGCTTGCCCGGCGTGCGGCGCGGCAGCAGCAGGGCACGCGAGGCGCACTCACGGAAACGCGCGGCGAACAACGCAGACCCGGTAACCGACAGCGTGATGGTGCGGCGCAGGCTGGCCGCGTCGAACAGAAAGACGCCCGCGCCCGGCGCAGCGCCGCTGCGGTCAGGCATGCGCACGATGATGCCATCGTCGCTGGCCACCACGGCCGGGTCGATGCCCGCCTGCTCGCGCAGCCGCGCGGCCACCGCCAGTGCCCAGGGGTCGTGCACGCGACGTCCGTAGGGCGAATGCAGCATCAGCCGCCAATCGCCCAGTTCATCGCGGCAGCGCTCGACCACCAGGCGCAGGTCGGTCGGCAGCACGCCGGTCGCCTGCTGCTGCTCGGCAACAAGCGCCAGCATGTTGCCGATCGCACTGTCGTCCAGGCCTCGCCCGCGCAGCCGTGCCAGCAGCGCCGGTGACGGCTCGCCGGCGACGCACGGATCGGCTTCCAGTTCGGCAAGGAACGCGCCGGTGGCCTGCCCCAGTTCGGCCGGGCGCCCCATGCCCTCGCCACGCCAGAACGGCAGCCGCGCCGAGCGCCCGGGTGCGGGTGTCACCACGACCTGGTCGAGGGTGATCTGGTCGATGCGCCAGGACGTGGCGCCGAGAGTGATCACATCGTTCACCCGCGACTCGTGCACCATCTCCTCGTCCAGCTCGCCCACCCGACGCGAGCCGGCCTGCTCTTCGCCCTCGGGCAGCACCACGGTGTACATGCCGCGGTCCGGGATCGTGCCGCCACTGGTGATCGCCAGCTGCCGGGCACCGGGACGAGCGGTCAACGTGCCTGTTTTCCGGTCCCACACCAGGCGCGGGCGGAAGCCCGCGAATTCGTCGGACGGATAGCGTCCGGCCAACATGTCCAGCACCGCATCGAACGCACTGCGGGGCAACGTGCGGTAAGGCGCCGCGCGGCAGACCCGTGCAAACCAGGCCTCCGCATCGAGTGGCTCCATCGCCACCGCGGCAACGGTCTGCTGGGCCAGCACATCAAGCGGGTTGCGCGGTGGATCGATGGCTTCGATGCGGCCCTCCAGCATGCTGTCCACCACCACGGCGGCATCGACCAGGTCACGTCGTGTACGCGGGTAGAGCAGGCCGCGCGACATACCGCCCACCTGGTGTCCCGCACGCCCCACCCGCTGCAGTGCACTGGACACCGACGGCGGCGCCGCCACCTGGATGACCAGATCCACCAGGCCCATGTCGATGCCCAGCTCGAGGCTGGACGTCGCTACGACGCAGCGCAGTTCACCCGTCTTCAGCGCCTGCTCGATGGCGGCGCGCTGCTCCTTGGACACCGAGCCATGGTGCGAGCGCGCGATCACCGCGTCGGATGCCGTGACGCGGTTCACCGTGCTGCCGGTAAATGATCCGTACGCGGTTGCGGCCGCACCTTCGGTGTCGCTCGCGTTTCCCGCGCTCGTGCGCTCGGCATGCAGCTCGTTGAGCCGCGCGGTGAGCCGTTCGGCCACGCCGCGCGAATTGGCAAAGACGATCGTTGAGCGATGCTGCATCACGTTATCGAGGATGCTGGCCTCCACGTGCGGCCAGATCGACCCCACGCGTGTGCCGGCCCCTCGCCCTTGCACCGGGCCGTGCATGGCCAGGTCGGTCATGTCCTCCACCGGCACCACGATCTTCAGCTGCAACTGCCGCTGCGAAGGCGGCTGCACCACCTGCACCGGGCGATCGCCGCCGAGGAAGGCGGCCAGGCCCTGCACCGGGCGCACCGTGGCAGACAGGCCGATGCGCTGTGCGGGCACCTGCAGCAAGGCATCCAGCCGTTCCAGGCTGAGGGCCAAGTGCGAGCCCCGCTTGCCGCCGGCCACGGCATGGATCTCATCGAGGATGACCGTATGCACATCGCGCAGGATCTCCCGCGCCTGTGACGTCAGCATCAGGTACAGCGACTCGGGCGTGGTGATCAGGATGTCCGGCGGACGCCGCAGCAGCCGCGCGCGGTCGCTGCTGCTGGAATCACCGGTACGCATGGCCACGGTAAGCGCAACGGCCGGGTCGCCGCGTTCACTGCGGCGCGCACTGATGCCCTGCAGCGGCACCTGCAGGTTGCGCTGCACATCGCTGCCCAGCGCCTTGATCGGCGACAGGTACAGCACGCGCGTGCGCGATACGGGCCTGGCCGCGGGGTCGCGGCGTGCATCGCCATCGCGCTCGGCGAACACCTGATCGATCGCGTGCAGGAAGGCCGCCAGCGTCTTCCCGGAGCCGGTGGGCGCGACCACCAGCGTGTGCTGGCCTGCAGCGATCGAGGCCCACGCCTGCTCCTGCACCGGCGTCGATGCTGCGAACGAGGAACGGAACCAGTCACGTGTGGCGGGATGGAAGTTCTGCAGGGAATCCAAGGCAGTGACGGTCGCTGTGTTCGACGGTTCGATGATACGGCGAAGCTGCACAACGCCGTGAAGAGCAGCGCGCCCGGCGAGCCGCAAGTGTCGAGACATGCATGCGACAGACAGCAGCACGCAGAGAAACGCGCACAACGAAAAACGCCCGCAGATCGGAAATCTGCGGGCGCTTTCTTGTATCTGGCGGAGCGAGAGGGATTCGAACCCTCGATAGAGCTTTTGACCCTATACTCCCTTAGCAGGGGAGCCCCTTCAGCCACTCGGGCATCGCTCCGGGGTTTTCGCCGCGTCTGGTGCGTTGCACCTCAGCGGGGCGTGAATCATAACGTTAATCAGACGCGAAGGTAAAGCTTTATTCGGCAGAATTTTCGTTGCCGGTGCTGCCGGCTTCGTCACCGCGCTGGATGCGCTGGTAGATCTCTTCGCGATGCACGGCAACGTCCTTCGGCGCAGTGATGCCGATGCGCACCTGATTGCCCTTGACGCCCAGAACAGTGACGCTGACCGAGTCACCGATCATCAGGGTTTCGCCAACGCGGCGAGTGAGGATCAACATTTTTGAGAGTCTCCATGGAACCGTGTGGAAGGGTATCCCCCACCGGCTTGACGCTCCGTCAAGAAGCGCCCCCACGACAAAGGGAAAAGATTCCGCAATGGTACCGTCAGCCGTCCCGCTCCTACAAGGAGGGGGACGGCCGGGCATTCATCACAGGCGGGGGCTGACCCATTCGACGACCGCGGACAGCGCGGTAGCAAGGGCGGGCCCGTCCTCGCCACCACCCTGGGCGAGGTCCGGGCGTCCGCCGCCCTTGCCCCCGATCTGACCAGCGATATGGGACAACAGTTCCCCGGCCTTGACCTTGCCCATTGCACTGCCGTTCACGCCAGCAACCAGGGCCGCCTTGCCATCCTGGGCACCGGCGAGCACGATCACCGCGTCACCCAGCTGATGCTTCAGGCGGTCGATGGCATCGCGCAACGCCTTGGTATCGAAGCCCTCCAGGCGCGCGGCCAGCACCTTCACCCCGGCCACTTCGACCGCCTGGCTGGACAGGTCAGCGGTGGCGCCGGCGGCAACCTTGGCCTTGACCGCTTCCAGTTCGCGTTCCAGCTGCTTCTGGCGCTGGCCCAGCGCACGGATCTTCTCAACCACATCGGCAGCGCTGCCGCCCAGCAGTTCGGCCGCTTCGGCCAGGCGGGCCTCTTCGGCATCCACGTAGTCCAGCGCGCCCTGCCCGGTCACCGCCTCGATGCGGCGCACGCCGGCCGAGACACCGCCTTCGGAGGTGATCTTGAACAGACCGATATCGCCGGTGCGGCCGACATGGGTACCGCCACACAGTTCGGTGGAGTAGTCACCCATCTTCAGCACGCGCACGTTTTCGCCGTACTTCTCGCCGAACAGCGCCATGGCGCCGAAGTCCAAAGCTTCCTGCATGCCCATGTTGTGCACTTCGGCAGCATTGTTGGCGCGCACCTGCTGGTTGACCTTGCGCTCGATGACCGCCAGTTCCTCGGCCGAGATCGGCTGGAAATGCGAGAAGTCGAAGCGCAGGCGGTCCGGGGCCACCAGCGAGCCCTTCTGCTGCACGTGGGTGCCCAGCACTTCGCGCAGGGCGGCATGCAGCAGGTGGGTAGCCGAGTGGTTGAGGATGGTGGCGCCACGGCGCTCGCCATCGACCTGGCCCGCCAGCACGTCGCCCACCTTCAGACCGCCTTCGGCCAGGGTGCCGACGTGGCCATGGAACTGGCCGGCGAATTTCTGCGTGTCGGTCACGTCCAGGCGCACGCCGGCGCCGCTCAGCACACCGGTATCGCCCACCTGGCCGCCGGATTCGGCATAGAACGGGGTCTTGTCGGTAATCACGATGACCGCATCGCCGGCGTCAGCCGAGGACACCGGGCGACCATCCTTCAGCACGGCCAGCACGGTCAGGCCATCGGCCTGCAGGCGGTCGTAGCCCAGGAACGAGGTCGGGGTGAGGGTCGCCACCAGTTCGGCCGGCAGGGTCACGCCGCCACCGAACTTGCCTGCGGCACGCGCCGTTTCGCGCTGCTGTTCCATGGCCGCGTCGAAACCGGCGATGTCCACGGTCAGCTCGCGCTCGCGGGCGATGTCCTGGGTCAGGTCCAGCGGGAAGCCATAGGTGTCGTACAGGCGGAAGGCGTCGACGCCCGGAATGACGCCGTTGCCGGCCTTGGCCGCCACGTCTTCGAAGATCTTCATGCCGGCGTCGAGGGTTTCGGCGAAACGCTCCTCTTCGGCCTGCAGGGCACGGGTGACGGTGTCCACGGCGGCCGGCAGTTCCGGGTAGGCTTCGCCCATCTGCTCGACCAAGGTCGGCACCAGCTTGCTGAAGAACGGCTGGCGCACGCCCAGCATCCAGCCGTGGCGCAGGGCGCGGCGGATGATGCGGCGCAGGACATAGCCACGGCCTTCGTTGGACGGCAGCACGCCGTCGACGATCAGGAACGAACAGGCGCGGATGTGATCGGCGATCACGCGCAGCGACTTGTTTTCCAGATCGGCGGTGCCGGTCAGTTCGCTGGCCTTGCGGATCAGCGCCTGGAACAGGTCGATCTCGTAGTTGGTGTGCACGTGCTGCAGGATCGCCGCCAGGCGTTCCAGGCCCATGCCGGTATCCACGCACGGCGCCGGCAGCGGCACCAGGGTGCCGTCGGGCTGGCGGTCGAACTGCATGAAGACCAGGTTCCAGATCTCGATGAAGCGGTCGCCGTCTTCGTCCGGCGAACCCGGGGGGCCACCGGCGATATGGTCGCCATGGTCATAGAAGATCTCGGTGCACGGGCCGCAGGGACCGGTATCGGCCATCTGCCAGAAGTTGTCCGAGGCGAACGGGGCACCCTTGTTGTCGCCGATGCGCACGATGCGCTCTTCGGGAATGCCGACCATGTCGCGCCACAGCGCATAGGCTTCGTCGTCGGTCTGGTAGACGGTGACCAGCAGGCGCTCGGCCGGCAGCTTCCAGACCTGGGTCAGCAGTTCCCAAGCCCAGGCAATGGCGTCCTTCTTGAAGTAGTCACCGAAGGACCAGTTGCCCAGCATTTCAAAGAAGGTGTGGTGGCGCGCGGTGTAGCCCACCTGGTCCAGGTCGTTGTGCTTGCCGCCGGCGCGCAGGCAGCGCTGCACGTCGGCCGCGCGCACGTAGCTGCGCTTTTCCGCGCCAAGGAACACGTCCTTGAACTGCACCATGCCGGAGTTGGTGAACAGCAGGGTCGGATCGTTGCCCGGCACCAGCGGCGCGGACGGCACGATGGTGTGGCCTTTGCCCTTGAAGAATTCAAGGAAATCGCTGCGGATCTGGGAGGTCGTGAATTTGACGGATGCGTTCATTGGGGGCTGGCAGTCTGCGGGCCGGCGACCCCGCACCGCCGGCCGCACTGGCCGGGGTCGCGACGGACCGCCGAAAACCTAAAGGGTAGCAGGCCCGGCGCCGCCAGTCTCAGTCATCCGGGTCGAAGCGGGTGGCGCGGCGGATGGTGTCGCCGTCGAAGCCCCGGCGGGCCAGCAGATCGGCGGCCTTGCGGCGCTGGGCCAGGTCCTGTGGACCGTCCTCGCCGAAGCGGCGGCGGACCAGATCGCGAGCGTTCTCCTGCCAATCGCCCTCGTAGCTGTCCATGGCGGCGCTGATGGCCGCACTGTCCAGGCCATGGGTACCCAGCTCAGCGCGCACGTGGATCGGGCCATAACCGGTATTGGCGCGCATGCGTACCAGGTTTTCGGCAAAACGGGCGTCGTCCTGCCAGCCGGCCTCGGTCAGCTTGGCCACGGCGGCCTGGGCCGCCTCGTCCTCGATCCCGCGGGCGGTCAGCTTGCGGGTCAATTCCTTGCGGGAATGCTCACGCCGCACCAGCAGGCCCAGGGCGCGCTGCACCGGCGTCTGCTCGCGGGGCCGGCGCTTGCGGCCGGTGGGGACGTCGTCAGCGTCGGACATCGGTTACTCCAAGGGTGGCGCCGTCCGTGGCACCCAGCCCATCCGTGGGCGATTCGAACCTGCGGGACAGGGCAACGTCACTGACGGCGCCGCCCTGCCCCACAGCAAGACTTACTCGTCGTCGCCGTCGTCGTCGCCTTCTTCGCGCACGGCTTCGGCCGGCTGGAACTTCTCGCGCAGCTCGGCTTCCAGCTTGGCAGCCACGGACGGGTTGTCGCGCAGATAGCCGCGGGCGTTGTCCTTGCCCTGGCCGATACGCTCTTCGCCGTAGCTGTACCAGGCGCCTGCCTTCTCGACCAACTTGGCGTCCACGCCCATGTCGATCAGTTCGCCCTCGCGGCTGATGCCCTCGCCGTACAGGATTTCAGTGATGACCTGCTTGAACGGCGGCGCCAGCTTGTTCTTGACGACCTTGATCTTGGTCTGGTTGCCGATGATCTCGTCGCCCTTCTTGATCGCACCGATGCGGCGGATATCCAGACGGACCGAGGCGTAGAACTTCAGCGCATTGCCGCCGGTGGTGGTTTCCGGGCTCTGGCCCGGCATCATCACGCCGATCTTCATGCGCAGCTGGTTGATGAAGATCACCAGCGTGTTGGAACGCTTGATGTTGCCGGTCAGCTTGCGCAGGGCCTGGCTCATCAGGCGGGCCTGCAGGCCCGGCAGCTGATCGCCCATTTCGCCTTCGATTTCAGCCTTCGGGGTCAGCGCGGCAACCGAGTCGATCACCAGGATGTCCACCGAACCCGAACGCACCAGCATGTCGGCGATTTCCAGCGCCTGCTCACCGGTATCGGGCTGCGACAGCAGCAGGTCGTCCACGTTCACGCCCAGCTTGGCGGCGTAGATCGGGTCAAGGGCATGCTCGGCATCGATGAAGGCCGCGGTGCCGCCCATCTTCTGGCATTCAGCAATGGCCTGCAGCGTCAGGGTGGTCTTGCCCGACGATTCCGGACCATAGATTTCAACGACACGGCCCTTCGGCAGACCGCCGATGCCCAGTGCGATGTCGAGCATCAGCGAACCGGTCGGGATGGCTTCGACGGGCTCGACCACTCGGTCGCCCATGCGCATCACCGATCCCTTGCCGAACTGCTTCTCGATCTGGCCCAGAGCAGCAGCCAAGGCGCGCTTCTTGTTCTCGTCCATCGTATTGGTCCTTGCAGAGGTCATGTCGTTGGGGGTGCTGTCTTTGGGGGTCTTCTTTGCCATGGGTTCACTTTAAGTCGGACGTATCGCACAGGCTGAGATTCTGCCCGGCGCTCTGAAAAGAATTATCGGACATCCGTACCAACCTCAGTGGAACCAGAGAATCGCCACAAAAGACCGCGGGGAAATGTGCAGTGGAACGGGTCAACGGTTGGGCCGCAGCAGGCCGCAGTACAGACCTTCGATCGCGAAGTCCTGGTCGGGCAGGACTTCGATCGGCTTGTAGTCGGGGTTGCGCGGCAGCAGACGGATGCGGTCCTTGGCGATCTTCAGCAGCTTGACGGTGATCTCGTCATCGATGCGGGCCACCACGATCTGCCCGGAATGGGCGTCGCGGGTGCGGTGCACACCGATCAGGTCACCGTCGAAGATGCCTTCGTCGATCATCGAGTCGCCCTGCACCTTCAGCAGGTAATCCGGCGCGGGCGAGAAGAACACCCGGTCCAACACCACGAAATCGTCCGAGCCGATGTCCGCACCGATCGGCAGACCGGCCGCGACACGGCCCAGTACCGGTAGCCGCAGGACGCTGTCGGGCAGCCCCGGCTCGGCCAGCTTTTCCACCGGCGGCGCCTGCACCAGGCGGATGCCGCGGGCCTGGCCCGGGATGCGACGGATCGCCCCGGCCTGTTCCAGTGCCTCCAGGTGGTACTGGGCCGCGCGTACGCCCTTGAAGCCGAAGGCGCGTGCGATTTCAGTCTGCGACGGCGGTGCGCCCTCGCTCTCGATACGCTCGGCGATCAACTGCAGGATCGCCTGCTGGGTGTCGGTCAGGTCCATGGTTAGTAGTATTACTACTAACAAGCAGGACCGCAAGTGCCGCAGACGACACGGCGACATCTGCGGTGCCGAGCCATGCTCGGCAATGTGGCGAATGGCTGGGCTGGGCTGGACTGACCTGGGCAAGAGCAGCCGAGCATGGCTCGGCCCTACAGGAATCGCGCAGCGATTCCGCGGTAAACACACTCATGTGTGTTTACCGCTTCTCCATATCGAGAACAGGATCCACACCCCGCACAGCCCCGCACCGACGAAGCCGCACACCCCCAGGGCCAGCAGCCAGCGGCTGGAGATGCCGCCCACGCTGTGCATCACGATGGACGAGCCGATGATGAGCGCGGCGGTGACGATGCCCATCACCAGCCGGTTGGCGGCCCGGTTCACCTGATCGCCGAAACCCTGCAGGGCGCTGGTTTCCACTTTCAACTGCAGGCGACCACGGCGCGCGGCCTGCACCAGCTTGCGCAGGTCGCGGGGCAGCTCTCCGGCCAGCTCGATCATGCCCTGCAGGGAGCGGCGGCCACGCTTGATCAGCGCCCGCGGGGCGTAACGCTGCAGCACCACGCGCTCCAGGAACGGCCGCGCCGCGCTGGCCATGTCGAACTCCGGGTCCAGCTGCCGGCCCATCCCCTCCAGGGTCAGGAACGCCTTGATCATCAGCGCCAGGTCGGCCGGCAGGGTCAGGCTGTAGCTGCGCAGCAGCTGGGTGATGTCGCCCAGCATCAGGCCAATGCGCAGGTCCTTCAGCGGTACCCCACGGTACTGGTCCACGAACTGGCTGATGTCGTGCTGCAGCCGGTTTTCATCCACCTCCACGCCACCGGCCCAGTCCAGCAGCACGTCGGCCACCCCCTGCGGGTCCTGCTCCACCAGCCCGTGCAGCAGCTGGGCGACCTGGAAGCGGCGCACTTCGGACAGCGCGCCGACCATGCCGAAATCGATCACCCCGATCCGGCCGTCGCGCAGGTAGATGATGTTGCCGGGATGCGGGTCGGCATGGAAGCTGCCGTCCTCGAGCACCATCTTCAACACGATATCGGCGCCGCGCCGCGCCAATGCGCGCCGGTCAAGTCCAGCGGCGTCCACCGCGGCCAGATCGCGGCCGGGAATGCCGTCCACGAAGTCCTGTACGTTCAGGCTTTCGCAGGTCCACTGCCAGTGCACCGAGGGAACCAGGATGTCGTCGCGCCCCTGGAAATTGCGGGCGATGCGCTCGGCGTTGCGGCACTCGGCAGCGAAATCCAGCTCGCGGCGCAGCGATACGGTGAACTGCTGCACGACCTCGCCCGGCCGGTAGCGGCGCAGGTCTGGAAGGCGCGCTTCCACGATCTCGGCCAGGCGCGCCAGCAGCCGCAGGTCGGCTTCGACCACGTCACGGATGCCGGGCCGGCGCACTTTCAACACCACCTCGCTGCCGTCATGCAGGCGTGCCCTATGTGCCTGCGCCAGCGAGGCGGCCGCCATCGGCGTTTCATCCAGGAAGGCGAACACCTGCGCCGGCGGCGCCCCCAGGTCGGCCTCCAGCTGTTCACGGATGGCCGCGTACGGCAGGGCGGGAACCGCGTTCTGCAGTTCGGACAGCTCGGCGATCCAGTCCGGCGGCAACAGGTCCACGCGGGTGGCCAGCACCTGCCCCAGTTTCACGAATGTCGGCCCCAGGTCCTGCAGGGCGCTGCGCACCCGCACCGGTGCGGTCATGCGCAGCTTCTGCTGGCCTTCCTCGTTCCAGTGCAGCAGGCGGCCGGCGCGCTCCAGCACGCTGGCCAGGCCGATGCGCCGCACCACGTCACCGAATCCATGGCGGATCAGGACCGCCGCGATCTCCTGCAGCCGACCCAGGTCACGGACTGTGCCCAGTGTTTCCCACATCGCTGACGCCTCCGGTCAAGTACCGGGCCAGCATGTCACAGCTGGGCGTCGATTCCGTGCAAGGCCGCCGCCACGGTCTGCCGCCGGATGGCATCGCGGTCACCCTCGAACTGGAACAGTTCCGCGCGTGCATAGCCGCCCCGCCGCTTCCAACCGATCCAGACACTGCCCACCGGTTTGTCCGGGCTGCCACCGCCCGGGCCGGCGATGCCGGTCACCGCCACCGCGATGCCCGCGCCGGAATTGACCAACGCGCCGGACACCATTTCCAGCACCGCTTCGCGGCTGACCGCGCCGAACTGTTCCAGGGTCTGCGCGCGCACGCCCAGCAACCGCTGTTTGGCCTCGTAGCTGTAGACCACCATGCCGCAGTCGAAGAACGCCGAAGACCCGGCGACATCGGTCATGCACTTGGCGATCCAGCCACCGCTGCAGCTTTCAGCGGTGACCAGCTGCAGCGCGGCGTCCTGCAGGCGCTGCCCCAGTGCGGCGGCCTGGGCGTAGAGATCGGCATCGGTAGGAAGGGACATCGGCAGGTTTCGCGGAAACGACGGCACGTTGTACCGCAGATCCGCGCCGCTGTCCTGCCGCATCAAGGGTCGTGGTGCAGGTAGCGGGCCTGCGCCGGCAGACGCAGGCTGACCAGGAAGGCCACGACCATCATCACGGTGACGTACCAGAAGAACAGCTGCTCATGGCCCAGCTGCTTCAGCCCCAGCGCCGCGTACTCGGCGCTGCCGCCGAACACCGCATTGCCGATGGCATAGGCCAGGCCCACCCCGAGCGCGCGCACCTGGGGCGGGAACATTTCGGCTTTCACGATGCCGGAAATGGAGGTGTAGAAGCTGACGATGGCCAGCGCCAGCACGATCAGCCCGAAGGCCGCCCACGGGCTGGTGACGTGCTGCAGGGTGATCAAAATCGGCACGGTGGTGAGCGCGCCGAGCGCACCGAACAGCATCATGCTGGTGCGGCGGCCGATGCGGTCGGACAACATGCCGAACAGCGGCTGCATGCACATGTACAGGAACAACGCTCCGGTCATCACGTAACTGGCGGTCTTGATCGGCAGATGCACCGTGTTCACCAGGAACTTCTGCATGTACGTGGTGAAGGTGTAGAAGATCAGCGAGCCGCCTGCGGTATAGCCGAGCACGGTGAAGAAGGCGGCCTTGTGATCGCGGAACAGCGCGCCCAGCGTGCCCGCGTCCTTGTCATCGCGGCTCGATTCGCTCTGGGTTTCGTGCAGCGTCCGCCGCAGCAGCAGTGCCACCACGGCCGCGACGGCGCCCAGCACGAACGGAATGCGCCAGCCCCAGGCACGGATCTCGGCCTCGCTCAGCACCGATTCCATGATGACGATCACCAGCACGGCCAGCAGCTGGCCGCCGATCAGGGTGACGTACTGGAACGAAGAGAAGAATCCGCGCTGGCCACGCAGCGCGACTTCGCTCATGTAGGTGGCTGTGGTGCCGTACTCGCCGCCCACCGACAGGCCCTGGATCAACCGCGCCACCAGCAGCAGCACCGGCGCCAGCGCGCCGATGGTCGCGTAGGTCGGCAGGCAGGCCACCATCAGCGAACCGCCGCACATCATGCTGACCGAGATCAGCAGTGACTTCTTGCGCCCCAGCCGGTCGGCAATGCGACCGAACAGCCAACCGCCGATCGGCCGCATCAGGAAGCCGGCCGCGAACACGCCAGCCGTGTTGAGCAACTGCACGGTGGGATTGGAGGCGGGGAAGAACGCTCCCGCGAAGTAGATCGCGCAGAATGCGTAGACGTAAAAGTCGAACCACTCCACCAGGTTGCCGGACGAGGCCGACATGATGGCGAAGACGCGATGGCGCTTCTCCGCAGCGCTGTACTGGGGCAGATCGGCGGCCGGGGCCTGCGACATGGGGAACTCCGAAGGGGGCCGTGGGGGCCGACCTTCGGATCATCCTCCCGCCATGTGCAAGACGGTGTGCAGCATCAGGCGGCTGGCGTGCGGTAATCGGCTGGTTGTGCGACGGGGTCGGATCCCGCAAAGCGACGGGGTCGGATCCCGTTGCAAGGCAACGGGCTCTGACCCCAGCCCGGCCATCACCACTCCGGCAGTTTTTCCGGCAGCAATGCGCGGATCGGTGCGCCATCGGCGCTGGCCGCCAGCTTCTCGGCCTCGGCGATCGGCAGATCGACCTGCAGCAACCAGCCATCTTCATCGGCCTGCTCGCTGCGGATGACTTCCAGCTGGTGCAGGCGCGCACGCAGACGCCCGGCACTGGGCGGCAGACGCAGCTCGCCGGTCACGTGCTGCAGGCCCAGACGCCGGCCCAGTACGGTCTGCAGCAGCTCCAGGCCCTGCCCGTCACGCGCTGAGATCCAGACCCGCTCACGACGTGCCTCGTCGGGCACGCCGTCCTGGCCGTCGTGGCGCACCTGCGCGCCGTCAATGCGATCGATCTTGTTGAACACCAGCAACTGCGGCAGGTCGCCTGCACCCACCGCGGCCAGCACCTCGTCCACCTGGGCGATGCGCTCTTCGCGGTGCGGATCGGCCGCATCGACGATATGCAGCAGGAAATCCGCCTCGCGCGCCTCGGACAGGGTGGAGCGGAACGCCGCCACCAGGTCATGCGGCAGGTCGCGCACGAAGCCCACCGTGTCGGCCAGCACCACGTTGCCACCGGGCACCGCAATGCGCCGCACGGTCGGATCCAGGGTGGCAAACAGCTGGTCGGCCGCGTACGCCTCGGCACCGGTCAGCGCGTTGAACAGCGTGGATTTGCCGGCGTTGGTGTAGCCCACCAGGGCCACACGCGGCAGTTCGCTGCGCACGCGCGCACGGCGCATCTGGGTGCGCTGCACTTCCACCTTCTCCAGCCGCTTCTGCAGCTGTTCCACCCGCTTCTGCAGCAGGCGGCGGTCGGTTTCCAGCTGGGTTTCACCCGGGCCCCGCAGGCCGATCGAGCCACCGCGCTGGCGCTCCAGGTGGGTCCAGCCGCGCACCAGACGCGTTGCGATATGGCGCAACTGCGCCAGCTCGACCTGCAGCTTGCCTTCGTGGCTGTGCGCACGCTGGGCGAAGATGTCCAGGATCAGACCGGTGCGGTCGATCACCCGGCGTTCCAGGAACCGTTCCAGGTTGCGTTCCTGGCCCGGGCTGAGTGCGTGGTTGACCAGGATCAGGTCAGCGCCGGTCGCCTCGACCGCCGCCTTGATCTCGTCCAGCTTGCCGCTGCCGATCAGGGTGGACGGATTGGGTCGGTCCAGGCGTGCAGTGATGGTCGCGGCGATGCTGGCCCCGGCCGAGCGGGCCAGATCGCCGAATTCTTCCAGCACATCCTCTTCCAGCTTGCCGAAGTGCGGCTGGATCAGCAGGGCATGTTCGCCCCGTTTCGAGCGGTCAAACATTCACCGCTCCATTGTTACTCGTCTGCTTCATCACCCGCCTGACCATTTTCACCCGACTGCACGTAGCCGCCACCGGGGCCGACCTTGACGTTACGCGCCGGCACCACCGTGGAGATGGCGTGCTTGTAGACCATCTGGCTGACGGTATTGCGCAGCAGGACCACGAACTGATCGAACGACTCGATCGTGCCCTGCAGCTTGATACCGTTGACCAGATACACCGAAACCGGCACGCGTTCGCGCCGCAGTGCGTTCAGGAAAGGATCCTGCAGCGATTGTCCCTTGGACATTGCATACTCCTGATTATTGTTCTTATTGGGTGGCCGACACGTGCTGCGCCCCCAGGCCGCACGCCGGACCATGATGGTACACGGCCCAACGCCCGTTCAGCGTGCGACGAAGGTCGCGACTGCGTCGGCCAGCCGCTCGTGGTCGATATGAGGGTCGAACCAGCGGGCATCAAGCTCGCCGCGCAGCCAGGTCAGCTGTCGCTTGGCCAGTTGCCGGGTGGCGAAGATGCCCTTGTCGCGGAAGCCGGCAGCCGTGCCCTGCCCGTCCAGGAACTCCCAGGCCTGGCGGTAGCCGACCGCACGCACGGCGGGCAGGTCCAGCGGCGCGCTCACGGCGGCCATCTGCGGCAGGGCGCGCAGGGCGCGCACTTCGTCCAGGAACCCCTGCGCCAGCATGGCGTCGAAACGGGCTTCGATGCGCTGGTGCAGCACGGCGCGCTCACGCGGGGCCAGGATCAGCTTCAAGGTGCGCACCGGCAACGGCGCGACACCCCGTTGGCGCTGCAGTTCGCTGATCGGGGTGCCGGTCAGCCGATACACCTCCAGCGCCCGCTGGATACGCTGCGGGTCGGTGGCGTGGATACGCGCCGCCGCGGCCGGATCGAGCGCCGCCAGGTCGTTGTGCAGGGCAGCCCAGCCACGCTCGGCCGCCTCTGCCGCCAACGCTTCGCGCACACCCGGATCAGCTTCCGGCATTGGCGACAGCCCCTGCAGCAGGGCCCGGAAGTACAGGCCGGTGCCCCCCGCCAGGATCGGCGTGCGGCCTCGCGCCACGATGCCGGCCACGACGCGTGCCGCATCGGCGGCGAACTCTGCTGCCGAATAGGTCTGCCACGGATCGCGCAGGTCCAGCAGGTGGTGGGGGGCCTGCGCGCGTTCGGCGGCGTCAGGTTTGGCCGAGCCGATATCCAGCCCACGGTAGACCAGCGCCGAATCGACACTGACGATCTCGCCGTCCAACTGCTTTGCCAGAGCGATCGCGGTGGCGGTCTTGCCGCTGGCGGTCGGCCCCATCACGGCGATCGCCAGCGGTCGCCGGTCGGCGGCCATCAGTCTTCGTCCGGCCAGCGGATCGCCGGGGTGGCGTCCACGCGCGGGGCGGGCACGTCCGCGACCGCCTGCCAGATCTTCAACGCATCGACCGTGGCGGCGACGTCGTGCACGCGCACGATGCGCGCACCGCGCTGCACCGCGATCAGGTGCGCGGCAACCGACGCGGCGACGCGCTCGGATGGCACCTGACGCCCGGTCAGCTCGCCCAGGCTGCGCTTGCGCGACAGGCCAGCCAGCATCGGCACGCCCAGTTCCAGGAAGCGCTCGCAACGGGCCAGCAGGGTCATGTTGTGCGCGGTGGTCTTGCCGAAGCCGAAGCCGAGGTCGATGACCAGGTGCTTCTTGGCGATGCCGGCCATTTCGGCGGCGAACAGGCGCTGCACCAGGAAGCCATGCACCTCGGCCACCACGTCGTCGTAATGCGGTTCGGCCTGCATGTTGCCCGGCTCGCCCTGCATGTGCATCAGCACCACCGGCACCCCCGCGGCGGCGGCGGCTTCCAGCGCGCCTTCCTGGCGCAGGCCGTAGATGTCATTGATCATGCCCGCGCCAGCGGCCACGGCCGCGCGCATCACCTCCGGTTTGAAGGTGTCGATGCTGATCGGCACCTGGGTGCGGGCAGCCAGCTGCTCGATCACCGGTAGTACGCGCTGCAGTTCTTCTTGGACCGATACCGGGGCGGCGCCGGGGCGGGTCGATTCGCCACCGATGTCGAGCAGGTCGGCGCCCTCCTCCACCAGTTTCAGACCATGGGCGACGGCGGCGTCAGTGCTGTCATGCGCGCCGCCGTCGGAGAACGAGTCGGGGGTGACGTTGACGATGCCCATGACCCGGGCACGATCCAGGCGCAGGATGCGGCCGGCGCAATCGAGCTGGGGAGAGATATCGAACATGGGCGATCCTGCAGGCAACGGCGCTTAGTTTAGTGCGGCAGGGCTGCGCCCTGCACCCTTGTAGAGTCGAGCCGTGCTCGACTGAAGCAACGGCAACAGCCGAAGCAACGGCAGCAGCGGGTTTCCTGTGCGATGGCGGGGTGGGTCCGGTTGCGGGGGACGGCGCAAGTACGTCCATGTAGCCTCGGTCGCGCCATCCATGGCGCTCACGCCCCCGCAACCGGACCCACCCCGCCTTCGACGGTTTCCCGCGATCCGTCGGAACGGTACGGGGTCGGATCCCGTTGCTGCGCAACGGGCTCCGACCCCAAATGAATATCGATATCTGACAGATTCATCCACGCATGGCGTGGATCTACTGGCCGCCGGCCAACTCTCGAAGGTGGGGAGGTTTCCGGATCAGAGGTTACCCAGGCGCGCATTGTCTACCGGGGCAGCCAACCACCCAGCCAGGTCTTCGCCAATCGCGTTGACGGTGCGGTCCACCACGGTGCAGGACCCCTTGAAGCCGGCAAAGGCGCCGCCGCGGGACACCCGGCGTGCCGTGACCGTTGCGATCTGGCGACCATCCTCATACAGCACGCCACGCACTGCAGCAGACTTGAAGTGCCCGGTAAAGGCGTTGCCTGCACTCTGCGCCTCGACCAGTTCGAGCTTCAACGAGCGGCCGCTGCCGCTGTCGGCCCCTACCGGCCCGGACACAATGGTGTTGCCGTGGCGGCTGGCGTTGGAAGCCAGCGACTGCGCAAGCGTGGCGCCGATGCTGCACTCGCTCTTGATGGCCTCGGCGATGATCGCCGATTCACTGAAAGGGACCGGCTGGACGACGCGGATTTCAGCGGCGGCGGCGGGCAGAACAAGCGTCGCCAGCCCTGCCAGGGCAAGCGGAAGCAGCAGTTTCATGGTAATCCCCTGTAGACCCGGCCTCCCCCTATGGCGGCCGTGGTGGCGCATCCTGACCCGCAGCAGCGGTAAGACGCAAGGCCCGCCCAATCCACGCATGGCGTGGATCTACCGTGTCGACCAAGGTCGACACCTACCCACGGCACACGGAATCTGTCAGAGGTGGGGCGGTGGCGGATTGCGGGGTGTCAGCCGCATGGATGCGGCTGACAAGCCTTGCTCTTGCTGTTGCTTGAGGCCTCGGCGGGCACAGGGCGCAGCCCTGCCGGCAAACCCTCAGCGCGGGCGGCGGCGCTTCCGGTCGACGTACAGGGTCTTGATGATGCTCAGGACAATACCAACGCCGATGCCGACGCCGCAGCCCAGCAGCAGGTTGTCCAGGGTCAGCCCGACCACGACACCCACGATCGTGGCGATGACCATTTCAACAGTGTGCGAGATCGGCTGCGGCGGGGGAATGGACATGCGGGCTCCAGCGAAAGACAGGGGTACGGGGTGTGGCGCGGAAACAACGAGGCCGGGTTGCCCCGGCCTCGTCTGCGTTCAGCGGTGGCAGGCCGTCAGTGTGACTCGGCCGGGCCGGCGATCGGCGGCAGCGGACGGGCGTCGCCGCCCTTGTCGTTGCTGCCACCATCCTTGTTGGACTTGTTCCAACCCATCGGCGGCGGCGGGTCGCGACCTTCCATGATCGCGTCGATCTGCGGCGCGTCGATGGTTTCGTACTGCAGCAGCAGCTGCGACATGGTGTGCAGCTTGTCCAGGTTGTCGGTCAGCAGCTGCGTGGTGCGTGCGTAGGCGTCATCGAGGATGCTGCGCACTTCCTCGTCGATGCGGCGCGCGGTGTCGTTGGACACGCTCTTGTGCTGGGTGACCGAACGGCCCAGGAACACCTCGTCGTCCTCTTCGCCATAGGCGATCGGGCCGAGCTGTTCGGACAGGCCCCACTTGGTGACCATGTTGCGGGCCATCTTGGTAGCACGCTCGATGTCGTTGGACGCACCGGTGGTGACCTTGTCGGCGCCGAAGATCAGCTCTTCGGCCACGCGGCCGCCGTACAGCGAGCACAGCTGCGACTTGATCGCCACGCGGTTCATCGAGTACTTGTCGCCTTCCGGCAGGTACATGGTCACGCCCAGCGCGCGGCCGCGCGGGATGATCGTGACCTTGTAGACAGGGTCGTGCTCGGGCACCAGGCGGCCGACGATGGCATGGCCGGCCTCGTGGTAGGCGGTGAGGGTCTTCTCCTCCTCGCTCATGGCCATCGAGCGGCGCTCGGCACCCATCAGGATCTTGTCGCGGGCACGGTCGAAGTGGTCCATGCGGACATCCTTCTCGTTGCCACGCGCGGCAAACAGGGCCGCCTCGTTGCAGAGGTTGGCCAGGTCGGCGCCGGAGAAGCCCGGGGTACCGCGCGCGATCACCATCGGCTCGACGTCGTCGGCCAGCGGCAGCTTGCGCATATGCACCTTCAGGATGTGCTCGCGGCCCTTCACGTCCGGCAGGCCGACCACGACCTGGCGGTCGAAGCGACCCGGCCGCAGCAGCGCCGGGTCCAGCACGTCGGGACGGTTGGTCGCGGCGATCACGATCACGCCTTCGCCACCTTCGAAACCGTCCATCTCGACCAGCAGCTGGTTCAGGGTCTGCTCGCGCTCGTCGTGACCGCCGCCCAGGCCGGCGCCGCGATGGCGACCGACGGCGTCGATTTCATCAATGAAGATGATGCACGGCGCGTGCTTCTTGGCCTGCTCGAACATGTCGCGCACGCGGCTGGCGCCGACGCCGACGAACATTTCCACGAAATCCGAACCGGAGATCGAGAAGAACGGCACCTTGGCTTCGCCGGCGATGGCCTTGGCCAGCAGCGTCTTGCCGGTACCCGGCGGGCCGACCATCAGCACGCCGCGCGGAATCTTGCCGCCCAGCTTGGTGAACTTGGACGGATCACGCAGGAAGTCGACCAGTTCGCCCACTTCTTCCTTGGCCTCGTCGCAACCGGCAACGTCGGCGAAAGTCACCTTGATCTGGTCTTCGCCCTGCAGCTTGGCCCGCGACTTGCCGAAGGACATCGCGCCCTTGGCACCGCCGCCGCCGCCCTGCATCTGGCGCATGATGAACAGCCAGAAGCCGATGATCAGGATGACCGGCAGGAAGTTCATCAGGATGGCCGCGAAGGAAATGCCGCTGGACGGCTGTTCCTGCACGATGTCCACGTTCTTGGTGCGCAGCACGTTGATCAGGTCGCGATCAGCCGGCGCGGACACCGTGGCCGTCTGGCCACCGCGGGTGGTGTAGGTGATTTCGTTGGTCAGGCCGCGCGAGTCGCCACCGAAAGTGACCTTCTGCACGTTGCCGCTGTCCACTTGGTCCAGGAACTGCGAATACGATGCGGCCTGCGCCCCGGCCCCGGAGGACTTGGGCGAGAAGCTCTGGAAGACCACCATCAGCACGACGGCGACGACCACCCATAGCAGGAGGTTCTTGGTCAAGTCGTTCATCCTCATTGGCTCCAGCGTTCCTCTTTCAGTGCGGGCATTGCGTTGGGGTCGAGCTTACGGGTCGAGCTTACTTCATGTGGGCGCGTTTTCCCTGACCCAAGGCGTAGACCTCGGGGGAACGCTTGCGCGAGGCTTCCGGCTTGCGGATGGAGACCTTGTCGTAACGACGGCGCATGTCGCGCACGTAGTCGTCAAAGCCCTCGCCCTGGAACAGCTTGATCAGGAACGCCCCACCGGTCTTCAGGTGGTTGTCGGCGAAATCCAGCGCCAGCTCGGCCAAGTGCATCATCCGCGGCTGGTCGACCGCGCCTACACCACTCTTATTGGGGGCCATGTCCGACAGCACAAGGTCTACCGGCTGATCGCCCAGCATGGCTTCGAACTGCGATAGGACGGCTTCTTCCCTGAAGTCACCGTGAAGGAACTCCACGCCAGCCAGCGGCGGCATGTCCAGGATGTCCAGGGCGAGCACACGGCCCGTGTCGCCAATCTGTCTCCGAACCTGCTGAGACCAGCCGCCCGGCGCGGCGCCGAGATCGACCACGACCATATGCGGCTTCAGCAACCGGTCACGTTCGAGCAGTTCTTCGAGCTTGTAGGCCGCGCGCGAGCGCATGCCTTCGGCCTGTGCCTTCTTCACGAAGGGGTCGGAGAAGTGTTCCTTGAGCCAGCGCTGGCTGCTTTTGCTGCGGGTAGCCATTGGAAATAGGGGGTTACGGGGTGGTCATGATACCCTGATCACCCCATTCAACCGTGTTTTCTGCATGCCCATCGCCCTGACCGCTTCCCAGACCCGTTTCCTGCGCGGCCAAGCCCACGATCTGAAGGCACTGCTGCAGACCGGCGGCAAGGGCATCACGCCCGCGTTCATCGCCGAGCTGAACGAGGTGCTGGAGCGCCACGAACTGGTCAAAGTGAAGGTGGCCGCTGAAGATCGCGACGCCCGAGACGTGATGATCGGCGAGATCGTCGAGGCGACCGAAGCCGCGCTGGTGCAGCGCATCGGCCATGTGGCCGTGCTCTACCGCCCCAGCAAGGAACAGCGCCAGATCGTGCTTCCGCGCGGCTGATCGCCCTGCCCCATGCAGCTGAACCACGAACCGCCTGATTACGCTTACAGCCTGCGCGCGGCCGATGGCCGTAGCGCGCGGGTGAATGACCAGTCCCTGTCCAGCAGCTTCTTCCTGACCCCGGACCAGCTGGCAACGGACTGGCCGGTGCTGCGTTCCGCCGATCTGCAGGTGGCCGATCTGGAGCCCATCCTGGCGCTGAACCCGGCGCTGATCGTTCTGGGCACCGGCGATCGCCAGGTGTTCCCGCCCGCCGTGGTGATGGCCGCGTGCCTGTCGCGTGGCATCGGCCTGGAAGTGATGAACAATCCAGCCGCCGCGCGCACGTTCAACATTCTTGCGGGTGAAGGCCGCAAGGTGGCCGCGGCCTTCATCCTGGAAGGTTGATACCGGAGCCGCCGGGCGTGGCCCGGCGCTACCCGTATCTGCCCGCGCTAGCGCGCCGGCAGATATTGCTGCGGGTCGACCGGCTTGCCGTTGTAACGAATCTCGAAGTGCAGCATGTCGCGGTTGGCGCCGGTGCGGCCCATTTCCGCGATCTGCTCGCCGGCTTTCACGTTCTGCCCTTCGTTCACCAGACGCTTGCGGTTGTGGCCATAGGCCGACAGCCACTGGTCGTTGTGCTTGATGATGATCAGTTCGCCGTAGCCCACCAGGCCCGCGCCGGAGTACACCACCACACCGTTTGCCGCCGCGCGGACCGGGGCACCGCTGCTGCCGGCGATGTCCACGCCCTGCTTGGTGGCATCGCCGGCCACATAACGCCCCACCACGGCACCATCGGCCGGCCAGCGCCAGGCGATGCTGCTTTTCACCGGGGTTGCCGGGGTCGCGCTGGGCGCGGGCGTTGCGCTGCTGCCAGTGCCGGTGGCTGGACGCGGCGCGGTGACCACGGTGGTGGGCGCGCGACCGCTGCCCGCGCCCTGCGGATACAGGCGGATGACCTGGCCCGGATAGATCTGCGAGGGGTTGTCGAGGCGGTTCCAGGCAATCAGGTCGGCCGGCGTGATGTCATGGATGCGGGCCAGCGCATAGATGGTGTCGCCCTTGCGCACCACCACGGTCTGCCCCGGCTTGGGCACTGACGTCTTTGGCGTACTGGCCGCGGCGCCGCCACCCGGGCGGACCACCGTGGCGGTGCCGCAGGCAGCCAGCGAGGAAACCAGCAACGCCAGCGCGCCGATGCGCACTCCCTTGCCCAGACCTTGTGCATTCATGCGAACTTCGACCTCCATACAAGCCAGGCAACCAGCGCCACCACCATCACGGTGGCGATCCAGCCCAGCGGTTCAATCCAGCGCCGCAGCGCAGCTTCAGCGCGCGGGCCGCCAATACGGATCACAGCAGCCAGAACGTACACGCGCTTGCCACGCCCGATCAGCATGCTCAAAAGATACTGTGGCATCGGCACACCGACGATACCCGATGCCCACGTGAAGACCTTCATCGGGATCGGCATGAAGCCGCCCAGCACGAGGAAGGTAAACACTGCCCACGGCGATTCGGCCATCTTCGCCTGCACGGTGGCAATGCCGTCTTCGATCGCGGGCAACATGCCCATCAGCTCGAACAGCGGCTTCACCGCCTCGAAGGCGTAGTGGCCCAGGGCGTAACCGATGACCGCGCCCACCATCGAACCAGCCAGGCTGAGCGTGGCAAACCACCAGCCGCGCTTGGGCTGGGCCACGCACATCGGCGCCAGCATCACTTCCGGCATGACCGGGAAAATGATCGCTTCGAAGAAGCTCAGCACGGTCAGATACGTCGGTGCGCGCTCGTGCGCCGCCCATTTCATCGCCCGCTCGTACAGCGGCCCGAAAATCTTCATGCAAGCCCGCTCCCTGGATTCAATCAAGCATGCCGGACAGCAGCGGCACGAAAGTGACCGGTGCCAGCACGCGCTGTTCAATACTGCCGTCGGCCTTGCGATCCAGCTGCACCAGCGACTGCCCGCCAGGGCCACCGACCGGCGCGACCAGGCGCCCGCCCACGGCCAACTGTTCCACCAACGCCTCGACCAGAGCCGGAGCCGCTGCGGTGACCACCACCGCGTCGTACGGGCCGTGCTCGGCCCAGCCCACACGGCCGTCGTCATGCTTGGTGCGGATGTTCATGCCCAGTGCGCGGAAGCGCTTGCGGGCCTGCCGCAGCAGGTCACCAATGCGCTCCACGGTGTAGACCTCCAGCCCCACCGCGCCGAGCACAGCCGCCTGGTAGCCCGAGCCCGTGCCCACTTCCAGTACGTTCTTCGGTGATACCTGCAGCACCGCCTCGGTCATGCGTGCGACCACCCAGGGTTGCGAGATGGTCTGCCCGTGGCCGATCGGCAGCGCGGTATCTTCATAAGCCCGTGACGCCAGGGCCTCATCGATGAACAGATGGCGCGGCACCACCCGGATGGCATTGAGCGTGGTTTCGTCGGCAATGCCGGCCTCGCGCAGACGATCGACCAGGCGGTCGCGCACGCGCTGCGAGGTCATGCCGATGCCAACCGCTTCCGGCTGCAGGCGCAGGCGCGGGCTCATGCCGGCTGGTCCAGCGCGGCGCTCAGGCCACCGACCCAGCTGGCCACCTTCTCCAGAGCCTGGTAGCGGGTCAGGTCGACCTGGATGGGGGTGATCGAAATGTGCCCGGTGCGCACGGCATGGAAGTCGGTGCCGGGGCCGGAGTCCTGCTCGCGGCCGGCCGGACCGATCCAGTACACCTCGTTGCCGCGCGGATCTTTCTGCGCGATGCACCCTTCGGCACGGTGGCGGTTACCCAGGCGCGTCACTTCAAATCCCTTCACCTCACCCCACGGCAGGTCCGGCACGTTGACGTTGAGGATGGTGTCGGCCGGCAGCGGGTCGGCCTTGAGCCGGGCGACGATTTCCACGGCGGCGCGCGCGGCGGTCTCGAAATGCTTCGGATCGTGGTTGCGGCTGACCAGCGATATGGCGACCGCCGGCAGGCCCAGGAAGCGCCCCTCCATGGCGGCCGAAACCGTGCCGGAGTAGATGACATCGTCGCCGAGGTTGGCCGCGTTGTTGATGCCTGACACGACGATGTCCGGTTCGAACTCGAGCAGCCCGGTCAGCGCCAGATGCACGCAATCGGTGGGTGTGCCTGCCACCGACACCGTGTAATGGTCGATGCGCTTGAGCCGGATCGGCAGATCCAGCGTCAGCGAATTGCTGGCGCCGGACCGGTCACGGTCAGGTGCGACCACCGTCACTTCGTGGCCGGCCTCGCGCAGTACCGTGGCCAGCATCCGGATGCCAGCGGCGTCGACGCCGTCGTCGTTGCTGACCAGAATCCGCATGTTCGATTTAACCGCTTGATTTTCCAAGAATTCGATTCCATCACCTTGCCGCGTGGGCGGGACCGGCAGCCGTCCCCTCGGGAACCGGCGATCTCGCAAGTGCGCCGGCTATTGTGCCGCAAGCAGGGCGCGGGTCCTACCCTGCCAGCGGTCACGGACGCGATTGAAACGCCATAGGCACCGCAGCGCCGGCGGTTTACCCTGTGCGCATGTCGCACCCAGAAGATGAAGACCCTGCCGCACTGTTCCGCGCGGCCATCGGCGAAGTCACCCCGCTGCGCAAGGATGCCGAACCGGCTCCGGCCGCGCCACGGCCCAAGCCGCGCGCGCGCATGGCCGAACGCGACGAACAGGAAGCGGCGGGCGAGTTCGCCCGTCTGCTGCGCGACAGCAGCCCGCTGGAGGCCGGTGATACCGCCAGCTACCGGCGCGAAACGCTGCCGCCGCGCATGTTCCAACGGCTGAAGCGCGGCCAGTATTCCGTGCAGGACGAGCTGGACCTGCATGGCGCCACCGCCGCGCAGGCCGAACTGCTGCTGCGGCAGTTCCTGCTGGAAGCGCACGCGCACGAGTTCGGCTGCGTGCGCATCATCCATGGCAAGGGCCTGCAGTCCGATGGCGGTGCGCCGGTGCTGAAGAACCTGGTGGACCGCCTGTTGCGGCTGCGCAACGATGTGCTGGCGTTTCATTCGGCGCCGGCCGGCCAAGGCGGCACCGGTGCAGTACTGGTGTTGTTGGCGCGGCGGTGAAGCATTCATCCACGCGTGGCGTGGATCTACTGGGCGCGATGGGCATGAATGCGCCGCACCACCGGGACCCTACCCCTGCGAGGCGTCCTCCACCGGACCCAGCTCATGCAGCACAGCCGTGGCATAGCAGCCTGGCGGCAGCGCAAAGGACAGTTCCAGCACATCGTCAGCCAGCCAATGGTGCTGCAGCAGCGCCGGGCGCAGGCGAAGTGCACGACGCTCCTGCTTCAGGCGGGCGTCTTCCAGGCCCGCACGCAGCGCCTTGGACTCGTCATCGTCCAGCGCACCCAGTTCCAGTTCGCGCGCGGCATCGGTGCTGCGCAGCTCGCCTTCACCCCACAGCGGGGCGCTGGGGTGGATGTCGAAGCGCGCCAGGCGTTCGGCCAGGGCATCACTGTACGGTTCGGGACCGAACACGCTGCGACTGCCGTCCAGCATCCACACCTCGCCCGGCAACGGCTGGTCCCAGTTGCCCTGCTCCACGCGCGCGGCCAGCACGCGGTTGAACAGCGCCGACCGGGCCGCCGACAGCAGCAGCGAACGCTGGTCCTTGCGCATGCGCCGACCGCCGAACATGGCCAGGGCCGCCGGCACGTTGCCGCCGTCGCGACCGAAGCGCTGCTCACCAAACCAGTTCGGCAGCCCGCGCTGCGCAATATGCTGCAGCCGTTCGCTGATCGCCGCCGCGTCACCCTGCACGTCGCGCAGGACCAGCTTGAACCGATTGCCGGCCAGGGCCCCGCGCTGCAGCTTTCGGTTGTGCCAGGTGACATCGATTACTTCGATCTCATCGCTGGCCAGTGCGGCCAGGTCAGGCGCCACCCGCTTGGGCAGGTGCACGCTGAAGCGCTGCGTGGTCACCGCGTGGCGGTCCTTCATGCCGGCATAGCTGACCGCCATCTCCGGCAGGCCGGCCCACGCGGCCAGCCGCTTGGCCACGTGCACGGTGTTGGCGCCGCGCTTGCGGATGTGCAGCAGCAGGTGCTCGCCCTCGCCCGTGGCCTCGAAGGCCGGCAGTTCGTCCACCTGGAAGTCTTCCGGCGTGCTGCGGATGCGTGCGCGCAGCAACGGCTCACCGAACGCCAACGGCACGGGAATCATGCGGCCACCAGCAGCACCACGGCCTGCGCGGCAATGCCCTCGCCACGCCCGGTGAAGCCCAGCTTCTCCGACGTGGTCGCCTTCACGCTGACGGCATCCAACGGCAGCTGCAGCAGATCGCCGATGCGTTCCCGCATGGCCAGCGCATGCGGGCCGACCTTGGGGCGCTCGCAGATGACCGTGATGTCGGTGTTGCCTACCCGCCAGCCGCGCTCGCGCAGCAGGCTGTCGCAGTGGCGCACGAAGTCGCTGCTGTCAGCGCCCTTCCAGCGATCATCGCTGGGCGGGAAATGCTGGCCGATGTCGCCCAACGCCAGTGCGCCCAGCATCGCATCGCAGAGCGCATGCAGAATCACGTCGCCATCGCTGTGGGCCAGGACGCCACAGATGTGCGGCACGTTCACGCCGCCAAGCATGATGTGGTCGCCTTCACCGAAGGCATGGACGTCGTAGCCCTGGCCGATACGGACAGGCGGGAACGGAGCGGTGCTCATGGATGCAACCCTTGCAGCAGGGCCGCGCGGGCGTTCAACCGGCGCGGCGGGAGAGTACGAATTCGAAACGGTCCAGATCGGCCGGCGTGGTGACCTTGAAATTGTCCTCGCTGCCTTCCACCAGCAGTGGGCGGTGGCCTTGGCGCTCCATGGCCATGGCCTCGTCGGTCACCTCGACATCGGCAGCGGCGGCATCGGCCAGCGCGCGGGCCAGCTGGTGGCGACGGAACAGCTGCGGCGTCAGCGCGCGCCAGAGGCGTGCGCGTGGCTCGGTGGCATCGATGCCGCCGTCGTCACCTGCACGCTTGAGCGTGTCGCGCACTGGCGCGGCCAGGATCGCACCGACCGGGTCTGCACGCCCCACTTCCAGCAGCCGACCCAGATCGGCCGGCGAAAGGTTCGGGCGCGCCGCGTCGTGCACCAGCACGAATTCATCGGCGCGCACGCTGTCAGGCAGCGCCTGCAGCCCGGCCAGCACCGATGCGGCGCGGGTGGCACCGCCGGTGCAGGTCAACACCGGCTTGCCGGCCCACTCGGTCCAGCCGGGCCAGTCGGCGTCTTCCGGACCCAGCACGACCATCACCCCGGCCACCGCCGGATGCGCCAGCAGCGCATCCAGGGTGTGGGCCAGCAGGATCCTGCCTCCCACCGGCAGGTACTGCTTGGGCAGCGGCGCACCGAAACGGGCGCCACGGCCAGCGGCCGGCACCACCACCCAGATGGCCGCGCTCATGGCACGTCCGCCGGGTGGTCGCCGGTCTGTGCCGCCACCGGAGCCGGTGCCGGCGGACGCGACGCGGCGTCCTCGACCACGCGATAGAACTTCTCGCCGGGCTTGATCATGCCCAGCTCGCTGCGTGCGCGCTCTTCGATGGCGGCCTGGCCTTCCTTCAGGTCCTTTACTTCCGCAGCCAACGCATCGTTGCGCTGCTGCAGACCTTCGTTGTCCCGTTCCTGGTTGGCGACCTGGGCTTCGAGCATCATCACTTCACCCGAATTGCCCGGGCCGAACCAGAAACGGTACTGCAGCCATGCCAGCAGCAGGGCCAGCACCAGCAGCAGCCAGCGCCAATCGCGCATGGGTTCAGCGCTTCAGCGAAACGAAGGCGTCACGACCGGCGTAACGCGCGCCGGCGCCGAGGGCTTCCTCGATGCGCAGCAGCTGGTTGTACTTGGCCACGCGATCGCTGCGGCACAGCGAACCGGTCTTGATCTGGGTGGCGGTGGTGGCAACCGAGATGTCGGCGATGGTGGTGTCTTCGGTTTCGCCCGAACGGTGCGAGACCACGGCGGCATAGCCGGCACGGTCGGCCATGGCGATCGCTTCCAGGGTTTCGCTGAGCGTACCGATCTGGTTGACCTTGATCAGGATCGCGTTGGCGGTGCCCGAATCGATGCCTTCCTGGAAGATCTTCGGGTTGGTGACGAACAGATCGTCGCCGACCAGCTGCACCTGCTTGCCGATGCGATCGGTCAGCAGCTTCCAGCCGGCCCAGTCGTTCTCGGCCAGGCCATCTTCAATGGTAATGATCGGGTACTGCGCAGCCCAGTCGGCCAGGAAGTCGACGAACTGCTCGGAGGTCAGGCGCTTGTTCTCGCCCACCAGGTTGTACTTGCCGTTTTCGAAGAATTCGCTGGAGGCCACGTCCAGGCCCAGCAGCACGTCTTCACCGGCGGTGTAACCGGCCTTGCCGATCGCTTCCAGGATGGTGTCCAGCGCTTCGACGTTGCTGCGGAAGTCCGGTGCGAAGCCGCCTTCATCGCCCACGGCGGTGCTCAGGCCGTGGCCCTTCAGCACCGACTTCAGCGAATGGAAGATTTCGGTGCCGGCGCGCAGCGCTTCGGAGAACGAGGTGAAGCCGACCGGCAGCACCATGAACTCCTGGAAATCGACGTTGTTGTCGGCGTGCGCACCGCCGTTGATGATGTTCATCATCGGCACCGGCAGCGACGGCGTGGCGCCGGTCTTGCCGGCCAGGTACTGCCACAGGGCCTGCTTGCTGGACGCGGCGGCGGCGTGCGCGGCAGCCATGGAAACACCCAGCAGCGCGTTGGCGCCCAGGCGCCCCTTGTTCTCGGTGCCGTCCAGATCGATCAGGCGACGGTCCAGGCCGGCCTGGTCGGTCGCTTCAAAGCCCTTCAGCGCGTTGGCGATGGCGCCATTGACGTTGTCGACGGCCTTGCGCACGCCCTTGCCCAGGTAACGGGTCTTGTCGCCGTCACGCAGCTCCACCGCTTCCTTGGTGCCGGTCGAGGCGCCGGAGGGGACTGCGGCGCGACCGAACGAACCGTCCTCCAGGATGACTTCGGCTTCCAGCGTGGGGTTGCCACGGCTGTCGAGGATTTCACGGGCGTGGATGCTGCGGATCGTACTCATGGTCGGGCCGGTTACCTGTAAGGAGAGGAGGCGACAAAACGAATGCCGCGTGATTATCCCCGGCTGCCCGCCGCTTGCCAAATGATGTCGCCGATCACGACCGGATCCTGGCCATGCGCCAGCATCGGCACGGCCACGATCATGCCCAGCAGGGCCAGCAGCAACGCCGCCACCGCGGCCATGCCACGCCCACGCCGCAGGCGCCACGCCAGCACCGACGCGGCGCCACTGCCCAGCGCGGACACTGCCAGCACGCCGATGGCCGCAAACAGGGCCACCTGCACCGATTCCAGCGCATGGCTGCCATCGCCAGGTGAACCGATGGCCGACAGAAACACCAGCAGGCCTGCGCCCAGGGCCGCCCAGGCCAGCACGGCCAGGCCGAGCGCGCACAGGCCCCAGGGCCACGGACGGCGCGAAGCGGGCGCGGAAGATGTTGGATTCATGAGGTGAATGGGCTCCCCGCCCGGGTGAGGATCACAGCTGGATCAGCGCGACCCCGCCCAGCAGCAACGCCAACGCAATCAACAGCAGGCCTGCCAGCATGGCCGCACCACGCGCACGACGCAGGCGCCAGCCCAAGACGGTCGTGACCGCGCTCGCCACGCCCGACACGACGGCCGTGTTCAGGCACGCCCAGGCCAGCGTGTGCTGCCAGCGCGGCGCGGCGCCGTCTCCGGGCATGCGCATGCTGCCCGCTGCCAGCAGTACGGCATAGGCCAGCGCCGCCCACATCAACAGGCTGAAGGCCACGGCCACCCAGCCCCACGGCCACTGCCGCCAGTGCCGCCGGCGACGCTGGGCTTCCAGCGCCGCCCACGGATCACGACTCACGCGAAGCGCGAGAAACCGTGCTTCTTGGTCACCGCATCGAGCTCCATCAGGGTCTCGAGCAGGGCTTCCATCTGGTCCAGCGGCCACGCATTGGGGCCATCGGACAACGCCTTGGACGGGTCCGGATGGGTTTCGGCGAACAGGCCGGAGATGCCCACGGCCACGGCGGCACGCGCCAGCACCGGCACGTGTTCGCGCTGGCCACCGGAGCTGGTGCCCTGCCCGCCCGGCAACTGCACCGAATGGGTGGCATCGAACACCACCGGGCAGCCGGTATCACGCATCACCGCCAGCGAACGCATGTCGCTGACCAGGTTGTTGTAGCCGAAGCTGGCACCGCGTTCGCAGACCATGATCTGCTCGTTGCCGGTGGACTTGGCCTTTTCCACGACCGGCTTCATGTCCCACGGCGCCAGGAACTGGCCCTTCTTGATGTTGACCGGCTTGCCGGCGGCACACACCTTGCGGATGAAATCGGTCTGCCGGACCAGGAATGCCGGGGTCTGCAGCACGTCCACCACCGAGGCCACTTCGTCCATCGGAGTGTATTCATGCACGTCGGTCAGCACCGGCACGCCGATCTGCTTCTTCACTTCGGCCAGCACCTTCAGGCCCTCTTCCATGCCCGGGCCGCGGAAGGCGGTGCCCGAGGTCCGGTTGGCCTTGTCGAAGCTCGACTTGAAAATGAAGTTGACGCCAAGCTTGTCGGTGATCTCTTTCAGCTTGCCGGCGGTATCGAGCTGCAGCTGCATCGACTCGATCACGCAGGGGCCGGCGATCAGGAACAGGGGCTGGTCCAGCCCGACCTCGAATCCACACAGTTTCATGGCGTTTCCTTGTTTGTCCGCTGCGCCGGGACGACCGGCGCGCTGGGGTTGAAGCATGCAGGATGGGGGCCGCAACCCCCATTCACAAGTCAGGCGCGGGCTTCGGCCAGCAGTGCGCCACCGGCCTTGCGCTCACGCGCGGCGCGGATGAAGCCGATGAACAGCGGGTGGCCGTCGCGCGGCGTGGACAGGAATTCCGGATGCGCCTGGCAGGCCAGGAACCACGGGTGCGCATCGCGCGGCAGTTCCACCACTTCCACCAGGGTGTCGTCCATCGACTTGCCGGAGATCACCAGACCGGCATCTTCCAGCTGGGTGCGGTAGCGGTTGTTGAACTCGTAGCGGTGGCGATGGCGCTCGGCCACCACGTCCTTGCCGTAAAGCTCGCGGGCCAGGGTGCCCGGCTTAAGCCGCTGCTCCTGCAGGCCCAGGCGCATGGTGCCACCGAGGTCGCTCTTGTCGTCGCGCTTTTCGACGTCGCCGGTAGCGGTACGCCATTCGGTGATCAGGCCGATCACCGGGTCCGGCGACTGGCGGTCGTTCTCGGTGCTGTTGGCCTGCTCCAGGCCCAGCACGTGGCGCGCGTAGTCGACCACGGCGGCCTGCATGCCGTAGCAGATGCCGAAGTACGGCACGCTGTTCTGGCGGGCGAACTGCGAGGTCAGCACCTTGCCCTCGAAACCACGGTCACCGAAGCCACCCGGCACCAAGATGCCGTCGACATCGGCCAGCGCGGCCATGTCGGTGCCTTCCAGGTCCTGCGCTTCCAGCCACTTCAGGTTGACCTTGGTGCGCTGGCGCAGGCCGCCGTGCTTGAGGGCTTCACCGACCGACTTGTAGGCGTCCTGGTGGTCGACGTACTTGCCGACCACGGCGATGGTCACTTCATCCAGCGGGTGCAGGGTGGCATCGACGGCGTCTTCCCACATCGACAGATCCACCGGGCCGACCTTGTCGGCCAGCTTCAGCTGGTTCACCACGATCTCGTCCAGGCCCTGCGCATGCAGGCCCGAGGGAATGCGATACAGCACGTCCACGTCCGGCACGCTGATGACGGCGCGTTCGGAGACGTTGGTGAACTGGGCGATCTTGCGGCGCTCCGAATCGGGCACGGCCTGCTCGGAACGGCACAGCAGCACGTCCGGCTGGATGCCGATCGAGCGCAGTTCCTTCACCGAATGCTGGGTCGGCTTGGTCTTCAGTTCACCGGCGGCGCCGATGTAGGGCACCAGGGTAAGGTGCATGAACAGCGCCTTCTCCGGGCCGCGCTCGGTGCGCACCTGGCGGATGGCCTCCAGGAACGGCAGCGATTCGATGTCGCCCACCGTACCGCCGATCTCGACCAGGGCCACGTCGTAGCCCTCGGTGGCTTCATCGATGCAGCGGCGGATCTCGTCGGTGATGTGCGGAATGACCTGCACGGTCGCGCCCAGGTAGTCGCCACGGCGCTCCTTGCGGATCACGTTCTCGTAGATGCGACCGGTGGTGACCGAGTTCTTGCGGCTCAGGCGGGTGCGCACGAAACGCTCGTAGTGGCCCAGGTCGAGGTCGGTCTCGGCGCCATCGTCGGTGACGTAGACCTCGCCGTGCTGGAACGGGCTCATGGTGCCCGGGTCCACGTTGATGTACGGGTCGAGCTTCATCATCGTGACCTTCAGGCCACGCGCTTCAAGAATGGCGGCCAGCGACGCAGCGGCAATGCCTTTGCCGAGCGAGGACACCACGCCGCCGGTTACGAAAATCAAGGGAGTCATGGCTGCAAGCATCCTGTCTGGAAATGGAAAACGGCAGCACCACGCCTGCCCGGGGGGCAGACAGGGTGCAGAGAGGGGGTTTTCCGGTTCGCTGGGACAGCGAGGGAGGTGCGGACCTGGCCGGCGGCTGGCGCCGGGCGGGAACCTTCGTGCGAGGTCGGGGCGGCCGTGCCGGCCATTTCGACCGTCACCTGCGACCCGCATTGCTGGAGGCCAGACCTGGCCCTTCCAGCCCATTCGCAAAGGGTGGACACGCACTTACTCCCGGAAAGCCATAGTTTACAGATAGATGGCCGCCAACCCAAGGGGCAGATGACGGCAAGGGCAAAAGAAAACGCCCCGCAATGCGGGGCGTTCAGGATCAGAACCCTTGTACCAAAGGCCTGGCGGACCGAAGCCTCAACGCTTCTTCCGCGCTTCCTCTTCTTCTTCCTGCTGCGGGACCGGCTGGCCCTTGGCCTTCATTTCGGCATTGGCCTGGGCCCGGCGCTTGGCTTTCGCGTCCGCCTCGGACTGCGCCGCCTTGTCGGCCTGGTCGTTCTGCTGCGGGGCCGGCTGGCCGGCGTTCTGCGCCATGACCAGGGGCACGGCAACGGCGGCAGCGGCCAGGATCGCAATGGTCAGCAACTTCTTCATGGAGTCCTCCTCGCGGTATGGCTTCGACATGGGGGTGCCGGCGTCTGGATTCCAGCGGGGTCCATTTTACCCCCTCCCTGCCGCCGAGGCTGAACCGCAGGCGTGCAAAATCGCGTTCCAGACCGCACACTTGCGCGTCGCTCCAAGCTTCCGAACATAGATGAACGCCCGCTATAACGCCGCCGATATTGAAGTCCTGTCCGGCCTTGACCCGGTCAAGCGCCGTCCCGGCATGTATACCGACACCGCGCGCCCGAACCATCTGGCGCAGGAAGTGATCGACAACTCGGTGGACGAGGCGCTGGCCGGCCATGCCCGTTCGATCGAGATCACCCTGTACAAGGACGGCAGCGTGGAGGTCAGCGATGACGGCCGCGGCATGCCGGTGGACATCCACCCGGAAGAGAAGATCCCCGGCGTGGAGCTGATCCTGACCCGCCTGCACGCGGGCGGCAAGTTCAGCAACAACAACTACACCTTCTCCGGCGGCCTGCACGGCGTGGGCGTCAGCGTGGTCAATGCGCTGTCCACCCTGGTGGAGGTGCACATCAAGCGCGAAGGCGCCGAGCACCGCATCACCTTCCGCAACGGCGACCGTGCCACCCCGCTGGAAGTGGTCGGCACCGTGGGCAAGAAGAACACCGGTACCCGCGTGCGCTTCTGGCCCGACCCGAAGTACTTCGACACGCCCAAGTTCGCCGTGCGCGCGCTCAAGCACCTGCTGCGCGCCAAGGCGGTGCTGTGCCCGGGCCTGACCGTGAAGCTGACCGACGAGGCCACCGGCGAAGTCGATACCTGGTACTACGAAGACGGCCTGCGCGATTACCTGAAGCTGGAACTGGGCGAGCGCGAATCGCTGCCGGCCGACCTGTTCGTGGGCAACCTGAAGAAGGACACCGAGGTGGTGGACTGGGCCGTGGCCTGGCTGCCGGAAGGTGAGCTGGTGCAGGAAAGCTACGTCAATCTGATTCCCACCGCCCAGCACGGCACCCACGTGAACGGCCTGCGCACCGGTCTGACCGAGGCGCTGCGCGAGTTCTGCGACTTCCGCAACCTGCTGCCGCGCGGCGTCAAGCTGGCCCCGGAAGACGTGTGGGACCGCGTCTCCTTCGTGCTGTCGTTGAAGATGACCGACCCGCAGTTCAGCGGCCAGACCAAGGAACGCCTGTCCTCGCGCCAGGCCGCCGGCTTCGTCGAAGGCGCCGCCCACGATGCCTTCAGCCTGCTGCTGAACCAGAACGTGGAACTGGGCGAGAAGATCGCGCAGATCGCCATCGAGCGTGCCAGTGCGCGCCTGAAGACCGAGAAGCTGGTCGTCCGCAAGAAGGTCACCCAGGGCCCCGCCCTGCCCGGCAAGCTGGCCGACTGCATCAGCCAGGACCTGTCGCGCACCGAACTGTTCCTGGTGGAAGGTGATTCGGCAGGCGGCAGTGCCAAGCAGGCGCGCGACAAGGATTTCCAGGCCATCATGCCGCTGCGCGGCAAGATCCTGAACACCTGGGAAGTGTCGTCCAACAGCGTGCTGGCCTCGGAAGAAGTGCACAACCTGGCCATCGCCATCGGCTGTGACCCGGGCAAGGATGACATCAGCGGGCTGCGCTACGGCAAGGTGGTGATCCTGGCCGACGCCGACTCCGACGGCCTGCACATCGCCACGCTGTTGACCGCCCTGTTCCTGAAGCACTTCCCGGCGCTGGTCGATGCCGGCCATGTGTTCGTGGCGATGCCGCCGCTGTTCCGCATCGACGTGGGCAAGCAGGTGTTCTACGCGCTGGACGAGGAAGAGAAGCGTTCCATGCTGGACAAGATCGAGCGCGAGAAGATCAAGGGCGCAGTGAACGTGACCCGCTTCAAGGGCCTGGGTGAAATGAATCCGCCGCAGCTGCGCGAATCCACCATCCATCCCGATACGCGCCGCCTGGTGCAGCTGACCGTGGACGATGGCGAGCAGACCCGCTCGCTGATGGACATGCTGCTGGCCAAGAAGCGCGCCAGCGATCGCAAGGGCTGGCTGGAAAGCAAGGGCGACCTGGCTTCGCTGGAAGCCTGACCCTGGCGCGGGGTCAGAGCCCTTTCCTGCGGAAAGGGATCCGACCCCGTCCTTCCGCCGCCATCGGCAAAGCCGGCGGCGCGATAATGCGCGTTCATCTGCGTGGACCACCGTATTGCCCAGCCACTCGCTGCTGTTCCCGGGCCTGCCGCTGCACAGCGCGCGCCTGGTCCTGAGCCCGATCCGCCGCGACGACGCCGCCGCGCTCTACGCCCTGCAGTCCGATGCGGAGGTGATGCGCTGGTGGCACCACCCGGCGTGGACGCGCCCCGCAGAGGCGCGCGCGCAGATAGACGATGATCTGGCCGCACAGGCCACCGGCAGCCAGCTGAAGCTGGCAGTACGCGAATCGATCGATGGTCCATTGCTGGGCATCTGCGTGGTGTTCGCGCTGGACCGGGATGCACTGCGTGCCGAGATCGGCTACCTGCTGGCGCCGGCGCAGCAGGGCCAGGGCTACATGCATGAGGCGCTGCAGCGAGTGCTGGACTATCTGTTCCAGACCCTGCAACTGCACCGCGTGGAAGCGGAGATCGATCCGCGCAATGCGCCTTCGGCACACGTGCTGGAGCGACTTGGCTTCGCCCGCGAAGGACTGCTGCGGCAGCGCTGGCGCATCCAGGGCCAGCTGTCGGACTCTGCCGTGTACGGCCTGCTGGCCGACGACGCGCGCACGCCATAGCGGGCTTGACCGAATCTGGCCGCAACGGGCCGGATGGCGGGGCCATGCCTTTGGACACATACCCCGCGCGGCGCAGGGACCTAGCATCGCAGTCCCCTTCCGCTACCGCTCTGGTGCCATGAAGTCCCTGCTGCACACTGCCGCGCTCTGCGTCGGCCTGCTTGTCACGCACGCCGCTGCCCACGCGGCACCCGCTGCCGACGCCGCTGAAACCAAGGCGCCCGCCAACGAAATGACCGCCCTGCCGGCCGATGCTTCGGTGCGGCAGAGCATGCGCCTGGGCGGCCGCACGCTGGACTACACCGCCACTGTGGGCACCCTGCCGGTGCGCGATGAGAAGGGCAAGGTGATCGCTGATGTGGTGTTCACGGCCTACACGATGCCCGGCAAGGACCGGCCGGTGACCTTCGCCCTCAATGGCGGCCCCGGTGCCTCGTCGGTCTACCTCAACCTGGGTGCGATCGGGCCGAAGGTGGTCACCTTCGGTTCGGAAGGCGACAGTGCCTCGGCCCCCGCCACCCTGCACGACAACCCCGGCACCTGGCTGGACTTCACCGACCTGGTGTTCATCGATCCGGTGGGCACCGGCTTCAGCCGCGCACGCATCGGCGATGACGAGGCGAAGAAGCAGCTGTACACCCCCAGCGCCGACATCGAGTACCTGTCCCGCACCATCTATGACTGGCTGCTGCGCAACCAGCGCATGGCATCGCGCAAGTACCTGACCGGCGAAAGCTACGGCGGCTACCGCGGGCCGCGCATCACCCACTACCTGCAGACCCGGCTGGGCGTGGCGATGAACGGGCTGGTGCTGGTGTCCCCCTACCTGAGCCCGACCCTGGAAGACAACGCCGATGTTTCGCCGATGGCGTGGATGCAGACCCTGCCCTCGATCGCCGCCGCGCAGCTGGAGCGGCAGGGCAAGCTGACCAATGCGGCGATGCGCGAGGTGGTCGAGTACACCCGTGGCGACTACGCAACCGCGCTGATGAAGGGTCGCAGCGATCCGCAGGCGACCGAGGCGATGCTGCGCCGGGTGACTGAGCTGACCGGGCTGGACCCGCAGTTCGTGCGCCGCGCCGGTGGCCGCCTGGAAACGCAGGCGTACCTGCGCGAGGTGTTCCGTGACAAGGGCACGCTGGGCAGCCGCTACGACTCCAACGTGACTGCGTTCGATCCGTTCCCGAATGATCCGGAGCAGCGCGCCAACGACCCGCTGCTGGACAGCATCATCGCGCCGACCACCACGGCGATGGTCGACTTCGTGACCCGGGTGGTGGGCTGGAAGGTGGATGCGCGTTACCAGGCACTGAACTACGACGTGAACCGGCTGTGGGACCGCAATGGCGACCTGCGCCAGGGGGCAGTGACCCAGCTGCGCCAGGCGGTAGCGATCGACCCGCACCTGCAGGTGCTGATCGTGCATGGCTGGAACGACCTGTCGTGCCCGTTCATGGGTTCGATCCTGACGGTGGACCAGATGCCGACGATGGGCAGCAACCCGGACCGGGTGCAGGTACGCAGCTATCCGGGCGGGCATATGTTCTACAGCCGGGCCGACAGCCAGGCCGCGTTCCGTCGCGATGTGCAGGCGCTGTTCCAGCGCAACTGAGGTGGGCTAAAGGCCGGGCCTGCGGCCCGGCACCCGCTGACGGCAACGGCAACGGCAAAGGCAAAGGCCTGCATCTCGGGGGCGGCGGGATGGGGTGGGCAGGCGGGGGACGGCAAAAACCGCTCCTGCGTGCCTCGTAGAGCGCCTTGCTCGTGTGCGCTGTCCTGCGCACACGGCAAGACCGGGGTTGGGCGTCCTGCCCAACCCGCCCGGCGCATGCCCCGGGCCCATGGCGCTCTGCGCCCCCGCCTGCCCACCCCACCCCGCCGCTGACAGGTTCCTGGCGTTGTTGGTGGGTGGTCGACCGTCTGCTGCTGGTGGGTGCCGACCGTTGGTCGGCACGGGCTCTGACCCTGGCTCTGCTCTGGTAGGTGTCGACCTTGGTCGACACGATGGGTGCGGAAGAATGGTTTCGCCCACGAAAAAGCCCGCCGGAATCCGACGGGCTTTTTCTGTTTCCGGGGGTCGGAACCCTTTCCCGCAGGGAAAGGGCTCTGACCCCGGGGCTGCGGGCATCAGGCCCAGCCGGCCAGCTCGAACAGCTTCAGGATCAGGTACGCACAGCCACCGGCCGCCGGGATGGTCAGGATCCAGGCCCAGACGATGCGTTCGATCACGCCGAACTTCAGCGAACGCGGGTTCTTGGCAAAGCCCACGCCCATGATCGCGGTGGAGATGCTGTGGGTGGTCGAGACCGGCATGCCGAAGTGGGCAGCCAGGGTCAGGATGGTGGCCGAGCTGGTCTCCGCGGCAAAGCCGTGGATCGGGTGCAGCTTCACCATCTTGTGGCCCAGGGTCTTGATGATCTTCCAGCCGCCGGAGGCGGTACCGGCAGCCATCACCACCGCACAGGTCAGCACGATCCACATGGCAATGCCGTCGCCGGCGCTGGCATCGGGATGCATGAACGCCAGCCACGACGGCAGATTGTCCAGCGCGCCGGTGGCTTCAGCGCCGATCAGGGTCATGGCGATGATGCCCATGGTCTTCTGCGCGTCGTTGTGGCCGTGGGCGAAGCCCATGTAGGCCGCCGAGGCGATCTGCGCCTTGCCGAAGAAGGCATTGACGATGCGCGGACGGGCCAGGCGGCCGATGGCACCACCGACCTTGGCCAGGCCGGCGATCAGCGCCCACAGCAGCACCATCACCACGATGCCCAGCAGGAAGCCGGCGATCGGCGAGGTGATCATCGGCACGAACACCTTCCACAGCAGGCCCTTGTTCTGCGCCCAGCTGCCCAGTCGTTCGGACCAGATCAGCGCGTCCCAGTTGTTGTGGGCGGCGGCCAGGCCGGCACCACACAGACCGCCGATCAGCGCGTGCGAGGACGAAGACGGCAGGCCCTTCCACCAGGTGATCAGGTTCCAGATGATGCCGCCCAGCAGCGCGCACAGGATCACCTGCGGGGTGACATCGACCACGTTGGTGTTGAGCAGGCCCGAGGCGATGGTCAGCGCCACCGCGGTACCGGTCAGCGCGCCGATGAGGTTCATGAAGGCGGCCAGCATCACCGCCCAGCCGGGCGAGAGCACCTTGGTCGCCACCACGGTGGCAATGGAGTTGGCGGTGTCGTGGAAGCCGTTGATGAACTCGAAGACGAGCGCGGCCAGGATCACCACCAGGACAAGGGTCAACATGCGGCGGCGTCCGTCAGCTGTTCTTCAACACGATCTGGTACGCCACCACGCCGGCCTCGCGGCAACGGTCGATGGCCTTTTCCAGGATCTCGAAGAATTCCTTCAGCAGGAACATCTGCAGGTTGTCCAGGCGACCGGAGTAGATGTCGCGGTACAGCTCCAGCATCAGGCGGTCGGCTTCGTTTTCCAGCGAACGCAGCTTCTCGTTCAGCGCAGTCATCCGGTCCAGGTTCATGTGGCGCAGGTCGGCCACCATTTCCACGACCACACCGGCAGCCTGTTCCAGCATCGCCGCGCGCGGCGCGAAGTCGATGTGTTCCAGGTGGGTGGTGGCCAGGGAATAGCGATCGGCGAACTTCTCGATCTGCTTGGGAATCTTGTACAGGGCCGAGCCCAGCGCTTCGATGTCTTCGCGCTCGATGGGGGTCATGAAGCTGTCCACCAGCGCCTGACTGATCTTGTCCGACGCCGCGCGCTCGCGCAGGCGGGCCAGCTTGAAGGCGTCCAGCGCCGGCTGGCGGTCGGCCTCGCGCAGCATGGAATGCAGCGCCTTGGCGGCATCGTTGGCCGCGACGGCAGCCTCATCAAGCAGGGTGTAGAACTGTTTGCCGGAACCGAAAATGGTCTGCAGAGAGAACATTGAGAAACCTGTCAGCCGTCGCGGGAAGGACGGCACCAGAGGGAATTATGACGGCTAGATGACCATCACGGGTATACCCGCCCGCTTCCGGGGGTGGAAAACCCCCAACCTGAACAGGCAGTTGCCATCCCGCCACGCCCCTTTGCTAAGATGCCAGCGCGCCCCCGGGCGCACCTTATGGACGACGACCCTTATCCCCCCGCGCCGCGCCGGACCCCGTTCCTGAGCGCCAGCCGCCACCGCAAGCACCCGCCCTCCCTGCCACCAACCGGGGACGACGCCCGTGTTTGAAATGATCCTGATTGTCTTCGCGCTTGTTCTGCTGAACGGGTTCTTCGCCATGTCCGAGATGTCGGTCATGACCTCGCGCAAGAGCCGCCTGAAGCAGATGGCCAGCACCTCCAAGCGCGCGGCCAAGGCGCTGGAACTGTCCGAGAAGCCGGAAAGCTTCCTGTCCACCGTGCAGATCGGCATCACCGTGATCGGCGTGCTGACCGGCTACCTGGGCGGTGAAGCACTGGGCGAGGCGTTCGCCGGTTGGATCCAGGGGCTGATGCCGGGCTTTGCCTACGCCGGCAAGATCGGCACGGTGCTGGCGGTCAGCCTGATCACCTTCATCACGCTGATCTTCGGCGAACTGGTACCCAAGCGCCTGGCACTGACCCGTTCGGAGTCCATCGCCGGCCTGGTGGCCATGCCGATGAGCTGGCTGGCCAAGCTGGCGCTGCCCTTCGTCTGGCTGCTGTCCAAGACCACCCAGCTGGTGCTGAAGGTACTGGGCCTGGGCAATGACGAAGCCGCCTCGGTCACCGAAGAGGAGATCCGCATGCTGGTGGCCGAAAGCCACGAAGCCGGCGTGATCGACGCCCACGAGCGCGACATGATGAACCGCGTGATGCGCCTGGGTGACCGCACTGCCGACAGCCTGATGACCCCGCGCAACCGCATTGCTTGGCTGGACACCCAGGCTGGCCTGGAGCGCAACCTGGAAATCATGGCCGAGCACGAGTTCTCGCGCTATCCGGTGTTCCGCGACAACGACCAGGACGTGGTGGGCGTACTGGAACTGAAATCGCTGGCCACCCGCATGGCACGCGGCGACAACGCGTTGTTCCAGACCCTGCGCGAGGCGCTGTATGTGTCCGAGTCGACCCATGCGATGAAGCTGCTGGAAATCTTCCGCGAGGAACAGCAGTCGATGGCGCTGGTGGTGGACGAATACGGTGAAATCCAGGGCCTGGTGACCATCAGCGACCTGATGGGCGCGGTGGTCGGCCGCCTGCAGGCGGTGGAGAACGCCGACGAGGATGCGCTGGTGGTGACCCGCGAAGACGGCTCGCTGCTGGTGGATGGCTCGTTGCCGATCGAAGACCTGCGCGAACTGATCGGCAGCAACGAGCTGCCCGATGCCGAGGAAGGCGATTACTACACGCTGGCCGGCATGTGCATCCACTACTTCGGCCGCATCCCGCATGCGGGCGAGTATTTCGACTGGGCCGGCTGGCGCTTTGAAGTGGTGGACCTGGACGGTGCCCGCGTGGACAAGCTGCTGCTGCGCACCCTGTCGGACGAGCAGGCCGATGAGCTCACCGCCTGATCCAGGCCACGGCGCGGGCGACGAGCGCCCGAGCTATCGCAACGAGGGCATCCGCACCCTGTTGGCGATGTTCGAATTCGGTGATCCGGCCCAGCACATGAAGCTGGGCCAGATCCTGCAGGACCTGCAGCAGAGCGCGTTCGGCGTATTCCTGTTCGTGGCCATCCTGCCGGCCTTCATTCCCATTCCGGGGCTGGGCGGCGCGGTCAGCGGGCCGCTGGTCATCCTGATCGGGCTGCAGATGCTGTTCTGCATGCGCAAGCCCTGGCTGCCGGGCTTCATCGCCCGCCGCGGGCCCCGCCGCGGCACCATGCACCGGTTCCTGGACCGCATCGACCGGCCGCTGCGGCGGCTGGACCGCATGCTGAAGCCGCGCATGCCGCAGTGTGTGGCGCCAGCGCCGGCGCACGCCTTCACCGGTCTGCTGCTGGTCCTGCTGGGGCTGCTGCTGTCGCTGCCGATTCCCTTCACCAACTACCTGTTCGGGTTCCAGCTGCTGCTGTTTTCGCTGGCGTTGCTGGAACGCGATGGCGCGTTGATGCTGTTCAACTGGATTGGCGGCGTGGTGGCGGTGGCCTTCTTCGGTTTCAGTTCCGGCCAGCTGGTCGGTTACACCGCGGACCTGTTCCAGCGCTGGTTCTGAGCGTTGGCCGCAGGGCTCGCCGGGCATGGCCCGGCGCTACCCACCACGACCCGATCGGTAGTGCCGGGCCATGCCCGGCGGGGTGCCTCACCGCAGATCAATGAACCCGTTATCGCCCAACTGCGACGGATCATCCTGCACTGCCGACAACACGAAGCTCAACGCCTTGCCCAGCAGCGTGCCTGGGCCTTCCCAGTACTCGGCGGTCTCCGCACGCACCTGGATCAGGCGCAGGTTCGGATCATCCTTGCCGCCGGGGAAGAACAGCTTCATCGCCGGCGACCACAGCGCCTCGATCTTTTCACGATCGTCGACGATGCGCGCCCGGCCAGACACCGACACGTAAGTATTCTTCGACGTGGAGGCATAGGCCACGTTGACCCGCGGATTCAAGGCGATCTCGGCCACCTTCGGGCTGTCGGCGGCGGTGGCAAACCACAGGTCGCCGTCGAAATCGACCTGCTGGGTGCCCAGCGGCCGGCTGTACAGCCGACCGTCCACGCCGGTGGTGGTGAACATGGCCACCTCCACGTCCTTGATCAGTTCGGACAACTGGGCGATGTGCTCGGCACGGGTATCGGTCATGGAAGGGGCTCCGGAATCAGGAGCCCCCATCAGACCGCGTCGCCCTGCAATGCGCCGTGACGCAAACGTTCAGCCGGCGTGGCGGGCGTGCCAGGCCTGCATGGCCAGTTCGAACGAACGCAGGCGCGCGCGGTGGTCATACAGGTTGGCGGTCAGCAGCAGCTCGTCCGGCGCATGGCGGTCGACGAAGGCGGCGATCCCCTCGCCCACCTGCTGCGCATCGCCCAGCACAGTGCAGGCCAGCGCGCGTTCCACGCCCAGCTTTTCGTGCGGTTCCCAGAAGCTGTCAATGTCGTCGATCGGCGCGGGGATGCGGCCTGGGCGGCCACGGCGCAGGTTGACAAAGCTCTGCTGCTGGCTGGTGAACAACCGGCGCGACTCGGCTTCGCTGTCGCTGGCGACGACGTTCAGCGCCAGCATCGCGTGCGGCTGCTTCAGCGTGGCCGAGGGACGGAACTCGCGGCGGTAGACGGCCAGCGCTTCGTCCATCGCGTCGGGCGCGAAGTGCGAGGCGAACGCGTACGGCAGGCCCATCGAGGCGGCCAGGCGCGCACCGAACAGGCTGGAGCCGAGGATCCAGGTCGGCACCCGCAGGCCGCCACCGGGGACCGCCTGCACCGCCTGCCCGGCCTGCACCGGCTCGAAGTAATGCAGCACTTCGCGTACGTCCTGCGGGAACTGGTCGGCACTGTCGAAGTAGCGGCGCAGCGCGCGCGCGGTGGGCTGGTCGGTGCCCGGCGCACGACCCAGGCCCAGATCGATGCGGTCCGGGTACAGCGACGCCAGCGTGCCGAACTGCTCGGCCACCTGCAGCGGCGCGTGGTTGGGCAGCATGATGCCGCCGGCGCCAACGCGGATGCGGCGCGTGCCCCCGGCCACATGGCCGATCAGCACCGCCGTGGCGGCGCTGGCGATGCCGGGCATGTTGTGGTGTTCGGCCAGCCAGTAGCGGCGGTAGCCCAGCGCATCGGCGTGCTGGGCCAGTTCCAGCATGTTGGCGAAGGCGGCGGTGGTATCACTGCCCTCGCAGACCGGGGCCAGGTCGAGGATCGACAACGGGATCATCAGGCGGTTTTCCGTCACAGGATTCCCCATGGATGGGGTCGATACGGCGCCACGGCCAGTGTCGGTGGCGGAATGCTGATTCCCGCAGGACGGATCCAGCCCCCGCCAGACGCTCAGAACGCGCTGGGACGGGGCTCGGGCAGCGGCTGGTCGACCAGCGGCTTCAGCTCGGCATCCAGCGCCACGCGCTCATCGAACACGAAACAGCGGCCCTCATACCCTTCGCCGCCGACCTCCTCGAAGTAGCCAAGAATGCCGCCATCGAGCTGCAGGACGTTGTCCATGCCATCGTTGACCATCCACAGCGCCGCCTTCTCGCAGCGGATGCCACCGGTGCAGAAGCTGACCACGGTGCTGTCCTGCAGCGCCTGCCGGTGCGGCGCCAGCGCTGCAGGCAGATCGGTGAACTTCTCGATGGGCAGCACCAGCGCATCCTTGAAGGTGCCGTGGGCCACTTCCTGCAGGTTGCGCGTATCAAGCATGACCACCGGTTTGCCGGCATCGTCGTGGCCCTGCCGCAGCCAGCGCTGCACGGTGGCCGGATCCACGGCGGGGGCACGCGGATAGTCCAGCGGTTGGCCATCATCGCGGCGGAAGCTGATGATCTCGTCCTTCACCTTGGCCTTCAGCCGCGCGAAGGGCTGGTGTTCGCTGAAGCTGGTCTTGACCCGCATGCCCGCAAAGCGCGCATCAGCGTGCAGCTCCGCATAGAAGCCCCGCACCGCCTGCGGCGCCCCGGCCAGGAACAGGTTCAGCCCCTCGCCGGCCACCAGGATCGTGCCACGCAGGCCCACGGCCTCGGCCCGCGCCAGCAGCTGGTCGCACAGGGCCTGGGGGGCGTCGATGACGGTGAAATGGTAGGCAGCGGTATTGGCGATCATTCCGCCATTTTACCGCCTTCAGACATCGGGGTCAGAGCCCTGTGCGCAGCAGAGGGATCCGACCTCGTGCGGTTCCCTGTGTCGACCAAGGTCGACACCTACCAACAGCCGCGGGGAACTGTCAGAGGCGGGGCGGTGGGGGCAGGCGGGGGCGCAGAGCGCCATGGGCCCGAGGCATGCCTCGGGCGGGTTGGGCAGGACGCCCAACCCCGGTCTTGCCGGGCGCGCAGGATTGCGCGCACGAGCAAGGCGCTCTACGAGGCACGCAGGAGCAGCTCTTGCCGTCCCCCGCCTGTCCCCACCGCCCTGCCCGTTCACGGAAAACCCGCTTTTGACGTTGACGTTGACGTTGCTTCGGCGGGTGCCGGGTGCAACCCGGCCGCAACAGCCCCTACCCCCGCAACAGCATGAACGGCAGCAGCACCAGCGCCGCCGCACCCGCCATCCCCAGCAGCACCAGCACCACGAACAGCGGCCGCCGCCGCAGCAGGCTGCCGAACGTTTCGGCCGTGCCATCGCGCAGCGCCTGCTCGCGCTCAGCACGGATGCGCGGCGCGCGCTCGGCCTGGTAATCGGCCATCAGGGCCTTGGCCCGCGGCTGGTCCGCGTCATCGCGCAGCCACAGGCCGCCATTGGAAATGCCCCAGGGGCTGGGTTCGGTGCGATACCAGGCGATGCCGTGCTGGTCCAGCAGGGTGCACACATCGGCGTACTCGTCGTCGCCGACATTGCGCAGGTTGAGCAGAAGTTTGGCCATGCCACCATGATACCCGGCGCCGATGCGCTACCCTTGCCGCCCGCGAACACCCTACGGAGACGCCCGATGCGCCGCCTGCTGCTTCCCCTGCTGCTGTCCCTTGTTGCCGCCGGTTGTTCGTCCGAACCCGCCGGCCCGCCGCCGGGCGGCACCCTGACCACCTTCGAACGCATCGATACCCAGGTGGGAACCGGCGCCGAAGCCGTGCCCGGGCAGAAAGTGACCGTGCACTACACCGGTTGGATCTACGACAAGCGCACCGAGAACAAGCACGGCAAGACCTTCGACAGCTCGGTCGGCCGCGGCCAGCCCTTCGTCTTCGCGCTGGGCGCCGGCCAGGTCATCCGTGGCTGGGACGAGGGCGTGGCCGGCATGAAGGTGGGTGGCAAGCGCACCCTGATGATCCCGCCGGAGTATGGCTACGGCGACCGTGGCGTCGGCCCGATCCCGGCCGGCTCCTCGCTGGTGTTCGACGTCGAGCTGCTCGATGTCCAACCCTGATCTGCAACCGCCGCGCCGCGTCGCCGTGGTCGGCGGCGGCCCGGCTGGCCTGTTCGCCGCCGAGCGCCTGCGCGCCGCCGGTCTGGAGGTCGATCTGTACGAGGCCAAGGGCTCGCCCGGCCGCAAGTTCCTGATTGCCGGCAAGGGCGGGCTGAACCTGACCCATTCCGACGAACGGCCCTTGTTCGACAGCCGTTACCGCGAACACAGCGCCGCCGTGGGTGAGTGGCTGGACGGCTTCGATGCACAGGCGCTGCGCGACTGGGCCGCGGGGTTCGGCGTGGCCACCTACGTCGGCAGTTCCGGCCGGGTGTTCCCGGTGGACCGCAAGGCGGCCCCGCTGCTGCGCGGCTGGGTGCGCCGCCTGAAGGAACAGGGCGTGCGCCTGCACGTCAATCACCGCTGGATGGGCTGGACCGACGATGGCGCCCTGCGTTTTGCCAGCGAGCACGGCGAGGTGCAGGTACACGCCGATGCCACGGTACTGGCCCTGGGCGGCGGCAGTTGGCCGCAGCTGGGCAGCGATGGCACCTGGGTGGCACCGCTGCAGGCGCGCGGCGTGGATGTCGCGCCGCTGCAGTCGGCCAACTGTGGATTCGACGTGGACTGGAGCGCGCATTTCGCCCAGCGCCATGCCGGCGCTCCGCTGAAGCCGGTCGTGGCGCACTGGATCGATCTGCAGGGCCAGCCGCAGTCGCTGCAAGGCGAATGCGTCGCCAGCAGCTATGGCATTGAAGGCAGCCTGGTCTACGCGCTGTCCGCCGATCTGCGCGAGACCCTGAACCGCGATGGCCACGCCGTGCTATGGCTGGATCTGGTACCCGGCCGCGACGAGGCACGCCTGCTGGCCGACCTGTCACGTCCGCGCAAGGGCCGCAGCTTCGGTGAACACCTGCGCCGCCAGGCCGCGCTGGATGCAGTGAAGGCCGCGTTGGTGTTCGAGCACCTGGGCAAGGACGCAGGCAACGATCTGCCGGCCGTGGCAGCAACGCTCAAGCGCCTGCCCCTGCGGCTGCTGCGGCCGCGGCCGATGGCCGAGGTGATCAGTACCGCAGGCGGCGTGCGCCTGCAGGCGATGGACCGCCAGCTGATGCTCAATGCCCTGCCCGGCGTGTTCTGTGCCGGCGAAATGCTGGACTGGGAAGCGCCCACCGGTGGCTACCTGCTGACGGCGTGCTATGCCAGTGGCCTGCGCGCCGCCGAAGGCGCGATCGCCTGGCTGGCCGGGCATTCGTAAAGTCGAGCAAGCTCGACTGCCTTTGTAGAGTCGAGCTTGCTCGACTGCCTTTGTAGAGTCGAGCCATGCTCGACTGATGGGAAAGCAGTCGAGCATGGCTCGACTGTACAAGGGCGGGGAAAGCAGTCGAGCATGGCTCGACTCTACAAGAGCGGAAAAGCAGTCGAGCAAGCTCGACTCTACAGGGGGCGGTGCATGCGCACCGAGGCCAGGGCTGCGCCGCTGGGGTGCGGGTACAGCTCCTCCCGGTCGGCCACGAAGCCCTGGCGCTGGTAGAACGCTACGGCATTCAACGATGCCGACAGCACCACCTCACGGATGGGATCGGCCATCGCCAGCAACTGCTGCATCAGCGCTTGGCCGATACCCTGCCCGCCACGGTCGGGATCGACGAACAAGGCGTCGACTTCGTTGGCGTCGCTGTCGAACACGCCAAACCCCAGCAATGCGCCCTGCGCATCCTCGGCCACCACGCAACCACCCTGCCCCAGCAGCCGCGCGTACTGCGACGGTGGCGGCGAGGCCGACCACGGTGCAATCACCTCGGGCGGATAGTGGCTGCTGCAGGTCTCGCGCACGCAGCGGGTGCGCAGCGCCCACAGCGTAGCTACGTCATCGGCGGTACCGGTTCTGAACTGCATGGCATGTCCTTGTAGAGTCGAGCCATGCTCGAATGCATTGCGATCAATGGGAGCAGTCGAGCATGGCTCGACTCTACAACCGAGGCTAGCGCGACTTGCTGGCGCGCAGCGCCTGGATGCGCGCCGGCGGCTGGAACGAATCGCTGCGTGCATCGGCCCAGAATGCATGGAAGACCGCGTGGTCGGGCACCTTGTGCAGCAGCTCGCCCGGTTCCAGGTAGCGGTACAGCGTGGCCAGCGAACGGATCTCGACCGGCGAAACGCGACGCAGGATGTGCTCCGGCCCCAGTTCGGCCGGATCATTCAGACCTGCCGCGCACAGCAGTTCCTTCAAGGCGTGCAGGGTGTGCTCGTGGTAGCTGTAGACGCGCGTGGCCTTGTCCGGTGCATCCAGGTGCTTCCAGCGCGCCGGGTCCTGGGTGGCGATGCCGGTAGGGCATTTGTCGGTGTGGCAGCTCAGCGACTGGATGCAGCCCAGCGCGAACATGAAGCCACGACCCGCATTGCACCAGTCCGCACCCAGCGCGATGGTGCGGGCGATATCGAACGCACTGGTGATCTTGCCCGCCGCACCGATGCGGATGCGCTCGCGCAGGTCCAGCCCGACCAGGGTGTTGTGCACCAGCAGCAGGGCCTCATGCATGGGCACGCCCACGTGATCGACGAACTCGGCCGGTGCCGCACCGGTACCACCCTCGGCGCCATCCACCACGATGAAATCGGGAAGCAGGCCGGTCTCGTGCATGGCCTTGGCAATGCCGAACCATTCCCACGGATGGCCGATGGCCAACTTGAAGCCCACCGGCTTGCCGCCTGAGAGTTCGCGCAGGCGCGCAACGAACTGCAGCAGCTCCACCGGTGTGGAAAACGCTGAATGGCGCGACGGTGAGACACAGTCCACGCCCATCGGCACGCCACGGGTCGCGGAAATCTCCGCGGTGACCTTCGGCGCCGGCAGCACGCCGCCGTGACCGGGTTTGGCGCCCTGGGACAGCTTGATTTCGATCATCTTCACCTGATCGTGGGTCGCGTTGGCAACGAAGCGCTCTTCGCTGAAGCCGCCCTTCTCGTCGCGGCAACCGAAGTAGCCCGAGCCGATCTCCCACACCAGATCACCGCCCATTTCGCGGTGATAGGGCGAAATCGAGCCTTCGCCGGTGTCGTGGTAGAAGCCGCCGCGGCGAGCACCGTCGTTCAACGCGCGGATCGCATTGGCCGACAGCGAACCGAAGCTCATCGCTGAAATATTGAACACGCTGGCCGAATACGGCTTCGCACAGGTCGGCCCGATCAGCACACGGAAGTCGTGCTTGCCGATGGCAGTCGGCGCCAGCGAGTGATTGATCCACTCGTAATCCACGGCATAGGTGCTGCGCAGGGTGCCGAACGGCACGGTGTCCATCTCGTTCTTGGCGCGCTGGTAGATCAACGCGCGCTGCTGGCGCGAGAACGGCACGTCCTCAAGGTCGCTCTGCACGAAGTACTGGCGGATCTCCGGGCCGATCGATTCCAGGCCGTAACGGAAATGGGCCATCACCGGATAATTGCGCCGCAGGGTGCTGCGCTTCTGCAGCACATCCCAACAGCCGAGCGCCACCATCGCCGCGGACAGGCCCACACCCCAGTACCAGGCGGGCCAGAGCGCGGCCAGCCACAGGCTGACCGGCAGCATCAGGATGGCGAGCACGAAGACAATGTAGCGGTGCATGGCGTTCCTCGGTTGCAACTGCCCCGAGTCTACCGCGTGGCAGGTGTACGCCCGCTAGAGGCGATCATCCACCACGCTGCGCGGCCACGCTGACTTCACGTCGTACACCAGCCCGCCCGGTGCCAGCAGTGCGCGGATCTGATCTTCGTCCAGCGCGGTGAACGCGGCGTGCGCCACAGCCAGCACCACGGCGTCGTACGCGCCCGCCTGCGGCTGCTGCAACCACTGCACGCCGGTATCGGCCAGCGCTGCGGGCCCCACCCACGGATCGCTCACATCGACCCGTGCACCGCCTTCGCACAGACGTTGGGCCAGCTCCAGCGCGCGGCTGTTGCGCAGATCCGGGCACTCTTCCTTGAAGGTCACGCCCAGCACCAGGATGCGCGACTGCGCCGGGCTGCGCCCGCGCTCGTCCAGCATCGCCAGCACCCGCGCCGCCACATGCTCGCCCACGCGGTTATTGACCTGGCGCGCAGTGTGGATCAGATCGGGGTGGTAGCCCACGCTCTCGGATTTGTGCAGCAGGTAGTACGGGTCCACGCCAATGCAATGGCCACCGACCAGACCCGGCCGGAACGGCAGGAAGTTCCACTTGCTGCCCGCGGCATCCAGCACGTCCTGGGTGTCGATGCCCAGCCGGTCAAAGATCAGGGCCAGCTCGTTCACCAGGGCGATGTTGACGTCGCGCTGGATGTTCTCCACCACCTTGGCCGCCTCGGCCACGCGCATCGAGGGCGCCGGGAACGTGCCGGCACGGATGATCTGCCGGTACAGGCCATCGATCACCGCCGCGACCTCGGGCGTGGAGCCGGATGTGATCTTGCGGATGTCCGACAGGCGCCGCGCGCGATCACCCGGGCTTACCCGTTCCGGACTGTAGCCGCAGTAGAAATCCTGGTTGAAGCGCAGGCCCGAGCCCTGCTCCAGCAACGGCACGCACACTTCCTCGGTAGTGCCCGGATACACCGTGGATTCGTAGACCACCACATCCCCCGGCCGCAGGTGGCCGGCAATCAACCGGCTGGCCGAACGCAGCGGCTCCAGGTCCGGCTGCTCGTAGGCATCGATCGGGGTGGGCACCGTGACGATGTAGACATTGCACGCATCAAGGTCAGCCGGGTCGCTGCTGTAGCGCAACTGCGTGGCAGAGGCCAGTTCGTCCGGCTCCATTTCCAGGGTGTGGTCCTGGCCACCACGAAGCTCAGCGATCCGCGCCTGGTCGATGTCAAAGCCCAGCGTTGCCAGCTGCTGGCCGAAGGCCACGGCCAGCGGCAGGCCGACATAGCCCAGACCGATCACGGCGGGCGCCGGCGCCAGCGCTGCACGGATCGCCACGCTCATGCGCACAGCCCCAGGGGCATCGAAAAGGGGCAAGGGCTCATCCGGGCATCCACAGGCGGTCAATCATGCCTGCAAGAGTAACGGCCCCAGGCATCGCAGGTCACGCCCGCGCGCGCCCTAGCCCAGACTGACCGCCGCCGGTTCCAGTTCGCCATGCCCGCCCATCCACGAACGCAGCAGCAGCGCGAAGCCGGTGCCAGGGCGGTACGGATCGTTGTCGAAGCCCTGCCAGGGCGCTGCCACGATACTGGCCAGTGCTCCCGGTTCGATCATCCGGTTGGCCATGGTCCAGCGCGGAAACCATCGCGCCCGCAACGGGCCTGCGGCCAGTTCGGTCAGACAGCTGTGCCGACGCGCATTGACGATGCGGGCGTGCACCGAGGCCAGGCCATCCCGCGGGCCCTCGGCGTACTGCAGGAACCGGGTGCCGTCGTACATCAGCACGCCGGTGACCCCGGCCATGCGATTGAAGGCGGTGGCATCGGCCAGCAACGCGTCCAGCGCAGGCACGTCCAGCCCTTCCGTGGCTGTACTGACGTAGGCAAACGCGTGCAACGACATGGCCCATCCCCCTGGTGGATGAATGGGACTATGACACGAACCTGACGCGCTGCCTACGAGGGCTACTCCGGCGGTGCTTCAACCACGTAGCCGCGCTGCTGCAACGCCTGCAGATAGCCTTCGCCCAGCAGCAGACTGACCGGCACAGTGGCGAAGGTGGCCGCGTGCTGCTGCAGCGCGCGGTCCACCCCCTGCAACCAACGCTGGCGCACCTGCTCGGGCAGATCGCTCCAGCCGCGACGGCGCACGAAGGCCGAGTCCTGCAGCACTTCGCGGCAGGTCTGCGCCATGGTCGAGCCGGACAGGCGCCGCAGCGCGGCCACATCGCCCAGCGCCCATGCGTTGGCCCGTTCGCGCAGCACCGGTGCCTGGAACTCGACGGTATCCAGCGTGCGCTCGAAGCACGCGCGGTCGTCGACCTCGGTCACCTGCAGTTCCTTCAGCGTGGCGCGTGCATCATCGATCTTCAGCGTGACCTTCAGCACCTCCGGCTGCAGGCCACGCACCTTGTAGAGCCGCTGCAGCGCCTTGTCCACCTGCTTGCCATCGCGCAGCCCGTTGCGTTTCAGGAAGGCCTGGTACAGGCGCCCGGACGCTACCAGTGGACGCTCCTTCTCGACGCTGCGATCGGTGCCGAGGTACATCTGCTTGAGCTGCAGCCAGCGAGCGTAGGTCGGCGCCGACAGCACCTGCTGCAGCGTGCGCCCCTGGGGGTCGCGCGCGGTCCTGCGGGCCAGCGGCAGCAGGGTCAGGCCCTTCAGCAGACCCACCTGCGGATCGACCTTGAAGCCCGGCTCGCCCAGCACATGGTCAACCCCCGCGATCGTGCGCTCGACCTCGTCGGGACGCCACTCCACGCCGGCGGGCAACGGCGAAACGATGCCCAGGATCCACATCACATGCCCCTGCGGCGCCGTCACTTTCCACAAACCCGGGCCCGGCTGTTCGCCGGTCACCTGCACGGTGGCCATGTCCACCACGCCATCGGGCGGTGTCGGCCCCTGCTGTGCCGCCAGCGGCCCCGCCGCCAGCAGCATCCACAGCCCGCAGACGATCGTTCGTGTGCACTGCATCGCCATGTCGCCCTTCCCGTGTGCGTTGGCGGACTGTAGCGGGCAGCGGCGCGGCGCGCGTAAAACCTGCGTTAGCCGGTGCCGGACCGGCCGATTCCGCTACAATCTGCGCGCGCTGCAGGCCCGGATGGCGAAACTGGTAGACGCATCGGACTTAAAATCCGCCGGGGGCAACCCCATGCCGGTTCGATTCCGGCTCCGGGCACCACCCAGGCCAACCAAGGATTCCCATGCACAGGATGTGCCTGCTGCTGTTGCTGGTGCTTGCCCCCAGCGCGCGCGCCGCCACACCGGTCTACAGCGACCTGGGCGACTGGCAACTGACCTGCGACAACCGCAATGACTGCGTGGCCGTGGCCCGCGCGGTGGGCTATGCCGGGCACCTGCGCATCAGCCGCGCGGGCGGCCTGCGCAGCGTGCCGCAGCTTGAACTGTTCGCGCCGGGCGTTTCCGCGCCGCACTGGCGGGTCGATGGTGAGACCCCCGCCTTCGACGATCCCGGCCGTGTGCTGGCACCCGGGCACCAGCAATGGACCGGCATGGCGGCCGTACGCGCTCGCCTGCAGAGCCTGCGCGGCGGCCACGTATTGAATAACGGCGCACAGGACATCGAATCGATTTCGCTGAGCGGGGTGGACGCGCTGCTGCAGGCCTTCGACCGTGCGCAGGGGCGCAGCGGCACCGACGATGGTCTGCGGCCCGGAAACGCGACGGCGCAGGCACACCTGCGCGACGCCCTGCCCACCCTGTCGACGCCGGCGTTTGCCCGGCGCGTGCTGTCGGCGACCGCGCGCGCGAACCTCATCGCCGCTCTGCGCAGGCTGCAGGCACCGGCATTGGCCCAGCAGCACTGCGATGCGGACGACGACAGTCTGTCCCGCGCGCACGACGATGCCTGGGCAATCGACGCCACCCACGATCTGGTGTTCATCGGCTGCCAGGCCGGCATGTACAACGCCAACGTGGTGGCCTTCGTGGTCGCCGACGGTCAGTTGCCGCACACACGGCCACTGCAGCTGGAGGTGGCCGACGCCCCGGCGGTCAGTGACGATGAAACCCGCTTCGTGCTGCCGCGGCTGGGCTGGCCACGCTTCGATGCCGCGCAGGGCCGCCTGGCCGAAACCACCCTGTTCCGCGGCGCCGCCGATTGCGGCCACGCAGCCAGCTGGCGCTGGGATGGCCGGCAGTTCCAGATCGAGACTCTGCAGTTGCAGCGCAACTGCATCGGCGGCGAGCCCGGTGACTGGCCACTGCTGTGGCGCAGCGTGGGCGGCCCGATCAATGTCGCCCGCCAGTACGGCCCGCTGCGGGCCGAATGACGTAACCGCTCAGATCGCCCGCGAGTAACGCGGTTGCTGCTGCGCGCGCAGGTACGGGTCGAAACACATCGCCAGCAACCGCAGCAGCGGCCGGCCCGGCTCGGTGGCGCGCACCACCCCATCGCGGTACTCGGCCAGTCCGTCGCCCTGCAGCCGCTGCACGGCCTGCAGGTCCTCGGCGAAGTACTGCTCGAAATCCACAGCGTGGCGTTGCCCCAGCACCGCGCCATCCACTTCGCCCTGGCACATCAGCTGCTGGATCAGTTCAGCGCGCAACTGATCATCGGCGGTCAGCGCAACGCCGCGCCAGACCGGCAGCTGGCCCTGATCCACGGCCGCCTCCCAGGCGGGCAGATCGCGCGGGTTCTGGCTGTAAGTGGCACCCACGTGACTGATCGCACTCACCCCCAGGCCCAGCAGATCGGTATCGGCATGGGTGGTATAGCCCATGAAATTACGATGCAGCTGCCCGGCGCGCTGCGCGCGCGACAGGTCTTCTTCGGGCAGGGCGAAATGGTCCATGCCGATGTACTGGTAGCCCGCAGCGGACAGCCGCTCGACGGCCAGGCCCAGCAGGGCCAGCTTGTCTTCCGGCGACGGCAGGCGGCTTTCGTCAATCTGCCGCTGCGCGCGGAACAGGTGCGGCAGATGGGCATAGCCATACACGGCCAACCGGTCCGGGCGCAGGGCCAGCACCAGTTCCAGCGTGCGCCCGAAGCCTTCCAGCGTCTGCCCGGGCAGGCCATAGATCAGGTCCACGTTCACCGAGTGCATGCCGCTGTCACGGCAGGCATGCAGGATGTCCAGGGTCTGCCGCACGCCCTGCACGCGGTTGATCGACTGCTGTACCTGCGGGTCGAAATCCTGCACGCCCAGGCTGGCGCGGTTGAAGCCAAGCCGCGCCAGCAGCGCAACGTCGCCCACGTCGATGAAGCGTGGGTCCAGTTCGATGGAAAAATCGCGATGGGCCGATTCGCTGAAGTCGAAGCGTCTGCGCAGCCCTTCCACCAGGGTGGTCATCGCCTCGGCATCAAGGAAGTTCGGCGTGCCGCCGCCCAGGTGCAGCTGGATCACCTCGCGACCGTCGGCGAACTGCGGCGCCAGCAGATCGGCTTCGGCCAGCACACGTGCTACGTAACTGTGGCCGCGGCTGCGGTCACGGGTGATCACGCGGTTGCAGCCGCAGTAGAAACAGGGGCTGCTGCAGTACGGCACGTGCACATACAGAGACAGCGCGCGCGCCAGCGGATTGCTGTCGGCGATGGCCTGGCGCAGTGCCGCGGCATCAAAGCCGTCGTGGAAATGGGGCGCAGTCGGGTACGAGGTGTAGCGCGGCCCGGGCCGGTCATGCCGGCGCAGCAGTTCAGGGTCGAAGGTCCAGGCCAGGCCACCAGCGGCGGGAGAGAACGTGTCCATGGGCCCAGCATCACTCTGCCGCCGGCCGCACGCCTTGACCCAGATCAATCGCGGGTGGGAACGCCCAGCACGGGCAGGCCGACCTGGGGCCAGCGCAGCATCTGGTAGCGGCGCCAGAAGGTGTCGGCAATGCGCGCGGCCACGTCGTCGGCCAGCGCCTGCATGGGGGGGTTGTTGCACTCGGCCGTGGTCTGCCGGAACAGCACCAGCCAACGATCAAACAGGTCCTTGTCCAGGGCGATGGCCATGTGTTTGGACATGGGCGAGCCCTTGAAGCGACGGGTTCCGCGCAGCATGGCCGACCAGAAATCGACCAGTTGCTGCAGATGCTCGGGCCAGTCGTGCACGTGCCCGCCGAACACCGGGCCCAGGCGGTCTTCCTGGCGCACCCGCGCGTAGAAATCGTGGACGAGTCGGGTCACCTCGGCTTCGCTGCACAGCTCCAGCGACGCGGCGGGAATCTCAGGCGGGGACGTTGCGTTCATGCAGGGGCACCAGAAGCGTTGCAGCAGTGTGGTGCCAGCCTTCACCGCCACCGTTGATCCAGATCAATGTCAGCGCCGGGCACCGCGCATAGGCTGACGCGCTTGCAGGACCCACGCCCCGCGCATGCCGCGCCCGCCACGGCGAAGTATACGCGCCGCCCTCCACCCCGAGCCCGCACCCACATGAACACACCGCATTCCAGCCGCCGCCAGCGGTTGATCCAGCACTGGGGCGCGATCCTGTGGCCCAGCTTCGTCGCCGCCGGCCTGGCCAGCGTGATCTTCTTCGCCTTCGTCGATCCGCTGCGCCTGCAGGCGATCAGCTTCCCAGGCACGCCCATCAGCCGTGAGCTGGGCTACAGCGTGGGCTTTTTCATGTTCTGGTCGGTCACCGCGCTGGCCAGCGCTGTGACCGGGTACCTGCTGCGTCCCATGGCTGAGGACGACGACGAGCTGCCGCTGGGATGAGCGCGCCCGTCCGCTCACGCCACTGGCACTGGCGCGGCCCCCTGCGGGTGGGCCTGCTGGCGCTTTTCTACGCCCTGCCGTGGCTGCAGTGGAATGGACGCCAGGCGCTGCTGCTGGATCTGGCCGCACGCCGCTTCGACCTGTTCGGCTGGACCCTGTGGCCCGATGACGTGGGGGTGCTGCTGGGCCTGCTGGCGGTGGCCGCCGTCGCGTTGGCCCTGTTGACCCATCTGGCCGGACGGGTGTGGTGCGGCCATGCCTGCCCGCAGACGCTGTGGTCGGCGGCCTTCGACGGGCTGGCGCGGGCGGCCCGGCGCGCCCTGCCGGCGTCGCTTGCGGCCCCCGCCACGCAGACGGCGTGGCTGCTGTTGTCGCTGTGGACCGGGATGACCTTCGTTGGCCTGTTCAGCCCGATCCGCGCACTGCTCGCCGCCGCCCCGCACGCCGGCTGGAGCGGCTGGGAGACCTTCTGGGTGCTGTTCTACGCGGCCGCCACCTGGGGCAACGCAGGTTTCCTGCGCGAACAGGTGTGTCGTTCGCTGTGCCCGTTCGCGCGCATGCAGCCGCTGCTGACCGATCCGCACACCCCGCGCATGCTGTACGACGCGCCGCGCGGCGAACCCCGCGGCCGGCGCCCGGCCGGGCTGGGCGGCGTGCTGGAACGCGGTCGCGGCTTGCTGGATGCGACCACCGCACAGGACTACGTCTTCCGTGCCGCGCATCCGCTGCTGGCCGGGCCGCTGCCGTCGTTCCCGGACGATCGCCTGGGCGACTGCCTGGACTGCGCGGCCTGCGTGGCCGCCTGCCCGATGCAGCTGGACATCCGCCACGGCCCGCAGGCCGACTGCCTGGCCTGTGGCGCCTGCCTGGATGCCTGTGCCGCGCGGCAGCTGGACGCGGGTTTCGGTGCCCCGCTGGTGCGCTACTGCAGCCCGCAGACCATGGCAGGCCAGCCACGGCGATGGTGGCGAACCCGCACACTGGGGCTGCTGGCCATGCTGCTGGCGCTGTTGGGATGTGGTGCCTGGCGGCTGCTGTGAATCAACGCGTACGATCAGCGTCCGGCGGCACCAGTTGCGCCCGGCGCACGATGCCGAGCTGCTCGATGATCAGCGCCATTTCGTTGGTCACTTCGGTGCGCGCAGTGCCCTGCGGTACCAGCCGGTTGAGCACCTGCTGGTAGGTATCCCAGAACGCGGGGCCGCATCCGTGTCTGTGGTAGCTGGCTTCCAGTTCGCGGCGTACCCGTTCAGCCAAGCCATGCATGCCGTATTCCATACGACCTCCGTTGGACTTGTTCTGCATCAATGACGGACGACCACTTGTGATCCTGCTGCTGCCACTCCCGGCCTTCACAACCGGTTGATGCCAATTAGTCACAATTTTCACGACAGGTCAATTACAGGCTGCACGTTTTTCGATTGAAATTATTAATGGTTCATGGTTATGCCCTACGAACCAGTTCGGGCTGGAGACGACATTCTTCGCGGCGCCTCTGCCAAGGCCCCCATCGACCACGCGTCGCCGATTGAAGCTCTCTATCTTGTTAAGTGTACTTAGCGATTTCAGCGTAGCGTGCTGAATCTGCCATCCAATGTCGCCAATCAGATCGTTTCGTCTTCAGGGTACCGATTTACCGGAAACAGATTCGGGTAACGCTGCTGCAGCATGTAGCGCCGCAGCGGCGGAATCGGGTAGTCCCGCGGCCATTGGGACACGGCAGAACGGCTGACACCAAAGAATCTGGCCAGTTCCGCATCGGTGCGGAACCCCAGCCGTGCACGTACCTGTCGCTTGTTCCAGAAATCGGGCATGCGCCGCTCCATTCATCAATCGTACCGATGGTGCGGCAAGGACTCTTCTGCATCCACGCGTTAAGCTGGCTTGCATAGATGAACACTCTCGGACAACGACTTGCCGCCGCCATGAAAGATGCCGGGCACCCCCGCCCGGCCGATCTGGCCCGCGCCGCAGACACCACTACGGCCACGATCAGCAACTGGCTCAACGACCACGTCAAACCCGGCCACGTGAAGGCCGAGCAGCTGTTCCGCATCGCCGATGCCGTGAAGCTTGACCCGCGCGAGCTGCTGCTGGGGCCGGAAGGGCGCGGCGTGGCCGAGCATGGCTCGGCCTACATGTACATGCCCAGCGAGGCCTATCTGGATGTCTGGCAGACGGCCTGCGAGATCGTGGCGCGCCTGCTGGAGCAGCGCGGGCTGACCGTTGACTACCGCCGCCGCGCCGCACTGGAACTGATGGCGCACGACCTGCTGATGGAAGGACTGCACCGCACCAAGGTCGCGCGCGTGGTGATGACCTCGCTGCCCTGACGCCATCGCCACTGGTAGCATGCGCCGATCATGCAGACATTGAACAACTATTTCCTGGTGTTCCTGGGCGGCGGCGCCGGCGCCTGCCTGCGCCATGCCTGCAATCTGCTGGGCGCGCGCGTCGCGGGCAGTAGTGGATGGCCCTGGTCCACCTTCCTGGTGAACGTGAGCGGCGCACTGCTGATGGGCGTGGTCGTGGAAGCCTTTGCACTGCGCCAGGGGGCGTCGCCGCAGCTCAGGCTGCTGCTGGCCACCGGCGTGCTCGGCGGTTACACGACGTTTTCAACCTATGCGCTGGACATCGGCGTGCTGCTGCAGCGCGGGCAACACGGCCTGGCCGCCCTGTATGCCGGCGGCTCGGTTGCGCTGGGCGTGGCCGGCCTGTTTGCCGGCATGAAACTGGGGCGGATGGTGCTGGGCTGAGGACTACGCTGCCCGCGCCTGGCCGCGCCACTGCCGTGGCGACTGCCCGGTGTGCGCTTTGAAGGCGCGTGACAGCGCCGCCTCGCTGCCATAGCCGACTTCGTCGGCAATGATCTTCAATGGCCGCCCCTGGCGCAGGGCCTGCTGTGCCAGCCCCACCCGCCAGCCCTGCAGGTAGTGCCCCGGCGTGGTGCCCATGGCCTGGCGGAAACTGGCGGCGAACACGCTGCGCGACATGCCCGCCACATCGGCGAGGGTTTCCAGCGTCCAGGCCTGGGCGGGCGCCTCGTGCATCGCCACCAGGGCCAGCCGCAGCCGCGGGTGGCCCAGCCCAGCGAACAGGCCGCCGCGCATGTCGCCACTTTCCATCAATTGGCGCAGCACCTGGATCATCACCACTTCGAACAAACGGTTGACCATCGCCGCGCGACCGCAACGCTGCTCGAAAGCCTCCTCGAACAACAGATCCAATGCGGTTCCACCGCCGTGCAGATCGGCCAGCGGCATGCACAGGACGTCGGGCAATGCGGCGCTGATGGGGTTCAGCCGCCCGCCCTCGAACGACAGGTTCGCGCAGGCCATGTCCGCGCCGTGCTGCGGATCGGTGTGGAAGCGATGCGGCATCGGCCGGGGGTACAGCAGCAGGCTGGGCGCGTCGATCTGCAGCGTCTGCTGGCCGTGGCTGACCTGCAGCGGCCCGCGCCGGACCAGATGCAGCTGGCCGACCTCGTCCTCGCCCTGCAGGGTGTTGATGCCGCACAGGGCACCGGCGTGGAAGACCGACGCGGTGACCGCAAAGCGGTCGAGCAGGATGGCAAGGCGGTCGACCATGGACAGACTCCGGATCAAGCAGGACACCAATCTATACGACAGATCGTATCGGAATCGGCCGACGCGCGCAGGGCACTGGCCGCTGCGCCGGCGCAGGGCTATACAGGCTCCACCTCATCACGCAGGGAAGCGCCCATGTCGATCCGGACTCTGCTGGCCAGCCTGCCGTTGCTGCTGGCCGCCACCACGGCGGCCGCCGCCGATGCGGCCCCCATCACGCGGCTGCAATGGCTCAGTGGCTGCTGGCAGCTGCAGGGCGCGCCAAGCGGATCCGGCGAGCAGTGGTCGAGCCTGGCCGGTGGCACCCTGCTGGGCAGCAGCCGTACCGTGCGCGACGGGCAGACGGTGGGATTCGAGTTCATGCAGCTGCGCCAGCACGCCGACGGGCGCCTGGTGTTCACCGCCCTGCCCAACGGCCGCGACTCCACCGATTTCAGCGCCACGCAGGTGGACGCGGACAACGCGGTGTTCGAGAACAAGGCCAATGATTTCCCGCAGCGCATCCACTACCGGCGGGTGGATGACCAGCATCTGCTGGCCCGCATCGACATCGCCCGTAATGATCCACGCCAGGCCATCGACTTCCCGATGCAACGCGTGGCGTGCGCCGACGGCGCAACTGCTTCCGCTGCACGCAGTCTGCACGGCGTGCTGCAGGGGGCGCCGTGGCGACTGGACATTCCCGCCACATGGAATGGCGAACTGGTGATGCTCGCCCACGGCTACGAGCCCAAGGGAGCGCCGCGGCAGGAGCCGATGGCGGCCAATGACGCCACCGCCGCCCTGACCGCTGCGGGCTTTGCCGTGGCCCAGAGTGCGTATTCCACGCAGGGTTGGGCCGTCGCCGATGCGATCACTGACACCGAACGCCTGCGCCAGCACGTACTGACGCAGCTGCCGGGCCTGCACCGTACGTGGCTGCTGGGCTTTTCCATGGGCGGTGCGGTGACGCTGGCGACTCTGGAACGCTCCCCGCACGGCTACCACGGCGGCGTTGCGCTGTGTGGTGCCAACCTGCCCGGCGAACGGTTGGCCACTGACTTGCTGACCACTCTGGTCGCATTCGACTACTTCTTCGGCAAGGGCGACAGCCTGCCGCACGGCGGACTGCTCGCCGCCGAAACCGCCGCCCTGCCGCAGGCGGCGTTGTACCAGGGCATCGCTACCGCGTTGCAGGGCGATGCGGACGCCGCCGCGTTGTTGGCCACACGCCTGCAGGTGCAGCCCGACGCGCTGGCGGGCACGATCAGCCTGCATGCGCTGGTGCTGCACGAATTGATCGAACGTGCCGGCGGCATGCCGGTGGGCAACATCGGCATGCGCTACAGCGGCTTCGGTGATGATGCCGCGTTCAATACCGGGGTAGCGCGCGTGCATGCGGCGCCTGCCGCTCAGCGCTATGTGCGCGGACCGCTGGCCCTGACCGGTGCGCCGCAACGGCCAGTGGCACTGCAGTTCAACAACGACGATCCCACCATCGTGCCGCGCATGCAGGCGGTGTATCCACAGTTGGCGGCACGCGCGGGGGCCGCTGCACAGCTGCAGTTGCTGCCCACCGTGGGGGAAGGCCATTGCGGCTTCACCGGTGCGCAGGTGCTGCAGGCCCTGCAGTCGGTGCGTGGGAGCGCGACGCCTGCACCTCCGCAGCGCGCGCGTGCAGCGCTACGATAAAGAGGATTTCACTTTCTGCTGCTGCGATGGCCTTTTTCGAACGACTGAGCGATACCCGCTATCTGCCGACTGCCCATACCAGCGGCGCCTGGAACATCAACGAACAGCACATCGCGCCGGCCATCGGACTGCTGGCCCACCATCTTGAGCGCGATGCGGCTGCTCGCGGGCACGGCTTCCTGATCGGACGCCTGTCCTACGACATCCTGGGCACCATTCCGATCGAGGCAATGGACGCAACGGTCGACGTCCTGCGCGGCGGCCGCACCATCGAACTGGTGGAGGGCACGCTGCTGCACAACGGCCGTCCCGCACTGCGTGCACGCGCCTGGTTGCTGCGGCCAAACCAGACCGGGGCCATCGCCGGAACCCCCATTGCGCCGCTGCCTGCCGCAGAGGCCATGCCTGTCTGGGATCCCGCCAGCGTGTGGCCCGGTGGGTTCATCCAGAACGTGCAGGTGCGCCGCCTGGATCACGGACCGGGCCGCGCGCAGTACTGGGCGCGGGCGTTGCAGCCCTTGCTGGCCGACGAGCCGGTCAGCGCACTGGCGCGCGCGGCGACCCTGTTCGATCTGTCCAACGGCATGGCCGTGCGTGCCGACCCGAGGCAGATCGCGTTCCCCAACCTGGACCTGACCGCGCACCTGTTCGCCATGCCGCAGGGCGAGTGGCTGGGCTTTGACACCTCGGTGTCGTTCGGCGCCCAGGGCCTGGGCCTGACCAGCACCGTACTGCACGATGCCAGCGGCCCGATCGGCAGCATCGGCCAGGTATTGACCGTACGCCCGTGATGGCGCGGGCGATCAACCGCCCAGCGTGCCCATGGTGAAGATGTAGCCCGAACGCATCAGGAAATCGCGCATGCGCAGCTCAGCGGTGCGCGGTGATGCCAGATCGGCAGGCGCATACAGCGCGTAGACGGTGCCATGGTCCTCGTGGCGTTCGCGGCGAACCCCGCAGTGGCGGGTTCCAGCGGCGGTGATCCAGCCGTCCTTCAACTGCTCGGGCCCGATCGATTGCCCGTTCTTCAGCCTGAAAGTGAGCCAGCGCACATCGGCAATCGGCTGCTTCATGCGCCGTCCCTCGTGCCGCGCCCTTCCCTGTTCGTGTGCTTGCCTGCCATCGCCGCTCCCGAAAACCTGGACCCCGACCATAGCGCCTTGCCATGTCGTGGCGGTTTGAGACGGGCATAACGCCGCGATGGCTCAGTTCGCCGCTGCGGCCGACGCGTCGTACTTGTCGTGGACTTGCTTTTCGCGATCGCGCCGCGCGGCCGAACAACGGTCGCGTGCGGACGACATCTGGCTGTCGGCGGCGCTGCGCTCGGCGCTGAGCGACTGCTGCAGGCTGGAAATCTGCGCGCGGATACCGGCATCAGCGGTGGCACCGGCCAGGCTGCCGCTGGCGCCGGCCAACTGCCGGTTCAGATCAGCGACCTGGCGGTTGGCCGCCTGCGCGCGCGCGTCCAGCGGCCCATAGATGCGTGACTGCTCGCTCTGCAGGCAGTTGCGTTCGGCAATGCCGGCATCGCTGAGTTCGGTGGTGCGATAGACCGCCGAGCGATTGGCCGCCTCCCCAGCGGTTTCGGTGGACGCGCGGATCGAACGCAGCTTCACCGGCTCGGCGCCCTTGCCGCACGGGTCCTGGGAATAGACGGTTTCGCCGGACGCGCCCTTGCACTTGTACACCTGCGCCGACGCCCACGGCGCGGCTGCCAGCAATGCGACGCCCAGGACGAACTTCAACCTCGTGTTCACCGCAGACCTCCTGTCCAGGGACCGTAGGGTCCAGTGCCCTTACGCTACGCCGGCAGCGGGTGCTCCGCAAATGTGAACGACTCCCCCGATCACGCCGTTGCGGCATGTGCCACGACGTTGCGCTGGAACAAGCCATCGGCCAGCGTCTGGATCTGCGCACGCAGCGCCAGCCACTGCAGCCATTGCGGTGGAATGCCCGCCATGCCATGGAAGGCACCGGCCAGTTGCCCGGCCACGGCGGCCGTGGTGTCAGCGTCATCACCCAGATTGGCCGCATCCAGCACGACGGCGTCGAACGCCTCGTGGCGCTGGAAGCACCACAGTGCGGCTTCCAGGCTATCCACCACGTAACCGCTGCCACGGATCTGCTCACGACTGCGCTGGCGGTAGCCACCGGCGGCAATATCGCGCAAGCGCTCACTGTCTACGGCCACATCGCGCAGGTCGAGCACCTGCGCCTTGCTGGCGCCCGCCAGTGCGCGCTGCAGCGCGGTGGCCAGCAGGCGGCAGGCATCCAGGCATTCGCGCGCGGCGTGGGTGGTGCGCGAGCTCTGTTCGGCCCTTTCATGCAGCTCTGGCAGGCCCGCATAGCGCAGCACCACCGGCGCCAGGCGCATGATCGAACCGTTGCCTGCGCTGCGCGGATCATCGCTGCCGGCCAGCGGCTGCCCACTCAGCAGGAACTGATCGAGCGCCGAACGCGTGGCCATGCCGATATCGAAGCATTCGCCGGTGGCGCTCCAGTAGCCGTGGCGATACCAGTTCGCATAGCGGTTCATCTGGTCGCGCGCGTCGAACTCATCACAGCGCAACAGGCTTTCGGCCAGGCACATGGCCATCGAGGTGTCGTCGGTCCATTGCCCGCGCTGCAGGTTGAACGGGCCGCCACCGACCATGTCGGTGAGCGGGGTGAAGCTGCCGCGCGGCTTGAATTCCACCGTGGTGCCCACGGCATCACCGCAGGCCAGGCCCAGCAGCGCGCCGCGGAAGTTGTCGATCGGGTTCATTGCTTGAGTGTACGCCGCGGGTACGCGCGGTACCGGGCAGAGCCGCACACTGCTGTAACCGGTGGACGCGCAGAAGGCAAAAAAAAAGCCCTGACGGGAGTCAGGGCTTTTGATCTGGAGGCCTCAAGCGGAATCGAACCGCTGTAAACGGATTTGCAATCCGGTGCATAGCCACTCTGCCATGAGGCCAACGTACCGCTACCAGGGGGTGGCCCTGATATGACAAAACCCCGTGATGGGGCTCTGTCGGAACATGGAGCGGGAAACGAGACTCGAACTCGCGACCTCAACCTTGGCAAGGTTGCGCTCTACCAACTGAGCTATTCCCGCGTAAGCCGTGATGATACCGGAAGACCGGGAACCACACCAGCGATTTGACGCTTGTTTTCACTTTTCTGACTGCGCGAAAAGCCCTGCGGCCCAACGTGCCCCGCCCTGCCAGGACGGGAGAAAAACAAGGCCCCTTGTGGGGGCCTCATCGAATCTGGAGCGGGAAACGAGACTCGAACTCGCGACCTCAACCTTGGCAAGGTTGCGCTCTACCAACTGAGCTATTCCCGCAGATTCCGTTCGACCTGCGTCGAAGGAGCGCTATTGTGTCCAAATTCCTTCACGCCGTCAACAGTCTTCACGCACGCATGTTCACACGTCCCGTCCTGTTCACCACACTGCTGGCCAGCCTGCTCTGGCTGGTCCTGCTGGCCATGCTGATCTCGGCCGGCTACACGCCCGATTACTGGCAACTGCGCCATCTGGAAGACGGTGCGACCCTGCCCTATCCGACCACCGCGGTGGCGTGGTTCGCATTGTCCGGCGCGGGGGTATTGGCGCTGCTTGTCGTGATCGCCCGCCCCTGGGTGTTTCGTGGCCTGTGGTGGCGGTTGCTGATCGCACTGCTGCCGGTGCTGGCGTGGTCGCTGTTGTGGGCGGCCGGCGCCATGCATCAACCACCAGTACAAGGCGCACACCTGCTGTGGTTGCTGGTGCTGGACCTGGCGCTGCTGCTGGCGCTGCTGGGCATCTGCGGGGTCACGCTGTGCAGGGTCGTTGGCAGACGCCGGGCACAAACGAAAAACGCCCCCGTGCGGGAGCGTTCTTCTTGAATCTGGAGCGGGAAACGAGACTCGAACTCGCGACCTCAACCTTGGCAAGGTTGCGCTCTACCAACTGAGCTATTCCCGCTTGGGAGGCGAAATAATACTGTTTCTGCGCAGGACGTCAAGCGTTTTTCTGCGCGCGCTGCACTGGCGCACGCAGCACCACCGCAAACGAAAAACGCTCCCTTCCGGGAGCGTTTTTCTTGAATCTGGAGCGGGAAACGAGACTCGAACTCGCGACCTCAACCTTGGCAAGGTTGCGCTCTACCAACTGAGCTATTCCCGCTTGGGAGGCGAAATTCTACCTGTTCTGGGAATGGCGTCAAGCGATTTTTTCAGACGGATTTTTCGGCACTTCGGCAGGGTGTATCCACGCATGGCGTGGATCTACTACGGCGCACGATGTGCCGGTGGATCCACCCGGTGCCGAGATGCATCGGCCATGCGTGGATGGCGGCGACCGTGGAGTCAGTAGATCCACGCCATGCGTGGATGGCTGCAACTGGGGTCAGAGCCCTTTCCTGCGGAAAGGGATCCGACCCTGGGGCTCAGTTGCCCAGCTTCTTCTGCCGGGAACGCTCGCGTGCGGCGCGTTCGTCTTCGCGCAGGCTGGGCCATGCGGCGTGCAGGTACTGCAGGCCCGACCACAGGGTCAGCACGGCAGCAATGGCCAGGGTCCATTCACCGATGTGGAAAACCGGCGGCCCCATCCAGATGTCGTCCACCGGCACGTTCGGTGCCACCGAGTACAGCAGGCACAGCAGTGCGACCATCTGCGCGGTGGTCTTGACCTTGCCGATCATGGCCACCCGCACTTTGGCGCGCTGCCCCAGTTCGGCCATCCACTCGCGCAGGGCCGACACGGCGATTTCGCGGCCGACGATCACCGCTGCCCAGAACGCCATCCACGGCGTGGGGTGGCCCTGCACGATCAGGAACAACGCCACGGCCACCATCAGCTTGTCTGCCACCGGATCGAGGAAGGCGCCGAATGCCGATTCCAACTGGTAGCGGCGGGCGATCCAGCCGTCCAGCCAGTCGGTGATCGCGGCCAGCCCGAAGATCGCCGCCGACGCGAAATTGGTCCAGGTGTAGGGCAGGTAGAACACCAGCACCAGCACCGGGATCATCACGATCCGCAACAACGTCAGCCAGGTGGGCAGGGTCAACTTCATGCGGCTTGCTTCTCTCTCTATTCGGCCGGGTCAGGCGTGGCCAACCCATGCAGGTTAGCGTAGATGCGCGCTGCGAGGGCGTCATTGATGCCCTCAACCTTGGCAATTTCCGCCTCACCGGCGGCTTTCAGCCCGACCAGTCCGCCAAAATGCTTCAGCAGGCTGGCACGGCGGCGCGGGCCGATGCCGGGGATGTCTTCCAGCTTGCTGGTCATGCGTGCCTTCTGCCGCCGCCCGCGGTGACCGGTGATGGCAAAACGGTGGGCCTCGTCGCGCACCTGCTGGATGAACTGCAGGGCGGGATTGGCGGCACCGGGGCGCAGTTCGCGGCCGTCAGGCATCACCAGTGCTTCGTGGCCGGCGCGGCGCTCCACGCCCTTGGCCACGCCCACCAGCAGCACGCCTTCCACGCCCAGGTCGGCCAGCGCGGCCTGTGCCTGCGCCAGCTGGCCGGCACCGCCGTCGATCAGCAGCACATCCGGCAACACCCCCTGCTCTTCCACCGCGCGGCGGAAACGGCGGTCGATGGCCTGGCGCATGGCGGCGTAATCATCGCCCGGCTCGATGCCGCTGATGTTGTAGCGGCGGTACTGCGCACGCACCGGGCCGGCGGCATCGAACACCACGCACGAAGCCACAGTGGCTTCGCCCATGGTGTGGCTGATATCGAAGCATTCCACCCGCTTCACCGGCTCAGCCAGGCCCAGCATCTCGCGCAGGGCATCGCTGCGGACATGCTGCGCATTGCGGCTGTTGAGCTCGGTGGCCAGGGTCAGCTGCGCATTGCGGCTGGCCAGTTCCACATAACCGGCACGCTCGCCGCGCACGCTCCATTTCAACTGCACCTTGCGCTCGGCCGAGGCGGACAAGGCCGCTACCAGCAGATCGGCATCGGGAATCTCGCGGTCGAGCAGAATCTCGCGCGGCGGTTCGAACTCGATGTAGTACTGCGACACGAACGCCGCCAGCACTTCTTCCGGGCTCTCTTCGCCATTGGTGCGCGGGAAGAACGGGCGCGTGCCCAGGTTGCGGCCGTCACGGAACGCCAGCAGCAGCACGCAGGCCTGCGAGCCCTGCATGGCCACGGCCAGCACGTCCAGATCGGCAGCGCGCCCATCCACGTACTGGCGGGTCTGCATGCTGCGCAGCGAGGCGATGAGATCACGCAGGCGCGCGGCCTGCTCGAACTCCAGCGCCTCGCTGGCCCGCTGCATCTGTTCGCCCAGCTCGCGGGTCAACTCATCGCTCTTGCCTTCCAGGAACAGCGCGGCGCGCCGCACCGATTCGGCATATTCGTTGGCCGGCACCAGGTCCACGCACGGCGCGCTGCAACGCCCGATCTGGTACTGCAGGCAGGGCCGCGAACGGTTGCGGAACACGCTGTCTTCGCAGCTGCGCAGCTTGAACAGCTTGTGCATCAGGTTCAGCGTTTCGCGCACGGCGGTGACGCCCGGGTACGGACCGAAGTAGCGACCGGGAATGGCGCGAGGGCCACGGTGCAGCGCGATGCGCGGCCAGTCCTCGCGGGTCAGCAGCACGTGCGGATAGGTTTTGTCGTCGCGCAGAGAGACGTTGTAGCGCGGCGACAGCGATTTGATCAGCTGATTTTCCAGCAGCAGCGCTTCGGCTTCCGAGCGCGTGACCGTCACGTCCATGCGCGCGATCTGCGACAGCATCGACATGATGCGCGCGTTCTTCGGGCTGCCGTTGAAGTAGCTGCCCACGCGGTTGCGCAGCGCGCGCGCCTTGCCGACGTACAGCAGCGTGTCGTCGGCGGCATACATGCGATAGACGCCGGGCGCAGTACTCAACTGGCCCGCGAAGGCCTTGCCGTCGAAGGCCGGGGCAGAGGCAGCACTCATTCGCTGATCGGCACTTCGCTCAGCACGCCGCTGTCGGGGTCGAAGCGCAGTACGGCATGGCCGTCGGTTTCGGCGATCCACACCGCACCGGCGCCCACTGCCAGCCCGGCCGGGCCCTGCAGGCGCCGCGGCAACGGTTGGGTCACCAGTTCGCCGCCGCCCAGGCGCAGGGTGCGCAGCCGACCGTTGCCGGTGTCGGCGATCCACAGCAGCGGCGCATCGGGGCTGAGCGCGATCGCCTGCGGGAACTGCAGGCTGGCCTGCGCGCGCGGGCCGTCGTCGTCGCCGAAGCGCCAGGCGCCCTGCCCGATCAGGGTCTGTACCAGGTCGCCGCGCAACTGCAGCGCGCGGATCGATGAGCCCAGTGCATCGGCCACATACAGCACCTGCTGGACCACCGCCACGGCAGTGGGCTGGGCAAAGGCGGCCAGATGACCGCTGCCATCGCGCTCGTCGAGGGCCCCGCTGCCGGCGCGCCACTGCAGGCTGCGCAGGCCCAAATGGAAGCTCCACAGACGGTTGTCGCCAGCCATGGCGATATGCAGCTGGTTGTCGGCAATGGCCAGACCGACGGGATGGTCCAGGGAGACCTGGCGCGCCTGCGCCACCGGCCCCTCGCTCGGGGCACCGGGGCGGCCATTGCCGCACACCGTATCGACCTGGCCGGTCATCAGGTTGATGCGGCGCACGGCGTGGTTGCCGGTGTCGGCCACGTACAGCGACTCGCGCTCCAGTGCCAGCCCCTGCGGACGGTGGAAGGCGGCTTCGGCCAGGTTGCCGTCCATGAAATCGGCGGTCCCCAGCCCGAACTGGCGCAGCACACGCCCGCCGTGGCTGCATTCCAGGATGCGATGGTGGCCACTGTCGGCGATGTACAGCCGTTCCTGGCTGACGGCCAGGCCCAGCGGAAAGCGCAGCGGATGGCGTGGCTCGGGCTGCAGCTCACTGCCGCCACGCGGGGGCGCCGCAGGGGCGCCTTCGCACAGGGCATTGAGCGCCCGTTCCAGGTCGCCCGGCGCGCCCAGGCCCACCAGCCGTTGCTGTTCGCGCCCCTGCGCGTCCAGCAGCACCAGGGTCGGCCAGGCCGTCACGCCAAAGCGCCGCCAACCGTCCCAGTCGGCGTCCAGCAGGGCCGGCATCACCAGCCCCTGGCGGCGCAGCAGCTTCAGTGCGGCAGGCGCTTCACGCTCGAAATCGAAACGCGGCACCTGCAGCACCAGCGGCTGCAGCTTGCCGGGGTTGCGCGAGAGCCACTGGCCGAACTCGGCAACACGCTGCGCACTCCACGCCGATGCGGCATTGACGAACAGCAGTGCAACCGGCCGCCCACGCAGTTCGGTCAGGGTGCAGGGCGCGGCGTTGAGCCACGTGGCGAATTCCGGCAGGTCCGGGACGGGCTGGACGTTCATGGCTCGATTATGCCGGAGTCAGCGTCATGCAACAGTCGTGCCACCACAGATTTCGCGGCGTCATCCACCAGGGTCCAGACCTGCTCGAAATGATCCTGGCCGCCGGTGTAGGGGTCGGCAATGGCAGACCCGCGCAGCCCGGCCCACGGCAGGTACAGCGCGAGCCGATTGTCAGCGCTGGCACCGGCCAGGCGACGGACGTCGCGCAGATTGGCCTCGTCCGCGCACAGCACCCAGTCGAAGCGATCGAAGTCCGCAGCCTGCACCTGGCGCGCGCGCAGGCCGCTGATGTCCACGCCGTGCCCGGCGGCACAGGCGATGGCGCGCCGGTCTGGCGGCTCGCCCACATGCCAGTCGCCGGTGCCCGCCGAGTCCACCTGCACGCGCCCGGCCAGAGGCGAGGCCTGCAGGCGCGCACGCAGCGCGCCTTCGGCCATCGGTGAGCGGCAGATGTTGCCCAGGCAGACCAGCAACAGCTTCATCGGCCACCCATGGCCTGCAGGCGCGCTTCGGCGCGCTCCAGGTCTTCGGGCGTGTCGATGCCCGGCGGGAAGGCGTCGGGTGAGATCGCCACGCTGATCGCATGGCCCGCCTCGAGCACCCGCAGCTGCTCCAGCGCTTCCACCTGTTCCAGCTGGCCCGGCGGCATCGCCGCGAACTGCTGCAGGAAGCCGGCGCGGTAGCCGTAGATGCCGATATGGCGCAGCCAGCGATGGCCTTCCGGCAGCACGTCACGGCTGCGCGCGAAGCCGTCGCGGTGCCAGGCGATCGGTGCGCGGCTGAAATAAAGCGCCTCATTGCGCACGTTACGCACCAGCTTGACCACGTTCGGATCGAACAGGGTGTGCGCGTCTTCCACGGCCGTGGCCAGGGTCGACATCGGCGCGGTGCCTTCCACCAGCGCGCGGGCGACGGCCTGGATGCCGGACGCCGGGGCGAATGGCTCATCGCCCTGCAGGTTGACCACCACGGTTTCATCGGACCAACCGGCAATGCGCGCGCACTCGGCCAGACGGTCGGTGCCCGAGGCGTGGCTGACGGCGGTCATCGCCACCTTCACCTCCGCCAGGCCATCGAGCGCATCGGCAATGCGCGCGTCATCGGTGGCGACCCAGACTTCGCGGGCGCCGGCCTGCAGCGCGCGATGCGCCACGTGCAGCACCAGCGGTTCACCACCCAGCAAGCGCAGCGGCTTGCCGGGCAACCGCGAGGCGGCGTAGCGGGCGGGAATGGCAACGACGAAATCATTCATGCGGGCGGTACTCGACGGGCGCGGTACGGAAGGAATGCGGCCGGCGGCAGGCAGATGCAAGCGCCCTCCGGCCGCTCAGTTCGGGCGCAGCTTGTCCAGGCGGTCGGTCAGGGCTACCCAGAACGCGGCAGGCAGATCGGCGCGCAGCGGCACCGCAAAGTGCCAGTCATTGCCGAAGGCGCGGCACTTCACCGCGTCCTTTTCGGTCATCAGCACCGGCAGCTGGCTGCCAAAGGACAGATCCTGCGGCTGGTACACCTGATGGTCGGCGAACGCATGCGGCACCACCCCGATGCCACGCGCGCGCAGCATGTCGAAGAAGCGCTGCGGGTGAGCGATACCGGCCACCGCGTGCACCCGCTGCCCGGCGAACGAGGACAGCGGTCGGCTGCGACCGCCTGGCAGCGGTTGTGCCCTGTCAATCTGCAGAGCCATCGGCCACTGCCCGAAACCACAGGCCTGCGCGGCGGTCGCCGGGTCGGACTGGCCCAGGTTGACCACGCGGAAATCACACTGCTCGGCGCGCCTGATCGGCTCGCGCAGCGGCCCGGCGGGAATCATCCGGCCGTTGCCGTAGCGGCGCTGCGCATCCACCACTTCGATCTCGATGTCGCGCGCCAGCCGGTAGTGCTGCAGGCCATCGTCACAGACGATCACGTTGCAGCCGGCATCGACCAGCGCCTTGCCAGCCGCCACCCGATCGCTGTCCACGCGCACCGGAACCCCGGTCTTCCAGGCAATCAGCACCGGCTCATCACCGCCCAGCGCGGTCGGCGTGTCCGCTTCCACCCAGCGTGCGGTGCCAGCGTCATCGCGGCCGTAGCCGCGGCTGGCCACGCCGGGCTTCCAGCCGGCCTCGCGCAGGCGGTTCACCAGTTCGATGGTCAGCGGCGTCTTGCCGGTGCCACCTGCGGTGATGTTGCCGACCACGATGACCGGGACCGGCAAGGCATGGCGCTTGCGCCAACCACGGCGGTAGACCTGCCGGCGCAGGCCGGCAATACCGGCGTACACCGGTGCCAGCAGGCGCATCACCCAGGGGACCGGGCTGCCGTCATACCAGTACGCGGGGGTCTGGGTGCCCTTCGCAGCCATCAGTCCTGCCTGTCGCGGAACTGCATGCTGTGCAGGTGCTGGTACAACCCGCCCATGGCCAGCAGTTCCTGGTGGGTTCCACGTTCAACGATACGGCCGTGGTCCATCACCAGCACCTGGTCGGCGTGTTCGATGGTGGACAGGCGGTGCGCGATCACCAGCGTGGTGCGCTCAGGCATCAACCGCTGCAGCGCATCCTGCACCAAGCGCTCGGATTCGTTGTCCAGCGCCGCAGTGGCCTCGTCCAGGATCAGGATGGGGGCATCACGCAGGATCGCGCGGGCGATGGCCAGGCGCTGGCGCTGGCCGCCTGACAAGAGCGCGCCGTTTTCGCCCACCGGCGTCTGCAGCTGCTGCGGCATGCGCGCGATGAATTCCCAGGCGTTGGCCGCTTCGGCCGCAGCGCGGATCTGTTCATCCGTCGCGTCCATGCCATAGGCGATGTTGGCCGCGATGGTGTCATCGAACAGCATGACCTTCTGCCCCACCATGGCGACCTGGCGGCGCAGATCGGCCAGCGGGTACTCGTCCAGCGGTACGCCGTCCAGCGCGATGACGCCGCCGCTGGGCTCGTAGAAGCGTGGCACCAGCCGGATCAGGCTGGTCTTGCCGCTGCCGGAACGACCGACGATGGCGGTGACGGTACCGGGCTTGGCCACGAAGGTGATGTCGTCCAGGGCGATGCCGCTGTCCTCGCGGTAGCGCAGCATGACGTGGTCGAACGACAGTTCGCCGCGCACGCGCTGCACGCGGGTGGTGCCGGTATCACGCTCGACCGGCATGTCGATGATGCCGAACAGGCGTTCGGCGGCGGCCACGCCGCGCGAGATCGATGTCTGCACGCTGGTCAAGCGGCGCAGCGAGGGAATGATGGCCATCATCGAGGTCATCAGGCCCATGAACTGGCCCGCGTTGAGCTTGCCGGCCAACGCTTCGCGGGTGGACACCCAGACGATCACCGCCAGCGCCAGCGCGGCCAGGAACTGCACCACGCTGGAGGCGGCCGCGCGGGTGACTTCCACCTTCATGTTCAGCGCGAGCATGCGGTTGGCCAGGCGCGAGTAGCGGGTCATCTCGTGCTGCTGGGTGCCGTGCACCTTCACTTCCTGCTGCGCGGCCAGCGATTGTTCGGCGGTCTGGGCCATGGTGCCCATGCCGTCCTGGATGCCGCGGCTGATGCGCCGGTAGCGCTTGCCGACATAGGACACGATGGCGCCGATCAGGGGCACCACCAGCAGCATGGCCAGGGTCACCTTCACGCTCATCTGCAGCATCACCACCAGCATGGCGATGATGGTCAGGGTGTCGGCAACCACGGTCTTCAGCGCATCGGCGCTGGCCTGGGTGACCTGCTCGGTGTCGAAGTTCAGGCGGCTGACCATCACCGGCGTGGCTTCGTTGTCGAAGTGCGACGACGGCAGGTGCAGGTACTTGTGCAGCACCTGCTCACGCAGGTCGCGCACCACGCTGCGGCCGGTCTTGGCCAGCGTGTAGTCGCTGACCCAGGTGGCCAGGCTGCGCATCAGGAACAGACCAAGAATGGTCAGCGGCAGGATGACCGCCATGCGCGGTTCGGGATTGACGAAGCCGCGGTTGACCAGCGGTTCCATCAGCTTGGTGAAGTGGTAGCCGGCCAGGGCCTCGACCACCATGGCGATGACCGCCGCCACCATGAACACCCAGTAGGCACGGGTATAGCCCAGCAGGCGTTTGTAGATCGGCCACACCGGCGCGTGATTGGAACTCATGGACGCACCTCTGGCGCAGTGGCAATGGCAATACGACGGAAACCGAGCTGACCCAGCGCATCCTGCGCGGTGACCACGGCCTGGTAGGGAGTGCGGGCATCGGCGCGCAGCAGCACGGTCTGGCTGCGGTCGCTGCCGGCGACGGCGGCAAGGGTCTGCTTGACCGATTCAACGTCGCTGCGCAGCACTTCCTGGTCGTTGATGAAGTAACGGCCTTCGGCGTTGATCAGCACGCTGAGCGAACGCGGTGGCTCCGGATTCTGCTGGTCGCTGGCGGTCGGCAGCTGCACCTGCAGCGTGGAGCGCGCATCGAAGGTGGTGGTGACCACGAAGAAGATGATCAGCACCAGGATGACGTCGATCAGCGGCACCAGGTCGATGTGCGGCTCATCCTGGGATCGGTCGTTGCCGATGCGCATCGATCAGGCCTTGGCCGTGGCGGGCGCTGTGGCGCGCGCGACCGGGGCCGGGTTCATCACCCCCGGGCGACCATCCAGCGTATCCAGCAGCGCGCTGGCCTCCTGCTCCATGTCCACCACGTAGCCGTGGATGCGGCCCTTGAAGTAGCGATGGAACATCAGCGCCGGAATCGCCACGATCATGCCGGTGGCGGTGCACACCAGCGCCTTGCCGATGCCGCCGGCCAGCTGGTTCACATCGCCCACGCCATGGTCGAGGATGCCCAGGAACATCTGGATCATGCCGATGACGGTACCCAGCAGGCCCAGCAGCGGGCCCGCCGAGGCAATGGTGCCCAGCGCGTTGAGGAAGCGCTCCATGCGATGCACCAGGTGGCGGCCGGTATCTTCGATGCGCTCGCGGATCTGGTCGCGCGGGCGGTTGCGCGCTTCCAGCGCAGCGGCCAGCAGCGCACCCAGCGGCGAGTTGGCGCGCAGGGTCTGCAGGTGGGCCGGATCCAGCTTGCCGCGGGCAGCCCAGTTGCGGACCTCCTGGCCCAGGCCCGGCGGCAGCACCTCGTTACGCCGCAGGGACCAGAAACGCTCCAGGACGATCGCCAAAGCCAGTACGCCCAACAGCAGCAGCGGCACCATCGGCCAGCCACCGGCCTTGACCAGTTCCCACACGTTTCAACCCTCCGGCCCAACGGCCGCTTGTTCGATCGACGATAGGATAGCAGCCGACCGCGCCTGCCCAGCGGCATCCCACCACCGGGCCGCATGGACCCGCTGCTCGCGCACCCGCAGCCCTTGTGCGCCAAGCCATACGCGGATCGCACCGGCTTCGGCGGTGAGCAGTACTTCGGCGCCGACCGCGCGCCAGCGCTGTACCACGTCACGTTTCGGATGGCCGAAGCGGTTCTGGTGGCCGGCCGACACCACCGCCAACCGGGGCTGCACCGCTGACACCCAGGCCGGGCTGGAGCTGCCGCCACTGCCGTGATGGGGCACCAGCACCACCTCAGCCCGCAGCTTGCCGGCGCCATCCCGCAGCAGCTCCTGCTCGGCCGCGCGTCCAATGTCCCCGGGCAGCAGCACGGCACCGTGGGCACCGGCGATGCGCAGCACGCAACTGGCTTCATTGCCGGCTGCGGTCGCGTTCGGCGCGGGGTGCAGCACCTGGAAATCGACGCCGTCCCACTGCCAGCGCAGGCCTTGCCGGCAGAGGGCCGAGGCACCGGGCGGCGCCTGCCCGGGCGGCGCCAGCACCTGCAACCTCGGCAACTGCCGACGCAGCGCCGGCAGCCCGCCGGCATGGTCCAGGTGATCGTGGCTGAGCAGCAGGTGCTGCGGCGGCGCCTGCCCCAGTGCGCGCGCGGCCGGCAGCAGTACCCGCTCCGATGCCGCGGCGCCGCCCGGTGGCCCCGCGTCATACCAAAGCGCATGGGTGGCCGTTCGCACCAGCACCGCGGCGCCCTGCCCTACATCGTGCACCAGCAACTCGATCTCACCGTGGCGCGGCGCCGGTGCCGCAGGCCAGAGCAGGGGCAGGCACAACAGCCCGCCTGCCAGCAGACCGCCGCTGCCGCGTGGCAGCAACCACCAGAACACCCCCAGCACGGCGACCGGCAGCGCCCAGCGCGGCGCCTCGGCCAGCCACCACATGGCCTGCGGGTGTGCCGCCAGGGGCTGCAGTGCCTGCCAGCTGAGATCGAACAGCCAGGCGGCGGCACGCCACGGCCACTGCCCCGCGCCGTCATGCAGGGCGTGCAGCGCCGTACCGGCCAGGGCCGCTGGCACCACCACCAGGCTCCACCAGGGAATGACCGGCACGTTCAGCAGCGGCCCCCAGCGCGCGGTGCCCCCGAACAGCGCGACCGCCAGCGGCAGCAGCGCAATGCTGGCCACGCCCTGCGCCGCCAGCGCGCCGCGCACGTGCTGCCACAGGCCGTGCGGACGCTGCTGCGGCAGACACCAGACCAGCCACAACACGCCGCCAAAGCTGAGCCAGAAGCCAGCCGACAGCACCGACAGTGGGGCCGGCAGCAGCATCAGCAAGGCGGCCAGTGCCAGGCACTGGGAAACCGGGACCGGCCGCCGAACGGCCCGCGCCAACCCCACCACCGCGATCATCAGGGCGGTACGCACGGTGGGCAGCTCGGCGCCGGCCAGCAGGGTGTAGCCCGCCGCCGCCAGCGCCGCCGCAAGGGCGGCGGCCTGCGTTCGCGGCCAGACGATCGCCAGCGGCGGCCACAGGCGCCACAGCAGAGCACACAGCAGTGCCCCGCACCCGGCGACCAGCCCCACATGGAAACCGGAAATTGCGATCAGGTGAGTCAGCCCCAGCGCACGCAGCTGTTCCCAGTCGACGTCGCTCAGCCCACGCGTGTCCCCCAGCGCCAACGCCTGCACGAAGCGCGCCGAGGGATGCCCGACCTGGGTGACGATGGCATCGCTGCTGGCTTCGCGCCAGGCCAGCAGACCCTGCGCCGGGCGCAACTGCCGTGCAGGGGCCTGCGCCCGCACGCTGGCGTTGCCTGCCAGACCCAGCAGCAGGGCGTGGCGCTCGCCGTCGAAACCGCCAGGATTGATGCGCGAGCGAGGCGCGCGAAGCCGCAACGGCAGCTGCCAGTGCGCCCCCGCGCGCACTCGGCGACGCTGATCCTCGACCCGACTGGCATTACCAGCACGTGCACCGTGCAGATCATGCCAGCGCACCTGCAGGCGGCGCCCGTGCAGTGATGGTAGCCCGTCAGCCTGCTCCACCTGCAGCACGAAGCGTGTGTGGTCGGGCGCATGGCTCGGCAGATCGACTACCCGGCCACGCACCTGCACGTGCTGCGCGTCCGGGGCCGCAGGCCATTGCTGCTGCAGCGCCCAGTGGCCGTGGCAGGCCGCCCACGCCAACCCGAATACAGCGGCCGCCATGATCCGGCCGCGCCAGCGCAGCAACCACCCCGGCAACGCCAGCGCCACCAGCACCGTGCCCAGCCACAAGGGCGGCAAGGCCGGCGCGGCCATGCAGGCCAGCGCCCCCAGCACCAGCGCTGCCGCACAGGCCGGGCCCAGACAGGGAGACAAGGGCGCAGTCGCAACCATGTCCCCAGCATGCAGACCTGCGACGCGAACCTGCCATCAGACGACGCCGTAATGGGTTGTCAGCGTTCACTTCGGCGTGGTCCGCCGCGATGGAAGTTGACGCGGAAACGCGCGCCACCACCGGGCGCCTCACCCACGCTGACGCTGCCACCGTGGTGCTGCACGATTTCCTTCACCAGGTGCAGCCCCAGGCCACTGCCATTGCCGGCCGCGCGCAAGCGATGGAATGGCTCGAAGATCGCTTCGCGATCGCCCACCGGTACACCGGCGCCCTGATCGCTGACCTCCAGCAGGCCCAGCGGGTCCACCCGGACACAGATGGTGCCGCGACCGCCGCCGTGCACGATGGCGTTGTGCACCAGATTGGCTATCACTCGGCCCAGTGCAAGACCGTCGCCCTGCACCCACACGGGCGTGTCGGGCGCATCCACTTCGAAGCCATAACCGGCGCCGACCACCAGTGGCGCCAGCTCGGCCGCCGCCTCACGCACCAGATGCGCCAGATCCAGCCGCTGCAGTGCAGTGGTATTGCGGTCCAGGCGCTGCAGGTCGAGCAGGTGTTCGGCCACGTTGCCCAGGCGTGCCACGTCGGTCAGCAACTGCGACTTCAGCTGCCCCTGTGGCAGCTGCGACAGGCGCGCCTGCACCACTGCAATCGGCACCCGCAGCTCGTGCGCGGCATCAGCCAGGAACTTGTCACGTGCCGCATAGCCTTGCTGCACCTTGTCGATCGCATCATTGAAGGCCTCCACCAGCGGCGCGACTTCGGTGGACACCAACTGCGCATCCAGGCGTGCACCAGGTTGGCCAACATCCAGTTCCTTGGCCTGCTGTGCCGAGCGGCGCACGCCGCGCATGGCACGGTGGATGACGGTCGGCATCACCAGCAGCGTGACCACGATCAGCGGCAGGAAGAACCACAGGCCGATCAGGCGCAGCACCATCAGCGCACCATCAACCAGCCCGCCCTTGGGCGCGCCGCCAGCCATCACCGTGATGCGCCGGCCCTCGTCGTAACGGATCATCACCCGCGCCACATCCAGATAGGGCGGCACCAGCGACCCCAGCTCGGTCGCGCCCAGCGTCGGCAGGCGCGCCAGCAACGGTGCATGCACCGCAGGCACCTTGCCGCGCTCCAGCCACGCGCCCTGGTCGTCCACGGCGGCGAACCACAGATTGCCGCCAGCGCGCGCGTCCAGCTTCTGCCAGCGGGCCTGGTCCAGCTGCAGGTGGCCATCCACACTGCGCAGCGCATCGGCCACGTCTTCGGCCATGAACATGTCCATGCCCCAGGTGTCCTTGTCCCCCCAGGTAATGATCAGCGCGGCCACCGCGAACAGCACGGTGAACGCCTGGGCCAGGAACAGACGCCAGGCCAGGCCGAGGGTGATCGAACGGATCGGGCGCGCCATCTCAGACCTCCGCCAGCAGGTAGCCGACGCCACGGATGACGTGGATCTCCACGCCCGCCCCGGCCTGCTGCAGCGCCTTGCGCAGCTTGGAGATATGCGCGTCCAGTGCGTTCGACTGGATCTCGTCATCGAATCCGTACACCGCCGCCTCCAGCGCACTGCGGGTGACCGTACGTCCCTGGCGCATCGCCAGTGCCTGCAGCACCAGCACCTGGCGTCGCGGCAGCGCCAGCAGCTGGCCATCCACTTCGGCCTGCAGGGATTCGAAATCGAACGCCAGCCGGCCCAGTACCAGGCGCGGCGTCACCATGGCCGTCGGTCGCCGCGACACCGCGCGGATGCGTGCCATCAGTTCTTCGATGGCGACCGGCTTGACCAGGTAATCGTCGGCGCCCACATCCAGTCCTTCCACCTTGTCCGACAGGGCCCCCTTGGCGGTCAGCATGATCACTGGCAGGTTCGGTCGCAGTGCGCGTGCCGTGGCGACGAAGGCCACACCGTCGCCGTCGGGCAGCTGGCGGTCGAGCAGCAACAGCTGATGCACCGGCTCGCGCAGGGCCAAGGCGGCCTCGGCCAGGCTGCCGACCACATCGGCCACCACCCCTTGCCGCTCCAGGCCGCTCTGCAGAGCACGGGACAGATCGGGGTCGTCTTCGACCAGGAGGATGCGCATCGGAGGCTCGGTGGCGGAAATCGCCGCCGATGATAGTGCTTGTGGCGGCAACGCGACGTGCCCGTCGCGTGCGCCGGCCGCGCAATGTTCCGACAATGTTCGGGGCGCAGCATGAGGGCTTGTTCACTGCCCAGTCGTCCCTCGATGTCCCTGCGTTCCCCTGCCCTGCTGCGTCCCCTGCTGTGCACCGTCGCTCTCTCCACGCCGCTGCTGGCAACTGCCCAGGACCAGGAGGCCGCACCGGGCGTGCAGGCCGGCATCACCGTCGGTGCGACCACCGGTGCGTATGCACATTACGATGACAAGCCGCTGGTGGTGCCGGCCCTGGCATGGCAGGGCAAGCGCTTCTTCGCCAGCCCCGGCTCGCTGGGCATGCATCTGTACAAGGCTGACGGCCTGCGGGTATCGGCCGTGGCAACGCCCTACACACTGCGGTTCAAGACCGACGATGTGAACGATCCGCAGCTGCGCCGCCTGCACAGCCGGCAGATGTCGGCCATGGCCGGGGTCAACGCCGAATACAAAGCGGACTGGGGCATCGTCGCGGCCAGCGTGCAGCGCGAGGTCAGTGGTCACGGTGGTGGCATGGAATCGAGCCTGCACTACAGCTACCCGATCCAGGCCGGCCGCTTTACCTGGGTGCCGCGCGTGGGCGTGGTGCATTCCAGCGCCCGCCTGCTCGACTACTACTACGGCATCAGCAATGAGGAAGCCCTGCGTTCCGGGTTGGCCGCTTACACGCCTGGCAGCGCCACCTCGCCGAGCCTGCAGATCGCGGTCAGCACGCCGCTGGGCAGCAAGTGGCGCGCCACCGGCGTAGTGGCCAACCAATGGTTCGGCAACGCGGTGAAGGACAGCCCGATGACCCGCGACGGCAGCCAGACCTCCGCCTTCCTTTCACTGATGCGCGCCTTCTAGCGTCGCGCTTTTCCCGCCCAGAAGGACCTCACATGGCCGCCGCCAGCCCGCTCCACGACGCACACGCGATCCTGCACGCCCCTGATCTGGACAGCGCCGAGCGCGTGTACCTGGGGTTGCTGCCGGACCTGGCCCATGTGGACGCGCTCACCCGCCATGCGCTGGGTGCCTCGCGCGCCGCCGATGCTGCGCGCGGCTACGTGCTGTCGATGACGCTGGTGGGGCTGCGCCTGCAGGAACTGGAGATGGACGAACCGTGTGCCAGCGCACACCGCCAGGCGTCGCTGCGCAGCCTGCGCCAGGCCTTCGCCGCTGCCTGAGCACCGCGTGGTCACTCAGGGTGGCGTACCGTAGATTGGGAACTGCGTCACCGAAGATGCAAAAGCTTGACATTCCCGTTGCCGTTTCAGGTATGGTCGATGCAACGCGGCGTTCAAGGATGATCGATGCTCAAGCGTGCACTGTTTCCTGTAGTCGCTCTGCTGTTGGCTGCACTGGTCATCATGCTCTCCTGGCAGAACCGTCAGTTGCGACAGATCAACGAGCAGATGGCGGCCCAGCTGCAGCAGACCCAACTGGATGCGCACGGGCTCGCAACCGGCACTCGACCGGAACTGTTGACGCTGCGGACGACGCAGCAGGCTCATGTCGACATCGGCGGCACACGCGCCGCTCCGCAGATCCTCTACTTCTTCTCTACGGCCTGCCGCTACTGCCTGGCCTCGGTGCCGCAGCTGCAGCAGATCGCAGCGGCGCGCGGCAGCGCCGAACTGGTGGGCGTCGGCCTGCCACCATATGACCAGCTTGCCACGTACGCCGGCAAACACGCGCTGGCGTTCCCGATCGCCGTCGACGATCAGGGCGTAGTCTCCAAACGCTATCGCGCCACGCTGACGCCGATGCTGATGGTGCTCGCCGCAGATGGCAGCGTCGCCTACAAGCATGTCGGCCAGCTCGACACAGCGACGGTACAGGCCGTCGCCAACGCACTGAATCCGGGAAGCCACACCAACTGAAGGAGATACACATGATCGGGAAGAAAACGCTGTTCTCGTCCGTCGCCGGTATCGTCATCGTTGCTGCAATGTCATTCGGTGCCGCCCAGGCCTTCGCCAAACCGGTGAAGACCGGCTTTGCGCCGGGTTGCGTGGACACCCCCGGGTGCATGTTCGGCGGCAATGGCCGCGCCGGCGGCACGCGCATCTGCTGCGTCGCCAACTGATTCCGCTTCGACACCGCCCCGCAAGCGGTGACTTCATGTTCCATCGCCATTCCAAGGAGATACACATGATCGGAAAGAAGAAACTGTTCTCGTCCATCGCCGGCATCGTCGTGGTCGCCGCCATGTCGTTCGGTGCCGCGCAGGCCTTCGCCACTCCCGCCAAGGCCGGGTTCGCCCCGGGCTGTGAGTACACCCCGGGCTGCCCGTACGGCGGTTCAGGCCACTGGTCCGGGCCTCGCCTCTGCTGCGATCCGCTCTGAGCCCGCCTGAGGGTTACAGCCACGTCGTGACCTGAGCCCAGGCTTCCCGGCCAACGGGGTCACTTCGGAGCAAACGGGCCGGACAGCCTTCATCGGTCGTCCGGCCTTTTTCATGGCCGCGCGCCACGGCCAGCCCCGGCCCGCCCTGGATTCATCCTTGCTGGCTCCCGTTGGCACGCGCTTTTCCGGCCTTCGTCGCAGATCGGTTTCACGCCGCAGGCAACGGTGCAACGCTGGACTCCCTTCTCCGGAGCACCGTGCCATGCCGATGCTTGCCCTGCTTCTGCTGTACGCCGCCGTGCTCGGTGGCGACGAAAGACTGCCAGTGGCGCACGTGCAGATTCGACTGGGACAGGACAGCGTACTGTGCTGGGAGCGCGACATCTCCCAGCGCACACGCACGCTGGGCTTATGGCGGCAGACGGACGGCAGTTGGCAACTGCAGCATCGCCTGCGCGTGAACAGCGGGCGCCCGCTTCCGGCATCGCGGTGATGGAGACCGTTCATCCGCTGCTGGATTCTTGATGCCAGCATGGGCACCTGTCGAAAGGATGCGCCATGCCCCCTGTTTCCATCATCCGCACTGGCCCGATGCTGGCCTGCGTGCTGTTTGCAGGCTGCTGCCCGTTCGGAAGCGAGATCCGTTCGCGCCCCACGTTCGTCAATCCACAGGTGTCGCCGGCAGCATCGCGCGCGCTGGTGGCAGAGTGCGATCGCCAGGGAGCCCAGCTGCGCAGCGAGCGCGAGCGGGCGTTCGTCGCCACCACGCGCGCGGAATGTGCGCTGCCGGCCCCCTTCGCCGACTACGCGATGGTCAACGCCCAGGGCCAGACTCTGCCGCCGGCAGAAGCCGCCGAGCGGCGCGCCAGCCATGTGCAGCGCGTCTGCGCGGGCGCCCCGCGCACGGACAAGGAACTGGCAGCCCTGTGCCCGGACTGCCGGGCAAGGGCGGACGATCAGGTGGCGCAGTGCCGCGCGGAAAAGGGCATCGTGCGCAGCTCAAGACCGGTGCGCATGTGCAGCATGATCCGGTTCTAGCCAACCGGCAGAAACGAAAACGCCGGCCCAAGGCCGGCGTTCTGGACTCCACCGCTGCACCGGCAATGCCGGGAGCCAGGTGGTGGGCGGTACAGGGTTC
>NZ_DAMBCN010000005.1:92863-180748 GCF_032056425.1 Stenotrophomonas sp.
GAACCTGTGACCCCTACCATGTCAAGGTAGTGCTCTACCGCTGAGCTAACCGCCCAATGAACCTGCCTGTCTGGACTGAAAAACCCGGCTTGCTGGCCGGGTTTGTCTTCCTCACGACAGCCCCTTGCCAGGGACTTCGTGGTGGGCGGTACAGGGTTCGAACCTGTGACCCCTACCATGTCAAGGTAGTGCTCTACCGCTGAGCTAACCGCCCGTTTTTCCTGCATTTCCGCGATTGCGTCGGTGCAGGCCGCGTATATTACGGATGCAGGCGCGCCAGCGCAATACTTTTGTGAAGGCAACCGACATCGGCCTGTTCAGCCAAGGCTGGCCTCCTTCAGCTGGCGGATCTGGTCACGCACGCGCGCAGCGTCCTCGAACTCCAGGTCCTTGGCGTGCTGGTACATCTGCTGTTCCAGCGCCTTCAGGCGCGAAGCGAGCTGCGCCGGGCTGAGCGAGCGGTAGTCGGTTGCCGTCTCGGCCACACCGCCGCGGGCCTTGCCCTTGCCCTTGCGCGCCTCCTTCTCCGCCGCGTCCGAGCGCGCGCCTTCCAGTACATCCACGATCGGCCGTGCCACCGAGCGCGGCACGATGCCGTGCGCTTCGTTGTACTCGACCTGCTTGGCGCGGCGGCGGTCGGTCTCGTCGATCGCCGCCTGCATGGAGCGGGTGATCTTGTCGGCGTACAGGATCGCCTTGCCGCGCACGTTGCGCGCGGCGCGGCCAATGGTCTGGATCAGCGAACCGGTGGATCGCAGGAAGCCTTCCTTGTCCGCGTCCAGGATCGCCACCAGCGACACCTCGGGCATATCCAGGCCTTCGCGCAGCAGATTGATGCCGACCAGAACATCGAACTTGCCCAGCCGCAGGTCACGGATGATTTCCACGCGCTCGACCGTGTCCACGTCCGAATGCAGGTAGCGCACGCGGATGCCATGTTCGGTCAGGTACTCGGTCAGGTTTTCGGCCATGCGCTTGGTCAGCGTGGTGACCAGCACCCGATCGCCGGCCTTGATGCGCTCGTTGGCCTCGCTCATCAGGTCGTCAACCTGGGTACCGACTGGGCGGATCTCCACCACCGGATCGATCAGGCCGGTCGGACGCACCACCAGTTCGGTGATCTCGTCACCGGCCTCGCGGTACTCGTAGGGACCAGGGGTGGCCGAGACATAGATCGCCCGCGGGCAGCGCGCCTCCCATTCCTCGAAGCGCAGCGGCCGATTGTCCAGCGCCGACGGCAGGCGGAAGCCGAACTCGACCAGGGTCTCCTTGCGCGAACGGTCGCCCTTGAACATCGCCCCGATCTGCGGAATGGTCACGTGCGATTCGTCGATGACCAGCAGCGCATCGGGCGGCAGATAGTCGAACAGGGTCGGCGGCGGCTCGCCGGCGTTCTTGCCAGTCAAGTGCCGCGAGTAGTTCTCGATGCCATTGCAGAAGCCCACCTCGGCCATCATCTCGATGTCGAACTGGGTGCGCTGCGCCAGGCGCTGCGCCTCGACCAGCTTGTTCTGGGCGTACAGCTGCTCCAGCCGCTCCTTCAGCTCGACCTTGATGGTTTCCACCGCCGCCAGCACGCGCTCGCGGGTGGTCGCGTAGTGGGTCTTGGGGTAGACGGTGAAGCGCTGCAGGTTGCGCATCGTCTCGCCGGTCAACGGGTCGAACATCGTGATCTTCTCGACCTCGCCATCGAACAGCTCGATGCGCAGGGCTTCGCTGTCCGACTCGGCCGGGAACACGTCGATCACTTCACCGCGCACGCGGAACGTACCGCGCTGCAGTTCGTACTCGTTGCGGGTGTACTGCAGCTGGGTCAGGTGATTGATCAGATCACGCTGGTCGATGCGCTCGCCCCTGGACAGGATCAGGCGCAGCGACAGGTAGTCTTCCGGCGCGCCCAGGCCGTAGATGGCCGACACCGTGGCGACCACGATCGCGTCGGGGCGCGACAGCAGGGTCTTGGTCGCGGCCAGGCGCATCTGCTCGATGTGCTCGTTGATCGAACTGTCCTTCTCGATGAAGGTGTCCGATGACGGCACGTAGGCCTCAGGCTGGTAGTAATCGTAATAGCTGACGAAGTACTCCACCGCGTTGTGCGGGAAGAACGCCTTGAACTCACCGTACAGCTGCGCCGCCAGCGTCTTGTTCGGCGCCATGATCAGCGTCGGCTTCTGCACGTTCTGGATGACGTTGGCGATGGTGTAGGTCTTGCCCGAACCGGTGACGCCCAGCAGGGTCTGCTTGGCGATGCCGGCCTGGAAATTGTCGGTCAGCTTCGCAATGGCGTTGGGCTGGTCGCCGGCCGGCGAATAAGGCGAAACGAGTTGAAAGCTGTCGCTCATGGTGCTGCCAGATCCCGGGAATGCGCAGTATACCGGGCACTCCGGTGACGACCGGTTGAACCCTAACCCGATTCAGGCAGCGGCAAAGCCCGATGGTGCGGCAACAGTGGCAGGCGGAGGCTGGTGGCCCATCCTGCTGCTGGAGCCCGCGATATGCACTCCCCTGCCCCCGGCCACACCCTGGCCGAACTGCTGCTGGCCGTTGCGGTGCTGGCGATCCTGGCCTGCCTGGCGACCCTGCCGCTGGGCGGGCTGCTGGATCAGCTGCGTGCCGATCAGCTGCGCCTGCAGCTGCATGCGGCGCTGAACCAGGCCCGCAGCACGGCGCTGTCACAGCGCCGCCCGGTGGTGGTCTGTCCCAGTAACGACGGTCTTCAATGCGGGCAGGACTGGAGCCGCGGCTGGCTCCTGCGCCCCGAACACCCGCGACCGGGCGAGGACCCTACCGCCCCCCTGGCATCGCGCCAGCTGGAAAGCCATGCCTCGCTGCAGGCCATCAGCACACAGGGGCGTCCGCGCATTGTGTTCCGCGCCAGCGGACGCAGTGCCGGCAGCAATGCGCGGATACGGGTCTGTCTGAGAGGGCAAGCGCAGGCCGAGGTCGTGGTCAGCAACACCGGACGCGTGCGCTCATTGCGAAGTCCGTTGCAGGCCCCGTGCTGAGCCACGGCGATGGCAGACGCAGAAAAGCAGAAGCCGCGATTTCTCGCGGCTTCTGCAGGATCTGGCGCCCGAAGTTGGACTCGAACCAACGACCCCCTGATTAACAGTCAAGTGCTCTAACCGGCTGAGCTATTCGGGCGGGGAGGCGCATTCTAGTAGCTGCTGCACGATGATGCAACACCCTTGCGCGAATTCACCAGCAACCGGCCACCGCACTGGCACTGGGGGTCTTCACATTGGCCTGGTTGACCGTCATCGTGCCGCACTTGTCCTTGGCCTGCGTACCCTGCGGTGCCGCGGTCAGGGTGAACGTGCCCTGCGCCGCCTGGATGCTGATGGTGTAGCGCGCAGTGCCACCCTCGCGCGGCGACTGGATGCTGGTGGTGCCATTGCTGAAACGGAAATTGGCGTAGGTGTTGTTGGTGGTGTGGGAACGCTCGGCCATCTGCGCGTACTCCACCATATCCGCCTTGGCCTGCGCACGCCGCGACTTGCGGACCTGGTCGGTATACGAGGGATAGGCCACCGCCGCCAGGATCGCCACCACGGCCACCGTGACCATCAGTTCGATAAGGGTGAAGCCACGGACCTGGCCGATGGCGCGGATCGCTTTGAGTGACATCGCAGGAATCTCCGTTACTGGATCTGGCGCCAGGACTGGCGGCCACAGGGATACGGCACGTACAGCGGCTGCGCGCCGGATACATTGACCACCATCCAGCAGCCCGCACCGGGCGGCACCGTCGGCACACCCGTGCCGTCGTTGGGATTGGTGGGCGGCTGCAGGCGCGGCACCACCGATACGCCCACATCCTTGATCGGCGCGGTGCCCGGCGAGTTCAGTGCCATCGCCGCGGTACCCGCGGCGGCTGACGTACCGGTGGTCGACCCCACCCGCACGCCGGACAGGGCGCCGGCACCACTGCGCGGGCTCAGGCCGAACAGCCAGTTGGCGCCGGACGTGCTGCAGCCACTGGTCACTTCCACCGGTGCATAGGTGGGAATGAACAGGATGCCCGAGGCCAGCTCCGGATAACCCACCGCACGTTCGCCGGCAGGCAGATCCACATACCAGCCCAGCGACGAGGTGGGCGCCGTGCCCGCCTGCAGGGTACGCGAACCACTGGTGGTGACCACCGCGTTCGGGGTCAGGTTGGCACGCGTGAGCGTCGTGGTCACTGCACCGTTCACCACATCGTTGAAGCCATACAGGCTCTGGATCTGGGTGGAGGAAATCGGCAGCGTGTCATCGTTGAACGAGAAGCTGCCGGTACCGAACATCACCAGCACGCCACCGCGCTCGCCCGAGGCCACCTGCAGGCCACCGGTGATCGGCTGCCGGTACGTCTGGCCGTTCTGCACGAAGGTGCCGGTGGTGAACACGGGCACCGTCACCGAGGTGTCGGTAGAGGTCAGGTCGAATTTCCACACCGCGCCCTTCAGATCCGCGGCGTAGACGGTGTCGGCGTAGCCGTCGCGTACGCGGCTCGGCTTGTTGGTGACCGGATCGATGGTCAGGTTGTTGACCCGGTCCAGCACCACGATGTTGCCCAGGCCATTGCGGCCGGCAATGGTGGAACCGGGCTCGCCCGCTTCGATCATGCGGATGGTCGGGGTGGCGGTACCGATATCGACCACGAACAGCACGGCCTTGCCACTGGCACTGGAATAACCGTTGCCGAAAATCGCCTTCCAGCTGACGCTGCCGTCGGCCGCACGCACCGGAACGATGACCGGCTTGCCCAGCACGTGGCCAATGTTGGCCCGCACCGTGGCGTCACCGGCCAGGTCGTTGATTTCCCACAGGCGGTTGCCTGCCGCGAAGCTGCCGGGCGTGGTCACGTCCAGCGCGAACACACCGCGCCCGCCCGCGCCGGTGGTACCGACCAGGGTGGTGTGCCAGGCTGCACCGTAGTAGGTATCGCCCACGGTCAGCGGCCCATCGACGAAGTACTTGTGCACGAACGGCTGGGCGTTCTTCTTGGTCGGGTCGTAGGGCAGCAGCAGGTTGCCCATGTGCCCGTACGAGGTGGCCGGAATGTAGCCGAACAGCTCACGGCCGCCATTGCCGCCGATCGTGCCGGCCGCATCCATGCCACCGTCGAAGGCATGCAGCATGCCGTCGTTGGCTCCGGCATAGACCACGTAGCGGTTGTTGTTGCGCTTGCTGGCCAGATAGTTGGTGTAGCTGGTGCCCAGCGTGCTGCCCAGTGCACGGTAGCCGTAATCATCCCCAGGCGCGCTGATCACCGGCGTGGAGTTGACGATGTCACCCAACACCGTGGTGCGGTCACGCAGCTTGCCGCCATTGCGAACTTCGCCGGTGGTTTCGCCCAGCAGGTAGTTGGCCGCGCTGTTGGCATCGGCGCCCAGTGCGGTCAGGTTGGCGGCGGTGCAGATCGACTGCGACGGATACAGCGTGCCGGACAGATTGCAGAGCCCGGCCAGGGTGATCGTGGTGCCGCTGAACTTGCGCACGCTGCTGCCATCGTTGAAGAACACATTGCGGGCGGCGGCCGCCGGCATCTGCGCGCTGGCTTCCCAGCGGGTGGTGTAGACCGCTTCGCGGCTGGTCGCATTCACCGACACGCTGCTGGCAGTCAGCTTGCTGTACCAGTCGGTGCCGTTGTTCTGCACGTCGTACATGGGGGTCACGGCAAGCGAGCCGGTGCCGATGCGCGCACCACTGAGTGCGAAGGTGCCGGACGGCGACTGGCCCGAGCCCACGGCCGAAAGCACCCGGCGCATGGCTTCGGTCACGTCCGACGGCGTCTTGGCGTTGATGAACTCGCCACGGCTGTTGATGGCCGCATGCCACAGCTCATCGATCACGCGGCCGTCGTCGTCGGTGAGCGGGTCGCCGTTGGCATTCCAGTTCGGCGGGTTGGCATACGGATCGTTGGTGGCCGCCTGGTTCACCTCGTAGATCAGGCCCTGCGCGCCCAGGGTGACGCCATAGAAGTTCATGTGCAGGTTGGTCTGGCAGTCCAGCCGCTTCCAGTCCGGCGACGACTGGCTGAGCGTGCTGCACTGTTCCGGCACCGGCACCAGGCCGGCGGGGAAGCTGGCACCGCTGCGCAGCGGCGTGGAGCCACCTGCGTAGTACGACGCGGCGATGTCGGCAATGGTGTTCGCATAGCCATCGGCGAATGGCTGGGCCGGGAAGTGGATGCCACCGGCCGCATCGGCGTTGGCGTAACCACTGGCCGAGTTACCCACATTGGTGTAGCCATCGGTGAACAGCATGCCGCCGTTCTTCTGGCAGGCGCGGATGACCGGCGCACCCGCGTCGGTGCGGCGGAACTGCTCGCCCAGGTAGGCCACCGCCTGCCGGTTCGGCGTGCCGCCATTGGGCTTGAGCCGGTAGATCTGCCCGAACAGGTCCGGCCGCTGGGTGGCCACGTCGTACATGGTGACGTTGTTGCGGGCATTGATGGTGAAATAGCCCACGCGCATGTTCTCCACGCCCACCATGGCGTGCGAGGACGAACCGACCATCGACAGGATGCGGTTGCGATGGTACTGGAACCAGTTGGCGAAATTGCGCTGCGCATTGGCCAGATCGGCCGTATTGGCGCCGTAGTTCTCCGGCAGGATCTGGTAGCGGCGCATGTTGCAGCCGGTGCCGCAGGCATTGTTGATCAGCGGACGGTGGGTCTCGCCGGTGAGGTAGCCGGCCGGCGCCGCCTGGTCAGCCGGCAGATAGAAAGTAGCCGGCACGTAGGCAATCTGCACAGTGCAGTCCGCGCGCACCTGCACATCGCCACTCAGGTTGGTCCAGTTGTTGCCCGAACTGGGCAGGCCATTGCTGTTGTTGCTGTTGCAGGTGCGGCCATTGGAACGGTAGCGGGTACCGGACGGGATGGTCATGCCGTTGACGAACTGGAACGCCTCGCCGTTGACCTGGCGCGAGGACAGGTCGTACACGGTGTTGTAACCGGTATTGAAATCGGTGCCGTAGATGGTCGGGTCACGCGGATCCACCCGTGCCGCACTGAACGAGGCGTTCGGCCACAGGATGTTCTGCGCGCTGTCGCGCGCCGGCAGGCTCCACGGCTCGTAGGTCACGGCCGGATTGTAGTAACTGGCGTTGTAGGTGGGCGAACGGGCGAAGCCGAACGCATCGATCGGCGGAATCGCCCGCCCCGGTGAATACGAGGTATTGAAGTTCGCGTGCGGGAACAGGTACAGGTAGCAGTCGGTGGAATTGTTGCCGCACGCTTCGCCCACGTTGTAGAACACACCCGCAGAGCTGAAGAAGCTGCTGCCATTCCACTGCATGCGGCCATCGCCACCGCGGAAGATCCGCTCGAAGGTCATCGAGTTGGAATCGTCCACCGCCATGATGAAGGCCGGCTGGATCGAGGTCGTATTGTTCAGCGGTGCCTGGGCAAGATCGCCCTGCCCCTGCGCAGCGAACAGGCTGTAGGCGAAGTAGCCGCCCACGCCCAGCACGGCGAAGGCAGACGCGGCAATGATCCGGGATTTGCGACGGGACATGCCGGCGGCCTCAGAGCTTGAAGATGGAATCGACCGACGCCGTAGACGAGGAATCCGTCGCGGTGTCGGTGGCAAAAGTGGTGATCTGATAGATCGGCGTGACCGGATCCAGCGGTTTGCCCATCGACAGCGAGCCGCCACCGATCACGCAGGTGTCGATGCGGCGCACGTTCACCGCCTGCACCGTGGTCAGCGCACGCTCACGCCCCCAGGCCACCGGATCGAAGGCGATATCGCAGTTGTCCTGGATATCGCTGGCCACCAGCGGCGCATCGGCAGCGGCGGCGGTACGGTTGGCAATGGCTTCGACCGCGCGCTCGCTGCGGCGGGTCACACCTTCGGCATTCTGGAAGGCCACATTGGTGGCCAGATAGTTGGACGCCATCTTTTCCTGCATGCCCGCCACCTGCATGCCGGCGATGCCGATCAGTGCCAGCAGGATCAGCATGACCAGGGCAACGTACAGCACGGCCCCGCGCTGCTGGCGGGGCATCGGACGGATGCGGGCTCGAGCATTCATGGCATCAGTTCCCGAAGAGGCGGTTACGCAGGGCGATGGTGGATTCGTAGGCGGCGCGGTAGCGCGTGTCCCGGGTCGTGGACGGTGCAAAACCGACGCCGAGCATGCGTGGGTAGCGCAGCGCATCGGTAGCCGCCTCGGCCTGTGCAGGCTGCGGGCTGCGGGCCAGGATGCCGACCTGCACCTGCCCGACCCGCCGCCACTGCGCCGCTGCCGCTGCGTTCGTACCCGTGGACACGCCACTGGCAATGGCCACGGTGGTGATGTTGCCGGTGGGCGGGGTGGTGCTGGTGATGGCCGCGGTGCTGTCCAGGCCGAACAGCAACTGCAGGTTCTCGATGCCTTCCACCAGCTCTTCGGCGGCGGCATAGCCATCGGCGCCATCGGACCGCGCGCGCATCAGTGCGGGCTCGCCGGTGGTGGCCGACGTACCCACGAAATACACGACCGACTCGGCACGGTAGATCATGGTCTGGCCGGTGGGCTGCACGGTGTAGCGATCCAGGTTGGCGCCGCTGGCGGTGACCTGGCCTTCAACGTAAGCCCCCTTGAACACGTTCACATGGCTGCAGTCGGCCACACCGAACAGCTTGGGGGCGGTCACGCCACCTTCCAGCAGGCGCCTGCCAACGGTGCCGTTGAAGCCGACCACGCTGTTGCCGCCGGGCGCCAGCGACGTGACCGGAACGCCTTCGGCGGCCAGGTAGCGAAGCACCAGGATGTCGCTGCCATCGCGCGGCTTGAGCGCACTGATGGACGCCGGCAGGCCCGTCGGCGCCGGCCAGCTGCCACCGAGGGTCAGGCTGGTGCCCGGCCCGGTGCCGGGGGCTTCATAGCCCTGGATACTGACGCTGAAATCCAGCGGATGTCCCGAGCCCGTTGCGGCCCCGGTGTTGATGGTCGGGTCGCCCTCGCCCTTGACGAAATGCGCCTGGTCGTTCACGCAGCCGAAGTGGCCGGCCATGCGGATGTCGCGCTGCAGGAACTCCAGCGCAAAGCGGCCGTTTTCCTGCGCGCGCGCATTGCCTTCGGCCAGCCGCGAGGCGGTACGCGAGGCGATGAACACCTGCACCACGCCCAGCATGAGCACCACACCGATGACCATGGCCACCATCATTTCGATCAGCGACACACCGGCAGCGTGGCGACGGGGGGACAGGTGCGCGCTCACAGCTGCGATACCAGGGTGAACGTGGTGCGGGCGTCGGGATTCTGCGGATCCCAGCGCTGGTCGCCCCAGGCGATGCCCACGGTCACCCGGCCGTTGGCGTTGAGCACCGTGGCGCTGGCGCCTTCGCCCAGCGACTGCACCACCTGGCACTGCCAGCGGGTGATGTTGCTGGCCACGCCCTGATCGGCACCCAGCACGCGGGTACAGCTGCTTGCGCTGACCGAGTTGGCCGCGAAGCTTGCGCCGGTATACCAGCCCGCCTGGTAGCGGTTGCTGCGCATCTGGTCCAGCAGGTCGTAAGCCAGGTTGGTGGCCTGGGTGCGGTAGTTGGCGCTCTGCACGAAGCGCACGTTCATGGTCTGCAGCAGGGCGAAGCCGAGCAGGCCGAAGCCAAGGATCAGGATGGCGATCAGCACTTCCAGCAGGCTGAAGCCGGCCTGGCGCCGCGAGAACGAGGGAAGACGACGGCTCATTGGCAGGCGGCCTTGGTGGAGGTGATCTGGCCTGCCGCGTTGACGGACAGGGTACGGCGCTGGGGATCGCTGCCGCATTTCACCGGCTGCAGGGTGATCTGCTGGTTGGCAGCCGCTCGGCGACGACCGCGGGCATCGAAGGTCACTTCGGCGGCCGGGCCGGTCACGGTGACCGAATCGGCGCTGACCGCGACAAAACGCAGCACGGCTTCGCCGGCGCCCTTGGCGCCATCGCCGTCGACATCGGCCCAGGCCAGCATGCCCGAGCGCCAGGCGCCGTCGCAGCTGCTGCCAGTGGAGCTGCCGCAGACACCGCCGCCGCGCTTGTTGCGCACCGCTTCGCTGCGGGCCAGCGACAACAGGCCGGTCATTTCATTGCCCGCCGCAGCAATGCGGTTGGCACGGATGGTGCTCTGGAAATTCGGAAACGCCATGGCGGCGAGAAGCGCCACCACCGCAATGGTGACCATCAACTCGACCAGCGTGAAGCCGTTGGACCGGCGCAGTTTCATTGGACGCTCCCCAGCGTGTTGGCGACCACGATGGCGCAGCCGCCGGCCGCCGGCAAGCGGCGACAGGACGAACGGTCAGTTCCGGGCGATGGGCGTCAAAGCGTTGACACGCCTGCGCGGCGGACGGGGGTCAGAGCCCCTTCGGGGATCCGCCCCCGGATCGGTGCAGTGGGGTCGGATCCCCGCAGGGGCTCCGACCCCCTGCCCGTCAGGCCAGCACCTGGTAGCAGGGCTGGTACTCGCCGGAAATCTTCATCCGGCGCTGTTCGACGAAGGCGCGCAGCAGCGCATCCAGTGCCTGCATCATGTCCGCGTCGCCATGGATCTGGAACGGCCCGAACTGCTCGATGCGGCGCATGCCGTCTTCCTTCACATTGCCGGCAACGATGCCCGAGAAGGCCCGGCGCAGGTCCGCCGCCAGCGCATGCGGGGCACGCCCGTGGTGCAGGTCCAGCGCAGCCATCGCTTCGTGGGTCGGCACGAACGGCTGCTGGTACTCCCACGGAATCTCGATGGACCAGTTGAAGAAGAACGAATCCTTCTGTGCCAGACGGTACTCGCGCACCTGCTTGATGCCGCCGGCCATCTTCCTGGCCACCGCCACCGGGTCACCGATGATGATTTCATAACGCTCGGCCGCGGCGTCGCCCAGGGTCAGGCGGATGAAGCGGTCGATCTGCTCGAAGTACGGCGCGGCCACGGTCGGCCCGGTCAGGATCAGCGGGAACGGCAGGTCCTTGTTTTCCTCGCGCAGCAGGATGCCGAGCAGGTACAGGATTTCTTCGGCCGTGCCGACGCCACCGGCGAAGACGATGATGCCGTGACCGATGCGGACGAAGGCCTCCAGGCGCTTCTCGATGTCCGGCATGATGACCAGGTGGTTGACGATCGGGTTCGGCGACTCGGCCGCGATGATGCCCGGCTCGGTCAGGCCGATGTAGCGGGTGACGGTCTTGCGCTGCTTGGCATGGGCGATGGTGGCGCCCTTCATCGGCCCCTTCATGGCGCCCGGGCCGCAGCCGGTGCAGATGTCCAGGCCGCGCAGGCCCAGCTCGTAGCCCACCTGCTTGGTATACAGGTACTCGTCGCGGCCGATCGAATGGCCGCCCCAGCACACCACCAGGTTCGGATCACCCGGGTTGAGGATGCGCGCATTGCGCAGCAGGCCGAACACCGCGTTGGTGATGCCTTCGGACGATTCCAGCTCGGCCGCGTAGGCCGGGCCCATCTCGATGGCCATGTAGGCCAGGTCACGCACCACTGCAAACAGCAGTTCGGCCACGCCGCGGATGATCTCGCCATCGACGAAGGCCATCGCCGGGGCGTTCACCAGGTCGATGCGTACGCCGCGGTCCTGCTGCGCCACCTGGATGTCGAAATCGGGATAGAGATCACGCGCCGCGCGCGGATCGTCCGAGGCACTGCCACTGGTCAGCACGGCCAGTGCGCAGCGGCGCAACAGCTCGTGCATGCCGCCACCGGAGGCATCGCGCAGGCGCGCCACTTCAGCGCGCGACAACACATCCAGCCCACCACGCGGGTAGATCCGCGCATCCTGCACCGGCAGCGCACGGGCTGCTTTTTCGTTCGTGGTCATATCCAACTTTTCGCTTCCTTCAAGGTTTCCGACTGTACTGCCGCCCCCTTAAAAAGCAAAACGGCCGGGAAACCCGACCGTTGGATGCGTGCTGACCGCGTTCGCCGTTGCTGGGACCGCCGTAGCGGCGAAGGCGCCGCGCACGTGTCCGGATGCTACGCCGAAGCGTATCGCCCCGCAAGGCTTTTCGCCTGAACAGAAAACGGCCGGGTTTCCCCGGCCGTTTCTGCATGCAGCAACTACGTCAGTTCATCAGAACTTGTAGCGGAAGCCCAGCTGCAGCGACCACTGCGACACGCCGGTGTTGAAGCCGTCGGCATCAGCATTGGCGAACGCCGGATCGGTCACCGTCGGGTTCAGGGTGCCGACGCGCTGGTCGCGGAACTCGTAGATGTACTTGCCGGTGCTGGGATCGATGCCACGGAAGTTGGCAACACCCTGGTCAGCATAGAAGCCGAAGTCGTTGATCCGGCCCCACTTCTTGTTCAGCAGGTTGCCGATGTTCTGGATATCCAGCCAGATTTCCGACTTGTGGCCCTTCATGAAGCCCGGCAGCTGCTGGGTGATGCGCACGTCGAAGGTATTGACCCAACCTGCGCGGCCAGCATTCTGCGGGGTGACACCGCCGGCGTAGCGCTCCAGCTGACCATTCTTGGACAGCCAGTTGAAGAAGGCTTCTTCCATCGCGGCACCGCCGGTGAACAGCACGTCGCCACGACCCTTCGGCACATAGAACAGGTCGTTGTAGGTGCGGCCGTCGCCGTTCATGTCGTTGGAGTACACCCAGCTGTACGGACGGCCGGTGCGACCTTCGTAGAACATGCCGACCTGGGTCTCGTAATCACCGAAGAAGGCGTGCTTCCAGTTCAGCTGAGCGGATACGCGATCGCGGATCTCGTAGCGCGAACGCGCCAGCTCGTTCTCGTTGGCCTGGAAGATGTAGTTGTTGTTCCAGTTCGAGGTTGCGACCGACGAGGTGTTGCTGGCCACTTCCTTGGCATCGGTGTAGGTGTAGCCCAGGCTCCAGGACCAGTCGCTCTCAGGCGAGAACGGCTTGGACAGCGACACGGTCAGCTGCGCGGTGCGGCCCTTGTCGGTGTTGTCCAGCAGCACGGCATCGCTGACCCAGCTGGGGGTGGTCGCCTTGGAGGTAGAGGCGTTTGCCACATTGCCCCAGTAGAAGTTGCGGCCGTCCGGACCACCGGTGTAGGTCGGCTGCACAAGCTCCAGACGCTTGAAGTACAGGCCATCCTTGACCTTGGTGTACAGGAACTCGGCCGATGCGACCAGACCATTCCACGGCAGCTCATGGTCGAAGGCCAGGTTGGCCTTGTAGACCGACGGGGTACGGAAATCGTCGGAGACGAAATTCACGACCTGCTGCGCCGGACGGTTACGACCTGCGAACGGCAGGTCGGTGCCCTGGATGAAGTTCACGCCGTTGTTGGCATAGATGTTGCCCAGCCACACCTGCGGAGCCTCACCACGGAACAGGCCCACGCCGCCGCGCAGCTGCGTCGGACGCTCGCTGTCGAAGGTGTAGTTGAAGCCGAAGCGCGGCTGGATCAGGAAGCCGTTGTCACCAATGGAACGGTTGTCGTAACCAAAGAACTCGCTGGCACGCTGGTTGTAGGCCGTGTCCTTGTTGGTGTCGTACTTGTCAGCGCGCACACCCATGGTCAGGGTCAGGTTGCTGTTGACGTACCAGGTGTCCTGCACGAACAGGCCGAGGGTGCTGTAATCGTAATCGGCTGCCAGGCTCTCAACGCCACCGCTGACCGGATTACGATCGGTGATGACCACCGGGGTGTTGTTGCGGAAGCCATCGATGCCGTTGTAGACCAGGTAGCCATCCACGTTCGGCGCGTACAGGTTGTAGATTTCGTTCTTGCTGTAATCCGCACCGAACTTGACGTCGTGGTCACCCAGGGTCAGGGTGCCGGCGGCGAAGTAGTTCCAAGTCTTGGTGTAGAGCTCGTTGTACTGGGTGTTGGCTTCGGTACCCAGGTACAGGGTCGGGTTGGCGACCGACTCACGGTTGGAATTCAGGCCACCGAAACCGATCAGGATGGCCGGGGTGCCCGGCGCCGACGGGGTACGGATCGCGGAGTAGTCGCGGTAGCTGGCCTTCACTTCGGTGGAGAAGTTGTCGGTCCAGTCACTGAACAGCTGACCGACGTACGATTCGATCTTCTTTTCGTGCTGGTACCAGTACGAGCTGAGCGAGGCACCGGTGGTCGAACCGTAACCGTTGATGCGCAGCTTGTCCTGCTCCAGCTTGCTGTAGCGGAAGCTGGCGCGGTGGTTGTCGCTGATGTTCCAGTCCAGCTTCAGCGCGTACTCTTCCAGATTGGTGTCCGAAGCCGCGTCGTAGGTGCCGGCAGAGACGCCGTAGCGATCCTGGAAGATCTGCTGCGCCTGGGCGATCTGGGCATCGGTGATGGTGCCTCGACCGATGGCGCTGCCTTCGATATCCGCACCCGGAGCCGACTGCTCGAACTTTTCGTAGTTGGCGAAGAAGAACAGCTTGTCCTTGACGAGCGGGCCGCCCAGGGTGAAACCGTAGGTCTTTTCGTCGTCGAAGCCGTTGAACTTGCCGCCGCCCGGGTTGTCACCGAACCAGCTGCCGTCGCGCATGTAGCCGTAGACCGAGCCGTGGAACTCGTTGGTGCCCGACTTGGTGACCGCGTCCACCACCGCACCGGTAGCGCCGGTGATGGTGATGTCGTAGCTGGACAGGTCGACGTTGATGGCTTCGATGGCTTCCATCGACACCGGCTGGCGACGGGTCGGGAAGCTGTTGCCTTCCAGGCCGAAGGTATCGCTGGCGTTGACACCGTCGATGCGCACGGCGTTGTAGCGCGGGTTCTGGCCACCGGCGGAGATCGAACCGGAGGCGCGATCAACGAAGGCGATGCGCGGATCCAGACGCATCATGTCCTGGATGTTGCCACCCACCGACGGCATGGCCTCGATGGTTTCCTGGCTGATGCTGGTGCCCGAGCCCATCTTGGTGGCGCTGAACACTTCCGAGCCACCGCCGACGGCGGTGACCTGCACGGTGTCCAGGTTGGTCGCGCCCGACAGGTCGCCGGCCAGGGTGGCGTTGACGGTGCCGGTCTGGTTCACGCCCAGGTAGACACCCTCTTCCGTCTTGGTGCCTTCACCCGGCTTGGTGATGGTGATGGTGTACGGACCACCCACGCGCAGGCCGCGGGCGTTGTAACGACCGGCGGCATCGGTGGTGGCACGCGAAATGGTGCCCGACTCGGTGTGGGTGATGGTGACTTCAGCACCAGCGACGGGCTGGCCCGCGCGGGAAACGACCTGACCGCCGACACCCGAAGAGGTGCTCTGGGCGAAGGCGGGGGCGGCGGCGAGTGCAGCCACGAGACCAAGGGTAAGCTTGGACATCCGGAGTGGGTGGGTCATTTTTCGGTAGCCTCGATGCGAGTTGGCGATGGCGGAAAAAAAGCGCATCCAAACAGCCTTGCGGGCGGCTGCTCGGAGATTTATCTGGGTTCCCTACCGTGAACGGCAGCTGCCGCAACGGTTAACACTAGATTAACACGCTATCCCATCAATGTGACGGTTGTGCGACAAACGGCACCGGATCGCAACGCTATCGTGACGGAATCTTCATTCCGGACTATCAAGCAATTAACGGGCGTCACTCGCCCGACGGGCGTCAAGCACCTGCCCACGCCACGCCTGGCCTGCGGCGGACAGCAGCGCGACGGCGGCCTCCGCTGCCCCGTCCGGCCCCGTGGCCGTCGCGTCCTCGTCAATCGAATAGGCGCGTGCACGCAGGGCAGTGCGCAGCGGGCCGGGGTACAGCCCTGCCACCCGCACCGGGCCGTTGGCCAGTTCATCGTGCAGGCTGGCGATCAGCCCGCGCAGCCCATGCTGGGCCACGCCATAACCGCCCCAATAGGCCTGCCCCACCCGTTCGGGCGCGTCCACGGCAAATATCAGGGCGGCATCCTCGCGCTGGCGCAGCAGGGGCAGGCAGGCCTGGGCCAACCACGCCGGCGCGGTCAGGGTGACATGCACGGCGCGGGCGAAGCTGGCCGGATCGGCCAGTTCAAACGGGGTCAGGCCCGGGAAATGTGCGGCGCAGACCAGCACGCCATCCAGGCGGCCCAGCTCGCGGCCGATGGCCTGGGCCAGATCGGCGTAGTCGTCGGGACTGGCCCCTTCCAGATCCAGCGGATACAGCAGCGGCTCGGGGCCGACGGCCTGCACCTGGGCGTAGACGCGATCCAGGCGGCGCGGTTTGCGCCCCAGCAGGACGACCGTTGCGCCGGCCCGCGCGGCAGCAACCGCAGCAGCACTGCCCAGCCCCCCGCCGGCGCCGGCCACCAGCACCACGCGGTCCCGCAGGGGACGGCCATCGAGCGCCGTATCGGTCGACGTCGACGGCCAGGCACTCATCCCTGGGTGGCCTCTTCGACGATGCGCTTGAGCTCGCCGGCTTCGAACAGTTCCATGATGATGTCGCAGCCCCCGATCAGCTCGCCGTTGATGAACAACTGCGGGAAGGTGGGCAGGTTGGAGAAGCGCGGCAGGTTGGCGCGGATCTCCGGCTCTTCCAGCACGTTGACGGTGCGCAGGGACACTGCGCCCGCGGCCATCAGGGCCTGCACGGCGCGGCTGGAGAAGCCGCACATCGGATATTGCGGGGTGCCTTTCATGAACAGCACGAGCGGGTAACGATCCACCTCGGCCTGGATTTGCTGCATTACCGCCACACCTCACTCCTTGCTTCGCCGGACAAACCGACCGCGGTGGTCGGCTAGACTGCCCACGGTAGCCGCCATTGTAAGCCGATGGTACCGGCTGCCGCCGCCCCCTGGCCAAGAACCTGTCCATGTCTGTCGAACTGCCTGCCCTGCCCTACCTTCCCGGCTCCCTGCAGCCGCACCTGTCGGCCGCCACCGTGGAGCTGCACCACGGCCGCCATCACCGCGCCTACGTGGACGCCGTCAATGCGGCCATTGCCGACACCGAATGGGAAGAAGCCACGCTGGACGACATCGTGCGCCAGACCCAGGGTGCGTTGTTCGACGCCGCCGCCCAGGCATGGAACCACGGCTTCTACTGGCAGTGCCTGCGCCCGCGCGGCGGCGGCGAACCGCAGGGTCGCCTGGGCGAACTGGTGAAGCGCCAGTTCGGTGATGCACAGCGCCTGCGCGAGGAGTTCAACCGCGCCGCGCTGGGCCTGTTCGGTTCGGGCTGGGCCTGGCTGGTACAGCATCCCGGCGGGCAACTGGGCATCCAGGTGACCCGCAATGCCGGCACGCCACTGACGGGCGACAGTACCCCGCTGCTGTGCTGCGACCTGTGGGAACACGCCTACTACACCGATTACCAGAACGAGCGCGCGCGCTATCTGGACGGGTTCTGGCAGCTGGTGAACTGGGAATTCGCCGAAAGCCAGCTGCGCTGAGGCGATCGGCCGGGCCTGGCCCGGCGCTACCCCGCCCTGGCGCTGCTGCGCCTCACGCGTTCTCGTGCGCAGCCACCGCATCCATCACCCGTGCCGAGTACACCAGCGCCGCGCCGGCATTGAGCGACACCGCCACACCCAGCGCCTCGGCAATCTCTTCGCGGCTGGCGCCCTGCTTCAGCGCCGCATCCACGTGCACGGTGATGCAGCCATCGCAGCGGGTGGTGACCGCCACGGCCAGCGCGATCAGTTCGCGGGTTTTGGCATCCAGGTGATTGGTCTGCGCGCCGGCATTGGCCAGCGTCGCATAGCCTTTCAGGGTATCGGGCGAGAGCTTGCCGATCTCGCCGATGCGGCCCTTCAGTTCCTTGCGGTAAGCGTTCCAGTCGAGCATGGCGGTGACTCCGGGGAAAGGAGCCCCACGCTACCACCGCAGGGGACGCGCCGATGCGTGCACCGGCGCGCCACAATGTTGCAGCGCTGCGCCTGCCTCAGCGGTTGCGCAGCGCGTGTACCGCCGGGGCGACCTGCGCCTGGCGGTCCAGTTCCAGCCCGACCTGCTCCAGCGCATCGGCCAGGGCATCGGCCTGGTCGTCTCGCAGCGTGGCATGGCCCACCTTGCGGCCCTCGCGCGGCTGCTTGCCGTAGTCGTGCCAATGGCCGCCGGCCTGGCCCAGCACCGGCGCCGGATCGGGCATCGCGCCCAGCCAGTTCAGCATGCAGGCATGACCGAGCATGCGGGTGCTGCCCAGCGGCAGGCCCAGCACGGCACGCAGATGGTTCTCGAACTGTGAGGTCTCGCTGCCTTCGATGGTCCAGTGGCCGGAGTTGTGCACGCGCGGCGCCATCTCATTGGCCAGCAGTTCGCCATCGCGGCAGAACAGCTCCAGCGCGAACACGCCCACGTACTGCAGGTGGTCGGCCACGCGGCGCGCGTAACCAATGGCAGCCTCGCGCTCGGCCGCCGACAGCACGGCCGGGGCCACGCTGGCCGACAGCACGCCATCGACATGCCAGTTGCCAGTGACCGGCCAGGCCTGGAAGCTGCCATCGCGGCCACGCACGGCCACCACGCTGACCTCGCGCTGGAACGCCACGAACCCTTCCAGGATCAGCCCGGTGCGCTCGACCTGGGCGCCCAGTGCATCCCATGCGGCGTCGATGTCGGCCGCGCTTCGCAGGCGGAACTGGCCCTTGCCGTCGTAGCCCAGGCGGCGGGTCTTGAGGATGCACGGCAGGCCGAACTCGGCGGCTTTCGCGGCCAGTTCGTCACGGCTGCGGATATCGGCAAAGGCCGGCAGCGGAATGCCCAACTGCTGGAACAGGGTCTTTTCGCTCAACCGGTCCTGGGCCACGGCCAGCGCGGCCGGCGGCGGGTAGACCGGCACGCGGTCGGACAGGAACTGCGCGCTGTCAGCCGGCACGTTCTCGAAGTCGAACGTGACCACGTCCACCTTGGCGGCGAAATCCGCCAGCGCCTGGCGGTCGTCGAAGGCGGCGACGGTGAGCGGCGCCAGCGGCCCGCTGCAGGCATCGGCAGCCGGGTCGAACAGTTCAAAGCGCAGGCCCAGCGGCGCGCCGGCCAGGACCATCATGCGGGCGAGCTGACCGCCGCCGAGGATGCCGACAGTCAGGTTCATTGGCGCGGATCGTCGTGGGCCATCACGTCTTCGGTCTGGCGCGTGCGGAAGGCGTCCAGCGCCTGGCCGATGGCCGGCTGGTCGCTGGCCAGCATGGCTGCGGCAAACAGCGCGGCATTGGAGGCGCCCGCATTGCCGATAGCGAAGGTGGCCACCGGAATGCCGGCCGGCATCTGCACGATCGACAGCAGCGAATCCATGCCGTTCAAGGCTTTGGACTGCACCGGCACGCCCAGCACCGGCACCGCGGTCTTGGCCGCGATCATGCCCGGCAGGTGGGCGGCACCGCCGGCACCGGCGATGATCGCGCGCAGGCCGCGCGGGCCGGCTTCTTCGGCATAGCTGAACAACACGTCCGGCGTCCGGTGGGCCGAGACCACCTTCACTTCGAACGGAACACCCAGGGCTTCAAGCTTCTGGGCCGCGTGCTGCATGGTTTCCCAGTCGGAGCGGGAACCCATGACGATGCCGACGAGCGGCGCGATCGGGTTGGGGGTCATTGGCCGTCACCTACCTTAAAGACGTATTCTAGCCGTCTTCCACGCAAGACGAAGAACCATGGATCGCAAGCTGCTTGACCTGCTGGTGTCGCCCGATACCCGCCAGCCCCTGTCCCTGCTGGATGGCAAGGGCCTGGAAGCCCTCAACAAGGCCATTTCCGCCGGCGCAGTGAACAAGGCCGATGGCAACCCGCTGGCCCAGCCGCTGCGCGAGGCCCTGGTGACCCGTGACCGCAAGCAGGTGTTCCGGGTGGACGACGGCATTCCGGTGCTGCTGGCCGAGGAGGCCATCCCGACCGCACAGATCGCCGATTTCCCGGCCGCATGAGTGCCCTGCCGACGCCGGATGCGGCCCAGGTTGCGGCCGATGTCGCCCGCGCGTTGGCCGAGGACCTGGGCAGCGGTGATGTCACCGCCGCCCTGCTGCCGGACCAGCCGGACAGCGCCTACCTGCTGTGCAAGCAGGATGCGGTGATCTGCGGCCGCCCCTGGTTCGACGCGACCCATCGCGCGCTCGACCCGCAGGTGCGGATCGACTGGCAGGTGGACGAAGGCGCGGCGGTCAAGGCCGGCACGGTGCTGGCCCTGCTGCAGGGCCGCAGCCGCAGCCTGGTCAGTGCCGAGCGCACCTCGCTGAACTTCCTGCAGACCCTGTCCGGCACCGCCACCACCACGGCGCGCTACGTGGCGGCGGTGGCCGGCACCGGCACACGCATCCTGGACACCCGCAAGACCCTGCCCGGCCTGCGCCTGGCGCAGAAGTACGCGGTGCGCTGCGGTGGCGGTGACAACCATCGCTTCGGCCTGTACGACACGGTGATGCTGAAGGAAAACCACATCCGCGCTGCCGGCTCGCTGCCGGCCGCGGTGGCCGCCGCACGCCAGCACTGGCCGCAGTTGCCGCTGGTGGTGGAAGTGGAGGACCTGGAGCAGCTGCAGCAGGCACTGCTGGTGGGCTGCGAGCGCATCCTGCTGGATGATTTCAGTGCTGAACTGCGGCGCGAAGCGGTGCGCATCACCGCCGGCCGCATTCCGCTGGAAGTGTCCGGCAGTGTCGGCCTGGATGGGTTGCGCGCGATTGCCGAGGACGGCGTGGACTGCATTTCCATTGGCGGCCTGACCAAGCATGTGCAGGCCATCGATCTGTCGCTGAAGCTGGGGCCGCCGCCGGGCTGAGACCTTGCATGGGGTCAGATCCCTTTCCACGGGAAAGGGATCTGACCCCGTTCTCACACCCTGCGTTCACGACGGCACTGCGACGCTGCGGCCATCCCCCACAGGAGCCGCGCATGCGCCGGATGCTGTTGCCTGCCTGCCTGCTGTTGGCCGCTGCCCCGCTGTCGGCCGCTGCCGCCGAAGCCTGCGACGTACCCCCCCGCTACGGCCTGAGCCCGCTGGCGATCTCCATCCGCAATGCGGCCTGCAACGAACACCGGCTCTGGTACCGCGCTTTCATCGACCGCGAAGGCCGGGCCGCCAGCCTCACCATTACCGAGGCCGAAAGCGGCTACCTGGCCGACAACGGCCTGGTGGCCTGGCGGCGAGTGGCCGCCTACTGGCGCGACAGTGGTACGTTGAATGCGATGGGCAGCATCGACGGCGCCACCAGCTGCCTGGCGCCCTTGGGGGTGCGCTACACCGACAGCGACTGCCGCGCCTTCCTGGTCGACAACCCGTGGTCGGCCGCCTTCATTTCCTGGGTGATGGTGCGTGCGGGCGTACCCGGATTCACCACCTCGCCGCGCCACATCGACTACATCCGTGCCGCCTACCAGGCCGGACCGGCCGGCAGCCCGTACCGGCTGCTGGACCCGGCCACGGGCAAGCCCGCACCCGGCGACATGCTGTGCTTCCTGCGCGACCGCAGCAGCACGCTCAGTTACAGCGGGCTGGTGCAGGCACTGGGAAACGGCTCGGTGGGTCACTGGAAATCGCATTGCGAAGTCGTGGTGGCTGCCAACCTGGGCGGCGACCAGACCCTGTACCTGGTGGGCGGCAACGTGATGAACACCGTGGCCATGCGCCTGCTGCAGCTGGACCGCAGCGGGCGCATCCAGCTGCCGCCGGCACGTTCGCGCGACAGCACGGGCATCGATGCCAGCTGTACGCCGGGGCGCGAAGACGAGTGCAGCTTCAATCGACAGGACTGGGCCGCGCTGCTGCAGTTGAATGTTGCGGCGCCGAGCGCGCCGGCTTCCCCCACCGGCCCCGCCCCGGCGCCTGACAGTCGCTGACGATCACGCTTGATCCGGGGCCGCTTCGCCGCCATCTTGGCTGCATCGACTCCAGACACTCCACGCCATGCCCACCCTGCTGTTGTTGCTGATCGTTGGCGGTATCGTCTATTTCTTCTGGAACGCGGCGCGTTCGGCCGCCGAGCGCGCGGTAGAGCTGGGCCGCAATGCCTGCCGTGCTGCCGATGTGCAGTGGCTGGACCAGGCCGTGCATGCGACGGGCCTGCGCCTGTCGCGCGGCGAAGATGGCCGGCTCGGTTTCGAGCGCACCTTCAAGTTCGAGTATTCCTACGACGGCATCGATCGCCACGTCGGGCGCATGGTGCTGCGCGGTGACCAGCTCGTTTCGTTCACGGGGCCGGGCGCGGCGCGGATCAGCAGGATCCGCGCGGATGTGGACGAGGCCGAAGATGTGTAGGCGGTAGCGCCGGGCCATGCCCGGCGAGTGCAGCGGCAGCAGCGTGCCGACCACCGGTCGGCACCCTCACTATTTGACCACGCGCAGGGTCGGCCGGCCCTTCGGCGGCGGGCTGGACGGCGGCGTGTCGTCCGGTGGGGTGTCACCCTCGTGCATCGGCTCATCACTGGCCGTGGTCGTTTCGGCACCGGGAATATCATCCGGCAGTGCCATGCCCTGCCCGGTTTCGCGCGCGTACACGGCCAGCACCGCACTGATCGGCACCTGCACCGGGTAGCTGGTGCCGGAGAAGCGCGCCGAGAAGCTCACCATCTCGTTGTCGATCATCAGCCGCACCACCGCACGCTCGGCGATGTTGAGTACCACGCGCCCATCCTTCACGGCCGAAGGCGGCACCTGCACGCCAGGCACGCCGGCGTCGACCAGGATATGCGGGGTCAGCTGGTTGTCGTTGATCCATTCCACCAGAGCCCGCAGCAGGTACGGGCGGTGGCTGGTCATGTGGAAGAAGTCGTCGGTCATGCGTGAAGTGTACGCGCACGACGCCCCTGTCGGGGCGCATCGCGGCACGCCGGTAGGCGTGCAGTCGGAAAGTACCGGTGGTCTAGACCGGCAGGTCGCGCAGCTTCTTTTCCTGATCGGTCAGGCTGCGCACGAACCCCGGGTGGCGGAAGATGCGGTTGCCGTAGTCTTCGATGGCCTTGCCATCCTTGGGCAGCGGCACATCCAGCGACTGCAGGCGCCAGATGATCGGTGCCATCGCACAGTCGGCCAGGCTCATTTCCGGGTTCAGGAAGAACTTGCTGGCCTTGAACAGCGGCAGCGACGCGGTGAGCAGTTCCTTCAGCCGCTTGCGGCCGGCTTCGGCCTGGGTCTTGTTCCCCAGCTGGATGGCCTGCACCTGCGGCACCCAGTCGTGTTCAATGCGCAGCATGGCCAGGCGGATGCGCGCACGCGACAGCGGATCGACCGGCATCAGCGGCGGGTGCGGGTAGCGCTCATCCAGGTATTCGCTGACCACCGAGGCGGCGTACAGCACCAGCTCGCGCTCCACCAGGGTGGGTACTGAATGGTAGGGATTGAGATCGATCAGGTCTTCCGGCGGGTTCTGCGGATCGACCGGCACGAAATCATAGGTCACGCCCTTGGCCGCAAGAACCAGGCGCACCCGGTGGCACAGGACATCGTCGTTCGAGGAAAACAGCGTCAATGTGTTGCGCATGCGTACGCTCGCCGCCATCAAAGGCTCTCCCACGACAGGAGACCGCCTGCCGTACCGGCGCCACCAGCCCCTTGCCGGTGGTCGACTCCTGCCCGAGTGTGCAACCGGGCATCACAAAAGCCAATAGGCCTGAGGCAATGCCGGGGCCGGCTCAATGCACGTCCTTCCAGTATTCCTTCTTCAGCAGATACAGCAGGAAGGTCAGCAGGGCCAGGAACAGGATGACCCACACACCCAGCTGCTGGCGCTTCAGCGCAGCCGGTTCGCCGGCATATTCCAGGAAGTTGGTGATGTCCCGCACAGCCTGGTCGTACTGCCCGGCATCCACGCTGCCCGGGGTGTCGATGCGCAGGCCGGTGACCGGTGGATCCATGCCCGGCGCTTCGGCCTTGCCATGCACCGCGTGCTGCAGCCCCTGCATTTCCCACAGTGGGTTGGGCATGGAGGCATTGGGGAACACGGTGTTGTTCCACCCCAGCGGGCGGGTGCTGTCCAGGTAGAAGGACTTCAGGTAGGTGTAGATCCAGTCGCTGCCCCGCACGCGGGCGATCAGGCTCAGATCGGGCGGCATCTTGCCGAACCATTTCTCGGCCTGCTCCTTGGGCATCGCCACTGGTACGGGATCGCCGATGGCCGAACCGGTGAAGTTGAGGTTGTTCATCACCTCCTCCTCACTCAGGCCCAGATCCTGGCCCATGCGCGAATAGCGCAGGTACTTCAGCGCATGGCAGCCGGAGCAGTAGTTCATGTACAACTGCGCGCCGCGCTGCAGCGACGCGCGGTCACCCAGATCATTGCCGGCCTGCAGCAGCTTGGCGCCGCCCTCGGCGGCGTGGGCCAGGCCGCTGCCCAGCACCAGGGCGGCCACCAGGGCCAACCGGACCATCCAGCGCTCAGTCATGCGTGGTCACCCTTTCCGGTACCGGCTTGGTCTTGTCCAGTCGTGTCCAAAGCGGCATGGTGATGAAGAACGCGAAATACAGGAAGGTCAGCACGCGGCCAATGTAGGTTTCGTGCACATCGGTGCCCGGGCCGGAGCCGATCACCCCCAGCCACACGAAGCACACGGCAAACACCCCCAGCAGCACCTTCGACAACAGGCCGCGGTAGCGATAGGACTTGACCCGCGCGCGGTCCAGCCACGGCACCAGGAACAGGATCGCGATGGCCGAGAACATCACCAGCACGCCGCCCAGCTTGTTGGGCACTACGCGCAACATGGCGTAGTACGGCGTGTAGTACCAGACCGGCTTGATGTGTTCCGGCGTGACCAGCCGGTTGGCCTCGGTGAAGTTGTCGTGTTCCAGGAACAGTCCCCCGAAGGCCGGGGCGAAGAAGATGATGAAGGCGGCGATGACCAGCAGGAACCCGACGCCGACGCCGTCTTTCAGCGTGTAGTACGGGTGGAACGGAATGCCATCGGCCGGCGCGTTCGGCGACCAGCGGTTGCCCTTGGGCCCCTTCTTGATCTCCACGCCGTCAGGATTGTTCGAGCCCACTTCGTGCAGCGCGCCCAGGTGCAGCACCACCAGCAGCAGCAGCACCAGCGGCAGGGCGATCACGTGCAGGGCGAAGAAGCGGTTCAGCGTGGCATCGCTGGGCAGGTAATCGCCCATGATCCATTCGGTCAGGCCGTTACCGATGACCGGGATGGCGCCGAACAGCGAGATGATGACCTTGGCACCCCAGAACGACATCTGGCCCCAGGGCAGCACGTAGCCCATGAAGGCTTCGGCCATCAGCACCAGGTAGATCAGCATGCCCAGGATCCACACCAGCTCGCGCGGCTTCTGGTAACTGCCGTACAGCAGGCCGCGGAACATGTGCAGGTAGACCACGATGAAGAACAGCGAGGCCCCGGTGGAATGCATGTAGCGGATCAGCCAGCCCCATTCCACATCACGCATGATGTATTCGATGGAAGCGAACGCTTCGGCGGCGTTCGTCTTGTAGTGCATGGTCAGGAAGATGCCGGTGACGATCTGGTTGACCAGGATCAGCAGCGCCAGCGAACCGAAGTAGTACCAGAGGTTGAAGTTCTTCGGCGCGTAGTACTCGCTGACATGTTTGCGGTAGACCGGCATCAGGCCGGGCGCGCGCGCATTGACCCAGTCGGCCACGCCGCTGGCGGTACGGCTGAGGATGTTGCTCATCAGGCAGCCCCCTGCGGATCGACACCGATGATGACGGTGTTGTCGTCCTGGTAGTGGTGCGGTGGCACCAGCAGGTTGATCGGTGCCGGCACGTCCTTGAACACGCGGCCGGACATGTCGAAGCGCGACTTGTGGCAGGGGCAGAAGTAGCCGCCCTTCCACTGCGGATCGTAGGGCTCCGGGCGGATTTCGGCGACCATTTCCGGCGAACAGCCCAGATGCGTGCACAGCCCGACCAGCACCGAGATTTCCGGCTTGATCGAGCGCAGCTCGGGGTTCTGCTTCAGCACGTACTCGGGCTGCTGGTCCTTTTCGCCGGATTCGGGATCCTTCAGGCGGCCATCCAGCCCATGCAGTGCCTCCAGGATGGCCTTGGAGCGCTTGACGATCCAGATCGGCTGGCCGCGCCATTCCACGATCAGGCGTTGGCCTTCCTGCAGCGCGCTGATGTCAGCCACTACCGGTGCGCCGGCAAGCTTGGCACGGGCACTGGGGTTCCAGGACTTGATGAAAGGAACAGCGGTGAAGCCGACGCCGACGGCGCCCACCACGGCAGTGGTGGCAGTAAGAAAACGCCGACGTCCGGTGTTGACTGGATCGTATACCCCATCGTTGGCCATCCGGCACTCCGATATTGATTAGGTAGCTTTAAGGCTGCCAGCGGATCCGGTGGGGGCCAGAGCCGCATTGAATCGTGGTCGAGTGTAGCGGAACCGTCGCGCGCCACACAACGCGGTGCAACAAAATTTTGAACGTGTGCCGACGCCTCGCCGCTTCGCTCGCCAGGCATGGCCTGGCGCTACTGGTGGCTTAGTGCGGTGCGGTAGCGATCGGCCAGTTGGCCGACCCGGCGCACGTAGTACTGGGTTTCACTGTACGGGGGCACGCCACCATGGCGGTCGACCGCGCCCTCGCCGGCGTTGTAGCCGGCAGCGGCCAGGGTCAGGTCGCCATTGAAGCGCTTCAGCAGCCACGCCAGATACTGCACGCCGCCGCGGATGTTCTGGCTGGCATCGTAGGAATCGGCGACACCGAAGCGTGCCGCGGTGGGCGGCATCAGCTGCATCAGCCCCTGCGCACCGGCGCGGCTGAGCGCGGTGGGGTTGTAGGCCGATTCGGCATGGATGATCGCGCGCACCACGGCTTCTTCCACGCCGAATTCGCGTGCGGCCGACGCGATCTCAGTCTGGAACGAGGTGGTGTTGAGCCGCACGCTGCCGAAGTCGACGCGCGGATTGACCCCGCAGGCGTAGCAGCGTTCGATGAAACTGTAGCGGATGGTCCGCACCGGCCCAAGATTGGCCACCTGCGCCGGCCGCGCACTGGTGTAGTGGCGAACCCCGTCCTTCATGTACGAATAGACCTGGCCACTGACCGTGCGGCCCGCGCGCGGCGTGGTCGCAGGTGCCGCGGCGGGGGCAACGGCCGGGCTGGCGGCACTGGCGGCCACGGCGACCGGATTGCGCTCTGCGCTGGCCACGGTCACCGGTGCGGCGGCAGCCATGGGTGTGGGCGCTGGCGCGACCGGGCGTGCTGGACGATTGGGCTGGCGGGTATAGCTGATGGTGGTGCAGCGCGCCCCAGCCACGCGCTTGCTGACGTAGCTGGTAACCCCGTCGGCGCCTTCACACTTGTACAGGGTGCCTGCACTGGCCGGCGCAGCGGTCAGCGCAGCGATGATGATCGCCGTTGTCCCCAGTCTCCCCTTCATGGGCGCGAGTGTCCCAGCTTCGACGGGCCTTGCCAAGCGCCGGGCTTCAGTCCGTGACCGGTGGCACAGACAGCACCGCGCTCAACCCGCCGAGCCGCTCTGCCAGCTCCTGCCGCAGGGTCTCGGGCGTGGTCCACAGCGCCAGCGGCAGGCGATCCAGGCTGAGGATCTGCGCCAGCATCATGCCCCGGCTCTCGGCGCCCATGCGCAGCAGGCAGTGCTGCGGCCCGTCGGCCTCCAGTACGCCGCACCAGGGCGGAATGCGACCTTCCAGTTCGGCCTGACTACCGGCCAGGCGCAGGATGGCCTGCAGGGCAAACGGCGCCTGGCTGACCGCCTGGCGCACCATCACGTCCGGCGGGGCCGGGGTGCGCCGATGCAGGCCGGGATCGGCCAGCGCCTGCACCGCCCCCATCCGGTCCACCCGCAGGGTGCGCCAGTCCTGCCGCCCCAGATCCCACGCCAGCAGGTACCAGCGCCGCCCGTAGTTGACCAGATGCTGGGCCTCGACCTGGCGCTGGGTGACCACGTCCTGCCCACTTCGGTATTCAAAGGCCAGTCGCGAGGCCTGCCGGCAGTGCTGGGCCAGCCGGCCAAGCAGACGCGCATCGGTCGCCGGCAGCTCGTTCAGCGTGGCGGTGGCGGCGTGCACTTCCCCAGCCTGCTGGCGCCGCCGGGTGGGGACAAGGGGATCGAGCTTGGACAGCAGGCCACGCGCCGTGTCGTCGATGCCGGACACCGTGGCCGAGGCCGCGCGCAGGGCAATGGCCAGGGTGGTCGCTTCTTCCTCATCCAGCAGCATCGGCAGCACCGGCGCGCCTGACCCCAGGCGGTAGCCGCCGCCGACCCCGGCCGAGGCCTGCACCGGGTAGCCCAGTTCGCGCAGCCGCTCGATGTCGCGGCGGATGCTGCGCCGGTCCACGCCCATGCGCTCGGCCAGCTCGGTGCCCGACCAGTGGCGGCGGGCCTGCAGCAGGGCGATCAGGCGCAGCAGTCGATGGGCGGTATGGCGCATGAAGGATCGAGGACAGAAGTCGTCCGCGATTGTGCCCCAGCATGGCCCCACGGTTCACCCCTCTTACTGCAAGGAGCACCACGATGTCATCGCGCCTGATCACCCTGTACCACGCCGCCCGCTCCCGCTCGAGCGGTGCCGTCGCCCTGCTGGAGGCACTCGGCGCCGATTACCGCCTGCATGTGCTGGACCTGAAGGCCGGCGCCAACCTGGCCCCGGCCTACCTGGCGATCAACCCGATGGGCAAGGTGCCGGCCATCGTCCATGACGGGGCGCTGGTAACCGAGCAGGTGGCGATCTACCTGTATCTGGCCGACCTGTACCCCGAAGCCGGGCTCGCGCCACCCATCGGCGATGCCCTGCGAGGCCCCTACCTGCGCTGGATGGCCTTCTACGGGGCCTGCTTCGAACCAGCGATGATCGACCGGGCAATGCACCGCGACCCGCCGCCGCATGCGTTTTCGCCCTACAACGATGCCGACACCGTGCTGCAGGTGATCGAGGCCCAGTTGGCGCAGGGGCCGTACCTGCTGGGTGACACCATGAGTGCCGCCGACGTGCTGTGGGGCAACGCCCTGCAGTGGACCACCGCGTTCGGCCTGGTGAAGCCGGCACCGGCCACCGCTGCGTTCATCGCCCGGATGGCGGAACTGACCGCGTTCGACCGCTCGCGGCAGATCGACGCGGAGCTGGTGGCGGCCTGACGGGGGGCGGTAGACCCACGCCATGCGTGGATGAATTCCGCCGGGCATGGCCTGGCGCTACCGGCGGGCGGTGCGGGATGCGGGTAGAATTGCCGCCTTTCCCGCCACCCGAATGGATTAAGCGCCATGACCGGGACGCCAGACGTCTTTCCGCCCGCCACGCCGGGCGGTACCCCGCTCGTTGCCCTGCCCACTGGTCCGCGCAAGCCCGACCAGGTGAAAGGCAAGTTGTACATCAAGACCCACGGTTGCCAGATGAACGAGTACGACTCGGCGAAAATGGCCGACGTGCTCGCCGCCAGCGATGGCCTGGAACTGACCGACCGCCCGGAAGACGCCGACGTCATCCTGGTCAACACCTGCTCCATCCGCGAAAAGGCGCAGGAGAAGGTGTTCAGCCAGCTGGGCGTGTGGAAGGGCCTGAAGAACCAGGGCCGCGAGGTCATCATCGGCGTGGGCGGCTGCGTGGCCTCGCAGGAAGGCGAAGCGATCATCAAGCGCGCGCCGTTCGTCGATCTGGTGTTCGGCCCGCAGACCCTGCACCGCCTGCCGGAACTGATCCGCGCCCGCCGCGAACAGAAGCGCCCGCAGGTGGACATCAGCTTCCCGGAAATCGAGAAGTTCGACCGCATGCCGGAGCCGCGCGCCGAGGGTGCCTCGGCCTTCGTGTCGATCATGGAAGGCTGCTCCAAGTACTGCTCGTTCTGCGTGGTGCCCTATACCCGCGGCACCGAGGTCAGCCGCCCGTTCGAGGACGTGGTGGTGGAAGTGGCCCAGCTGGCCGCGCAGGGCGTGCGCGAGATCAACCTGCTCGGCCAGAACGTCAATGCCTACCGTGGCCCCTATGGCGATGGTGAGTTCGCCGACCTCGGCCTGCTGATCCGCACCATTGCCGAGATCGACGGCGTCGGCCGCATCCGCTTCACCACCTCGCACCCGCTGGAGTTCAGCGATTCGCTGGTCGATGCGTTCCGCGACGTACCGCAGCTGGCCAACTTCCTGCACCTGCCGGTGCAGGCCGGCAGCGACCGGGTGCTGTCGGCGATGAAGCGCGGCTACACCGCACTGGAATTCAAGTCGAAGATCCGCAAGCTGCGCGCTGTGCGCCCGGACATCTCGATCAGCTCGGACTTCATCGTCGGCTTCCCCGGCGAAACCGACGCCGATTTCGAGAAGACCATGAAGCTGATCGAGGACATCGGCTTCGATCACAGCTTCTCCTTCATCTATTCGCGTCGCCCGGGCACCCCGGCGGCCGATCTGGAGGACACGATCAGCGATGCCGAAAAGCATGCGCGCCTGTCGCGCCTGCAGGAACGCATCAATGCGCACGCGGCCAGCATTTCCGAAAAGATGGTTGGCACCGTGCAGACCGTGCTGGTGGAAGGCCCGTCGCGCAAGAACCCGAACGAGTTGACCGGCAAGACCGAGAACATGCGGTCGGTGAATTTCCCGGCGCCGGCGCGCCTGATCGGCCAGTTCGTGGATGTGGTGATTACCGAAGCGCTGACCAATTCGCTGCGCGCGCGGGTGGTGGCGGAGTAAGGGAGGTGTGCCGACCAACGGTCGGCACCCACCGGGGCCCCATCGATGGGGTCAGAGCCCCTTCGGGGATCTGACCCCGTTGTTGCCTGGCACATTTTTCACCAGCGCTTCACAAGCGTTGCGGGGTGGGCACCGCACCCACTTGTCCACAGCTTTCTTCGGCGCCGATCCACACCCGGTGTGGAGAACTGTCGCCCCGCCCGTCCGCGCGCTACCCTTGTCTTCCCTGACCCACCGCGGTGGACGGCGAACCCGCCCCACCCTCTGCAATGAAAAGCATCGAGCATCGAGATTTCACCCTGTCGCCGGAAGATACCGAGCGACTGGCCAACCTGTCCGGCCCCTTCGATGGGCACCTGCGCCAGATCGAGCTGAAGCTCGGCGTGGAGATCGCCAACCGTGGCTTCGTGTTCCGCATCAGCGGGCGCGGCGAGGCCACCGCCGAAGCGCAGAAGCTGATTGAGGCGCTGTACGCCGAGACCGCCGAAACCACCTTCGACAACCACGCCATCCATCTGCGCCTGGCCAAGGCCAACCTGGACCAGATCGCCGAGCGCGCGTATGAAGCGCAGGAGGTGGCGATCAAGGTCAAGCGTGGCACCGTGCGCGGCCGCGGCGCCAACCAGGCCCGCTACCTGCACCAGATCACCACCCACGACATCAACTTCGGCATCGGCCCGGCCGGGACCGGCAAGACCTTCCTGGCGGTGGCCAGCGCGGTGGAAGCGCTGAACGAATCGCGCGTGCAGCGCCTGATCCTGGTACGCCCGGCCGTGGAAGCGGGCGAGAAGCTGGGCTTCCTGCCCGGCGACCTGTCACAGAAGGTCGATCCCTACCTGCGCCCGCTGTACGACGCCCTGTATGAAATGCTGGGCGTGGAGAAAGTGGTCAAGCTGCTGGAAAGGAACGTGATCGAGATCGCGCCGCTGGCCTACATGCGCGGGCGCACGCTGAACGATGCGTTCGTGATCCTGGACGAGGCACAGAACACCACCATCGAACAGATGAAGATGTTCCTGACCCGCCTGGGCTTCGGTTCCACCGCGGTGGTGACCGGCGACCTGACCCAGACCGACCTGCCCAAGCACGTGAAATCGGGCCTGCGCGATGCCATCGACGTGCTGCGCGATGTGGACGGGGTCAGCTTCACCTTCTTCGAAGCGCGCGACGTGGTGCGTCACCCGCTGGTGGCCCGCATCGTCAGTGCCTACGACCGCCGCGACCTGCACCAGATCCAACCCGGAGCCACCCCATGACCAAAGGTCCCGTGCGACTGGATGTCGCCATCAGCTATGCGCTGCCCCGCACCGGCCTGCCGGCCGCCGTCAGTTTCCGCAAATGGGTGGCCGCCGCACTGAAAGGCCGCATCCGCGAAGCCGACCTGGCCATCCGCGTGGTCGACGCGAAGGAAGGCCAGTCGCTGAACCGCCATTACCGTGGCAAGGATTACGCCACCAACGTGCTCAGCTTCCCCGCCGAGCTGCCCGAGGGCCTGCCCAAGGGAGTGAAATTCCCGCTGCTGGGTGACCTGGTGATCTGCGCGCCGGTGGTGGCACGCGAAGCCGACGAACAGGGCAAGGCGTTGAACGCACACTACGCGCACCTGACCGTGCACGGCGTGCTGCACCTGCTGGGCTGGGACCACGAGGACGACAAGGAAGCCGAGGCGATGGAGCAGCTGGAGCGCGAAATCCTGGCCGAGCTGGGCATCGACGACCCCTACGCCGGCGAGCGCTGAACGCCCTCCCGTAGCGCCGAGCCCCCTCCTCGGCGGCACTATCCCGCCGAGCATGGGCTCGGCGCTACAACGGAGCCCCCTTCGTGCTGCGTACTTCCCTGCCCCTGCTGCTTGCCTCCCTTGCCGCCACCGCCTCGGCGGCACCGCTGGACCTGCCCGCACTGATCGAATGCCGTCAGGGCGTGGCCGACCATGCCGCACTGGCGCCCCTGCTGGCCGATCCGCTGAAAGCCGTGGCCAACGGCCTGCAGCCGCTGCCGCAGGCCAATCAGTTCATGACCGAGTTCCGCCTGGCCAACCCGATCACCGTGTTCGGCCAACAGACCGACCACATCGCGGTGGCCGGTGCCAGCGTGATGGCCGTGCTGGACCAGGCTGACCCGCACCTGCTGGCCAGCCGCCTGGCGCTGGAAACGGGGTACGACCAGGGCGGCAAATTCATGGCCGGCCGCGAGGTGGTCAGCCGCGATGTGACCGACCCGAAGACCGGCGAGGCGCAGATCGAGTCGGTCATCCTGAGCGTGTCCACGGTGGCCAGCCACCCCGGCCGGACCCTGGCCGGCTGCACCTACAGCTTGGACCTGCCGGCCGAGGACGAGGCCCCGGCCGCGGCCGGCAGCGGTCACTGAAAGGCCCTCACATCCTGCTAGACTGGGGCCAACGCCCGGGTTTCCGGGTGCCCTTTTTCCAGAGATGTCTGAAGACGACAGTAGTAGCTCCCCGCAGGAGCCCAATGAAAAGAAGCGCGGCTGGCTGGAACGCCTGACGGCCGCCTTCTCCGGCGAACCCCATACCCGCGACGAGCTGGTCGCCGTACTGCACACCGCGCAGGACGAAGGGCTGATCGCCGCCGATACCCTGAAAATGATGGAAGGTGCCATTTCGGTGGCCGAGCTGACCGTGGGCGACGTGATGATCTCGCGTTCGCAGATGGTCTCGCTGCCGGTGGAAGCGCCCTTCCTGGAACTGATGAAGCAGGTGGTCGAATCCGGCCATTCGCGCTTCCCGGTGCACGGCGAGAACAAGGACGACATCCTTGGCATCCTGCTGGCCAAGGACCTGCTGCGCGGCGTGGTGGCCGACAACGGCCCGGCCAACGTGCGCGAGCTGCTGCGGCCTGCGGTGCTGATTCCCGAGGCCAAGAAGCTCAACGTGCTGTTGAAGGAATTCCGCCTGTCGCGCAACCACATGGCGATGGTGGTGGACGAATACGGCGGCGTCGCCGGCCTGGTCACCATCGAGGACGTGCTGGAACAGATCGTCGGCGAGATCGACGACGAGCACGACGAGGCCGAAGACCCGTCGGCGCAGATCGCCATCCAGGCCGATGGCCAGTATGTGGTGGACGCACTGACCCCGATCGGCGATTTCAACGAGCGCTTCGGTGCCACCTTCTCCGATGAGGACTACGACACCATCGGCGGCCTGGTGACCGAGGCCGTGGGCCACCTGCCGGAAGTGGGCGACGAGCTGGCGCTGGACCGCTTCATGTTCCGCGTGGCCCGCGCCGACGCGCGCCGGGTGCAGGCCTTCCATGTGACCGTGCTGCCGCCGGACGCGCAGGACGACGCTTGAAGCGCCGCGGCCTGTTGATGCTGGCATGGCTGGCGCTGTGCACGCTGGCCCTGGTCCTGCCGGTGGCAGCGTTCGCGCAGGCCGCAGCGGTTCCCGCAGCGGCTGCCGAGGCAGCGCCACCGCGTATCGGCGTGGTGACCATGCAGCCGGGCACGGTGTTCTTCGAACGCTTCGGCCATGACGCCATCGTGGTGCTGGACCCGGTCAGTGGTGCGGCCACCTCCTACAACTTCGGCTACTTCGATCCGTCGGAACAGGATTTCATCAGCCGCTTCGTGCGCGGCGAGATGATGTACTACCTGGTGGCGCTGCCGCTGCAGCAGGACCTGTCCTACTACGACGAGACCGGACGCGGGGCCAGCGTGCAGTGGCTGGACCTGCGCCCCGACCAGGCGCGGGCATTGGCCGACGGCCTGGCCGAGCGGGCCAAGCCGGAAAACGCGCGTTACCACTACGACTACTACACCGCCAACTGCGCCACCATGGTGCGCGACACCCTGGACAAGGCCCTGGGCGGCGGCCTGCATGCGCAGCTGTCGGGGCGCTCGCGCGGCAATACCTACCGCAGCGAGTCGGTGCGCCTGGCCTCGCCGGCACCGTGGATGTGGCTGGGCTTCGACGTCGGCCTGGGCCCGTTTGCCGACCAGCCGCTGTCGCGCTGGCAGGAAGCGTTCGTGCCCATGCGCCTGGCCGATGCCCTGCGCCAGGTGCGCAACAGCGATGGCCGACCGCTGGTGCAGAGCGAGCAGGAACTGCTGCCGCACCGCATCGCCGCCGAACCGAAGGAGTTCCCGCGACGCTGGTGGCCGTGGCTGCTGTGTGGCCTGCTGGCCGCCGCAGGCATCGTGGCCCTGCGCCAGCGCCCGCGCGTGCTGGCCGGGCTGGCCCTGCCGCTGTGGCTGCTGTGCACGATCGCTGGCGGCCTGCTGGTGTTCCTGTGGGGCTTCAGCATCCACTACGCCGCATGGGCCAACCGCAACCTGCTGCTGCTGTCACCGCTGGCGGTGCTGCTGCTGCCGGGCGCCATCGCGCTGCTGCGCGGGCGCGTGCCGGGTCGCGTGTTCAGCATCGTCCTGTGGCTGCTGGCGTTGCAGTCGGTGGCCGCACTGGTACTGCACTGGCTGAGCCTGCAGGCGCAGTACAACGTGCAGTGGATTGTGCTGCTGCTGCCGGTGCATGTGGCGCTGGCCTGGGTGCTGGCGCGCCGCCCTCACTTGTCCCACACGGCGCAGTGACGCACGATGGCGGGCATGTCATTGCCCGCCCCTGCTTCCACGGCCGCTTCGGCCAATCCCGCCTGTGTCATCAACTGCGTCCACTACGATGACCAGGGCAAACGCCACGACATCAGCCTGGATGCCATCAGCGATGTAATCGCCAGTGGAAACGGCTTTGTCTGGGTCGGCCTGTACGATCCGGCCGACGCCGTACTGCTGAAACTGCAGGAAGAATTCTGCCTGCATGACCTGGCCATCGAGGATGCGCGCAACGCGCACCAGCGGCCCAAGGTCGAGGCCTACGGCAATTCCCTGTTCGTGGTGGTGACCACCGCGCAGATGGTGGACGAGCGCATCCAGTACGGTGAAACCCACGCGTTCCTGGGCCCGCGCTTCCTGGTGACCGTGCGCCACGGCGCTTCGCTGTCCTACGCACCGGTGCGCACCCGCGTGGAACGCGAACCGCAACTGCTGAAGATGGGGCCCTCGTACTGCCTGTACGCGGTGACCGACTTCGTGGTCGACAACTACCTGCCGATCACCAACCGCTTCCGCGACACGCTGGAGCTGCTGGAGAAGGACATCTTCGCCGAGAGCTACAAGCGCAGCACCGTGGTGCGGCTGTATGAGCTGAAGCGCGAACTGAACAAGATGCGCATGGCCGTGGCGCCGCTGCAGGATGTGCTGGCCCAGCTGCGCCGCTACCAGGGCGATCTGATTCCCGACGAAGTGAAGCTGTATGTGCGCGACGTGCATGACCACGCCGTGCGCATCAGCGATGTGATCGACACCCTGCGCGAGATGCTGGGCACCGCGTTGAGCGTGAACCTGTCGCTGGTGACGCTGGCGCAGGGCGAGACCGTGAAGCGGTTGGGTGCGTGGGCGGCGTTGCTGGCCGCGCCGACCTTGATCACCAGCTGGTACGGCATGAACTTCAGTCACATGCCCGAGTTGAACCAGCCGTGGGCGTATCCATTGATGATCGTTGGCGTGGGCGCGGTGTGCGTGGGGTTGTACCGGTTGTTCAAGCGCGCGAAATGGTTGTAAGGCGCATTCTGTAGAGTCGAGCTTGCTCGACTGCTGTTCGCAAAGCAGTCGAGCACGCTCGACTCTACAAGGGCACAACAGCAGTCGAGCATGGCTCGACTCTACAGTGCAGGAGTCAGGCTACGTAGACGGTCTTGATGTTCATGAACTCATGGATGCCGTGGTCGGCCAGTTCGCGGCCGAAGCCGGACTGCTTGCTTCCGCCGAACGGCAGGCGCGCATCGCTCTTGACGATGGCATTGACGAAGGCTGCGCCGCATTCCATGCGCTGGGCGAAGCGCTCGCCGCGCACAACGTCGGCGGTCCACACGCTGCCGCCCAGGCCGAAACGGGTGTCGTTGGCCACGCGCAGGGCCTGCGCCTCGTCGGCCACGCGGATCACCGCGGCCACCGGCCCGAACAGTTCCTCGTCGTAGGCCGGCATGCCCGGGCCCACCTGGTCCAGCACGGTGGCCGGGTAGCCTGCGTGGGTACCGGCAATCGGCTCGCCGCCCAGCAGAACGCGCGCGCCCTTGGCCACGCTGGCCTGCACCTGCGTGTGCAGCTCATCGCGCAGGTCGGCACGCGCCATCGGTGCCAGCGTGGTGCCGCGCGCATCGGGATCGCCGTATTGCCGCTCCCCTGCTGCTTCGACGAAGCGGCGGGTGAATTCGTCGGCCACGGCCTCCACCACGATGAAACGCTTGGCCGCAATGCAGGTCTGGCCACTGTTGTCGAAGCGCGACTTCACTGCCGCCGCCACCGCCTTGTCCAGGTCGGCATCATCGAGCACCACGAACGCATCGCTGCCGCCCAGTTCCATCACCGACTTCTTCAACTGACTGCCGGCGTTGGAAGCGATGGAGCGCCCTGCCCGCTCGCTGCCGGTCAAGGTAACGGCCTTCACCCGCGCATCGCGCAGTACCTCGGCGGCCTGGTCGTTGTCGATGTGCAGCACGTCGAACACACCGTCCGGCAGGCCACCATCGCGGCACACCGCCAGGATCAGGTCGGCGCACTGCGGCACGTTGCTGGCGTGCTTGAGCAGGGCCACGTTGCCGGCCATGAACGCCGGCGCCAGGAAACGGAACACCTGCCAGATCGGGAAATTCCACGGCATGACGGCGAAAACGCAGCCGATCGGCTCGTAACGCACGTAACTGCGCTGGGCCTCGGTGTCGATCAACTGCGGTTTCAGGTAGTCGGCCGCGTGATCGGCGTAGAACTCGCAGGCCGCCGCGCACTTGTCCACTTCGGCCAGCGCCTCGGCCTTGAGCTTGCCCATCTCGTGGGTCATCGCCTGCTGCAGGTCGTCGCGGCGGCTGCGCAGCTGCGCGGCGATCTGGCGCAGGATGGCGCCGCGGTCCTGCAGCGACCGTTCGGCCCAGGCCGGGAAGGCGTCGGCCGCCGCCTGCAGGCGCTGCTCGATGTCGGCAGCGCCGATCAGTTCATGGCGGTAGGTCACCTGGCCGGTGGCCGGATCGATGATCTCGACGGTCATGGGGGGGTCTCCATCAGGGTGACCCCCATTGTGCGCCGCTGGCCGTGAGCCAGGCGTTGCTGCGGCGTCAGCCGTTGTCCTGGCGGGCCAGCTGCAGGTCGCGCTGGCGGCGCTTTTCCGCACGCGCGTTGATGTACCAGCCGATCACCGCAGCAATCGACACCGCCGACACCAGCAGGGTGGCCAGGGCGTTGATCTTCGGGCTGATGCCCATGCGCACCGAGGCAAACACCTTCATCGGCAGCGTGGTTGAACCAGGCGTGGCCACGAAGCTGGCCACCACCACGTCATCCAGCGACAGGGTGAAGGCCAGCAGCCAGCCCGCCACCAATGCCGGGGCGATGATCGGCAGGGTAATGCGGGTGAACACAGTCAGCCGGCTGGCGCCCAGGTCCATCGCCGCTTCTTCCAGCGACAGATCCATTTCCTGCAGGCGCGAGGACACCACCACGGTGACGAAGCACAGGGTGAAGGTGACATGCGCGATCCAGATCGTGGCCAGCCCACGCGCCGGGAAGCCGGGAATGGCGCCCATCGAGGCCAGCAGGGCCATCAGCGAGAAGCCCAGGATGACATCGGGCATGACCAGCGGCGCGGTCACCAGCGCACCGAACACCGGCTTGCCGCGGAAGCGCTTGAAGCGGGTCATCACCATCGCCGCCAGCGTGCCCAGCACCGTGGCGGTACAGGCGGTCCAGAAGGCCACCACCAGGCTGGTCCACATCGCCTCCATCAGCGCGCGGTCGGCGAACAGATCGCCGTAGGCGCGGGTGGAAAACCCGGCCCAGACCATCGCCAGCCGCGAACTGTTGAACGAATAGAACATCAACAGCAGGATGGGCAGGTACAGGAACGCGAAGCCGAGCACCAGCACGCCCAGCCCCAGGCCCTTGGCGGTGCGCGGGCTCATGCCTGCTTCCCTTCCAGCAGGCGCTGCTGGGACCGGTTGAACCACAGGATCGGCACCAGCAGCAGCACGATCATCGCCACCGCCATGGCCGAAGCGCCGGGCCAGTTGCGGTTGTTGAAGAACTCGTTCCACAGCTGGCGGCCCACCATCAGCGTTTCCGAGCCGCCCAGCATTTCCGGAATCACGAATTCACCCACCGCCGGAATCATCACCAGCATGCAGCCGGCGATGATGCCCGCCTTGGACAACGGCAGGGTGATGCGCACGAACGCCTGCCAGGGCTTGGCACCGAGGTCGTAGGCCGCTTCCAGCAGGCGGTGGTCATGCTTGACCAGGTTGGCGTAGAGCGGCAGCACCATGAACGGCAGGTAGCAGTACACGATGCCGATGTAGGCCGCCGTGGGCGTATCGATCAGCTGCAGCTTGGGCAGCCCCAGGCTGGTCATCAGCGACTGCAGGCCGGTGAACTGCAGGAACTGGTCGAGCAGACCGTTGCGGTCCAGGATCGCCTTCCACGCGTACACGCGGATCAGGAACGAGGTCCACGACGGCAGCACCACCAGCATCATCGCCACGTTGCGCGCGGCCGGCGACAGGCGCGCGATGGCATAGGCCATCGGATAACCGATCAGCAGGGTCAGGAAGGTCGAGATCGCCGCGATCTTGATTGAACTGAGGAATGCCTGGGCGTAGATCGAATCGCGGAACAGCGCCAGGTAGTTTTCCAGGTTCAGCTTCAGCGAGAACGCGCCGTCGACGTACTGCAGCAGCCAGGTATACGGCGGCGAGCCGACCCGGCTGTGCGAGAAACTGATCATCAGCACGATCAGGAACGGCACGGCGAAGAACAGCAGCAGCCACAGGTAGGGAATGCCGATGACCGTGGCACGCGTGCCCGGCAGCCAGCGCTTCAGGCCCGCCGCGCTCATGAGGTCAGCACCACGCCGTCGTTGTCGCGCCAGTGCACCCAGACCGGGTCGCCCCAGGTCAGGCCATCGCTGGCCCAGCGCTGCGAGTTGGCGAAGTTGGCCAGCACCTTGGCACCACTGGGCAGACGCACGTGGTAGACCGAGTGACTGCCGAAGTAGGCGATGTCCTCGATCACGCCCTGCGCCTTGTTGGTGTGCCCTTCCGGCTCGTCCTTGCCGATCATCACCTTTTCCGGACGCAGCGCGAACGCCACCGGCTGCCCTTCGTAGCAGGTGATGCCGTGGGCGATGTAGACCGGCGCCGGGAACAGCGGCGAGCGCACGGTCACGTACTCGGGCAGATCTTCGTCGATCACCCCGTCAAACAGGTTGACCGAGCCGATGAAGCCGGCCACGAAGCGGTTGGCCGGCTGTTCGTAGACCTCGTCGGGCTTGCCGACCTGCTGGATCCAGCCGGCATCCATCACCGCGATGCGGGTGGCCATGGTCATGGCCTCTTCCTGGTCGTGGGTGACCATCACGCAGGTCACGCCGGAGGATTCGATGATGCTGACCAGTTCCAGCTGCATCTGCGAGCGCAGCTTCTTGTCCAGCGCGCCCATCGGTTCGTCCAGCAGCAGCAGTTTCGGGCCCTTGGCCAGCGACCGCGCCAGCGCCACGCGCTGCTGCTGGCCACCGGACAGCTGGTGCGGCTTGCGCTTGCCCAGGTGGCCCATCTGCACCAGTTCCAGCATCTCGCCCACGCGCCGGGCGATGGCGGCCTTGTCCAGGCCGTCCTGCTTCAGGCCAAAGGCGATGTTCTGTTCGACCGTCATGTGCGGGAACAGCGCATAGGACTGGAACATCATGTTGACCGGCCGCTGGTACGGCGGCAGCGCGTCCAGGCGCTGGCCATCCAGGGTGATGCTGCCCTTGGTGGGGGTCTCGAAGCCGCCCAGGCAGCGCAGCAGGGTCGATTTGCCACTGCCCGATCCGCCGAGCAGGGCGAAGATCTCGCCCTTGCGCACGTCCAGGTTGACGTCATCGACGGCGACGAAGCCGTCGAATTCCTTGCGCAGATCACGAATGGACAGGTAGCCGGGCGCACCCGCCATATCAACGGCGGCGGCTTCCGGCTGGGCTTCAACGGGCATGGGGGCTCCGGGAGCGGGCGGTGGACAGCGGCGGCCATTCTACCGGCCGGGGGGCGATGGCGGTATGACGGGGTGTGGCGGGCGGCGGGCAGGGTCAACGCGCGGCCACCGGCGGCGCATCCTGCCAGCCCAGCCCCAGGCTCTTCTGCAGCGCGACGTAGCGCACCAGCAGCTGCAGGCGCGCCTGTGCGGCACCGTCCTGGGCCTGCAGGCGTTGGCGCTGCACGTCCAGCAGGTCGATCTGCGAGGTCGCCCCGGCCTGGCGGCGCTGCGTCATCAGCGCCAGCGACCGCTCGGCCGAGGCCTGCGCCCGTTCACTGGCCTGCAGCTGCTCGCGCGCCGCGCCGAAGCGTGCCAAGGCGGTGTTGGCGTCCTGCAGGGCCGCCAGTACGCTGCTTTCGTAGGCCGCCAGGCGCGCCTGGTTGCCAGCCCGGGCCTGCGCCACCCGCGCCTTGTTCACCCCGAAGTCAAACAGCGACCACCGCAGGAACGGGGCCACGATCGTGGCCGCCGAATCCGGGCCGAGGTCGGACGCCGAGGCAGCCCCGGCACCGATAGTTCCCAGCAGGGTGACCTGCGGGAAATAGGCGGACAGGGCCTGGCCGATCTGCGCCGACGAGGCCGCCAGTTCGCGCTCGGCCTTGCGCACGTCGGGCCGGCGCTGGATCAGCGCGCCAGCATCGCCCACCGGCACGCTGGCCGGCAGCTGTGGCAGCGGCTGGTCGACGGCCAGGCGCGCATCCAGCGCGCCGGGCTCGCGGCCGACCATCAGCGCCAGCACATCGCGCGCTTCGTCGGCCTGCGCGCGCAGCGGCGGCAGCGCGGCCTGCTGCTGTTGCAGCTGCGCCTGCGCGCGCTCGACCTGCAGGTCCGAATCGGCGCCGCGCTGGCGACGCTGCCGGGTCAACTGCAGGCTGTCTGCGGCCGCATGCAGGTTGTCTTCGGCCAGGGCGATGCGTTCACGGCTGCTGCGGTAGCCCAGGTAGACTTGGGCCAGCTCGGCGGCCAGCTGCACCTGTGCATCGGCCAGCGCGGCCGCATTGGCCTCGGCCTCGGCAGTGGCCTGCTCGGCTGCACGGCGGCGGCGACCGAACAGGTCCAGTTCCCAGCTGGCATCGAAGCCGGCCACGTACAGCTCGGTGTCCAGATCGAGGTCGGCGAACTGCTGGCGCAGCTGCGCGGCCTCCTGTGGCCGGCCGTTGGCCTCGGCCACGCTGGCGATGTTGTCGCCCAGGCCGCGCACGCTGTTTTCCAGCGAATCAGGCGCCTTGACGTTGGCGTAGCCGGCGGCAGCGCCCACCGATGGCAGCTGCTCGGCACGGCGCTGGCGCTGCAGCGCGCGCGAGGCCAGCAGCTTGGCCTGCGCGGCACGCAGGTCGGGGCTGTTGCGCAGCGCCTCGTCCACCAGCTGGTCCAGCAGCGGATCATTCAGCGCGCGCCACCATTGGCTGGGGGGCGTGGCCGGCTGCACGCCGGCCTGTGCGGCGCGGTGCAGCTGTGCCTGCGCGGTGGCGTTGCCGGCCAGCTCCGGTTTCACGTAATCGGGCCCCAGCATGCAACCGGCCAGCAGCAGCGGCAGCAGGGCCGGGCACAGGCCGCGCAGGCGGAAGGGAACGGGCAAGGAAGTCGAAGTCATCAGTGCATCGCCAGGGGAACGCCCTTGGGCAGGGGCTTGAGCAGGAACACCAGGGGAAAGGTGAGCACCACGATCAGGCCGAAGATCCAGAACAGATCGTTGTAGGCCATCACCATCGCCTGCATCTGTACGGTCTGCGCCAGCACGGCCACGGCCTGGCCGGCATCGCCCAGCTGCTGGCCGTAGGCATGCAGTGCGTCCTGCGCCAGGGTGGAGTTGGCGGTGACGCTGCTGCCGATCGCATCCACATGCAGGGTGGTACGCCGTTCCTGGAACGTGGAAATGATCGCCAGGCCGATCGAGCCGCCCAGGTTGCGCGCGGCGTTGAACAGCCCGGACGCATCGCTGGTGTACTCACGCGGCACCGAAGTGATGGCGGCCTGGTTCAGCGCCATCATTGCCAGCGCCAGCCCGCAGCCCTGCAGCAGCTGGCCGACCACGAAGTGCGGTCCGATGCTGTCCGGGCTCAGGCCCAGGTTGACGAAGCACGCCGCGGCAAAGCACAGCATGCCGCCGAACACCATGATGCGCACGTCCACCGTTTCCAGCATCTTCGGCATCAACGGCATCAGCAGGATGGTTGGCAAGCCCGCCAGCAGCAGCACGTAACCGGCCTGTTCGGTGTTGTAGCCGGCGATGATCGCCAGGAACTGCGGGATCATGTACATCACCCCGAACAGGATCATGCCGACCGCCATCACCATCACGAACACCGCGCCGAAGCTGCGCTGGAACAGGATGTTCAGGCGGATGACCGGTGCCTTGCTGGTGAACTGCGAGACCGCCAGCAGGGCAAAGCCCAGCAGCGAGACGATGCTGAGCACCACGATCATCGTGGATTCGAACCAGCGCTCGCGCTGGCCATCTTCCAGTACCACGGTCAGTGCGGACAGGCCGGCGGTCATGCCGACGATGCCCAGCCAGTCGGCACGCAGCAGCCCGCCCCAGTCCGATTTCTCGTGCGGCAGGCCCAGCAGCAGCAGCGCGACCAGACCGGCGCAGATCGGCACGTTGATGAAGAACGCGTAGTGCCAGCTGACGTTTTCGGTCAGCCAGCCGCCCAGCAGCGGGCCGATCACCGGGCCGAGGATGACGGTCATGCCGAACAACGCGGTGCCCAGCGGCTGCTGTTTCGGCGGCAGGCGCGTGCCGACGATGGTCAGCGCAGTGGGAATCAGTGCGCCGCCGGCAAAGCCCTGCCCTACCCGTCCGGCAATCATCATCGGCAATGAATCGGCCAGCCCGCACATCACCGAAAACGCGGTGAACAGCGTGGCGCAGATCAGCAGGAAGGTGCGCAGCCCCAGTGTGCGCACGAACCAGCCGGTCAGCGGAATCATCACGATTTCCGAGACCAGGAACGCGGTGGAGATCCAGGTGCCTTCAGTACCACTGGCGCCGACCTCGCCCTGGATGGTGGGCAGTGCGGCGTTGACGATGGAAATATCCAGCGTGGCCATGAACGAGCCGATGGTGCCGGCGGCTACCGCCAGCCACGCCGCGGCGTCGGCCTTGCCTTGCGCGGCGGGCGCAGCAGGTGCGGTTGCAGCGTTCATCGTGCGCCGCGGGCCTCGGCTTCGTCGCGGCTGCGCTCGGCGTCGTCCTTCGCGCTGCGGGTGTCCACGGTCACCTCCACCGACATGCCCGGCACCAGCACCTTGCGCGCCTCGGTGCCGGCGTCCACGCGGATGCGCACCGGCACGCGCTGCACGACCTTGGTGAAGTTGCCCGTGGCATTCTGCGGCGGCAGCAGCGCGAACTGCGAACCGGTGCCCGGTGAAATGCTTTCCACCGTGCCCTTCAACGTGGTGCCCGGCAGCGCATCGACCTTGATCTCGGCCGGTTGCCCGGCGCGCATCAGGCCGACCTGGGTTTCCTTGAAGTTGGCGCTGAGATACAGCGCGGCCACCGGCACCACGGTCATGGTGCGGGTACCGGCGGCCACGAACTGGCCCACCTGCACGGTCTTGTTGCCGATGCGGCCGTCGATGCGCGCGCGCAGTTCGGTGTCTTCGAAGGCCACGCGGGCCTGGGCGGCGTCGGCCTGGGCCTGCTTCAGCCCGGCCTCGGCCTGTTCGCGCTGGGCCTGGCTGGCTTCGATCTGGCTCTGTGCGCCGGCAATCTGCGCCTTGGCCGCATCGTGCTGTGCCTGTGCGCGTTCCAGGTCGTGGCGCAGGCTTTCCACGTGTTCATGGGTGTCGGCACCACTGGCGGCCAGTGGGGTGAAGCGGGCCAGTTCGGCGCGGGCGAAGCGCAGCGACGCGCTGGCGGCCACCAGTTGCGTACGCGCCTGCAGCAGGCTGGACTGCTGGCCCTGCACGCCGGCGGTGGCGGCGGCGATATCGGCTTCACGCACGGCGATCACGGCTTCGGCCTGGTCCAGGGTGGCGCGGTAGGTGCGCGGGTCGATGCGCAGCAGCGGTTGCCCGGCCTTTACCCATTGGTTGTCCTGCACCAGGACGTCGGTGACGTAGCCGTTGATGCGCGGGGCGACGGCGACGGCGTCGGCCTGCAGGTAGGCGTTGTTGGTGTCCTGCAGGTAACGGCCGACAAGCAGGTGGTAGACCAGCCAGGCGATCAATGCGATGGCCACGACGATGCCGATGATCGCCAGGGTCCAGCGGACCTTGGGGTTCTTCAGGGGCGAGGGCTTGTCCTCTTTGCTGGAGGCGTCTTCGTCAGTGGGGGCGTCTGTGCGCTGGGGCTGGTCGGTCATCGTCTCGTTGTGGCGGTGGTCAGTGCCATACGGGACGGTAGGGGAAGGAGTGCGGAGGCGAGGTGAAAGCGTTTGTCGCGTGCCGGTGATGAGTTCCCGGTTGGCAGGTTGCAGAGCCGGGGGCTTGGCCAGGACACGCGGTGAACCCATCCATGGGGCTCGTAGGCGCCTTGCTCGCGTGCGCTGTCCTGCGCACGCGGCAAGACCGGGGTTGGGCGTCCTGCCCAACCCGCCGGGCGCATGCGCCCGGCCCATGGCGCCTACGGTCCTGGCCAAGCCCCCGGCTCTGCACCCTGCCCTCACGCATCCCGGCGGCGGACAGGAGGTCAACGGCAGAGCAAAGGCAGAGCAGAAGCAAAAAAAACGGAGGCCGTTGGCCTCCGTTTTCTCTGTACTGCATCAACCGATTTTTACTTGCCGGTCTTCACTTCGGTCCACAGGCGCGTGTAGAGCTTGTCGGTTTCCGGGGTGTTGATCGAGTAGGTGAACATCTTCGCGGCGACGTCGGCTGGCGGGTAGATGGTCGGGTCGGTGCGGATCGCTTCGTCCACCAGCGGGGTGGCGGCGGTCACCGGGTTGGCGTAGTGAATGAAGTTGGTGTTGGCTGCGGCAACCTTCGGTTCCAGCAGGTAGTTGATGAAGGCGTAGGCGGCCTCGGGGTGCTTGGCGTCCTTGGGGATGGCCAGCATGTCGAACCACTGCGGCGCGCCTTCCTTGGGAATCGAATAAGCCACGTGCACGCCGTTGCTGGCTTCTTCGGCGCGGTCGCGGGCCTGGATGATGTCACCCGACCAGCCCACCACCAGGCAGGTGCCGCCGTTGGCCAGCGACCCCACGTACTGCGAGGAATGGAAGTTCTGCACGTACGGGCGGATCGACTTCAGCAGGTCGGCAGCCTTCTGCAGTTCGGCCGGGTCGCCGCTGTGCGGGTCCAGGCCCAGGTAATGCAGGGCGATCGGGATCATGTCGGCCGGCGTGTCCAGGATGGTCACGCCGCAGTCCTTCATCTTGGCGATGTTTTCCGGCTTGAAAATGAGGTCCCAGCTGTTGGCGATGTCGGCGCTGCCGCCGAAGCGCTCCTTCAGCATGTCCACGTTGTAGCCGATGCCGGTGGTGCCGATCATGTACGGCACGCCGTACTTGTTGTCCGGGTCCTGGGTGGCGATGCGCTGCATCACCGACGGGTCCAGGTTGGCCAGGTTCGGGATCTTGCTCTTGTCCAGCGGCAGGAACACGCCGGCCTGGATCTGGCGGCCGAAGAAGTTCAGCGTGGGCACCACCACGTCGTAACCGCTGTTGCCGGCCAGCAGCTTGGTTTCGACCATCTCGTCGCTGTCGAACACATCGTAGGTGACCTTGGTCCCGCTCTGCTTCTCGAAGTTCGGGATGGTGTCTTCGGCGATGTAGTCGCTGTAGTTGTAGACGTTCAGGACCTTGCTGTCCTGCGCGCCACCGTTGCCACCGCCGCCACAGGCGGCGAGCAAGGCGGAGGCCAGGCCGAGCGTGAGGATACGCAGCTTCATCGGGTGCTCCAGAATGCGGGTGGGGGGCCGGCCGGGCCGGCGACGGGTGCCAGCCTACCCCCCGGCGGCTCATTCATCAATTGCGGGTTTTCACACGTTCAACAGCAGGAACTCACGCTCCCAGGAGCTGATCACCCGGAAAAAGGTCTCGTATTCCTTGCGCTTGACCGAGATGTAGGCGCGGCAGAAGCGCTCGCCCAGCAGGGCCTGCAGTTCGGCGCACTGTTCCAGCCCATCCAATGCCTCGCCCAGCGAGCGCGGCAGGTTGTAGCCCAGTTCCTTGGCGCTGCCGGTCACCGGCGCATCCGGGGCCAGCCGCTCGCGGATGCCGAGCAGGCCGCAGGCCAGGGTCGCGGCCATCGCCAGGTAGGGGTTGGCGTCGGACCCGGCGAAGCGGCTTTCCACCCGCATGTTTTCCGGTGTATCCAGCGGCACCCGCAGGCCACAGGTGCGGTTGTCATAGCCCCAGTGCACGTTGCTGGGCGAGACTTCACCGAACACCAGGCGACGGTACGAGTTGACGTTGGGGGCGAAGAAGGCCATCGCCTGCGGCACGTATTTCTGCAGGCCGCCCAGGTAGTGGCCGAACACCGGGCTGAATTCACCTTCGGCATGGGTCTCGCCGGCGAACACGTTGCTGCCGTCGCTCACCCGCACCAGGCTCTGGTGGATGTGCATGGCACTGCCCGGCTCGTTCTCCATCGGCTTGGCCAGGAAGGTGGCGTACACGCCGTGGCGCATCGCCGCCTCGCGCATGGTGCGCTTGAACAGGAATACCTGGTCGGCCAGGTCCATCGCATCGGCATGGGTGAAATTGACTTCCAGCTGCGCCGCACCGGATTCGTGGATCAAGGTGTCCACGTCCAGCTTCATCGCATCGGCGTAGTCGTACATCAGGTCGAGGATGGGATCGAATTCGTTCACTGCATCGATCGAGTACGACTGCCGCGCGGTTTCCGGGCGCCCGGAACGGCCGGCCGGTGGCAGCAGCGGGAAATCCGGGTCGGTGTTCTTCTGCACCAGGAAGAATTCCAGTTCCGGTGCCACCACCGGGCGCAGGCCCAGCTCGGCGTAGGCGGCCAGCACGCGGCGCAGCACGTTGCGCGGGGCCAGCTCGTGTGGCTCGCCGCTCTTGGTGTAGCAGTCATGGATGACCTGCGCGGTGGCATCGGCCGCCCACGGCACCATGCGCACGGTGTCCGGGTCCGGGCGCAGCATCATGTCCGAATCCGAGGGCGAGGTCAGGTCGTAGTAGTCATCGGGAAACTCACCGGTGACCGTGGTGGCGAAGATGCCTTCAGGCAGGCGCGTGCCGTAGTCGTGCGAGAACTTGTCGGCGGGAATGATCTTGCCGCGCGCGTTGCCGGTGATATCCGGCACCAGGCATTCCACTTCGGTGATGCGCCGTTCCTTCAGCCAGCGCAGCAGGCTGCTTTCCTGCGGCTCGGGGGGCGTGGCCGTCTTGCGCGGGCGCGGTCGGGAACTCATCGGGCATCCAGTCGATTCTGTTGGTACTGACGGCAAGCTTGGCCGAAAGCACGGAAAATAGCGTGATAGAACGGCGTCTGCGTGACACGCCACTCCGGGTGCCACTGTACGCCCAGCACGAAGCGGTGGTGGATACTGCGTGCGGCTTCGACCAGGCCGTCGCTGGCGGTGGCCTCGACCTGCAGCGCGGGCGCCAGCCGTGCGATGCCCTGGCCGTGCACGGAATTGACCTGCGCGGTGTCGTCGCCGTGCCACTGCCAGAGCCAGCCGCCGGCGACCAGTTGCACGCTGTGCGCCGGCCCGTACTGCACCTCGACCGCGGCCTGCGGATCTTCGCGATGATCGGCCAGGTTCGGCACGGCATGTACCTGCGGGTGCAGGCTGCCCCCCAGGCTGACATTCAGTTCCTGGAAGCCGCGGCAGATCGCCAGCACCGGCAGGTCCAGCGCCAGGGCGGCCTGCAGCAGCGCGAACGCGTTGGCGTCGCGCGCCGGATCATGCGGATTTCCCGACCAGGTGCGCCCGCCTTCATAGTGCTGCGGCTCGATGTTGCTGACCGCGCCGGTCAGCAGCAGCCCGTCCAGATCCTGCAGCCAGTCTGCGGCAGGCAGTGGCGGTTGCAGGCTGGGCAGCAGCCACGGCGTCACTTCGGCGGCGTCCACCAGCGCGCGGACATATTTCTCGCCGGCCATCGCGAAACGGTGATGGCCCATCACGGTGCTGTCGGTGGGCAGGCCCACCGCGGGCAGGCGGCGCATGCGGGACTCCTTGGCGTGCCTGCACGGTACCTGTGTGCCGGCACGGGCGGCAAGTCGCCACCATCACGCCGCTGGGCGCGCCGCTGGGCGAAACTACCCGCGTGACGACCGCCTGCCCTGCCCCTTCCGAACCGCCGCCACCGCACCTGCGAGGACGCGCGTGAGTGCCGCGTTCCCGCCCAGCTGGTATGCAGCCAGCCTGCCAGAACCGCCGCCGTTGCCGCCCCTGCAGGGCCAGGTACAGGCGGACGTGGCGGTGCTGGGCGCCGGCTACACCGGGCTGACCGCCGCGCTGGAACTGGCCGCGCGCGGCTACCGCGTGGTGGTGCTGGAAGCGCAGCGGATCGGCTGGGGGGCGTCGGGCCGCAACGGCGGCCAGGCCCTGGTGGGCTACGGCTGCGAAGTGGACACGCTGGAGCGCGAGATTGGCCGTGCCGATGCGCGCCTGCTGTTTGACTGGTCACGCGATGCGGTGCAGGCCATGCGCGGGCGCATCGAGCGCCACGCCATCGCGTGCCACTGGGTGGAAGGCCACGCCAGCGTGGCCATCCGCGCGCGCCACGAGCGCGACCTGCAGAGGCACTGCGACCACCTGCAGCGCCACTACGACTACCCCATGCAGTGGTGGGACCGCGCTGCCCTGGCCGCCCAGCTGGACAGCCCGCGCTACCGCGCCGCCATGTTCGACCCGCTCAGCGCACACCTGCACCCGCTGGCCTATGCGCGCGGCCTGGCCGACGCAGCGCGTGCGGCCGGGGCGGTCATCCACGAACAGTCCGCCGTGGTGCGCGTGCAGCGCGGCCAGGCGCCGGCCCTGCATACCGCCGCCGGCAGCGTGCACGCCCGCCATCTGGTGGTGGCCGGCAACGCGTGGCTGCAGCGCCTGCTGCCCGAGCTGGAGCGGCGCATCATGCCGGTCGGCACCTACGTGGGCGCCAGCGCGCCACTGGGCGCCGAGCGCGCGCGGGCGCTGATCGCCAACAACATGGCCGTGGCCGATACCGCCTGGGCGCTGGACTATTTCCGCCTGAGCCATGACCACCGCCTGCTGTTCGGCGGGCGCGCCAGCTATTCGGCGCTACCGCCGCCGGGCCTGCGCGGGGTGATGCAGCGGCGCATGCACCAGGTCTTCCCGCAGTTGGCCGATGTGCCCCTGGAACAGGTCTGGGGCGGCTTCGTCGACATCACCCGCAACCGCGCCCCGCACTGGGGACGGCTGGACCCCAACCTGTACTTCGCGCAGGGCTTTTCCGGCCACGGGGTCGCCGCCGCGGGGCTGGCCGGCGAGGTGATCGCCGCCGCGATCGCCGGCCAGAGCGAGCGCCTGGACGTGTACCAGCGCCTGCACCATGCCCCGTTCCCGGGCGGCCGCCTGCTGCGCACGCCACTGCTGGTGGCGGCCATGTCCTGGTACAAGCTGCGCGACGCGCTGTGGTGACCCCCGGCGTGAAAGTGTGAACCCGGTCGGAGGCTGCACGCGCCGGTTGGCAGGGGCGGCGTGGCATGACGGTTGCAGGCAATTGCAAGCGTCCGCCGCAGCCGATACTGTCGCCGATTGGGGCCAGGCGCGATGCCTGGAGTGCGCTGGCGCGCAGCGGCAAGGGAGACTTGCGATTGAACTGGTGGACGAATGGAATTCGCCTTGATGTACGTATCCGACCGGCTGGGCTGGCTCTGGCGGCGCTGTATGCGCTTGCCTGCTGGGCCACCCGGCAGATTTCGCTGGACCAGTTCTACCTGCCGGCCGGCATCCGTGTGGCCGCGCTGCTGCTGTGCCCGCCGCGGCTGTGGGGCTACCTGATCCTGGGCGAGTACGCCTACTTCGCGCAGATGCGCTACCCGATGATCGACCGCTACGGGCTGCCGTGGGTCGTGTTGGCCTCGGCCTGCCTGATACCGGCCGTGGCCCTGGTGGTGGGTCTGCACCGCCGGCGCCTGGCCACCTCCGGTGAAGCCTGGGTCCTGTCCATTGCCGCGTGGGCGGCGCTGGCCACCGCGGTCCTGAAGCTGGCCCTGGCCCATCTGCTTTGGCCCACCCCGCCTTCCGATCCGGTGCTGGGCAGCGCCATCCGTTACCTGCTGGGCGACTACATCGCCATCATCACGGTGGTCCCGCTGGCCCTGTTGTGGTCGCAGCGCGGCGCCGGCCATGACTGGTCCAGCTGGCGGCAATGGCCGACCGTGGCGTCGCTGGCGGCCCTGCTGCTGCTGGGTGGCGCAGCGATCTGGGCCGGCGCCAGTTCCGATCCGGCCAAGACCAGCCTGCAGCTGCTGATGGCCCTGCCCGCGGTGGCGCTGACCTGCATGCATGGCTGGCGCGGCGCGGCCGTGGCGGTGCCGCTGCTGAACATGCTGATCAGCGTGGGCACGCCCAGCAGCGGCCTGCCCGGCTCGTTCGATGAGCGCACCTTCATGACCCTGCAGATCGTAGCCGTGGCCGGCACCGCCCTGCTGGCACTGGGCTCGCGGATCAGCCAGCACTACCACCAGTACGCGCACCATGACCAGGCGGGTCGACAGGCCGCCGATTTTTCCCGCAATGCGCATATCGCCAATGAAATGGACCTGCGCCAGCGTGCGTTGGCCTTGCGGCGTATTGCCGATGACATCGAAGCCTCGCTGGGCGAGACCGCCGAACTGCTGAAGCTGCATGGCCACCATGAGCCCGCACGGCAGTTGCTGGGCACCGCGGCGAGCCATTCACGCCAGTTCCGCGAGCTGACCAGCATGGTCTACCCGGCCGAGCTGGAACAGCTGGGCCTGTATCTGGCCCTCCAGGCCAGCGGCATCCACCAGGCCTGGGACGCGACAGATCGGCTGGGGCGCCACCAACTGCAGGGCGATCCGTGCCAGTTGAACCTGGGCCTGCAGCTGGCCACCTACCGCACCCTGGCCGAGGCGGTGTCGCTGCTGCTGAATGGCGAACGCGGGCAGATCCAGGTGCGCGCACGCTGCGGCCGCCGCAGACTGCAGCGCGGCATCGTGGTGACGGTGGGCCTGCTGGACCGCCACCGTGTTCTGTCCGAGGAAACCATGGCACTGGCACGACGCCGCCTGAGTGCGCGGGCCATCGCCTATGGGGGTCGCGTGGACTGCCGTGGCAATCGCATCCGCATGCTGCTGCTCGATTCACCGGCGCAGGTCGAACAGGACATCGCACTGCCGGCACGGCTGGCCCCGCACGGCCTGCGCTGAGCACAGCCACGACCGGCCCCGCGCGCAGCAGGGCCGGTCATGCAGCGCTGTTACTGGCCTTCGCCAGGCAGTTCCACCGACCAGATCGCGTCGGCGCCCTTGCCGTACACCACCAGCGAGAACTCGGCGCGGCGATACACCACCTGGCGCGTCGCATTGGCCGGAATCACCAGGCGCTGCGAGGGCAGCGAGGTCCTGGCCGGCGACTTGCCTGCCGGCAGGGTCCAGAACACGTTGTCGAGCGTGCCGACGATCAGCTTCACCTGGCCGGTCAGGTCATTCACCTGGAAATAGGTGATGCCATCGCGCTGGAAGCCATATACCTGCCAGGACGGGTCCTGGCTCAGGTTCAGTGCGGCGGGCAGCGCCTCGCCCAGGCCACTCTTGGCCAGCTGGATGCCGTTGCCGTCGCTGGGGCAGCAAGCGGCGGCGGCGATCATCGGCATGGACAGCAGCGCAGCCGCTGCAATGGCAGTACGCATACGGGAAAAACGCACGGGCAACCCTCTTGTGGAATGAATGTTGATGAGCGGCCAGGCACTGCCGCATTCGCCTGGCGCCGCCACTGTGCTTCGGCGCGGGCACCGGCGGTGCCCGTGAACTCCGAGCGCCCCCGGCCAGCATGGCCGGGTAGCGGCACCGAGCATACCGGTCCCGGGCCACCGCAGCATGTGCCGCCCCCCACGCTGACGGCCACGATGCACTAAAGTTTCGGCTGCAACGGCCGCTACCCCGGCCAAGCCCTCCCACGTGAGCCACCGCACCATGCCCGTCCTGCCGCAGGTCGTTGTCGATGGCGACCTGGCCGACCCCCTGCCGCAGCGGATCCTGCTGGTGGAAAATTCACGCGCGTTCACCGGCATGCTGCGCGAAGCAATCGAACAGCGGCTCGAGCTGCCTGTGGTCGTAGCATCCACGCTGGCCGAAGCGGGCCGGCTGCTGAGTGAAGAACACGGCTGGTTCCTGGTGCTGACCGGACTGGTGCTGGCCGATGGCGATCGCGATGCCGTGGTCGAGTTCTTCCTGAAGCGCGATCTGCCCACCGTGGTGGTCAGTGGCGTGTATGACGAAGACCTGCGCAAGCGCGTGCTGCAGCAGCAGATCATCGATTACGTGCTGAAGAACACCCCGGGCAGCATCGATTACCTGGTCTGGCTGGTACAGCGGCTGGAACGCAACCGGCGCATCGCGGCGCTGGTGGTGGACGATTCACCGTCGGCGCGTGGCTACGCGGCGGCGTTGCTGCGCATGTATGGCCATGAGGTGTACGAAGCGGCCGATGGCAGCGAGGGCCTGGCGGCGATCGAGGCGCACCCCGCCATCCGCCTGGCGGTGGTGGACCAGGAAATGCCGGGCATGCAGGGCGTGGAATTCACCCGTCGCCTGCGCACCCTGCGCTCGCGCGACAAGGTGGCGGTGATCGGCATTTCCGGCAATACCGATGCCTCGCTGATCCCCCGCTTCCTGAAGAACGGTGCCAATGACTTCCTGCGCAAGCCCTTTTCGCGCGAAGAATTCTTCTGTCGCGTCTCGCAGAACGTGGACCAGCTGGAACTGATCGGCACCCTGCAGGATCTGGCCACCCGCGATTTCCTCACCGGCCTGCCCAACCGCCGTTGTTTCCTGGAACAGAGCCAGCGCCAGTTGCCGCAGCTGCACGTGCAGGGCCAGACCGTGGCGGTGGCGATGATCGACATCGACCACTTCAAGCACATCAACGACACCTACGGCCACGAAGCCGGCGACGATGCCCTGCGCGCCGTCGCCCGCGCGGTGGGCGACCACGCACGCAGCCAGGACCTGATCGCGCGCTTTGGCGGCGAGGAGTTCTGTCTGCTGGTGCCGGACATGGGGCAGGACGAGGCGCTGCAGTACTTCGAAGACCTGCGCCAGCGCATCGCCGCGCTGGAGGTGGACATCGGCACGGCTACCCTGCGCATGACGGTCAGCATTGGCCTGTGCTGCCTGCGGCCTCAGCGCGATTCGCTGCACCGGCTGATTTCCGAAGCGGATCGGCAGCTGTACCTGGCCAAGGCCGGCGGCCGCAACCGGGTCAGCAGCACCACCGTGGCCGCGCCGCAGCGCGCGCGTGAGCCTGCTTTATCCTGACAAGCACGCTTTGATCCAGATCAACGCCGCGTGCCGGGCGCGCGCCTACAGTCGCACCCGACATCAGCATGAAGGGGCGCCGGAATGGCACTACTGCTCTGGCAGGACGATCTGAACACGGGCATCGATGTGATCGACCAGCAGCATCGTCGCATCGTGGAAATGCTCAACCACCTGCACGTGGCACAGTCCAGCCTGCAGCGCGTGGCGGTGGCCGAGGTGATCGACGAAGTGGTGGACTACACCATGTCGCACTTCGCGTTCGAAGAGGAGTTGATGGAGGAAGCGGGCTATCCGTTCTGCGCGGCGCACAAGCGCGTGCATGAAATCTTCATCAAGCGCGTGGCCGAGTACCGGCTGCGCTTCCAGGCCGGCGAGGATGTCAGCGACGAGCTGCGCACCATGCTGTCACGCTGGTTGTTCAACCACATCCGTGGCGACGACCAGGCCTATGCCGAGCAGGTGAAGGCGCACTTGAACCAGTTCGCACGCGAGCACCAGAGCGGCGGCTGGCTGGGCCGAACGCTCAAGCGCATCTTCGGCTGACGGCGGTCACCCACCGCGCCGGTGCAGTGCCACCAGCGCGCACAGGGTGGCCACCGCGGTCAGGCACAGGTAGTAGCCGACCGCCACCAGACCGAAGCGTTCGGCCAGCCAGGTGGCCAGGTACGGTGCCGGTGCGGCACCGAGGATGCCGGCCAGGTTGAACGACAGCGAGGCGCCGGTATAGCGCACCTCCACCGGGTAGATTTCGGCCAGGAAGGTGCCACAGGGGCCGTAGGTCAGGCCCATCAGGAACAGGCCCAGGCACAGGAAGACCAGCACCAGCCACGGGCTGTTGGCCTGGAACAGCGGCGCGAAGAGTACGCCGAAGCCGAGGATCAGCACGCTGGCGATGATCATCGTACGCCGCGTGCCCCAACGATCGCCGTAGCGTGCCGACAAGGGAATGCCAACGGCGAAGAACAGCATCGCCACCATCTGCATCAGCAGGAACTGCTCGCGGCTGTAGCCCAGCACCGCGGTGCCATGGCCCAGGCTGAACACCGTCATCAGGTAGAACAGCACGAAGGTGGCGAAGGCGCCCAGCGTGCCCAGCAGCATGGGCAGCGCGTGGTGGCGCAGCACCGTCCACATCGGCAGGCGCACCGGCGCCTTGCGGTCCAGCGCTTTCTGGAAATCCGGTGTTTCGTGGATGTTCAAGCGCACCCACAGGCCGAGGGTGACCAGCAGCGCACTGGCCACGAACGGAATGCGCCAGCCCCACTGCAGGAAATCCTGCTGGCTGAGCCAGCGGCCGAGCAGCAGGAAGATGCCGGCCGACAACAGGAAGCCCAAGGGCGCCCCCAGCTGCGGGAACATGCCATACCAGGCGCGCTTGCCCGGCGGTGCGTTCTCGGTGGCCAGCAGCACCGCCCCGCCCCATTCGCCGCCCAGCCCCAGCCCTTGCCCGAAACGGCACAGGGCCAGCAGCGCCGGCGCCCACAGGCCGATCTGCGCATGGGTCGGCAGCAGGCCGATCGCGACAGTGGACAGACCCATGGTGAGCAGGGCCGCCACCAGCGTGGCCTTGCGACCGATGCGGTCACCGAAGTGGCCGAACACCGCCGAGCCCACCGGGCGCGCGATGAAGGCCACCGCGAAAGTAGCCAGGGATTGCAGCAGGGCCGCCTGGTCGCTGCTTTCCGGGAAGAACAGGTGCGGGAAGACCAGCACCGCTGCGGTGGCGTAGATGTAGAAGTCGAAGAATTCGATGGTGGTGCCGATCAGGCTGGCCAGCAGCACACGACGGGGCGAATTCACGGGGGCAGCGGCAGCGGAGAGCGTGGACATCGGCGAGGCGTGGAAGGTGGATCGACCGATTCTGCCACGCGCGGACGACCTGACGGGACGATGGTTTCAGCCGACACCAAGACAACGGAATTTTTCTGGCCGGGCGTTACGCTGCGCTACCGGTTACTGCATGGATGCGCTGCCGATGGCCCCTGTTGTTTTGTTGCGCTGGTCCGATTCGCCACAGCTGTCGCGCGGCGTGGCCTGCCTGCTGGTGGTGCTGCTGCATGCGCTGCTGGGTGCCTGGCTGTGGCGCAGCGGCCGCATCGACCCGCCACCTGCCGATGAAGCACGCATCAGCCTGCGCTGGCTGCCAGCAGCGCCGGCATTGCCGCCGCCCCTGCCGCTTCGCGCTGAACCTGCTGCGGCATCCATGACGCGGCCAGCCATGCAGCAGCATCCGCCCTCCGCAGCGCCGCGCCCTGTCGACAGGGAGACTGATGGGGCGCCGACAATGGCACCGCTGTCGCTGGGCCTGCCAGCCGGCAGCATCGAGGGAGGTGATGGCATCACCGCGTCAGGTGTAGCCCCCAGGCTGCTGGGTCGCCGCGAAGTGCACGCGGCATTCGCCCCGCGCCGGAACTACTTCCACATGCGCCCGCAGATGTCGCCCGAGCAGATCGTGCAGGGCGTGGCGCAACTGCTGGGGCTGTGGCCGCCGGGCTACATGATCGATCCGTGCGAACTGGGGAGGCAGGACATGGCCTACTTCCAGGGCGCGGTGCAGGACGTGGACCGGCAGGCACTGCGTGACGCCGTGGCCGTGGTCAGCGCACGTTGCCGGTAGCGTCGAGCCTGCTCGACTGCCCTGCCGTCGTAGAGTCGAGCTTGCTCGACTGCCGTTCGCGGAGAGCAGTCGAGCATGGCTCGACTCTACAGAAAGCGAAGAGCAGTCGAGCATGGCTCGACTCTACAACTGGATCCAGGTGGCCTTGATCTCGCTGTACTTGTCGAAGGCATGCAGCGATTTGTCGCGGCCATTGCCCGATTGCTTGTAGCCACCAAACGGGGCGGTCATGTCGCCGCCATCCCAGCCGTTCACCCACACGCTGCCGGCGCGTAGCTGCCGGGCCACGCGATGGGCGCGGCCCAGGTCGCGCGTCCACAGCCCGGCGGCCAATCCGTAACGGCTGTCATTGGCCAGGCGCACGGCCTCGGCTTCGCTGTCGAAACTCAGCACCGCCAGCACCGGACCGAACACCTCCTCCTGGGCCAGCGCCTGTTCCGGGCGCACCTGGTCGAACACGGTGGGCTGCACATAGCACCCGCCCGCCTCGACCTGCGCACGTTGCCCGCCCAGCAGCAGGCGCGCGCCGTCGGCCTCGGCGCGGGCGATGTCGGCCAGCACTCTGTCCACGTGTGCCGCATCCACCAGCGCGCCCATCGGCGCGTCAGATTCGAGCGGGTGCCGCGGTTGCATGTGCCGCGCGTACGCGAGCACCTGGTGCACGAAATCGTCACGGATCGAGCGCTCCACCAACAGGCGCGATCCCGCCGTGCAGACTTCACCCTGATTGAAGAAGATGCCCTGCGCCACACCCTTGGCTGCGGCATCCAGATCCGGTGCATCGGCGAACACCAGGTGCGGGCTCTTGCCCCCGCATTCCAGCCAGACCCGCTTCAGGTTGGAACACCCGGCGTACTGCAGCAGACGGGCGCCGGTCGCGGTGGAACCGGTAAACGCCAGCACGTCCACGTCCATGTGCAGGGCCAGCGGTTCGCCCACGCGTTCGCCATGGCCCGGCAGTACGTTCAGCACACCGTCCGGCAGCCCGGCTTCGGCGGCCAGCGCGGCCAGCCGCAGCGCGCTCAACGGTGAGCGCTCGGACGGCTTCAGCACCACCGAATTGCCCATCGCCAGTGCCGGCGCGATCTTCCAGCAGGCCATCAGCAACGGGAAATTCCACGGCACAATGGCGCCCACAACACCGGCCGGCTCGCGACTGACCAGGCCCAGCTCGTGTGGCCCGGTCGGGGCGATGTCGCCGTACAATTTGTCCACCGCCTCCGCGGTCCAGGCCAGGCAGCGCACCACGCCGGGCAGATCAATGCGCCGCGCATCGCGCACCGGCTTGCCCATGTCCAGGGTTTCCAGCAGGGCCAGCTCGTCGGCATGCTGTTCCAGCAGCGTGGCAAGCGCCTGCAGCACGCGCTTGCGCTGGGAGGGACTGGCCTGCGACCAGTGGCCGGCCTCGAACGCGCGGCGCGCGGACGCCACCGCGCGATCAACATCACGTGCATCGCAGTCGGCCACCTGGCCCAGCACGCGCCCATCGATGGGACTGATGCAGTCGAAGCGGGCACCGCTGGCTGCGTCCACGTAGCGGCCGTCGATGAAGGCCTGCGATGGCAGGGTCAGCTGGCCGGCCAGTGCCTGCCAGTGGCTGCGATCAGGGAAGTCGGCCATGTCGGGTTCCGGGCGAAGATCTGCCCCGGTTATACCGCCACGCCCGCATTGCGGCCGTGAGCGGGCATCACGCCCATCGGCTGCGCTACAGTCTGCGCAACGGACCCGACGGAGGCGGCATGAAGAATCCCGCGATCGACCCGCACGCGCTGGCCACCCAGCGCCCCGAATCGCTCGATGCGTACTGGATGCCGTTCACCGCCAACCGCCAATACAAGGGTGCGCCACGCATGCTGGTGCGCGCGGCCGGCATGCACTACGAAGATGTCGACGGCCGCAGCATCCTCGATGGCACCGCCGGGCTGTGGTGCTGCAATGCCGGCCACGCCCGCCCCGGCATCATCAAGGCCATCGCCGACCAGGCCGCCACGCTGGACTACGCGCCCGGCTTCCAGATGGGGTCACCGCCGGCCTTCGCGCTGGCCCAGCGCCTGGCCGCACTGGCCCCAGCCAGCCTGAACCATGTGTTCCTGACCAGTTCCGGCTCGGAAGCGGTGGATACCGCGATGAAGATCGTGCTGGCCCACCATCGCCTGCGCGGCGATGGCCAGCGCACCCGCTTCATCAGCCGCGAGAAGGGCTACCACGGGGTGGGCTTCGGCGGCATGGCGCTGGGCGGGCTGCCCAACAACCGCAAGCAGTTCGGCCTGCAACTGGGCGGCGTGGACTACCTGCGGCACACCCTGGACCTGGAGCGCAACGCCTTCAGCAAGGGCCTGCCGCGGCAGGGTGCCGAGCTGGCCGATGACCTGGAACGGCTGGTCGCCCTGCACGACCCGTCCACCATTGCCGCGGTGTTCGTCGAACCGGTGGCCGGCTCGGCCGGGGTGATCCTGCCCGCCCCCGGCTACCTGCAGCGGCTGCGCGAGATCTGCGACCAGCACGGCATCCTGCTGGTGTTCGACGAAGTGATCACCGGCTTTGGGCGGGTCGGCATGCCCTTCGCGGCACAGCGCTTCGGGGTCACCCCGGACCTGCTGACCTTCGCCAAGGGTGCCAGCAACGGCGCCGTGCCGCTGGGCGGGGTAATGGTCAGCGACAGCGTGCATGCCAGCTTCATGCAGGGCCCGGCGCAGACCATCGAACTGTTCCATGGCTATACGTATTCGGGCCATCCGCTGGCCTGCGCCGCGGCCCTGGCCACACTGGACATCTACGCCGAAGAACGGCTGTTCGAGCGCGCCATCGAGCTGGGCGAGTACTGGCAGGAGCGCCTGCACGCGCTGCAGGGCCTGCCCAACGTGATCGACATCCGCAACTTCGGGCTGGTGGGAGCGGTGGAACTGGCGCCGCGCCGCGATGCCCCCGGCAGCCGCGGCTACGAGGTGTTCCGGCGCTGCTTCCACGACGGCCGGCTGCTGGTGCGCTGCACCGGCGACATCATCGCGCTGTCGCCGCCGCTGATCGTGGACACGCCGCAGATCGACCAGATCACCACCATCCTGGGCGAGATGATCCGGGCCACCGCCTGAGCCGGGGCCGGACCGGGCGAGCGGGTACAATGGTCGGTTCCGCTCCTGCCTGTTGCCGTGCCCATGGATATCGTCGTCAAAGAAGAATTGAAGGCCTACATCGACCCGCTGACCGCCGACGAGCATGACGCGCTGGAGCGCAGCATCCTGGCCGAAGGCTGTCGCGATGCGCTGGTGCTGTGGGGCGATGTGCTGGTGGACGGCCACAACCGCTTCGGCATCTGCCAGAAGCATGGCCTGCCGTTCAACACCGTGCAGAACACCCGCTTCCAGAGCATGGAAGACGTGCACCTGTGGATGATCGAGCAGCACCTGGGCCGCCGCAGCGTGTCCGACTTCCAGCGCGGCGTGCTGGCCCTGCGCAAGCGCGACATCCTGTCCGCGCGCAAGCAGGTGGAACAGGCGCAGCTGCAGCGCGAAAGCGATGGCACCGCCGAACCGGCCGACGAGGCCGGTGAAGACAGCCCGCCGTGGGAACCGGCACCGAAGGTCAGCCGCGCCGAGCTGGCCCGCGAAGCCAAGCTGAGCACCAGCCAGGTGGGCATGATCGAGCGCATCCACGCCCAGGCTGCGGCCGAAGTAGTGGAAGCGGTGAAGGCCGGGGTGATTTCGATCAGCGCGGCCGCTGCCGTGGCCGACCTGCCGGAAGAGGAGCAGCGCGCCGCTGCCGCCGGTGGCAAGGACGAGCTGAAGCAGGCGGCCAAGCGCGTGCGCGAATCCAAGCGCAAGCCGCGTGCGCCGAAGCCCGAACCGGCCGAGATGGATTTCGACGAGCCGAGCGAGGACGAAGTAGCCAGCCGCGATGCCGAGGTGCTGTCGGCGCTGGAGCAGCTGGGCGAAGACGCGCCAGCCCTGCGCCGCCGCGTGGTCGCCCTGACCCGCGAGAACGACACCCTGCGCGCGCAGCTGGCCGCGCTGCGAAAGCAGCTGGAAGCCCTGTAAGCGTCTGGCGCCGGGCCGTGCCCGGCGCCACCGTTGCGTTGGCGTCATCCGGCGCCGGTTAGACTGCGGCCATGACGTCTGCCCTCGATCCGCGCCGCGCCCAGCTGCGGCGCCTGAAAGCCCTGGCCCTGGGCCTGCTGCTGCTGATGCTGGCCGGTTTCGCGGTCAGCCACTGGCAGGGTGAACGGGGCATCTGGGCCTGGGTATCGGCCTTCTGCGAAGCCGCCGCGGTGGGCGCGCTGGCCGACTGGTTTGCGGTGGTGGCACTGTTCCGGCGGCCGATGGGGCTGCCCATTCCGCATACCGCCATCATCCCGCGCAGCAAGGAGCGCATCGGCGACAGCCTGGCCCTGTTCGTGCGTGACCAGTTCCTGGAACCGGGCGTGCTGCTGGCCCGCCTGCAGGTGTTCGATCCGGCCAGCCGCCTGGGCAGTTGGCTGGCCGAACCCGAACGTGCGCGCATGCTGGCCGACATGGCCCGCGGATGGGCCCTGCAGGCACTGGATTTCTTCGATGAAGGTGCGGTGCGCCGGCAGCTGCATGGCTTCGTGGTGCAGCAGCTGCGGCAGTGGAACGCGGCGGCCACCGCTGGCGAACTGCTGGCCCTGCTGACCGCCGATGGCCGCCACCAGCGCGTGCTGGACGAAGGCCTGCAGCGGTTGGGCCGCTGGCTGGAACAGCCAGAGGTGAAAGAACGCGCCTCGCAGTTGATCGTGCGCTACATCCAGCGCGAATGGCCCACACTGTCCAGCACGGTGAACTGGGTGAAGCCGATCGACGAGATCGGTGACAGCCTGGCCGAGAGGTTGGCGCGGGCGGTGCTGGAGGAACTGCAGCAGGTGCTGGCCGAGCCTGAGCATCCACTGCGCCAGGATTACGAGACCTGGCTGCAGAACTACGTGCAGCGCCTGCGCGATGACCCGGCGCTGGCCGAGCGCATCGAACAGCTGAAGCAGGAAATGATCGACCACCCTGCCCTGCAGGAGTACGTGCAGGGCCTGTGGTCGCGCATCCACGCCACGCTGCGCGCCGATCTGCAGCGCGAGGATTCGGCGCTGGTGGGGCATCTGCAGCGCAGTCTGGCCTCGCTGGGGCAGACCCTGCAGGCCGACCCGGCCCTGCGCGAGGCGTTGAACCAGCATCTGCTGGAAGGCGCGCAGCGCCTGACCGGGCGCCTGCGCGAAGGGGTCACTACCCACATCGCGCAGACGGTGAAGGGGTGGGACGAGCGCCACCTGGTGGAACAGCTGGAACTGAGCGTGGGCCGCGACCTGCAGTTCATCCGTTTCAACGGCACCCTGGTGGGTGGGCTGATCGGGCTGCTGCTGCATGCCGCGACGGTGGTATTCCGGTTCTGAGGGGGGCGACAGGGCGGCGCCCTGTACCCCTGTAGAGTCGAGCCATGCTCGACTGAAGCAACGTCAAAAGCTGGCATTCCGTGGGATGGCGGGGTGGGTCCGGTTGCGGGGGACGCTGCAAGTCCCCCTCCGGGGCCCGGCCCAGCCGCTGGCGGCTGTGCGTTCGGGCGCTTGCGAAGCAGTGCTTCGCAAGCAAAGCGCCCTCACCCATGTAAGCTCGGTCGCCGCATCCATGCGGCTCACGCCCCCGCAACCGGACCCACCCCGCCTTCGACAGTTTCCCGCGATCTGTCGGAACGGCACGGGGTCGGATCCCGTTGCGCAGCAACGGGCTCTGACCCCATTTCTGGCAAAAGGCGCAGGCGTATTGCGCGACGGGGGTCACACTCCGTATGCTCCCGCGCCATGTGGGCCAGGGTGGCCCACGGGGGGATCCATGCAACGGATGTTGGTTCTGCTGCCGCTGCTGCTGGCGGCCGGTGAGGCGTGCGCGCAGCGCGTGTACAAGTGCAACGATGGTGGTCGCACCATCTACCAGAGCACGCCCTGCCCGGCCGGGCAGGATACCGGGGTGACCCGCCCGATCGTGCGTGACCCGAAACTGAGCTGGCAGGAGGCCGAGCGCGTGGACCGCGAGCTACGCGTGGCCCGGCGCGAACTGCAGGCCAATGCCGGCCGTGGTGCCGCACCGGTGACCGGCACGGTAATCGAGGCGGCCAGCAATGCCGAAGCCTGCGACAAGGCCCGCACGCGCCGCGAACTGGCCGAGTGGTTCGGTTCGCGCACGCCCGCACGCCAGCTCAACGACGACGTCACCCGCAGCTGCGCTTCGCGTTGAAGCGGGGTCGCGCTGCTGCGCGGTTGTGCACACTTGATTAACGAAATGCGAATGCCTATCATTTACTGATCGGTTGTACGCTCAGCCACTTGGCGCCCCCACCGCGCTTCCGCCCGTGTACATCCCCGGCTCCTCGTGCGCCGACGGCCCTGGCCGTCAGCGCGTGGCGATGGGAGATGCCTCGGGTCGCGCAATTCCGCGCGGGCGCCCGCACGCATGGATTCCATCGCTGATGTTTTTCTCCTGCATGGAATCGCACTGTATGTCCCGACCCAACATTCCCGTGGTTTCACCGTTGGCGCTGGCGCTGGCCACGCTGTTCTGCGCGCCGCTGGCGCATGCCGAGGTGCCGGCCGATGCCGATGCGCGCACGCTGGACACGGTGAAGGTGACGGCCGATGGCGAAATCCAGAACAGCTACACGGTGAAGAACACGCGCAGTGCGACCAAGCTGAACCTGTCGCTGCGCGAGACGCCGCAGTCGGTCACGGTCATCACCCGCCAGCGCCTGGACGACATGGGCCTGTTCTCGCTGTCCGATGTGATGGGCCAGGTCACCGGGGTCACCGTGTCGGTCACCGACAGTGAGCGCATCAACTACGTCTCGCGCGGTTACACCATCGAGAACTTCCAGATCGATGGCATGCTCAACACCTTCGGTGGCTCGATCAAGACCAACACCGACAACGTGATCTACGAGCGCATCGAAGTGATCCGTGGTGCCACCGGCCTGACCACCGGCGCCGGCGATCCGTCGGGCACCATCAGCATGGTGCGCAAGCGCCCGACCGATACGGTGCAGATGGGCGCCAACCTGATCCTGGGCCGTTGGGGGAACCAGCGCATGGAAGTGGACCTGGGCGGCCCGATCGCCTGGGACGGCCGCATCCGCGCACGCGTGGTCGCCGCCAAGCAGCAGAGCGATTCGTTCCGCGATGTCTACAAGCTCGACAAGGACGTGTTCTACGGCATCGTGCAGGCCGACCTGACCGACAGCACCCTGTTCGAACTGGGCTACGAATACCAGTCGCCGCGCACCACCGGCGTGACCTGGGGCGTGGTGCCGTACTGGGGCGCCGATGGCAATCCGGCCAACCTGCCGCGCTCGACCAACCTGTCGGCGTCGTGGAGCAGCTGGCCGATGGTGGAAAAGACCACCTTCGCCCGCCTGGAACAGCAGCTGGGCAATGGCTGGTCGCTGAAGGGCAACGTGACCCATGCCGTGCGCGATACCGACGGCAGCGTCTGGTACGGCGCGGCCGGCAATCCGCGTCCGGACGGCACCGGCGTGACCGCCTATGTCTCGCACTTCAACGAACACAGCACCATGGACGTGTTCGACGTGAATGTCGGCGGCCCGTTCCAGCTGTTCGGCCGCGAGCATGAGCTGGTGTTCGGCCTGGGCCAGGCGGTGCGCAAGGGTGAATCGGAAGGCATGGACTTCGACTATGACGATGCCTATGCCATGGTGCCGGACTGGCGCCATTGGACCGGCGACGTGCCGGTGCTGCCGGTGACCCGCCTCGGCCGCCTTTCATCGCAGAATGAACTGCGCCAGCGTGCAGCGTATGTCGCCGCGCGCCTGCGCCTGGCCGATCCGCTGCTGGCCGTGGTCGGCGCCCGCTACGGCAGCTGGGAAACGCGCCAGTGGGCCTACGGCTACGATGCCAACGGCAACCGCAACCGCACCACCCGCACCGGCTACAAGCCCGATGACACCCTGACCCCGTACGCCGGTCTGGTCTACGACTTCAACGACATCTTCAGCGGCTATGTCAGCTACACCGACATCTTCAAGCCACAGAATTACCGCGACCGCAATGGCAACTACCTGGAGCCGGTGGTCGGCGACATGTACGAAGCCGGCGTCAAGGCCGAGTTCTTCGGCGGCCTGCTCAATGCTTCGGCCGCGGTGTTTGAAGGCAAGCAGGACAACGTGGCCGAGATCGATGATTCGGTGCCGCTGAACTCGCTGCCCGATGGTGGTCAGGCCTATCGCTCCACCGGCAAGGGCAACAAGGTGAAGGGCTGGGAAATCGAAACCCAGGGCAGCATCGGCGAGCAATGGAACGTATCGGCCGGCTTCGCCCATACCAAGATCCGCAACGCCGCCGGTGTGCTGCAGCGGACCACCACCCCGCAGGACACCTTCCGCCTGAACGCCAGCTGGCGCCCCGGCGGTGCCGACAGCCGCTTCTGGCTGGGCGGTGGTGTGACCTGGCAGAGCAGCATCTGGAACAACAGCGCCCGGCCGGTCGCCACCGGTGGCACGCAGAGCGCACGCATCACCCAGGACGCGTTCTATCTGCTGAACCTGGGCGGTGGCTACCGCTTCAACGAGAACTTCAGCGCGCAGGTGAACATCAACAACCTGCTGGACAAGAAGTATTACAACAACGTCGGTTTCTACAACGGCGTGTACTGGGGCGAACCGCGCAATGTCACCCTGACCCTGCGCTGGAAGCTCTGATGACCTGATGGATGGTGCCGGTTCTGCGACCGGCACCCGGCCAGGGATGGCCCCCCCGGCGCACCTCGGTGCGCCGGCCTTCTTTCAACCAACCTGCAGGATTGCCGTGGATCGCTCGCCCGCTATTGCCAGCTCCCGCCTCAGCACCTTCTTCGCCAGCCCCCGCTGGGGCGTGCTGTCCCGTTCGCTGGCGGCCATCTTCGGTGGCTACGCGCTGGCGTCGGTCACCAGCGTGTTCTGCGTGGTCGCCCTGCCTGGCGCGCGCGGGCAGACCGTGCTGACCGGCATGATGCTGGGCATCCTGATGGCCGCCTGCGCCGCGTTGTGGGCATTTGCCACGCGCAGTGCGCTGCGCGCCTGGGTCGGCATTCTGCTGCCTACCCTGTTGATGGCCGCGATTGCGCGCCTGCTGGGGGCCTGGGCATGAAGAACGGATTCCGCCAATCGATGGCCTGGCTGCACACCTGGACCGGCCTGCTGGTGGGCTGGCTGCTGCTGCTGATCTTCATGGCCGGCACCGCCAGCTACTACCGCGAAGAAATCAGCCGCTGGATGCGCCCGGAACTGCCCAGCGCGCGGGTCAGCACCGACGTGGCCGCGCAGCGCGCCGTCGATTACCTGCAGGCCAACGCCGGCAATGCCGAGATGTGGTACGTGACGCTGCCACAGCCGCGCAACCCGGCCATGAGCACGTTCTGGCGCGTGCCTGCCGACCAGGCCGACCCGGCCAAGGGCCGCCGCGGCGCGTTCGGCGATGCCACCCTGGACCCGAATACCGGCAACGAATTGAAGGCGCGCGAGACGCGCGGCGGTGACTTCTTCTACCGCCTGCATTTCGACCTGCACTACATCCCGGTGTACTGGGCGCGCTACCTGGTGGGGTTCTGCGCCATGTTCATGCTGGTGGCGATCATCACCGGGGTGATCACCCACAAGAAGATCTTCAAGGACTTCTTCACCTTCCGCAAGGACAAGGGCCTGCGCTCGTGGCTGGATTTCCACAACGTGAGCGCGGTGATGGCGCTGCCGTACCACGCCATGATCACCTATACCGGCATCGTCACGCTGATGATCATGTACCTGCCGTGGGGCGTGAAGGTGGCCTACCCGCAGGATGAGAACAAGTTCTTTGCCGAGGCCTTCGGCGGCATGCCCGAGGTGAGCGAGCCGGCCCAGGGCAAAGCGCCCCCGGTCGCCATCGCGCGCCTGCTCGACAGCGCGCGTGCGCAGTGGCACGGCGTGGAAGTGGCCGGATTCACCATCTCCAACCCCGGTGCGGGCAACGCGGTGATCGACATCCGCCAGCGCGATGGCAAGCGCCTGTCGATCGACACCCCGTCGCTGCGCTATGACATGGTCAACGGCACGCTGCTGCAGGAGAGCCCGCCGTCCGGTGGTGCCACCGCCACCCGTGGCGTGTTGTACGGCCTGCACCTGGCACGCTTCGCCGATTGGGGCCTGCGCGCCCTGTTCTTCCTGTCCGGCCTGACCGGCTGCCTGATGCTGGCCAGCGGCGTGGTGCTGTGGGCGGTGAAGGAACGGCCCAAGCATGCCAAGAGTGGCCGCATCGGCTTCGGCCTGCGCCTGGTGGATGCACTGAACATTGGCGCGGTGGCTGGTCTGCCGATCGCCTTTGCAGCGTATTTCTGGGGCAACCGCGTGCTGCCGCTGGGCCTGGCCGAGCGCTCCAGCGCCGAAGCCAACGTGTTCTTCTACGCCTGGGGCGCCGCCCTGCTGGCCGCCTTCATCTGGCCCAAGCGGATGATGTGGGCGTGGCAGCTGTACCTGGGCGCGGCCCTGTTCGCACTGGTGCCGGTGGTCAATGCCCTGACCACCCAGGCGCACCTGGGCGTGACCCTGCTCAATGGCGATTGGGTGCTGGCCGGCTTCGATCTGTCGATGCTTGCCTTCGGCGCGATGCTGGCCCTGTGCGGCTGGCGCATGCAGCGCTGGACGCCGCCGTTGAGCGCGGCCGAGAAAAAGAAGCGCGCGGCTGCGGCTGCGGCGACCAAGGCGCCGGTTGCGCCGGCCGAAGTGGAGGCCGGCGCATGATGCTGCTGGCCCTGACCCTGTCCTTCTCTGCGTTCACCGCGCTGTCGCTGGCGATGGAAAAACACCAGCAGGACCTGCATGGCAAGGCTGCGGCGGCCCCGGCACGGCGCACGCAATGGCGCGTACTGGGCTGGGCGCTGCTGGTGGTGGCGTTCGTGCTGTGCGTGGTCGACCATGGCTGGGCGATGGGTCCGGTGCTGTGGCTGGGTGCGCTCACCCTGGCCGGCGTGCCGTTAGCCTTCGGCCTGTACCCGTACCGCCCGCGGTGGATCGCACCGTTGGCCATCGCCCTGCCGCTGCTGGGCCTGCTGGTCGCGCTGCTGTAGCCGCGCACGGGGTCGGATCCCGTGCGCGCAGCGCAGGGGCTCTGACCCCAGAAACGGCGTCATCCACGCATGGCGTGGATCTACTGGGATCCCGTGCGCGGCACAGTCGAGCAGGGCTCGACTCTACAGAAGCCGGTTCCGATGGGCTTCGCGATCATCCTGGGGTCAGAGCCCCTGCGCTGCGCGCAGGGGATCCGACCCCAGATACCTGGTCAGCCCAGGCGCTTCAGTTCCCACGCACGGTGGATGCGCGCGTTGCGCTCGAAGTCTGGACCGATCGTGCGCGCGGTGATCTCGCGGCACTGGGCGAATTCGGCGATGGCGTTTTCTTCCAGCTTGAAGCGGCGGAAGTTGTTGGAAAAATACAGCACGCCGCCGGGCGCCAGCCGCGCCACGGCCGCGCGCAGCAGCTTCAACTGCTCGCGCTGCACGTCGAAGTCATCGGCACGCGCGGAGTTGGAGAACGTCGGCGGGTCACAGAAGATCACGTCGTACTGGCCGCGATCGCCTTCCAGCCAGGCCATGGCATCGGCCTGCACCAGCAGGTGCTGGTTGCCGCCCTGCCCGTTCAGCGCCAGGTTGTCGTAGCACCACTGCAGGTAGGTAGCCGACAGGTCCACGCTGGTCGTGCTGGCCGCACCGGCCACCGCCGCCTGCACGCTGGCCACGCCGGTGTAGCAGAACAGATTGAGGAAGCGCTTGCCACGCACCTGTTCGGCCATCATGCGGCGCAGCGGGCGGTGGTCCAGGAACAGGCCGGTATCGAGGTAATCGAACAGGTTCACCTGCAGCAGTGCGTTGTTCTCGCGCACCACGATGAACTCATCGCGCTGCTCGAAGCGGCCGTACTTGCTGCCGCCCTTGCCGCGCTCGCGCGACTTCATCGACACCTGCTCCGGCGGCACGCCGAACACTTCGCGCGCAGCGGCCAGCAGTTCGTTGCGGCGACGGCGCACGTCGTTTTCCGGAATCGCCGCCGGTGCCGCGTATTCCTGCACATGCAGGAAGGTGCGGCGCTGGCCACCGTCTTCTTCATACACATCGATGGCCGCTGCATATTCCGGCAGGTCGGCATCATAGGCGCGGAAGCAGGTGATGTCCTCGCGCGCGCGCCAGCTCTTGAACTTCTTCAGGTTCTTGCGCAGGCGGTTGGCCACCATCTGCGCGCCTTCGCTCAGCTCGCGCGGCTGCGCCGGGTCGCGGCCCGGTACGGCAATCGGGTCGCAGACGATCAGCGCGCATTCCAGCGCACCGTTGAACATCTGGTACTTCTTGGACGCACGCAGGCCGGTGGCGAAGGCCAGTTCATCGTTGCCACACAGCAGGCTGGCGCGCCACTGCGGCACCGCCTTCTGCAGGGCGTTGCCCAGCGCGCGGTACAGGGCCGGGTCGGCGGCCAGGCGCTCGTCGTACGGCGGGTTGCAGACCACCGCGCCGATCTCCTGTTCCGGGGCGGCCAGGTCGGCCACGTCGGCACGGGTGAAGCGGATCGCGTGGGCCACGCCGGCCACTTCGGCGTTCTCGCGCGCGGCCTGGATCGCTACCGGGTCGATGTCACTGCCGTGGATGACCGGCTTCAAGGCAGCCAGGCCGGCCGCTTCGCGGTCACGTGCTTCGGCCTGGATCGCCTTCCAGGCGGCCTTGTCGAAGCCCAGCCAACGGCTGGGCGGCAGGCTGCCGTGGCGCATCAGGCCGGGGGCGACGTCGGCGGCCATCAGCGCACCTTCAATCAGCAGCGTGCCGCTGCCGCACATCGGGTCCAGCAGGCCACCACCGGCGGCATGCAGGCGCGGCCACTGCGCGCGCAGCAGCAGCGCGGCGGCCAGGTTCTCCTTCAGCGGCGCCTCGTGGGCGGCACCGCGCCAGCCACGGCGGTGCAGCGGGCCACCGCCCAGATCGATCGACAGCGAGGCCCGGCCCTTGCGCAGCGACAGGTTCACGCGCACGTCGGGCAGATCGGTGTTCACCGAGGGCCGTTCCAGGCCCTCATCGCGCATCCGGTCGACGATGGCGTCCTTGATCCGCTGGGCGGCAAAGCGCGCGTGGGTGATCTTGTCGCCGGACACGTGGGCGTCCACCGCCAGGGTCATCTCCGGCTTGATGTGCTCGTGCCACGGCAGCGCGCGCACGCCGTCATACAGGGCCTGCTCGTCGGGGCAGTCGAACTCGTCGATCGGCCACAGCACGCGGCTGGCCAGGCGCGACCACATCACGATGCGCAGGGCCTGCGCCAGCTCGCCCTCGGCATTGACGCCGGCGATGGTGGCGGTGGCCTTGCCAAGGCCCAGGGCCGACAGTTCGTCGGCAAGCAGGTATTCCAGGCCCTTGGCGCAGGAGACGAAGAATTTCACGGGATCGATTCGCAGGTGACGGGCACGGCGCGAGCGCCAGGCCATTCGGAAGGGAGGGCCGCGGAAACGGCCAGCAGGCCCGCGCCGGGGGCGGCGGGGCTGCCATTGTAGTCAATGCGGGCGGGCGCGCCGTGCGCCCGGGCTTCCCAGCTGCTGCAGCAGCCGCTCGAAGGCCTGCGCGGAGGCCGCCACGTGGTGTTCCAGGCGGTGGCCATCGTCCACCAGCAGCAGCTGCGCCGAGCGCGCCTGCGCCCAGGCGATCACCCCGGCGGCGGGCACCACGTCATCGTGCCAGGCCTGGACCACGCTGATCGGCACGGCGGCGGCGTCCAGTGCCGGCATCGGCCCCATGGTGGTGGGCGGCACCATCAGGAACAGGCCGGCCACCGGCACCTGCAGCGAGGCGATGCCGGAAATGTAGGCCCCCAGGCTGGAGCCGGCCAGTACCACCGGGCCCTGCGCGGCGGCCGCGGCGGCCCGCTCCACCAGCCGCTGCAGGCGGGTGCGCACATCGCCCACGCGGCTGACCTGGCTCATCGCGTCCAGGTCGGTGTAGTCGGGGCGCTCGTGGGTCCAGCCCAGGCGCTGCGCCACTTCGGCCAGCGCGGTGACCTTGGTCGCCTCGGGGCCACTCTCGAAACCATGGGACAGGATGCAGTGGCCGCGGCTCATGCGCGCGCACCTGCACGGGGGTTCGACGACAATCGGGAAGGCAGGTTCATCGCGCAATGCTAGCATCGCCGCATGTCCAACCCGCTCCTGCCCGGCCTGCAGCTGCAGCCGCTGCCCTACCACGACCGCCTGCCCCTGCGTGATGCCGACAGCCTGCGCATGGTGGTCATCCACTGCACCGAACTGCCGGACCTGGCCATGGCCCGCGAGTACGGCGAGCGCGTGCTGTATGACAGCGGCGCAGGCAACAGCGGTCACTTCTACATCGATCGCGACGGCAGCGTGGTGCAGTACGTGGCGCCGGAGCGCATCGCCCACCACGTGCGCGGCATGAACGCTGACACGGTGGGCATTGAACTGGTCAATACCGGGCGTTACCCGGACTGGTTCGACAGCCGCCACCAGGCGATGGACGAGCCGTATACCGAGGCGCAGCTGGACGCGCTGGAGGCTCTGCTGCGGGCGCTGGTGGCACGCTATCCGTCGCTGCGGCAGATTGCCGGGCATGACCAGCTGGACCTGGAACAGGTACCGGCCAGCGATGACCCAACGCTGACGGTGGCGCGCAAGCGCGATCCTGGCCCCTTGTTCCCCTGGGCACGCGTGCTGGCAAAGGTGCCGCTGCAGGGGTTGGGGGAGTAGCTGGCAGGGCTGCGCCCTGCACCTGCCGAGGCAACGGCAACGGCAACGTCAAATGCCTGCTTTCCGTGGGAGGCGAGGTGGGTCCGGTTGCGGGGGACGCTGCAAGTACGTCCATGTAAGCTCGGTCGCCGCATCCATGCGGCTCACGCCCCCGCAATCGGGCCCACCTCGCCTTCGACAGTTTCCCGCGTGCTGTCGGAACGGCACGGGGTCGAATCGATCGGAACGTGCTCTTGTAGCGTCGAGCCATGCTCGACTGCGTTGCTGCGCTGGGGTCAGAGCCGTTTCCCTTCGGGAAACGGATCCAACCCCGTGCCGTTACGCGCCGGTGGCGACCGGGCGGCTGCTGTCGCTCACCCAGCCGCTCCAGGAATCGGCGTAGATGCGGGCGCCGCTCAGGCCGGCGCTTTCCATGGCCAGCAGCAGGTGGCAGGCGGTTATGCCCGAGCCACACATCAGCACGACGCGCTCGGGATCCTGGCTGCCGATCACGCCCTGAAGTTCGGCGCGCAGTTCCTGCGCGTCCCGCAGGTGACCGTCGGCCACGTTCAGGGCGAACGGGCGGTTGACCGCGCCAGGCACGTGGCCGGCCACCGGGTCCAGCGGCTCGACTTCGCCGCGGAAACGCTCGCCGGCGCGCGCGTCTACCAGCCAGCCGGGGGCGTGCTTCAGGCGCGCGGCGATTTCATCGGCGCTGGCCACCTGGGTGGTGTCGAAACGGCCCGGATACGGCGGCTGCGCAGGCACGTCACTGCGGCCGGCGGCCAGCGGCTGGCCGGCGGCCTGCCAGGCGGCCAGTCCGCCGTCGAGCACGGCCACGCGGGTGTGGCCGATCAGGCGCAGCAGCCACCACAGGCGCGCGGCGGCCATGCTGCCGTCGCTGCCGTCGTAGACCACCACCTGGGTAGCGGGGGCGATGCCCCACTGCCCCAGCCTGGCCGCAAACGCATCGCTGTCCGGCAACGGGTGACGACCGTGGCCGCTGCGGCCCAGGTCGGACAGATCCTGATTCAGATCGGCATGCACGGCCCCGGGGATATGCCCGGCGGCGTACTGTGCTGCCCCGGCCTGCGGATCGGCCAGCGATGCACGCGCATCGACCACGCGCACGGCCGTGCTGGCGGTGGCACGGGCATCGACCACCCGGATGGATTCGCCCAGTGCAGCGGCCAGGCGGGGCACATCGACCAGGGTGGTCCACGTCGTGTCGTTCGGCGTCATGTCACTTGCTCCAGGCGGCGGCGCAGGTTGTAGAGAATGGCGGCCGTGGCGCCCCAGATCCGTTGCCCGGGCCAGCCGTATTCCAGCACGTGGCGCACGCGCCCACGATGGTTGATCTCGACCTGGTGCAGGTTGTCCGGCGCCATCAGGTAATCCAGCGGTACTTCGAACACTTCGGCCACTTCGCTGGGCTGTGCCACCGGCACGAAGTCCGGATCGATCACCGCCACCACCGGGGTGACCCGGTAGCCAGTGATGGTGACGAACGGGTCCAGATAGCCCAGCGCCTGCACCTGGCTGGGGGCCAAGGCGATTTCTTCCTGACTTTCGCGCAGCGCCGCCGCCAATGCATCGCGGTCGTCCGGCTCGGTGCGCCCGCCGGGAAAGCCGACCTGGCCACCATGCTGGCGCAGCGTTTCGGTGCGGCGGGTCAGGATGACCTGGGCACCGTTGGCACGCGGCACGATGCCGGCCAGCACGGCCGCCTCCACCGCCGGGCCCGGCGGCAGCAGATCGATCAGTTCGCTGCGGTTCCAGCCATCGCCCTGCGGCGGCTCGGCCAGCGGGTGCAGCGCGCGCAGCAGGCGTTCGTGGTCGGCCAGCGAACCCCGCAATGAGTGCTGCAGCTGTTCGCGCAGCGGCAGCAGCCGATGCAGCACGTGGTCGCGCTCGCTGTCGCTCATCGACGACCACCGCGCGATTTCATCCAGGGTCCGCCCGCAACCGGTACAGCGCCGGGCCAGGTCCAGCTTGCACACGCCGATGCAGGGGCTTGCGACAACACGCGACGTTTCTTCCATAGTTTGCACCCCTGCAACAGTAGCGCGAATGGCCATGTTTGGGGCGGCGTCGGCCACCGTGTGGCGCACAAATAAAAACGCGCCGGTGGAAGCCACCGGCGCGTTCGGTTCACTACTTCGATTTACTTGACGCTGACCAGCTTCACTTCGAACTGCACCGCCACGTTCGGCGGGAAGCCGGTACGCGGGTCGGCGCCGTACGCCTGGTCCGGCGGCAGGGTGATTTCCCACTTCGAGCCTGCCGGCATCTGCAGCAGGGTCTCGCGCATGGCCTTCATTTCGACTTCGCTGACCTTGATCGACGGAATCTGCTGGGCCGGGCGCGCTTCGGTCGGACGCTGGCCGAACGGGTACGGGCCGGCCACTTCCAGCTGCACGGTGCTGGCCTGGGTCGGCTTGGCACCCTTGCCAGCTTCGATCACGCGGTACTGCACACCGCTCGGCAGCGACTGCACGCCCGCCTTGGCCTTGTTGGCCGCAACGAACTGGTCGCTCTTGGTCTTGTTTTCGGCGGCAGCCTTTTCGTACTCGGCCTTGGCGGCCTGGGCACGGCCCTGCTCGCGCTTCTGGAACGCTTCAACGGCCGGCTTGAGCTGCTCGGCGGTGATGGCCGGCTGCTTCTTGGCGTAGGCGTCCTGCAGACCCTTCACCACCGAGTTGATGTCCAGCTGCTCACCGCGACCGGTCAGCTCTGCCAGGTTGTTGCCGTAGTCGTAACCGAAGTAGTAGCTCAGCTTGCCCTTTTCGGACGAGACGTCCTGGGCGAAGGCATTGCCCGTCAGGGCCAGGGCCGCGACGGCGACCGCGATAGAACGCAACTTCATCAAACAGTTCTCCAGGGGTGGTAACTCAGGGACGTTCTGCGCCGCCCTGAGGCGACGGGTTAGGATAGCGGCCATAAGGTAGAACCGCCACTGACCACGCAGGCTATGACCTGTCTGCGTTTCAAGAGTTCAATCTCACTTTTTTTTAACGTTTCAGGAGTTGTCCGTGGTCCCAGCCCCCGCCGATCACCCCGTGACCGTGGCCGATGACGGTGCCATCCGTACGATCACCGTGCACCGCCCGGAAAAGCTGAACGCCCTCAACGCTGCCACGCTGCAGGCGCTGACGCAGGCGTTCAGCGCTGCAGCGGCGGCGCCTGCGGTGCGGGTGGTGGTGCTGACCGGCACTGGCCCCAAGGCCTTCGTGGCCGGGGCTGATATTGCGGAAATGAACACCCTCAGTGCGGTTCAGGGACGTGACTTCTCGCTGTTGGGCCAGCAGCTGATGCGCCAGATCGAGCGCATGCCCAAGCCGGTGATCGCCCGGGTGAACGGATTCGCACTGGGTGGCGGGCTGGAACTGGCCATGGCCTGCCACCTGCGCATCGCCGCCGATACGGCCAAGGTGGGCCAACCGGAGATCAACCTGGGGCTGATTCCCGGTTTCGGTGGCAGCCAGCGCCTGCTGCGCCTGTGCGGCCGCGCGGCCACGCTGGAGCTGTGCCTGCTGGGCGCCCCCGTCGACGCGGCACGGGCGCTGGCGATGGGCATCGTCAACCAGGTCGTACCCGCCGAGGAACTGGACGCGCGCGTGCAGGCCGTGGCGCAGCAGCTTGCGCAATCGGCGCCGCTGGCCCTGCGCGGCCTGCTGGATGCAGTGCACGTGGGCGGCGAATGCAGCCTGGAAGCCGGCCTGGAATACGAGAGCGCGCAGTTCGGCCTGCTGTTCGCCACCGAGGACATGCGCGAAGGCACCAGCGCGTTCCTGCAGCGCCGTCCGCCGGCCTTCCAGAACCGCTGACGCCATGGCATCCCGACCCAACCCCGTGCAGCTGTTTGCCCGGGTCCAGGCAGACGATCTCGATGGCGCGCTGCAGGCAGGCCTGATGGACTACGTGGCCAGCGCAGACGATGCGCGCCTGTTGCCCGACCACCCCGAACTTGCGCAGCGTCTGCTGCACGCCCAGCAGCAGCTTCAGCGCGCTTGGGCCGCACGCGAACGCTATCGCGACCGTGCCGTGCGCCTGGCCCGCCGCGAAGCCGAGCGCGATGCACGGCGCATGCCGGCCCCGGCGCCGGACGTGAAACCCGCCCTGCCCTCCGCCGCGGCCGCGATCCTGGCCCGGGCCAAGGCACGCGCGGCAGGCAAGGAACAGTAATGGCCACTGCGAAGAAGACCCCGCGCGCACCGGCGCGCCGCGGCAGCGTGATGCCGCGCGCCGACGTGGTGGAAATGTTCACCCGTCTGCGCGAACTCAATCCGCACCCGAAGACCGAACTGGAATACAGCACGCCCTTCGAGCTGCTGGTGGCAGTGGCGCTGTCCGCGCAGGCCACCGACGTGGGCGTGAACAAAGCGACCCGCCGCCTGTTTCCGGTGGCCAATACGCCGGCGGCGATCCTGGCGCTGGGCGAGGAAGGCCTGAAGAAGTACATCGCCACGATTGGTCTGTTCAACGCCAAGGCGAAGAACGTGATCGCCACCTGCGCGATCCTGCTGGAGAAGCATGGCGGCGAAGTGCCGCGCGACCGCGACGCGCTGGAAGCACTGCCCGGCGTGGGCCGCAAGACCGCCAACGTAGTGCTGAACACTGCCTTTGGCGAACCGGTGATGGCGGTGGACACGCACATCTTCCGCGTGGCCAACCGCACCGGGCTGGCCCCGGGCAAGAACGTGCGCGAGGTCGAGGACCGGCTGGTGAAGGCCATTCCGGCCGAGTTCCTGCTGGATGCGCACCACTGGCTGATCCTGCATGGGCGGTATGTGTGCAAGGCACGCAAGCCGGATTGCCCGGGCTGCGTGATTGCCGATCTGTGCCGGTTCAAGGAAAAAACCGCCGCGTAGGCGGGCGTGCCAGGGTCGGATCCCTTTCGCAGAAAGGGCTCTGACCCGCCACCGGAAAGCATCCACGCATGGCGTGGATCTACTGCAATCGGGGCGCAACCGCAGCGTCACATGCAAGCGTTTACATCGGCAGGCCCTGCTGCGGCAGGGCGTGCACTCGTGCGTGAATTGTCACATTTACGCAATCTTCACCTTCTAGCCTGCGCGCATCTTCCCACCTGCCTGCAAGGCTCCTTCCCATGAAACTGCATCACCAACTCCTGACGGTGGCCGTGGCTGCTGCGCTGTATGTGCCGGCTGCCCACGCTGAAGTCGCCATCGATGTGATCGGCGGTTCGGAAATCACCTTCGAAGGCCTGGTCCAGGCCGACGGCAACTGGTTCGACAATGATGTCGTGGACCTCAACGGCGGTGACGCCGGCAACGGCAAGGACAGCGAATTCGAACTGCGCCGCGCCGAGCTGGTGCTGAAGGGCAAGGGCCCGGGCAACGTGGAATGGGTGGTCGGCTACGACGCCAAGGCCGACAAGTTCCTGGACACCAACGTGAAGTACAAGCTGGCCGGCAACAGCAGCCACTTCCTGCAGCTGGGCCAGTTCAAGCAGCCCAACAGCCTGGAAGAACTGTCCAGCACCAAGAACAACGACTTCATTTCCAAGGCGGCGGTGACCAACACCTACGCCGTCGCCCGCCGCCTGGGTGGTGCCTACAGCTACGGCCAGGACAACTGGTCGGTCACCGCCAGCGCCTTCGGCCGCGAACTGACCCGCAACCTGGCCCACGGCAGCGGCTACGGCGCACGTGGTACCTGGGCGCCGATCAACGACAAGGGCCAGGTGCTGCACTTCGGCCTGAGCTATGTGGACTACGACGCCGACGCCGACACCCTGCGCGTGCGTGCCCGCCCCAACGCCGACCTGGCCACCGCGCGCCTGGTCGACAGCGGCAACATGACCGACACCGACCGCGTCAGCACCGTGGGCGCCGAAGCGATGTACTTCCAGGGCCCGTTCAAGGCCCAGGCCGAGTACTACAGCAGCAAGGCCAAGCGCTATGACCACGACAACTACACCAGCGACGGCTACTACGTCAGCGGCGTGTGGAACGTGACCGGTGAAACCTGGAGCTACAAGGGTGGCACCCCGGGCACCGGCCTGCCGGACAACCCGGCCAGCGGCCAGTGGCAGCTGGGCGTGCGCTATGACCACATGGATCTGAACGACGGCAACGTGAGTGCCAACCCGGTGGCCGGCCGTCCGCCGATCGTCGATGGCGTGCTGGGCGGCAAGATGGACATCTGGACCGTTGGCGCCAACTGGTACTGGCGTTCGAACTTCAAGCTGATGCTGAACTACGTGATGGTGGACAGCAAGAAGTACAGCTCCAGCGCGCGAGGCTTCGTCAACGACGATCCGAACATCCTGGAAGCCCGCGCCCAGTTCTTCTGGTAAGCGGCGAGCGCTGCAGCGCTCCGCGCTGCGCGTACCCAAGGCACGGCTTCGGCCGTGCCTTTTTCGTTGTCGCCACGGCCACACACGCTGTCACGGATGCGTCATGTGACAGACGCCGGGGTGTCACGCAACCGTTATGGAATGTGCACCGAAACGTCGGGCAGCCGCCCTTCGACCACCCCAGGAGTCTCTCCCGTGATCCACGCCTTCAAGTCGCGCGCCGCTGTCGCCATCCTGGCTGCATCGTCCGTGTTTGCCGCCAACGCCGCCGATGTGACCGGCGCGGGCGCATCGTTCATCTACCCGGTCATGTCCAAGTGGTCGGCCGACTACACCGGCGCCACCGGCAAGAAGGTGAACTACCAGTCGATCGGTTCGGGCGGCGGCATTGCCCAGATCAAGGCAGCCACGGTGGACTTCGGTTCCTCCGATGCCCCGCTGAAGCCGGAAGAGCTGGCGGCCGCCGGCCTGGCCCAGTTCCCCTCGGTGATCGGCGGCGTGGTGCCGGTCATCAACGTGGCCGGCGTTGCCCCGGGTGCGCTGAAGCTGGACGGCCCGACCCTGGCGAACATCTTCCTGGGCAAGATCAAGACCTGGAACGATCCGGCCATCGCGGCCCTGAACAGCGGCCTGACCCTGCCCAACGCCAAGATCACCATCGTTCACCGTTCGGACGGCTCGGGCACCACCTTCAACTTCGTCAACTACCTGTCCAAGGTCAGCCCGGAGTGGAAGAGCAAGGTCGGTGAAGGCACCTCGGTGCAGTGGCCGGCCGGCATCGGCGGCAAGGGCAACGAAGGCGTGGCCGCCTACGTGAAGCAGATCAAGGGCGGCATCGGCTACGTCGAGCTGTCCTACGCCCTGCAGAACAAGATGTCCTACGCGGCCATGAAGAACGCTGCCGGCAAGATCGTGCAGCCGTCCGACGCCTCGTTCTCGGCCGCTGCCGCCAGCGCCGACTGGGCCAGCGCCAAGGACTTCTACCTGGTCATGACCAACGCCCCGGGCGCCGAAGCGTGGCCGATCACCGCCACCAACTTCATTCTGGTGCGCAAGCAGCCCAAGAACGTGGCCGGCGCCAAGGCCACCCAGGAGTTCTTCCGCTGGGTCTACAAGAACGGCGATGCACAGGCCAAGCAGCTGGACTACGTGCCGCTGCCGGACACGCTGGTCAAGCAGATCGAAACCTACTGGACCCAGAACCTGAAGTACTGAGTGGCGTAGCAAGGCGTTCCCCCGCAGGAACGGGGGCCGGCGGGTCCTCTCTCCCCCGCCGGCCCCAACGGGCGCTGGACCTTCGGGTCTGGCGCCTTTCTGTTTGGTAGAGTCGAGCTTGCTCGACTGAAGGCTCACGGCAGTCGAGCAAGCTCGACTCTACGAAAGCGGAAAGCAGTCGAGCATGGCTCGACTCTACTAAGGCCAAGCCGCGCAATCCGCGGTCCACCAGGCCTTCCACGGCGGTTGCGCAGCCCGTGAAACCCCTGTCAGAACGTGATGTCCGACACCTCTGTCATGGGCGTCATACGTCTGTAACAAAAACATCATTTCATAGCCGCATCCGCCGACAGTGTCGGCTCTACCCCGCTATGGAGTGACCATGAAACTGCACTCGGCCGGCCTCGCCGCCCTTTCCCTGGCCATCGCCCTGGGCCTGTCGGCCTGCGGTGGCGACAAGCAGGCCGCGCAGCAGCCGGCCGCCGACGCAGCCGCCGCCCCGGCCGCTGCCGGCGACAAGGTGACTGCTGAAGTGTCCGGCGCCGGCGCCTCGTTCATCTTCCCGCTGGTGTCCAAGTGGTCGGCTGACTACAACACCGCCACCGGCGCCAAGATCAACTACCAGTCCATCGGTTCGGGCGGCGGCATCGCCCAGATCAAGGCCGGCACCGTCGACTTCGGTTCGTCGGACAAGCCGCTGGCCAGCGACGAACTGGCCCAGGCCGGCCTGGCCCAGTTCCCCTCGGCCATCGGCGGCGTGGTGCCGGTGGTGAACATCGAAGGCCTGGAAGCGGGCAAGCTGCGCCTGACCGGCGCCCTGCTGGCCGACATCTTCCTGGGCAAGGTGAAGACCTGGAACGACCCGGCCATCGTCGCCGCCAACCCGGGCGTGACCCTGCCGGACGGCAAGATCACTCTGGTGCACCGTTCGGATGGTTCGGGCACCACCTTCAACTTCTCCAACTACCTGTCCAAGGTCAGCCCGGAATGGAAGACCAAGGTCGGCGAAGGCACCTCGGTGCAGTGGCCGGACGGCGTGGGTGGCAAGGGCAACGAAGGCGTGGCCTCGTACGTGAAGCAGATCAAGGGTTCGATCGGCTACGTCGAACTGGCCTATGCGCTGCAGAACGCCATGCCCTACACCGCCCTGCAGAACGCGGCCGGCACCTGGGTGCAGCCGAACGCTGAAACCTTCGCCGCGGCTGCCGCCAGCGCCGACTGGGCCAGCGCCAAGGACTTCAACCTGGTCATCACCAATGCACCGGGTGAGCAGGCCTGGCCGATCACCGCCACCAACTTCATGCTGATGCAGAAGCAGCCCAAGGATGCCAAGCGCAACCAGGACGCCCTGGCGTTCTTCAAGTGGGCCTTCGAAAACGGCCAGGCCCAGGCCAACGAGCTGCACTACGTGCCGCTGCCGGCCGAGCTGGTCAAGCAGATCGAGGCCTACTGGGGCACCGAGCTGAAGTGATGGACCCGACGGTGCCCGCCGCGTGCGGGCACCGTCCCTACCACGCCGTGCCGCCCCGCCCTTTCCTGGCCCTGCCGTCCCCATGAATGCCATCGCCCAGCCTGTAGCCGCCCCGTCCACGCGTGACACGCGTGATGCCCGCAACGACAAACTGTTCCGATGGGTGCTGGTCGGCACCGTCATCTTCGTCCTGATCGCCCTGGCCTGCGCCGCACTGTCGATGCTGTGGGGTGGTCGCCACGCCCTGCAGATGCAGGGCCTGAGCTTCTTCTTCTCCTCCGACTGGAACCCGGTCGAAAACAAGTTCGGTGCGCTGGCCCCGATCTACGGCACCCTGGTCACCGCGCTCATCGCGATGGTCATCGCCGTACCGGTCAGCTTCGGCATCGCCTTCTTCCTCACCGAGGTCGCCCCGCGCTGGCTGCGCGGCCCGGTCGGCACCGCCATCGAACTGCTGGCGGGCATTCCCTCGATCATCTACGGCATGTGGGGCCTGTTCGTACTGGTGCCGGTGATGACCGAGTACGTGACCCCGTTCCTCAATGAAACCCTGGGCGAGTGGCCGATCATCGGCCCGGTGTTCCAGGGCCCGCCGCTGGGCATCGGCATGCTCACCGCCGGTTTCGTGCTGGCCATCATGGTCATTCCGTTCATTTCCTCGGTGATGCGCGAAGTGTTCCTGACCGTGCCCACCCGCCTGAAGGAATCGGCCTATGCGCTGGGTTCCACCAAGTGGGAAGTGAGCTGGGACATCGTGCTGCCCTACACCCGCTCGGCGGTGATCGGCGGCATCTTCCTGGGCCTGGGCCGTGCGCTGGGCGAAACCATGGCCGTGGCCTTCGTGATCGGCAACAGCGTGCGCCTGTCGCCGTCGCTGCTGGAACCGGGCACCACCATCGCCGCGCTGATCGCCAATGACTTCGGCGAAGCCACCGAAACCTACCGCTCGGCGCTGCTGCTGCTCGGCTTCGTCCTGTTCATCGTCACCTTCGTGGTGCTGGCCATCGCCCGCCTGATGCTGATGCGCCTGTCCCGCAAGGAGGGCAACTGATGTCCACTGCCGCTGATTCGCTGTACATGCGCCGCCGCATCGGCAATGTCGTTGCCATCGCGCTGTCCTGCGCCACCGCACTGTTCGGCCTGTTCTTCCTGGGCTGGATCCTGTTCACCCTGGCCGCCAAGGGCCTGGCCGGCATCAACTGGGACCTGTTCACCAAGATGACCCCGCCGCCCATGCAGGAAGGCGGCCTGGCCAACGCCTTCTTCGGCAGCGCGGTGATGTGTGCGCTGGCGATCGGCATCGGTACCCCGCTGGGCGTGCTGGCCGGCACCTGGCTGGCCGAGTACGGCAACGCCCGCAAGGCCGGCACCGTGGTCCGCTTCGTCAACGACATCCTGCTGTCGGCACCGTCCATCGTGCTGGGCCTGTTCGTCTACACGCTGTACGTGATGCAGACCGGCGGCAGCTTCTCCGCCTTCGCCGGTGCGCTGTCGCTGGCCTTCATCGTGCTGCCGGTGGTGGTGCGCACCACCGACGAAATGCTGCGGCTGGTGCCTTCGCAGATGCGTGAAGCGGCCCTGTCGCTGGGCATCCCGCAGTGGAAGGTGATCGTGCAGGTGCTGTACCGCAGTGCCTCGGCCGGCATCATCACCGGCATCCTGCTGGCCCTGGCCCGCATTTCCGGCGAAACCGCACCGCTGCTGTTCACCGCCTTCGGCAACCAGTACTGGAACAGCAACGTGTTCCAGCCGATGGCCTCGGTGCCGGTGGTGATGAACCAGTTCGCCGGCAGCCCGTATGAATCCTGGCAGGTGCTGGCCTGGGCCGGCGCCCTGGTGCTGACCGTCTTCGTGCTGCTGGTCAGCCTTGCCGCCCGCGGCATCCTGCTGCGCAACCGTATCTCCCATGACTGACCTTTCCGTGGATACCGCCATGAACGACCTTTCCAACGCCGTGCCGATGCAGCGCATCGCCGTGCCGTCCTCGCACGAGAGCCTGCACACGCCGGCTCCGGTCAAGCTTGCCGCGCGCGGACTGGACTTCTACTACGACAAGTTCCATGCCCTGAAGGGCATCAACCTGGAAATCCCGGAAAAGCGCGTGACCGCGCTGATCGGTCCTTCCGGCTGCGGCAAGTCGACCCTGCTGCGCATCTTCAACCGCATCTACGCGCTGTACCCGAAGCTGGAAGCGCGCGGTGAAGTGCTGCTGGACGGCGAGAACATCCTCTCGCCGAAGTACCCGATGAACCGCCTGCGCAGCAAGGTCGGCATGGTGTTCCAGAAGCCGGTGCCGTTCCCGATGACCATCTTCGAGAACGTGGCCTACGGCATCCGCCACCACGAGAAGCTGAGCAAGGCCGACATGGCCGACCGCGTGGAACAGGCCCTGCGCCAGGGCGCGCTGTGGGACGAGGTGAAGGACAAGCTCAACCAGAGCGCGCTTGGCCTGTCCGGCGGCCAGCAGCAGCGCCTGTGCATTGCCCGTGCCGTGGCCCTGCGCCCGTCGGTGCTGCTGCTGGACGAGCCGACCTCGGCACTGGACCCGATCTCCACCAGCCGCATTGAACAGCTGGTGGAAGAGCTGAAGCACGAATACACCATCGTCATCGTCACCCACAACATGCAGCAGGCCGCGCGCGTGTCCGACTACACCGCCTTCATGTACCTGGGCGACCTGATCGAACACGACCGCACCGAAGTGATCTTCTCGCAGCCCTCGCAGCGGCAGACCGAGGACTACATCACCGGTCGTTTTGGCTGAAGCAGCAGTCGAGCTACAGACAACGTCAGTCGAGCATGGCTCGACTCTACAGACAACGTCGGTCGAGCATGGCTCGACTCTACGGACAACGTCAGTCGAGCGTGGCTCGACTCTACAGAGCGGAACAACCATGAATCTTCCCAACGACCATATCGTCAAGAGCTACGACGAAGAACAGCAGCGTCTGGTGGCCGAAATCGTGCGCATGGGCGAGATGGCCGTCGCCCAGCTCGAAGCATCGATGGACGTGATCGAGAAGCGCGATGAGAACGCTGCCCATCGCATCATCGCCAACGATGAAGCCATCGATGCGCTGGAACAGCAGATCAGCCACGATGTGATGCGCCTGGCCCTGCGTGGCCCGATGGCCCGCGACCTGCGCGAGATCCTGGCCGGCCTGCGCATTCCGGCCGACATCGAGCGCATTGGCGACTACGCCGCGAACGTGGCCAAGCGTTCCATCGCGCTGGGCAAGGTGCCGCCGCTGCCGCAGATCCAGGGCCTGCGTGCGCTGGGGCGGCTGGCCGCGCAGCAGGTGCGCCGTGCCATCGCCGCCTACCGCGATAACGACGCCGAGGCCGCCATCGCCCTGCGCCAGGACGATGCCCGCCTGGACGCGCAGTACACCGCACTGTTCCGCGAACTGCTGACCTACATGATGGAAGACCCGCGCAACATCACCCCGTGCACGCACCTGCTGTTCATGGCCAAAAACCTGGAGCGCGTGGGCGACCATGCCACCAACATCGCCGAGAACGTGTGGTTCCTGGTGCACGGTGAGCAGCCGCTGCCGCCGCGCGAGAAGCGCGACGAGACGTCGAGCACCGATGCCATCTGATTCCGCACTGCAACACTGAAGTGGGATCCAAGGGGCCGCTGTCGGTAGGACAGCGGCCTTTTTGTTGGGGTTTCCCAGGCGGCCATCCACGCATGGCGTGGATGAGGGGTCAGAGCCCTTTCCTGCGGAAAGGGATCCGACCCCGACCTTGCTGCGCCACTGTTCACCAAAATTTTAGCTTTCGGCGAAGATTCCTTGAGTAGGATCGCTGCACTCTTGTTTCACCCCGGGCGCCCGCCCACCACCCAAGGAGTACGACCCATGAGCAGTTCCAACAAGACCCTGTCCCTGCTGACCGCCACTGCACTGGCCGCGGGCCTGGGCGTGGCTGCCAGTGCTTCGGCCCTGAGCATGACCGACCTTGCCCAGGGCTACATGGTGGCCGGCCAGGCCGCCAGATCGGGCGATGCCAAGGCCACCGACGCCAAGGCCGCCGATGCTGCCAAGCACGCCGAAGGCAAGTGCGGCGCGGACGGCAAGAGCGCCGAAGGCAAGTGTGGTGGCGACAAGGGCAAGGCCGCTGCCGGTACAGCGGCCGACAGCAAGCCCAGGACCGGGGCCGGCAAGAAGGCGGCCGAAGGCAAGTGCGGCGAAGGCAAGTGCGGTGGCAAGCACTGACGCTGCGGCCAGCATCGTCCACCCGCGGTTGCCGCTGCCCGCGGCCGCCGTGGGGTTGGGCCTGCGGCGCGCGCTGCTGCAGGACCTGCGCGATGCCCCGGCCGGCGATTTTGATTTCCTGGAGTGCGCGCCGGAGAACTGGATCAACGTCGGCGGCCCTGCCGGCGAAGCATTGGATGAACTGGCCCGGCGCCATCCACTGAGCTGCCATGGCCTGTCGTTGTCGCTGGGTGGCAGTGCGGTGCTGGATACCCAGCTGCTGCAGCAGGTCGGTCATTTCCTCGAGCGCCACCGCGTGCCGCTGTACAGCGAGCACCTGAGCTACTGCAGCGACGAGGGCCACTTGTACGACCTGCTGCCCATTCCCTTCACCGATGAAGCGGTGCGCCACACCGCCGCACGCATTGCCCGCGTGCAGGACCTGCTTGGCCGCCGCATTGCGGTGGAGAACGTGTCCTACTATCTGGCCCCGCAGCCGGAAATGGATGAACTGGCCTTCACCAACGCGGTGCTGGCCGAGGCCGACTGCGACCTGCTGCTGGACGTCAACAACGTGTACGTCAATGCCTGCAACCATGGCTACGATGCCGATGCGTTCATCGCCGGCCTGCCGGCCCAGCGCATTGTCTGCCTGCACGTGGCCGGGCACCTGGACGAGGCACCGGACCTGAAGATCGATACCCACGGCAGTCCGGTCATCGACCCGGTGTGGGCGCTGCTGGAACGCAGCTACGCCCGCTTCGGCCCACGCCCGACCCTGCTGGAGCGCGACTTCAACTTCCCGCCCTATGCCGAACTGCAGGGCGAACTGCACACCGTCCGCCGCCTGCAGACCCGCCACGCGGGAGCTGTACATGGCTGACGCGCCCGAACGCCTGCGCGCGCAGCAGCACGCGTTCACCGCACATCTGCGCGACCCGCACCGCGTTCCCGCGCCCGCTGATCTCGATCCGCGGCGGGTCGCGGTATACCAGCGGCTGCTGTTCAACAACCTGCTGGGCCTGTTGAGCAACGGTTTCCCGGTCTGCGTGCGCCTGCTGGGCGAACCGGCATGGGCCGAGCTGGTCCGCCACTACTTTGCCCACCACCGCGCGCGCTCCCCGCTGTTCACTGCGGTGGCGGCCGAGTTCGTGCAGTGGCTGCAGGCGCAGCCGGTCCTGCCCCACCCTTCACTGGCCGAACTGGCGCACTACGAATGGGTGGAAACCGAGCTTTACCAGCGCGCGGCCGAGCCGCTGCCAGCGGCCCCCGGCATCGACCCGCTGCAGGAACCGTTGCGCTGCTCACCGCTGGCCTGGCCGCTGCTGTACGCATGGCCGGTCCACCGCCTCGGCGCCGATGATGCGCCGGTCGCCCCGCGCGCCGAACCGACCGGCCTGCTGGTCCGCCGCGATGCCGATGGCGGGGTGCGCTTCGCCCAGCTCAGCCCGTTGGCCGCGCATCTTCTGATCCTGATCGACGAGGCGCCGGGCACCACCGGCGCGCAGCAGCTGCGAGCGCTCTCTACCCTGCACCACCTCGACGCCGATGCGTTGATCGAACCCGGCACCCAGCTGCTGCAGCAGTTCCTGCAGGCCGGTGTAATCGGCCCGCTGCCCGCCGTGGCCTGATTCCCCCAACGAGGAGTTCCCCCGTGATGAACACCCTGCCCCTGGCCGCCGTGCGCGGCCAGCTGGATCGCTGCGGCCCGTGGTTGGCGCCGCTGGGCCTGCGCCTGCTGCTGGCCTGGGAGTATTTCGAGTCCGGCCGCGAGAAGCTGCTGGGCGAGAACTGGTTTGCCGAGCTGCAGGGCGCGTTCCCGTTCCCGTTCGACCTGCTGCCCGCCAGCGTGAACTGGCAGCTGGCGACCTGGTTCGAGCTGCTGGGCGCGGCCTGCCTGCTGTTCGGGCTCGGCACCCGCTTCGCCGCGGCGAGCCTGCTGGTGCTGACCGCGGTGGCCACCTATGCGGTGCACTGGCCGATGCAGTGGCATTCGCTGGCTGATCTGGCGATGGGCTATGCGATCAGCGACCAGGGGTTCGGCAACTTCAAGCTGCCGGTGCTGTTCATGGCGATGCTGCTGCCGCTGCTTTTCAACGGTGCCGGGCGTCTCAGCCTGGACGCGTGGCTGGCGCGCTGGCGCGCCGCAGATCAGTAGGTGCCAACCTGGGTTGGCACCTGGCGGAACCCGGATCGTCCACCTCGCACACGTTACACGCCGATACGCGACGAAATCGCGCAAAAGGCCGATTTGATCGCCTATTCATCAAAAAAATCCGATCCTGGATCCGTGGCCTCGATGACCACGTCCTTCCCCCGGAGTTGCCCCATGAAGCGCCTGATTGCCGCCACCCTTTCGCTGACCCTGCTGGCCACCGCCATCTCGCCCGCCATGGCCGCACCCTATGGCGCCGGTGGTCGCGACGACCACCATGGCCACAGGGATCACCACGACGATCGCCGCGATCCGCCGCGTCGCGGCCACAAGCTCGCCCACGACCATCGCGGTGAGTACGTGCGCGATTACCGCCACCATGGCCTGCGCGCCCCGGCGCGCGGCCAGGAATGGCGCAAGGTCGACGGCCGCTATGTGCTGATTGCCGTGGCCACCGGCGTCATCGCCGACGTCGTGCTGGCCCGCCGCTGATCCATCTGCAGCGCCCCGGCCATGCGATGCGTGGCCGGGCGCTCAGGGTCGCTCTGCTAGAATCCGCCCATGAATGACCCCACCCCCGCAGCTGACGCCGCCCCCGTTCCCGTAGCACCCCCGGCGCAGCGCGCGATGTCGCAACGCTTCCGCGGCTTCCTGCCGGTGGTGGTCGATGTGGAAACCGGCGGCTTCGACAGCCAACGAAATGCGTTGCTGGAAATCGCCGCCGTGCCGATCGAGATGGACGAGAACGGCCTGCTCTACCCAGGCCAGACCGCCAGCGCCCACGTGGTGCCCGCCGAGGGCCTGGAAATCGACCCGAAGTCGCTGGAAGTGACCGGCATCATCCTGGACCACCCGTTCCGGCTGGCCAAGGAAGAAAAGGCGGCGCTGGACCACATCTTCACCCCGGTGCGCGCGGCCATGAAGAAGTACGGCTGCCAGCGCGCCATCCTGGTCGGCCACAACGCGCACTTCGATCTTGGCTTCGTCAATGCAGCGGTGGCCCGCACCGGCCACAAGCGCAATCCGTTCCATCCCTTCAGCGTGTTCGACACCGTCACCCTGGCCGGCATTGCCTACGGGCAGACCGTGCTGGCACGCGCGGCCAATGCTGCCGGGCTGGGCTGGGATGCCAACGAGGCGCACAGCGCGGTGTATGACACCGAGCAGACGGCACGGTTGTTCTGCACCATCGCCAACGCCTGGCCGCGGTAAGCCGCCAACGGCGGCGCCCCTCGCCGCGGGCAAGGCATCCCGCTTGAGGCCGGGCTGGATGGATTCGCGGGGGGCGCCGTGAACCCATCCCTGAAGTGACCCCCTGAAGTTGGACAGGTGGGGGATCAGGCGGCCAGTGCGGCCTG
>NZ_DAMBCN010000006.1:0-141897 GCF_032056425.1 Stenotrophomonas sp.
CCAAGCCTACAAGGACGTACTTGCGGCGTCCCCGCAATCCGACACCGCCCCGCCATCCCACGGAATGCAGCTGTTGCTGTTGCTTTGGCCGTTGCTCTGAGCAGGTGCAGGGCGCAGCCCTGCCGACACCCCCCCTTAGATCTCGCTGGGGGAGAGGCCGTACTGCTCGGCGAAGCGCTTGCTGAAGCTGGCGGCGGAGCGATAACCCGCGCGGGCGGCCACGGTCTTCAGCGGCAGGTCAGTGGTGTACAGCAGGTTCATGCCATGGGCCAGGCGCGCTTCGGTCAGCAGTTGGCGCAGGCTGGTCTGTTCGGCCGCCAGGCGGCGGCGCAGGGTGGCGCCGCTCAGCGCGAACTGCGCTTCCACATCGCGTGATTGCCAGTCGCGCGCCGGGTCGGTGGCGATGCGGTCGCGGATCTGTTCGCCCAGGGTAGGCGCCTGCGGCAGCAGCAGGTTGCCGTGGCCCTTGCGGCACCACGCCAGCACCAGGCTGGCCAGGGCCAGGCGCGCTTCGCTGTAATGTCCGTCCTGCAATGCCTGGCGCCAGCGCCGCAGCACCGTGCCGTGGTCGACCAGCCGCGGCTGCGCGATCGCATCGCCGGGCGCAGGCAGTGCTTCGCTCCACAGCGTGCGCGCCGCGCTCAGTACTTCCGCACACAGCGGCACGATGGCGCCGAGGTAGCGGCCGGTGCCCGCGTCGGGCGTGTTGACCACGTCAATCCGGCAGCGCTGGGTAAACAGCAGCATGTCACCGGCGTGGGCGGTCAGCGACTGGTGCGCGGTGCGCACCTGCTTGCTGCCTTCCAGCAGGATGACGAACTGCGGCTGCGGTATCTCCACCGAACTGGCACCGTGCTCACGACGCGCAGTGATGCAGGCATAGCCTTCGGCGCGATCGCAGCCGGCCAGGCTGGCCATCTCGGCCAGCAGGGCAACGTCAGGGGGCAGCATCGTGGTCATGACAGGTGGGCTCCCAGCAGTTTGCCGATGCCCGCGGCGGCGGCCATCGCCAGTGCGCCCCAGAACATCACCCGCACCGCGCCGCGCAGCGGCGGCGCGCCTCCGGCACGGGCGGCCATCGCGCCGGTCAGGCACAGGCCGATCAGGGTGCTGGCGGTGGTCGCCACGGTGACCTGCGCCGTGCTGGAGAACAGGGCGGTCAGCACCGGCAGTGCGGCGCCGCAGGTAAACGCACCGGCCGAGGCCAGCGCGGCCTGCAGCGGGCGTGCGCGCAGGGTGTCGGTGATGCCGAGCTCGTCGCGTGCGTGTGCGCCCAGCGCATCGTGTGCGGTCAGCTGCTCAGCCACCTGCCGGGCCAGTGCCGGCTGCAGGCCGCGATGGCGGTAGATCGCCGTCAGCTCGTCCAGCTCGCTGTGCGGGTCCTCGTGCAGCTCGCGCATTTCCACGGCCAGGTCGGCCGCTTCGGTGTCGGCCTGGGTCTGCACCGAAACGTATTCTCCAGCGGCCATCGACATCGCGCCGGCCACGGTGCCGGCCACGCCGGTGGCCAGGATCGTGCTGGCCGAGGCACCGCTGGCGGCCACGCCGACCACCAGGCCGGCGACCGAGACGATGCCGTCGTTGGCCCCCAGCACGGCGGCGCGCAGCCAGCCGACGCGGTCGGCGCGGTGCAGTTCCGGGTGTCGTGAATGGCGGCTCATGGCCTGAGTGTACGGGGGTCAAGAGGTCGTCGGTAGGATGCTGAAACCCGTCACCGTCGCATGCTGCGAAGGGCCGCCACGCTATAGTGCGCCCTTGCGATGGAAGGCCCCCAGCCCCACATCCCCTGCCACTGTCCAGCGAGTCCTCCCCTTGTCGAGCCCCAGCCACGTCGCCGATACGCCCATTACCGACCGCTCGGAGCTGGTCGAGGTGCTTGCCTCCGGCGAAAAGTCCCGTGCGCAGTGGCGCATCGGTACCGAACACGAGAAGTTCGGGTTCCGCCTGGACGATCTGCGCCCGCCGACCTTCGAAGGCGAGCGCGGCATCGAAGCCCTGCTCAACGGCCTGACCCGCTTCGGCTGGGAGCCGGTGCAGGAGAACGGCAACACCATCGCCCTGCTGCGTGACAACGCCTCGGTGACGCTGGAGCCGGCTGGCCAGCTGGAACTGTCCGGCGCGGCGCTGGAAACCATCCACCAGACCTGCGTGGAAACCGGCACCCACTTGAACGAAGTGGCGCAGGTGGCCGGCGAACTGCAGCTCGGCTTCCTCGGCATGGGCTTCCAGCCGAAGTGGACGCGCGATGAAATGCCGTGGATGCCCAAGGGTCGCTACAAGATCATGCGTTCCTACATGCCCAAGGTCGGTTCGCTCGGCCTGGACATGATGACCCGCACCTCCACCGTGCAGGTCAACCTGGATTACGCCACCGAAGCGGACATGGTGAAGAAGTTCCGCGTGTCGCTGGCGCTGCAGCCGATCGCCACCGCGCTGTTCGCCGATTCGCCGTTCACCGAAGGCAAGCCGAACGGCTACCTGAGCTACCGCTCGCACATCTGGACCGACACCGACGCCGACCGTACCGGCATGCTCGACTTCGTGTTCGAGGATGGCTTCGGTTACGAGCGCTATGTCGATTACCTGCTCGACGTGCCGATGTATTTCTCCTACCGCGATGGCATCTACCACGACGCCAGCGGGCAGAGCTTCCGCGATTTCATGCAGGGCAAGCTGCCGGTGCTGCCGGGTGCGCTGCCGACGCTGCGCGACTGGTCGGACCACATGACCACCGCCTTCCCGGAAGTGCGCCTGAAGAAGTACCTGGAAATGCGCGGTGCCGACGGTGGCCCGTGGAGCCGCCTGTGCGCGCTGCCGGCGTTCTGGGTCGGCCTGCTGTACGACGACACCGCGCTGGATGCGGCCTGGGACCTGGTGCGTGATTTCAGCCTGGCCGAGCGCCACGCGCTGCGCGACGGCGTGCCGAAGTACGCCATGGGCCTGCCGTTCCGCAACGGCACCGTGCGCGACCTGGCCCGCGAAGCAGTGAAGATTTCCGTGGAAGGCCTCAAGCGCCGCGGTGCGCGCAATGCCGACGGCCAGGACGAAAGCAAGTTCCTGGACGTGCTGCAGGAGATCGTCGAATCGGGCCTGACCCCGGCCGAGCGCAAGCTGGCGCTGTTCCATGGCCGCTGGCACGGCGATGTGGACCCGGTGTTCCGCGAGTTTGCTTACTGAGGCAACGCGTGGCCGCCGGGCATGGCCCGGCGCTACCTGCCATGGTTCCGGTAGCGCCGGGCCATGCCCGGCGGGTGTGGCGCGCAGAAAAAAACCCGGCATTGCCGGGTTTTTTTCGTTCCATGACTGTGGCGATCAGGCCTTGATCGTCGCCATGTCGATCACGAAGCGGTAGCGCACATCGTTCCTGGCCATGCGCTCCCAAGCCTGGTTCACGTCCTTGATGTTGATCACTTCAACATCGCTGACGATGCCGTGCTCGGCGCAGAAGTCCATCATTTCCTGGGTTTCGGCCATGCCGCCGATGGCCGAGCCGGTCACGTGCTTGCGGCCGAAGATCACGCTGGCGCCCATCAGCGCCGGATCCAGTTCGGTGATGACGCCGACCAGGCACATGGTGCTGTCGCGCTTGAGCAGGCTCATGTACGGGTTGGTGTCGTGGCTGACCGGCACGGTGTTGAGCAGGAAGTCGAAGCTGTTGGCGTGGGCCTTCATCTGCGCCGGATCGCGCGAGACCAGCACCTCGTCGGCGCCCAGCCGCTTGGCGTCGGCGCCCTTTTCCGGGGTGGTGGTGATCATCACCACGTGCGCGCCCAGTGCCTTGGCGAACTTCACGCCCATGTGGCCGAGGCCACCCAGGCCGATCACGCCCACCTTCTGGCCCGGGCCGACCTTCCAGTGGCGCAGCGGCGACCAGGTGGTGATGCCGGCGCACAGTAGCGGCGCGGCAGCCTTCAGGTCCAGCTTTTCAGAGACCTTCACCACGAAGCGCTGCTCGACCACGATGTGGTCGGAGTATCCGCCCATGGTCAGCTCGCCGGTATTCCGGTCGCGGCTGTTGTAGGTGTAGGTCGGGCCCTTTTCGCAGTACTGCTCCAGGTCGTGGTCGCAGGCATCGCAGTGGCGGCAGGAATCGACCATGCAGCCGACGCCGGCGAAATCACCGGCCTTCAGCGTGGTCACGCCCGGGCCGACTTCCACCACGCGGCCGATGATCTCGTGGCCCGGCACCATCGGGTACTCGGCGCCGCCCCAATCGTCGCGGGCCTGATGCAGGTCGGAATGGCAGATGCCGCTGTACAGCACTTCGATGCGCACATCGTTGGCGCCGACCGCGCGGCGTTCAAAGCTGATGGGTTCGAGCGGGGCGGTGTTGCTGCGTACCGCATAACCGAGGGCGAGGGACATGGGGAATCCTTGGCGGGGTTTGTCGAAAGGCGTTTTACAATACGCCCCTCGCGCGGGGGTAAGAACCCCGGATATCGGCATGATTCATCAAGTGGAACTGCACAATCATGGCCACTGACAACCTGACCCACCTGGCCGCGTTCGCCGCCGTGGCCCGGCACCGCAGCTTCCGCCGCGCCGGGGCCGAGCTGGCCCTGTCCACCTCGGCGGTGAGCTACGCGATCCGCGCGCTGGAAGAACGGCTGGGCGTGGGTCTGTTCCACCGCACCACCCGCAGCGTGGCCCTGACCGAAGCCGGCCAGCGGCTGCTGCAGCGGCTGCAGCCGGCACTGGGCCAGGTGCACGAGGCGCTGGAGGAAATGAACCAGTTCCGGGCCAGTCCCACCGGCCTGTTGCGCATCAACGCCGCGCGCGCGGCCGTGCCGACCCAGCTGGGCCCGCGCTTGACCCGCTTCCTGCATGCGCACCCCGATGTACGCCTGGAGCTGACCGAGAACGACGGCCTGGTGGATATCGTCGGCGAAGGCTACGACGCCGGCGTGCGCCTGCACGAGTTCGTGCCCGAGGACATGGTGGCGGTGCCATTGGGGCCGGCGCTGCGCGGCATGATCGTCGCCTCGCCGGACTACCTGCAGCGGCACCCGGCCCCGCAGCACCCGCGTGACCTGCTGGAGCACGAGTGCATCCGCTTCCGCTTCGCCAGCGGGCATCTGTACAAATGGCAGTTCGACCGCGGCGGTGAATCGCTGGAAATAGACGTGCGCGGGCGGCTGACGCTGAGCGAGCAGACCACCATCATCCGCGCGGTGCTCGATGGCTTCGGCCTGGCGTATGTGCTGGAAGATGCCGCCCGCCCGCATATCGAGGCCGGGCGCATGGTGGCGGTGCTGCAGGACTGGAGCGAGCCGTTCGCCGGCTTCGTGCTGTATTACCCCAAGCAGCGGCAGATGGCCTCGGCGCTGCGCGCGTTCGTGGACATGTTGCGGGAGTGAAGCGCAGCAATGCAGTAGATCCACGCCACGCGTGGATGGCTGGCCCCGATCACTCCACCAACGCGTCATACCCCTTGCCGACGAACTGCAGCAGGCAGAACCCATGCCCGAACGGGTCGGCCAGCACGGCCAGCCGGCCCCATGCGCGCTCGCTGACCGGGCGTTCGATCAGCGCACCGGCGGCGACGGCGCGTGACAGCGCGACGTTGATATCGTCCACCACCCAGCCCAGGTGGATGGGCGTCCAGTGGCGCTCGTAGTCGCGCACATCGCCATCGTCGGCGGCGGCACTGCCGTCGGCGTTCTGCAGCAGGTACAGGGGCGTGGGTCCGCCCAGCAGTTCGGTGGCGCCCGTGCCGAGCCGGCGGCCGATGCGCAAGCCGAACGCCTGGGTGTAGAACGCCTCGGCCGTGGCCAGGTCGGGCACGTCCAGATTGACGATGAAGGTGGGGGCGGGGGAGTCCATGGCGGGGCAGCGTACGGCGGGGCAGTGCAGTCTAGGCCCGTGGCGTGACGGTGCCGGTTCATCTTGCTGGCCGCGCGCGCAGGGTTCAGGCAAGGTAGTCGGCTGGGTTCCAACAAGGATAGGTATGAACACGCTTGCCGACGTCGAACAGGCCACCGGCCAGGTCTTTCCGCCGCTGTACCACCAGTTGTCTGCCGATGGGCAGCTGCAGTGGGGCGCGCTGGGCTGGGAGGGTTTCCAGCAGCAATCCGCGCAACTGCGCGCGCAGCCGCCGCTGCTGCTGTTCGCCGATGAGTTCGAGCCGATCGGTCACGACGAACTGCAGGAAGCGTGGGAAGACCTGACCGCCGAGGACCATTACAACCCGCTGCGCGACGACCTGCAGCTGCTGCCGTTCGCGCGCAGCGGCGCGGGCGATGTGTACTGCTTCTGGACCAATGCGCCGGGCTTCAGCGAGCCGCCGGTGGTGCTGGTGTGGCACGACGATGATCGCGCCGACATCCTGGCCGCCAACCTGCAGGACTTCGTGTTCCGCAAGATGGTGGAGGCGGTGGTGGAACTGGAGACGCAGTATTCGATGCTGGGCAAGGACACGCTGGCCGAGGACCTGCAGGCGTGGCTGGGCACGCACCGCGCGTGGCTGCGGGACGACCAGATGGCGGCGCTGGAACGCCTGTACGCGCGCACCGACGAGATCGTTGCAGGGCGCATCAGCGAGGACGAGGGGCAGGCGCTGCTGACGCAGGTGATCGGCTTTGCGCGCCTGGATGAATCGTTCGCGTACGTGCGCGAAGGGGCGTGAGTGATGGGGTCGGATCCGCGCTTGGCGCGGCTCTGACTCCGTTCTCGCCGCGCCGGGGTCAGAGCCCTTTCCGTGGGAAAGGGCTCTGACCCCATGCCCGATCAGCGGGCGACCGGGTAATCCAGATAGCCCTCGCGGCCACCACCGTAGTAGGTGGCGCGATCCGGCGTGGTCAGTGCCACGTCGGCCTGCAGGCGCTCGACCAGATCGGGGTTGGCGATGAACGGCTGGCCGAACGCGGCGATATCGATGGTGCCTTCGTCCACCAGGCGCAGGGCGCGTTCGCGGGTCATGCCGCCGGCCAGGATGACGGTACCGCCGTAGGCCTGCTTGAAGGCCTTCAGGAACGCTTCGCCGATGGCCGGCGCGCCGTGCAGGTAGTTGTCGTTCAGATGCACATAGGCCAGCCCGCGCTTGCCCAGTTCTTCGGCCAGGTACAGATAGCTGGCTTCGTTTTCTGCATAGGCCGGCATGTCGAAGACCTGGCTGTTCGGTGCCAGGCGCACGCCCACGCGCTGCGCGCCGATGCGTGCGGTCATGGCATCCACGGTGTCCAGGATCAGCCGCGCGCGGTTGGCCAGCGAACCGCCGTAGTCATCCTGGCGATCATTGGTGAGCGGGTTGAGGAACTGTTCGAACAGATAGCCGTTCGCGGCATGCAGTTCGATGCCATCGAAACCGGCGGCGACGGCATTCTCGGCGCCGCGCACGAAGTCGTTGACGATGCCCGGCACTTCGTCGGTGCGCAGGGCGCGTGGCGGGGTCGGGTCGGCCGGGCCGCGGCTGCCGTCGTCGCGATACACGAAGGCGAAGCTGCGGGGATCGTGGGCCACCGCGCGCGTGCTGGCGCTGACCGGCCGGCCACCGTCGGGCTGCAGCGAGCGGTGCGACATGCGGCCCACGTGCCAGAGCTGGGCGAAGATGGCGCCCTGTGCGGCATGCACGGCATCGGTGACCTGGCGCCAGCCGGCCACCTGTTCCTGCGACCAGATGCCCGGCACGTCGATGTATCCCTGGCCCTGCGGCGACACCGGGGTGCCCTCGCTGACGATCAGGCCGGCGCTGGCGCGCTGGCGGTAGTACTGCGCGGTCAGTTCGTTGGCCACGTAGTCAGGATTGCGTGCGCGGGTCATCGGTGCCATGGCGATGCGGTTGCGCAGCGGTGTGCCGGCCAGATCGAACGGTTGGAAGAGCGGGGCGGTCATGTGCAGGTCTCGTGGGGAAGGAGCGCCGGTGGCGCGATGCCTACAGGATGGCGTTGACATCGGGCCCCATAAATGGGTTCCATTTCCCATCGAGCGGGACTATTTGTCCCCAATAAGGCCCCCAAGCATGCTTCCCGTTGAATCCTTGAATGGTCTGGTCACCTTCGTGACCACCGCACGCGCGGCCACCTTCACCGAGGCGGCCGAGGCGCTGGGCATTTCCCGCTCGGCGGTGGGCAAGGCCATCGCCCGTCTGGAAGTGCGGCTGGGCGTGCGCCTGTTCCACCGCACCACCCGGCGCATCTCGCTGACCACCGACGGCGAGGCCTACTACGCGTCCTGCGCCGCCGCCCTGGAGGAAATTTCCGCGGCCGAGGCCTGCCTGGGCCTGGGTGCGCACGTGCCCAGCGGCCGCCTGCGCATCGACATGCCCTCGTCGTTTGGCCGCATGGTGGTCATGCCGGTGCTGCTGAAGCTGTGCCAGCAGTACCCGGACCTGCAGTTGACGGTGACCTTCACCGACCACTTCGTGGACCCCATCGACGAAGGCATCGATCTGCTGATCCGCTTCGGCGGGCTGCAGCAGGCCGAGCACCTGGTGGCGCGGCGGCTGGGCAGCCAACGCCTGGTGACCTGCGCGGCGCCGGCCTACCTGCGGGCACACGGGGTGCCGCGCACGGTGGAGGATCTGCGCCAGCACCGCAGCATCGTCGGCTACCGTCATGGCCAGCCGGTGGCGTGGCGGGTGGGTCTGGAGGGCGAGGGCGGCATCTTCATCCCCAGCGCCACCCACCAGTTGAACGATGGCGATGCGGTGATCGACGGCGCGCTGGCCGGGCTGGGCATCTGCCAGATGCCGATGTCGCTGGTGCGCCCGCACCTGCAGTCGGGCGCGCTGCAGTCGGTGCTGGATGACTGCATGCAGCGCCATGTCGATATCCATGCGCTGTGGCCGCCCACCCGCCACCTGCGGCCGAAGGTGCGCTACGTGGTGGATGAGCTGACCCGGCTGGCGGCCGAAGGTGCCTTCGATTGAGTTCCTGTGGCAGTCCTGTATACTATCCCCCAGTATAGTTCCCTGGGTGGCCGCCCATGCCGCATTCGCCTGAAGAGAAAAAGAAGGTCTTGGCCCGCGTGCGCCGCATCCGTGGCCAGTGCGATGCGCTGGATCGCGCGCTGGAAGCCGGCGCCGAGTGCGGCCCGGTGCTGCAGCAGATCGCGGCCATCCGCGGCGCGGTGAACGGGCTGATGTCCGAAGTGATGGAAGCCCACCTGCGCGAGGAATTCGGCCAGCCGGCCGCATCCGATGAACAGCGCGCCGAGCGCGTTCGCGAGATGAGCGGATTGATCCGTTCGTACCTGAAATAAACGAGGGCGCAACACTGCGCCATCCATGCTGTCTTTGTCTGTCCTTGGAGAACCCGCCATGAAATCCCGTGCCGCCGTCGCCTTTGGTCCCGGCCAGCCGCTGCAGATCGTCGAGATCGACGTCGCCCCGCCGAAGGCTGGGGAAGTGCTGGTGAAGATCACCCACACTGGTGTCTGCCACACCGATGCGTTCACCCTGTCCGGCGATGATCCGGAAGGCCTGTTCCCTGTGGTGCTGGGCCATGAAGGCGCCGGCATCGTGGTGGAAGTAGGCGAGGGCGTGACCAGCGTGAAGCCGGGCGACCACGTGATTCCGCTGTACACCGCCGAGTGCGGCGAATGCCTGTTCTGCAAGAGCGGCAAGACCAACCTGTGCGTGTCGGTGCGCGCCACCCAGGGCAAGGGCGTGATGCCCGACGGCACCAGCCGCTTCAGCTACAACGGCGAACCGATCTACCACTACATGGGCTGCTCGACCTTCAGCGAGTACACCGTGGTGGCCGAAGTGTCGCTGGCCAAGATCAACCCGGAAGCGAACCCGGAACACGTCTGTCTGCTGGGCTGCGGCGTGACCACCGGCATCGGCGCGGTGCACAACACCGCCAAGGTGCAGGAAGGCGACAGCGTGGCCGTGTTCGGCCTGGGCGGCATCGGCCTGGCGGTCATCCAGGGTGCGCGCCAGGCCAAGGCCGGCCGCATCATCGCGGTGGACACCAACCCGTCCAAGTTCGAGCTGGCCCGTGAATTCGGCGCCACCGACTGCATCAACCCGAAGGACTTCGACCAGCCGATCCAGCAGGTCATCGTGGAAATGACCACCTGGGGCGTGGACCACAGCTTCGAGTGCATCGGCAACACCAGCGTGATGCGTGCGGCGCTGGAATGCGCGCACCGCGGCTGGGGCCAGAGCGTGGTGATCGGCGTGGCCGGTGCGGGCCAGGAAATTTCCACCCGTCCGTTCCAGCTGGTGACCGGGCGCAAGTGGATGGGCACTGCCTTCGGCGGCGTGAAGGGCCGCAGCCAGCTGCCGGGCATGGTGGAAGACGCGATGAAGGGCGATATCGAACTGGCCCCGTTCGTCACCCACACCATGAACCTGGACAAGATCAACGAAGCGTTCGACCTGATGCACGAAGGCAAGTCGATCCGTTCGGTCGTCCACTACTGAACCACGCCAGGCGGCAGGCCGCGCGCCTGCCGCCACCGGGAGCACTCCATGGAACGCATTGAACACCGTGCCTGCTTCGGCGGCTGGCAGGACGTCTATCGCCACACCTCCACCACGCTGGGCTGCGACATGCAGTTCGCCGTGTACCTGCCGCCGCAGGCGGCCACGCAGAAGCTGCCGGTGCTGTACTGGCTGAGCGGCCTGACCTGCACCGAGCAGAACGTGATCACCAAGGCTGGCGCGCAGCGTTACGCCGCCGAGCATGGCGTCATCCTGGTGGCGCCGGACACCAGCCCGCGCGGCGATGACGTGGCCGATGCCGAAGGCTACGACCTGGGCAAGGGCGCAGGCTTCTATCTCAACGCCACCGAACAGCCGTGGGCGCAGCACTACCGCATGCACGATTACGTGGTGCAGGAGCTGCCGGCGCTGATCGAGGCGCACTTCCCGGCGACCGATGCGCGTGCCATCAGCGGTCATTCAATGGGAGGCCATGGCGCGCTGGTGCTGGCGCTGCGCAATCCCGGCCGTTACCGCAGCGTGTCGGCGTTTTCGCCGATCGTGGCACCCAGCCAGGTGCCGTGGGGCGAGAAGGCGTTCACCGCCTATCTGGGCGATGACCGTGCGGCCTGGGCGCAGTGGGATGCCACCGCGCTGATCGCCGGTGCCAGCGAGCGGCTGCCGCTGCTGGTGGACCAGGGCGATGCCGATGAGTTCCTGCAGACCCAACTGCAGCCGCAGCGCCTGCAGCAGGCATGCGAAGCCGCGGGCCACCCGCTGACCCTGCGCCTGCAGCCGGGCTACGACCACAGCTACTACTTCATCGCCAGCTTCATTGGCGAGCACATCGCGCACCACGCCAAGGCGCTGCGTGGCTGAGGCGAACGCGGCGGGGCTGAGGCGTAGAGTCGAGCTTGCTCGACTGGCACGGAAAATCAGTCGAGCACGCTCGACTCTACCGAGCAGGGGCAGTGGAGCAAGCACGCGCCCACCCGGGGCGGGCGGGTTTTCTGCAGTCGATCACGCCCCGCTGGCGGGGCAACGCGCTATGGTGCGCGCAGACGGCTTGCCGATGGGGGATCCATGCCGGTAGTGCTCGCGCTGCTGTACGTGCTCAGCCACGGAGTGGTCGTGGCGTTCTGGCCTGGGACGGCCGGGGAAGGATCGTTCGTGTTCCTGACGGCCGCGCCGGTGCTGGCCGCAGCGGCCTGCCTGTGGCGCGCGCGCCGTGACCGGGCCGCCCTGGGCTGGCGCGCCACCGCCCTGGCGCTGCTGCTGTGGGCCGGCGGCATGGCGGTGAACATGGCCGATGCCATCGGCGCCGGTCGCGCCGATCTGACGCCACGGGTCAGCCTGCTGCTGTATGTGATCTATGGCGTGCCGCTGGTGTTCATCCTGGCCCGCGCCCGCCGTGAGCGCTGGACCATCAGCACCATCGACGGCCTGATGGCGGCGCTGCTGGGGGTACTGTTCTTCGTGCATACCCTGTCCTTCGCCGACCGCATCAACGTGGACGACACGGCGATGGCCAACATGCGCCGCATGTTCGACATCCAGAACCTGTGCATCGCCGCGTTCGCCTGCGTGCGCTGGCTGGCCGGCGATGCGACTGAACGGCGCAGCTTCTTCCGGGCACTGGCGCTGTATGCGCTGCTCTATCTGGGCGTGGCGTACTACATCAACCACTTCACTGCCGAACAATCCTTCGGTGCCTACAACGACCTGCTGATCGACGTGCCGTTCCTGCTGCTGGCGGTGCTGGCGCTGCGCCAGGCGCCCGCCCCCGGTGGCGTGCTGCATCCGCGCCTGTCGCGCCTGGTGCAGGCCGGTGGGCCGATGATCCTGCCGCTGCTGCTGCTGGTGGTCGGGGCGCTGGTGGTGGACCACGCGCGCCCGCTGGCGCTGGCCGGCTTCGTGGTGGCCACGCTGGGTTTCAGCCTGCGCAGCACGCTGCTGCAGATCGACCTGCTTGAGGCCCAGGCCCGGCTGGACCAGCTGGCCCGGCAGGACGGCCTGACCGGGGTCGCCAACCGCCGCCAGTTCGATGCGGCGCTGGCCAGCGAGTGGACCCGGGCCCGTCGCAGCGGCAGCGAAGTGGGCCTGCTGCTGGTCGATATCGACCACTTCAAGGCGTTCAACGACCAGCACGGGCACCCGGCGGGCGATCGCTGCCTGCAGGCCGTGGCCGCGGTGCTGCAGGCCACCGCCAACCGCGCGGCCGACACCGTGGCGCGCTACGGTGGCGAAGAGTTCGCCGTGATCGTGCCCGGCACCGGCGTGGAGGGCGTGCTGGCGCTGGCCGAGCGCCTGCGCGTGGCGGTGCAGGCGCTGCAGTTGCCGGAAGGGCAGGTCAGCATCAGCGTGGGGGTGGGGTTCGCCCACCCCCCGGTGATGGCCACGGCCGAGCAGTTGCTGGCCCATGCCGACGCGGGCCTGTACGCGGCCAAGCGGGGCGGCCGCAACCAGGTGGCTGCGCTGCCGTCCGGGCCGATGGGCTTCAGCTTCGCCCGGTAGTGGCCAACCTTGGTTGGCCGTCGTTTCCGGAAGTGCCAACCAAGGTTGGCACCTACCAGAGCGGGCCGGTCAACCGCCGCGGGTTTCCACCAGCACCGGGCACGGCGCGTGGTCCAGCGTCCACTGCGCCACAGAACTGTCGAGCAGGCGCTGCAGGCGCGACAGGTGGCGATGGCCGATGACGATCAGGTCGGCGCCCAGCTCGCGGGCCTGGGCGCTGATGACGTTGCCCGGATCACCGGCCGACAGCAGCGAGCGCGCATCCACGCCGCGCTCCCTCAGCTGTGCGGCGGCATCCTGCAGCAGGCCCTCGGCCTTGGCTCGCTGGCGGGCGGCCGCCGGGTACTCGCGGCGGTCGGCGTTGCTGGCGTCAGCGGGCAGGGCGAACTCGCGATCGATCACGCACAGCAGGTGCACGCGGGTGCGCGGCCCGGCGACATGGGCGACCAGGTCCAGCACCGGGTCGTGCTGGCGGCCGCCATCGAGGGCGACCAGCAGGGTTGTGAACATGGGGAGGTCTCCTTGGCAGGCGGTGATGGTGGCCCATGCCGCGCCGCGCACCCATGCCGTGTGTTGCAGGCAATGCGTGCGCTGGACGCAATCGACATTGAATGAGAGTGCCGTAAAGTCACTCCATCTGTTGGAGACTGCCATGCCCCTGCCCGACCTGAACCTGCTGCTGGCCCTGGACGTCCTGCTGGACGAAGGCAGCGTTGCCGGGGCCGCCCGGCGCATGAACCTGAGTGCGCCGGCCATGAGCCGCACCCTGGGGCGCATCCGCGACGCGCTGGGCGACCCGGTGCTGGTGCGCGCCGGCCGCGGACTGGCGCCCACCCCGCGCGCGCTGGAGCTGCGCGAGCAGGTGCGTGATGTGATCGAGCAGGCGCACCGGGTGTTCAACGACGGTCGCGAAGTGGACATGCTGACCCTGGAGCACACCTTCAGCATCCGCGCCAACGACGTGTTCATCGGCAGCTACGGCGGCCGCCTGCGCGAGGTGTTCCGCCAGCAGGCGCCCGGCTGCACGCTGCGCTTCATGCCCGAAGGCGATACCGACGATGACGCGATGGTGCAGGGGCGGATCGACCTGTACATCAGCACTGCCGGCAAGCACACGCAGGAAACCAAGGTGCAGAACCTGTTCACCACCGCATTGCTGGGTGCGGCGCGCGAGGATCATCCGCTGTTCGATGGGGATATCACCGCCGAGCGGTTTGCTGCCTGCGATCACATCGCGGTGTCGCGGCGCGGGATCGCCCATGGGCCGATCGATGACGAACTGGCGCAGCTGGGCCTGCGGCGCCGGGTGGCGATGGTCATTCCCACCTTCCATGGCGCGATCTTTGCGGCGGCCGCCTCGGACCTGGTGCTGCCGCAGATGCCCAGCGTAATGCTCGACCGCATCACCTACATGGGTCTGCCGCTGCGCATGTTCCCGCTGCCGGTGTCGGTACGCACGGTGGCGCTGGTGCAGGCCTGGCACCCGCGGATGGACAACGACCCGGCGCACCGCTGGCTGCGCCGCGCGATCAAGAGCATGTGCGACGCCGACGCCCCGTAGAGTCGAGCTTGCTCGACCGCTTTGCCTGGGTGCCGGCGGGTGGTCGGCACCCACACCCACACCCGTGCGTTGCACGCACGGCTGGCGTCGCATCCACACCATTTTCCGCAGCAGTTGGCCTGCCTAGACTGCGCTCCCCACTTTCACGGAGCGCACGACATGTCGCTTCACCTGCCGTGCGCTGCACGGATCGGCCGCCGCCGATGAGCGCGGTCGCCATGACCCGGGCCCCGGTTGCCCCCATTGCCCCCGCCTTCGACCGCCGCATCGTCGTCGGCCTCTGCGGCGTGCTGCTGGTGGTGCTGCTGTCGGGCTTCAACGAAAACGTCACCAAGGTCGCGCTGGCCGACATCCGCGGCGCGATGGGCTTCAGCGTCGATGAGGGCAACTGGATCACCGGCATTTACAGCGCCATGTCGGTCAGTGCCATGGCCTTCGCGCCCTGGTGTGCCATGACCTTCTCGCTGCGTCGCTTCGGCCTGGTGATGATCGCTGCGTTCATGGTGCTGGGCGTGTTGTGCCCGCTGGCGCCGAACCTGCCGACCTTCCTGCTGCTGCGCGCGCTGCAGGGCCTGGCAGGGGGGGCGCTGCCGCCCCTGTTGATGAGCGTGGCGCTGCGCTTCCTGCCGCCGGGCATCAAGCTGTACGGCCTGGCGGGCTACGCGCTCACCGCAACCTTCGGCCCCAGCATGGGCACGCCCCTGGCGGCACTCTGGGTCGAGCATGCCGGCTGGCAGTTCGCGTTCTGGCAGATCGTGCCGTTCTGCGTGGCCGGCATGGCGATGGTCGGCTGGGGCCTGCCGCAGGACCCGCTGCGGCTGGACCGCTTCGCCCAGTTCAACGGCGTCGGTCTGGCACTGGGGTTTCCGGCGCTGGTGATGCTGGTGCTGGGGCTGACCCAGGGCGCGCGTCTGAATTGGTTCGATTCGCCGCTGATCACGCTGCTGCTGGGCGGCGGCAGCGGCCTGCTGGTGCTGTTCTTCATCAACGAGTGGTTCCACCCGCTGCCGTTCTTCAAGCTGCAGCTGCTGGCCCATCGTAATCTCAGCTACGCGCTGGTGACCTGCATCGGTGTGCTGTTCGTGCTGCTGGCGGTGATCTCCATTCCGTCCGGCTACCTGGCCAGCGTGCAGGGGTATCGTCCGTTGCAGACCGCGCCGATGCTGTTGTGGGTCGCGCTGCCGCAGGTCGTCGCGTTGCCGCTGGTGGCCACCCTGATGAACCAGCGTGCGGTGGATTGCCGCTGGGTGCAGGCGGCCGGACTGCTGCTGCTGGCAGTGGCGTGCCTGCTGGGCGCGCAGCTGGATGTGCAGTGGAACCGCGACAACTTCCTGTGGGTGCAGCTGCTGCAGGTAGTGGCGCAGCCGATGGCGGTGCTGCCGTTGCTGCTGCTGGCCACCACCGGCCTGGCGCCACAGGACGGGCCCTATGCCTCGGCCTGGTTCAACACCGTCAAAGGCTTTTCGGCGGTATTTGCCGGTGGCGTGCTCGATGCCGTTGGCCAGTCCCGGCGCCACTTCCATTCCACCGCGCTGGTCGACCACCTGGGCAATCAGCCCTGGTTGCAGGCCAGCGCCGATCTGCCCGCGCGCCTGCATATGCAGGTGCAGGCGCTGACCTCGGCGGACCTGTACTGGCTGGTGGCGCTGGTCGCCCTGGGCTGCCTGCCGCTGCTGCCGTGGGCCACCCGCGTCCATCCGCCACGTGCCGTGGCCTGACCCGCATTCGCAAGGAGTCCCCCATGACCGTCAACAAGACAACCCTCAACACCGGCCTGGCCCTGGGCGTGCTGGCCCTGGCCATCGGCGGCTGGCTGCTGCTGCGCGATGGCCGCTACCAGCGCACCGACAACGCCTATGTCAATGCGGATTTCACCGTGGTTGCGCCGAAAGTGGCCGGCTTCGTCAGCAGCGTGGAGGTGCAGGACAACCAGGCGGTGAAGGCCGGTGACGTGCTGGCCCGCATCGATGACCGCGACTACCAGGTGGCGTTGCAGGCCGCACGCGCCGACCTGGCCAATGCGCGTGCACAGCTGGCCAATGCGCAGGCGGCGCTGGCCCAGCAGGGCTCGCTGATCGAACAGGCGCGGGCCAGCGTGGATGTCAGCCAATCCGAACTGACCCTGGCCCGTGCCGACCAGCAGCGCTACCGCGCGCTGGCCAGCGACGGCGCCGGTACGGTGCAGAACGCGCAGCAGGCGCAGTCGAAGCAAGCCGTGGCCCGTGCCCACCTGCAGCAGGGCCAGGCCGCGTTGAGCACCGCACGCCAGCGCACCGACATCCTGGCCGCGGGCGTGCAGGCGGCGCAGGCGGCGGTACAGCGTGCCGAAGCGGCGCAGGCCCGTGCCGAGCTGGACCTTTCGCATACCGAACTGAGGGCGCCGATTGATGGCGTGGTCGGTCGGCGTGCGGTACGCGTGGGTGCCTACCTGACCCCAGGCACTGCGGTGGCGGCGGTGGTGCCGCTGCAGCGTGCCTTCGTGGTCGCCAATTTCCAGGAAACGCAGATGACCCGCATGCACGCGGGGCAGCCGGTGGAACTGACCGTGGATGTGTTTCCTGGCACCTCGCTGCGTGGCCACGTCGACAGCATCGCCCCGGCCACCGGCGTGACGTTCGCTGCGGTCGCGCCGGAGAACGCCACCGGCAACTTCACCAAGGTGGTGCAGCGCATTCCGGTGAAGATCGTGCTGGAACCGGGCCAGCCACTGCTGGACCAGCTGCGTGCCGGCATGTCGGTGGAAGCCCGCGTGGACCTGCAGGGCGGGGAGGGCGCATGAGCGTGCGCAAGGTCATGCAGGCCCTGGCTAGCGCATCGCTGTGCGTGGCACTGGCGGCCTGCACGATGGGCCCGGATTTCGTACGCCCGCAGGCTGCGCTGCCGGCACAGTGGCAGGGCGATGCGGTGGCCACCTCGGCCATCGACGATGACGCAGCCTGGTGGGCCGGTTTCGATGATCCGCTGCTGGGGCAGCTGGCCCAGCAGGTGCTGCAGTCCAACCTGGATCTGCAGCTGGCCGCCAATCGCGTACAGCAGAGCCGGGCGGCGCGTGGCATCAGTGCCGCCGATCGCCTGCCGTCGGTGGCGGCCACTGCCAGCGGTGTGCGCGCGCGCAACAGCGAGGTCGGCCTGAGCGATCCGTCCGGTCATGCAGGGCGCGATGACTATGGCCTGTTCCAGGCTGGCATCGGCCTGAGCTGGGAACTGGATCTGTGGGGCCGCGTGCGCCGCCAGGTGGAGGCGGCCGACGCGCGCGTGCAGATGGCCGAAGAAGATGCGCATGCGGTGCGCATCGCGCTGTTGGCTGAAACCGCACGCAGCTACCTGCAGCTGCGCGCGACCTCGCAGTTGCTGGCCATTACCGAGCACAACCTGGGCATTGCCGCCGACATCCAGCGGCTGACCGAAGCACGCCAGCGGCAAGGCGTCGCCACGACCCTGCAGGTGTCGAGCGCGGCCGCGCAGGTTGCCGCGCTGCAGGCGCGCATCGCCCCGCTGCGGCACCGCCAGTCGCAGCTGCGCAATGCACTGGCATTGCTGCTGGCCAGGCCGCCGCAGGCGCTGGATACCCAGCTGCAGGACGCTCGTGCCGACTGGCCGGCATTGCCTGCCGTCGCAGTGGGCCTGCCCAGTGAACTGGCCGAACGCCGCCCGGACATCCGCCGTGCCGAAGCGGCGTTGCATGCGGCCACGGCGAACATTGGCGTGGCCAAAGCCAGCTTCCTGCCGCGCATCACCTTGAACGGCGATGCCGGGTTCCAGGCAAAACAGCTTGATGACCTGGACGGATGGGATGCCCACCGCTTCAGCATCGGCCCGTCGATCAGCCTGCCGATCTTCCAGGGCGGGCGGTTGCAGGCCAATCTGGCGCTCAGCCGCCTGCAGCAACAGCAATCGGCGCTGCAGTTCCAGCGCACGGTGCTGCAGGCCTGGCATGAAGTGGACGATGCCATCGATGGCTACGCCGCCGAACAGCAGCGCACCACGCAGCTGCAGGTGGCGGTGGCGCAGAGCGAGACGGCGCTCGGCGCGGCGCGCCGCCAGTACCAGGCCGGCGTGGTCGACATGCTGGATGTGTTGAGCACCCAGCGCATTGCGCTGGACAACCAGGCCGCGTTGGCCAACAGCCAGGCCACAGCGGCCATCGCCCGGGTGGAGCTGTACCGTGCGCTGGGTGGTGGCTGGTAGTGCAATGAAAACGCCGGGCCATGTCCGGCGACACGCCTCAGCGCACGTCGCGCAGTTCCCAGTGGTGGCCGGCCAGCAGCCGCAGGCGCTGCTTGAAGACATCGCTGTCGATGCGGGTGGTGGCCACCAGGTTGATGCGCAGGTCTTTCTGTTCGCCGGTCACCGTGGCATCCGGGTCGGTCACGCCCCACTGTGGTTCCACCGCATCGGGATCGGGCTGCTTGGCCTTCCAGCGTTCGAACAGGGTGCCCGTGCGCAGCGCGTCCTGCAGCTCTGCGGCGAAACCGCCGGCGCTCTGCGAATGGAAGGACAGGTCGGGGTCGTTGCCGCGGGCCTTGGACGGGTCGGGCAGGCTGATGTGGTACTGCGCAGGCATGTGGGTTCTCCTTCAGAGGGGGCAAGGCTGGCACACCGGCGGTGCAATGCGCGTGTAGGTGCGCGCGGTCAGTCGAACGCGTGCGGGCCGTCGGCAAAGCCCACCGTTACCGCGCCCTTGCCCACGTTCACCATGCCGGTCAGGCTCATCACCGCTTCGTAAACCGCCACGCCGTGGGCGGCACAGGTTTCCTGCAGCGCTGCATAGCCGGGCAGGGCGCGCAGTTCCTCCAGTTCACCGCCGTAGCTCACGCACACCGAGGGGGTCATCAAGCCGGCGCGCACGCGCTTGCCGACCACGGCGAACAGTTTCTGCACGGCGTTGTCGAAGCCCTTGATCTTGGCCACTGGCCCGGTTTCGCCGCGGTACCCGTGCAGCACCGGTTTGATGTCCAGCGCGCTGCCCAGCGCGGCACTGAGCAGGCCCACGCTGCGGTCGCCCTTGTGCCGGGCACGCGCGCGCATGTAGTACAGATCGCGGGTGACCATGTAGCCATGCACGTTGCCGGCCAGCGCTTCCAGCCGCTCGCGGATCTGCTGCACGCTGGCGCCGCTGTCGCGCAGGCGCACCGCTTCGATGGCGGTGACCGCCTGCGCGGCGAACAGGTTCTGGGTGTCCAGCACGCGCAGTGCGAAGGGCGAATTGAAGCCCGCCGCCTGCCGCACCGGCTTGTAGTCGTTGAGGATGGCGAAGCTGGCCTGCAGCGCGTTGTCGTGGATCGGGCTGCGGGTCTTGGTGATGGTCATGCAGAACACGTGGTCGTAATCGATCACCAGCTGCTGCAGGAACAGATCGCGGATCTGGTTCACGCTGAAGGGAATGGTTTCCGCCTCGGCCCCGTGCTCGGCCACGTGCGCATGCAGGAAGCTGAGCGTGGCCTGCTCATCACGGTGGTCGGCCAGCACCGCTTCGCCAATGCGCACGGTGATCGGCAGCAGCACGATGTTGTGCGCGGCAATGAAATCCTGCGGCAGATCGCAGGCCGAATCGACGACGATTCCGATGCGCATCCGGCTCCCCCTCCAGGGCGGTTGTAGGTTCGGAAAGTGTGAAAACTATCTCAAAACCAAGCCGGGCGCGCGAGGGAATTACGCCATGCCTGTTCAGCGATTGCGCTGCACTGCCACTGGAAGCGTTATCACATGTTGCCAGTCCGGCTGCTGCAGCAGACCCGGGTCGGCCAGCACCGCAGCCATCAGCGGATGGGCGTCGTTGCCCCAGAACAGTTCGCCGTCGATGGACAGGGTCGGCACGCCGAATACGCCCGCCTCGATTGCCGCGTCGGTGTTGCGGCGCAGCTGTTCCTTGATGGCCGGGTCGGCCAGGGCCGCCTCCACGTCGTCCACGCCCAGCCGCTGCGCCGGTTCGCGCAGGGCCTGCGCGCTGTCAGCGCTGTTGCCCTCGCGCCATATCCAGTCGAACAGCACATCCACCGCCTGCGCACTGCCACCGGCGGCCAGGGACAGGCGCAGCACGGCCAGCGGGTTGAACGGATGCCCCGGCGGAAAGCGCAGCGGCGTGCCTTCGGCCTGCGCGGTCCACAGCAGCTGGCGGTAGATGAAGCGGCGCTTGGCCGGAATCTCGGCCGGCCCCAGGTTGCCCAGGTGGTGCAGGATCGCGCCGAAGGCGATCGGTACCGGCTGGATGCGCGGGAACTGTGGCAGATGCTTCAGCTTCTGCCAGTGCAGGTACGAGTAAGGCGAGACAAAATCGAAGTACCAGCGCAGGTTCGCCATGGATGTGCTCTCGGTGGGTCAGGGCTGGGCAGTACGGTGCAGGTAGCGGTCGCGCAGTTCGGTCTGGCGCGAGCGCATGGGCATGGCGCGGCCGCCCAGCCAGACCTGTTCGGCATAGTGGGCCACATCCAGCGGGTCGCCTTCCCACAACACCAGGTCGGCGCGCTTGCCCGGCTCGATGCTGCCGATCTGGTCGGCCACGCCCAGCGCCTGCGCCGGCACCCGGGTCAGCCCGGCCAGACCATCGGCCCAAGGCAGGCCGTTGGCCACCGCGTTGCCGGCCAGCTGGCGCATCTTGCGCGCGTTGTGCGAGGCATCTTCGCGCTGGGCGAAGGCCACTGGTACGCCGGCACGCTGCAACCGCGCGGCGTTTTCCAGGCTGGCGCCGATCTGGTCGAAGGTGCTGGGCAGGTTGCCCAGCGCATCCACGAACACCGGCACCTGCGCAGCGGCCAGGTCCGGCGCCAGCTGCCAGGCTTCGGCACCGCCGGCAATGGCGATCTTCACCTTCTCGCGCGCGGCCCAGCGCAGCAGCTGGCGGATGTCGGCGGCGCGGTCCACCTCCACCACGATGCGGCCCTGGCCCCCCAGGTAGCGGGCCAGCGTGCGACGCCCGGCCGGGGTCAGCAGGGCATGCGGTGAATCGGCCGGGACCTGACCGCGGGCCTCGTCCACCATCTGCTGCAGCAGCATCCACTGCGCGGCGCGCGACTGTCCGGTCAGCTCGGCGGCGGCCGCACCCAGGCGCAGGTACAGCGCCCGCGGGCCGATCGGGTCGGCGCTGCCGTCCAGGCGCACCACGCCGCCTTGGCCAGCCACGAATCCGCCGCCGGTATGTGCGCCCAGCGCAGTGAAGCCGATGCCGTCCAGGCGGGCCACCGGCACCAGCACCGAGGCCGGGTTGTAGGCCAGGGTGACGTCGAATTCAGGGCGCAGCGGCTGCTCGCCGATCTTCAGCGTGCTGTCCACCGTGCTCGATTCACCGGACACTTCCTCGATGCCGATCTCGGTGATGCCGCCGAACAGGGCCGGTGTCAGCGGACGGCCGTTGGCCTCCACCACCGTTACCCCTGCAGGTGCAGCCAGCGCCGGCCCGACCGCGCGGATCCGCCCGCCCTGCACCAGCACGTCGGTGTTTTCCAGGCTGCCGCGCGCACTGGCGGTATGCACCGTGGCATTGCGCACCAGCAGGTCCTGCGCCGACGCCGTACCGGCCAACAGCAGCAACAGCGCGGCGGTAGCGCCGGGCCATGCTCGGCGACGCGTGTTCAACATGCCCATCAGCGCACCTCCTGGCCAAGCTGGAAATCGGAGCGGGGCGTGGCCGCGGGCACGTTGCGGTCATACAAGCGCCGCCCGTCGATGAACACCTGTTCGGCCAGCGCGTAGGAACTGAAGGGGTTGCCGTTCCACACCACTACATCGGCCATCTTGCCGGCTTCCAGGGTGCCGGTCTGGCCCTCGATGCCCAGCGCCTTGGCCGCATTGGCGGTCATCCAGGTAATTGCCCGTTCGGGTGCGATCGCCGGCATCTGTGCGCGGCGCGCCGCAGCGATCACCTTGGCTGCCTCCTGGTTCAGGCGCTGGATGCCTTCGGGCGAATCGGAATGGACGATGGCGCAGCTGTTCTGCGGCCGGTCCACCAGCGCGATGTTCTCGGCAATGCCATCGAAGGCTTCCATCTTGAAGCCCCACCAGTCGGCCCACAGGGCGCCGCAGACGCCGTCGGCGGCCAGCCGGTCGGCTAGCTTGTAGGCTTCCACGCCGTGGTGGAAGGCAGCGACCTTGAAACCGAATTCCTTGGCCAGGTCGAGCATGGTGGCCATTTCGTCGGCGCGGTAGCAGTGGATGTGCACGCGGATGTCGCCCTGGATCGCCCCGGCCAGGGTGTCCAGCTTCAGGTCGCGCTTGCCGCCGGCATCACCGGCGCTGTCGCCCTTGTCGCTGCCGAACCAGCTCTTGCGCTTGGCCGGTTTCGGGCTGTTCTTGGCGATGTAGTCGGCTGCATCGATGAAGGCGGCACGGTAGCCGGCCACGTTGCCCATGCGGGTGCCGGGGGCAACGCCCTTGCCGCCGCCGTAGACGCGCTTGGGGTTTTCACCGCAGGCCATCTTCAGGCCCCACGGCGCGCCGGGGAACTTCATGGCCTGGTAGGTGGTGGCCGGCACGTTCTTCAGCACCACCCCGCGCCCGCCCACCAGATTGGCCGAGCCGGGCAGCACCTGCATGCTGGTCACGCCACCGGCCAGCGCCGCCTGGAAGCCGGGGTCCTGCGGCCACACCGAATGCTCGGCCCAGACGTTGGCGGTGACCGGTGCGGTCATTTCATTGCCATCGCTGTGCGCGCCCACGCCCGGGCTGGGGTACACGCCCAGGTGCGAGTGCACGTCGATCAGGCCAGGGGTGACCCACTTGCCCTGTGCATCGATGCGGGTAACCCCGGCATCGGCCTGCAGGCGTTGGCCGACGGCCACGATGCGGCCATCGCGCAACAGCACATCGGCATTGTCCAGGCGCTGGCCGGTGCCGGTCAGCACGGTGGCGTTGTGGATCAGTACCGGCGTGCCGGGCTGGGCCTGGTACGTGCTGGGGTAAGGGTCGGCCACGAAGCGCGACGCGCCCACCGCCGGTGCGCTGCTCAACGAAACCAATGCCAGCCCCAGGGCGGCGCGCAGCAGCGTCGATGTCATGCAGATGTCCTGGCCAATCGTGGGAACCCAGCGACGCTATCTGTCGCCGATGCCGCTTGCCAAGTGACGTTGGGCAGGGGGGGCGGGGTAGGGATTCCCCTATACAGAAATCGTGAATGAAGTATTAATTTTTCGTAATGCCTGCCGCTACTACGCGGTGGGTTAGCGCGCGCTGATCCGCCGCGAGGGTGCATTTTCATCGCTCCATGACGGAGCTGCACCTGAATTATTCCATGGAATCAAGGACGTAACTGCAGATGACTGTTTCTCCGTTGTATCGCTCCACCGCTTCCCGCCGCTCCATCCTCCCCTCCCCGCTTGCGTCGGCCATTGTCGGTTCGCTGCTGATGGCTGCTGCGCTGCCGGCATTGGCCCAGGCCGGCAACGCAGACGAACTGTCGCGTTACCAGTTCCAGCGCAGCCTGCAGGTCGCGTTTGCCGCACCGGCGGCCACCACCTCGCCGTCGCCGGCGTTGGCCATTGCCGCCGCCGACGTGGACGTCGCCCCGCAACCGATCATGGGCCAGGCCGGCGATGCCGCCAGCTGGCGCACCACTGAATTCAACAACGACTGGGGCCTGCAGGCCATCAACGCCGACGCTGCCTATGCGCGCGGCCTGACCGGCGCCGGTATCCGCCTGGGCGTGTTCGACAGCGGCACCGGCCTGGACCACCCGGAATTCGCTGGCAAGAACCACCGCAGCATCCACCTGGCCGACCGTTTGGCCGATGGTTCGCCGTGCACCAACAGCAGTGCGCTGCGCGGTCCGGATGCGTGCTTCAGCAGTGATGGCGACCAGGTGGCGATCGATGCGCTGGTGTTTGACGCGAGTCTGACCCCGGCACAGCTGGCCCTGCTGGCCGACTACGACTACGTCGAAGGTTTGACCTACAACACTCACGGTACGCACGTAGGCGGCACCATTGCGGCAAACCGCGATGGCAATGGCACGCACGGTGTGGCATTCGGCGCGGACCTGAGCGTGGCCCGGCTGTTCTTCAACAGCGCCAGCCTGATCTACAACGACAACGGCGTCCTGAGCCAGGGGTCGTTGGGCGGCGTGGGCCCGTCCGATGAGACCTTCGCCGACATGTATGCGCAGATGAACGCGCAGCAGGTGCGTGCGGTCAATCACAGCTGGGGCTTCACCCGCGAACCCGTCAGCGCGGCCGAGCAGGATGCGAACTTCTACGAGAACCCCGATTACGAAGACTACTTCAACATCATCGGCGATGGCTCGCGTGCCAACGGCATGATCCAGGTGTGGGCTGCGGGCAATATCTATCCCTACAACACCTCGCCGGAAAGCGCGCCCATCGCTGGCGTGCATGCCACGCTGCCGCGCGTGCAGGCCGATCTGGAGCCGTACTGGCTGGCCGTGGTCAACGTCGACCAGGACAGTGTGCTGGCGATCAGCTCGATGCGCTGTGGCCTGGCTGCCAACTGGTGCCTGGCTGCTCCGGGCAGCGATATCAACTCGACGGTCTATGGCGCCGATTCCCAGCTGGCCGGCAATGTCTATCCCACCGGTGACAACAACGACGGTGTGGCGTTTGACGTAACCGTGCGCATGCCGACCTACGCCTATGACAGCATGACCGGCACTTCCATGGCTGCCCCGCACGTTACCGGCGCGCTGGGCCTGCTGTTCGAGCGCTTCCCGTACCTGGACAACGCGCAGGTGCGCGACGTGCTGCTGACCACCGCCACCGATCTGGGCGCCGAAGGCGTGGACGATGTCTACGGCTGGGGCCTGATGAACCTGGCCAAGGCCATCGAAGGCTACGGCTCGCTGCGCGTGGATACCGACGTGGTGATGAACCAGAAGGCCGGTGGCCTGAAGGTGTGGGAAGGCGATGCGTGGGACGACTGGACCAACGACATCGGCGGCCCGGGCAAGCTGACCAAGAGCGGCATCGGCTGGCTGCGCCTGAGCGGCGACAACAGCTTCAATGGTGCCGTGCTGCGCGAAGGCGTGCTGGAGCTGGACGGTGTGAACACGCTGACCAGCGCAGTGGACGTGACCGGCGGCACCTTCCTGCTCAACGGCACCCTGCAGAACACCGCGCTGAACAGCCTGGGCGGCAGCAGCCGCATCACCACCACCGGCGTGCTGGACGGCTCGAACCTGACCGTCACCGGTGGCGTGGTCTCGTTCAATGGCGTGCAGACCGGCGGCAGCACCTTCGTGGGTGAAAAGGGCACGCTGAAGGGCGTGGGCCAGCTGGGTGACACCACCGTGGCCGGCATCATCGCTCCGGGCAACTCGATCGGTACGCTCACCATCAACGGTGACTACGTGCAGACCGCCACCGGCGTGTACCAGGCCGAAGTGGCCCCGGGCAGCCGCAGCGACCAGCTGCACGTGACCGGAACCGCCACCCTGGACGGTACCCTGGTGGCACTGCCGGAACCGGGCATCTATTACCTGGGCGAGCAGTTCAACTTCATCCAGGCCGACGGCGGCGTGGACGGTCAGTTCGCGACCACCGACTTCAGCGCCTTCTCGCCCTTCATGCAGTTCAGCCTGGCCTACACCGCCGCTGGCGCCCGCATTGAAGTGACCCGCGGCAACGCGCTGGCCAGCTCGGCCACCACCGCCAACCAGCGGGCCGTGGCTACCGTGGCCGACGGCCTGGCAGTCAACCAGGGCCTGCCGCAGCCGCTCACCATGCTGTTCCCGGAACAGGTGGGCAGCGCACTGGACAGCCTGAGCGGTGAACTGCACGCCGCCACTGGCATGGCGCTGCTGGAAGGCAGCCGTTACGTGCGTGACGCGGCCCTGGCACGCCGCGTCGGCGCGGCTGCGCCGGGTGCCGAAGGCGGCGACGCCACCGGTGTGTGGGTGCAGGCGCTGGCCGGCGGCACCACCCTGGACGGCAACCGCAACACCGCCCGCACCGAAGCCAACAGCAACGGCCTGCTGGTCGGTGCCGACCGCGAGTTCGGTGGCTGGCAGCTGGGCGTGCTGGCCGGTACCGGCCGCACCGACGTGAAGCAGGGCGAAGGCCGCCGTGCCAAGTCGAAGGTGGACAACACGCACTTCGGCGCCTACGCCAGCCACAACTGGGGTGGTTTCGGCCTGCGTGGCGGCCTGGCCTGGAGCGAACACGAGGTGGACAGCACCCGTGAACTGGCATTCGCCGGTTACAGCGACACCCTGAGCGCCCGTTACGACGCGCATACCCGCCAGGCGTTCATCGAAGCGGCCTACCGCTTCGGCGGCCGCGAGGCCGGGCTGGAGCCGTACCTGCAGGTGGCCCGCGTGGAAGTGGACACCAAGCACGTGGACGAGCGCGGCGGTGCCGCGGCCCTGCAGGGGTCGGTGGATGACGTGCGCACCACTCTGGCCACGGCCGGTGTGCGCTTCGACAAGGGCCTGAAGGCCTCGTTCCAGCAGGACAGCTGGCTGCACGTGCGCGGCGCGGTGGCCTACCGCCACGCCAGTGGCGACCGCAACCCGGCAGCCCGCCTGGGCTTTGCCAGCGGCGGCGACAGCTTCGTGGTCAACGGTGCCCCCATCGCCGACAGCGCGGTGGTGGCCGAACTGGGCCTGTCGGCGTGGCTGACCGCCAAGCAGCAGCTGGAACTGGGCTACAGCGGCCAGTTCGGCGACGAAAGCCGCGACCACGGTGCCAACCTGCGCTGGTCGATGCGCTTCTAAGCCATCGGTTCGCGCAGCGGAAGCAGAGGGGGCGGCCGCAGGGCCGCCCCCTTCTGTTTGTGTGGCAGGGCAGGCGCGGCGTTGCCTACAATGGCCCCCCCGCCGCACCGGACCGCGCATGAAAAGCAAACAGGAAATCGTCGACAACTGGCTGCCACGCTATACCGGCGTGCCACTGGACCAGTTTGGTGAGCACATCCTGCTGACCAACTTCGGCGGCTACCTGCACACCTTTTCCGAACTGACCGGCGCGCCCATCGTCGGCCTGGACCGGCCCATGGCCAGCGCCACCATCGACGGCATCACCCTGATCAACTTCGGCATGGGCAGCCCCAACGCGGCCATCATCATGGACCTGTTGTCGGCGGTGATGCCCAAGGCGGTGCTGTTCCTGGGCAAGTGCGGCGGCCTGAAGCGCAAGAACGCGCTGGGTGACCTGGTGCTGCCGATCGCGGCCATCCGCGGCGAGGGCACCTCGGGCGACTACCTGCCGCCGGAAGTGCCGGCATTGCCGGCTTTCGCCCTGCAGCGTGCGGTGTCCACCATGATCCGCGACCTGGGCCATGACTACTGGACCGGCACGGTCTACACCACCAACCGCCGGGTCTGGGAACACGACGAGGCGTTCAAGGAACGCCTGCGGGCCATGCGCTGCATGGCCATCGACATGGAAACGGCCACCGTGTTCGCCGCCGGCTTCGCCAACCACATTCCCAGCGGCGCCCTGCTGCTGGTGTCCGACCAGCCGATGATCCCCGACGGGGTGAAAACCGAGGCCTCCGATGCCAAGGTCAGCTCCCAGTTCGTGGAAAACCATATCCAGATCGGCATCGAGGCGCTTAAGCTTATCCGGCGCAACGGCAAGTCGGTCCGCCACCTGCGCTTCGACGAATGATTGATGACGGCCTGGCGCGGCGCGCGGGCCCTGGGAGTAGGTGATGGACGTTGCCGCGCAAGTGGTGGAATTCTGGAGCGAGGCCGGGCCGGCCAAATGGTTCGCGCGCGACGACGCGTTCGACGCACGCTTCCGTGAGCGCTTCCTGGACGAGCATTACGCCGCAGCGGCGCGTGGGCGCGAACACTGGCTGGGCAGTGCCGAAGGCGCGCTGGCGCTGATGCTGCTGCTGGACCAGTTCCCGCGCAACTGCTTCCGTGGCACCGCCCATTCCTACGCCACCGATGGTCTGGCCCGGCACTACGCCATGCGCGCCATCGAAGAAGGGCTGGACCTGCAGCTGGTGCCCAAGCTGCGTGCCTTCATCTACCTGCCGTTCGAACATTCCGAAGATCCGTTCGACCAGGATCGTTCGGTGGCCATGTTCGATGTGCTGGGCGACAAGGAATACCTGCAGTACGCCGAACTGCACCGCGACATCATCCGCCGCTTCGGTCGCTTCCCGCACCGCAACGCGGTGCTGGGGCGCATTCCCAGCCCGGAAGAACTGGATTACCTGGCCGAAGGTGGATTTGCCGGGTAGACCCACGCGATGCGTGGATGCAAAAAAACGCCGGTGAATGCCGGCGTTTTCTGTGCTGGGGTCAGAGCCCTTTCCTGCGGAAAGGGCTCTGACCCGTAGCGGTACCGATCAGTACTTCGGCACGCCGTTGTCCACGTCATCCGACCACGCATCGATGCCGCCGGTCACGTTGAACACCTTGGTGAAGCCCAGGGTGCGGAACTGTTCGGCAGCCTGCGCGCTGCGGCCGCCGTGGTGGCACAGGAAGGCCAGCGCGGTGTCCTTGGGCAGGGCTTCCAGCTCGGCACGGCCGTTGCCGTCGAAGCTCTTGAACGGCACGCCCACCGCAGCGATTGCGCGTTCATCGGCCGGGCGCACGTCCACCAGGGTCACGTTGCCAGCGCGCACCAGATCGTCGGCGTCGCGCACGCTGATTTCCTGCACCGGCTTGGGCGCGTTCGGGTTGTCGATGGCCAGGCCCTTGCCGCGGATATCGTCCACCCAGTCGATGGTGATGCCGTCGGCGCGGCGCGCGCTGGACAGGTCGAACTGCACACGCAGGCCGTTGGATTCGGCGGCGATGGCGCTGTCGTCGTGCGGGGCCAGCTGGAAGTTCGGCTGGAAGCGCGCATCGATGGTCAGCTGCAGCGAGGCACCGGGGGCATCGGCCAGCGCGCCCTTCAGCATTTCCACGGCGGCCGGGGTCACGGTGATGCGCGGCGGGGTACGGTCCGGCGCGGCCAGGCCCAGCACGCTGCTCAGCTCACCGCTGGCGGCCATCTGCAGCACGATGTCGCTGCCACCGACCAGTTCGCCGTCGATGTACAGCTGCGGGATGGTCGGCCAGTCGCCATAGGCCTTGATGCCTTCGCGGATTTCCTGGTCGGCCAGCACGTTCACGTGGGCGAAGTCCACGCCCAGATCCTGCAGGGCGCCCACGGCCTTGGCCGAAAAGCCGCACTGCGGCATGGACGGCTGGCCCTTCATGAACAGCACGACGCGGTTGGCGTTGAGGAGGGATTCGATGCGCGAACGCAGGGCGGGATCGAGGGACATGGCAGTCGTGGTCCGGGAAATTCGAATCGCTCATTCTACGCCCCATGGCATCATGGGGCATGACCAACGCAGGAACATTGCATCGCATCCCCTCCCGGCCCTGGCGCTGGCTGCCCTGGCTGGTGGCGTCGCAACTGGCCGTGATCCTGGTCTGGTGGTGGGCCGGCTGGGCCTGGGGGCTGCCGCTGATGGTGACCAGCCACGCGCTGTTCCTGGTACCGGTGTTCCTGCCCAACAGCCGGTTCTACGCGCCGGTGCTCGACCGCCTGCCGGCCAGCGGCAACAGCGTCTGGCTGACCATCGACGACGGCCCCAGCGCCGAGACCCCGGCCGTGCTGGACCTGCTGGACCGGCACCAGGCCAAGGCCACGTTCTTCCTGGTCGGCGAGCGCGCATTGGCGCATCCGGCCCTAGTGGAGGAGATCCTGCGCCGCGGCCATGACCTGGGCAACCACAGCCACACCCATCCGCAGACCCGCTTCTGGCGGCTGGGGCCGGCAGCCATGCGCGCCGAGATCGAGGCCTGCCACCACGCCCTGCAGGCGGTGGCCGGGCGTCCGGTGCGCTGGTACCGCTCGGTGGTGGGCATGACCAATCCGTTCGTGGCGCCGGCGTTGAAAGCGCTGGGGCTGGTACGGGTGGGCTGGAGCGCGCGCGGCTTCGACGGCGTGGGCTGCACCCCCGAGGGCGTGCTGGCCCGCCTGCTGCCGGATCTGCAGCCCGGTGCCATCGTGCTGCTGCACGAAGGCGCCGCGCATGGCCAGAACCTGGCCATCATCGAGCGGGTGCTGCAGGAGTTGGACGAGCGTGGCCTGAAGGCCGAATTGCCGGCCGCATGACCGGTAGCGCCGGGCCATGCCCGGCGAGCGCAGCGGCCCGCAGGTAATCCGCCGGGCAGGGCCCGGCTAGCGCTGGGCCACCAGCAGCCAGCTGTTGAACGGTGTGCGCCCATGCAGCGGGCGCACCTGGCCCACCTGCAGGCCGCAGGTGACCAGGGTGGCGCGCAACTGCGCCGGGTCCGGGTAGTGGCGCGGCCGCGTGCCCATCCAGCCCACCAGCCAGGCCAGCCGGTCGGCCACCCGGGTGGTGCGGTCGCGCTGGTCGCCGGTCGCCAGCGGCGTGCGCAGCAACAGGCGTCCACCGGGGGCCACGCGCGCGCTGGCGGCCTTCAGCAACGCCAGCTGCGGCTGCGCATCCAGATACTGCAGCACGTCCAGCAGCAGCACGTGGCCGTGGTGGGCCGGCAAGGGCGCCTGTACATCCAGACAATCGAACTGCACGTCGGCCAGGCCGGTGCCCGCGCGCTGCGCACGGGCGATCTTGCCCGCGTCCACATCCACGCCCAGATACGGCGCGTGGCGGCCGCGCTGGCGCAGCACATGGGCGAACAGGCCCAGCCCGCAGCCCAGGTCCAGCAGCGGCTGGCCATCGTCAGGCAGGTGCTGCAGCACCCCGTCGTACAGCGGATCGCTGCCCAGCTTGCCGCGGGTGTAGTAGTAATCGCGGCGGTTGCCCCAGGCCTGCGCAGGCCGGAAGGCTTCGGCAATCGCCCGTGCCTGCGCGGCATCGAGCGGTGAACAGTGCAGCGGTGTGCCGTTCCGTGGCGTGCCGTCCATGTGCTCAGCCGGCTCCGGCCAGCAGGCGCACGGCATCCGGCAATGCGCATGTAGTCCACACCGCATACATCGCCGCCGAAGGATGCAGCCCATCGCTGGCAATCATCGCCGGGTCGTGGCCGTACGCACGGCTGATGTCGGTGATGTCGACGAAAGCCACGGCGTGGGCTTTGCAGATCGCGGCGGCGGCCGCATTGAAGGCATCGGTCTGCGCGGCAACCTGTGCGAGATCGCGGCCACTGCCGGCGCCGAACGGGGTGACGCCCCAATCGGGGAAGGACAGTACCAGCACGCGCTCGGCGCGCCCGCCGGCGAAGCCGATCGCGCGCTTCAGAAGCGCCTGGAACTGCGCGCGGTACTCGTCCAGCGCACGGCCCCGGTACTGGTTGTTCACCCCGATCAGCAGGCTGACGAAGTCAAACGGACCCTGCGGTGCGGCCGCATCGATGCCCGCATCCAGTTCATCGGTGGTCCAGCCGGTGGTCGCAATGGTCTGCGGTTCAGCCACTGCCACGCCCTCGGCCCGCAGCGCGGCGGCCAACTGGTGAGGCCAGCGGCCTGCAACATCCACCGCTTCGCCGATCGTGTACGAATCGCCCAGCGCCAGGTAACGCAGCGCCACGGCTCAGGCCACCGAACGGCGTGGCTTCAGCGGCACGACCTTGGTGGCGTCCTCGGCGCGGCGGGCCAGCACGCGGTCGATGCGTGCGAACACATCGCGCATCACCGAGGCTTCCGGCAGCAGGGTCACGCGGAAGTGGTGGCGGTAGGGCACGTTGAAGCTGGAGCCGGGCACCACCAGCACGCCTTCGTTGTTCATCAGGTCGAGCGCGAAGTTGTGATCGTCGAAGCCCTTGGCGGCGGCGCCCACCACGGCCGGGAACGCGTACAGCGCGCCGGCCGGGGCAACCAGCGAAAGGTGTTCGCTGGCTTCGCAGGCTTCGATCACCGCGCGCCGGGTTTCATACAGGCGCCCGCCGGGGGCGCACAGCTCGGAAATGGTATCGGGGCCGTTTACCGCCGCGTCGATGGCGTACTGGCCCGGCACGTTGGCACACAGGCGCAGCGCGCTGAGCAGGTCCAGCGCGGCGCGGAAATCGCCCAGGCGCGCATCGTCGCCGCTCAGGTGGGCCCAGCCCACGCGCCAGCCACAGGCACGGTGCACCTTGCTCAGGCCGCTGAAGGTCAGGCAGGGGTGATCGCCGGCCAGCGGCGCGACCGGCTGGAACACCGCATCGTCGTACAGGATCTGGTCGTAGATCTCATCGACCAGCAGCAGCAGGTTGTGGCGGCGCGCGATCTCGACCACGCGCTCGAGCAGTTCGCGCGGGTAGCTGGCGCCGCTGGGGTTGTTCGGGTTGATCAGCACGATGGCGCGGGTGCGCGAAGATACCAGCGTCTCGATCTCGGTCGGGTCGGGCTGGAAGCCGTTCTCCGGCGCGCAGCGGTAGTACACCGGGCGGCCGTCGTTGAGGATGGCCGCGGCCGACCACAGCGGGTAGTCCGGCGAGGGCACCAGCACTTCATCGCCCGGGTTCAACAGCGCCCGCAGCGACAGATCGATCAGTTCGCTCACGCCGTTGCCGACGAACACGCGGTCCGGATGCGCATCGGGCGCACCGCGGCGCGCATACGCGGCGGCAATGGCTTCGCGTGCGACCGGCAGGCCCTGCTGGTGGGTGTAGGGGTCGGTACGGCCCATGTCATCGGCAATCGCGCGCTGCAGGTGCTCCGGCGCACGGAAGCCGAAGTTGCCGGGGTTGCCTATGTTCAGCTTGATCAGCTTGCGGCCCTGCGCTTCCAGCTCCCGCGCTCGCCGGGCCAGTTCTCCGCGGATTTCGTAGCGCACTTCGGAAAGGCGCTCGCGGATGGCCAGGGGCTTGGGCGAGGGGGTGGACATGGGGCTGGGCCGTCAAAAGGCATGGGGTTTCCATCCTACCGGAATTGCTGCAGTGCATGGCAAGGGCCCAGGGCCTGCCGTTGCTGGGCTGGCAGGTCATCGGGCCGGTTAGAATGGCGGCGATGACCCAGACCCCCGATTTCAACGCCCTGCAGACCATCGGCTGGCCCTGGCCGGGCCCGCCGCAGCAGGCCGACTGGCAGGCCGCGATGGCCGAGCACCCGCAGGCCCGTCCGGCGCGGGTGATCGAACAGCACCGCACGCATTACGTAGTGGCCGATGGCCCGGAGGCGTCGATCAAGGCCGAATCGCTGCCGGAATGGCAGCGCCCGCGCTTCCCCAGCCATGAGCGGCCGGCGGTGGGCGACTGGGTGCTGCTGGACGGCATCCGCATCGTCGCCCTGCTGCCGCGGCGTACCGCCATCAAGCGCGGTGCCGCAGGTGAGCACTACCACCAGCAGGTGATCGCCGCCAACATCGACACGGTGTTCATCGTCTGTGGCCTGGATGCCGACTTCAATCCGCGCCGCATCGAACGCTACCTGCTGCTGGTCGGTGGTGGTGGTGCCGAGCCGGTGGTGGTGCTGACCAAGGCCGACCAGACCGAGTACAGCGAGGATGCGCTGGCGGTGCTGGAGGAGCTGGAGATGCAGGGTATCGCGCTGCACGCGATCAATGGTCTGGATGCCGACAGCGTGTCCGTGCTGCAGCCGTGGCTGGGGCCGGGCCGCACCGTGGTGCTGGTGGGGTCGTCGGGCGCGGGCAAATCCACCCTGACCAACACCCTGCTGGGCGAGCAGCGCATGAAGACCAATGCGGTGCGCGCCAACGATTCGCGCGGCCGCCACACCACCACTCACCGCGCGCTGATGCCGCTGCCGACCGGCGCCTGCCTGATCGATACCCCCGGCATGCGCGAGCTGAAGCCGACCGGCGAAGAAACGCTGTCCGAGGGGGGGTTCGCCGATATCGAAGCCCTGGCCGAACAGTGCCGCTTCAACGACTGCAAGCACCAGCAGGAACCGGGCTGTGCAGTACGCGCGGCGATCGATGCTGGCGAAATTGAAGAAAGCCGGCTGCTGAACTACTTCAAGCTGAAGGAAGAGGTCGCCGCGGCCGCGGCCAAGCTGGCCGTACGCCAGGCCGAGACCGCGCAGGAACGCGGCGGCAAGAAGGGCAAGGGCCAGCAGTTCCGCCCGGCCAGCAAACCGCGCCGACGCTGATCGCGCGCGGCGGGGTCGGATCCCATTGCACCGCAATGGGCTCTGACCCCTGCAATGAATCTGTCCGCAGCCCGCCTTCGGCGTGTGCCAACCAAGGTGGGCACCTACCAAAGCAAGGGCAGGGCGCTATAGTCCGCCCATGGAACCCACCGTAACGCTGGACCGTGATGTGGCCCATCATGCCGCGCTCGATGCGCGCCTGGTCGAGGCCGTGGGCGGTATTCGCCTGCTGGGGCTCACCAGTTGGCCCGCCACCGCGCAGGCGCCGTTCCTGGCCAGCGTGGCACGTGGCCAACCGGTGCTGCCCCAGGTGGATTACCCCCGCCTGGATTTCAGTGAAGAACGCCGCGCCCTGGAGGCCATCGCCAGCGCGTGCGATGAAAGCCACCCACTGGGGCATTACGTGCGCCAGTCCGCGCAGAGCTGGGATCTGGCCGCGCAGCTGCTGGAAGGACTGGGCACCGCCACTGTCGACCGCTGTTCCGTACAGCTGTTCGGCGCACCCGAGCAGCCACTGCCCGGCAATGGCCCCAGCACGCGCGACGCGGCGCGGCATTTCATCCAGATCGCCGCGGAGCTGGACCACGAACTGCTGGCCCCGGAAGAACAGGTGCCGGTGTCGGCCATCGCGCTGCAGCTGCAGCTGCAGAACGATCTGGACGCCTTCTTCGAATCGCGCATCATCCAGGTGCAGCTTGACCCGGACCTGGTCTCGAAGGCCGCCGCTGGGCCGACCCGAATCCGCCTGCGCACCACCGCGCGTTTCAGTGCCTACGACCGCGCGCAGCTCTTCCACCATGAAGCACTGGTGCATTCGCTTACGGCGTTGAACGGGCGCGATCAGCCGGTGCTGCCCAGCCTGGGCCTGTCCTCGCCGCGGGTCACGGCCACCCAGGAAGGGCTGGCGACGTTTGCCGAACAGATCACCGGCAGCATCGACATCGAGCGCCTGAAGCGCATCAGCCTGCGCACCGAGGCCATCGCGATGGCACGCGAGGGCGCTGATTTCATCGAGGTCTACCGCTACTTCTGCGAGGCCGGGCAGAACCCGGAAGAAAGTTTCGCTTCCGCGCAGCGGGTGTTCCGCGGCGTGCCCCCCAGCGGCGGCCTGGCGTTCACCAAGGACACCGTCTACCTGCGCGGCCTGGTGTCGGTGCACACCTTCTTCCGCCACATGCTCGCGCAGGATCGCTTGCAGGTCTGCCGCTGGCTGTTCGCCGGCAAGATGAGCCTGACCGACGCCATCGCGTTCGCACCATTGTTTGAAGCCGGCGTACTGAAGCCCCCGCGCTGGCTGCCGCACTGGGTCAGCCGCGCCAACGGCCTGGCCGGCATGCTGGCGTTCTCGCTGTTTGCCAACCGCATCCGCATGGACCAGCTGGCCCCAGAGTAAATGGCGTACGACAGCAGTAGATCCACGCCATGCGTGGATGAATCCGTCAAACATCGATAAACAACATGGGGTCGGAGCCCGTTGCTACGCAACGGGATCCGACCCCGTGCCGTTCCAACAGCTGGCGGCCAACTGTCGAAGGCGGGGTGGGTCCGGTTGCGGGGGTGTCCGCGGCATGGATGCCGCGGCCAAGCCTACACGGACGTACTTGCGGCGTCCCCCGCAACCGGACCCACCTCGCCACCCCACGGATAGCAGGCCGTTGCCGTTGCCGTTGAAGTGAGCAGGTGCAGGGCGGCAGCCCTGCCGACACGCCCACCCCCACAAACGAGACGCACGTCACCGCCCGCAGCACGCGCGCCGCTTCGTAAACAACCTTTCATCTTCCATTCGCATAGTGGCGGCGCGCCGCGCGCAGACGCGCCGGTCTTCCCCCATGCAATGGACTCACATGCAGACCCGATACCTGACGATCGCCGTGGCGATTGCCCTTTCCGCCGCCGCCAGCACCCATGCCGCCGAAACCACCGCCGCCAGCACCGATGCCGCGCTGAGCGCGCAGACGCTGGACACGGTCTCCGTGATCGGCCAGGGCGAAACCCGCCAGGTGCAGCGCATCACCGCCGTCGACAAGCAGGTGCTGCCGCCGGGCACCAGCGGGCAGAAGATCCTCGACCGCCTGCCGGGCGTATCCGTGCAATCCAACGATGCGTTCGGCGCCAATGAAGAATCGCAGACCATCAGCCTGCGCGGCTTCGACAAGAGCCGCCTGGGCTACACGCTCGATGGCATTCCACTGGGCGACAACAGCTACGGCAACTACAACGGCCTGAGCATTGCCCGCGCGATCATTGCCGAAAACCTGGCCGGTGCCGAACTGTCGCAGGGCATCGGCTCGCTGGGCGTGGCCTCCACCAGCAACCTGGGCGGCACCATCCAGTACTTCTCGATGGACCCGTCCACCGAATTCGGCGGCCGCGCCAGCATCACCGTGGGCGACGACAACCAGCGCCGTGGCTACCTGCGCGTGGATACCGGCGATATCAATGGCTTCTCGGCGTACGTGTCCGGCGTGCACCAGGACCAGGACATGTGGGCCGCACCGTACCAGAACCAGACCACCCGCCAGTTCAACGCCAAGGCGGTATGGAACGTGGGCGACCATCGTTTCGGTGCGTTCGTGGCGACCTCGCGCGCCAGCCAGGCCAACTATGCCTACCTGTCCAAGGACATGCTGGCGCGCGGCCTGGGCTGGGACTGGAACATCTACGCGCCGGACTGGGACCGTGCCGTGGCCGCAGCCTACTGCGCACCCGGTACCCGTGATCCGGCCAAGTGCGCCTTCAGCGGCGGGGTCAACAGCATCGACGACGCCTACTACCAGAGCCGCGCACTGCGCGATGACAATCTGTATTCGGCCGATGCCGATCTGCGCCTGGGCGAGCAGGGCCGCCTGAAGCTGCTGGCCTACCACCACGACAACCGCGGCCAGGGCCACTGGTGGGCGCCGGGCCAGCCGTCCCACCCGGGCACCGACCGCATGCTGCCGATCTCGATCCGCAGCACCAACTACACCATCAACCGCGATGGCCTGACCGCCGCGCTGTCGTGGACGGTAGGCATCCACGAGCTGGAAGCGGGCCTGTGGTACGAGCAGAACGACCATAACGTCTCGCGCAATTTCTACTACATCAGCGGGCCGTTCCTGGACGATCTGTACCTGCAGAATCCTGACCGCCTGCTGTTCAACCAGGACTTCGACATCCGCACGCGCCAGTTCTACGTGCAGGACCGCATGCGCTTCCTCGACCAGCGCCTGACCGTGGATGTGGGCATCAAGAGCCCGAACACCCGCATGCGCGCCACTGCGAAGGGCGGCGTTGAAACCAGCATTGCTTCGGGCACGCTCACTGCCAAGGAATCGGTGCTGCCGCAGCTGGGCCTGGGCTTCAAGCTCAACGCCAACAACGAGCTGTTCGCTTCGTACGCGGAAAACATCGCCGCGTTCGTGGGCGGTGGCAGCGGCGGCCCGCTGCAGGTGTCGCCGGAATCGTTCGCGGCCAGCGCCGGGCTGGAGCCGGAAAAGTCCAAGAGTCTGGAAGCCGGCTTCCGTACGTTCGGTGAGAAGTACCAGGCCTCCATCGCCGCCTACAACGTGACGTTCGACAACCGCCTGCTGTCGCTGAACCCGTGCTCGAGCATCGAAGTCGGCACGCGTCCTGAGTGCGTGACGCGCTTCATCAACGTCGGTTCGGTGAAGAGCCATGGTGCCGAGCTGACCTTCATCCTCAAGCCCATCGACGGCCTGCAGTGGTACAACGCGCTGTCCTGGAACAAGACCACCTACGAGGATGACTACACCTCTGGCGGTGCGATCGTGCCGGTGGCCGGCAAGATCACCGTGGACACGCCGCAGCGCATGGCGTCCAGTGAAATCAGCTGGAACCGTGATGGCTTCTTCGCCAGCCTGCGCGCCAAGTACACCGGCAAGCGCTACTACACCTACACCAACGACCAGTCGGTGCCGGGCGTGACCACCTTCGATGCCGGCGCCGGCTATGACTTTGGCCCGGGGCTGGGCCTGCGCAACGTGCGTGTTTCCTTGAACGCCACCAACCTGACCAACAAGCGCTACGCCGGCCAGTTGAGTTCGTTTGCACCCACCGACCCGAACGGCACGCGCTACGCGATCCATGCCAGCGCACCGCGCCAGGTGTTCATGACCGTCGCCGCCGAGTTCTGATGCGATGGGGTCGGATCCCTTTCGCCTGCGAAAGGGCTCTGACCCCGGTGCAACGGGCCGCTAGACTACACGCGCCCCTGAGCCACGGAAGCCCCACGTGACCCCCGACGAATACCACACGTCCTGCAGCCGCCTGCTGCAGGACTACCTGCACACCGCTTCGCCCGAACAACGCCACATCTACGTTGCACGGCGCAACTACGATGACAGCCCCGACGTGCTGGCCTGGCTGGCGGAGCAACGCGATCTGGACCGTGCCACGGCACGGCTGATGCACGCATCGCTGGGCGCCGGCCGGTTCGCCCAGTACGCAGACGCCAGCGAGGTGCCTAGCCACGAGCAGGAGGCGTACGCGCTGGCCCGTCGCATCGAGCAGCGGTGTCTCGATGGCTTCTACACCGACCATGGGCTGGACTTCGATCCGTTTGCCGAGGCGATCGATGATGCGTACGACGATGGCCTGCCGTTCGTGGTCGCGCAGCAGCTGCACGATCTGGCTGCGGCGTTTGAACCCGAACGCGGCCCGGCACTCGGTGATGCCACCGCAGGTGATGTCGATATCTGGGCAGAGGTCGTGCCGCCGACGCTCTCACCCGTAGCGACCGCGTTGGACGCGGGCTGGCCGGTCCTCGAACCCTTCCTGCAGCAGGCCACGGCGCAGCAGCGCCACCAGCTGATGCTGTTCGCTGATACCCACACGTTGTCGGATGCGCTGCAATGGCTGCTGGAACAGCCGTCGTTGGCCGCCTCCAGCGCACTGGCGCTGTACTGGAACCTGGGAGCGTCCTGGTATGTGCCGTTCGCCACGGTCGACGATGTTCCTGTATCGCACCGGCACACCGCCGCTGTGCTGCGCAGCATCGAACAACGGCTGGCCGAGGGTGGCTACGCCGCCCAGGGCCTGGGCTTCGACCTGGCGCAGAACCGGCCACGCTTCCCGGCACGATGGCCGGGACGGCCGGTGCTGCGCGCGATTCCCGAGGCGATGTGGGTGCCGCGCGACGGCCACATCGTGGAGGAGTCGGACGAGGTGGATTTCATCTCCGGCCTTCCGGAGGAGGTGGCTACCGCACTGGCGCAGGCGCGCGGGTAGATCGCAGAACGCATCGGGGTCAGAGCCGTTTCGCGCGCGAAAGGGCTCTGACCCCAGGGGCGACCGAGCATCCACGCATGGCGTGGATCTACTGCAACGCGTGGGGGTCAACCCATGTACAAGCCACCATTGACCGCGTAATCGGCGCCGGTCACGTACGAAGCCTCGTCCGAGGCCAGCCAACCCACCAGCCCGGCCACTTCCTCCGGCCGGCCCAGCCGGCGCACCGGCACCGAGGCGGCCAGCCGATCCAGCACATCCGGCGGGAAGCTGCTGATCGCCTGGCTGGCGATGTAGCCGGGCGACAGGGTGTTCACCGTTACGCCGCGCGAGGCCACTTCAGCGGCCAGTGCCCGGCTGAAACCGTGCATGGCGGCCTTGGCCGTGGCGTAGTTCACCTGGCCGATCTGTCCCTTGTGGGCGCTGACCGAGCCGATGTTGATGATGCGGCCCCAGCCGCGCGTGGCCATGCCATCAACCACCTGCTTGGTCAGGTTGAACAGCGCGTTGAGGTTGGAGGCGATCACCGCGTTCCAGTCCTCCACGGTCATCTGCCGGAACAGCAGGTCACGGCTGCCGCCGGAATTGTTTACCAGCACGTCGATCTCGCCCACTTCCGCGCGCACCTTGGCGAAGGCGGCGCTGGTGGACGCCCAATCGGTGGCGTTGCCCTCCGAGGCGATGAAATCAAAGCCCTGTTCGCGCTGTTCGCGCAGCCAGTTGGCCTTGCGCGGCGAGTTCGGTGCACAGCCGGCCACCACGGTGTGGCCGGAACGGGCCAGGCCCTGGCAGATGGCAGTACCCACGCTGCCCATGCCGCTGGTGACGTAAGCGATTCGAAGCGTCATTGCACAAGACTCCTGGAGACGTGGATCAGGCAGCGAAGGGATACAGGCCGAACAGCAGGCCACCGACCATCAGCAGCAGGGAAATGGCGACCGCCCATTTCAGGGTGAACTTCTGGTGGTCGGCGAACTCAACCTTGGCCAGGCCCACCAGCAGGTAGGTGGACGGCACCAGCGGGCTGAGCAGGTGCACCGGCTGCCCGGCCAGCGATGCGCGGGCCATTTCCACCGGGGTGATGCCGTAGTTGCCGGCGGCCTCGGACAGGATCGGCAGCACGCCGAAGTAGAAGGCGTCGTTGGACATGAAGAAGGTGAATGGCATCGAGGCCAGTGCGGTAATCACTGCCAGGTAGGGTCCCCACGCATCGGGAATGATCGCCAGGAAACTGCGCGACATCGCCTCGACCATGCCGGTGTTGTTCAGGATGCCGGTGAAGATGCCTGCCGCGAAGATCAGCGACACCACCGACAGCACGTTGCCGGCATGGTTGACCACGCGGCGGCGCTGTTCGGCCAGGTTCGGGTAGTTGATGACCAAGGCGATGGCGAAGCCGACCATGAACAGCACCGGCATCGGCAGCACGCCAGCGATCAGCGCGCCCATCAGGGCCAGGGTCAGCGCCAGGTTCACCCACAGCAGCCTCGGGCGCTTGATGTCCTCGGCGTCTTCCACCGACGGCAGCGCGTTGTTGTCATCGGAGACGGTGCTGTCCATCCAGCTGCCGCTCTGCGGCAGGGTGACCACGCCCAGCCGGCGGCGTTCCTTCATGCCCAGGTACCAGGCCAGTACCAGTACACCGGCGCAGGCGATCACCATCGACGGGATCAGCGGCACGAACACATCGGCCGGGTCCACGTGCAGCGCGGTGGCGGCACGTGCGGTGGGCCCGCCCCACGGGGTCAGGTTCATCACGCCGCCGGCCAGGATGGTCACGCAGGTCATGTTCAGCGCGCTCATGCCCAGGCGCTGGTACAGCGGCAGCATCGCCGAGACGGTGATCATGTAGGTGGTCGAGCCATCGCCATCGAGCGAGATCAGCATGGCCAGCACCGCGGTGCCGAGCACGATCTTCATCGGATCGCCCTTGACGAAGCGCAGGATCACCCGCACCAGCGGATCGAACAGGCCCGCATCGATCATCACCCCGAAGTACAGGATGGCGAACATCAGCATCACGCCGGTGGGCGCGATCTTCTTGATGCCTTCCAGCATCATTTCGTCGATGTTGGCGCCGAAGCCGCCCAGCAGGGCGAAGATGATCGGGATGGTGATCAGGGCGACCAGCGGCGACAGTCGTTTGCTCATGATCAAGTACATGAACGTAATGACCATGCCAAAGCCGAGGATGCTCAGCATCATCTACGGACTCCTTGCGTACTGCGGTTGAAGAGGGCGGAGGGGAGAGGGAGTGCGTGGCTCAGAAGTCGAACTGCAGGCGGCCGGTGACCGCGCGCGTGCGGTCCAGCGTCACCCCGGCCAGGCGGTCGCGGTTGCGGCTCTCGATCACGTTCACCATGAAGCGCAGGTTGTCGCGCAGGTACCAGTTGCCGCCCAGCGTCCAGGCTTCGGTGCTGCCGCGGCGCAGGTCGGGCGCGCCATCCAGGTGCTGTGCGCCCCACATCTGGTCGTAGCGCAGCGCTACTTCGAAGGCGCCGGCCTTGTGACGGATGTTCTTCACCCGTGCGAAGCGGCCGGTCTTGCGGTCGTAGGCGCGGCTTTCGCCGGTCACGAACCAGCTCAGCATGCCGTAGGCGGCCATGACATCGCCGCGCTGGGCGCCGTCATCGAACGTGGCGCCACTGAATTCGCCCTGCCAGGACAGCGGGCCGCGCACCTGCGCGTACTCCAGCGACCACTTGTTGACGTCGGTGTCGCGGCCGGCGGAGAAATCGACCAGGGTCAGGCGGCTTTCATCGGACAGGTGGCCGGCCGGGCGCGGGCGTATCTTCAGTCCGGACGCGCCATTCGCGCCGGGGTTGTCGTAGGCCTCGCGGGCCAGCGAAAGGCCCAGGTGCAGCACGTCGCCATCGCGGGGGGCCGGTGCCCAGGTCACGCGGCCGCCGGCAGCGCGGCCCTTCACCTGCCAGGCGTCGATGCTTTCCAGGCTGTAAACGCTGGCGGCCCAGGTGAAATCGCCCGGATTGGCCTGCCAGGACGCGCCCAGGCGGTACAGCGGCGCCAGCGTGGTACCGGCGTTGCCGCGCTCCAGGAAGCTGCCGTAGTTGGACCCGGTGCGGTCATCCAGCGAGAAATACTGCTTGAACTGGCCCACGGTCAGCCGGCCGGCGCTGCCGAAGCCACGGCTCAGGTAGACGTCCTTGGCCTCCACGCGGTCGCCGGAAAAATCCGCTTCCATCTTGTAGTCGACCACGAAGAACTTGCCGGACACGTCCAGCCAGGCGCGGCGTACTTCGGTGTCGTCCTTGTTCGGGGTGCCGCGGTCGTCGTTGTCGAACGTGGCGAAATCCAGGTGCAGGCGGCCGCCGACGGTGGCGGTGACCGGCCGGTCGTCTTCAGCAAAGGCCGGCGCGGCCAGCGCAGCCAGGGCCATCATGGCGGCGGGGCGCTGCCAGGCAAACTTCAGTTCCACAAACCCTCCCAGGTGCGCGCCAGGCGCGCGGCAATCGTGGGCACCGGATGGTGCGCGGCCGCAGTCTGGGTTGCGGTAGCTGTCATCGTCCTGTCAGCGGTTTGTGCGGTGCAGCGTAAACGCGGCCGCTACGCCCCCGGTACCGCCGGGCCATGCCCGGCGGAATGCACCCGCCACACGCCATCGCGCCGCACGCGGTAGCATTCGCTTCCCCCCGCGCCCCGTGCTCCCCGCCAATGCGCCTGCTGCTGGTCGAAGACAACCCGGACCTGGCCGATGCCATCATCCGCCGCATGCGCCGCAGTGGGCATGCCGTGGACTGGCAGGCCGACGGCCTGGCCGCCGCCAGCGTGCTGCGCTACCAGAGCTTCGATCTGGTGGTGCTGGATATCGGCCTGCCCAAGCTGGATGGCCTGCGCGTGCTGGCTGGCATGCGCGAACGCGGTGACAGCACCCCGGTGCTGATGCTGACCGCGCGCGATGGCATCGAAGACCGCGTACAGGCGCTGGACGTAGGCGCCGATGACTATCTGGGTAAACCTTTCGACTTCCGCGAATTCGAAGCACGTTGCCGCGTGCTGCTGCGGCGCGCGCGCGGCCAGGCCAGCGAGGTGGTGCAGGTAGGCGGCTTCCAGTTCGACAACGCGGCGCACCGTGTCACCCTGGATGGTGAACCGATCGAACTGCCCAACCGCGAATACCGTCTGCTGGAAATCCTGGTAGGCCGCATGGGGCAGGTGGTGGGCAAGGACGAGATCGGCAACGGCCTGTTCGGCTTCGACGACGAGGCCGGGCCGAACGCGATCGAACTCTACGTGGGGCGCCTGCGCAGGAAGCTGGCCGATGCACCGGTGCGCATCACCACCGTGCGTGGCGTGGGCTATCTGCTGGAACCCACCGATGGCGGCACTGACGGCGATGGCTGAGGCACGCGCCACGGCGCCGGGTTCATTGCGGCGCACGCTGCTGCTGTATCTGGGCGGGTTGCTGGCGGTGTTCGCGGTGGCGCTGTTGTTTGCCGCGCGCGACTACGGCCAGCGTGCCGCCAACCGGTCCTACGACCACCTGCTGGTGTCCTCGGCGTTGTCGATTGCCGATTCGGTGGCGCTGGTCGATGGCCAATGGCAGGTGGATCTGCCCTATGCCGCACTGGACCTGCTGTCGATGGCGGCAGAAGACCGGGTGTTCTACCGGCTGACCGACAGCCGCGGCAACCTGATCACCGGCTACGGTGACCTGCCCGCGCCGCCGCGCCGTCCGGGCCTGCAACCGCAGTTGTTCGATGCCGCGTACAGCGGTGAAACCGTGCGCTTCGTGGTGGTCAGCCGCAGTTTCGCGGCGGCGTCTGCACAGGGCGACGTGCAGGTGCAGGTGGGCCAGACCCGGCGTGCGCGCGAAGCGTTGGCGCAGGACATGGTCAACCGCGCGCTGTTGGCCATTGGCGTGCTGTCCGGGCTGCTGCTGGCCCTGGTGGCGTTCGGCGTGCATCGCGCGTTCCGTCCGCTGGTACGTGTGGAACGTGAGTTGTCGCGGCGCGAGCCGTCCGACCTGAAACCGCTCGATGCGCGCGTACCGCGCGAAATGGACCAGATGGTCGCGGCCTTGAACCGTTTCATGGAGCGCCTGTCCAGCAGCAACGAGACACTGCGCGCGTTCATGGCCGAGGCCGCGCACCAGATGCGCACGCCGCTGGCGGCGTTGCGCGCTCAGGCGCAGTTGGCGCTGGACGATGATGATCCGCAGGACATGCGCCGCAGCCTGCTGGCGATCGAACGCAATGCCACCCACATGAGCCGCCTGCTGAACCAGCTGCTGAGCGATGCCAGCGTGATCCATCGCTCGCACCTGCAGCGCTTCGCGGCGGTTGACCTGGCCGAGACGGTGCACCAGGCCCTGCACGAAGCGCTGCCGCAGGCCGGGCCGGCACCGCGCGTGCAGCTGGCCATGACCGCCGAGCCGGTGCAGGTGCAGGGCGATGCGCTGCTGCTGCGCGAGGCCATCAAGAACCTGGTCGACAATGCACTGAAGTACGGTGGCGACGGCGCGCTGCAGATTGCGCTGACCGTGGAAGGCGGGCAGGCCGTGCTGACCATTGCCGACCATGGCCCCGGCATTGCCGCGGCCGATGCCGGGCGCGTGTTCGAACGTTTTGCGCGCGGCGAGGGCGCGGCGGCCGGCGGCGCCGGCCTGGGCCTGGCCATCGTCAAGCGCGTGGTGGACAGCCACAACGGCCACATCGACCTCAGCAACCGCCCGCAGGGCGGCCTGGTGGCCACCATCCGCCTGCCCCGGAGCACCCCATGATCCGCCTGTTCGCCGCCGCGCTGGCGCTGCTGCTGGCTGCCCCCGTACTGGCTGCGCCCGGTGATGTGCGGCGCTTTCCCGCGCAGGGCCCGGCGACCGCGCAGCTGCGCATCCACGGCACCACCGATATCGAAGTGTTTGCCGAGGTCATCGCCGATTACCAGCGTCTGCACCCCGGCACCACGGTGGTCTACGAAGACATCATCACCCAGGACCTGTACGCGCGTTACCTGCACGACCGCAGCGGCCCAGATTCGCCGGACCTGCTGATTTCCAGCGGCATGGACCTGCAGACCAAACTGGTGAACGATGGCCACGCGGTGCCGCACCGTTCGGCGCAGACGGCCGCGCTGCCGGCGTGGGCACAGTGGCGCAGCGAGGCGTTCGGTATCAGCTACGAACCGGTGGTGATGGTCTACAACACGCGTGTACTGCCGGCGGCCAAGGCGCCGCGCACGCGCCGGCAACTGCTGGACCTGCTGCGTGCCGAGGGCCTGCCGCTGCGTGGCAAGGTCGGCACCTACGATATCGAACGCAGCAGCGTGGGCTACCTGCTGGCCACCCAGGATGCGCAGCGCGGCAGCATCGCCGGCGCGCTGCTGGGCGCGCTGGGTGACAACGCGGTGGTGCGCGAGGAACGCACCGGCGTGCTGCTGGACCAGGTGGCCAGTGGCCAGTTGTCGCTGGTCTACAACGTGCTGGGCTCGTATGCGCAGGCGCGCATCGACGCCGGCGCACCTCTGGCCATCGTCGAACCCGAGGACTACACCCTGGTGGTGCTGCGCACGGCGGTGATTCCGCGCACCGGCGCGCACCCGGAAGAGGCCGGGCGCTTCCTCGATTACCTGCTGTCGCCGCGTGGCCAGCAGGTGCTGTCACGCCAGGCGCGGCTGATGCCGATCGTCACCGGCAACGCACGCAGCGAAGATGCGCCGGGCCGCAGCCGTCGCCCGATCCAGCTCGGCCCGGGGCTGCTGGTCTACCTGGATGCGCTGAAACGCCGCCAGTTCCTGGATGCCTGGCGCAGCAGCGTGGAACCGGCCGGGCGCTGAGCCCGTGGGCGCGCCGGGCCACGCCCGGCGGATGCGCGGCAGTGCCCGTACAATGGGCCCATGAGCGAATACACCATCCTGATCGCCGACGACCATCCGCTGCTGCGTTCGGCGGTGGTGCAGTCGTTGCGGCAGAGCCTGCCGCTGGCCCAGGTGCGTGAAGTGGCCAGTGCCGATGCGCTGGCACAGGCGCTCGACGCCCAGCCGGATGTGGACTTGGTGCTGCTGGACCTGACCATGCCCGGCGCGCACGGGTTTTCCGCGCTGCTGCACGTGCGCGGCTCGCACCCGGACATCCCGGTGGTGATCCTGTCTTCCAACGACCACCCGCGGGTGATCCGCCGCGCCCAGCAGTTCGGCGCCGCCGGTTTCATTCCCAAGTCGGCCCCGGCCGAAACCATCGGCGAAGCGGTGCAGGCGGTACTGGACGGCAGTCTGTGGTTCCCGGCGATGGCGCCGGAGCGCAGCGAATCCGATGCCCTGCTGGCCGCACGCCTGGCCCAGCTCACCCCGCAGCAGTTCCGCGTGCTGCTGTGCCTGGCCGATGGCCTGCTGAACAAGCAGATTGCCTACGAACTGGGCCTGGCCGAAAACACCGTGAAAGTGCACGTGACCGCCATCCTGAAGAAGCTCGAATGCCACAGCCGCACCCAGGCCGCCGTGCTGGTGAAGGCGCTGGAGCCGGAAGGCGACGCGGGCGGGATCTGACCCTTTCCGGTTTGCGGGTCCGGTGGGCCTGCCTTCGGCCGCAAGGATGATTGATCAGCCGCTTTCGTAGAGTCGAGCTTGCTCGACTGGCTCTTGCATCGTACGCACAGCAGTCGAGCAAGCTCGACTCTACGGGGGCGCTGCGGCAGTCGAGCAAGCTCGACGCTACCCCCGATGCCGCAACAACATCTGGGTCATCAATGCGCGCAGGGCCGGGGGCCGCACTGGCTTGGGCAGGAAGCCCCAGCCCTGTTCGGCGGCGTCCGCCTTCAGCGCTTCGTCGCGCTCGGCGGTCACCAGAATCACCGGTGGCCTCGCCTGCCACAGGCTGCACAGCGCTTCGTACAGGTCCGGGCCATGCCACTGGCCCATGCGCACGTCCAGCAACAACAGCTGCGGCACGTTCAGCGCGCTGGCGATTTCCAGCGCACCCTGCGGGCCATCGGCCAGCTCCACGTTGCAGCCCCAACGTTCCAGCAGGGCGCGGGTGGCGGCGCAGACGCGCGGGTCGTCGTCGATGCTCCACACCCGGCACTGGCGCAGCGGGCTGTCGTCGGTCAGCTCGGCGGCGACCACCGGTGTGGAGGCTGGCACCACCACGTCCTCGGCCTGCCCCAGCGGTACGCTTACGGCGAACACGCTGCCTTTGCCCAGGGTGGAGCGCAGGCTGATGCGATGGCCGAGCAGGCGGCCGATGCGCTCGACGATGGCCAGACCCAGGCCGGCGCCGCGCTCCTGTTCCACGCCGTCGTTCAAGCGGCGGAACTCCTCGAAGATTTCACCCTGCAGGCTCTCCGGAATGCCTGGGCCCTGGTCGTGCACCTCGATGCGCAGGTGGTCGCCCACGCGCCGGCAGCCGATCAGCACGCGCCCGCGCGGGGTGTAGCGCAGGGCATTGGACAGGAAGTTCTGCAGGATGCGGCGCAGCAGCGCTTCATCGCTGACCACCACGGCGCGCGTGTCCACCCAGTCCAGCTGCAGGCCACGGCCCTGCGCGGCGATGCCGAACTCGCGGGCCAGTGTTTCCAGCAGCGGCGACAGCGCGAACGCACGTACCCGGGTCTGCAGCGCACGCGATTCCAGCCGCGAAATGTCCAGCAGGCTGTTGAGGATGGCATCCTGCGCGGCCAGGGCCGCATCCACGTGTTCGCTCAGTTCGCGCGCATCACCGCTCAAGCGGCCGCGCAGCACCGATACGAACATGCGCGCGGCATTCAACGGCTGCAGCAGGTCATGCACGGCCGAGGCCACGAAGCGGGTCTTGTAGCGGTTGGCCTGCTCGGCCTCGCGGCGTGCTTCGTCCAGATCGTGGGTGCGCTCGGCCACCCGGTGTTCCAGCGCATCGGCCAGCGAGCGCAGTTCGCGCGCGGCGTTCTTGTAGCTGGTGATGTCCGCGTAGCTGGTAACGAAGCCGCCGTCGGGCAGGGGATTGCCGCGGATCTCAAGGACGGTGCCGTCGTCCTTCTCGCTTTCACGCATATGCGGGCGGCCGCTGCGCAGGTGGTTCAGGCGGCGCTCGATGGCTTCGTCGATCGGACCCGGGCCGAGCAGGCCGCGGCGTGCATTGAAGCGGAACAGTTCCTCGATCGGCCGGCCCACCCGCACCAGCCCCGGCGGGAACCGGAACAGTTCGACGTAACGCGAATTCCAGGCGACCAGACGCTGGTCGCGGTCGATCACCACCACGCCCTGCGGCAGGTGTTCCAGGCTGCGGCTGAGCCCGCTGTCGGCATCAGTGGCCGCCTGCAGCAGGCCATCCTGGGCGGTGCGCAGTTCCTGCGCGTGCTGTTTCAGCAGGGTCTCCAGCTCGCGGCGGCTGCGCTGGCGGTGCTTGGACAAGCGCCGACGCTGCTGCACGAACAGCACCAGGAAGCCCAGCGCCAGCCAGGCGGCGGCACCGGCGATGGCGGCACCGCGGCCGGCACTGCCGGCAGCACTGGCATCGTGCAGCAGGTGCAGGCTCCAGTCTTCATCGTCCAGCGCCAGGCTCTGCCACAGCATGGGCGTGGCCAGCACCGGGTCCAGCAGGCGCACCATGCGCCCGCCATCGGCCAGCACGTCTTCGGTGCGCACCCGCAGCGGTTGCAGGGAACGGTCGGCGTACTGGCGCGCGGCCAGCATCTCGCGGCGCTCGCTGGCACCCAAGGGGCGCAGCAGGCGGTAGCGCCAGGCATCGCGGTTGGCCAGGAACACCACGTCGTGGTTGTCGCTGGCCAGCACCACGTCGGGGCTGCTCAGCCACTCCTGTTCCAGTGCCGACAGCTCGATCTTGATTACGATCACACCGATGCGCTGGCCCTGCGCATCCACGATCGCTTCGGACATGAAGTAGCCCGGCACGTTGGTGGTCATGCCGATGCCATAGAAGCGCCCGCGACCATGGGCCATGGCCTGCTGGTAGTAGGGGCGGTAACTGTAGTCCTCGCCGACGTTGCTGGCCGGCTCGTCCCAGTTGCTGGCAGCCACGGCCACGCCGTCGCGACCGACCAGGGTCAGCGTGGAGGTGCGGGTGACCTGGTTGGCGCGCTGCAGCTTCAGGTTCAGGCGCTGCCGCTCGGCGGCCGACAGCGGCGCCTGCAGCGCCTGCAGCAGGTCCGGGTCCAGCGCCATCACCTGCGGCAGCGTGCCGAAGCGGTCGATGCGCTGCTGCAGCCCTTGTCCATACAACTGCAGCTGGCGCTGCACCTGCGCGCTTTCGGCAGCCAGCGCGCGGCGCCAGGCGTAGTGTCCGGCCGCGACCGCGCACAGCACGGTACCGCCGATCATCACCAGCAGGGTCAACAACAGCAGGCGGTGGCGGCTGAGCCAGTACATGGCGGCAGTCTACGCAGGGGCGGCGGGCGTGGGGAGCACGCCCGCCGCAGGCACTGTGGAAGGAAGTGCCGGGGAACGGATCAGAAGTGCATCTGCGCGCGCAGTTCGAAGATTTCCGGGGTGCTGTGCACGCCGCGACGGCTGGCGTCGACCTTCACGTAGTTGGCCTGGAACTTGAAGTGGCTGGTCAGGTACCAGTTGGCACCGATGGTCAGGTCGTGCTGGCGGCCGCCCAGGATGGAGCCATCGTCCAGGTCCAGACGGCTGTAACGGGCCAGCAGTTCCACCGCGCCGTAGTCGTGGGCGGGCTTGATGTTGGCCACTGCACCGGCGTTGTACGGGCGCGATTCGCCGGTCAGCACCCAGCTGGCCATCGCGTACTGGCCATTGCCGGTGTAGTCAGGCAGGCCCTTGCGGGTCACCGTGGCCTGCAGGGCTTCGGCCTGCAGCGAGAACGGGCCACGGATCCAGATGCCTTCCAGGCCGGTGCGGCGGATCTGGTCGGCGGTCACCAGTGCACCCGAATCCACCAGGCGGATGTCGGTCAGGCCGGCTTCCGGGCGGGCACGCAGGCGTGCGCTGGCTTCATGGTGCACATCGCGGCCATCGTGGTAACCGCGCGGGTTTTCCTGCGAATAGGCCAGGCCCAGGTGGACCACGTCGCCCGGTGCCTTCACCGGGGTCCACACGGCACGCACGGCCTGGGTGGTGCCGGGGTTGTCACCCTGCAGATCCTTGCCGCCGTAGGCGCCGGCCTGCAGCAGGTACTGCGGGCGCTCCAGCACCCATTCCACGCCCGTGCGGCGGCCGGCGTAGAACGCCTGCACCGGCAACGCGGTTTCCAGGAAGCTGCCGGCGCGCGAGGAGGTGTTGGCATCCAGGCCAACCGGGGTCTTCATGTAGCCGAAACGGAAGCGGCCCACGTCGCGGCCGAAGAACGCCTTGCTTTCAAAGCGCACGAACACGTCCAGCCAGGTATCGGCCTGGAAATCGTAGTAGACCATCGCGTCATACACGCCCTTCTTCTTCAGGGTCGCGCCGAACTCCTTGCGGCGCACCGCATCGTCATCCTCGATGCCGCTGGCCGAAGAGAAGTCGTTGTAGTCGTAGGCGATGTTGGCCGTGGCGGCCAGTTCGGTGCCGTCGCCGAAGGTGTACTTGGTCGGCCAGTTGTCGAAATCGGCGGCGGAGGCGAAGGCGGGCAGTGCGGCCAGCGACAGGGCCAGCAAGGTGGGAATCGGGCGCATGGGTGGTGCGGCTCTCTCAGATTGCGTGTGGACAGGACAACAACGGCCGCGATGGCCGGAACTTGCGCGGGAACGTGCCCGGCCGTTCAGCTCGGGCCACCGGCATCCCCGGGGGCGTCGGTACGGCGCCAGTGTAGGCACCGCAGCCGCCTGAACCGGGGGGCTAGTACCAATAGGTTATCTGCGCCGGCGTGCCCGGCGCGTACAAAGGCGTCCATTGGTCGCGCCGGCGCTTACCGCCGGGCCGCGCCCAGATCCACGGAGACGGCCCCGCCACAGCGGGAACCGTATGCGCCAGAACCGCCCCTTCCGGAGTCCGCCATGCACATCCCGACCACCGCACCGGTGCCCAGCAAGCCGTTGCCGCTTTACCGCCAGCTGTATTTCCAGGTGATCGTGGCGATCATCCTGGGCGCCGTCCTGGGCCATTACGAGCCGCTGATCGGCGAAAAAATGAAGCCGCTGGGCGATGCCTTCATCAACCTGGTGAAGATGATCATCGCCCCGGTCATCTTCCTGACCATCGTCACCGGCATCGCCGGCATGACCCACCTGCGCACGGTGGGCCGCGTATTTGCCAAGGCGATGGCGTACTTCCTGTTCTTCTCCACCCTGGCCCTGATCGTGGGCATGGTCGTGGCGCACGTGGTGCAGCCCGGCGCGGGCATGAACATCAACCCGGCCGAGCTGGACCAGACCGCGGTGCACAGCTACGTCGAGAAGTCGCATGACCTGACCCTGGTCGGCTTCCTGATGGACATCATTCCGAAGACGCTGCTGAGCGCCTTCGTCGATGGCAACATCCTGCAGGTGCTGTTCGTGGCGGTGCTGTTCGGCATCGCACTGGCCATGGTGGGCGAGAAGGGCAAGCCGATCCAGGCCTTCCTGGAAGCGCTGGTGGCGCCGGTGTTCAAGCTGGTGCACCTGCTGATGAAGGCCGCCCCGATCGGCGCCTTCGGTGCCATTGCCTTCACCATCGGCAAGTACGGCGTGGGTTCGCTGGTCAACCTGGCCTGGCTGGTGGGCTCGTTCTACATCACCGCCTTCCTGTTCGTGGCGGTCATCCTGGGCGTGGTCTGTCGCCTGTGCGGGTTCTCCGTGTTCAAGCTGGCCCGTTACCTGAAGGCCGAACTGCTGCTGGTGCTCGGCACCTCCTCGTCCGAATCGGCACTGCCTTCGCTGATGGAAAAGATGGAGCGCGCTGGCTGCAGCAAGTCGGTGGTCGGCCTGGTGGTGCCCACCGGTTATTCGTTCAACCTGGACGGCACCAACATCTACATGACCCTGGCGGCGCTGTTCATCGCCCAGGCCACCAACACCGAACTGAGCCTGGGCCACCAGATCGCGCTGTTGCTGGTCGCCATGCTCAGCTCGAAGGGCGCAGCGGGCGTCACCGGTGCTGGCTTCATCACCCTGGCCGCCACCCTGGCGGTGGTGCCGGAAGTGCCGGTGGCCGGCATGGCGCTGATCCTGGGTGTTGACCGCTTCATGAGCGAGTGCCGCTCGCTGACCAACTTCATCGGCAATGCGGTGGCCACCGTGGTGGTGTCGCGCTGGGAAAACGCGCTGGACCGTGACCGCCTGAAGCTGGCGCTGGACGGCCGCGAAAGCGAGCTGCCGCCGCCGGTCGATGCGGTGGCACCGGTGCTGACCGAGGCCTTGCCGGCCAAGGGCTGACGCCAGGTGTGTGGTACTGCGGGGCCGGTCACGACAGTGGTACGGCCCCGCAACGTTTCAGGGCGTCGCTTGGCTGTCATCAACGGCGCCCACGCTGGACCAGACGCGTTGCATACGGCACGGAATTGTGCGGTCGCAGCATGATTGCGACAGGATAGCGACAGGTCCAGCTCCTCCAACGGGGGTATCATCCCCTGTCCCTCTTGCCCATTCATGTAACCCACGTCGATGTCCAACGAAGATTTCAAACAGGCCGCCCTCGATTACCACCGCATGTCGCCGCCGGGCAAGATCCGCGTCGCTGCGACCAAGCCGATGCTGACCCAGCGTGATCTGTCGTTGGCTTATTCGCCGGGTGTGGCCTATGCCTGCGAAGCCATCAAGGCCGACCCGCAGCAGGCCAGCGAACTCACCGCCCGCGGCAACCTGGTGGCGGTCATTTCCAACGGCACCGCCGTGCTGGGCCTGGGCAACATCGGCCCGCTGGCCGGCAAGCCGGTGATGGAAGGCAAGGGCGTGCTGTTCCAGAAGTTCGCCGGCATCGATGTGTTCGACATCGAAGTGGACGAAACCGATCCGGACAAGCTGGTCGATATCATCGCTTCGCTGGAGCCGACCTTCGGCGGCATCAATCTGGAAGACATCAAGGCGCCGGAATGCTTCGTGGTCGAGCGCAAGCTGCGCGAACGCATGAAGATTCCGGTGTTCCATGACGACCAGCACGGCACCGCGATCATCGTCGGCGCCGCCGTGCTCAACGCCATGGCCATCACCGGCAAGAAGATCGAGGAAGTGAAGCTGGCGACCACGGGCATGGGCGCGGCCGGCATTTCCTGCGTGAACATGCTGGTGCAGCTGGGCCTGAAGCCGGAAAACATCCTGGCCTTCGACCGCGAGGGTGTGATCCACACCGGCCGTACCGATCTGGACCCGGAAAAACAGCGCTATGCGCGCGACACCGACAAGCGCACCCTGGCCGAGATCGTCAACGGCGCGGATATCTTCCTGGGCCTGTCGGCCCCGGGCATCCTGACCGCCGAGATGGTCAAGACCATGGCGCCGGACCCGGTCATCTTCGCGCTGGCCAACCCGACCCCGGAAATCATGCCCGAAGAGGCGCGCGCCGCCCGCCCGGACGCGATCATCGGCACCGGCCGTTCGGACTACCCGAACCAGGTCAACAACGTGCTGTGCTTCCCGTACCTGTTCCGCGGCGCGCTGGACGTGGGCGCCACCGCGATCAACGAAGAAATGAAGATCGCCTGCGTGCGCGCCATCGCCGCGCTGGCCCGCCGTGCGGCCACCGACATGGGCTCGGCCTATGGCGGCGACACGCCCAGCTTCGGCCGTGAATACCTGATCCCGCGTCCGTTCGACCGCCGCCTGCTGGTGGAACTGTCCGCCGCCGTGGCCCAGGCCGCGATGGATTCGGGCGTGGCCGCGCGCCCGATCGCCGACATGGATGCCTACCGGCAGAAGCTGTCGCAGTTCGTGTACCGCACCAGCCTGATGATGAAGCCGGTCTACGACCGCGCCCGCGCCGACAAGCAGCGCGTGGTGTATGCCGAAGGCGAAGAGGAAGTGGTGCTGCAGGCGGTGCAGAACGTGGTCGATGAAGGCCTGGCGCACCCGATCCTGATCGGCCGCCCGGACGTGATCGAAGCGCGCATCGAACGCCTGGGCCTGCGCCTGAAGGTGGGCGAGAACATCGAGATCACCAACATCAACGATGATCCGCGCTTCAACGAATACTGGCAGTACTACCACGGCCTGACCGGCCGCCGTGGCGTGACCGTGGCCGCGGCGAAGAACCTGATGCGATCGCGCCCGACCCTGATTGCCGCGGTGATGGTTGCCCGTGGCGAAGCCGATGCCATGCTGACCGGCATCGTCGGCCGCTTCCACAAGAAGCTGGGTTACGTGCGCAGCGTGCTGCCGCTGGAATCGAAGGTCACCTCGACCTCGGCCATGACCGGCGTGATCAACCAGCAGGGCGTGTTCTTCTTCGTGGACACCCACGTGCAGGAAGACCCGACCGCCGAGCAGATCACCGAAGCCACGCTGCAGGCGGCCTACCGCATGAAGCTGTTCGGCATCGAGCCGAAGGTGGCGCTGCTGTCGCACTCCAACTTCGGCAGCCACGATTCCAAGGACGCACTGAAGATGCGCCAGGTCCGCGAGATGCTGCTCAAGCGCAACCCGCGCCTGAACGTGGACGGCGAAATGCAGGGCGACACCGCGTGGGACGAAGCCCTGCGCCAGAAGCTGCTGCCGGGTTCGACCCTGCAGGGCCGTGCCAACCTGTTCGTGCTGCCGAACCTGGAAGCGGCCAACATCGCCTACAACCTGGTGCGCGTGTTCACCGATGGCGTGGCGATCGGCCCGATCCTGATGGGCGTGAACAAGCCGGTGCACATCCTGACCACCAGCGCGACCTCGCGCCGGATCCTGAACATGTCCGCCATTGCCGCGGTCGATGCGCAGATCCGCAAGCAGCTGGAAGCGGAAAAGAAGGCGTAAGCCTTCGTTGCCGCGACAGTTGCAGAAACGCGCCCCGCCGGGCGCGTTTCTGTTTCCGCACAGCGGAAACCGGATCGGGTAGCGCCGGGCCATGCCCGGCGAGCGCGCAGCGCGGCGAATCAGGCATTCCGCCGGGCATGGCCCGGCGCTACCGCTCAGCGCTTGCCGCGTCGTGCCGGTGCCGGCGGCGGGGCATCCAAACGAGGCTTGGCGTACTGCGTCCACAACACCGGAAGCGTCTTGCCGGTCTGCTTCTGCCACAGCGCGGGCACGTAGCGGCCGTCACGCAGCGCCTTGTCCAGTGCCAGCACCAGCCCCGGGTGCTCGCCCTCGGCCCACTTCAGGAACGCACCGGTAACCCGGTAGCCGCTTTCCACGGTCTGGCCCTTGCCCACTTTCAACGGCAATGCCCAGCCCGCGGCGCCGTTGTCCATGCCGTAGCGGTCGCGTGCGTAATCGGCAATGCCTTCCACCAGCCAGCCCGGCACGCGCTTGTCGCCGTAGCTGGGGTAGCCCTGCACGATGTGCATCGCTTCGTGGGTCACCAGATCGATGTCATCGGGGTGCTTCAGCAGCCAGCCCGGACTGATGGTGATCGTGCTCGCCTTGTCCTTGTCGCCCACATAGGCCACGCCGTTGTAGGCAGGATCGATCACGATGCGCACTTCGTTCGGTGCCGTGGGGCGGAAATCCGCCCGTTCGCGCAGGTAGGCGAAGTAGAACGTGTCGATGATGCGCTTGCGCAGCGGTGCGGCCAGCGCGCCGCTGGCGTCCTGGTAGTACAGGGTCACCCCATCACGGCTGACCTGGCCATCGAAGGCCTGGGTCTGGGCCAGGGAAACACCAGGCAGGCCCAGGGCAACAAAGAGCAGGGGAATCAGGCGAAGGCGCATGGCGTCATTGTACGGTGGCCGGTGCCAGCAGTTCGATCTCCGCCAACTGCAGGCGGCCGGGACCGATCACGCGCAGGCGGTACTCGCCGAAGCGTGCCGGCGATGCGATGCGGAACGGGCGGGTCTGCCGCGGCGAAGTGAAGTCTTCGCCCTCGCGCTGGTCCAGCACCCGCCAGCGTCCGTTGCCGTTGCGCGCTTCCAGTACCCACTGGCCGCCACGGATCGCGCCATCTCCACTGGTCAGCGTGTACATCGTCGGCACGCCATCGGCGCCGCCGGTCAGGTCGATGGTGGCGCCCGCGCCCAGCGCCGCCACCGTGGTGGCATCGTCATCGGTCAACGCGGGCAGGGCACGGCCATCGGCCAGTGCCGCGCGCGCGCTGCTGCCCAGCAGGTCGTGCAGCAGCTGCGGGCGCTGTCCCGCGGCGGTCAGCGACGGCGGAACATCATCGGCGCCGCTGCCCCAGCGCGACGGCTGCGGGCCCATGACGAAGTCCAGGGTGGCACCCTGGGCGATGAGCGCGTGCGGCACCCAGGTCTTCGTCCACGGCTTCCCATTGATCTTCAGCGACTGCACGTACACGTTTTCCGGCGAATTGTTCTCGGCGTTGACGGTCAGCACCGCGCCACCCTGCAGTTCCACCCGTGCGTGGGCGAACGCCGGCGAACCGATCACGTACTCCGGCGCACCCATGCGCAGCGGGTACAGCCCCAGCGAAGCGAACAGGTACCACGCCGAGGTTTCGCCGTTGTCCTCGTCACCGGGGTAGCCCTGGCCGATCTCGCTGCCCACGTACAGCCGCGACAGGATCTCACGCACGTGCTGCTGGGTCTTCCACGGCTGCCCGGCGTACAGGTACATCCATGGGATGTGGTGTGCCGGCTGGTTGCTGTGCGCATACATGCCCATGCGCACATCACGCGCCTCGGTCATCTCGTGGATGATGCCGCCGTAGGAACCGGCGAATTCCTTCGCGGCGGTTTCCGGGGTGGCAAAGAAGGTGTCCAGCTTGGCCGCGAGTTTTTCGCGGCCGCCGTACAGCGCGGCCAGGCCTTCGCCGTCGTGGGCGGCGGTGAAGGCGAAGGTCCAGCCATTGGATTCGGTGTAGTCGTGGCCCCACACGCGTGGGTCATAGTCCTTGGCGTCCACGCGCCAGCTGCCATCGGTCTTGCGGCCCTGGAAGAAGCCCACGGCCGGGTCGAACACCGTGGCGTAGCCGGCGGCGCGGTAGCGGAAGTACTCAGCCTCGGTGCGATAGCGCTCGCGCGCGGCCGGCGTGGTCGCCTTCGTCGCCAGGGCCTGGGCCATGTTGGCAAGACCGAAGTCGTTCAACGCGCCTTCCATCGTCCACGACATGCCTTCGTGCACGTCGGCGCTGGCGTAGCCGCGGAACGTGGAACGGTCCATGCCCTTGCGGCCGACGTGGCGGTCCGGCGGTACCACGGTCGCGTTCTTCAACGCGGCGGCATAGGCTTCGGTCGCGTCGAAACCGCCGATACCCTTCAGCCAGGCATCGGCGAAGGCCACGTCGGAACTGGTGCCGACCATCAGGTCCGCATAGCCCGGCGACGACCAGCGTGCGATCCAGCCGCCGGCGCGGTACTGCTCGATGAAGCCCTGCACCAGCTGCCCGGCATCGTCCGGGGTGAACAGCGCATAGGCCGGCCAGGTCGTGCGGAAGGTGTCCCAGAAGCCGTTGTTCACATACACCTTGCCGTCGCGCACCGGCGCGAACGTGCGGCTGGCGCTGCCGTCGGTGTTGTTCTCTTCGGCGCTGGCCTGGCTGGCATAACGCCAGTCGGGCGCGGCGGCGGTGCCGACATTCTCGTGCCCGGAATTGGGATACAGGTACAGGCGATAGAGGTTCGAATACAGCGTGGTCTTGGCGTCGTCGCTGGCCTGGCCGATATCGAAGCGCGACAGCCGTGCATCCCAGGCGTCCTGTGCGCGCCCGGCCACGCTGGCCAGGCTGTCGGTGTCGGCAATTTCCAGCGCCAGGTTGTGCCGCGCCTGCTCCAGCGAGATCAGCGAGGTGGCGATGCGCATCGTCACCGTGCGGCCCTGCGCGGTGTCGAACTTGATGTAGCCGGTGGGGCGGCCGGTGTCGATGCGGCCACTGCTGCGCCACGGGCGGTCGAAGCGGGCCACCACGTACATGCGGGTGGCGCCGTTGGACAGGCCGCTGCGGGTGTCGGTGTAGCCGCTCAGGGTCTGCGTGGCGGCATCCAGGGTCAGCCCGCCGCGTGCGTCCACGTTGTCGAACAGCAGGTTGGCGTCGCCGCCCTGCGGAAATTCAAACTGGAACAGGGCGGCATGGTCGGTGGGCGCGATGGACGCTGCGATGCCATTGTCGAAGCGCACGTCGTAGCGGTACGGGCGCGCCGATTCCTGGCTGCGGTCGAAGGACAGGGCGCGCTTGCTGCGGTCGGCCTCGGGCACGCCACGGCTGGCCGACGGCATCACCTGGAACGTCTGCCGATCGCCCATCCACGGGCTGGGCTGGTGGCTGAGCGCCAGCGCCTGCAGCTGCGGCCGGTTCTTCGCATCGTTCTGCTCGCTCCAGCGGTACAGCCAGTTCAGTGCACCGGCATCGGTCACCGGCGTCCAGAAGTTGAAGCCGTGCGGTACTGCGGTGGCCGGGAAGTTGTTGCCGCGCGAGAAGGTGCCGTTGGCCTGGGTGCCGCGGGTGGTCAGCACCCAGTCCGACACGCGTTGCGGCACGTTGCGTGGCTGCACGTCCAGGCGCACATCGTCAATCCAGCCCGAGACCGGCGCGCCGTTGGCGCTGGCCACCGCCAGTTCGATGGCCACCACGCGGCGGCCACGCAGGCCCGGTACATCGCCCAGGCGCACCGCCTTGCGCGCCCACTGCTGCGGGTACAGCGTCTTCGAATCGCCCTGCGCGGTCGCGCCCAGAGCAATGCCGTGCTGGTCGCGTGCCGCGCTGGCCGAGACCCGGCTGCCATCGTCCAGGCGCAGATCAAGCGATACGTAGGTCGAGGCCACCGTATCGCTGCCGACGATTTCCGGCAGCAGCAGCCACGACAGCGTGGTGTCGGCGGCAATGGTCACATCGGTGGTGAACAGTTCGCGCGTTGCGTGGCCGCCATCGCCCCGGTAGTGCAGGGCATGCAGGCCGCTGTAGCCAGCGTTGCGCTTGGCCGCGTACGGGGCGGCCGGGCCGCTGCCGATCTGCACCTGCAGTGGGCCATCGGCCTTCAGCGGTGCCGGTTCGCCCGGCTCGAAGGAGGTCTGCAAGGCCTGCGCCAGCGCCGGCGTCGCGGTGGTCGCACAGGCCAGGGCCAGGGCGAGGGGAAGCAGGGCGCGGCGCGGATCGGTCAGGGTCATGCAGGGTCTCCCGGGTAAGGCAGGCGGCTGGCAGGACCCGCATCGGCGAACACCCAGGACAGCACCGCCCGTGCCGCCAACAGGCAGCGTGGGAGCGATGCAGGTCCGGTGGGGGGCGGGCCGTGCGATCGGGTCAGGTTGTGAGGGTCCCGATGCTGCAACAGGCAGACGCACCCTGACAAGTGCCATTTAGTTCGATCCAAATGCGGAAAATCCGCTGCAGCGCACGGTATGGCCGGAACTGCTTGGATCGATTGAAGAAATCCGCCCGGGCCGCTGCCAGCCCAAGGGCGCGAACCCGCCGGACACATCGGTCCGCCTGTTGCAGCGCAATGCTGGCCCGGCCCAGATGCTAGAATCCCAGCCCTCGCAATCCGTTCATCGACACCCGCCATGAGCCATACCGCCACTGCGCCCGCCAACGCCGAAAAGCGCTACACCGTGCACCGCGCCGACCTGCCGCTGAGCTGCCCGACCCCGGAAATGGCGCTGTGGAACTCGCACCCGCGCGTGTACCTGCCGATCGAAGACGAGCCCAACGGTGAAGCGCAGTGCCCGTACTGCGGCGCCACCTTCGTGCTGGCCGACTGATCGGGCGGCCGTTCGATGCGCCGATTGACCGTGGTGCAGTTGCTGCCGGCGCTGCACTCCGGCGGCGTCGAGCGTTCCACCCTTGAAATCGCCGCCGCCCTGGTGGCGGCCGGCCACCGTGCACTGGTGGTGTCCGCCGGCGGGCGCCTGGTGCAGCCGCTGCTGGACAGCGGTGCCGAGCACCTCACGCTGGATATCGGCCGCAAATCGCTGCTGACCCTTCGCCACATGCCGACCCTGCGCCGCCTGTTTGCCGAAGTGGGCGCGGACATCGTGCATGCGCGCTCGCGCCTGCCGGCGTGGCTGGGCCTGTACGCGATCCGTGCATTGCCGGCCGCGCAGCGCCCGCGCTGGGTCACCACCGTGCATGGCTTGAATTCGCCCAGCCGCTACAGCGCGGTGATGACCAGCGGCGAACGCGTGGTCTGCGTGTCCAACACCGTGCGCGAGTATGTGCACACCCATTACCCGACCGTTCCCGACGCGCGCCTGCAGGTGATTCCGCGCGGCGTGGACGTGGGCCAGTTCCCGCGCGTGGCACGCGCCGATCGTCGCCCACGCCTGGCCCTGGCGGCCGATTACCCGTGGCTGGGGCAGGTGGACGGCCCGCTGCTGCTGCTGCCCGGGCGCGGGACGCGGCTGAAGGGCCATGCGCACGCGCTGCAGTTGCTGGCCGACCTGCGTGCAGCCGGCGTGCCGGCGCAGCTGTGGATGCTGGGCACCGATGAGCCCGGCCGCGAAACCTATCTTGCCGGCCTGCGCGCGCAGGCGGCCGCACTGGGCATTGCCGAGGCCGTGCACATCAGCGTGCCTACCGCGCGCATCGCCCAGGCCTACGCCGCCAGCGACCTGGTGCTGCAGCTGTCGGACAAGCCCGAGGCCTTCGGCCGCACCGTGGTCGAGGCCCTGTCGGTCGGCCGCCCGGTGCTGGGCTGGAACCACGGCGGCGTGGGCGAACTGCTGCGGCAGCTGCAGCCGTCGGGTGCAGTGCCGCTGGGCGATGCACAGGCCCTGCGTGAACGCGCGCTGGCCCTGCTGGCGCAACCGCCTTCGTTGCCGGGCCGGATCCCGTTTACCCTGCAGGCCATGCAGCGCGACACCCTTCGCCTCTATGCCGACCTTGCCGGCTGACCCCAGCCCGGCCCTGCGCGATGATCGCGCCGGGCGCTGGGCGCCCTGGTGGGTGCTGGCCTATGTGGCCCTGTGGCCCTTGCCGGGCATCGCCGAAACCGTGCTCGGCCTGGGCGCGTTGTATGCCGCCGCGCGCATGGTGCTGCGCCGGCTGCAGCATCGCCCGCACCTGCTCAGTCCCGCCGCCTGGGCGCTGACCTCGATCCTGTTCCTGGGCTACTGGCTGCCGCAGGCATTTTCCGCGTTCGATGCCATCGATCCCGCCGCGGCCTGGACCAAGACCGCCGCCGGCCTGCGCTATCTGCCCTTCATGTGGCTGGCGGCCATTGCCGTGGCCACGCCCCAGCGGCGTCGGCTGACCCTGGGCGGGCTGGCGATCATCACCGGTCTGTGGACCCTGGACGCGCTGGTGCAGGCGCTGGCCGGCAGCAGTCCGTGGTTCTGGTCGCTGGACCAGTTGAAGCATGTGGTCAGCGGGCACGGCCTGTGTCCTGCCGATGAAGTCGTGCTGGCCGACCGTCTGAGCGGTGCACTGGGGCCATGCAACCTGAAGTTCGGCCAGGTGCTGGCCAGCCTGTCACCGTTCCTGCTGCTGCCCCTGGCCCGCCGATCCGGCCATGCCGGCTGGCTGCTGGGCGCCGCCGCGCTGGGCATCGTGCTGCTGCTGGCGGGCTCGCGTGCGTCCTGGGTCACCTTTGGGCTGGTGCTGGTGTACAGCGGCCTGCGCCAGTTCGGCTGGAAACGCCTGCTGCTGTTGTCGTTGGCCGGCCTGCTGGGTGCGGCCGCGTTGACCGCCAGCGTGCCGCAGCTGCGCGAGCGCGTGGCGCGCACCGCCATGGCCTGGGATGGCGCCGACGATGGCGTGGACCAGGCCCTGTCCGGCCGCGCCCGCATCTGGTCAGCGGCAGCGTGCATGATCGAAGAGCATCCGATCAATGGCGTCGGCGCGCGTGGCTTCCGCGATGCCTATCCCGGCTGCGTGCGCGAACACGACGCGGCGGTGTGGGGCAACGAACCGGCGCTGCACGCCCACCAGATCGTGCTGGAAATCCTCGCCGAAACCGGCGTGCTGGGCCTGCTGCTGTGGCTGGCAGCCGTGGCCCAGGCCTGGCGCGCATGGCGCTTCGCCCCGGCCCATGCGCGTGAGCGCGCGCGACCGGCCATGCTGGCGCTGGCCGTCACCGTGTTCCCGTTGAACACCCACCTGGCGTTCTATTCCACCTTCTGGGGCGGGGTCACCGTGCTGCTGGCGGCACTGTTCGTCGGCACGCTGCTGGCGCGTGAGCCGGACGATCCGCCCAACGCGATGTAATCGCCCTCCCACCCCACTCGCAGGTAGATCCACGCCATGCGTGCATAGCAGTAGATCCACGCCATGCGTGGATGGCGCTTTCCCGACCCAACCCCGGGCAACTCCCCAATACCCCTGCTGACCGCGGCAGCGCAGGCTGTGGTCATGGCCAGCCCCAGACTCCGCTACGGTCGCTACTCCCGCACCGGCAATGTGTACCGCCTGACCACGGTCACCCTGCGCCGTGAACCCTTCTTCGCCGATGCCGCCAACGTGGCGATCCTGATCGATGCCCTGCGCTTCGTTGAACGTGCCGGCCTCAGCTACAGCCTCACCTGGGGGGTGATGCCCGACCACCTGCATTGGCTGATGGAGCTGCAGAAGGGCACTCTGGCCGAGTGCATGTCCTTGTTTAAATCCCGCAGCAGCCGCCTGTTGAACCAGCAGCTGGGCCGGCGCGGTGCGCTATGGCAGCACGGCTACCACGACCACGCGGTGCGCACCGATGAGTCACTTCACGAGAAGGCCATGTACATCCTGGCCAACCCGGTCCGTGCAGGCTTGGCGTGCGAGGTGGGGGAGTACCCGTACGCATGGTGCCGTTGGCCGTTGTAATCCGCTGGCGTCGCGCGGAAATCATCCACGCATGGCGTGGATCTACTGCACCTCATTCCACGCCACGCGTGGATGCAGCATTCCCGCCGATGGCAGTAGATCCACGCCACGCGTGGATGCGGCATTCCCCGGTTACTTGTAAAAATCGCTGCGGCCGCCAGGCTGGCGCTTGAAACGCCGGTGGATCCACAGGTACTGATCCGGGGCTTCGCGCACCATCTGTTCAATGGCCTGGTTCACCCGCGTGGTATCGGCTTCCACATCCTCGCTGGGGAAGTTCTCCAGCGGTGCGCCGATCTTCAGGAAATACTTCCCGCCTTCGCGGCGGTGGAAGTAGGGAATGACCGCGCAGCCGGTCATGCGTGCCAGCTGGTGGGTGGCGGTGATCGTGGCTGCGGTATGGCCGAAGAACGGCACGAACACGGTGTCCTTGCCGCGCATGTCCTGGTCGGGGGCATACCACAGGAAGCCGCCCTTCTTCAGGTGGCGCACGGTCGCGCGGATGTCCTCGTTGGCGTACATCGCCTTGGCATAGCGCAGCCGGCCGAACTTCACCGCCCACTCGTACACCGGGTTCTTGTGCCTGCGGTACATGCCCGACAGGTCGACGTGGTCGCACAGCAGGCGCCCGCACATCTCCAGCGTCATGAAGTGCCCCGACACCAGCAGCACGCCACGGCCCTCGGCCTGCATCTGCTTCAGGTGTTCCAGGCCCTCGATCTGCACCTGCGGGCGGATGCTGTCGATGCTGCCCCACCAGGAACGCGCACATTCGAAGATGCCCACGCCCAGCGCGTCGAAGCTGTCGCGCACCAGGCGGTTGCGCCAGGCCTCGTCCTTTTCCGGGAAGCACAGCTTCAGGTTGACCTCGGCGGCGCGGCGGCGGCTGCCCAGCAGGCGCCAGGTGATCCAGCCGACCCCGCGCCCCAGCGCGCGCTGCAGGAACCACGGCAGGCGGGCGATGCCGAAGGCAGCGAACATCGCCGCGAACATCGGCCAGTTGCGGGGATCGGCCAGGGACGGGCGGACGGCGGTGGAAGCATCGGACATGGGGCCATTCTACCAAGCCCGCCGCGTGTCTTTCCCTGGGGCGTCCCGTATCCTTGCCGCATGCGTAAAGACCCTGTCGAATGGATCCTGCGCGGCCTGTACTCGGCCGTGCTCTACATCCTGCTGCCGATCACCGTGTACCACCTGGTGTGGCGGGGCTTCCGGGTCCGCGAATACTTCCGGCGCTGGGATGAACGCTATGCGTCCTACCCGCAGCCGACCGGCCAGCCGCGGGTCTGGCTGCACGCGGTGTCGGTGGGCGAAGTGAACGCGGCCGCGCCGCTGGTGAACGCCCTGCGCAAGCAGCGCCCGGACATCCGCTGGGTCATCACCACCATCACCCCCACCGGTTCGGAGCGCGTGCGCGCGCTGTGGGGCGATGCGCTGGATCACGTGTACCTGCCCTATGACGTGCCGGGCAGCGTCAATCGCTTTCTCGGCCATTTCCAGCCCAGCCTGGCGCTGATCCTGGAAACCGAGCTGTGGCCCAACATGCTGTTCGGCTGCCGCGACCGCCGCATTCCGGTCTACATCCTCAACGCGCGGCTGTCGGCGCGTTCGCTGCGGGGCTACCGCGTGCTGGCCGCGCTCATCCGCCGTGCCCTGCGTACGGTCACCTGCGTGGCGGCGCAGTCGCAGGATGATGCCGCGCGCTTCGTGCAGCTGGGGGCGGCGCCCGAACAGGTGCAGGCGCTCGGCAACCTGAAGTTCGACATCGCCATTCCCGAGGTGCAGCCGTTCATCGCCCAGTTCCATCAAAGCGTGCCCGACACCCGTCCGGTATGGATCGCCGCCAGCACCCACGAGGGTGAAGAGCAGGCAGTGATCGACCTGCACCGGCGGCTGCGCCAGCAGCATCCGGATCTGCTGCTGCTATGGGCGCCGCGCCACCCGGAACGCTTCCCGAAGGTGGAAGCGCTGGCCCGCGAACAGGGCTGGCGCGTGGCCACCCGCCGCGCGCAGCGCTGGCCGGCAGCCGATACCGATGTGTTCGTGATCGACACCCTGGGCGAACTGATGCCGTTCTATGGCTGCGCCCAGGTCGCGTTCGTCGGCGGCAGCCTGCAGGCCATCGGCGGGCACAACCTGCTGGAGCCGGCGGCGCTGGGCACGGCCGCAGTCACGGGCCCGCACCTGCACAACTTCGCGGAAATCTCCCGGCGCATGCGCGAAGCCGGGGCGCTGCTGATCGGCGATGACGTGCAGGCAGTGGGCGACCACCTGCAGCATCTGCTGCAGGATGTTCAGGCGCGCGAACACATGGCGCATGCCGGCTGCACGCTGGTCAGCAACGGTCGTGGCGCCCTGCAGCGCACCGTGGCACTGGTGGAACCGCACCTGCCGCCGCCGCGCGACTGACGTTCGACTGCGGAGCATTGTCGCGAACGGCCAAGTCAAGCTTGCTTGATGGCTGTACCGATGTCGTAGCTGGCCTGCCCAGACCGCTGTGGACGTGTCTTTGATCACAGGCCGACGCACGCGTGCGCTTTCCCGATACCGCCAGGCCGCGGCCGCTGCCAGCCTGCTGTCGACCACGCTTGGTCGGCATCAAGGAAGCTTTCAATGGACCGCGATTGCAGTGGCGCCGCGCGGGGTGGCGTGCGAACCGGCGGTGTACTGGGTACCGATCATGTACTGGTGCTGGCGCTCACGCTGGTGGCCGGCGGCAGTGTGATCGCGCTGGTCGGCCAGCACACCGCTGCAGAGGCGGGGCCGGCCATCGTGCTCAGCCTGCTGCTGGCGGCGCTGGGTGCGTGGCTGGTGCTGTGCAGCCTGCGCGATGCGCTGCGTGCGGCGCCCGCGGGTTGCGGTCTGCACGATCTGCTGCAGTTGGCCTGGGGCCGGCGGGTGGCTGATCTGCTGGTGCTGGCGCTGCTGCTGGAGCTGGTGGTCACGGTGGCAGGCGCAGCGCAGAGCGGTGCGCGCCATCTCTACGCCGCCGCCACCGTGGTGGGCGCCGAGCCAGGGCAGTGGCTGCCGGTACAGATCGTGGCAGCTCTGCTGGTGCTGGCCACGGCGGCGATGGCCCTGCTGCGGCCGCGTCGCGCGGTGCTGCTGGCGTGCGCCCTGCTGACGCTGAAGTTCGGCATTGGTGCGCTGCTGGTGCTGCTGGCCGCGCGCCATGTGCATTACGCGCACTGGGTTCCCTGGCTGCCCAATGCAGTAGCGCCCTACCGGTTCGGCCTGGGCGGTGTGCTGGCCGCCAGTGTGCCGCTGCTGGCGGTGTTCGCCAGCACGGGTCTGGTGCTGGCCGTGGCCACGCTCGCGTGGCGGCCGCGGCGGCAACTGGTGCTGGCGGTGGGCGTGGCGGTGCCGGCGGCCATGCTGTGGCTGATGACGCTGGCGGCGCTGCAGTCCGGGCTGGTGGCGTTCCCAGCCTTGGCCAGCACCCGGCCGCTGTCGGTGGCCCTGCAGGGCATTGCGCAGCTGCAGTGGTTGCTGCCGCTGCTGCCGACGGCCGGCGCCGCAGGCCTGGCGGCCCTGCAGCTGGTGCTGCTGCTGCTGGCGGTCACCCTGTGTACGCAACGCTGGCGCGGTGCGCTGCAGCGCCTGGGGCTGCAGCGCGCAACGGTGGTGGCGTCACTGGCAGTGCTGGCCGCCCTGCTGGCGGTGTGGCTGCCCGAGGGCGTGCTGCCGGGTCTGCCGGGGCCGGTGTCATTGCTCGTACTTGCAGCGGTGTGTGCGGGGCAGGTACGGCAGTCCGGCGGGGCGCGGGTGCGCGCGCCCCTGGCCACCGCGCTGTGCCTGCTGCCGGTGCTGCAGCGGTTGCTGTAAGGGCGCGCTGTCGGCCTGGCAGCGTCGTTGCCGCACAAAAAAACCACCCTTGCGGGTGGTTCTTCTGTACCGCCAGCAGCGCGCGGAATCAGCGCGTGGTGGTGGCCGGGGTGCCCGCGTCCTGGGTCAGCAGGCGGTTGACGTCCTGCAGCTCGGCCACGTCCAGCGAACCCAGCGACTGGCTCAGCAGCAGGCGGTTCTGCAGGAAGGTGTAGCGGGCCTGGGCGTAGTCCAGCTGCGCCGAGAACAGGATGCGCTGGTTCTGGATCACGTCCAGCACCGTGCGCGTACCCACTTCCAGGCCAACCTGCGAAGCGTCGTAGGCGCTCTGTGCGGAAACCACCGCCAGACGACGCGCTTCCACTTCGCTGATGCCCTGCACCAGGGTCTGGTAGGCATTGCGGGTGTTGCGGTCCAGGGCGCGCTTCTGCTGCTCGTAGGTGTCCTGGGCGATGTCACGCTGGGCCAGCGCCTGGCGTACGCCGGACTGGGTGGCGCCGCCGGAGAAGATCGGCACGTTCAGGGTCAGGCCGATGCTGTTGGTACGGGCATCGGGCGACAGCGAGCCGGCACCGGTGCTGTCGCCCCAGGTCGCGCTCTTGCCCCAGCTGCCGCCCAGCGACAGGGTGGGGTAGTGGCCGCCACGGGCCGCCTGCACGCCGGCTTCAGCGGCGCTGACCTTCAGTTCCTGTGCCTTCAGTGCCGGGTTCTGGCTGCTGGCCTGGGTCACCAGTTCATCGATGTTGCCACGGTTGGCCGGCACTTCCGGGCGGAAATCGGCCGGCAGGCCGCGCAGGTTCACCACCGGCTGGCCGGTCAGTTCGGTCAGCGCCTGGTAATTGTCGGCCAGGGTGTTCTGCGCAACGATGGTGTTGGCGCGCGCCTGGTCGTACTGGGCGCGGGCTTCGTGCACGTCGGTGATCGGCGCCAGGCCCACTTCCAGGCGCTTGTCGGCGAAGTCGAACTGCTTCTTCGCGGCCGCTTCATTGGTCTGTGCGGCGGTCAGCGATTCGATCGCCACCAGCACGTTGAAGTAGGCCGCCGAGGTGCGCACGATCAGGCTGTCGTTGGCCGAATCGAGGGTGAAATCCGCCGCCTTGCTCAGCTCACGCTGCGAACGCAGGTTGTTGATCTGGGTCCAGTTGAACAGCGTCTGGCTGCCATCGACCGTGTAGCTGCGGCGCTTGCTCATCACCGAGCCGGAGTTGGCGTCGGCATTGGCTTCGCTGCGCGTGCGGTTCAACGCGGCAGTACCGTTGATCTGCGGCAGCAGGGCGGCGCGTGCCTGCACGGCGCCTTCCTTGTCGTACAGCCGGGTCGATTCGGCAGCGGCCAGCTGCGGGTCGCCGTTGCGCGCCATTTCGTAGACCTGCAGCAGGTCGGCGGCATGGGCAGACAACGGCAGCAGGGCAGTGGCCAGCGCAACAGCGAGGGATCGGCGGATCATTGCGGCTTCCTTGGACTCAGAGGTGGAACTGGGGTGCCGGGGCGGCACCGCGCAGGTAATCGATATCGGTCTCGAACAGCGATTCGGTGCTGCCGTCGGCCTTCACCAGCAGCGCTTCCATGGCCGGCGAACGGCCGTGGATCACGAACAGGCGACCGCCCGGACGCAGCCACGAGGCGAACTGTGACGGCACCACGTCCACTGCGCCAGTGACACAGATCACGTCAAAGCGGCGATCGGTCTGCCAGGTCAGGGCGTCGGCCACTTCCACCCGCACGTTGGTGCCCAGGCCCGACGCATCCAGGCGTGCACGCGCCGCGGCGGCCAGTTCCGGATCGATTTCCAGGCTCAGCACGTCGCGCGCCAGCGCGCCGATGCAGGCAGCCAGGAAGCCGCTGCCGGTACCGATCTCCAGCACTTCATCACCCGGCTGCAGATCCAGCGCCTGCAGGGTGCGGCCTTCGATCACCGGCTTCATCATCTTCTGGCCGTTGCCGATGGGCAGTTCGACATCGGTGTAGGCCAGCGCACGGCGCGCGTCGGCGACAAAGGCCTCGCGCGGCAGGCGGGCCAGGACGTCGAGCACCTTGATGTCCAGCACGTCCCAGGGACGGATCTGCTGTTCCACCATCAGTTCGCGGGCGTGGGCGTAATCAATCGTCATGAGGTTCAAATCCAGCGCAGTGGGCCGGCCATTTTACCGGTGCCGGAGGCCGGCGGCGCGCCCAGAGCATCAGCTGCCGGGGGGCCGGGGTCGCAGTGCCGGAAGTCATCGCGACCTCCGGTTCGTTCAGGTTGGTGCGTTCAGCGGTGTCCAGCCCCTCGTGGAGCGTAGGCGCGCAGGAAGAAATCGACGCTGGCGGCCACATGGGTCGTGGCGTCGGTCTCGGCCGGGGACAATGGCATGCCGCACATCATATGCATGTGCACCTCACCCTTCACCAGGGTCAGGAACTGTTGGCCGGCCTGGGCAAAGTCGCTGATCTCCAGCTCGCCGCGTGCCGTGCGCGAGCGCAGGAACTCGGCCAGCGCCTCGCAGGTGCGCAGCGGACCGGCCTGCCAGAACAGTTCGCGCAGGCGCGCGTCGGTTTCCGGGGCCATCATCACCCGCTGGATCGACAGCGCCGCGTCCGAGGTAATCAGCTCGAAGAAGGCATGGCCGATGCCCAGCAGCTGGTCGCGCAACGGGCCATCGGCGTCGGCCACGAACAGCGCGTCGGGCAGCATCTCGATGCACTTGGACTGCACCGCCTGCGAGAACAGGGTCTCTTTGTCGCCGAAATGGCTGTAAACGGTCAGCTTGGACACGCCGGCCTGGGCCGCGATGTTGTCCATGCTGACGCCGCTGTAGCCCTGTTCAATGAACAGCACTTTGGCGGCCTCCAGGATCGCGGCGCGCTTGCCCAGGTCCTTCGGACGCCCGGGCCCGGCAGCCTTCGCCGGAGGCTTGGCCGACGGCTTGCGGGAAGTGGGGGAATTCATTCCCGTAATACTAGACCACGCGGTTCGATATTTATACTATACCGACTGGTTCAATAATCTCCGTGGCGTAACAGAGTGTTGCTGCTGCGGTTTTCCGGATTTCCTTTCAGGTCGTATCGCCATGAAGAACATGCGTTGGTTGGGCGTAGGTGCGTTGGCCGTGGTGCTGGCTGGGTGTGGCAAGCAGGCCGCCGAGCCGGCGCCGGCCATTCCGGTGCTGGTGGTGCATCCGCTCACCCAGGACGGCCAGGCCGCGGCCGCCTACCCCGGCGAAGTGCGCGCGCGCCAGGAAAGCCCGCTGTCGTTCCGCGTGGGCGGCAACCTGGTCAAGCGCCACGTGGACGCCGGCCAACGGGTGAAGAAGGGCCAGTTGCTGGCCGAACTGGACGTGGCCGACTACGCCTCGCAGGCGGCGGCATCGCAGGCGCAACTGGCGGCAGCCGAAGCCGATCTGGTGCGCGCCCGCGACGACCAGAAGCGCTACGCCACCCTGGCCGAAGACCAGCTGGTCAGTCGTTCGGCGCTGGACCAGCAGACCGCGGCGTTCAAGGCCGCGCAGGGCCAGGCCAACGCCGCACGGGCCAACCTGGCCGTAGCCCGCAACCAGGCCGAGTACGCGCAGCTGCGGGCACCGGCCGACGGCGTGATCGCCAGCCGCCAGGCCGAAGCCGGGCAGGTGGTCAGTGCCGGGCAGACGGTGTTCACCCTGGCCGCCGATGGCGGCCGCGAAGTGCTGATCGCGCTGCCGGAAAGCTCGATCCGCGATTACCAGGTGGGCCAGGCGGTGCAGGTGGAACTATGGAACCGCCCGGGCCAGATGCTGCCCGGCACCCTGCGTGAGATCGCCCCGGCGGCCGATGCGCAGGCACGCACCTATGCCACCCGCGTCAGCCTGGCGCCGGAAGCGCTGAGTGAGGTGGAACTGGGCCAGAGCGCACGCGTGTTCGCCACGGCCGGCCGCAGCGGCACGCTGCAGTTGCCGTTGGCTGCGGTGCAGCGCTGCGCCGATGGCCAGGCCAGTGTCTGGGTGGTCAACCCGGCCACCGGTGCACTGAAGGCAACGCGGGTAACGGTAGGCGCCTACGGTGCGCAGGCGGTGCCGGTACTGTCCGGCGTGGGCCCCAGCGACTGGGTGGTGGCCGCGGGCGGTCACCTGCTGCGCGAGGGCCAGGTGGTGACCCCGGTCGATCGGCAGAACCGTCCGGTCCTGGCGCCGACCGCGACCGCTGCCAAGGAACACTGAGCCATGCGCCGCTTCAACCTTTCTGAGTGGGCGCTGGGCAACCGCCCGCTGGTGCTGTTCGCCATGCTGGCCTTCGCGATCATCGGCGCGTGGTCGTACAAGCACCTGGGCCAGTCCGAAGACCCGCCGTTCACCTTCAAGGCAATGGTGATACGCACGATGTGGCCGGGCGCGACCGCCGAACAGGTCTCGCGGCAGGTGACCGAGCCGATCGAGAAGGCGCTGATGAACACCGGCGAATACGAGTTCATCCGTTCGTACTCGCGCCCAGGCGAATCGCAGGTGATCTTCATGGCCCGCGACAGCCTGCGTTCCAAGCAGATTCCCGACCTCTGGTACCAGGTGCGCAAGCGCGTGGGCGATATCCGCGCCACGCTGCCGCGCGAGATCGTCGGGCCGTTCTACAACGATGAATTCGGCGACACCTTCGGCAACATCTACGCATTGACCGGCGAAGGCTTCGACTACGCGGTGATGCGCGACTACGCCGACCGCATCCAGCTGGAACTGCAGCGCGTGCCCGACGTGGGCAAGATCGACCTGGTCGGCCTGCAGGACGAGAAGGTCTGGATCGAACTGTCCAACACCAAGCTGGCCACGCTGGGTGTGTCGCTGCAGCAGGTGCAGCAGGCGTTGGCTGACCAGAACGCGGTGACGGCCACCAGTTTCTTCGAGACCCCGAGCGACCGCGTGCAGCTGCGCGTGACCGGGCAGTTCGATTCGATCGAAGACATCCGCCGCTTCCCGATCCAGGCCGGTGAACGCACCGTGCACCTGGGCGACATTGCCCAGATCAAGCGTGGCTTTGCCGATCCGGCGTCGCCGAAGATGCGCTTCATGGGCCAGGATGCCATCGGCCTGGCGGTGGCGATGAAGGACGGCGGTGACATCCTGAAGCTGGGTGCCACCCTGGATGCCGAGTTCGAGCGCCTGCAGAAGACCCTGCCGGCGGGCATGCAGCTGCGCAAGGTCTCCGACCAGCCGCACGCGGTGGAAGAGTCGGTGGGCGAGTTCGTGCAGGTGCTGACCGAGGCGGTGGTGATCGTGCTGCTGGTCAGCTTCTTCTCGCTGGGTCTGCGCACCGGCCTGGTGGTGGGCGTGACCATCCCGCTGGTGCTGGCGATGACCTTCTTCGTCATGCACTACTTCGATATCGGCCTGCACAAGATCTCGCTGGGCGCGCTGGTGCTGGCGCTGGGCCTGCTGGTGGACGATGCGATCATCGCGGTGGAAATGATGGCCACCAAGATGGAGCAGGGCTACGACCGCCTGCGCGCGGCCAGCTTCGCCTGGGAATCGACCGCGTTCCCGATGCTGACCGGCACGTTGATCACCGCCGCCGGCTTCCTGCCGATTGCCACGGCTGCGTCCAGTACCGGTGAATACACCCGTTCGCTGTTCCAGGTGGTGACCATCGCGCTGGTGGTGTCGTGGATCGCCGCAGTGCTGTTCATCCCGTACCTGGGTGACAAGATGCTGCCGGACCTGTTCAATCCGCAGCCGCCCAGGCCCGGAACCCTGGCCGCGCGCTGGCATGCACGCCGCCTGCAGTGGGCCGACCGCTACCCGGCATTGGCGCGCTGGATCGTGCCCAGACAGCACGGCCACGATCATGATCCGTACCAGGGCCGCTTCTATACGCGCTTCCGTGGCTTCCTGGACCGTTGCCTGCGCCACCGCTGGTGGGTGATCGCCGCGACCATCGCGCTGTTCGTCGGCTCGCTGCTGCTGTTCCGCTTTGTGCCGCAGCAGTTCTTCCCCGATTCCACCCGTCCTGAATTGATGGTGGACATTGAACTGGCCGAAGGCGCTTCGCTGGCGGCCACCCAGGCCCAGGTCGACAAGCTGGAGAAACTGCTGAAGGGGCGCGCCGGCATCAGCAACTACGTGGCCTACGTCGGCACCGGTTCGCCGCGCTTCTACCTGCCGCTGGACCAGCAGTTGCCGGCCACCAACTTCGCCCAGTTCGTGGTGCTTACCGACGATGCCAAGGCCCGCGAGAGCACCCGCGACTGGATGCTGAAGGACGTGATCCAGCAGTTCCCGGACGTGCAGATGCGCGTGACCCGTCTTGAGAATGGCCCGCCGGTCGGCTATCCGGTGCAGATGCGCGTGTCGGGTGAGCACATTGCCCAGGTGCAGGCGATCGCGCGCCAGGTCGAGGCCAAGGTGCGGCAGAACCCGCACGTGATGAACGTGAACCTGGACTGGAGCGAGCCGAGCAAGGTGGTGCGGCTGGTGATCGACCAGGACCGCGCGCGTGCGCTGGGGGTAAGCAGTGCGCAGGTCAGCCAGTTCCTCAGCAGCTCGCTGTCGGGCATGAGCGTGAGCACCTACCGTGAAGGCAACCGCCAGATCGAGATGCTGCTGCGCGGGCCGGACAACGAACGCGCGCAGCTGGACCTGCTGGGCAGCCTGGCGATTCCGACCAGCGGCGGCACCGCGGTGACCCTGTCGCAGGTCGCGCGGCTGGAGTACGCCTTCGAGGACGGCATCATCTGGCACCGCAACCGCCTGCCGACGGTCACCGTGCGTGCGGACATCAGCGATGGCATGCAGGCGCTGGACGTGGTGCAGCAGATCGTGCCGACCCTGGATGGCATCCGTGCCGGGCTGCCCAGTGGCTACCTGCTGGAAACCGGCGGTTCGGTGGAAGACTCCACCCGCGGCCAGGATTCGATCAAGGCCGGCATGCCACTGTTCCTGATCGTGGTGGCTACCCTGCTGATGCTGCAGCTGCGCAGCTTCTCTCGCGCGGCGATGGTGCTGGTCACCGCGCCGTTGGGCATCATCGGTGCCACCCTGTTCCTGCTGCTGTTCCGCGCACCGTTCGGCTTCGTGGCGTTGCTGGGCACGATCGCGTTGGCCGGCATGATCATGCGCAACTCGGTGATCCTGATCGACCAGATCCAGCAGGATATCGACGCCGGGCATGACCGCTGGCACGCGATCATCGACGCGACCGTGCGCCGCTTCCGCCCGATCGTACTGACCGCGCTGGCCGCGGTGCTGGCGATGATTCCGCTGTCGCGAAGCGCGTTCTATGGCTCGATGGCGATCTCGATCATGGGTGGCCTGATCGTCGGCACCGTACTGACCCTGGTGTTCCTGCCGGCGCTGTACGCCGCCTGGTTCCGGGTGAAGCCGGACGAATCCGGGGCGTAATGCCCCGGGTTCCCGGGCCGCTGCCCTTGGTAGGTGCCAACCTTGGTTGGCACGGGTTGGGGCATCCACGCATGGCGTGGGTCTACCGCATCCACGCATGGCGTGGATCTACTGCATCCACGCATGGCGTGGATCTACCGCGGAGGTGCGTGGCGCGGATGGCGGCATCCACGCGTGGCGTGGATCTATCGGGGAGGTGCGTGGCGCGAATGGCGGCCTCCACGCATGGCGTGGATCTACCGGGGAGGTGCGTGGCGCGGATGGCAGCATCCACGCGTGGCGTGGATCTACCGCGGAGGTGCGTGGCACGGATGGCAGCATCCACGCGTGACGTGGATGTACCAGTAGAGCCACCCCATGGGTGGCTGTGCGCAGTATCCGAAGAAGGCCAGATCAGGCCAGCTTGGCCAACACCGCGTCGGTGGCGGCCGCCGTGCTCACCGCCTGGCCCTTGGCGGCCAGGTCGGCGGTGAACACGCCGTCGTCCAGCACCGCATGCACGGCTGCTTCGACGGCGGCGGCTTCCGCTTCCAGCCCCAGCGAATGGCGCAGCAGCATGGCGGCGCTGAAGATCGTCGCGTAGGGGTTGGCGATGCCCTTGCCGGCGATGTCCGGCGCCGAACCATGGATGGGTTCGTAGATGCCCACCGCGCCCGGCTCACCCAGCGAGGCCGACGGCAGCAGGCCCAGCGACCCCGCCAGCATCGAGGCCTCATCGGTGAGGATGTCGCCGAACATGTTCTCGGTCACGATCACGTCGTACTCGCGCGGCTTGGCCAGCAGGTGCATGGCCATCGAGTCGACCAGCTGGTGTTCCAGTGCCACGTCCGGGAACTCCTCGCGGCCGATGCGCGCGGCCACGTCACGCCACAGGCGCGAGGTTTCCAGCACGTTGGCCTTGTCCACCGAAGTGACCTTGCCACGGCGCTGCTGCGCCAGGCGGAAGGCGCTGCGCAGCACGCGCTCGATCTCGGCCACGGTGTAGCGGCACAGGTCGCTGGCACTGTCGGCATCGCGGGTCTTGTCGCCGAAGTAGATGCCGCCCGTCAGTTCGCGCACCACCACGAAGTCCACGCCCTGCAGCAGCTCGGCCTTGATCGGCGAGGCATGCAGCGCGGCTTCATGGGTGCGCACCGGGCGCAGGTTGGCGTACAGGCCCAGCGCCTTGCGGATCGCCAGCAGGCCCTGCTCCGGACGCACCTTGGCATTCGGGTCGGACCACTTCGGGCCACCCACCGCGCCCAGCAGCACCGCGTTGGCAGCCTGGCAGGCGGTGAGGGTGGCGGCCGGCAGCGGCTCGCCATGGCGATCGATGGCGATGCCACCGATATCGTGCTCGCTGAAGGTGAAGCTGTGGTTGAAGCGTTTGGCGACGGCCTTCAGGACGGCAACCGCGGCGGCGGCGACTTCCGGGCCGATGCCATCACCGGGCAGGACAACAATTTCAGCGTGCATGCTCACTCTCGTAACGTTCGATTTCAGGGACACGGCCCAACAGATACCCCAACTGGTCCACGCCTTCCAGCAGGCAGGTCTGCGAGAAGCCGTCCAGCGGGAAGGAATAGACGCGGCCGTCAGGCGTGCGCAGCTCGCGTGCGGCTACGTCGATGGTCAGTTCATCGTCCGGGCGCTGCATCAGGGCCTGCACGTCGGCCTCGTCCAGCACGATCGGCAGCAGGCCGTTCTTCAGCGCGTTGCCGCGGAAGATGTCGGCGATCTCGCTGCTGACGATGGCGCGCAGGCCCAGGTCGGTCAGCGCCCACGGCGCATGCTCGCGCGAGGAGCCGCAGCCGAAGTTGCGGCCGGCCAGCAGGATGCTGCGGCCGGCGTTGTGCGGCTGATTGAAGGCGAAGTCGGCCACCGGCGAACCGTTGGCCTGCCAGCGCCAGTCATTGAACGCGTTGCGGCCCAGGCCGGCGCGCTCGGTGGTGGACAGGAACCGCGCCGGAATGATCTGGTCGGTATCGATGTTGGTCTGCGTCAGCACCACGCTGGACGAGGTCAGGGTACGGAAACCGGCCATTACGCCACCTCCTGTGCGAACAGTTCGCGGGTATCGGCCACCTGGCCCTTCACTGCGGCCCAGGCCGCGCTCATCGGCGAGGCCAGCAGGGTGCGCGAGCCGGGGCCCTGGCGGCCCTCGAAATTGCGGTTGCTGGTGCTCACCGCCAGCTGGCCGGGGGCGACCAGGTCACCGTTCATGGCGATGCACATCGAGCAGCCCGGCTCGCGCCATTCGGCACCGGCCGCGCGCACGATCTCGTGGATGCCTTCGGCCTCGGCCTGGCGCTTGACGATTTCCGAGCCCGGAACCACCAGCATGCGCACACCGTCGGCGACGTGGCGGCCACGCAGCACCTGTGCCACTTCGCGCATGTCGCTCAGGCGCCCGTTGGTGCACGAGCCAACGAACACGACGTCCACCGGCGTGCCTGCCAGCGCATGGCCGGGCTGGAAGTGCATGTAGTCCAGGCCCTTCTGCGCGGCGGCATCGTTGGCGGCCGGAATCGGTGCGTCCACGGCGATGGCCGTGCCCGGGTGGGTGCCCCAGGTCAGGGTCGGGCGGATGTCGGCCGCATCGATGTGCACTTCGCTGTCGAAGCGCGCGCCTTCATCGCTGCGCAGCTGCTGCCAGCGCGCCACGGCGGCGTCGAAGTCGGCGCCCTTGGGGCCGCGCGGGGTGCTGGCCACGAAGTCGAAGGTGACCTGGTCCGGGGCGACCATGCCGGCGCGTGCACCGGCCTCGATCGACATGTTGCACAGGGTCATGCGCTGTTCCATGTCCATCGCTTCGATGGTACTGCCACGGAACTCGATGACGTGGCCGGTGCCACCGTTGACGCCGATCACGCCGATGATGTGCAGGACCACGTCCTTGGCACCGACGCCCGGCGCCAGCGGGCCATCAACGGTGATCGCGAAGGTTTTCGCCTTGCGCTGCAGCAGGCACTGGGTGGCCAGCACATGGCCCACTTCGCTGGTGCCGATGCCGAAGGCCAGCGAACCGAACGCGCCGTGGGTGGAGGTGTGGCTGTCGCCGCAGACGATGGTCATGCCCGGCTGGGTGAAGCCCTGTTCCGGGGCGATGACGTGGACGATGCCGCGGTTGTCCGAGGCCATGTCGAACAGCTCGATGCCATGCTCGGCGCAGTTGCGTGCCAGGGTATCGACCTGCGCTTCGGAGGCGGCGCTGGCGTAGGGCAGCTTGCCGTCGGCACCGGCCGGCAGGGTCGGAGTGGAGTGGTCCATCGTCGCCTTGGTGCGGTCCGGGCGGCGCGGCGCCAGGCCGCGCGAACGCAGCTCGGTGAACGCCTGCGGCGAGGTGACCTCGTGGATCAGGTGCAGGTCGATGTACAGCACGGCAGGGGCGCTGTCGGATTCGGGAACCACCACGTGGGCGTCCCACAGTTTGTCGTACAGGGTGCGGGGTGCGGAAGTCATGCGTATGCCTGGCAGAAGTACGAAGTTGCGAACATCAGTAAAGAAAGCAGATCGGTCAAGTCAGCGGCGGCGGGCAAGCACGCGCAGGCGCACGTAGTCGGCCAGCGGCTGGCCGGCTGCGTCACGCGGCAGGTCGTCCAGCAGGGCCACCGCGGCCTCGCGCACGGTGGCGCGTGCGGCTGCTGGCAGATCGTCCAGCAGCGGCGCGGCGAACACCCGCAGCCAGCCGGCCACGCCGGTCGGCAATGCGGTCGGGCGTGGCGTGGTCTCGATCAACTGCACCTGGAAGCCGTGCTGGCGCAGGCGGTCGGCGTAGGCATCAGCAGTGGGGAAATACCACTGGAACGTGCTGCTGCCATGGCCATGGGCCACGCGTGCGGCCTGCACCGCGGCGATGATCGTGGCCACGTTGCCATGGCCGCCGAACTCGGCGACGAAACGGCCGCCGGGGCGCAGGGAACGACGCACGCCCTCCAGCACGCGGTCCGGGTTGCCCATCCAGTGCAGCGCGGCATTGCTGAACACCGCATCGAACTCGGCGTTGAAGGTCAGCGCGTGGCCATCCATCACCTGGGCATCGACGCCGCGCGCGCGGGCGGCATTGACCAGTTCCGGCGAGGCGTCCACGCCGTGGATGCGTGCGCCGCTCAGGGCCAGTTCGGTGCTGAGTACGCCGTCGCCACAGCCCAGGTCGAGGATGCGCTCACCGGTGCGCGGGTCGAGCAGGCGCGCAACCGCACCGCCGAGCAGCGGCACGAAACCGGCATCGATTGCATAGTCCTGGGCGTTCCACTGCTGGCCGGCGGCCGTGGTGGCGGTGTCGAAGGCGCTCATCTCAGATTCCTCAGGCAGTGGCGGCGGTCGGGGTTTCGGTGCTGCTGGCGGCGGCCTGGCGCTGGCGCAGCAGGCGGTTGGCCACGTCCAGCCAGGCCAGCGCGGACGCTTCGATGATGTCCTTGCTGGTGCCGGTACCGTCGTACTCCACGCCTTCGTGGCGCACGCTCAGGTTGGCTTCGCCACGTGCATCGGCACCGATGCCGACGCTGTGCACCTGGTAGCTGTCCAGCTGCAGCTGCACGCCGGTGGCCGAGGACAGCGCGCCGAACAGCGCATCGACCGGGCCATCGCCCTGTGCGGTTTCGGCCACGCGGTTGCCTTCCGGGTCCGACAGCTCGACCAGCGCATTGGCGCGGCTGCCGACGTCGCTGATGGTCATCGAGGCCAGGCGGTAGCCCTGGGTGTTGGCGCCACCCTGCATCAAGGTCTGCAGGTCGGCGTCGGTGACCACGCGCTGCTGCTCGCACATCGCCTTGAACTGTTCGAAGACCAGCTTCAGCTCGTCTTCTTCCAGCCAGAAGCCCAGTGCACGCAGGCGCGATTCGACCGCGGCGCGGCCACTGTGGCGGCCCAGCACCATCTGCGAATCTTCCCAGCCCACGTCCTCCGGACGCATGATTTCGTAGGTGCCGCGGTGGCGCAGCATCCCGTGCTGGTGGATGCCCGATTCGTGGGCGAAGGCATTGGCGCCGACGATGGCCTTGTTGCGCTGCACCGGCATGCCGACCAGGCGCTGCAGCAGCTGCGAGGTGCCGACGATGCGCGGGGTATTGATGGCGGTGTCCTGGTCGTAGAAGGCCTGGCGCACCTTCAGCACCATGGCGATTTCTTCCAGCGAGCAGTTGCCGGCGCGTTCACCGATGCCGTTGATGGTGCACTCGACCTGGCGTGCGCCACCTTCGACGGCGGCCAGCGAGTTGGCCACGGCCAGGCCCAGGTCGTTGTGGCAGTGCGCGCTGAAGATCACGTTGGCCGCGTTCGGCACGTCGGCCACGCCGGCGATGACCTGCTGGAACATCGCGCGGATTTCTTCCGGCGTGGTGAAGCCGACGGTGTCGGGCAGATTGACGGTGGTCGCGCCGGCGGCGATCGCCACGCGGGCCACCTCAATCAGGTAGTCCAGCTCGGTGCGGGTGGCATCCTCGGCCGAGAACTCCACATCGTCCACATAGGTGCGGGCCAGGGTGACGTGCTTGCGTACCGATTCCAGTACCTGCTCGCGGGTCATGCGCAGCTTGTGCTCGCGGTGCAGCGGGCTGGTGGACAGGAACAGGTGCAGGCGCGGGTTGGCCGCGGCTTCCAGGGCACGTGCCGAGGTTTCGATGTCGGCCTGCAGGCAGCGCGACAGCACCGCCAGGGTCAGGCTCGGGCGGCGCAGCTCACGGCCGATCAGGGCCATCGCTTCGCGGTCGGACTGCGAGCTGGCCGGGAAGCCGGTCTCGATGATGTCCACGCCCAGTTCGTCCAGCGCACGCGCCATCACCAGCTTCTGCGGCGGGCTCATGCTGCAGCCGGGGGACTGCTCGCCGTCACGCAGGGTGGTGTCGAAGATGCGGATGCGCGGGGTGGTAATTCGTTCGATGGTGGTCACAGGGAAATCTCCTCGACAGCGGGCGTTGCGGCTTGCAGGTGGGAAGGGGAAGAGGTGGGGGAGGCGGGGGCGCTGGCCTTGCTGGGCGAGCGTGGGGTTTCACTGCGGCGCCGGCGCGGTTTGCGCGGCGGCCGCGGGCGGATATCGGTGAGCAGGCCGGCCAGGACACCGGCATCGATGTTGCCGCCGGAGACCACTGCGCATTTGCGGCGGCCGGCCACGCGGCGCCCGGCGGCCAGTGCCAGCGCACCGGCGCCTTCGGCGATGATGTGTTCTTCCAGCGCCAGCCGCACCAGCGTCTCGCGCAGTTCGGCTTCGCGCACGATCACCACGTCGTCCAGCAGCGAGGTGCACAGGCGGCGGGTCAGGAAGCCGGGAATCTTCACCCGCACACCGTCGGCCAGCGACGGCACCGGTGCGATCTCGCGCACGTCACCGCTGATCGCGCGGGCCATTGAATCCACGCCCTCGACCTGCGCGCCGATCACGCGCACGCCCTGCGATTTCAGTGCCAGCGCCACGCCGGAGGCCAGGCCGCCGCCACCGATCGGCACGATCACCACGTCCGGTGCATGCGGTGCCAGTTCGATGCCGACCGTGCCCTGGCCGGCGATCACGTCGGCATCGTCGAAGGCGGACAGGAAGCGGTAGCCATGGCGCTGCGCCAGTTCGACGGCGAAGGCGAAGGCATCGTCGTAGCTGTTGCCGTGCTGGCGAACGGTGGCGCCCCAGTGGGCGACACCGGCGATCTTGGTCGCAGGCGCGCCATGCGGCATCACGGTGATGGCCGGCACGTCCAGGCGGTAGGCGGCCCAGGCCACGCCCTGTGCGTGGTTGCCGGCCGAAGCGCAGATCACCGGGCGGGTGTCGCCACGTTCGCGGCCGGCCAGCAGGGCGTTCAGCGCGCCGCGCACCTTGTAGGAACCGGTGCGCTGCAGGTTTTCCAGCTTCAGCCAGGTGCCGAAGCGTTCGGCATGGTGCAGCGGGGTAGGCGGCAGGAAGCGGCGCAGGCGGGCCTGCGCGGCCAGTACGTCGGCAACGCTTACGTCGCCGACATCGCTTTCCTTGCTGGCATCAGCGGCCGGCATGGGCCACCTGCGGGTTGCCGGACTGCGCCGGGTGCGGGCACGGGCGACGAAGAAGACGCCTCCGTGCCGGCACCGTGGTCGCTACGGTACGGGTGTTCATCATGCAGCTCCTTCCACGGGCGTCAGCTGTACCGACACACAGTCGTAGATCTTTTCCATCTGCCGGCACAGGGTGTCCGGCGGCCGCTGGCCATCGACCACCAACTGCAGGTGCCAGCGTCCGTCATCGGCGGCCACCGGCGCGCCGCTGATCGCGCGCGGGGCGAAGCCGCGGCGTTCGGCCATGCCGATCACGCGCAGCAGCGCGCCTTCGGCCGGGTGCAGCACCAGGTCAAGCCGGTATTGCATTGGGGGTCTCCTGGCGGGCGTGGGCGGGGTTGCTTTCCAGCATGGTGCTGTTGGCGGTGTTGGGCGGCACCAGCGGCCACACGTTGGCGCGTGCATCGATGGCCACGTGCAGCAGGGCCGGGCCCGGTTCGGCCAGCAGCGCGGCCAGGCCACCTTCGACGTCATCGCGGTTGTCGATGCGGGTGGCAGCGATGCCGAACACCTTGGCCAGGGCCACGAAGTCCGGGTTGTCGGACAGGTCGATCTCGCTGTAGCGCTCAGCGAAGAACAGCTCCTGCCACTGCCGCACCATGCCCAGGGAACTGTTGTCCAGCAGCACGATCTTCACCGGCAGCCGGCAACGGGCGATGGTGGCCAGCTCCTGCACGTTCATCATGAAGCTGCCATCACCGGACACCAGCACCACGGTGCGGTCGGGGCAGGCGAACTGCGCGCCCATCGCGGCCGGCAGGCCGAAGCCCATGGTGCCCAGCGCGCCACTGGTCAGGTGGTTGCGCGGGTGGTTGAAGCGGCAATGCTGGGCCACCCACATCTGGTGCTGGCCGACATCGCAGGCGATGACCGTGTCGGCGGGCGCCACTTCGCTCAGGCGCTTCAGCAGCGCCGGGGCGTAGATGTGCTGGCCCGGTGCGTCGTAGCGGGCGGCGAAGCGGTCGCGGTGCTGGGCACAGCGCTTGCGCCATGCGTCCTGGTGGGCCTGGGGGGAGGGGAAGGCCGCACGCAGGGCGCGGATGGCATGGCTGACATTGCCCGGCACCGCGACATCGGCGCTGCGCAGCTTGGAGATCTCGTAGGCGTCGGCGTCGATGTGGACCACGCGGGCGAACGGCGCGAACTCGGCCAGCTTGCCGGTGGCACGGTCATCAAAGCGCGCACCCAGCACCAGCAGCAGGTCGCTTTCCTGCACCGCCATGTTGGCCGCGCGGGTGCCGTGCATGCCCAGCATGCCCAGCGACTGCGGGTGCTGCGGGGGCAGCGCGCCCAGGCCACGCAGGGTCATCACGGTGGGGATGGCGCTGGCCTCGGCGAAGTCGCGCAGGTCCTGCACGGCCTCGCCCAGGGCAATGCCACCGCCAGCGTAGATCACCGGCTTCTCGGCCGCCGCCAGTGCGGCGATGGCCTCGGCGATGGCCGCATCGGCGGCGGCCGCCGGCGGCTCCACGCTGGACGGCACGTGCACCGGCAGGTGGCTGGCATCGGCCAGCTGCACGTCCTTGGGCAGGTCGATCAGCACCGGGCCGGGGCGGCCCTCACGGGCAATGCGGAAGGCGTCGGCCACTACGCGCGGCAGGTCATCGACGCTGCGCACCAGCCAGCTGTGCTTGACGATGGGCAGGGTCAGGCCGAACACATCCAGTTCCTGGAAGGCGTCGGTACCCAGCAGCGGCGTGGCGACCTGGCCGGTGATGCAGACCATCGGCACCGAATCCAGCATGGCATCGGCGATGCCGGTGACCAGGTTCGACGCGCCGGGGCCGGAGGTGGCCACGCAGACGCCCACCTGGCCGCTGGCGCGGGCGAAGCCATTGGCCGCCAGCGCGGCACCCTGCTCGTGGCGCACCAGGATGTGCTTCAGCGACGAATCCACCAGCGCGTCGTAGAACGGCATGATGGTGCCGCCGGGATAGCCGAACAGCGTACGGACGCCCTCGGCCTCCAGCGCCTGGGTCAGCCAGCGCGCGCCGTTCGGCGGCGCGCTGCGGTGTGTGGGAGAGTTCATGGGGGAACCTTGCAAAGCGGGTGGGGGAGGCTGCGTGGTTACGCAGCCTGTCCTTGCAACCAGACCATCTTGGCGCGCAGCTCCTTGCCCACCTTCTCGATCGGGTGCTCCAGGTCGGCCTGCTTGTACTTCTTGTAGTTCGGCAGGCCTGCTTCGTACTCGGCCACCCAGTTCTTGGTGAAGGTGCCGTCCTGGATGTCCTTCAGGACTTCCTTCATGCGCTCCTTGGTGCTGGCGTCGATCACGCGCGGGCCGCTGACGTAGTCGCCGTACTGGGCGGTCTCGGAGACGAATTCCAGCATGCGCGAGATGCCGCCTTCGTAGAACAGGTCGACGATCAGCTTCAGTTCGTGCAGCACTTCGTAGTAGGCGATTTCCGGCTGGTAGCCAGCTTCGACCAGCGTTTCGAAGCCGGCCTGCACCAGCGCCGAGGCGCCGCCGCACAGCACGGCCTGCTCGCCGAACAGATCGGTTTCGGTCTCTTCCTTGAAGGTGGTCTGGATCAGGTTGGCGCGGGCGCCGCCCAGGCCGGCTGCATAGGCCTTGGCATGCTGTTCGGCCTTGCCGCTGACATCCTGGTGGATGGCCCAGATGCACGGCACGCCGCGGCCGATTTCGTATTCGCGACGGACCAGCGCGCCCGGGCCCTTCGGCGCGACCAGCACTACGTCCAGATCGGCGCGCGGTTCGATCATGCCGTAATGCACGTTCAGGCCGTGGGCGAACAACAGGCAGGCGCCCTGTTTCATGTTCGGCGCCAGCACCTCGTTGTAGAGCTTCTTCTGCACCATGTCCGGGGTCAGCACGGCCACCAGGTCGGCATCCTTCACGGCTTCGGCCGGGGCCACCACGGTGAAGCCGTCGGCCTGGGCCTTCGCTTCGGTCGGGCCGCCGGGACGCAGGCCTACCACCACGTCGAAGCCGGATTCACGCAGGTTCAGCGCGTGGGCGCGGCCCTGGCTGCCGTAACCGATGACGGCGATCTTGGTCTGGGGCAGGGAGTTGGTGCTCATGGGGGAGGTTCCTTGGCTGGGAAGAAAAAAGACGGCCGGCAGTCGAAGCGACGTACCGGCCGGTCAGGGGAAAGCGGGGGAGGAGGCGCCGCGCATCTCACGGGCACAGCCACCACGGCAGGGCGTGGTGCGGCAGGTCCGGGTTTTGCGGGAGGCGGTGTGCATGGTCGTGACTGGATGGTTGAGTGGTTGCGTGTGAAACCAGGTCCTGAAATGAAAAAACCCGCACCAGGGTGGATGCGGGTTTCTGATCGAGTTCCGGTGTGTCTGTTGCTTACACGCTGGCTCGTCCCGCACCTGTGGGCTGGCTAATAAGTACGAGCACGAGAAGCGAACGCAGCGATGCGGCGCCGGAATCGGCGGCTTCAATGGCGGTTCGCAGGGACGAGTGGCGTTGCAGCATGGGATCGAGAGAAACATAGCCATTTCGACGGTGTCAACCTTCGCAACGGGTTTTTCATCGGTTTCGCCTGCATCTGGCGCAAAGGCTTGTGGCACAAGGATGGTTGCCACTGAAAGTGTTTCAGTGAACCGTAATTCACTCCTTTCAGCGGGTTTTTTGCGCGGATTTGCCGGTGATTCCGCTCTGGTAGGTGCGGACCTTGGTCCGCACTGGATTCCCCGAAGCCGGCAGCCGTGCACGCATCCCGCTCTGGTAGGTGCGGACCTTGGTCCGCACTGGATTCCCCGAAGCCAGCAAAAGTCCGCACCCAGCGAAGCGCTGCCGCCCATGACCTCTGCCCGATTCCGGCTGCAGCCCGAAGCAGCGAAGATCAGGGCACCACCCTTCCATCGGAACCCAACCGTGTCCCGACGCCTTGCCCGCTCCCTGCTGGCCGCTGCCGTGCTGGCCGCAGTCCCCGCCCTGTCCACGGCCGCCGACCGCATCACCGGCCAGACCTTTGCCACCCGCTCCGAGGTCATTGCCCCGCACGCCATGGCCGCCACCTCGCAGCCGCTGGCCACCCAGATTGCGCTGGACGTGATGAAGGCCGGTGGTTCGGCCGTCGATGCCGCCATTGCCGCCAATGCGGCGCTGGGCCTGATGGAGCCGACCGGCAACGGCATCGGCGGCGACCTGTTCGCCATCGTGTGGGATCCGAAGACGCAGAAGCTGTACGGCTACAACGGCTCGGGGCGTTCGCCGAAGTCGCTCACCCTGGCTGAGTTCCAGCGCCGTGGCCTGAAGGAGATTCCGGCCACCGGTCCGCTGCCGGTATCGGTCCCCGGCGCGGTGGACGGTTGGTTCGCGCTGCACGACCGCTTCGGCCGCAAGCCGATGGCCGACAACCTGGCGCCGGCCATCCGCTATGCGCGCGAGGGCCATCCGGTAGCCGAAGTGATTGCCTACTACTGGGATCGTTCGGTGCCGCGCCTGTCGAAGTATCCCGGCTTCACTGAGCAGTTCACCATCGACGGCCATGCCCCGCGCAAGGGCCAGATGTGGAAGAACCCGAACCTGGCCACCACCCTGCAGAAAATCGCCGATGGCGGCCGCGATGCGTTCTACAAGGGCGACGTGGCCCGCACCATCGGCGATTACTTCAAAGCCAACGGCGGTTACCTCAGCTACCAGGACATGGCCGACCACCAGGGGGAATGGGTCGAGCCGGTCAGCAGCAATTACCGTGGTTATGACGTGTGGGAACTGCCACCCAACAGCCAGGGCATTGCCGCGCTGCAGATCCTCAACGTGCTGGAAGGCTACGACTTCTCGAAAATCGCGTTCGGTTCGCCCGAGCACGTGCACCTGTTCGTGGAAGCCAAGAAGCTGGCCTTCGCCGATCGCGCGCGTTTCTATGCCGACATGGCCTTCCAGCCGGCACCGGTGCAGAAACTGATATCCAAGGAGTACGCCGCGCAGCGCCGTGCGCTGATCTCGATGGACAAGGCGTTGAAGGAAGTGCAGCCGGGTACGCCGAAACAGCTCGAACAGGGCGATACGATCTACATGACCGTGGCCGACAGCGACGGCATGATGGTCTCGCTCATCCAGTCCAACTATCGCGGCATGGGCAGCGGCATGGCGCCGCCGGGGCTGGGCTTCATCCTGCAGGACCGCGGCGAGATGTTCGTGCTGCAGAAGAACCATCCCAACGGCTACGCACCGGGCAAGCGACCGTTCCAGACCATCATTCCGGGTTTCATCACCAAGGACGGCAAACCGTATGCCAGTTTCGGCGTAATGGGCGGTGCCATGCAGCCGCAGGGCCATGCGCAGATCGTGATGAACCTGGTGGATTTCGGCATGAACCTGCAGGAGGCCGGCGACGCACCGCGCATCCAGCATGAAGGTTCGACCGAGCCAACCGGGCAGGCCACTGCCATGAGCGATGGCGGTGAAGTGAACCTGGAAACCGGCTTCCCCTACGAAACCGTGCGCGCGCTGATGCGCAAGGGACACCGCGTGGTGTTCGCCGATGGTCCGTATGGTGGCTACCAGGCCATCCTGCGTGATCCGGAAAGCGGCGTGTACTTCGGTGCCTCGGAAAGCCGCAAGGATGGCCAGGCAGCGGGCTACTGAGCCAGCCTGTGCTCTAATACGCAGCAAGAAGCGGGGGTACCGCGGCCATCGGCCACGGTTGAGACAGTCCCTTGGAACCTGATCCGGTTCATACCGGCGTAGGGAAGCTTTGCAGTGCAGCCGTGCCCGGAGTCCGCCCAAGGACCGTCCGGGCGCGGTGCGCAGTGCGCCGCCGCTTCGTCCCTGACCTTCCTGGACGATGCCCGATGAACGCACAGCCTTCCGATCTGCAGCAGCAGGCCCAGCAACTTTCCGCGTCAGTGACCCGGCCCATCGCCGGTTCGCACAAGATCCACGTGCCCGGTTCGCGCCCCGACGTGCGCGTGCCCATGCGCGAGATCGCGCTGACCCGCACGCCCACCCTGTTTGGTGGCGAGGAGAATGCGCCGCTGACCGTGTACGACACCTCCGGTCCGTATACCGATCCGCAAGCGACCATCGACCTGACCACGGGCCTGCCGGCGCTGCGCCGTGGCTGGATCGAAGAACGTGCCGACACCGAAGCGCTCGATGCACTCAGTTCCCGCTTCGGTCGCGAACGCGAGCACGACCCGAAACTGGATGCGGTGCGCTTCCCCGCGCGCAGCCTGCCGCGCCGCGCGAAGGCCGGCGCCAACGTCACCCAGATGCATTACGCACGGCGCGGCATCATCACCCCGGAAATGGAATTCGTGGCGATCCGCGAAAACCAGCGGTTGCAGGACATCGGCGATGCCAGCCTGCTGCAGCAGCATGCCGGTGAATCCTTCGGCGCGGCAATTCCGAAGATCATCACGCCTGAATTCGTGCGTGATGAAATCGCCCGTGGCCGCGCGGTACTGCCCAACAACATCAATCACCCCGAAAGCGAGCCGATGATCATCGGTCGCAATTTCCTGACCAAGATCAACGCCAACATCGGCAACAGCGCGGTGTCCTCCGGCATCGCCGAAGAAGTGGAAAAGCTGGTGTGGGCGATCCGCTGGGGCGGCGACACCGTGATGGATCTGTCCACCGGCAAGCACATCCACGAAACGCGGGAATGGATCATCCGCAATTCGCCGGTGGCCATTGGTACGGTGCCGATCTACCAGGCGCTGGAGAAGGTGGACGGGCGCGCCGAAGCACTCACCTGGGAAATCTTCCGCGACACCCTGATCGAACAGGCCGAGCAGGGCGTGGACTACTTCACCATCCATGCAGGGGTGCTGCTGCGGTATGTGCCGCTCACTGCCAGGCGGGTGACCGGCATCGTCAGCCGTGGGGGTTCGATCATGGCCAAGTGGTGCCTGGCGCACCACAAGGAGAATTTCCTCTACACGCACTTCGAAGAGATCTGCCAGATCATGAAGGCCTATGACGTGACGTTCTCGCTGGGTGATGGCCTGCGCCCGGGCTGCATTGCAGATGCCAACGACGCCGCGCAGTTCGGCGAACTGGAAACGCTGGGCGAGTTGACGAAGATCGCGTGGAAGCATGATGTGCAGACCATGATCGAAGGTCCGGGCCATGTGCCGATGCAGCTGATCAAGGAGAACATGGACAAGCAGCTGCGCGAGTGTGGCGAGGCGCCGTTCTACACGCTGGGCCCACTGACCACCGATATCGCGCCGGGCTACGACCACATCACCAGTGCCATCGGTGCGGCCATGATCGGCTGGTTCGGCACGGCCATGCTCTGCTATGTCACGCCCAAGGAGCACCTGGGCCTGCCCAATCGCCAGGATGTGCGCGACGGCATCATGGCCTACCGCATTGCCGCGCATGCAGCCGACCTGGCCAAGGGGCATCCGGGTGCGCAGGTGCGTGACAACGCGCTGAGCAAGGCGCGCTTCGAATTCCGCTGGGAAGACCAGTTCCACCTGGGCCTGGATCCGGAGAAGGCCAGGGAATTCCATGATGAAACGTTGCCGAAGGATGCACACAAGCTGGCGCACTTCTGTTCGATGTGTGGCCCGCATTTCTGTTCGATGAAGATCACCCAGGACGTGCGCGAATACGCCGAGAGCGGCATGCAGGAAAAATCGGCACAGTTCCGCGCGGCCGGTGCGCAGGTCTACCAGCAGGGCTGAGCGGGGAGCGCCGGGCCAGGCCCGGCGGCTTCTCTCACGCGCGACCAGCTATGCTCGCGCCATCGCCCAGGGGAAGGACGCCATGCCCGTTGCTCTGACCACCCGCTGGCTGGCCATCGCGCGCCGCCATCCGTCGGCCTGGTTGTTGGCCGCGCAGTTGCTGGCGGTGCTGTTGTATCCGGCACTGGATGAAACCGCCGGCGGACGCGCTGCATTGGGCGTGTTCGGCATGGCGGTGCTGGGGCTGGCGTTGTGGGTGGTGCAGCGCAGCCCGCTGGGCACGTGGCTGGCCCTGGTGCTGGCCATTCCTTCGGTCGTGTTCTCCATCGCCGCCGCGCTGCTGGATCATCCCGGGCTGGCCATCACGGCGCAGTTGCTGGAGAGCCTGTTGTACTTCTACACCGCCGGCGCGCTGACCGCCTACATGCTGCAGGACCATAAAGTCACGCGTGATGAACTGTTTGCCGTTGGTGCTACGTTCACATTGCTGGCGTGGGGATTCGCGTTTGCATTCGCGGTATGCCAGCAGTGGTATCCGGGCAGTTTCCAGGGCACCGGCGGTGGCTTGCAGCGCACGTGGATGGAGCTGCTTTATCTGAGCTTCAGCTTGCTGTCCGGGGTCGGCTTGAGCGACGTGGTTCCGCTGCATCCACAGGCACGCGCACTGGTCATGCTGGAGCAGTTTTCCGGCGTCATGTACGTCGCTTTGGTGGTTTCGCGGCTGGTCGGGCTGACCATGCTGCGGCGATCCTGAAAATGAACGCCAGATAAAAATTTCGCGCCCCGAAGGGCGCGAATGATGCTGCTTATTATGTGAATGCGTCGGCGAGAGAGAGCCTGATGTCCACCACGCGATAGGCGAGGTAACCTGCATAGGCTAGTATTCGCGCGCTTGGTTTTTTTTGCGGTATGCGCCGATGGTTTGTGCGGAATCTGGCTTTTGGATGTTGCAGGGAAGGAAGCACAACGCTGCCCCGTGGTATCTGCAACGTGTTTCAAGCTTCTAGCAACGAATGAACAGCTACGAAAGCCAGTCGCCAGAGTGTGACCGCGTTCGCGTAGGCGAATGCGTAGTGACTCTGTCTTCACGTGAAGTCGACGTGCCCGGTGCGCGTCGTCCGCGACGCCTCACGCCGAAGGCGCTGGGCGTGCTGCGCGTGCTGCTGCGGCAGCCTGGGCGCGTGGTCACGCGTGAAGAGCTGTTCGCAGAAGTCTGGCCCGACACGTTGCCCACCAACGATGTGCTGACACAGGCGGTGACCCAGTTGCGCAAGGCCTTCGCCATCGGCGAGGACAACGGCCAGGCGTATATCGAAACCATCGCCAAGACCGGCTATCGGCTGCTGGTGCCGGTGCAGGCGCTGCAGGACAGCGAAGGCCTGGCGCAGACAGCGCAGGCGCTGGACGACGCGGCCAGCGAGGACCTGCCGCAGGCCGATGCACACGATGTACGTCGGCGCAGCCTGCGCATGTGGCGTCGTCGTCTGCTGCTGGTGCTGGGTCTGGCCATGCTGGTCGCGCTGCTGGTGCTTACTTCATTGCTGCTGCGCCGACCGGTGCCGAGCTCACCGCTGGATGCGGTGGTGGAGGATGGCACGCGGGTGATCGGCAGTCCCGAGCGCCCCTATCGATTGATTACCGCCACCGCCGGTTTCGAGACCTATCCCACGCTGTCGCCCGATGGCTCGCAGGTCGCCTACGAGGGCGCCAACGACGACAGCGCAACGGGCGGGGCGATCCGGGTGCAGACCTCGGGCAATGCACCGGCCCGCCAGCTGCTGCAACCGCCTGCCGGCGCCAGCGACCGGTTCCCCAGCTGGTCGCCGGATGGACGCGAGATTGCATTCGCGCGTTTTGGCGCTGACGGCAGTTGCCAGGTGCTGATTGCCAGTGCCACCGGCGGCGCGCTGCGCCAGGCCACCCGCTGTGATGGCACCGAGCTGCTCAGTTTCGACTGGACCCCCGACGGCCGCGGGCTGGTGTTCGGCAGCATGGTGGGGCGCTATGCGCACCGGGGCATCCGCGTGCTCGACCTGCCCAGCGGGCAGTGGCGGGCGCTGCAGTACGAGGCCGGCGCAGATGATTTCGACTATGCACCGCGCTATTCGCCTGACGGGCGCTGGCTGGTGTTCGCGCGCAACCCGCAGCTGGGCGACCTGTGGCGCATGCCTGCCAGCGGCGGCACGCCGGAACAGCTGACCAACGAGGCGGCCGAACTGCGCGGTTGGGCCTGGCTGGGCGATGGCCGGCATATCGTGTTTGGCCGGCGCGTGGACAGTGAGGCGCGGCTGTACTACCTGGATGTGGAGCGCCGTACCTTGCGCGACGCGGGCCTGGACGACGCGCAGTGGCCGGCGGTTTCCCGGCGCGGCGACATGCTCGCCTTCGTCCACCGCCGCGCCCAGTTCGGCATGTTCCGCACGCCGGTGCAGGGCGGTGCCGCGCAGCGCCTGTTCGCCTCCAGCGGCCGCGATGGCCAGCCGATGGTGGCGCCGGACGGCCGGCAGCTGGTGTTCAGTTCCGACCGCTCGGGAAGCTTTGCGCTGTGGTGGGCCGACATGGAGCGTCCCGACTCGCTGCGTCCGATTGAGGGGCTGCGCCCGGAAGCGAGGCAGGCGCCGGACTGGTCGCCCGACAGCCGCCAGTTGCTGGTGGTGGGACGCGACGAGCACGGCCAGGCGGTGGTGTATGAGATCGCGCCGCGCGATGAGCGCCTGCAGGTGCTGCCGGTGCCGGTGCAGCAACCGCTGCAGGCGCTGTATGGCGCCACCGCCGAGCAGGTGCTTGTGCTGGAACGCGATGCGCAACAGCGGGTGCAGTTGACACTGTTTGATCGCAGCACCCAGCCGTGGCGACGCCTGGGCAGTCTGGAAGGGGTCTCGCAGGCCCGCCTGGACCGCAGCAGCGGGCGGGTGTTGTTCACGCGGCTGGCCGCCAGTGGTCTGTGGTCGGTCAATCCCCGCCTGGACGCGGCCAGCGTGCAGCAGGTCAGCGACGCGTGGCCCAGCCGCTGGCGTTACCGCACCTGGGCCGTGGCCGGCAACGGGCGTATCGATTACCTGGGCAGCACTGCCGAATGTTCCACCACCCTGACCCGTGTCCAGGGTGGCACCCGGGAACCGGAGCGCTGCCTGGACGCGCAGCGCCTGAGCGCGGGCAACGGGTTGAGCGCCAGTGCCGACGGAAGCGACCTTTATCTGGCTCTGGCCGTGTCCGACGGTGCCGACATTGGCGTCATGCGCCTGCCCGCAGCGCCGCCGCCGCTGTTTCCGGCCTTCTCCAGGTTGTTGATTTTCAACGACAAAGGTCCTTCGTAACTCTTTCGTGCCGACGTCGTGGCGATTTCGTGGCGATCTCGGCGGTTCTTCCTGACCGGCACGCACCTGATTTGGCAAAACGGTGGCCTGTACTTGGCAAATCCGTGGTGCTCCCATGCGTCAACTCTCGCTGGCCGATCGTGGCCAATCCGTCTCGCTGGACAAGGCCGTCGATGACGTGGCCCCGACCTGCCTGGGTGTTGCCCGGCTGGGCAGCCTGCAGACGGCAGGCAGCAGCTTCACCGTATGGATGCAGGTGCGCGGCACCTCGTGGGTGGAGGCGAAGGAAGGCCGCTTCCGCCTGCGCCAGGGCGAATGGATTGCGTTCGAGAAGGAATCACGCCCGCTGGTGCAGGCCGGTCGCAATGGCCTGTGTGTGGGCCTGAACCTGAACGTGGAAGCGCTGCGCGCGCTGGCCGAAATGGCCGACTGCGGGCTGTATGCCGGGCGTGGGCAGATGAACCGCGGCGATGCCCGCGTGGCCCTGCGCCTGTGGCGTGATGCGCTGGCCAGCGGGCAGCCGGCGCAGTCGCTGCGTCCGCTGCTGCTGCACCTGGCGGGCCTGCAGCGCGGTCTGGCCGACAACGTGCAGCGTTGCCCGGGCCGCTCGCGCAGCCGCAAGCGCCAGGTGTTCGGTCGCATGCAGCGCGCGCGCCTGTACCTGGAAGGCAACAGCCACCGCGTGGTGCGCATCGGCGAACTGGCCGAACTGACCAACTTCTCAAGCTGGTATCTGTCCAAAACGTTCCAGAGCCTGTATGAAGAAAGCCCGCAGTCTCTTTCGGCGCGCCTTCGCCTGGAGCGTGCCGCCGATCTGCTGCGCGACACCGACATGATGGTGGGTGAAGTCGCTGCCGCCAGTGGATTCGACAACTGCTGCAGCTTCGCGCGCGCCTTCCGCGCCCGCTATGGCACGTCTGCATCGCGCTTCCGTGAAGACGGTGCGAATCTCCCGCCAAAATCGGCAAAGTCTCTCGTTGGGTCGCGCAAATACAGCGCTGCAACGCAATCGTAACGTGCTGGGGTGTTTTAACACGCTGCTAACACGTACCTTGGAGAGATTGATGAACGTTCGTAATTCCGCAGTGCGGTTGGGTCTGCTGCCCGCCGGCATTGCGCTGGCGCTGTCGCCGGCCTTTGCTTCCGCGCAGGAAGCGGCCTCCGGCACCACCGACCTGGACCGCATTTCGGTCACCGGTTCGCGTATCCGCCAGGCCAGCATGGAGACCGCACAGCCGGTCATCGCGCTGCAGCGCGCCGATATCGAAAAGCAGGGCTTCACCAGCGTTGCCGACATCGTGCAGAACCTGGCCGCCACCGGCTCCCCGGCCATCAGCCGCAGCGATGCGCTGTCCTCGGGCGAAGAAGTCGGCGGTCAGTTCGTCGATCTGCGCAACCTCGGCCCGGAGCGCACCCTGGTGCTGCTGGACGGCAAGCGCATGGGCACCAGCACCGGTGGTTACACCGATCTGGCCTCGATCCCGACCTCGGTGGTCGAGCGCATTGAAGTGCTGACCGACGGCGCTTCGGCCATTTACGGTTCGGACGCCATCGCCGGTGTGATCAACATCATCACCCGCAAGAACTTCGACGGTCTGGAAGCTTCCTTCTACACCGGCCAGTACGGCCAGGGTGATGGCGAGCAGCAGACCTACAACTTCGTCTATGGCCAGACCGGCGACCGTGGCTCGATCACGCTGGGTGCCGAGTACAACGAACAGGACGAAGTGAAGGCCAAGGACCGTCGCTTCAGCCGCTACCCGAATGGCCAGTGGCACCAGACCCCGGACGCCAATGGCGCCAACGGCTGGTCGGCTGCGTCCAACCAGGGCGTGCTGATCGACCCGACGGATCCGGATCTGTGGTACGTGCGCAACCCGGGCGCCGCTGGCGACTCGCTGTCGGACTTCCACGACTTCGGCCTGGCGGATTACACCAACGCCAGCCAGGAAATGTGGCTGCAGAACAAGCTGAAGCGTCGTTCGGTCTTCGCCAACGGCAACTACGACTTCAACGACAACATCCGCGGCACCGCCAGCCTGCTGTACACCAAGCGTACGGCTACCTCGCAGATCGCCGGCTACCCGTACCAGTCGGAAGTCTATGAAACCCCGCTGTCGGGTCAGAGCATCTACAACCCGCTGGGCCAGGATGCGAACTTCATCCGTCGTGGCTCGGAAGTGCCGCGCCAGACCGAGTCGGAGCAGGAAACCTTCCGCTTCAGCGCCGGCCTGGAAGGCTCCTTCCAGTTCGCTGACCGCTACTTCGACTGGGATGTGGGCTACGTCTACAACCAGAACAAGGGCGTCAAGACCGGCACCGGCGACCTGTTCGTTCCGAACGTGCAGAACGCCGTCGGCCCGTCCTTCATCGATGCAGGCGGCGTTGCCCGTTGCGGCGTCGAGGGCAAGGTGATCGCCGGCTGCACCCCGTGGAACCCGCTGGCACCGTACGGTTCGACCGAAGCCGGCTCGCTGGCTGACCCGGCCCTGCAGGCCTACCTGTTCCTGCCGAGCCACGACACCTACACCAACACCACCAAGGTCTACAGCGCCAACCTGTCGGGCAGCATCGCAACCCTGCCGGCCGGCGACCTGGCCTTCGCGGCGGGTTACGAGCACCGCGAGGAAAGCGGTGAGTACAACCCCGACGCGCTGCTGCAGTCCGGCCTGAGCACCAGCCTGGCCGGTGCGCCGACCAAGGGTGAGTACGAGCTGGACGAGTTCTACCTCGAACTGAACGTGCCGATCCTGGCTGACGTTGCGTTCGCCAAGGAACTGTCGCTGGACGTTGCCGGTCGCTACTCGGACTACAACACCTTCGGTGACACCGTCAATTCGAAGTTCGGCCTGAAGTGGAAGCCGATCGACGACCTGCTGATCCGTGGTACCTACGCCACCGGCTTCCGTGCGCCGAACATCGCCAACATGTACGGCGGCGTGTCGCAGACCTACGACTCGTACACCGATCCGTGCGATACGGCGTTCGGCTCGGCTGCACGCAACCCGTCGGTGGCTGCTGCCTGCGGCGCCGCGGGCGTGCCGGCAGACTTCCGCCAGATCACCTCCGGTGGTGCGCAGTCGACTGGCACGAACACCCAGTCCTACAGCGCCTTCGAGTCCGGTTCCAACCCGGAACTGAAGCCGGAAACCTCCAAGACCTGGACCGCTGGCTTCGTCTACAGCCCGAACTTCGTGCAGGGCCTGGACATCAGCCTGGACTGGTGGAAGATCCGCATCGACGACGTCATCGCGGCTGAGTCGGTCACCTCGATCCTGAACAACTGCTACGTGCTGGGCATCCAGGGCGCCTGCGACCGCTTCGAGCGTGGCACCAGCGGCCGTGCCGTGAACCAGGTGGTCGGCGTGACCCGTACCCTGGTCAACGGCGGCTACCGCGAGACCGCCGGTTACGATCTGGGCGTCAAGTACCGTCTGCCGGAGTTCTCGTTCGGTAACTTCCTGATCGACTGGAAGACCACCTACGTTGACTACCTGGAATACAAGTCTGACAACGAGGCTGAAACCCCGGTCGAGCAGTTCACCGGTTGGGAAGGCAACTTCCGCGTGCGTTCGAACCTGAATGTCGATTGGAGCTTCGGCGACTTCGGCGTGAACTGGGGCGTGCGTTACTACTCCGGCATGAAGGAAGCCTGCTCCTACGATCTGGACGGCGGCCGCGAGTGCAACCTGCCGAACTTCAGCTCGGCGTACACCCTGGCCCAGCCGACCCGCAAGGTCGGTTCGAACACCTTCCACGATCTGCAGGTGCGCTACAACGCACCGTGGGATGCCACCATCTCGATCGGCGCGAACAACGTGTTCAACCACGAAGGCCCGGTCATGTACACCCAGCCGAACTCGAGCTTCTCGTACTACGGTGGCTTCGACATCGGTCGTTACTACTACCTGAAGTACACCCAGCGCTTCTGATCCATCGAAGCCTGGAACGCGCAACACAAGGAGGGCGGACCGCAAGGTCCGCCCTCTTTTTTGCGCCGGACCTGTACACAGCGACCGGCGATGAAAAAAGGGCAGGCCCTGCGGCCTGCCCTTGGTCTGTTGCCTGCGTCGCGCTGCCTCAGGCTTCGGTGGGTACCAGCCCCATCAGGCTGTTGGCATGCTCGCGCCACTGCGGCAGCTTGTTCAGCACGCCCGCACGCTGAAGGTAGTCCTCATCCACCGGGTCACCATTGACCAGCGCAAGCGCCACATGCACCGCGCCGGTTACCCAGAAGCTGCGGGTGGTGGACCGCTGCGGCTGCAGGTGGAAGGCCACGGCCTCGATGATCGGCATCGGCAGGCCCCACAGACCCAGCAGGTAGGCGCCGGCCTCGGCATGGCCGGGCAGGGGGTCGCCGCCCAGCGAGGGCTCGGTGCGTTCATTGCGCACGCCCGGCAGCAGCAGGCCGATATCGGCCAGCAGTGCGGCGGTGGCGCCCAGTTCGGCACTGGATTCGGGCAGCAGCCGTGCCGCCAGGCGCGAAGCCATCAGCGCACGCTGCTGCAGCGAATTGCGCTCGGCCGCGGACAGCGTTGGTGCCGAAAACACTTCGCTGGCCAGCACCAGGTCACGCAGGGTGGCCAGGCCCAGCCGCGTCACCGCCGTACGCAGGTCGGCAATGGTGCGGCCCTGGCTGAAGAAGGCAGAGTTGGAAAGCTGCAGTACCTTGGCGGCAATGGCCGGGTCGGCGGCGACCAGCTTGGCGACATCGGCGCTGTCGGTTTCGTCATCGTGTTCCAGCGCTTGGGTCAGGCTCAGGTACAGGTGCGGCGGCGAGGGCAGCTTCTCGATGCGGCCGATGGCATCACGCAGCCGCGGGCTGTCCAGCACCTCGCGCAGTTCTTCCAGGCTGGTCAGTGCTTCCAGCAGTACTTCCGGTGCCAGCGGCAGTGGCAGGAAGCGGTGCGCCACCCCGATCAGGCGCGCCGGCGGCGGCCGGTTGCCATGCTGGGCATCGACCAGCGCGATGCGGATGGTTTCCGGGCGCAACGTGCGGATCTGCCCCAGCAGCGTGGTGGCATTCAGATCGGGCAACTGTGGGCAGACGATTACCGCATCCACGCCCTGTGTCGCCACCACGCTCATCGCGCTGTGGCCATCGGTGGCGGTCAACGGCTGCCAGTCTTCCCCAAGATCGGCAATGAACTCGGACAGCTCAGCCGGCAGGCTGGCTGCATCCCCTACAAGCAGAATACGCACGACACATTCCCCTGGCTGTCTCGACGATGGACGTCGAAGACGTGTGAAGTGACGCAATTTACCTAATACGGCGCCAATAGTGATGGACCGCCGTCATGAAACGTGACCAGGATCGCTCCGGCGCACTGCGTCGGAGCGATCCTGTTCAGAATCAGGCTTTGCTGTCCAGATGACGCTGGTGCGCCTCGATCAGGATCTGCTTGGCCTCGGCCGCGCCACCCCAACCGTCAAGCTTGACCCACTTGCCCTTCTCCAGATCCTTGTAGTGCTCGAAGAAGTGGCCAATGCGCTCCAGCCAGTGGCTGGACACCTGGGCAATGTCTTCCACGTGGGCGTAGCCACTGAAGATCTTCGAGACCGGCACGGCCAGGATCTTTTCGTCGCTGCCAGCCTCATCGCTCATCTTCAGCACGCCCACCGGACGGCAGCGCACGACCGAACCCGGCACCAGCGGCAGCGGCAGCACCACCAGAACGTCGGCCGGGTCGCCATCGCCACACAGGGTGCTGGGCACGTAACCGTAGTTGCACGGGTAGCGCATCGGGGTGGACAGGATGCGGTCGACGAAGATCGCGCCGGTCTCCTTGTCCACTTCGTACTTCACCGGTTCCGAGTCCTTCGGGATCTCGATGATGACGTTGATTTCTTCCGGCGGGTTCTTGCCGGGCGAGACGAGTTCCAGACCCATGGTGTGCTCCAGGTGGGGGGTATAGACGGTTAGCCCCCTATTTTATGCCTTTGCCGGGCGCTGTGCAGGGTAGGGCAGGGCCGACCTTCGTCGTGGCTCGCGGCCGAGTGCTCGCGGCGGGGTTTCCTGATGGGACCGGAGCACCGGGCGGCGCAGGCTGGGGCCTCATTTGCAAGGAGCGCGCCATGATCTGGAGATATTGCAGTGGCCTTGTCGTCCTGCTGTCGATCGCCCCGCCGGCGGTGGCTGGCAGCCATGTCGATCTGATTGATTTCCCCACCAACGAGGCCAACTGGGACCGCTTCTACGACCTCGAATCGGCCCTGATGCGGGGCTTCGACCGCATCTGCGCAGACACCCTCTGCGCTGGGGATTACAGCAACTACCGGGTCATGCAGGTGCGGTGCGCGGTGCGGCTGCTGACCGGGCGGGTTACCCGCTGCGCCTGGGTGGTGGCCGCCAGCGAGCTGCGTGTGCAACCCGTTACGGGGGACGTCCAGGTCGACAATGGGCGCTGGGTCTGTCCCGTCGATCTGCTGCCGGGGGTGCCGGTGGAGCAGTTCCACACGGTCCTGTCGGGGCCCGATGGCGTGGAAGCCCCGTTCCCCGCTCTGGGGCGGGGCTTGTTCGATGACCTGCTTGGCTGTCTGCAGGCCCCCGGCAACGCCGGGAGGCCGGGATGATGCGCCCCCTGTTGCGGGTGATCGGGCTGCTGCTGTGCCTGGTGGCGCAGGCCGTGCATGCCCAAGACCGATACGTCGACGCCCGCCTCTACCCGGACCAGACCGCGGGCTGGGAGCGTTTCCGCAGCGTCGAACGGGCGCTCGTTGCCGGCTTCGATGATGTCTGTGGCGACACCTTCTGCGAAGGCGAGTACTACAACCTGCGGGCCATGCGCCTGCGTTGCTCGGTGGAGCGGGCCAGCGGCCAGCTGGCCGGCTGCGTGTGGACCTTCGCCGGCAGCAACAGCTCGGTGCTGAGCGACGGGCGCATCGACGTGGACGTGCGCAGCTATGCCTGCGCGTTGCCGCTGGCTGCCGGCACGTCGCTGGAGCACCTGCTGCAGTCGCTGGAAGCCGTGCCGCCCCGCGATTCCATCGATGTTCCACTGCCGGGAACCTCGATCAGCATCTACGAGGGGCTGACCGGGTGCCTGTGAGCCGCGCAGTCATACGCAAACGTGACTGATTCGCATTTACGGAGTAGCATGCGCGCCGCCCTTGTCCGTCCCCACCGCGCATGCCCTCCAATGCCGCCACCCTGACCGAACTGCTGATCCGCGAACGGCCGGCGCTGCTGCGCCGTGTTCAGCGCATCCTCGGTAGTGACAGCAGCGCCGAGGACGTGATCCAGGCGGTGTGGTTCAAGGCCCGCGGGGTCGACAGCCAGCAGCAGATCGACAACCCGCGCGCTTACCTGTACCGGCTGGCGATCAATCTGGCCACCGACCATGGCCGTGAGGCCACCCGCCGCAACCGGCTGCTGGCCGATCACTACCTGTGGCAGGACGAGGACCAGGTGTCCACCGAATCGCAGGTAATGGCCCAGGACGAACTGCAGCGCGTGCTCGATGCCGCTGGCCACCTGCCTGAGCCCACGCGTACCATCTTCCGGCTCAACCGCCTGCAGGGCCTCACCCAGGCCGGGATCGCGCGGCGTCTGGGCGTATCGGTCACCACGGTGGAAAACCACATGCGCGCGGCCCTGCAGCGCCTGGCCCGGGCCCGCGAAGGGCGATGATGCTCGTGCTTGGGGCCGGCGTGCCCGCAGACGTCCTCAAGAGGGGCACGCCGATCCCTCCCCGCGCCCTGCCACGCGATTGAACGCGCCCACCTGCCAGCCCATGAGCCCGCACCTGCCGACCTCACCCGCCCCCGATGCTGCCTTGGCCGAGCAGGCCCGTGACTGGATCGCCTGGCTGGCGGCCGGCGAGCTCAGCGATGCGCGCATGCAGGCGTTTGAAGATTGGCTGGCGCAGCCTGGGCACCGCCGCGCGTTCGAGTACGAACGGCAGGTGTGGCGCAGCCTGGGCCCGCGGCCGGCATCGGCGCCCGCGAGCGCACTTCGCCGCCGCCCGCGCCACCTGCGCTGGGCAATGGCCGCGGCGGCCGTGGTGGCGCTGCTGGTGGTGTGGCCCGATGCCTGGCTGCGCCTGCAGGCCGACTACCGCAGCCAGCAGTTCGTGCAGGACGTGCGCCTGCCCGATGGCAGTCGTGCAGTACTGGACGCCGACAGCGCCATTGCCGTGCACTTCGACGCCCATGCGCGGCAGGTCGAACTGCTGCGCGGTCGCGCCTGGTTCGAAGTGACGGCCGATGCACAGCGCCGTTTCAGCGTGTCGGCCGGCAACGGCGTGGTCGAAGACATCTCCACGGCCTTCACCGTGGAACGGCAAGGGCACGGCGCGCAGGCCGGAGTCGGGCAGGGGCAGGTGCGCGTGGCCAGCCCCGTGGACGGCGGCTGGACCTATCTGCGTGCCGGCCAGCGTGCGTCCTACGGCTCACACAGGGGCGTGCAGCGCCTGCCGGATGTCGCCACCGACGGTATCGGCAGTTGGCGCCGCGGCGAACTGCTGCTGGAACAGGCATCGGTGGCCGAGGCGATACAGCGCCTGGGCCGCTACCGCAGCGGACCGACCTGGGTGCGTGGCGATCTGTCGTCACTGCCGCCGGTGAGCGCTGCCCTGCGCATCGACCGCCCCGAGCAGGCGCTGGATACGCTGGCCGCGACCGCGGGCCTGCGGGTCACCCGCTGGCCGTTGGGCGTGGCCATCGTCCATCAGTAGATCCACGCCATGCGTGGATGAATTCACCTGGGGGTTCCACCCGCCCCATTCGTCTTACCCCGTGAACGTACCCGCCGCCGCCACGTACGTCGTTGTGTCCGCGCTCCGTGCGGATGACGCCGCGTCTGCGGTAACGCTCACCTGACAGGTTTCCCATGTACGACTTCCCCCGCCGTGGCCGTGCGCCGCGCCCGTCCCGCCTGTGCATCGCGCTGCTGGCCGCCGGTCTGGCCGCCACCGCACCTGCCGTCTTCGCCCAGTCCGCGCCGCGCAGCGCCGCTGCCGTGCAGCACTTCGACATTCCGGCGCAACCGCTGGATGAGGCACTGCGCAGCTACATGCGCCAGTCCGGCGTGCAGGTTGCCTATGCCGCTGCGCTTACCTCCGGGCTGAGTTCGCAGGCGCTCGATGGCAACCTGTCCGCCAGCCAGGCCCTGTCGCAGCTGCTGCAGGGCACGGGCTTGCTGGCACGCCCCGCGGGGCCCGATGCGGTAACGCTGGAGACCGGTGCTCCCGTGCAGGCTGGTGATGACGTGATCGTGACCGACACGCTCAGCGTCGCGGGCGACCGGGTGCAGGGCGGTGCCGTCAGTGACGAAGCACGCCTGCTCGACAGCTACCGCACGGTGGGCTCGACCAGCACGCTCAACCGCACCACGCTGGAACGCTTCCGCGGCACGTCCAGCGGCGACATCGTCAAGGGCGTAGCCGGTGTCACCGCAGGCGATCCGCGCGTGGGCAACGGTTTCGACGTCAACATCCGTGGCATCCAGGGCCAGAGCCGGGTCCCGGTCATCATCGACGGCGGCCAGTCCAGCATGGATACCTATCGTGGTTACGCTGGCCAGTCGCAGCGTACCTACCTCGACCCCGACCTGATCTCGCGCCTGACCATCACCAAGGGCCCCAGCCTGCAGGCCAACGCCTCCGGCGGCATTGGGGGCGTGGTGGAGATGGAGACGCTGAACGTCGATGACGTGCTGCGCGAAGGTCGCGATGTGGGTGTGCGCGTGCGCGGCGGCCTGGCCAGCGGCAGCGCCAACAACCTGCCCGGCTACGATGCCGCGGCGCGCACCGATCGCAGCGCCACCGGCAGCCAGTTCTTCAACGTGGCTGCCGCCGGCCACTGGGATCGCTTCGATCTGGTGGCCGCCTACGCCTACCGCGACAATGGCAACTACTTTTCCGGCAAGCGCGGCTACGACGATTTTCCCCAGACCCGGCGCACGCTGGCGCCGTTGAACCCGCCGGACACCGAGGTGTTCAACACGTCCTCGCGTTCGAAGTCGGCGCTGCTGAAGGGCACCTGGCGCATCGATGACGCGCAGACCCTAGAACTGGGCTATCGCCGCTACGAAGGCACGGCCGGCGAGATCATGGCCTCGCAGATCATCCGCGTGGATCGTGACCGCGTGCCGCAGTGGGACCCCGGTCACGTGGACATGGACAGCTACAGCGCACGCTATCGCTTCAACCCGGACAGCGAACGGGTCGACCTGCGCGTGAATGCCTGGTACACCGACGCCGACAGCGTGATGTACAACAGCCTGACCGGCATCACCCCGTGGTACTTCGACCGCCCGACCCAGTGGTACGACGCGCCCAGCTTCAGCGGCAACCGCGGCTACAAGGACGCGTACCGCAACCCGCTGCGGCAGAAGCGCTTCGGCCTGGATGCCAGCAACACGTCGATCTTCGACACCGGCGCCGGCCGTTTCACCCTCGATTACGGCCTGTCCTACAGCGATGAAGACATCGCGCCGGGCAGCTCCGGGCCGATCATGCACGATGACCTGGTCAACAATCGTTTCCTGCGCAACGCCTGGCGCAAGGAATACAGCGCCGTGGCTGGGCTGAAGTGGGAGCCCAACGAACACTGGGAACTGATGGCCGGCGGCCGCTGGAACCGCGTGGACGTGCACGACCGCAACCGCCTGGCCACGGTGGACGAGTATGAAGTGCAGGGCCAGTACCGCTACACCGAACTGCTGAACGGCAACCCGGCGCTGCCATCCTGGCGCGCGCAGCGTATCGCCCTGCTGAACTGGTACCCCGACGCCAACGGCAACTTCACCCAGGCCTCGCTGCTGGCCTCGCCGTACAAGAAGGGCACCGTGGCCGACCTCGGCGGCTGGAACTTCTACGACGCCGATGCCCCGGAAGACTATGAAGTGCCGGTCAGCTGGACCTGGTCGCAGCCGATCCGCCGTCGCGACAGCGCGTTCTCGCCCACCGCCAGCGTGGCGTTCCGCTTCAGCGAAGACAGCATGGTCTACCTGAAGTACGCCGAAGGCACCAAGCTGCCCAGCTTGTTCGAAACCACGCTGGGGCTGTTCACCGCCGCACGGCCGGTGGATGAACTGAAACCGGAAACCGCACACAGTTGGGAGCTGGGCGCCAGCACCATCCACCACGACCTGTTCACCGCTGGCGATCGCCTGGCGCTGAAGCTGGCGTACTTCGATACCCGCATCGACGACCTGATCACCCGCGACTACCGCACGCTGTCGGCCGGGCTGATCCGCAACATCGATCGCTTCAAGGTATCGGGCCTGGAGTTCCAGTCCAGCTATGACAGCGGCAAGCTGTTTGCCGATCTGTCCGCGCATTACTACTTCAAGGCCAAGACCTGCGCGCCGGACATCGCGGCCGAACGCCGCGCCTATGGCGTACAGCGGAAGAACGCCGAACTGGCGGCCACCCCCGATTGCGTGGACGGGGGTTTCGAAGGGTCCTACACCAATACCCAGAACCCGCCGCGCTACATGGTCAACCTGACCCTGGGCTCGCGCCTGTTCGACGAGCGCCTGACCTTCGGCACGCGCGTGGTGCACAACGCCGGGCCGATCAGCAAGCTGGACAAGGAATGGAACGTGGGCCTGTCGGCCATCCAGCAGCTGTACCGCCCGACCACGCTGGTGGATGTGTTCGCCAGCTGGACCTTCAACGATCAGCTGTCGGTGGAGGCGATCGTGGACAACCTGACCGACCGCTACTACCTGGACCCGCTTGCACTGGGCGTGATGCCGGCCCCGGGCCGTACCGCACGCTTGGCGGTGACCTGGCGATACTGATCGGCCGACCGATACCGGGGTCGGATCCCTTTCCCGCGGAAAGGGCTCTGACCCCAGCGAGCCCCAACCGCCCTCGGTGGGTGCGGACCTTGGTCCGCACCGCCTTTGACGTGCGGAAGACTCCGCTTGCCCGGAACAACCGCTCTATATATTGGTTCTCAATCCGTTGGCTGGAAGGTCCAGTGAGAGCTCGACATCCGTCCAGTCTTCTTCAACCGGGAGGCGATGAAAAAGGCTGAGAAATAGTTCGCTCAAGTAGCCAGCCCTGTTCCCGACTTCACCAAGCGGAAGTTCGTGTGGAATCAGGTTTCGCCAGTGATCTTCAGCGCTGTTCGTCCCTGCAAGGAAGCCCAGAGTGCTGCGGACCTGGGCACGGGCAGCGGGACCGAATGTCTCCAGGACTTTGCCCATCTCACCGAACAGCCAGGCTCTGTCCTGCGCATCGTTTATCTCGAACGCCGCCAGTTCATCGTCCGGCATGGACAACAGCGGGTAGTAGAGGTAATGGATGTAGTTGATGTTCGCTACGGTCGCCATGGCGGATCAGCCTTGCTATTCCGCTCATCGTGATGGAAATGACGCGCTTCATCGAGGGCTGATTGCGACTGGGGTTTAGAATTTTCTCGGCAAGGGAGTTCATCCACGCGTGGCGTGGATCTACCGGACAACGGGTAGCGCCGGGCAGGGCCCGGCGAACGCTTACAGCCCGGTCGCGGCCTTCACTGCATCTTCGTGCAGCGACTCGTTCAGCTCATCCACAACGGTGCTCCACGCCGCATCGGCCTGCAGCGATTCGGACAGGAACTGGCGCTGGGCATCGTTCCAGTACGGTGCCTCGACCACTTCCACATCGGTGGCCAGCTGGTGCTCGCGGATGAAGCGGGCGATGCCCTCAGCACTGGCATCCAGGCCCAGCTGCAGGAACAGGTTGGTCATGCGCGGTTCGGTGGTGATCATCATCGGTTCCTGGTGGAAGTAGGGAGTGCCCCATTATCGGCACACACGGGCTTGGGGAAAGCCCCGCGGCGAACGTCTACAGCAGGACGACCCTCCCGACCTTCCCATGAACGCACATATCGCCCCTGAAGACAGCCGCAGCCTGCGGCTCAAGGCCGCCACCCGGGACAGCCACGGCGCGCTGGACAAGCGCATCATGGCCGGCGACATCTTCGCCGACCGCAGCAACTTCGCCCGCTTCCTGCGCGTGCAGTACCGTTTCCACCGCAGCATCGATGCGCTGTACGCCAACCCTGCACTTGACGCGCTGCTGCCGGACCTGCGCGAGCGCCGTCGCCTCAAGCAGGTGTCACGCGACCTTCAGGACCTGGAGCAGACCCTGCCCGGTGCGGACATTGACGCGCTGCCGGCCGACCTGGCACTGCCGGCAGCGCTGGGCTGGCTGTACGTGGCCGAGGGCTCCAACCTCGGCGGCACCCTCCTGTACAAGATGGCGGCCAGGCTGGGCCTGGATCGCGACTTCGGCGCCCGCCACCTGGCTGCGCACCCGGATGGCGCTGCCCGCCATTGGCGTGAGTTCACCGCCGCGCTGGACGCGGTGCCGCTGAGCGCCGAGCAGGAACAGCAGGTAATCGACGCCGCCGGCGCCGCGTTCCGCAGCGTGCATGGCCACGTTGAAGTGGAATTCGCCTGATGAACGCCCGCCACCCGCCGGTGCAGCGCTGATGCGCTGGCTCTGGTTCGCGCTGGGCTGGGTGATGGTCGGCCTCGGCGTGATCGGCGCGTTGCTGCCGGTAATGCCGACCACCATTTTCCTGATCCTTGCGGTGGGCTGCTTCGCGCGCAGCTCGCCGAAGTTCGAGCAGCGCCTGCTGGCGCACCCACGCTACGGCCCGTCGCTGCGGCTGTGGCGTGAGCAGGGCGCGGTGTCGCGCAAGGGCAAGGCGTTCGCCAGCGCCGGCATGGCGGTGGGCTTTGCCCTGTTCTGCTGGGGCGCGCACCCTTCGTGGCGCCTGCTGCTGGGCGTGGGCCTGTTCTTTGCGGTCAGCGCCGGCTATGTGCTCAGTCGACCAGCACCACGCATTGAACCCACACCGATGGTTGAAGCGGACGATGCCAACGATCCGCGCGCGGCCCGCCGCCGTGGCGCAGCCCCCGCTAGCGATGGAACCCGTGACGATGCTGCCTGCTGACCTGGCCCCCGTGGCCGCCCCTGCACTGACCCCGTGGGGCATGTACCTGGCTGCCGACGTGGTGGTGAAGACGGTGATGATCGCGCTGGCACTGGCGTCGCTCGCGACCTGGACCGTGCTGTTGGCCAAGGGCTGGGAGCTGGCCCGGCAGGCGCGGCAGCTGCGCGCGGCGCGCGCGCTGTTGCTGCAGTCCGCACAGTTGCCGGCACAGAGCGAAGCGGCAAGCCTGCAGCAGGGCACCGCACTGGCGATGCTGGACGCCGCACGCACCGAACTGCGCCTGTCGCAGGAGCTGGACAGCCGCGACGGCATCAAGGAACGCGTGGCGTCGCGGTTGGATCGCATCGAGCTGGAAACGGCACGCGTGCAGCGGCGTGGTATCGGCGTGCTCGCCAGCATCGGTGCGGTGGCGCCGTTCGTGGGCCTGTTCGGAACGGTCTGGGGCATCATGAACAGCTTCATCGGCATTGCGCACAGCAACACCACCAACCTCGCCGTGGTGGCGCCGGGCATTGCCGAGGCACTGCTGGCGACCGCACTCGGACTGGTCGCGGCGATTCCCGCAGTACTCGTCTACAACCACTTCAGCCGTGTGCTGGCCGGTCTGCGTGGCCTGCTTGGCGATCTGTCGGCGGCCGTGCAGCAGCTGGTCTCGCGCGATCTTGATCGTTCCGTTCCGTGTACCGCAGCAACGCCGCTGCGCGCGGTGCACTGAGGCGCGGCGATGGCGATCAGGACCGCCTCCGACCGCGACGACACGCCGGAAGAAGCCCACGAGATCAACGTCACACCCTTCATCGACGTAATGCTGGTGCTGTTGATCATCTTCATGGTGGCGGCACCGCTGGCCACTGTGTCGGTACCGGTGCAGCTGCCGGCGAGCAGTGCCAGTGCCACGCCGCCGGAACAGGCGCCGGTGTACATCACCGTGCAGGCCGATCTGTCGCTGCGCGTTGGCGAGCAGGCGGTGGCACGCGAAGGGCTGGCGGCTGCCCTGCACTCAGCCACGCAGGGCGACAGTGCACAGCGCGTCTTCCTGCGCGCCGACACCCGCGTGCCTTACGGCGAATTGATGGCGACGCTGGATGCGCTGCGTGGCGCAGGCTACCTGAAGGTGGCGCTGGTTGGCCTGGAGCAGGACGCGCGATGAGCGGACTGCGGCGCTGGGCGACCAGCCTGGCGATCGTGCTGCTGGTGCATGCGCTGTTGATTGGCGCGGCCTGCTGGTGGGCGGCCCGCGCACCGGTGAAAGCTGCAACGGCACCGCCTGCGGCGTTGATGCTGGAGCTGGCACCGATGGCGCAGGCACCGCCGGTACCGCCGCGCGAAGTCGCCATCGGGCCGCTACAGCAGCAACAGCAGCGGCAGGTGCCGAAGCCGGCCCTGCGCGAGCAGCCGAAGGCGCCGGTGCAGCCGCAAGGTGACCTGCCACCGCCGCGTGCACCGGAGCCGACGCCTTCGCCGGATACCGCAGAGGCGAACGTCGCGCAGACCAGCGCACCACCGCAGGTGGCGGCCGACGAGGCTGCCCGCTATACCGCGCCGCAGACCACGGCCGGCGAACGCAGTCGCGCCGAGACAATCTGGGAAGGGCGCCTGCTCGGCCATCTGCAGAAGCATCGGCGCTATCCGCGCCAGGCCGAGCGGCTGCGCCAGCAGGGCGTGGTCTACGTGCGCTTTGCCGTGTCCCGCGATGGTGCGGTATCCGGATTGAAGCTGGGCCGCAGCAGCGGTTTCGAACTGCTCGACCAGGAGGCGCTGGATACTGTGCAGCGCGCCAGCCCGGTGCCGGCGCCGCCGGCCGAAGTGGCCGGCGACCCGGTGGAAGTGATGGTGCCGGTGTCGTTTTTCCTGCGCGGGCGCTGACCTCGCAGGGTTGCGCATGGCGCGGATCTACAGCAGCGGCACCAGCAGCAGTGCGACGATGTTGATGATCTTGATCAGCGGATTGATCGCCGGGCCTGCGGTGTCCTTGTACGGGTCACCGACGGTATCGCCGGTCACTGCGGCCTTGTGCGCGTCGCTGCCCTTGCCGCCGAAGTGGCCATCTTCGATGTACTTCTTGGCGTTGTCCCAGGCACCGCCGCCGGTGGTCATGGAAATGGCCACGAACAGGCCGGTCACGATCGTGCCGATCAGCAGCCCGCCCAGCGCGCGTGGCCCCAGCAGCAGGCCGACCACCACCGGTACGGCCACCGGCAGCAGCGAGGGCACGATCATTTCGCGGATGGCCGAACGGGTCAGCATGTCCACGGCCTTGTCGTACTGCGGTTTGCCGGTGCCCTGCATGATGCCGGGGATGTCGCGGAACTGTCGGCGCACTTCTTCCACCACGGCACCCGCTGCGCGGCCGACCGCTTCCATCGCCATCGCGCCGAACAGGTAGGGAATCAGCCCGCCGATCAGCAGGCCGATGATCACCGTGTGGTCGCTGAGATCGAAGCGGAACTCCTGGCCGGGATTGGCCGCCTGCAGGTTGTGGGTGTAATCGGCGAACAGCACCAGCGCGGCCAGCGCCGCCGAGCCGATCGCATAGCCCTTGGTCACCGCCTTGGTGGTATTGCCTACCGCGTCCAGCGGATCGGTGATGTCGCGGATCTCCGAAGGCAGTTCGGCCATCTCGGCAATGCCACCGGCGTTGTCGGTGATCGGCCCGTAGGCATCCAGTGCCACGATCATGCCGGCCATCGACAGCATCGCGGTGGCGGCAATGGCGATGCCATACAGGCCGGCCAGCGCGTAGGCGCCCCAGATGGCCGCACACACGGCTACCACGGGCAGGGCGGTGGATTTCATCGAAATGCCCAGGCCGGCGATGATGTTGGTGCCGTGGCCGGTGGTCGAGGCCTGCGCCACGTGCTGCACCGGTTTGTACTGGGTGCCGGTGTAGTACTCGGTGATCCACACGATCAGACCGGTCAGCAGCAGGCCGATCAGCGCGCAGCCGTACAGGGCGATCGGCCCGTGCACGTTGTCGTTCATCAGCCCGGTGGTGATCGGATAGAACGCGATGGCCGCCAGCACGCCGGACACGATCACGCCCTTGTACAGCGCGCCCATGATCGAGCCGCCGGGCTTCACCTTCACGAACAGCGCGCCGATGATCGAGGCGATGATCGACACCCCGCCCAGCACCAGCGGGTACAGCACCGCGTTGGCACCGGCTTCGCTCAGCATCAGGCTGCCCAGCAGCATGGTGGCGATCACCGTTACCGCATAGGTCTCAAACAGGTCGGCGGCCATGCCGGCGCAGTCACCCACGTTGTCGCCCACGTTGTCAGCGATCACCGCCGGGTTGCGCGGGTCATCCTCGGGAATGCCGGCTTCCACCTTGCCGACCAGATCGGCGCCGACGTCGGCGCCCTTGGTGAAGATGCCGCCGCCCAGTCGCGCGAAGATCGAGATCAGCGACGAGCCGAAGGCCAGGCCCACCAGAGCGTGCAGGGCCTGGTCCATCGGCAGCCCCAGCCGCAGCAGCAGCGCGTAGTAACCGGCCACGCCCAGCAGGTCCAGGCCGACCACCAGCATGCCGGTGATCGCGCCGCCGCGGAACGCCACGTCCATCGCCGCGCTGATGCCATGGCGCGCCGCTTCGGCCGTGCGCACGTTGGCCCGCACCGAGACATTCATGCCGATGTAGCCGGCCGCACCGGACAGCACCGCACCGACGGCAAAGCCAATGGCCGTGTACCAGCTCAGGAACACGCCAACCAGCACGAACAGCACCACGCCGGCCACGCCGATGGTCAGGTACTGGCGGTTCAGATACGCACGCGCGCCTTCCTGGATCGCCGTTGCAATGGCGACCATGCGTTCGTTGCCGGTGGGTTGGCGCAGGATCCAGCGCGCCGAGACGATGCCAAACAGGATGGCGAGGACAGCGCAGCCCAGCGCCAGTGACAGCCCATGACGTTCCAGCATTAGACCCCTCCGCAGATTGGATGGTGAGCATCCAGTGGCGATGAACTTCACCACGAAGGGGACGACGGGCTGCAGCCTGGAACCAACCCGTGCCGACCATGACGGTCGTCCAACGTATGGCGGTGTTCAGCATTCCCTGGTGCCCGCAGTATGCGTCCCTCTGCGCCCGGATGGTAGCGCCGGGCCGCGCCGCATGACCCGTGGGCGCCCTTTAGATGAACGCATCGCCATGCGCGCGGAACCTGCCGCCGGTCCATGGGCATGCTTTGAGAGCACAGACCCTTTGCACCCCGTTAAGCCACGCTCTGCAAGCCTGCGCACAGTCCCGTAGGAGAACTCCCATGCGCCTTCCCCTGTTGATTATCGCCGTGCTGGCCCCTGCATTGCCGGCGCTGGCGGCCGAAACCCCGGAACTGCAGCGCGCCGTGGGTGCACCGCAGGCCGTGGGCGCCACACACACGCTGCGGCAGATTCCCGAAGCCTGCGCGCGGCTGGAAGGCGCTTTCACCGGGCAGGCGGCCGAGCCGTATCGCTTCGCCGCCGTGCGCACCAGCGAGCAGTGTCAGCCACGCGCGCGCTTCGTCGATTACGCCAAGGCCCAGCCCAGCGCCGCCAAGGGCTGGAAGCTCAATGATGTGATCCGCGTGCCCAATGCCGCCTGCCCGGCGCAGCAGGCGGTGGTGCGGGTGTGGCGCCTGCCGGTGAACAATACCCAGGCGCTGGATGGCCAGGGCCAGTCGCGCATCTATCTGGAAGAAGCGAAGAAGCAGGCGGCCGCCGGCAAGATTCCGCAGGTGACGATGTTCGCCGCGCAGCTGCAGATGGAAGGCAAGGCCTGCCCGTAGACCGCGGGGTCAGAGCCCGTTGCAGGCAACGGGATCCAACCCCGGTCCGGAATTGGCGTCTAGCCTTCGAACGCGGGCAGCTTCTTCTTCACCGCCACGTTCTTCAGCGTTACGTACTTGGGCAGGCCATCGCTGCCATAGGGCAGCGGCGCTTCGCCCTTGATCAGCGGCGACAGGTAGGCGCGCGCCTTGGCCGTGATGCCGAAGCCATCGCGGCGGATGAAGCCGGCCGGCATCTTCTTTTCATGGTTGGCGATCTTCGACAGCGGCGCCGCTTCGATCTTCCAGCGGTAGGGCGCATCGCTGCTGCGCACGATCACCGGCATCACCCCGTTCTGGCCCTTCAGCGCCAGCTGCACGGCCGCCTTGCCCACCGCCTGCGCCTGCTCCCAGTCGGTCCTGCTGGCCAGGTGGCGGGCCGAGCGCTGCAGGTAGTCGGGCAGCGCCCAGTGCACCTTCAGGCCCAACTGGTCCTTCACCCGGCCTGCCAGGTGCGCGGCCACGCCGCCCAGCTGCGAATGCCCGAACGAATCCTTGCTGCCACCGGCGTCGGCCACGAAGCGGCCGTCGGCCGTGGCGATGCCTTCGGAGGCCACCACCACGCAGTAGCCCACCCGTTCCACCACCGCCTTCACCTTGGCCAGGAAGGCGGCCTCGTCGTAGGCGCGCTCGGGCAGCAGGATGATGTGCGGCGCTTCGTCGTCGCCATTGCCGGCCAGGCCGGCGGCGGCCGCCAGCCAGCCGGCGTGGCGGCCCATCGCCTCGTAGATGAACACCCGGGTGGAGGTCTCGGCCATGGCCGCCACGTCCAATGCCGCTTCGCGCACGGAAACGGCGGTGTACTTGGCGGCCGAACCGAAGCCCGGGCAGGTGTCGGTCACGGCCAGGTCGTTGTCGATCGTCTTGGGCACGCCGATGCAGGTCAGGTCGTAGCCCGACGCCTTGGCCAGCTGCGAAACCTTCAGCGCGGTGTCGGCCGAATCGTTGCCGCCGTTGTACAGGAACCAGCGCACATCGTGGGCACGCAGCACGTCCAGCAAGCGGTCGTAACGGGCACGGTCGGCCTCGAGCGACTTCAGCTTGAAGCGGCATGAGCCGAACGCGCCGCCCGGGGTATGGGCCAGCGCACGGATGGCCGCGGCACTCTCTTTGCTGGTGTCGATCAGCTCTTCGCGCAGGGCACCGAGGATGCCGTTGCGGGCGGCCAGGACCTTGATGCCCTTGGCCCGGGCCTGTTCGATGACGGCCGCCGCCGAGGCATTGATGACTGCGGTGACGCCGCCGGACTGGGCGTAGAGGAGGGTGCCATTGCGCATGCTTCTACCTGCGGGTACGAGGGGACATTGCAGGGACATTACCCGGATGCGGTAAAGTGGCGCTATTGCGGTGCAGCGATACCGGCCCGTCCGGTACGCGAACCTTCTTTGTTTTCAACACGTTGGAGTCAGGTCAATGCGATTGGTTCTGTTGGGACCGCCCGGTTCGGGCAAGGGGACGCAGGCGACGCGCCTGAAGGAAAAGCTGGGCATCGCCCACATTTCGACCGGTGACATGCTGCGCGCGGAAATCGCCGCGGGCTCGGAACTGGGCAAGCAGGCCAAGGCGGTGATGGATGCCGGCAACCTGGTGTCCGATGACATCCTGCTGGGCATGCTCGAGTCGCGCCTGACCCAGGCCGATGTCGCCAAGGGCTTCATCCTGGACGGATACCCGCGCAATGTGGCCCAGGCCAACGCGATGGACGGCCTGCTGGCCAAGATCGGCAAGCCGCTGGATGCGGTGGTGCAGCTGGACGTGGCCACCGAGCTGCTGGTCGAGCGCATTGCCGGTCGTGCCCAGGAGCAGGGCCGCGCCGACGACAACCCCGAATCGGTGCGCCAGCGCCTGCAGGTCTACAACGACCAGACCGCCCCGGTGGTCGACTTCTACGCCGGCCGTGGCACCCTGGCCCGCGTCGATGGCGTGGGCGAGCTGGACGAGATCGAAGCCCGCATCCTGGCGGCGATCCAGCACTGAGTGCGGTGGGCCGGCCATGCCGCCGGTTCCTTCGGGTACAAAAACACAGGCCTGATCCTTGCGGATCAGGCCTGTGTCGTTTCATAGGCGCCAGCAAAAGGCTTGCTCAAGGCCCCGCAGCATGAGCTCCCTTGGGGATGGCCTCTTGGGGAGTAGGACCGGTTCGGGTACTGCGGCTGGCGTTCTGAATTGTGTACGGGTTCACATAACACCGCTATCAGGAATTCCCCGACAGACGATTGGACTTTTCTCATAGTGGATGTAGGACTTGTCTGACCCTGATGCTGACAATGGCCCGATACAGCCGTGATCGGTCACAATCCCCGCTCATGAGCAACGTACATATCCTTGCAATCGCCGGCACCTTCATGGGCGGCGTGGCCGCGCTGGCGCGGGAACTGGGCCATGCGGTCAGTGGCAGCGACCAGGCCATCTACCCGCCCATGTCCACCCAGCTGGAACAGCTGGGCATCAGCCTGGACCAGGGCTACCGGGCCGACAGCGTGCCCGCGGGCACCGACCAGGTCGTGGTGGGCAACGCCCTGTCGCGCGGCAACCCGGCCGTGGAAGCGGTGCTGGACAACGGCCAGCGCTACATCTCCGGCGCGCAGTGGCTGGCCGAACAGGTGCTGCCGGGGCGTGACACCCTTGCCGTGGCCGGCACCCACGGCAAGACCACCACCACCACCATCCTCACCTGGTTGCTGGAAAGCGCCGGTCGCGCGCCCGGCTTCCTGATCGGCGGGGTGGCCGAGGACTTCGGCGTGTCCGCGCGGCTGGGTCAGGGCCGCGAATTCGTGGTCGAGGCCGACGAGTACGACACCGCCTTCTTCGACAAGCGCAGCAAGTTCGTACACTACCGGCCGCTGGTGGCCATCCTCAACAACCTTGAATACGACCACGCCGACATCTTCCCCGACGTGGCCGCGATCCAGCGCCAGTTCCACCACCTGGTGCGCACCGTGCCCGCGCGTGGCCGGCTGATCGTCAATGGCGAAGACCCGTACCTGGCCGAAGTGCTGGCCATGGGTTGCTGGACCCCGGTCGAGCGTTTCGGCTTCGATCCGTCGCTGGAGTGGCATGCCGAGCTGCTGACCGCCGATGGCAGTGCCTTCCGCGTGCACCATCGCGGGCAGGCGCTGGGCGATGTGCAGTGGTCGCTGCTGGGCCGCCACAACGTGCTCAACGGCCTGGCCGCGCTGGCCGCCGCGCATGCTGTGGGCGTGGCCCCGGCCGAGGTCATTCCGGCCCTGGCGCGCTTCAGCAGCGTCAAGCGCCGCATGGAAGTGATCGGCAGCCACGACGGCATCACCATCTACGACGACTTCGCCCACCACCCGACCGCGATCGCCACCACCCTGGAAGGCCTGCGCGCCAAGGTCGGCGATGCACGCATCGTGGTGGCGATGGAGCCGCGCAGCAATTCGATGCGGCTGGGCGCCCATGCGCAGGCGCTGGCGCCGTCGCTGGCGCTGGCCGACGAGGTCGTGTTCCTGCACCGCCCGGAGCTGGCCTGGGATGCCGCCGCGGTCATTGCCGCGGTACGCGGCACGGCGCACGCGGTGCCCGATACCGATGCCCTGCTGGCGCGGTTGCAGGCCGACGTGCGCAGCGGCGACCACGTGGTGTTCATGTCCAACGGTGGCTTCGACGCCGCGCCGCGCCGGCTGCTGGCCGCGTTGCAGGGCCGATGAGCACCGATACGACCCTGCCGCTGTTCCCGCTGCACACCGCGCTGGTGCCCGGCGCGGTGCTCGGCCTGCGCGTGTTTGAACGGCGCTACCTGGATCTGGTGCGCGACTGCGGGCGCAGCGGCGAAGGCTTCGGCGTGTGCCTGATCCTGCAGGGCCAGGAAGTAGGGGAGCCGGCCACCCCGGCCGCCTACGGCGTGCAGGTGCGCATCGAGGATTTCGACGTCGGCGCCGACGGCGTGCTGCAGCTGCGCCTGCGTGGCACCCGCCGCTTCCACGTAGAACGCACGCGGGTGCGTGACAACGGTCTGGTGGTGGCCGACGTGCGCTGGTGCGACGAAGATCCTGACGACGAACTGCGGCCGCAGCATGCACTGCTGGCCACCGTGCTGGGGCACATCATCGAACAGGCCGGCGAAGCCTATGCGCCGGCCAACCCGGCCCTGCTGGACCAGGCCAGCTGGGTGGGCTGGCGCCTGGCCGAACTGCTGCCCTTGGCCGAACAGCAGCGCCTGCAGCTTCTGCAGCTGGACGACCCACACGAACGCCTGCAGCAGCTGTTGGGCTGGATGCCGTAAACACCGGTCTTGGGTAGGCGCGCACCTTGGTGCGCACGCTTTGCATGCCATCCACGCATGGCGTGGATCTACGCCGCCCTGCGTTTGGTAGGTGCGCACCTTGGTGCGCACGCTCGGGGTGCCATCCACGCATGGCGTGGATCTACGCCGTCCTGCGTTTGGTAGGTGCGCACCTTGGTGCGCACGCTCGGGGTGCCATCCACGCTTGGCGTGGATCTACTCCGCCGGCGCGGTCTGCAACCGCAGCACCGGCAGCCCGGTCTCGCGCTGCACGTCCTCGTGCTGCGGCAGGCCCTGCACGGCGTCCTTCACTGCATTGAAGGCAGGGTCGACACCGCGCACCGGGTGCCACATGCCGATCCAGGCGAAGTGCCGCTCGTAGCGCAGGGTCTGCGCACTGCCCATCCACAGCGGCACGGCACCGGGCTGCAACCGCACCGGCGCCGGCCACAGACGCAGCACGTAGCGCTCATCCGGCTTCGCCCCCTGGCGCACCATCAGCAGGGCTTCAACGCGCGTGTCCAGCGTGGCCGGCAGTACCGGCAGTTCGTCGGCACCGGTGTTTTTGTCCAGCATCAGCAGAGCTTCTTCCCAGCCGGCCTGCGCCTGCACGGTCCAGCCACGCGCTTCCAGCTGTGCCTGCAGCGGTGCCAGCGGACCGGCCACCTGCACGTCCAGCGGCCAGCGCTGGTCATCGTCGAACTCGTTGCGGCGCGCCGGCAGGCCTGCCCAGTCGCGCTGCCACCAGGCCTGCAGATCCATCGCCAGCGGCGCCGGCAAGGTCGGTTCGAAGCGCTGCAGCTTCACCGGAATGTTGCGTGGCGCGTACCACATGGCCGCCAGCGCGAATACGCCATAGAACAGCCAGGCCACCGGCTTCACCCAGAACGAGCGGTTGAAGCGGCGGCGGTAGGCGATGCCCAGCACCAGCAGCCAGAAGGTGCCGAACAGCATGCCGCCGATCACATCGCTCAGCCAGTGCGCGCCCAGGTACAGGCGGGCAAAGCCGATCAGGCTGACTACGATGCCCGACACCAGGTACGGCCACACGCGCGTGCGCCCCGGCATCTCGCGGGCGATCAGCACCGCGAAGAAGCCGAAGGTGATGGTGGCCATGGTGACCGACACCGACGGGAAGCCGAAGCCGCTGCTGGCATCCAGCGGGCGCACCACGTCCACGGTGGCGCCCAGCAGCATGGTCAGGGCCAGGCCGAAGGCCAGCGCGGCCAGCCAGTGTGCGGCGGCCATCCAGCGCCGGCGCCAGACCAGGTAGCCCATGCCGGCGGTGGTGGCGGGCAGCAGCACCTGCCATGCGCCCAGCGAGGCCAGTGCCGCCATCGGGTAGTCGGCCAGCGGGTTGCGCAGCGCCAGCATGGCCTGGTGCACCCACAGGTCGACGGCCAGCGGTTCGCCGTGCGCCACCACCACCGTCAGCAGGGCGAACCAGCCCCAGCCCAGTACCAGCAGCATCAGCGCCAGCATTGCCAGGGGCACCGATTCGCGGCGCTTCGGGTCCAGCACGCCCACTGTGTAGCGGCCCAGCGTGGGGTGGCGGTTGGACCAGTCCAGCAGCCGTGCCAGCCAATGGTCCATGCGCGCGGCGGACCAGCGGTAGCCGTACAGCACCAGGGCCCAGACCATGCTCATCAGCACCACCAGCAGCCCGACCACCACCACCAGTCGGCCAGCGACCGCAGCGACCGCGTCATAGGCTTCACCCAGCACCCAGCCGGGCGCCAGGAACAGCAGTGCCCAGGAGATGCTGGCGATGCCGCTGGCCTGCACATAGCGGCTGGCGGGCATGTTCATCATGCCGGCGATGGCCGGCACGAATGGCCGGATCGCACCGACGTAACGGGCGACCAGGATGCTCTTGAACGCATTGCGGCGGAACAGATTCTCGCCGCGATCCAGCAACTGCGGATAACGGCTGAAAGGCCACACCCCGCGCAGGCGATCGCCCCAGCGGCGGCCGATCCAGTAGCTGATGCCGTCACCGGCGAAGGCACCCAGCGCCGCCGCAGCCACGGCATAGGGGCCGGAAATCTGCCCCAGGCCGATGAACACGCCCACCGCGAACAGCAACGGCAGCGCCGGCACGATCGCGCCCAGGATGATGACCGCATCGCAGAAGGCGATCAGAAAAATGACCGCACCCGCCAGAACGGGGTGAGCGGCAATCCACGCAAGCGTGGCGTCGATCCATGAAGAGTCCATTGCACGATTATAGAGGCGTGAAGGTGACTGGTTCCCAGCCGCTTGGTGACCGTTTGCAACCGGCGCCATCGCCTAGAATGGGCGCATGCCGCACTCGACCGACGCTCCAACGCATGCCCTGAAGGCCGACAGCTTCGGCCGCATCCTGCTTGTGCAGGGACCGCAGGGCCCCTTCGTACGCCGCGACCTGGGCGCAACGCCGCTGTGGCTGCGCGTGCCGGCGTGGTGGCTGGCCCGCCGCGAAGCACGCGCGCTGCGACATATCGAGGGCATGGCCGACGTGCCGCAGCTGCTGGAGTGGGATGGCCGGCACCTCGACCGAAGCTTCATGGCTGGCGATGCCATGTACCAGCGCCCGCCGCGCGGCGATGTGGCCTGGTTCCGTGCCGCGCGCCGTCTGCTGCAGCAGCTGCACCGGCGCGGCGTGGCCCATAACGATCTGGCCAAGGAAGCGAACTGGCTGGTGACCCAGGACGGCCGCCCGGCGCTGATCGACTTCCAGCTGGCGGTGATCGGCCACCCACGCTCGCGCTGGATGCGCCTGCTGGCCCGCGAAGACCTGCGCCACCTGCTCAAGCACAAGCGCATGTACTGCCGCGAGTCGCTTACACCGGTGGAGAAGCGCGTGCTCAAGCGCACCTCGTGGGTACGCGAACTGTGGTTCGCCACCGGCAAGCCGGTCTACCGCTTCGTGACCCGCCGCATCCTGCATTGGGAAGACAACGAAGGGCAGGGGCCGAAGCCGTGACCGCCGCGCAGGTGGTGACCGCGCCACCGAGCGCGACCAGCGTGCTGCGCGCGCAGCTGCCCGGCGCCAGTTTCGTGCACGCCTGCCAGGCCCATACCCGTCGCAACGGCCGCAGCGCGTTGCAGGCATACCGGGACATGGCCGCGACCATCCCCGGCTGGTTCGATGGCCTGATGGCGCTGCGCAACCGCGGCATGCGCCTGCTCGGCATGAAGGACCTGGGCTCGTTGCGCGCGGTGCAGGACACCACCGCGCCGCGACCGGGCCAGCGGCTGGGCATCTTCACTCTGCAGACGCTGGATGAGGACGCCATCGTGCTGGAAGACAACGATCGCCACCTGCGCGTGCAGCTGGCCCTGCAGTGGCAGGGCGACGTGCTGGAAGTGGCTACCGTCGTGCATACCCACAACGCGTTTGGGCGGATCTACATGCTGCCGGTGGCGCCGGTGCATCGATGGATCGTGCCGCACCTTCTGAAGAAGCAGGTGCAGTCGTATTGCTGATTCGACGCAGGCCGCCGGGCATGGCCCGGCGCTACCTGGAGGGTACGTTGCGGATCGGTAGCGTCGGGCGACGCGCGGCATTTCGGGTGCTCACAAGAAGGGTTTTGGAATTTTCTGGGTATAGGCGGCTCCGCCGAGGGTGATTATGGACCTCTTGCGCTTGGAGTTTCTGACGCTTTTGGCGTTCCACGCTCTAGCAGGGATCAATGCAATTGCACTTGTCCGCGTCATGCTGTTTTCATGCGGCCTGAAAGTGATCAGCGACGCTGCTGCAGGGATTTGATGGGCTGGAGCGCACATCGAAGGCGAGGGCTTGCCATGTCCAGCCAAGCTGGGCCGTGGCCTTGGTGTTGACACGATGCGCAAGCTGCATGAACTTCGCAGCCGGATTTTTCAGGGGTATGTAAGGGATTGCATGAATATGAAAGTGGTCGGCGCCACTGCCGTCGCCATGGTGGGACTTTCGGTCCTTGGCTGGAAGCAACTGGAAGGTGAAGCGAATGATCTTGCACGCAGTGCCGTGTCAGCTTCGAATCCAGCACCGGGACCAACGGGTACCAGTCATCAAGTCATAGAAGCTCACCCGGTCGCTGGCTCCAACTACCCAACTTCTTTGACGCCTCGGCATCCCTTCCCGGAAGTGCCTCTGACGCGCGAAGGCATGGACTTTGAAGATGACCCAGGCTTTGCAGAAAGCAGAGCTGAGCAGCAGTGGCTTGACCTGCACGGCTATCCGAACCTCGAGCAGTGGCAGGCTTACAGCGTTGCGCCCAATGAAAAGCTGCGGGAGGCGGCTGCCGCTGGTGATGGAGTCGCAGGCGCGATGCTGGACGGGCGGCTTCTGAGCACGGATCCCAAGGCTCAGGAGCGGCTGGTTGACGCTGGGGTAGATGGCAACCTGTTCGCGCTCCAGTTGCTGGCTTCGTACCAGGCTGGGAGCCGGGACGGCGATCTCGTGGCTGCCTATGCGGTGTCGCGGGTCAGTGAGTTGCGTGGTGACCTGCGTGCAGCCATTGGCCGCGAGGTGATGTTGCCGGCGCCACTAACGCCGGACCAGCGACTGCTTGGAGAAGCAGAAGCGATGCGGCTGAACGAGGAAATGAACAGAATGCATTTTGAAAAACACGGAACACCTGCGGAGTTCCTGCCGCGACCAATCGGTCATTCCTGAAGAGCCCACGGATCAACACATAAGAGAATGGATTCATGCAGCTGAAAAAGAAACTTTCGCTTTCCCTCATCGGTTTTGGAGCAGTTGTCGGGGTTGCCATCGCCTGCCAGGTGCTTCCCATGCCTCCCATGACACCGCTGAAGGTCACGATGGTGGATCTGCCCAAGGCCAACGATTACAGCAACCCAGCAAACGCAGCCTTCATGAAGAAGCTCGATAGTGCCGCTGGGAAGCTGGTTGGTTCGGGGAACTGGCGTGCCAACGCCTTCCATGGTCACGTCACCTATTCCTTCAAGCTGATGATGATGACCGGTATGGGCATCATCTACGTCGAGAAGCCTTGTGACAGTTCAGCCGAGGAGATGGCGCAGAAGGCTGCACAGTCGGTGGGGGCCATTGGCGGAGGCGGAAGCGGCGGCGGAGGCGGTAGCGGAGGAGTACTGATCGGCGGTGGTTGCTACGGCAGTTGCGGCGGGAAAATGCCCGTTGTTGACGTGGGTCCCCCGAAGCAGATCAGCTGAGGCCCATTTCCCCCGGCCCTGCCTTGCGGCGGCCGGGGGCCTGGGATGCCGCGCACCGCATGGATCAATCCCGAGGCTGCTACGGCGCCGCCGGCACCACCTGCTGGCCGATGAAATTGCGCTTGCCATCGAAGTCATAACCGATCTGCAGCTGGCCGACATCCCCACAGGCATGGCAGTCGCGCAGCGGCGTGCGGTACAGCAGGCGGATGCCGCCGCCATCGAGCGGTGCCGTGCCTGCTGCCTGTGCGGGCGCGAACGGCGTGGCCTGCGGGTGCGCGGCCAGCACCGCCTGCACGCTGGGATCGGCGCGCAGGGTGTCGTCCAGCTGCACCGCGTCGACATCGATGCGCTTGCCGCCGGCATCCACCAGGCGCGTGCCCTCGTTGGTGTTGGCGCGGAACGGATACTCCACCGTGGCCACGCCCAGGCCATCGTGTTCATGCCAGGCCGTCACGTAGGCCAACTCGCCGCCGGTGGACAGCTGCTCTGCAGCGGCCACGGCATCGGCGCTGGCGCCGGCGGACTTCATCGTTTCGGCCAGGCATTCGCGCGTTGCGCTGTTCTCACCTTGGCGGCAGGCGTTGAGGTCGCCATCCCAGACCACCGACTCGCTCCAGCGCAGTGAGCCATCGGCGGCCCTGTTGGCGGCGGGCGCATCGCCCGTGGCGGGTCCGGTGCCGGGTTCGGGCGAACGGCCCTGGCAGGCAGTGAGCAGAGCCAGGCCCAGGGCAGGCAGCAGCAGACGGGAACGGCGCATGGCGTACACCTCGTGCGTTGACCGGGGGGCCAGTATCGTCAACGTGCGGTGAACTCCGCGTCGGCGCGGCATACTAGCCGCTCATTGCATACGCTGGAGTGTGGAACGTGGGCAGTCTGCAGGGCAAAACCCTTTTCATCACCGGCGCCTCGCGTGGCATCGGCCTGGCCATCGCACTGCGCGCGGCGCGTGACGGTGCCAACGTGGCCATCGCCGCGAAGTCGTCGGTACCCAACCCGAAGCTGCCGGGCACCATCCACAGCGCCGCCGAAGCCGTGACCGCTGCGGGCGGGCAGGGCCTGGCGCTGAAGTGCGACATCCGCGAAGAAGACCAGGTGCAGGCGGCCGTGGCTGCGGCCGTGGACACCTTCGGTGGCATCGACATCCTCATCAACAACGCCAGCGCGATCTGGCTGCGTGGCACCCTGGACACGCCAATGAAGCGCTTCGACCTGATGCAGCAGGTCAATGCACGCGGCAGCTTCCTGTGCGCGCAGGCCTGCCTGCCGTACCTGCTGCAGGCGCCCAATCCGCACATCCTCACCCTGGCGCCGCCGCCCAGCCTGGACCCGAAGTGGTGGGCGCCGCACACCGGTTACACCCTGGCCAAGATGGGCATGAGCTTTGTCACTCTGGGCCTGGCGGCGGAGTTCGGCCCGCAGGGCGTGGCGGTCAATGCGTTGTGGCCACGCACCGTCATCGCCACCGATGCGATCAACATGATTCCCGGCGTGGATGCAGCGGGCTGCCGTACCCCGCAGATCATGGCCGACGCCGCCCACGCCGTGCTGGTGCGGGACGCGGCCGGTTTCCACGGTCGCTTCCTGCTGGACGACGAGGTGCTGGCCGAAGCGGGCGTGACCGATCTGTCCGGGTACGCCGTCGACCCTTCGCGCGCGCTGCTGCCGGACCTGTTCCTGGACTGACGCGCGGCAGCTGATCTGCGGCAGGCGTCAAGGATCGCGCCTGCCACCGATCGCTAGAATGGTCGGCTGGAACCGATTTCAACAAGGATGTGATTGCATGAGGACGCCCCTGCGTTCTGCGGCGCTGGTCGCTGCTCTGTCGCTGGCACTGGTCGCCTGCGGCAAGTTGCCCGGTACGGCGGGCCCTGCCGAACACAACGGCCATGCCGTTGCCGAAGACGCATCGGCCGCTGCATCGGGCGCCGACGCGGCCGAGCAGGCGCTGGCCGCCAAGCTCAACGCCTACATTGACTGCTACAACGATGTGGATGGCGGCCTGCAGCAGGGCATCGGCTACTACACCCGCTGGATGGACGACCCGAATGTGGGCCCGACCGGTCGCGAAGAGCGGCCGATCGGGCCGCCAGATCTGACCGCTGCCGACCTGAAGGTCTGCGAGACGAAGATCGCCACCGCGCGCGCTGCACAGCCGCCGTTGCCGGCACTGGATGACGCCGCCCAGAAATACCTGGACAGTCTGCACGTGTTGCAGCCGCTGGCCCATGCCGGTCACGACTACTACTCGCGCGAGGATTACCAGGACGATGCCTTTGCCCGTGGCAAGGACATGCATGCGCCGCTGATGGCCGCGCTGATCACCTTCGCCGAACGCAGCAAGGCGTTCAGCAGTGCGCTGGAGGCGCAGAACAGGGCCCAGCAGAATGCAGCGCTGGACGCGATGAAGCAGCGCGGCGAGCTGACCCGCGAGTACTACCGCATGGCGATGATGCGCGATGCCAAGGCGCTGATCGATGTGATGGCCGAAGACCACTTTGATGTGGCCCAGGCACAGACACTGCTGGATGCCTTCAACCGCATTTCCGACGAAGCGCATGCTGCCGTGGGCGAGCAGGAGCCAGGGCGCATGCAGTGGAACAGCTTCGAGCATGAGGCTGAAGTCTTCCGTCGTGATGCCAGGTGGCGGCTGGAACGCGTGTCAGGCAAGCGCCCGTTCACCGACATCGAAAAGAAGTGGCTGGCCCAGGGCTCGGACATTCCCAGTGGCTCGCCCGGCAAGCTGATGCAGGCGTACAACGTGCTGGTGGAAGAGAGCAACCGGCAGTAACCGCAGCGGGTTCCCGGCGCTGATGGCCGGGAGCCGGTGTTCGGGTCAGGTGTTGAAACTGTCGGGAATCGCGTGGCCGCAGCGGCGGCAGTGGCGTGCGTCGGGCTCGTGCCCTTCCAGGCCGCAGTGCGGGCACCCGCGGGCGTCGCGGCGCGCGGCCAGTTCTGCCTCGCGCATGCTGCTGGCCAGTTCGGCGGTGTAGATGCCGGTGGGCACGGCGATGATGCTGTAGCCGATCAGGATCAGCACCGAGGTGACGAAGCGGCCCAGCACGGTCTGCGGCACGATGTCGCCGAAACCGACCGTGGCCATGGTCACCACCGCCCAGTACATGCTGGCCGGGATGTTGCTGAAGCCGTGTTCGGGACCCTCGATCACGTACATCAGGGTGCCGGCGATGATGGTGATGGTGATGACCGTGAACAGGAACAGCAGGATCTTCCGCCGGCTGCGCCACAACGACTGCAGCAGGATGCCGCTTTCTTCGATGTAGCGGGTCAGCTTCAGGATGCGGAACACGCGCAGGATGCGCAGCGCGCGCACCACCAGCAGGCTCTGCGCACCCGGCACGAACAGCGACAGGTAGGCCGGCAGGATCGACAGCAGGTCGATGATGCCCCAGATGCTGACCGCGTACCGAAGCGGGCGCTTGACCACCGCCAGGCGCAGCAGGTATTCGATCGTGAACAGGGCGGTGAAGACCCATTCGATCACGTACAGCCCGTCGGCCCAGGCCACGTGCAGGTGCTGCACGCTGTCGATCATCACCACCAGGATGCTGGCGATGATGGCCACCACCAGGATCAGGTCGAAGTTGCGCGAGGGCCGGCTGTCGTGCCGATAGATGATGTCGAACCAGGTGCGGCGCCAGCCGGAGGCGGTGGCGGGGTTCAGTTGGGGGGCGGAAAACGGTCGCATCGGTGCATTGTGCCGCAGGGGCTGGGGGGCGAGAATGGGGGTTCCTGAATCCTGCCCACTGCCATGACCGCCGCTACCGATCCGCTGATCTCTCTTTCGCACTACTACCTGCCGGTCTACAAGCCCCGCCAGGTGGTGTTGGAGCGAGGCCAGGGCGCCCGCGTGTGGGACAGCCAGGGCCGTGAGTTCATTGACCTGGCCGCCGGCATTGCCGTGTGCGGCCTGGGCCATAACGACCCGGACCTGACCGCCGCGCTGGTGGAACAGGCCGGCAAGCTGTGGCACACCAGCAACGTCTTCTACAGCGGGCCGCCGCTGCACCTGGCCGAAGAACTGGTGAAGGCCAGCCGCTTCGCCGAGCGCGTGTTCCTGTGCAATTCCGGCGCCGAAGCCAATGAAGTGGCGATCAAGATGGTGCGCAAGTGGGCATCCAGCCAGGGCCGCCCGGCCGACAAGCGCGTCATCATCACCTTCCGCGGCAGCTTCCACGGCCGCACCATGGGCGCGGTGACCGCCACCGCCCAGCCGAAGTACCAGGAAGGCTACGAGCCGCTGCCCGGTGGCTTCCGCTACATCGACTTCAACGATGAGGTGCAGCTGGAAACGGCGATGGCCGCCGGCGACGTGGCCGCGGTCATGCTGGAGCCGATCCAGGGCGAGGGCGGGGTGATGCCGGCCAAGTCCGGCTTCCTCAAGCGCGTGCGCGAGCTGTGCGACCAGCACAACGCGCTGCTGGTGCTGGACGAGATCCAGGCCGGCATGGGCCGCACCGGCACCCTTTTCGCGCACTGGCAGGACGATGTGGTGCCGGACATGGTCACCCTGGCCAAGGCGCTGGGCGGCGGCTTCCCGATCGGCGCCATGCTGGCCGGCCCGAAGGTGGCCGAAACCATGCAGTTCGGCGCGCATGGCACCACCTTCGGTGGCAATCCGCTCGCCGCTGCCGTGGCCCGCGTGGCACTGCGCAAGCTGGGGTCGGCTGAGATCGCCGCCAATGTCAGCCGCCAGTCGAAGGCGCTGCGCGATGGCTTTGCCCGCATCAATGAAGAATTCAACGTCTTCAGCGACGTGCGTGGCCGTGGCCTGATGCTGGGCGCCGTACTGAACAAGGATTTCGCTGGCCAGGCTGGCGCGATCCTCGACCACGCCGCCGATCAGGGCCTGCTGACCCTGCAGGCCGGCCCGGACGTGCTGCGCTTCGTGCCGTCGCTGAACATCACCGACGAAGAAGTGGCCGAAGGCCTGAAGCGCCTGCGCGCGGCCATCGCCGCGTTCGTCGCCGCGCGCTGATCGGGTAGCGCTTCAGCACCTTCCCCAGCCCGCGCCCGTCGCGCACCGTCTCCGCGTGCAGGCCGGCGGCGCGTGCGCCGCGCACGTTGGCGAACAGGTCATCGACGAACAACGTGCGCGCAGGTGCAACCTGCAGCACCTCAAGCACGCGCTGGAACACCGCCGGCTGCGGTTTGCGCAGGCCGAAATCGGCACTGCAGAACACCCGGCCGTTCAGCGCGGGGAACAAGGCCGGCAACAGGCTGGGCAGTGCCTGCACCATCAACGCACCGTTGTTGGTCAGCACCGCCACTGGCACCTGCAGGTGCTCCAGACGCTGCAGCACCGCGTCCTGCGGATGGCTGGCAGCCTGGCGTGCGGCGGTCCAGGTTGGCACATCCACGCTGCGGCCCAGCCGTTCGCCAAGGCGCGCCAGATAGGTCGTACCATCCAGCGCGCCGCTGTCGTGTGCCGCTTCCAGCCCACTGTCATACAGCGCCGCCTGCACGGCATCGGCGCTCACGTCCAGCGCCTGCGCCAGATGCAGCACGCGCTGCGCGCGCTGATACTGCACCAGCACGCCATCCACATCGAGCAGCAACAGGTCGATCCGCATGGCCTGAGCATGCCATCGCCGTGGAAGCGCGAACACCCGGGCGTGCGCATGCGACAGACGGTCGCAGCCGGTGGCGCATGGCCCTGCCTAGAATGGTCGGTGAACCCGCAGGAGACGCAACGATGAAGGCTTGGATGGTGGCGGTGGGACTGGGTGCGCTGATGCTGGCGCCGTCGGCGATGGCACGCGTGTGCGCAGTGAGCATCGACAGCACTGACCAGATGAGCTTCAGCACGCGCCAGATCAAGGTGGCTGCTGACTGCACCGACGTGGACCTGACCCTGCGCCACACCGGCAAGCTGGCGGCCACGGCGATGGGCCATAACTGGGTGCTGACCCGCACGGCCGATTACCAGCCGGTGGCGATGGCCGGGATGCGCATGACCTTGGCCGACAGCTACCTGCCCAAAGCCGACAAGCGCGTGCTGGCGCACACCAAGGTGATCGGCGGCGGCGAAACCGCGCGCGTGCGTTTCTCGACCAAGGGCCTGCAGAAGGGCGGCGATTACACCTTCTTCTGCTCGTTCCCCGGCCACTTCGCGATGATGAAGGGCAGCTTCGTCTTCGGTTGATGCCGTTTGTAGAGTCGAGCCATGCTCGACTGCACGCGTGCCAACCAAGGTTGGCATCTACCAATGCAATGCGTGGTCACGGCAACGCCAACCAGGGTTGGCATTGCCGGGTGTGGGCTCAGCCCTTGGCGGCCTTGAACGCCACGCGTGCGGCGGCCAGGGTGGCCTCGATCACGGCGTCGTCGTGCGCGCTGGACATGAAACCGGCTTCGTACGCCGACGGTGCCAGGAACACGCCCTGTTCCAGCATGGCGTGGAAGAAGCGGTTGAACGCCGGAATATCGCAGGCGGTGGCCTGGGCATAGGTCTCCACCTTCTCGCTGGTGAAGAACAGACCGAACATCGCGCCCACCTGGGTGGTCGTCACGGCCACGCCGGCGTCGGCAGCGGCCGCTTCCAGGCCGGCGCACAGGCGTGCGGTGCGCTCGGCCAGGTCGGCGTGGAAGCCCGGCTGTGACACCAGGTCGAGCATGGCCAGGCCGGCGGCCATTGCCACCGGATTGCCGCTGAGCGTGCCGGCCTGGTAGATCGGGCCGGCCGGTGCAATCTGCTGCATCAGGTCGCGGCGGCCACCATAGGCACCCACCGGCATGCCGCCGCCGATGATCTTGCCGAAGGTGGTCAGGTCCGGGGTGATGCCGTAGTGCGCCTGCGCGCCGCCCAGGGCCACGCGGAAACCGGTCATCACTTCATCGAAGATCAGCAGCGCACCGTGCTGCGTGCACAGCGCGCGCAGGTGCTGCAGGTAGCCCTCGCGCGGCGGAATGCAGTTGGCGTTGCCCACCACCGGTTCGATGATGAGGCCGGCGATCTCGCTGCCCTGCGCCTCGAACAGCGCGGTGGCCGCTTCGAAATCGTTGTAGGGCAGGGTCAGGGTCAGTTCGCTCAGGCCCGCCGGCACGCCCGGCGAGGTCGGCACGCCCAGAGTCAGCATGCCGCTGCCGGCCTTGACCAGGAACGAATCGCCGTGGCCGTGGTAGCAGCCCTCGAACTTCACGATGCGGTTGCGGCCGGTGGCGCCGCGCGCCAGGCGGATGGCCGACAGCGTGGCCTCGGTGCCCGAATTGACCATGCGCACCATTTCGCACGACGGCACCAGCCGGGTGATGGTCTCGGCCATGGTCACTTCGGCCGCGCACGGCGCGCCGAACGACAGGCCGTTGTCGATCGCGCGCTTCACCGCCTGGCGCACGGCCGGGTGGTTGTGGCCGACGATCATCGGGCCCCACGAGCCCACGTAATCGATGTAGCGGTTGCCGTCCACATCGTACAGGTAGGCGCCGTCGGCGCGCTCGACGAAGAACGGCTCACCGCCCACGGATTTGAACGCGCGCACCGGCGAATTGACGCCACCGGGCAGCAGCTGCTGGGCGCGGGAGAACAGGGCGTGGGACTGATCGTGGTTCATGCGGTTTCCTGGGGCGAGCCGGGTTCAGCGGAACCGGGCAAGGTAGGCCTGCAGCGTGGCGACCGGGTCCTGGGCGGCATAGATGCCGCTGACCACGGCCACCAGGTCGGTGCCGGCGTCGATGATGGGACCCACATTGTCCGGGGTCAGGCCACCGATCGCCACCCGCGGCACGCCCAGTGCGGCGGTTTGCCGCAGCAGGTCGGTGTGGGCCCGGCTGCGGGTGACCTTGGTGGTGGTGGGGAAGAAGGCGCCGAAGGCCACGTAGCTGGCGCCCGCAGCCACGGCCTTTTCGGCGTTGGCCAACTGGTCGTAGCAGGACGCGCCGATGATGGCGGCCGGGCCGAGCAGGGCACGCGCGCTGGGAATGTCACCGTCGGTGCCGCCCAGGTGCACGCCGGCCGCGCCCACGGCCTGGGCCAGGGCCGGGTCGTCATTGATGATCAGCGGCACGTCGTGCCCGGCGCACAGCGCCTGCAGGGCAGTGGCCTGCTCCAGGCGCAGCGCATCGCTGGCGGTCTTGTTGCGGTACTGCAGCCAGGTGGCGCCGGCGGCCAGCAGCGGCGCGGTGCGTGCCAGCAGGCGGGCGGTATCCGCCTCGTCCGGGGTGATCAGGTAGACGCCGCGGGGCGCCGGGGAAGCTGCGTTCATGGATGGCTACCGGTAGAAGGGCCGCGGTGGGACAATAACGGCCAGTGAATCCAGCGTTGATTATCCGATGAGCGATGCCACCCCCACCACCTTGCGCACCTGGATGTGCGTGGTCTGCGGCTTCATCTACCACGAAGCCGAGGGGTTGCCGGAAGAGGGCATCGCCCCGGGCACGCGCTGGGAGGATATTCCCGAGACGTGGACCTGCCCGGATTGCGGGGTGACCAAGGACGATTTCGAGATGGTCGAAATCGATTGATCGACGGTGGGTGCGGACCGTTGGTCCGCACACCTGACAAGATCAATGCAGCCGGGGCATCGGCCCGCCCAGGTCGATCAGCTTCTCGCGCAGCCACTGCGCATCACTGGCCTCCGGGGTGCGCTTCAGGTACTGCCCCAGGTCGTGGCGCGCGCCGGCCAGGTATTCCAGCTGCAGATAGGCCAGGCCGCGGTCGCGCAGGGCATCGTCCTGTTCCGGGGCCAGTTTCAGCAGGCGATCGGCACTGCGCGCGGCCCGATCCCATTGGCCGGCCTCGGCGTACACGCCATGCAGGTTGCGCAGCATGCGGATCAGGATCGCCCGGCTCGGCGCCGGGTCCAGGATCTGTGCCAGCACCTGATCGTCCGGTGCCTGTCCGCCCAGGTGTGATTTGGCGCGCTCGCGCAGCTCATCCACGTCCAATGGGCGGCCACCATTGAACGGGTCCATCACCAGCACGCCATCGTCCACCGGCAGCCGCACCAGGAAATGGCCGGGGAAGGACACCCCGTCCAGCGGAATGCCCAGCCGCCGTGCCACTTCCATCTGCACCAGCGCCAGCGAGATCGGATTGCCCAGCCGCCGCTCGAACACCTGGTTGAGGTAGCTGTTGCGGGGGTCGTAGTACTGCTGGTGGTCGCCGCTGTAGCCCAGTTCGTCGAACAGGTGGCGGTTGACCGCGGCCATCTTCAACGGCCAGCGATCAATGGTGTCCACCTCGGCGCGCAGGTGATCGACATGGCTCTGCACCAGTGCCTCGTACACGCCTGGCTGAAGATCGGGGTATTCATCGCGCGCGATCAGCAGCGCGGTCGGCAACAGTGGCAGCGCCTCGTCGTCGAGGTCGGCCAGTGCATCCCAGTCGGGGAGTGTGATCCGGTCCTGCATGGCCACAGACTGGCGGCAATCGCAGGCGGTTTCAAGCGGTGTGGCGTGAATTCCGCTTGTCGTTGTTGCCCTATCCACGCATGGCGTGGATCTACCGTCAGATATCGAAATCAATCTGGGGTCGGAGCCCGTTGCGCAGCAACGGGGTCCGACCCCGCGCCGTTCCAACAGATCGCGGCCAACCGTCGAAGGCGGGGTGGGTCCGGTGGCGGGGGTGTCCGCGGCATGGATGCCGCGGCCAAGGCTACAGGGACGTACTTGCGCCGTCCCCCGCCACCGGACCCACCCCGCCATTCCTCGAAATGCACGAATTTGACGTTGACGTTGACGTTGCCGTTGATTCGGCGGGTGCCGGGCGCAGCCCGGCGGTCCGTCAGTTCTCGATGCCCGGGCCGAAGGTCAGCTCTGTGCCGTCCTTCAGCTTCAGCTTCTCAGCCTGGCCCGCGTTGAGTTCCAGCACATAGCGGGCAGGGCCGCTGCTGGGGTAGGGCGGGCACAGGTCGCCGGCCGAACACGGCGGCACATCGCGCTGCTGGCTGACCAGCCGGCGCTGGTTGTCGAAGTACAGGATGTCCAGCGCGATCCGGGTGTTCTTCATCCAGTACGCCTGCAGGTCCTCCTGCTCGTGCACGAACAGCATGCCGTGGTCGGCCGGCATCTGGTCGCGGAACATCAGGCCGCGGGCGCGGGTGGCATCGTTGGTGGCCAGCTCCACCTGGTAACGGGCACCGTCCAGTTCCACCCAGTGGCGGGCGGCGTCGGTGGCACAGCCGGTCAGGGCCAGCAGCGGAAGCATCAGCAGCGAGCGCAGCGACATGTCAGCGTCCTTGGGAAAAATCAGAGCACGACCGGCGGTTCGCCGCCGACAATCACCACATCGGCACGGCGGCGGGCGAACAGGCCCACGCACACCACGCCCGGCAGCTGGTTCAGCTCGCGCTCCAGCTTTTCCGGATCGGTGATCTCCAGGTTGTGGATGTCCAGGATCTGGTTGCCGTTGTCGGTCACCACGCCCTCGCGCCAGGTCGGCTGGCCGCCGGTCATGTCGCGGATCTGCCGCGCCACCAGGCTGCGCGCCATCGGGATCACTTCCACCGGCAGCGGGAACCTGCCCAGCACCGGCACCTGCTTGCTCGGGTCGACGATGCAGACGAAGCGCTCGCTGGCCTCGGCGATGATCTTCTCGCGGGTCAGCGCGGCACCGCCGCCCTTGATCAGGCACTTGTTGTCGTCGCACTCATCGGCGCCGTCCACGTACAGCGACAGGTTGCCGCTGTGGTTCAGCTCGATCACCTCGATGCCGTGCTGCTTCAGGCGGGCGGTGCTCTGTTCGGAACTGGACACCGCGCCCTTGATGCGGTGCTGGATGCGGGCCAGGGCATCGATGAAGTAGGCCACGGTGGAACCGGTGCCGACGCCGACGATCATGCCGTCTTCGACGTATTCGATGGCTTTCTCGGCGGCAAGGCGCTTGGCTTCGGACATGGGAGGACTCTCAGGCAGGGAATCAGGATTTCTTTTCCAGCGACAGCAGCAGCTTCCACTGCGCGGCCGTCACCGGGAACACCGACAGGCGGTTGCCCTTGGCAACCAGCGGGAAGCCCTCGCCGAGTTCGTCGGCGTGCAGCTTGATCTCGTCCAGCGCGATCACCTGCTTCAGCTTGCGCTCGAAACCCACGTCCACCAGCATCCAGCGCGGGTTCTCGCGCGTGCTCTTGGGGTCGTGGTAGTCGGATTCCGGGTCGAACTGGGTGTCGTCCGGGTAGGCCGGGCTGGCCACCGTGGCCAGGCCGACGATGCCGGGCACCTTGGTATTGGAGTGGTAGAACAGGATGCCGTCGCCCACCTGCATGCCGTCGCGCATGAAGTTGCGCGCCTGGTAGTTGCGCACGCCATTCCAGGGCTCGACCTTCACCTTGGCCAGGTCATCGATGGAAAAAGCGTCCGGTTCGGACTTCATCAGCCAATAGCGCTTGCGGGCGGTCATGCGTTCACGGGGGCAGCGGAGGGGAACAGGGGGCCGTCTTCGGTGCAGATCGCATCCACCGGCACGTCCCACGACGCCACCGGCAAGGACTCGACCTGCTGCGCGGCGAACGCGGCACCCACCAGCCAGGGCGGTGCCGGCCGGTCGTGGCGGAAGGCGAAGCTGCGATCATACCAGCCGCCCCCCATGCCCAGCCGCCGGCACTGGCTGTCGAAGCCGACCAGCGGGGTCACCACCAGCGCCATCTGCGCAGCTTCCAGGGTGTCTTCCAGGGCCACGTCCGGTTCGGGAATGCCGTAGCGGTTGCTGGTCAGCGGTTGGCCGGGACGCCACGGCGCGAAGCGCAGCACCTCGCCGGCCAGCACCGGCAGGCAGTAGGTCAGGCCTTCGGGCAGCTGCAGCTGCCAGCGGTGCAGGGCGATCTCGCCATCCAGCGCCCAGTAGCCGGCCACGGCGCCTTCGCGCGGGGCGAAGGGCAGGGCGAGCAGGGCGTCGGCCAGCGATTCGGCAGCGGCAATGCGGATGGGCGCGGAAAGTGCGCGGCGGCGTTGCCGCAGGTCGTGGCGCAGGGCCTGGCGCGGGTCGGTCATGGCAGGTGGCGGCAGGAAACAGCGGCCATTGTGCCGGAAAGAACAAGGGCGACGCCCGAAGACGCCGCCCTTGCTGGAATATTGCATTCTCCGCAATGTCGATGCATGCGAAACGACCTTGAACCCGGGGGCTCAAGTGGGAACGCTGGAGAACCATCGGGCTTCCCGCTACAAGGCGGACCTGCACTCCCGGCGCTGTCGCGCTCCCGGTGTCGTTCTTAAGGGACAAGGCGAATGTTTGCACATGCCGTCGAGTACCGCAGAGAACGCGTGGCCATTATAGCCAGCGTGCACGATCTGGATAGGCCGTTCGTCGGCAACAGTCCGTGCCAATTCAGATATGAGAAGACGCGTTGTGCGCGTTGCTCACACGCTGCTATCGATCGCGCGGTCCAGGCGCCGGTTCAGATCGGCCAGCGTCTGCTGCAGGGCCACGGCCTGGCGTGCGTTTTCGTCGCGCAGCAGCTGCAGCTCGTGGGCCAGGTTCAGTGCGGCCAGCACCGCTACCCGATCCACGGCGGCCATGCGGTTGCTGCCGCGGATCTCGCGCATGCGCGCATCGAGCAGGCGCGCGGCAGCCATCAGACTGTCGCGTTCATCGCCGCCCACGCCCACGGTGTATTCACGATCGAGGATGCGGACACTGACCGGTTCTGCGCTCATGTGTGCTGCTCCAGGGATTTGAGCCGGCTGATCATCGCTTCCACCCGCGAGCGGGCCTGTTCGTTCTTGGCCAGCAGGGTGGACCGCTCGGCCACCAGCTGTTCCTGCTGGTGGCGCAGGCTGCGGTTCTCCTCGGCCAGGCGCTGGTTGCGCTCCAGCAGCGCTTCCACGCGGGCGGCAAAAGCCTGCAGCTGGGCAAGGGGGTCGGCGGGTTCCATGCCGCACGATAGGCAAGCCGGGTGAGGGCGGTCAAGCGTTGTCGCAGCAGGGCCGGACTGCCACGAGGAGGACCCGGTTGGGTTGCTACACTACCGGGCTCACGGGCGCGCGCGTGCGCACCCCGGGTTTCCCTATACGAACGAGCCGCACGATGACCGAACTTCCCTCCGTCGACGACGTTTCCCGCGCCAGCCAGGAACTGGGCCTGGGCGCCACCGCCGCCGAGCTGCATGGCGGCCTGTGCGGCTGGCTGGCCGCCGGCGGCGCCCCCGGCAACGACTGGCCGGCCCGCGTGCTGGCCGACGACACCTTGGCCCCGGTCGCCTCGGGCAGCGCGCTGGCGCAGCTGCTGGAAGCCACCATCAAGCAGCTGGAAGACCGCGACTTCGCCTTCGAGCTGTTGCTGACCGACAACGATGACGTGGCCGCGCAGGCCGATGCCATGTTCAGCTGGACCCGTTCGTTCCTGGGCGGTTTCGGCCTGGGCAGCGGCGGTCGCCGTCCCACCCTGTCCGAAGAGGGCGAGGAAGCCCTGACCGACATGGCCAGCCTGGCACGTGCCTCCAGCGAGGATTTCGAAGCCGGTGGCGAGGACGATGACGAGGCGCTGTCGGAAATCGAGGAATTCATCCGCGTGGCGGTGCTGCTGCTGCACGGCGATGTGGTGCTGGCCGCACGCCACCGCCAGCGCCTGAACTGATGGATATCAAGCAGCGCACCGGCATTGCCGCCGGCGAGTACAAGCGCCGCCGCCGCCAGCTGATGGACATGGCCGGCGACGATGCGATCCTGGTCCTGCCGGCGGCCTCGGAGAAGGTGCGCAGCCTGGATACCCATTTCCCGTTCCGCCAGGATTCGGATTTCCAGTACCTGAGCGGTTTCCCGGAGCCCGAGGCGGTGCTGGTGCTGATTCCCGGCCGTCGCCACGGCGAGGCCATCCTGTTCTGCCGCGAACGCGATGCCGAGCGCGAAGCCTGGGATGGCAGCCGTGCCGGTCAGGACGGGGCAGTGGCGCACTACGGCATGGACGATGCCTACCCGATCGATGATCTGGACGACATCCTGCCGGGCCTGCTGGAAGGGCGTTCGCGCGTCTACTACCACTTTGGCCGCGAAGCGGAGTTCGACCTGAAGCTGATCGGCTGGGTGAATCGCGTGCGTTCGCAGGTGCGCCACGGCGCGCAGCCACCGCATGAGTTCCTGGAACTGGGGCACCTGCTGCACGAGCAGCGCCTGTTCAAGTCCGGCGCGGAAGTGGCCTTGATGCAGCACGCCGCGCAGATCAGCGTGCGGGCGCACCTGGCGGCGATGCACGCGGCCAAGGCGGGCATCCACGAATACGAACTGCAGGCCGAGCTGGAGCGGGTGTTCCGTGCCAGCGATGCCGTTCCCGCCTACTGCAGCATTGTCGGTGCCGGGCGCAACGGCTGCATCCTGCACTACCGCGACAACAACGCACGCTCGCGCGATGGCGAACTGGTGCTGATTGACGCCGGTGCCGAGTACCGCGGCTACGCCAGCGACATCACCCGCACGTTCCCGGTCAACGGCCGTTTCAGCGCCGAACAGCGCGCGCTGCACGATCTGGTCGGCCAGGCGCAGGCGGCTGCACTGGCCCAGGCGCGGCCCGGCGTGGCCTACGAAGCGGGCCATCTGGCCGCGGTGCAGACCCTGACCGAAGGCCTGCTGCGTCTGGGTCTGCTGAAGGGCACGCTGGAAAAGAACCTGGCCGAAGGGTTGTACCAGCGCTTCTACCGGCACAAGACCGGGCATTGGATCGGCCTGGACGTGCATGATGTGGGCGATTACCGGCTGGCCGGTGAATCGCGCCTGCTGGAACCGGGCATGGCGTTCACCATCGAACCGGGCCTGTACATCGGCGTGGATGACACCACGGTCGAGCCGCGCTGGCGGGGTATCGGCATCCGCACCGAGGATGACGTGCTGATCACCGATGACGGCCATCGCGTGCTGACCGAAGGCCTGGCGCGCAGCGCCGACGAGATCGAAGCGGTGATGGCGGGGTAAGGGGTTCTTCTGCAGGGCTTGCAGCCCTGCACCCGCTGCAAGCCAGGGCAACAGCAACAGCGGGCATTCCGTGGGATGGCGGGGCACTGTGGGTTTGCGGGGACGCCGTGAATCCATCCCTGGAGGCTTGGTCGCCGCATCCATGCGGCTCACACCCCGTAAACCCACAGTACCCCGCCTTCGACAGGTTCACGGGGCTGTTGGTGGGTGCCGACCGTTGGTCGGCACATCTGTCAGACATCGAATGAATCATCCACGCATGGCGTGGATCTACTGGCAATTGCGGTTGTTGGCGCGCGCGGCTGTTGGTAGGTGTCGACCTTGGTCGACACAGAGCGAGCGCAGCGAGCGACCCGCTCTTGATTTTCTTTTTCTTTTCCGTGGCTGGACGCGGCAGGGAACTGTCCGAGGTGGGGCGGGTGGGCCATGCAGGGGCGTTGGCGCCATGGATGGCGCCATCGAGCTTACAGGGACGTACTTGCAGCGTCCCCTGCATGGCCCACCCGCCCCGCCAAGCGCGGCTTCTGAAATCAGCACCCAGCCACGAGGGGCTCAGCCGTTGGCTGCCGCAAACGCCGGGCGGGTCAGGTTGTCCGCGTCGCCTTCGGTGCACAGCACTTCGTCTTCGATGCGGATGCCACCGTAGGGCCGGAAGAAATCGACGCGGTCCCAGTTGATCGCATCGCCATGGCCGGCGGCCTTCACTTCATTCAACAGCATGTCGATGAAGTACAGGCCCGGTTCGATGGTCACCACCATGCCCGGTTCCAGCACGCGGGTCAGGCGCAGGTACGGGTGGCCGGCCGGACGCTCGATGCGGCCCCCGTCTTCGCTGGCGGCAAAACCAGCCACGTCGTGCACCTGCAGGCCGATCAGATGGCCGATGCCGTGCGGGAAGAATGCGGCGCTGACGCCGGTTTCCAGCGCGGTCTGCGGCGACACCTTGATCACGCCGAAGTCCTTCAGCACGCCCATCAGCGAAAGATGTGCGTCCACGTGCAGTTGCTTGTAATCAAAGCCGGCACGCACCGCTGCACACATCTGCAGCTGGGCCGCGTCCACCGCGTCGACCATTGCGGCGAATTCGTCGTGGCCGTGCGCCGCGTAGGTGCGGGTGATGTCGCTGGCGTAGCCGTGCGCGCTGGCGCCGGCATCGATCAGGAAGCTGCGCAGCGGCTGCGGTGCCTTGCGGCCCAGCTCGGTGTAGTGCAGCACGGCGGCGTGTTCGTTCAGTGCCACGATGTTGCCGTAGGGCAGTTCGTTGGCATCCTGGCCCACCGCCTGGCAATACGCCATGTGGATGTTGAATTCGTCGGCACCGTTGCGGAAGGCGGCTTCGGCCGCGCGATGCCCGCGCACGCCCAGCACCTGCGCCTGGCGCATCAGCGCCACCTCATACGGCGTCTTGTAGGCGCGGTGCCATTCCAGGTAGTTCACCACCGGTGCCGGGTTGTTCGGCACGTAGGCACCGAGTGCGCTCTGCGGTTCACCCAGGATGGCGCAGCGGGCCGGGTTGGCCGGCAGCAGCGCCAGCGCCTCTTCCGGTGTGCGGATGATATGGATGTCGAAGTGCTCCACCCACCAGCCGCTGGGGGCGTCCGGCACCACGTGCCAGTAATCGAACGGCTGGTGGAAGATCACCGCCGGACGCTTGCCCGGGGTGAACACCACCCAGCTGTTGGGCACGCGGGTGAGTGGCAGCCAGGCCTTGAACTGCGGATTCACCGCATACGGGTAGTCGCGGTCGTCGAACACCTGATAGTGAAGGGTGCCACTGGGCACGACCAGGTGGTCGAAGCCGCCGCGGGCCAGCGCCTGTTCGGCGCGTCGGCACAGCACGGCCAGGTGGTCGGAATACAGGGCGCCGGGGTCTTGCTGGATCATTGCGGTGGCTCGACACGGAAAACGGCCCTAGATTCTGCCGCATAGCGCAGAAAACCGCTGTGCCGGAACCGGCACTCAGCCTGTCGAAACCGGTTCGCCGTCGTTGTCTTCGCCAATCCAGCCGCGCAGCAGCTGGCGGTGCTCGCGCGACAGGGTGAGGAAGCGGAAGCCGGCCCAGTGCTGGCCCGGCACGTGCGCCGGCTCGCTCCACAGCAGGTGCACGCCCACGTCGATCGTTTCATTGCGGCCATCGCCCAGCGCCAAGGGGAAGCGCAGCTGGTACAGCGCATCCTCGCGCAGGCCGGTGCTGGCCAGCATCAACATGCCGGTTTCGGAAACGTTGCCCAGTCGGCCGATCACGGTGTCGCGCATCTGGTCAGTGACCGGCACCAGGTCGGCCACCTGCCGGCGCGGGGCGCGGCGGGTATCCACGGGCGGTGGCGTGCTCATGCCTTGGACTCCGGATTCAGGCGGCTGGCCAGCGAACGCAGCGCCGACAGGCTGGCCTGCCACGCGCGGTCCACCAGGCGGCCTTTCTCTTCTGTCACCAGCTGCGCCTGGCCGCTGGCCATCTGTCGTGCCAGCGTGTCCAGGGTGGTTTCGCCGATCTTCTGCCCACGTGCATTCACCAGCAGCACGTGTCCGGTCAGCAGGCTGTACCAGGACAGGCGCTGGCGCCGTTGCGCGCCTTCACCCAGATCGATGTCGAACCAGCTGCCGAACGGCAGCGTGACCAGCTGCTGGTAGCAGACTTCCTCGCTGTCGCTGCGCGCGCCGCGCCCGGCCTCGGCCTGGCTGTCGGCACTGCCGTCGTTCTGTTCGCCCAGGCGCGCACGTGCTTTCAGGCGCGCGCTCAGTTCGGTGCGCGAAGTGCTTTCGTCTTCACCGCCCGGGGTCGCCAGGCGACGGGCCACGGCGGCCGCTTCGTCGGCGTGGTAGCCCACCTGCAGCAGCGCTGCTTCCACATCGGCCGCCAGTGGGGCGTCGGTCATGCCGGCCGCGCTGGCCGGGGCGGCGGTAACCGTGGCGATGCGCTCGGTCTGCTGCAGGCGCTCGCGCCATTGCGGGGAATCCTCGCCATGGCGCAGCCGCGTCAGTGTCAGGGCATCGGCCCAGGCCTGGCGCAGCAGGGTCTGCACGAAGCGCGGCGGCTGGGTGGCCTGGCACCACTGGTCGATCTGGGTGCTGGCTTCGCGCCGCGCCAGCTCCAGCCGTTCCTTGCCGCGTGCCGCTTCCACGTGGCGGCGTTCGGCCAGTTCGGCGCGGTGTGCGGCCGCACGCTGGTGCTGCTGGATTTCCTCGTTGGCGGCGGCAAACGCTTCCGGCGTGCGCGCGTCCTGGCCCAGCAGGCCCTGCACGCTCTGCGCCAGCCGCTGCAGCAGTTGCGGATCTACATCGTCATCGCCCAGCCAGTGCGCGCCGGCCTCCGCCACGGTGTTCAGCAGTTCCCGGGCTGGGTGCTCGTCGCGCACGAAGAAGGCCGGGTCGGCCATCGCCGCGCGCGCCAGCGGTACCTGCAGGCGCGCCAGCAGCGCGGCGGGTACCGGGTCGGGCCGCTGTTGCTGCTGCACCTGCTGCAGCAGCAGGCGCAACAGGTCCAGGTTGTCGCGGTCGTGGCCGGCCAGTTGCGCCTGCGCGCCATGCTCGCTGCGCAGCTGCGCCAGCAGGGCGCCCTGCAGATCGGTCACGCTGGTGGCGGCGCTGGCCTGGCCCTGCAGGCGCGCCAGCACGGCGTCCACCGCGGCGGTGGGCAGCGCGGCCGGCTCCAGGGCCAGCGGCTGCGAGGGCTGTCGCCGTGCCTGCTGCAGCAGTTCGTGCAGTACGGTGGTGGCCGGGATGGTCAGCCCGGCGGCGGCCGCGTCGGCACCGGCCAAGGCGTCCTGCATCAGGTTCGACCACGATCCCGCCGGCGCAGAAGCGCCCCAGCCGGTCATCGGGGTGGCGGCGCGTGGCGCGGGGCGTCCGTTGCGTTCGTGCCCCACCGAACGGGTGATGACCCGGCGCGTGGCGGACGAGCGCGCCAGATAGGGGGTGTAGACCAGGCCGGGAAGGATGCCGTGCTGGGCCAGCAGCGCATTGGCGCGGTCCAGAATGTCGCCCAGGCGTTCCAGGCACTGCCGCTCGAAACTGCGGTACAGCGCCAGCTGCACCTCCACGCTCAGGCCATCGTGTTCGGCCACGCGGCGCACCATCGCGCACAGCGCCTGCGGTGCCAGCGGCAGCGTATCTGCATCGAAGGCCGGTGCTGCGGCCAACACGCCCATGCGCTGGCCCAGCAGGTTCAGCGCATTGCCCGAGCGCAGGGTTTCCCGACGCACCATCTCGGTCAGCAGCAGGTCGCGGTCCACCTCGTGCTCGGCCACCAGCGACAGCCCCATCAGGGTCGGCAGCGGGGGCGGCGTGCTGGTCGGCGCGGCCGCAGGCGCCGGCTCACGCAGCCGCACCAGCGCCTCGGTCAGGGCGTCCAGCATGCGCTCGCTGAAGTGGCCGGAGAAGGCATGCAGCTGGCCGCGCTGGGCCAGCAGGTCGGCCTGCTGCTGCGGGTTGCGCGCATGGTCGGCGTCATGCAGCAGCGTCTGTTCCAGCGCCTCCACGGTCAGGATCAACGGCGCGGTCAGCGTGTGGTGGCACAGGCCGATCAACGCACCCAGCACCTCGCGTACCCGCGGTGGCAGGTCGGCGGCGGCCAGGCGCGCGGTGTCCGCGCTGGACAATGAAAAGACGGCAGACATCGGCGAGGGGTTCCGGAATTCCCGCGGATCGTTGGGGCAATCTACCGTGCCGGCAGGGCAGGGCGCCAGCCGCCGGCCAAGGGCCGGCGCTACCCAGGCACGTCCGATCAGTCTTCCAGGAACAGACTCACCACATCGTTGGTGAAGCGCCGGCCCAGCTCGGTGGGCTGCACATGGCCGTCGCCCACCTGCAGCCAGCCGCGCTGGCAGGCCTGGGCCAGCGGCGCGTCCAGCACGCTGCGTGGCAGACCGGTCCGCGATTCGAAATCACGCAGGCTGAAACCTTCATGCAGGCGCAGCAGGTTCAGCATGTACTCAAACGGCAGGCGCTCGGCAGCGATCACTTCGTCGCCACCGAACGAGGCCGGGCTGCCTGCGCTGTCCAGGTAGGCCTGCGGGTGCTTCACCTTCCAGCGTCGCAGAACGTGTTCTTCCGCGCCGGAACTGATCTTGCCGTGCGCGCCGGCGCCGATGCCCAGGTAATCGCCGAAGCGCCAGTAGTTCAGGTTGTGCGCGCTCTGCCGGCCGGGGCGGGCATAGGCGCTGACCTCGTACTGGCCGTAACCGGCTTGGGCCAGCAGGGCCTGGCAGTGCTCCTGCATGTCCCAGGCGTTGTCTTCATCGGGAATGCCCTGCGGCGGCCGCGCGAAGAACACCGTGTTCGGTTCCAGAGTCAGCTGGTAGTGCGAGATGTGCGCCGGCTGCAGTGCGAGCGCGCGTTCCAGATCGGCCTCGGCACCGGCCAGGGTCTGTTCCGGCAGCGCGTACATCAGGTCGATGTTGAAATTGTCGTAGCCCGCGTCCTGGGCCATCTTCACCGCGCGCTCGGCTTCGCCACTGTCATGGATGCGCCCCAGCCGCTTCAGCGCGGCATCGTCGAAGCTCTGGATGCCGAAACTGAGCCGGTTCACGCCCGCCGCGCGGTAGCGGTCGAAGCGGCCGTGTTCGGCCGTGCCCGGGTTGGTTTCCAGCGTGATTTCCGCATTCGGCGCAAAGCGAAGCCGCGCGCTGGCCTGCTGCAGGAAGCGGTCGATCGCTTCGGGCGGGAACAGGCTGGGCGTACCGCCACCGAAGAACACGCTGTGCACCACCCGGCCCCAGACCAGCGGCAGGTCCTGGTCCAGGTCGCGCAGCAGGGCGTCGATGTAGGCCTCGAACGGCAGTTCGCCCTTGGCCTGGTGCGAGTTGAAATCGCAGTACGGGCATTTGCGCACGCACCACGGCAGGTGCACGTACAGCGACAGCGGCGGCGGCACCAGACGCACCGGTGCGGCGTGGCCGTGGTCGCCGTCGCAGGCTTCGCCGGGCAGGTGGGTGCAGTGATCGTGGGCGTGGGACATGACGGCAGAACTACGTGCGGGTGTGGGTCAGAGAACGGCAGCCAGCTGCAGCTTCAGCTGCTGCAGGGCCAGTGCGCGGTGGCTGATCGCGTTCTTCAGCGCCGGCTCCATTTCCGCGGCGGTCAGGCCGTGGGTGGTGTCCAGGAACACCGGGTTGTAGCCAAAGCCATTCGTGCCGCGCAGTTCGCGGATGATCTGCCCTTCCCAGCGGCCTTCGCAGATCAGCGGCTGCGGGTCGGTGGCGTGGCGCAGCAGCACAATGACCGCATAGAAACGCGCGCTGCGCTGGCCATCGGGCACCTCGGCCATGGCCTGCAGCAGCTTGGCGTTGTTGGCCGCCGCGTTGGTCGGGTGGCCGGCATAGCGTGCGCTGTACAGGCCGGGGGCACCCCCCAGCGCATCGACGATCAGGCCCGAATCATCGGCCAGCGCCGGCAGGCCGGTGGCCTCGCAGGCGGCGCGTGCCTTCAGCAGCGCGTTCTCGACGAAGGTCAGGCCGGTTTCCTCCACATCGCCCAGGCCCAGTTCGGCCGCCGAGGTGATCTGCAACGGAAGGTCGGCCAGGATCTCCTGCATTTCCACCAGTTTGCCGGCGTTGTGGCTGGCAAGCACGAGGGTCTTCATGCGCGGGGCTCCAGCAGGTCCCAGGTATTGCCGTACAGGTCGCCGAACACC
>NZ_DAMBCN010000007.1:0-74027 GCF_032056425.1 Stenotrophomonas sp.
GATCGTCTTGCCCGAGCCCATGAACAGGCCGGTGCCGATGGCACCGCCGATGGCGATCAGTTGCAGGTGGCGGTTGGACAGGCTGCGGCGCAGGTGCTCGGGGGGCGGGGCGGGTTCGGTCATGGACGGGCGCTGGAAGGGGCGGGTGAAGCCCCCGACGGTAGTCCTGTACGGCCCGGAGCGCCAGCCGGCGGCGGCTCGCTGCAGTCAACTGCTGTCGCAATTGCCACAATGTGACGAATTAATGCCCCGTCCCCATTCCGCACAGCCGCCCAACATGCTCAGATAGCGCATCCGCCCAAGGATCGGTCGCCATGCCCCCAGCCCTGCCCACTCGATTGGACGACCGGCCATGAGCCGCCTGCGGGTCGTCATCCTCGGCATCGTGGCAGCACTGGTGGCCGCCGTGGTGCCCATCGCCGCCATGGTCTATGCCACCTGGGACCGTGCCGTGGCGGTGGAACAGCAGCGCCTGCACGCCATCGCCGAACGCACCCTGCGGCGGGCCGATATCGCCTACGAAGAAGCACTGGCCGCGCTGAAATCGGCCGAGGCCAGCGCCATGCCTCCCTGTGGCAGTGCGCACATCAAGCGCATGCAGACCCTGGTGATGACCACGCCGTCCATCGACCAGATGGGCTACTTCGAGGCCGGCAAGCTGCGCTGCACGTCCTGGGGCGCCTTCGAAGGCAGCGTGGACCAGCCCCATGCCGACCACGTCTCCAGCGACGGCGCCGGCATTGTGGTGGATATCCGCCCCGCCACGACCGGTGGCCGGCAGGTGCTGGCCATCCTGTACGGTTCCTACGATGTGCTGGTGGACCCGCGCCACTTCGTCGGTGTCATTGCCGACCCGGACGTGCGGCTGGCCCTGGCCACCCCCGACGGGCGCCTGCTGACCCAGCAGGACGGGATCGATCTCCCGTTGCTGCTGGATCTGCTGCGCGATCCGGGCAAGGGACTGGTCCAGGACACCCTGTATGCCAGCGCGCGCAACGACGAATGGCTGGCCATCGCCACCGCGCCGCGTACCGCCCTGGCAGCCACCTTCCGCCAGCAGGCCTGGCTGTTCGTTCCGGTCGGCCTGCTGCTGGCGGCGCTGGGCGTGGGCGTGGTGGTGTGGCTGTCGCAGCGGCGCCTGTCCATGCGCGGCGAACTGGCCACCGCCATCCGCCGCCGCGAGCTGTACCTGCACTACCAGCCCATCATCGAACTGGACACCGGCATCTGCGTGGGAGCCGAGGCACTGGTGCGCTGGCAGCACCCCGACGGCACCCAGGTGCGTCCGGACATCTTCATTCCGCTGGCTGAAGAACACGGCCTGATCCAGGCGCTCACCGATGTGGTGATTGAAAACGTAGTGAAGGACATGCGTGACCTGCTGGTCTCCGACCGCAGCGCACACATCGCCATCAACCTGGCACCGGAAGACATCAGCAGCGGACGTGCGCTGAAGGTGGTCTCGGCGCGCATGGCCGGCAGCGGCATCCTGCCGCAGCAGATCTGGCTGGAAGCCACCGAGCGCGGCTTCCTGGACATCGACCGCGCCCGCACCATGATGGCCGCCGCACGGCGGGCCGGGCACAGCATCGCCATCGACGATTTCGGCGTGGGCTATTCCAGCCTGCAGTACCTGGAACAGCTGCCGCTGGACGCGCTGAAGATCGACAAGTCCTTCGTCGATGCGATCGGCACCGAAAGCGCGACCACACCGGTCACCCCGCACATCATCGAAATGGCCCGCGAGCTGGGCCTGTGGGTGGTGGCCGAGGGCGTGGAAACCGAAGCACAGCTGGCCTACCTGCACAGCCAGCACGTGCAGTTCGGCCAGGGCTGGCTGTTCTCGCGCCCATTGCCACGCGATGAATTCGTGGCCTTCCACCACCGCCGCCAGCAGCAGTACGGCGCCGCGCGCGAGCACATGCAGAACCCGCGCAGCGTGCCGATCGAGCGCGAGTATTCCAACACCTGACCGGCGCGCGGCAGTGGCCTATGACCAGGCGCGCGGCCGCAGCAGCAACCACGCACCGCATACCAGCAGCAGGCCCAGTGGCAGCCATGCCAGCACCCGCGCCCCGGCGGCCTGCAACAGCACGCCGCCCGCCACGCCACCGGCTCACCGAGGCCAGGCGGAACAGCTGGTCGCGGCGCATCGGCGTGCCCAGCTCGCGATCGGCCAGTCCGCTGGCACTGGCGTGGCGCCACAGACCGCGGTGCCGCACCAGCACCACCGCCCCCACGATCTGGCGGGGGTGGGCCTGCTGCAGCACGCGCTGCACGGAAGGAAGCAGCGGGGCTGGCGCCAGGGCAGGTAGTGCATTCATCACGGCAATCCTTGGGAGGGAGGGCCGCCACGTTAGAGCCCGTTGTCCGCGGGAAAAAGCCAAGGCACGCTCCCGACATCGTGGACTGTGAAGTCCGCAATCGGCACCATGAGCGGACCCACACTACCGCCATGCCCCCCGGAACGCCCGCCATGTCCGTGCTCGACAACCTGGCCAACCTGCAGACCTTCATCCATGCCGCCGAAACCCGCAGCTTCGTGGAAACCGGGCGCCTGCAGGGCATTTCCGCATCGGCCGCGGGCAAATGCGTGGCCCGGCTGGAACACGCGCTGGGCGTGCGCCTGTTCCACCGCAGCACGCGCAGCATCACCCTCACCGCCGAGGGCCAGTTGTTCCTGGCGCGCTGCCGGCGGATCCTGCACGAGCGCGATGCCGCGCGCACCGAACTGGCCCAGCAGGGTGCATCGCCCAGCGGCACCCTGCGCATCAGCCTGTCGCTGGTCGGCGACCTGACCCTGCCACTGTTGGCCGACTTCATGGCCGCCTACCCGGATATCCGCCTGGAACTGGATTTCAGCGACCGCCTGGTGGATGTGATCGAAGAAGGCTTCGATGCCGTGCTGCGCGTGGGCGAGCCCAGCGATTCGCGCATGAACGCCCGGCGCCTGGGCGTGTTCCCGCGGCGCGTGGTGGCCTCGCCAGCGTACCTGCAGCGCCACGGTGTACCGCGCACGCCTGCAGACATGCTGCAGCATCGCCTGCTGCATTACCGCTTTCCCAGCACCGGCAAACTGGAAACATGGCCGGTACAGTGGCCCGACGGTGAAGTGGCGCAGGAACTGCCGGTGAACATGGTGGCCAACACCATCGAAGCCCGGGTGGCCATGGCGCTGCGCGATGGCGGCCTGGCGTTCGTGCCCGTGCACTCGGTACGCCACGCACTGGCCGATGGCCGCCTGGTCACCGTGCTCGACGAGCACGTGCATTCCTGCGGCATCTTCCACCTGCTGTGGCCGTCCGGCCGCCACGTGCTGCCCAAGCTGCGCGCCTTCATCGATTTCGTCAGCGCCCGCCTGGAAACCGTGCCGTAACCCTTTCTGTAGAGTCGAGCCATGCTCGACTTCACAACCCGCGCGCACCCGTAGAGTCGAGCCATGCTCGACTGCTCCGCATCTCCCGTAGAGTCGAGCTTGCTCGACTGGTCTTGCTTGATGCATTCGAGCGTGGCTCGACTCTACAACCCGCGCGCCCCCGTTCAGGCACCCACGCTATAATTTCCGTTCATTCCTCCAAGAGGCTCGCGACCAATGCGCCAGTAATGCCGCCGTCTGCAAACCGGACGGCCTGACTCTTCCCGCCCCTGCGCGCAGGGGAGACATGGCATTGCTTGGAGGTCGCATGACTTCGCATTCCCTCACGCTTGATCGCGTGTCGTATCGGTTGGCCGATGGCCGTCCGTTGTTTTCCGATCTGTCCTTTTCCTTTGAACCGCTGGCCACCGGGCTGGTCGGCGGCAATGGCATGGGCAAGAGCGTGCTGGCGCGCCTGCTCGCCGGCCAGCTGCCGCCCGACAGCGGGCGGGTGCGCAGCAGTGGACAGGTGTTCCTGCTGCCTACGCCCGGCTATCCGCCACGCGGCACCGTGGGCGAGCTGGCCGGCGTAGGCGATGTGCTGGACGCATTGGCCCGTATCGAAGCGGGCAGCATCGATGAACGCGACTTCACCTGCGTGGGCGAGCGCTGGGATCTGCACGAACGCCTGCAGCAGCAATGGCAGGCCATGGGCCTGCCCGACGATCTGCACGCAGGGCAACCTGCCGCGCGCCTCAGCGGCGGCCAGGCCATGCGCGTGGCGTTGTCCGGCGCATGGGCCAGCGGCGCCGACTGGCTGATCCTGGACGAGCCCAGCAACCATCTGGACGCGCGCCATCGCCAGCAGCTGTACGCGCAGCTGCAGCAGTGGCGCGGCGGGCTGCTGGTCATCAGCCACGACCGCGGCCTGCTGGCCCACATGCAGCAGATCGTCGAACTGGATGGGCGCGGCCTGCATCGCTATGGCGGTGCGTGGCAGGACTACGTGGATGCGCGTACCGCCGAACGCGAGGCCGCCGCCGCCCAACTGGACCACGCCCGTGCACAGCACCGGCAGCAGCAACGCAGCGCACGCGAGCAGCACGAACGCCAGCAGCAGCGGCAGGCGCGCGGCAACCGTGATGCAAAGCAGGCCAACCAGGCGCCGATCCTGCTGGGTGGGCAGAAGCAGCGTGCCGAAGCCACGCAGGGCCGTGCGCAGCAGATCCAGGCCGACCGCCTGCAGGCCAGCGCGCAGCAGCTGCGCAATGCCGCCGCCGTGCAGACGGCGCCACAGCTGGCCCTGTTCGCCCACGAGGGCGAACGTGGCAGCATGCAGCTGCTGCAGGCGCGGGATCTGGTACTGCCCCATGGCTGCGCGGCGCCGCTGCAGTGGGACATCCGCCGTGGCCAGCGCATTGCCGTAATCGGCGGCAACGGCAGCGGCAAGTCCACCCTGCTGCGTGTCCTGGCCGGTCAACAGCAGCCGCGCAGTGGCTGCGTGCAGCGGCACGCGCCGCTGGCCCTGCTGGACCAGCAGCTGCTGGCACTGGCCGGCAACCGCAGCATCCTCGATACAGTGCAGGCCGCCAACCCGGCAGCCGACCCTGCCGAACTGCGCACGCGGCTCGCCCTGCTCGGCCTGGATGCACAGCGCATCCAACGCCCGGCCAGCAGCCTCAGCGATGGCGAACGGCTGAAGGGTGCACTGGCCAGCGTGTTGTACGCGCATCCCGCACCGCAGCTGCTGTTGCTGGACGAGCCCGGCAACGCGCTGGACCTGGTCGCCCTGCAGGCGCTGGAATCACTGCTGGCCGCGTGGGAAGGCGGGCTGGTGATGGTCAGCCATGACACCCACCTGCTGCAGGCACTGCGGCCCACGCAGATCCTGCACGTGGGCGCCACAGGCTGGCAGTGGCGCGACGCACAGCCGGGGTCGGATCCCTTCTGCAATGCAGAAGGGCTTTGACCCCACCGACGACGCCGGCACCGCCTCCACCCACGCATGGCGTGGATGCCGTTGCTTCAACGCTTCCACACCGGAAACGCCTGCGGCAGCTGCTGCCACAACAGCGGCCCGGCACGCAGTTCCTGGTCGTTCAACAGGCAGGCATCCAAGGTGGCGCGCACCGCGCGTTCGTCCATGTGCACGCCAATCACCACCAGTTCCTGCCGGCGGTCACCCCATAGCGGGTGCCAGACCCGCGCCATGGCCGCATGGGCGGTGTCATCCTGCAATTCGGCAGCCGTAGGCAGCGGCGCCGTCCAGCAATCGGCCTGTTGCCGCGCCCAGCCCAGATCGCTGTACGGCAACGGCGTGGGCGACAGCAACGGCGTGGTGTCTTCGTTTCCCGCCCGCACGCGCGCGCGCGCGGCATGCCAGAAGCCGGCGGCCTGGGTGCGGGTGGCCGCGCCCACGCTGCTCAGCTCGCCCACCCAGTCCATGCGGTTGGCCAGCCAGAACCAGCCCTTGCTGCGGATCACCCCCGGCATACCCTCCTGCAGAACGCGTGCAAAGCGCGCCGGGTGAAATGGCCGACGCGAGCGGTAGACGAAACTGCCAATGCCGTACTCATCGGTTTCCGGCGTGTGCTCGCCACGCAGCTCCTTCACCCAACCGGGTGCCTGCTGCGCGCGCTCGAAATCGAAGCGGCCGGTATCCAGCAGCTCAGTCAACGGCACATCGCCGAAGCGCGAGAGCAGCAGTTTCGCCTCGCGGTTCAAGCCGCGCAGCACGGCCAGCGTGTCCTGCAGCACGTCATCGTCGGTCTGGTCCACCTTGCTGACCACGATCACATCGGCAAACTCCACCTGCTCGCACAGCAGATCCACTACGCCGCGGTCATCGTCCGGGCCGGCCTGCTGGCCGCGCTCGGCCAGGCGCAGGGTGGAACCGAAGTCGGCCAGGAAGGCGCTGCCATCCACCACGGTCACCATCGTATCCAGGCGCGCGATGTCGCCCAGGCTGAAGCCGTGTTCATCGCGCACAGCGAACGTGGCCGCCACCGGCATGGGTTCGCCGATGCCGGTCGATTCGATCAACAGGTAGTCGTAGCGACCGCTGTCGGCCAGGCGCCGCACTTCCTGCAGCAGATCGTCGCGCAGGGTGCAGCAGATGCAGCCGTTGCTGAATTCCACCAGCGTTTCTTCAGTACGGCGCAGCGCGGCGCCACCGTCGCGCACCAGCTGCGCATCGATGTTGACCTCGCTCATGTCGTTCACGATCACCGCCACCCGCAGGCCGTCGCGGTTGCGCAGGATCTGGTTGAGCAGGGTGGTCTTGCCGGCGCCCAGGAAGCCGGACAGGACGGTAACCGGCAGGCGGCGGTCGGCGCGGGAAACAGGGTTCATGCGGGGCGGGAGGCTGCGGATGGAAATGTTACTGTATAACATTTCCAGATCCATCCACAGTGCCGCCTCCGGGCATGGCCCGGCGCTACTTGCCGTAGCGGCGCAGCAGTTCCACCAGCACCTCGGCCTCGGCAGCGCGCTGCTGCGGATCTTCGGCGGCCACCACGTGTTCCTGCAGGTGCTCGTGCAGCAGTTCCATCAGCAGGCCGTGGGCGGCGCCGCGCACGGCGGCCACCTGCACCAGCACGCCGGCGCAATCGCCGGGCTCTCCCTCGGGTCGATCCAGGGCCTGTTCCAACGCCGCCACCTGGCCGCCGATACGGCGCACCCGGGCCAGCAACTGTTTCCGATGTTTGTGTACATGTGCCATGCGCGAATCATATACCCTATGGGGGTATCCATGAAGACCCCACCGCCATGCAATTGGACGCCCTCGCCGCCGCACGCCGCCACGACCATCGCTTCGACGACGGCAACCCGCTGGCCGAACGCAACACCCGCCGCGCCCTGTGCCTGACCGTCGGCATGATGCTGGTGGAAATCGTCGGCGGCTGGTGGTTCAACTCCATGGCCGTGCTGGCCGATGGCTGGCATATGAGTTCACATGCGCTGGCGTTGGGCCTGTCGGTGTTCGCGTACCGCTGTGCGCGCCGTTATGCCCATGACCCGCGCTTCGCCTTCGGCACATGGAAGGTCGAGATCCTGGCCGGCTACACCAGTGCCATCGCCCTGCTGGGTGTGGCTGCCCTGATGGCGGTGCAATCGGTGCAGCGGCTGTGGGTACCGGCGCCCATCCACTACGACGAAGCCATTGCCATCGCCGCCGTGGGGTTGGGTGTGAACCTGCTGTGCTCGTGGTGGCTGCATGACAGCCCGGGGCATGCCCACCATCATCATGGTCACGGCCACGAACATGCGCATCACCACGACCATGGTCACAGCCACGATCACGCTCATGACCACGCGCACGGACACGACCTGAACCTGCGCTCGGCCTACATCCACGTGCTGGCCGACGCGGCCACCTCGGTACTGGCCATCGTCGCGCTGCTGGGCGGCAAGCTGTGGGGCGTGGCGTGGCTGGACCCGGTGATGGGCCTGGTGGGCGCAGTGCTGGTAACCGTGTGGGCCATCGGCCTGCTGCGGGACAGTGGACGCATCCTGCTGGATGCGCAGATGGATGCACCGGTGGTGGCCGAAGTGCGCGAGGTCATCGAACAGGGGCCGTGGCAAGCGCGGCTGGCCGACCTGCATGTCTGGCAGGTGGGGCGTGGCAAGTACGCGGTGGCCGCCAGTGTGGTCACCCACGATGCCGCCCTGGACGCCGACACCCTGCGCGCAGCCTTGGGCTTGCACGAGGAGCTGGTACACATCACGCTGGAAATCCACCGCAGCGCGTAACGCACTTCCCTGCCCTCGTAGAGTCGAGCTTGCTCGACTGCTCCCGTTCAAGGCAGTCGAGCAAGCTCGACTCTACGAAAGGCTGAGGCGACTGACCCTAGAGCTTCAGCATCATCCGCAACAGATACGCCGCCAGCGGCAACGCGCTCAGCGCCGCGCCGCCAATTCCCAGCCACGCATGGCGCTCACCGCGCACCCGCGCGGCCACGGCAAACCCGCCGCCCACCAGCACCGATGCCAGCACGGCCACCGCCAGCCCCGCCACCGGCGCGCTCGCGCCGAACGCCCATGCCGCCAGCCAACCCGCGCCCCAGCCGGCCACCAGCCCCAGCCAGCTCGCCAGCCCACACCACGGTGCCCTGCCCTGTGCCATCGCCGCTCCCTCGTTCTTGCCGATTATCTGCACGGGCCGCGCCCGGCTGCTGCCTACACTAGCCGCACCTGCCCTGTGGGGACATCCCATGCGCGCGCTCTGCCTGCTGCTGCCCGGTGCCCTGTTGCTCGCCGCCTGCAGTGGCGACACCCACCTGCCGTTCTCCAGCGACCCCCTGCTGGGCTGCTTCGCAACCAGCAGCCGCCGCGCCGCCGAGTTCCGCATCGACAAGGATGGCGGCCAGTACTTCGTCTCCTTCGAGCGCAACGGCAGCTGGCAGCGTGAACCGAACGCGCTGTACAAGGCCAGCCGCAGCGACATCGGCAAATTCTTCCCCGACGATGCCCAGCAGATCGACAGTGCCCTGATCCGCAGCGCCGGGGGGTTCGGCCTGTTCCACGCCAAGGACGGCGCCACGCTGAAAGCCAAGGCCCGCGACAGCGACTACATGGCCCTGCTGCTGATCGGCGCCGGGCCCGTGTACGCGGTGAAATGTGAGTGATCTGCAAGGTTTCTGATGGCGCTGCTGCACAACGCGCCCCAGGCTGAAGCTTTGCCGGGGGACCACCATGCTGCTCAGTCTTCTGCTCGCCGCCGCAACGCCCGCCACGCAGGGCGCCTTCGATCAGATACTCACCACTGCCGAAGGTGAAACGCTGGTACTGCGCACGATCGATTGGCCGATCGACGGGGACGCGAGCGAGCGGGTGACCGTGCATTGGGTGCTGGAGGACGATGGCCGAATGCGCTACGAACTTGATCGCCAGCCAGACGCCACCCGTGCAGCGCACCAGCGCGCCTGCGCGAGAAACGGCATGGTGGCCGGCGACGGAACGTCCTGGTTGGGCGGTGAGGCAACCACCCACGGCTTCTCCTGCACGTCGGTCCGTACGCGGCCCGCCACGCAACCACGCTAGCGCCAGCGTGGGCGGGTGCCTGCCCGCCACGCACTCACGGCCGGTCAGGTACCATGCCTTCCCCCACCTGCCCCCCGGTACCGCCCGTGCCCCATTACTCCGGCCCCCTGCTCACCCGCGACAGCGCGCTGGCGCTGCAGCGCGCGCACGACAAGGGCGCGGGCGACTGGCAGGGCTCGCTGGACCTGGACCGCACCCAGGACACGGTCGTCCTGGCCGCCGAAGGTTTCCAGTTCCGTGGCCAGCACTACCCCTGGCCGGGCAAGCTGAAGGACCGCACGCTGTATTACTGGGATGGCGAGGAATTCGCGCCCATTTCCCGCTTCAGCGGCTCGCTCATCAAGCTGGTGCCCACCGAATGGGGCGCACCGACCTTCGAGATCGACGGTATCAAGATGCTGCCGACCTCCAAGCTGTCGCCGTTCGAAGATGCGCGGCGCAAGGTGGAACTGGTGGCGCCGGCCGGCAAAGTCGTCCTGGATACCTGCGGCGGTCTGGGCTACTTCGCCGCCTGTGCGCTGGAAGCGGGCGTCGGCCAGATCCGTTCGTTCGAAAAGAACGCCGACGTGATGTGGCTGCGCACGCTGAACCCGTGGTCGCCCGATCCGGAGTCGGCTTCCGCGGGCGGGCGCCTGCAGTTCAGCCATGGCGACGTCTCGCAGCAGATCGAGCAGGTGGCCAGCAACAGCGTCGATGCCATCCTGCACGATCCGCCGCGCTTTGGTATTGCCGGCGAGCTGTACTCACAGGTGTTCTACGACCACCTGGCCCGCGTCATCCGCAAGGGCGGGCGCCTGTTCCACTACACCGGCGCGCCGAACAAGCTGACCAGCGGCCGCGACGTGCCGCGCGAAGTGGCCAAGCGCCTGGAAAAGGCCGGCTTCAAGCCCGAGCTGGCGCTGGACGGCGTGCTGGCCGTCAAGCGCTGACACTCTAGTGCCTAAGCCTTGAGTCTTTCATAGAACTGCCGCTAATTCTGAGTTGATACGAGCGATCTCATCTATGCTCTAACGATTTCCACCCGACTCAAGCCGGAGCCAATAGCAGACACAATTCAATTGACGGGCCAATAAGAGATGCCGGAACATCTCGCGAACGTACCGCGCCGTGTATTTCAGGAGTAACAGAAAATGGACTACTCTAAGTTTCGTGTTGATAATCACAACAACTGGCCAGCTATCACCACGTCTTTTTCTGAAAATGAGTTCCGAGCAAGATTGCAGGCAGTTGGAGGATCTCCATCACAACTATTCTCTCCGGCGCCTCTCAAATTACTCTCTGACCATCACTACCAGAAATGCGTAGGTCGATTAATTGACGGACTAGTAGCATTACCAGAGCGGCCAGACTTTTTTTTCGACCACTGCTTTCAAATCATCGACTCCTGCGGCGCGCACCTCAATTTTCAAGGAATTAAAGGCACAACTCAAGGCCTTGGACCGCTACTTATCGCCAATGATCCGAGCTCCTGGAAGGTAGTTCTTGATTCAATTTCAAGCAACGCCCCTCTTCGAACTTTTGAATACCTGGCAAAACGTCTCGTTGCGAGCAACAACGCGCCGACCACCTCACTTGAATCTCAGCTAAGTGCACGGGCGGCCAGCTGCTTTGGCCCAAACCGGTATCAGGCGCTGATGATGAAATTTGGTCTGCCGACTCAGTCCCCTAGAACTGATATAACTGATTCAAACGAGAAGAAACTTGGACTGTTCCTTCGAGCCTATCTTCGCGCCAAGCCCAAACAGCCAAAGAATGCGGCATCGCACGTTTTGCTTGATCTGGGAAAAGCAGTAAACATACCCAGCGACTGCAAGCGCATCGAGCTTCTACTTTCACTGCTGCTGTTCCAAATCAGGAACGAGCGCGCTCACGGCGTCGGAATGAGCCCCTTCCGTGCAAGCAAATCCAGCATGGACAGATATAAAAATTACTATTTCCAGATGCTCATTGCCTACACATTCGCGCTCGGCGGAATGTCGTTGCGCTGGCCTGAAAGCATTTCCGCTGCAGACATTGCCAAAACAATGGTGAAGAACGTCCAACTACAGAACTCATTCTTCCCGTAACCTTAGCGCTTAACGGTAAACAGACCCGCACTTACGCCAGGAGTAAGCTGCGGGTGCCGCACGAAGTACACACTCCACTCATTGTTATTCGTAGTCCACCCTCGCCAGCTGCTTCACCCACTGCGGCACCACCGGTTCACCGGCGTAGAAGTCCTTGGGCTTGTTCTCGGCCATCGCCCAGCGGTGCAGCCAGCTGGGGCCGTAGCGGCCGTTGTAGCCTTCGGCACCGCGTGCATAGGCCGGGTCCTGCAAGGCTTCCTGCAACGACACGAAGCGATAGCCTCGCCGCTGCGTGGCGGCTACCAGTTCGGCAAAGGTGGCCGCATTGAGTTCGTTGGCATGCATCAGCCACACCTGCGGCAGCGCATAGCCCAGCAACGCCTGTGACTGCCGCTCGTAGTAGTCCACCTTGTTCAGCATGTACGGCACGTAGCCACGGCGCAGGCGCTGCAGCAGCGCCTCGCGCTCGGGTGAATCGGCCTGCTCGTTCATCACGTTGGCATAGGCAAATGCCCATACCCATTCGCCGTTGTCGACGGTAACGGGCGCCACCCGGTAGCCGTGCTGCTGGAAGAACACATCCATCTGCGCCCGCTCTTCGGCGCTGCGCCCGGCACGCAGGTAGGGGTGGCGCATCCACTGCGGTACCTGGCCACGTTCGGCCAGCAGCGGCCGCAGCGTCTGTTCGCCGCGCAGGAAGTCCTGCTGGAACGCCGCCACACCCTTGGCGTTCAGATCCATGTGCGACCAGGTGTGGTTGCCCAGCTCGTAGCCAGCATCGCGCCAGTCGCGCAGCATCTGCACGCGCTGCGGCTGCACCTGGCCATCCACTTCCAGCTTGTTCTCGTTCACGAAGCCGACCACCGGCACGTTGGCCTGGTGCAGCTGCGCCAGCAACGCGGCGTGGCGCTGCGGCAGATCTGCCGGAACGATCTCGTCCAGCCGCGCCCATGGCAGATCGTCGATGGTGACCGCAATACGACGGTCCACCTCGGCGGCGTGGGCCACCAGCGAAAGCAGCAACAACGGTACGGCACGCAGCAACGAACGCATCCATTCATCCTTGTTCGGGCAGGAACCGCCACTCTACCTGCGCGCGCCCCGCCACAGCCACAGCCCCAGCACCACGCCCACCAGCAGCACGGCGGCCAACAGCATCGCCAACTGCCCCGGGTTATACAGCAGCGCAGCACTGCGCCCCAGCAACAGATCGAAGGCGAGCTGCGGCGTCTGTGCCACCGGGACCGACGGATCACTGGAATCCAGCGCGCAGACCACCGGCGCAAGCTGCTTCACGCTGGCCCACGCACGTTCCTGCCGTAACAGGGTCCAAGCCGCCAGACCCAGCGCGCCGGCCTGCAGCAGCACATAGGCGGCGGCCATGCGCCACACGTGCCCCGTAGCGCCGCGCAGCGCCGACAGCCCTGCCCACAGTGCAGACAGCAGGGCCAGCAGCACACCGGCGATCGGCAACCAGCGCAACGCCTGCCAGAGCTGCAGCGCCTGGGCGCGCTCCAGCATCGCCATCATCACTGCCGTACGCGCAGCCAGATCGGGATGGGCACAGGCGCCGGCGGCAGGCTCCAGCACGTATTGCACGCGCAGATGCAGGCCGCCCTCGGCCAGGGCCAGCGCCAGCAGTGCCATCACCGGCAGCACGAACAGCCCGGCGCCCCGCCCGGTCGTCAGCGCTGAAGGCTTCATCCGGCGATGTACTTCGGTGGCACGTGGTCGGTCAACCACACCCCGTTGGCCGAACGGTAGAAACGGTGGCCGTCGGCATGCATGCGACCGGCGTCCACGCTCAGGATGACCGGTGCGCCGCGACGCGCGCCCACCTCCCGGGCTGTCTGGCGGTCCAGCGACAGATGCACGTGCTGGCGCTCACCGGGGCGCAGGCCCTGCGTGCTGATGGCCTCCAGAAAGCGCGGCACGGTGCCGTGGTACAGCCACGCGGGCGGCTCCAACGGTTGCAGCCCCAGGTCCACGGCGATCGAATGTCCTTGGCTGGCACGAATACGCAGGCCATCCTCGCTGATCGCAAAGCGCTGCTTGTCGTTGCTCTGCACCAGCCGCTGCAGGTCGGCGCGATCCAGCGCGTGACCGTGCAGGGCAATCCGCTGCAACAGATCTGCGATGTCGGCCCAACCCTGTGTATCCAGCTGCAGGCCTATCCTCTGCGGTTCATGCCGCAGTACCAGGCTCAGGAATCGGCTGGCCTGTGTCAGTGAAACATCCTTTTCCATGGGCATAGCGTGCCGTACCCGACAGCGCAACGCCAGCACCCGGCCGGCGCGTGCGCTACAGGGCCGACGGCGCCGGTGTTTGCCGCCACAGCCAGATGCCAACGGCCAGCGATGCCAGCAGCAGCCCGCACAATATGATCGCCATCGCATCGGGGGCGTGCGGTGGCATTGCCCGCGCCGCGCCGAACACCTGGAAGGTCCATGCGGTGGATGCCGCCAGCGACGCTTCATCGTTCATCAGCCTGTCGGACATGCAGGCCGCTGGCAGCAGCGTGATGTAAGCCTGCCAGACACGATCGAAGGCGTGCAGCATCGCGCCGCCCAGCACCAGCGAACCGGCCTGCAGCGCCAGCAGACGGCCCGCACTGCGCCGGCATGCCGCACTGCTGTGCCGCCATTGCTCCCACGCCGCTGCCAATGACCCGGCCAGTGCAAGCAGCAGCGTGGCGGCGGGCACCCAGGCCAGCGGATCCCAGTCGTCCAACGCGTTGGCGCGCGCCAGCAGGTGTTCGGCCACATGCATGCGCTCGGTGGCATCATCGCCGCCGCAGGCCGGTGACAGCGGCTCCAGCAGCAATGCAACGCGGTGGTGGAAGTACCCGACCTCCAGTCCCACTGCCAGCAGTGACACGCACTGCAGCACCAACAGCATCAAGCCCGGCCCAAAAATGCGGCCGAAGGAAGCGGTCATCGGCCACCTGCATCATGGCGTTGAGGGATGCGCATCCTAGCCAAGCACACGGGCGCTGTCGGCTGGCAGATGCGACATCGGCGCTCGGGTACGCCATCATGTGCGGCCTGCGCAGGAGGGATGCCGATGCTGGGGTTGTATCTGTTCGTTCGACTGGCGGCGCCGCTGCTGCTGGGCGTGGTCGTGGCACTGCTGGCCTCGCGCTGGATCAACGCGCGCCTGGCCAGGCTGCCCGCGCAGCAGATTCCGTTGCCGGCAGAGAGCCTTCTGGACAGCCCCGCAGCACGGCGCCGCTACCGCCGCATGCGTCGGCGCAGGCCGGGCCTCACTCATCTGCCGGTACCACCACAGGCACCGCGGCACTGGCTGCTGATCACCGTCGCCATGGTCATCGGCGTGGCGGTGGGCAGCGCCGTGCTGACACCAGAAGGCGCGCGCTTCCAGCTGATGGTGGAAAGCACCGTGGGCTATCCGTCCACCGTCATCGACATTGCGATCGACGAACAACAACAGGATGCATTGCTGCAGGCGTGGAGCCCGGTGCTGATGCAGGCGGTGCGGCCAATCAGCATGCGCTACCGGCGCAGCCGTTACGGCCCCCCCACCGACTCCCATGCGGTGATTCCAGTGCAGGTGCGCCGCCAGGGCGACCGCCTGCAGATTGCCACCGGCCAGCCCGTGCAGCCCCAGCGGCTGCGCACCGCGCTCGCCACCCTCACCCCGGCGGCCGCGAAGGCTGCGGAGATCTCAGAGCGCAACGTGGCGCCGTGGCGGGAAAGCGGCTGGCGGGCCTGGGGCCCGCGCGTGGTGCGGTAAGACACCTCAGCCGCGCGGCAGCTTTGCCGCCCACATGTTGTCCACCAGGTTTGGATAGCGCCGGCCATTCTCCTCAGCACGCTGGCGCGCGGCCTCCTTCTGCGCCGGCGACAGCGGCTGCCTTTTCTGTCCCTTCGGGTTGGGCTTCTTCCAGGGTGGGGTGCGGGGGCTGGCCATGGCCGCAGTATGCCTGTGCCGCGCTACTTCTTCAGGAAGTTCAGCAGGGCAAGATTGAAGTCATCGGTGTGGCTGGTGTTGCAGCCGTGCGGTGCGTTCTTCAGCACCACCAGTTCACTGCCATCGATGGCCTTGTGCGTGCGCGCGCCCGAGCCCTCCAGCGGCACCGTGGCATCGCTGTCGCCGTGCAGCACCAGCGTCGGCACGCTCACCCTGTCCAGGTCCGCGCGGAAATCGGTGGTGGCGAAAGCCTGCATGCAGCCCAGCGCGGCGCGCGGGTCGGATTGGTGGCACAGGGCAATGGCCGCCTGCCGCGTCTCTTCGGTCACCATCAACTGACCGTGGGCGCTGAAGAAATCGCGGGTAAAGCCATCGAAGAACGTCTCCCGGTTGGCCTGCAGGCCCTCGCGCATCGCATCGGCCTTGTCCTGGCTGAGCGGGCCATTGGGGTTGTCACCGGTCTTCAACAGATAGGGCGGTACCGCCGCGGCAAATACCACGCTGTGCAATCGCTCCTGCCCGTGGTTGGCGATATAGCGGGCGACCTCGCCGCCGCCCATCGAAAACCCGACCAGGGTAACGTCGCGCAGGTCGCGCTCTTCGATGATCGCCGCAAGATCAGCGGCCAACGTGTCGTAGTCATAGCCATCGGACGGCTTCTCCGAACGCCCGAAGCCACGGCGGTCGTAGCTGATCACGCGATAGCCGGCATCGCGCAGTACCGGCACCTGCGCTTTCCACGCTTCGGCCGACAACGGCCAGCCGTGGATGAGGATGACCGGACGACCGGTACCGCCGGTGTCCTCAACATGCAGACGGATGGAAGGGGCAGTCATGGCAACTCCCGTGGGGAAGGAGCCACCTACCCTAGGCAGGCCCACCGGTAGCGGCCGTGAGGGAATCGGCTGCGGTCATGACATCGTGTACACGCCGCAGCCCCCGTCGGTCGGTCTGGCACGCCCGCCGGGTCAGTCCTGCAGACGCGCCACCCGGGTCAGCATCCAGCAGCCATAGCGGCGCGCGAAGGTGTACTGCTCGCCCAGCGCATCGTCGCCCAGCCGCACCTGCTGGCCCCCGTCGGCCAGCGGCGTGATGGCCGGGGCTGTGGTCTGCGTGGCGCCCCGCACGCGACGCAGCCGGGCCGGCCCCGCTTCCCGGCGCACCTCGGTAGCCACGGGGCCATCGTCGCTGGCCGCGCCATAGGCGGGCGTCTCGTACTCCAGGGGATCGGTGGTGTAGCGCATGCGCACCCGGTCATCGGCCGGATTGCTGAAATGGCGCAGGAACTGCGCGAAGTCCTGTGAAGGACAGCTGGGGTCATCGCCCTGCGCAGGCAACGACTGCGCATGAACCGACCCTGCCAGTGCGAGCATCCCCATGCCCAGCAGCCGGCGCCTGAATGTGCGCACGTCCATCGTGCCGTTCTCCCCGAAGCGTCCTGGAAACCCTGCGCGCCATCCCCTGCGCTGCAGGCGCACAGGCTAGCAACAAAGCGGTTACCAACGCAGCCACCGGCGTTCTACACTGCCAGTCCAGAACCAGATGCGGCCGCATGGAGCACCCGATGAATCCCGACCATCCCGATTACCGCCTCCACCAGCAGATCCGCCAGGGCGTGGCCGCGCTGGACGAAAAGCATGGCCGTGCCTTCGATACCACCAGCGAAAACCTGACCGCCAGCCTGACCGTGAAGGCCCGCGAACAGGGCCTGGAGCGCGCCGACCACGTGGTGGTCAGCAACGCGACCGCACAGCACCCGGCCGGTCACAACATCTTCGTGGTGCAGGGTGACCTGGCCAACCCCGCCCACCTGCGCGCCATGCTGCCTACCGCCGAAGCGGCTCAGGTGCCGGCCGAGCAATCGCTGCAGAAGCTGGGCATCACGGCACAGCAGCCAAGCATGGGCCTGCAGGCCGAACAGCAGGCCCGCGAGCAGGAACAGCAGCAGAATCCGGCGCACCGCCTGGGCTGAAACCACCCGCGGTGGAGCTGCAGGGGGGCCCGGCCGTGCGCCTACCGAAGCCTGCGCGATGAAGGTGTGGGCAGAAGCGGTTACTTGCCCGGCATGGGGTCGGCACGTACCCGCAAGCGCGGCGAATGGCTCTGCAATTCCTCAATGGGTTCTACGGTGCGTACGTCCAGGCGATAGCGAGCGTCGTTTTCAATGGGCAAGGTAACGATGTACCAGCTGTGCTCACCCGCGGTCATATAGCTGAGTCTTGCGTAGCGCCAGGCAGATGACCGGTGCCATTCGGGCATCGGCTCGCCCAGGTTGCGGGCCCGTCCCTGATAGCTGTCCGATGTCGGCACGGCCTGCCACGTACCCGCGGACCACCGCTGAAGGGACACTTCGAACGGAATATGGAGCGCGAACATGTCCGGTCCGCCTTCGGGATCAGAACCGTGCCTGTCAACTTCAAACTCCAGCTGATACGGCCTGCCCGGGTAGAAATTGCGCTCGCTGGTCTCGAACTCGAATCTGACCGCCTGGTCTGGTTGGGCGACGTTGATCGACTGGATCAGATCCAGCGGCTCCGGCGCGTCCGGAAGGCGCCCACTGCAGGCGTCCAGTCCAGCGGCCATTGCGATGAGCAGACCCGCGCGAAGCCAAGGGTGCAGCGGTGAATGGGCAAATTTCAACATTCATCACCCCATCCGCGGCGCAGACTGCTCCTGCACCTGCCGCTGCTGCAGTTCTTCCTGCGAGCGCGCCTGCGCGACCTGCGACAGCTCCTCGGCGCGGGCGAACGAGGTCTCCGCTGGCGTCTGCGCGGCTACGGCCGCGGGCATGCTGGCGCGCAGATGCGCCGAGTCGCCGCGTTCACCCTGCACGATGAAGAGGGTCTGTGCGGCGTCGGCCTGGGGCGTCCGTTCACTCAACAGCACGTGGTTGACCGTGTGGAAACCGTTGGCCTTGGCCAGCGCGTACAGGCTGGCGCTGGTGTTCTGGTGGTCGAACGACGGTCCGTTGTCTGCACCCAGCGCCGCAACGCGCTGGTTGATCTGTGCCAGCAGCGGGTCGTTGCTGTGGCGGGCGGGATGATCGCCTGCGGGCCCCTGCATGCCGTCGGCATCACTCAGCAGGCGTTGCTGCAGACTGCGCTTTGGCAGCGGATGGGTTGTCGTCCGGTTGAGCTTGCTGTCCGGGAAAGGCGCATCGATGCTTTCCACACCATGGATGTTGCGCAGAGGTCGATACGCATCCTTGCCTTCGCCCTTGCTATCCAAGGGAATGCGGACGTCGGGAATCAACTGACCCAAGGCGCCTCCCAGCACGTTCACGTCCAGACTCTTCTTCCGCTCGATGCCCGCGTGGTTCAAGGCATCCCAGGTAAAGTCCACGCAATTGTTGCGCACATCCTGATACCTCAGATCAAAGCCGAACCTGCCGGGCTCCGTGCCGAACGCCTGAAGCTTTTTGTACTGTTCCTCGCTGATTTCGAGTGTGCGACTGTAGTGGGGGTCCTTGTAGATGGTCGCATCATCATTCATGACCTTGCCCTGGCCTTGAATTTTTCCATGCTCAACAGGCGCGAACCCGAAGCTCTGGACTTCACCGTTCGGCCCATGCAGCACATAGAACATGTGGCCCGGCGCGGATGTCTGCGGAACACCTTCAGTGACTTCCTGGCGACCGGTTTTCTTGTCGATCAACGGCGTTCCCGGAGCGGCGATCACGATCTCGACGGTATAGCGTGGCTTGTCCATAAGATGACTCCTTCAGTTCCTTCCCATCATGAAATGCGGATTACTTCCCGACGGGACGCGCCGCATGGACCCGCAGTCGCGCCGAGTAGTCCTGCAATGCCTCGGTGACCTGTACCGTGCGCACGTGCAAGCGGTAGCGGGTGTCCATGTCCATCGGCAACGCAACGACACTCCATTGATGGCTGCCGCCGCTGCCCGAGTTCAGCGATGCATAACGCCACGCGCTGGATGCATGCCAGTCGGGAAGTGCGGCCCCTGCATTTCGGGCCATTGCCTGGTAGCTGTCGTAGATCGCAACGTCCTGCCACGTACCAGCCATCAATCGTTGCAGAGAAACCTCAAATGGAATGTGAGCCCCGTTCATATCTGGCTCACTGGCATCCTCCGGCCCTCGGCGCTCAACCTCCAGTTCCAGCGCATAGGTGCGGCCGGGATGGAAATTGCGGGCATTCGTCTCGAATTCGAACCGCACGGCCTGGCCGGATTCGGCAACGTCGATGGGCTTGACCAGATCCAACGGCTCCGGCGCGTCCGGCATGCGGTTGTTGCAGGCACCCAGCACGCCCGACAGCATGAACAGCAGGCCGGCACGCAGCCAGCGATGGATACCCAGCACGATTCAGATCCTTTGGCTCCCTGCCATGGAGTGCAACCGTAGCGGGCCGTTGTGGCGCCTGCAACCGGGCAACGAAAAAGGCAGGGTCTGCGACCCTGCCTTTCCTGCGGAAAGCCGCCGGGCATGGCCCGGCGCCATCGCGTTACAGCTGGATGCGGGCGACGCTTTCTTCGCTGCCCTTTGCATCCTTCTCGCCGTTCTTGATGCTGACGTACAGCACGTTGTTCTTCGCATCCAGCGCCAGGCTGTTGGGGTGCGTGGGCACTTCGTACGTGGCCACCTTCTGGTAGCTGTTGCTGTCGAAGGCGGTCACGGTACCGGCCTCACGGTTGGTCACGTACAGGCGCTTGCGCGGTGCATCCAGCAGGATGCCCAGCGGGCCGGCATCGGTGGGAATGCTGGCCAGTTCCTTGCCGGTGTTGCGGTCCAGCACCAGCACGCGCTGGCCCGGGTGCTTGCTGGTGAAGCCTTCGCTGCTCTTGGTCATGTAGTTGCGCAGCATTTCCGAACCCTGGTCGGTCACGAACAGGCGCTTGCCGTCCGGGTCCAGCGCGATGTTCATCGGCTGCTCGGCGGCGATTTTGTGCTCGGCCACCACCTTCTTCGCATCGGTGCCCACTACCACCAGATCGGCCAGCAGGTTGCTGGTGTACACGCGCTTGTTGGCAGCATCCAGCGCCAGGCCCGGCGCCTTGGCCTTGCCCAGGCCCGGGATGGTGTCGATCAGCTTCAGCGTGGTGGTATCCACCACGAACAGCACGCTGCCTTCGCCGGAATGACCGGTGACGTACAGGCGGTTGGCCGCGCTGTCGACCACCAGCTCGCGCAGGTCGTGGGTGTAGCTGGCCTTGCCATCCTTGCCCACCTTCTTTTCCATCAGCTGCACGGTGCCGATGGCTTTGTTCTGCGCGGTATCCACCACGGTCACCGAGGTGTCCACGGTGTTGCCCACGTACAGGCGGTTGTGCGCGTCATCCAGCACCACGCCGAAGGCCTTGCGCTCCAGCGGAATGCGGGTCTGCACGGCCAGCGTGGCCGGGTCCAGGCGCAGCACCTGCGACGGGCCGGCATCGTCGCCGAAGCCACCGGAGGAGGCCACGAACACGGCCTTCTGGCTGGGGCTGTAGGCCAGCTCGTACAGGCCCTGGGCAACGGCCTGGCGCTGCACGGCGGTGGTGGTGCGGGCGGCGGCGGCGTTATCGGCAAACGCCGACGGTGCGCCCACGCTGAGCGAGATGGCCACAGCCAGTGCGGCCGAGCGGAAAAGCGACAAACGGGTCATGCGAGCATCCTTGAAAGGGCACGGGAGGGTGTCCTGGCTCGCTGGGCCGTACTGCGACGGCCCGCCCCGCATCTGTCTGCGCAGGGTGGGCTGGCTGGGTTAGCAGGCCAATGGTAGCAGGTGAGCCTGCAGCGTGCGCCCGCGTGCAGCCGTGCGGCGGATGCACGCCCCGCGCGAACGGCGCCCTACTGCTCCTTCAACCGCAGCGAATCGGCCACGTCGGTCCGCGCCGCCACTTCGGTGGCGATGCTGGCGCGGCGGTGACCGGGATCGTTGCGGTCGCCCTGCACGATGAAGATGCTGCCGGCGGCGGGGCTGTCCTGGGTGGCACGGCTGAGCAGCACGTGGTCCACGCGTGACAGGTTGTTCTGCTTGGCCAGCACCAGCAGGCTGGCGCTGATGCGCTGGCTGGTGGCATCGAAGGTGCGGCCGTGCGCGGCATCCAGCTCGGCGACCTTCTGGATCAACTGCGCGAACAAGCGATGGTCGGGGTGCGAGGGGTCCAGCAGCGTGCCAGCCACTTCAATGGGCGTGGGCGGCGGCTCATCGCTGCGCCCTTCCCCCTGGCGATGCTGCTCGGCCTCGCGTTCGGGCATCGGGTGGTGATGCTCGGCATTCAGTTCGCTGTCCGGAAACGGTGCGGCAATGCACTGGATTTCCGGCAGGTTGAACAACACGGCGAACTCGCCCAGATCGCTGCCGCCATCCAGCGGCGCGGGCAGCGGGTGCAGGCGCGCGTAGTTCAGCGCAGCCCAGATGAAGTCGCTGCAGCGGTTGATGGTGGCGGGGCGGTCGACATCGAACTCGAACTCGGCCGGCGCCTCGGCGAAATCGCGCAGACAACCGTAATGCTCCTGGGTGATCTCCAACGTGCGGCTGTAGTACGGATCCACGTGCTCATCGGCATCGTCGTGGCGCACCTGCGCGTACTGCACGCCGCTGGCGGTCTCGCCCGGCGGCAGGCGCGGCGGCGCGAAGCCGTAGCTGTGTGTGTCCTCACCCTCGGCGACCTGCAGATACATCTGCCCGCGCGGGGATACGCCCCCGCTCCTCAGCGGGGTGCCCGGTGCAGCCAGGAAGACGGTGACGGTATAGCGGGTTGCCTGCTCCATGCCTGCTTTGCCTTGTTGGGTACTGCGGTCCTGGCCGGATGATCGCATAGCTGGGCGGAGCGGCAGGTGGAGGGGCGGCGAGTGCAGCAATCAGCTTGCTGAATGTGTGAACCAGCGAGCATTCCGGCAGCTTCCGGAACGTGCCACGGCACTCAGTGCCGCGGCGGCACCGCGCTTGGCTATAGTTGACCTCCTCATGCGCAATGGAACTGCCTCATGAAGACGGCATCACCGGGCCACGCCATCGCGGTTGCCATGGCGCTCGCGCTTAGTGGGTGTGTCAACACCACCTCCATGGATGCGGGACGCAACGATGCCGGGGCCACGGAAGATCCAAACGTGCGTCGCACGATCAAGGGACACACCTACACCACCGACCCGGTGGAAGCCATGCTGGGGCCTCACCGCTTCCTGTTCCCCGCCAACTACTACGATAACCAGATGGGTCCCTACTTCGATGGAAGCCTGGGGTTGACCCTGCTATGGCCAGACCTGGGCCCCGCCCCGCCGGGAACGCGCCCGGACCGCTCCATGGAAGACTTCCAGCGCTCGGTAGTGCTCAGTTTCTCTTACATCGACCGCACCCCGATCACCGGTCTGATGGAGCGCTACACGAGCACGGAGCAGACATCGACGCCCACTTCGGCATGGCGGAACGATCCAAACCAACGGCTGGACCTGCGACTCCCCCAGCCCAAGCGCTTCGGGCTGGTGCCCTACGCCATCGACGAAGCACTGATGCCCGCCTTCGAGGCGGCACTGGAGAAGGAAACAGGCATGCCGCAACGTCGCAATCGCCGCATGGAGAAGGACTGGTACATAGCGCGCAACGACCAGGGCGCACTTACAACGTTCATCAAGTGCGATAGCGAAGCCCACTTTCCCGATGGCCTGACGATTGCCGGAGCTCGACTGATCGACACGCCGGACAACCGGGTGGCCGGCTGCGTGCATTACTTCGTGGATATGGACCGCAGTATCTCCATCACCGCGACGTACCCCCGCGTCATTCTGAAAGACTGGAAGAGGATTGAATCTGCCACCCGCCGCGCCATGGCACGGTTCGAAAAGCACTGAATGCAGCAGATCCCACCTGCCGCGTACCCACTACCCTGCACCATTCATGGAGACCAACGATGTCTGGCATGTTCCAACCACGATGTTTACGTGCACCTGTGGATGATCGCAGCATCCGAATTGTCGTCAGCCGAATGCAGGGCCCACTCTCCGAAGCAGATTCCCGATGACTCGATTGAACGTAACACTGGCGCTGGCACTTGCGGCGCTCGCGCGTGGTACACCGTGCGCGGCGGCTGGCGCCGCTACACCCAGCGTTACTACCGAAGTATTTGTAGAACCCGGCGACAACACCAACTTCGAACTGGAACATGCTCCCACCACGCTGCACGCGCCACCACCGCGCCTGCCCGCCGATGTCGAGACGCCGGCGCTGCCAGTGATCGTGGCAGCCGATGTTGATGCCACCGGCGTGGTGACCACGGTAATGGTGGCGCGCTCCAGTCGCCTGCGTGACGTCGATCGTGCAGCGTTCAGCGCGGTCAACAACTGGCGGTTCGAGCCGGTGGTGATTGATGGCGTTGCAGTGCCGGTGCGGTTGCGGGTGAAGGTGCAGTTTCTGGCGGAGGACTGAGGAACCCGCCAGGACATGAGTGCATCTGGATCACCGCTCGGGTCTGTTCAGCCGCATCCCTCTGTCGTGGAATACGCCACCGGGCCTGTCCTATAGTGCCTCGTACACCGCAAGGGGGCACGCCGCACTTCGGGCTCACCCCGTACGCCATCGACGAAGTCCGCATGAGGCAGTTTTCCAATGCCTACGCGGCACAGCGCGGCGCGCCGCCGGTGCGCACGCCCGAAACCGACCAGGAGTGGTACATCGCCCTGGACGCACAGGGCGCGCTGGCCACGTTCATCACCTGCAACCCGCCTCGCGATGGGAACGAAGGCCTGACCTTGCAGGGCACCACGCTGCTGGATGACCCCGATGTGCCGGTCGCCGTCTGCACGCATACCTTCACCTACCCGCAGGATGGCCTGTCGGTGCGCGCGATCTACCCACGCGTACTGCTCAAGGACTGGAAGGCCACGGAGGACGCCACGCGCGCTCTGCTGGCCCGCTACAAGCTGCGGTAACCGATCTCGGTTCAGCAGGAACGACACATGGGTGACCTTGAACACAGCCTGCGCAGCTGCGGGAGCGTAGTCTCCAGTGGCTTTCCCGGAGTTTGAACACCACTCGCCAGCCAGTGATATCAAGGAGTTAACCATGAAGGCAGAACCGCTGGCATTTGCCACCGCACTCGCGCTCTTCTGCGGAAGCGCCCATGCCCAGACGGCCGCCGCCGATGCGGATGCAGATGCAGAGATGGCAATCCTTGCGCGCAACTACATCAGCGAGCACCCCGGCGTCTCGATCGATGCCGCCATCACACGGCTCAACCTTCAGGGCGAACTCAATCCAACGTTCGAAGGTCTCAGCAGCGAATTCGCGGACCGCTTGTCTGCCATTTCATTGCGGCATTCCCCAGATCAGCACGTCTTCGTGGAGCTGATCGGAACGAAGCCGGTGCCCGACCGGGTGGTGAAGACCCAAAGCGGAATCACGCGCGTCGTGTTCGAAATCGGGAACCTGCATACGGCGCAGGAATTCCACGAGATACTGGAACGAAACACCTCGCTGATCCATAGCGTGATTCCAGGCATTACGGGTGTTTCGGGCTCCCCTGGTGACAACCGCGTGCTGATCCTGATCGAGGGCGATGCGGCGCTGGCTGGAAGCCTGGACCCGCAAGTGAAGCTGCTGGAGCAGACCCTTGGGATGGAGGTTGCCATTGAGCCCAACCACCCAAGATCGCGCAATGCCGTAACGGCACCTGGAAGCTGAGTCCGGCGCGGCCAGGCCCCGCCAGCCATCCAGCTCGTTCACCCCATGCGTATGTCCCTTGCCGTTTGCGCGGCAGCATCGCGCTGCTGGCTCTCCTGCTGACTCTGCTCAGCCAATCGCGCGTCGATCTGCTGGCTTCGATTCACCTCGTCGGCAAGCGTCTGCTGCGGCTGGTTCAGATCGACCATTGCCCGATATCCGGGTGTCGTGCCCATGACAAAAATCTTCCCGTCGTGAAGCACCGTCTCACGCAACTGCTCTGGTTTCTGTATGCCGCATTCCCTTGTCGCATTGACGGCAGACAGCACCTGCTCATCACTAACAGTGGTCGCCAGCTCTGAGCGCATGCGATCAAACAACTGTTGCGAGTCCTTCGAGAGTGCAACGCGCTCAGGAGAATGCTGACCTTCCACCTCGGTCAACAGCTTCTGCAAGCGCGTTGGCTTCTTCGGAAGCGGATTTTCCTCAAGCGTGTTGAGCGTGCTATTGGGGAATGGCTTGGGGATGCTCTTCAGCGCATCCAGGTTTGGCAGCACCTTCATCGTCCCATCGAAGTCCCGGTCCGGACTGTCGAGCTTTGGCCGCAGCCCCGCTTGACGCAGGCCTGTCCATACGAAGTCGACACAGCTGTTCGATGCTCCGTTGTAGTACAGACCAAACTGCTTTTCGCTTTTATTGACGCCAGCCTCGCCATACGCCTTCAACTTCTCGTACTGCTCCTCGGTGATCTCCAACCGATAGGCGTAGCGCGGGTTCTGATACGTCTTGTACTCATCCTTTACCACCTGACCGGGCCCCATGACACCGGTACTTATGGGAGAGAACCCATAGCCATGCTTGTCTTTCGAGTTGGATACCATGAAGTACGCGTGGCCAGCAGAGGAAGAATGGAGCGATCCGTCCTGGTTTGCCACCGTGGTACCCGGTGCTGCCAGATACACAGTCACGGTGTAGGGGCCCTTGCCCTCTCCAGCGTTCGCCACGCCACCCGCGCCAGCTTGGGATGATGTCTGCACTTGAACCTCCATGTCTTACTTCACGTTGTAGTTGGCAACAAGAAGCTCAACGTTCAAGTGTGCGATGCGCGGATTTTCCTGCAGGTTCGTCACCTGCAGGCGGTATCGTCCAGGCGACAAACTCTCGGCTGTCGCGCTGGCCACCTCGAATTGGCGATAGGCCATGGACATGTCGTACTTCCCGACCTTCACCAAACTGTTTGAATCGGCCCCTGTCGACGAGCGCAGAGGGAAAACATCGCTGCTTGCCTGAACGAAGACCGGGTTGCCAGGCACTGTCGCTGGATTGAGCCGATGCAGGGCCACCGGGGTCTCATCGCTCCCATCCACCTTCCACAATTGCACCCGCAACGGCAGCTCCGCCTTTTCCAGGAAATCCACATCGCCGGGCTTCATGTCAGGGCGCCCCGGTGGGCCGCCCGTGCGGAAACCAATGAGGAAGGTCCGCGGCCCGGAGTCCTCTTCCCCCCGCGGCGGCAACTCGAACCGCGCTTCCACCACGGCGCCCGCGTGAACAAGATCCATCGGCTTGGCGAGCGGGAAGCCATCGCCATAGGCGGGAGGTTGCTTGCCACCGCACGCAGCCAGCAGCAGCGGCAGCGGAAAGGACAGCATCCACTGCTTGAACAGGTTCCTCATCCTCACCTCGAACTGTGTAGATGCATATCGAAACAGGGCGCGCGGTCTGTTTATACACGCCGTTGCGGTGGAACGCTTGAAGGATGCTTCCGAACGTCAGGGACTGAGCGCTGCGTCGCTGTTACTGGGATGCGAAGGGGCTCTCTGGGCTGGAAAGTAACGTCGGACAGACCTGAGCCGTGCCAATTGCGACTGGCGAGGAGCGTGAGCCATGCGAATCGAACCGTGCCTCCACTACAGCGCCCGCGCGAACAAGATCCATCGGCGTGGTGACCGGGAAGCCATCGCCATAGGCGGGAAGGTGCCCGCCGCCACAGCCGGCCAGCAGCAGCAAGGGCAGCACCCATTGCTTGAACCGGAGGATGCTTCCGCGCGTCAGGGACCGAGTGCAGCGTCTCTGTTACGGGTACGCGAAGGGCCCTCTCGGCAGGACTACATCGCCAGATCGACCTGAGCCGTGCCCATCGCGATTAACGACAAACGTGATCGATACGAAGCGCCCAGTGCCTGTTCGTGCAGTGGCTCAAGCCCCACATCGGCCCGCCCCTTGCCACTTCAGCCGGGGTGCCGCCGGTTACCCCCCGGCGGCACGACTGACCGGCGTACTTCCTCTATGGCTCAATCGGGAAGCAGTTCGATCCGCCAGGTGTCCAGCAGGGCCTGGATGTCTTCTCCGCCGTCGGCACGCGCCTGAAGGTGCCCCAGAAGATCCTGCTGGCGCGGCTGGGCGAAGACCATGCGATACAACGCCAGGCTGCTTTTCAGCCGATCAAAGCGAAGTTGATCCTGGCTGAGTGGGAAGTGGAACACCTTGCGTTCAACCGCGACGCCACCAGGCGCTTCGCAGATCCAATACGGCACAAGGCCCGCCAGCGGTGTGTCCTGGTGTGGGGCCTCCGCCTTCTGGAACACCGCCTGCCACGGATCGCCTGCTGCGCAATCGGGTACAAAGCCGGCCAAGCGGGCTACGTTGCGGCGGACCGCAAGCCCCTTGTAGCGGTGCACCCGGCCTTCCCGCTGCTCAAGATCCACAGGATTTCCCGGAAGGTTCCAGTGGACGATCGAATGGCACCAGGAATGGAAGTCCAGCCCCTCCTGTCCCACTGACGTGGACGCCAGAACGAAGGGGCGGAAGGGTGAATTGAAGGCGTTCTGCAGGGCATCCTTGCGTGCCACAACCTTGTCATCCTCCGTGGCATTCCCGTAACGCATGGCATAGCGGCAGCGAAGGGACAGCGCGTCGCCACGGACGAGCTTGCCGTCCACCACCTGCATTCCCTCAGGATGCAGCTGACTTGCGCGCACGTGGCCCGCGTCGCCCACCCCCTTCGCGATGGCCTGTGCATGCGTCAACGCCTCTCCCGCTGTCTTCTGCTCGTGCAGCAGATGCAGGTATTCGTCGAGCAATGCCTGCAGATTGCCCTCTGCACAATAGGAAACGGCGCGCCGCCAGTACACGGCGCCCTCCTCGTGGGTGATGATGGCGACGGCTTCAGGCATGTTCAACTGGCGCCGGAACACGTCAGCGATCTTGACTGCCGCCAGCCGCAGATCGGCCTCATCGTCGTCCGGCAACAGGCGCAGCAGGGAACGCAGGGCGCATACGCCGGGCGCCCCCAACGCAAGGTCGGCCAGCACTTCGGCAATGTCGTCAGGACGCGGCCCAAGCGTCTGCAGCGAAGGCTCATCAAAGCCACGCTCCCACACTTGTCGCCAGTACGCGACGTGGCGAGCAAAACCGAGCCCGGGAATACGCGTTGCACCCTCCTCCTCGTCCTCGCCAGCGCCGATGGCCAGCTCTTCCTCACCCCAGCACGGGTCGGCATCCATCCCAACGTGTGCGCGCTCAAGCAGCAGCAACGTCAGCCAGTACCAACGCACATCCGGCGGACCGGAATACCTCGGCTCCTGTAGATCCAGTGCATCGATCTGCGTCCTGATCCGCAAGATGGCCTCCTGCCGTGCTTCGGCCAGTCGCAGGCGCCCACCGGCAGCGACCGACAGCGCCAGCGGGTCGACCACTGTGGCCAGCATGAGCGAAGGGAACAGCAGCGTCAGCGCGTTCATGTCCTCATGCCCGCTCTTTCCACCGTTGAAGCGCAGTCGCGCACTCAACGTGGTGGCCGCAGCATCGTATTTGGGCTGCAGCGCATGGCCCGACATCGCCAACTGCTCGGCGTGGTACGACAGAAGTCCTGCGATGGCGTCTGGAACCATGTTCCAGCTTGAGAACACCAGCGTCTTGCTGAAGTGCGGCGCATCAGCGTACGCGCCCTCGCCCGCCCAGTAGGGCATGGATGGCGGCACCCAGAGCAGGCGCCAGCTACCCTGGTCCCTCATCTCGCTGGCAAGAAGGTCCATCCGGGGGTTGGCGGCAACCAGGGGGCTGTACGTCTGCAAGCGTTCCTGGCTCAGCATCCGGTAGCCACCATGCCGGGACAGCGTGCTGCCCATGGCCTTGGGGCCTGCGCGTTCCATCAGGCGGCGCTTGAATGTGTAGCCGTCTGCGCGCATGAAGTTCAACAGATAGGGGCTTGAGCGCCAGAATTCCATCACGTCGTTGGCCTCGGCCTCGCGTGCCAGCGCATCCACGCATGCATAGTCGGCCAGGTCCTCCGCCGTCAGCGACAGCGCCAGCGGCACGTCCTTCACCATGGCATCGCGCCCCTGGGTCACACCGACCCGCTCTGTCCGGCACATCACCCGCTTCAAGCGCGACTCGATGGCCTGCTTGAGGGATGCAGCATCCGCTTGTGCGGCGCCAACGCCGACCAGCGCCGCCCGGAACGCGGCAAGGTCAGCGCGAAGCGCAGCCTCTTCGCTCGCATCATTGAACAGGAACCTGGCTGTTGCCAGGAAGTCACGGTAGTGATCCTCCTGGTCCTGCTGTGCCACGAGCATCTTGTAGGGCGTGGCCGAGAGCAACAGTACACGCGGCTTGCTCTCGTGGTCGAACAGCTGCTGCGCAAGCTTTGCTGCCGAAGACCCTGGGGCCACATCGTCATCGGCCTCCGGGTCCTGGACAACCAGCAGCTCACGGAAGCGCTGGAACTCATCCAGTACGACCAGGTCCGGCTTCAAGGCCTTCAGGCAACAATGCGCCAGCGTGGTACGCAGCCACGCGGTCAGCTCCCGGGCTTCTGCGCGCTCATCAGGCTCCAGCGCGGGCTTCCGGCGCCTGGCGTGTCTTTCGCAGACCTCGATGAGCTGCTTCAGCCGCTTTCTGTCCAGTGATTTGACGAAAGCACGGGTGATGGTCGGGTCCGGCTCGTTGACGCCCTCCTGGTGTTCGAACCGCTGCCGCCAGCGCTCGCCCAGATCCCCGCGCAGCACCCAAGCCAAGCCGTTGGCATTGAGCGCGGGAACATCCTGCAACATGCGGTGGATCAGGCTGCGCTCGATGGCCAGGCCGCCGCCCCGGGTTGTCTCGAACGACGTGCCTGGAGTGAAGCTGATGAAGTTGACGCCGGCACCGTCCAGTCCACCGTCAGCCAGCGCCAGCGGAAGCAGTGTCAGCCGCGTCGCGCGTACCGCCTTGGTGGAATGAAGGCGCAACCGTTCCAGGTTCTGCAGCGCAATGGACGCGTTGGAGCAGATGTAGATGATGTCCATGCGCTCTTTGCCGGCCGCCTTGTGCGCAACCACCCGCGCAATCAAGCCCTTGGCAACCTGCGTCTTGCCCAGCCCGACTTCATCGGCCACCAGGAAGCGCAGGGCCGGATCGGCATCCTCGTACATCCGGCGGAAGGCATGGTCCACTGTCCTGCGCTGGAACCCCTTCAGCCGGTCCAGAACGGGGGTGGGATCGAAAGTACCGTGGTTCCTGCTCATCATGCGGCCTCCTTGCCAATCGCATTTCCAACAACGTTCCAGAGCGCCAGGAACTCGTCGGGCAGGCACGGCTGCCCGTCGAACGAGGTGCCCTGCAGACGCTTGACGATGCGATCGATCGCCTCGAGCCGCGCAGGTTCCCGGGCATAGATGCGCAGCATCTGCTCAAAGAGCGGATAGTTGGCCGCCAGCCCGTATCCATCCGGCCCATTCCGGCTACGGCCCATTGGCTGAACAGAGGTTCCACCGCCGGTAATGGCCGGCTCGTCCAGCAACAGGCCCAGATAGCGCAGGAACGCGGCGCGGCTGCCCAACAGCTGCGCCATCAGGGCATCCGCCCGGTCGTGCGGAGCACCGTCCAATGAAACTTCCAGTGCGAAGCGCAGCGGTGCAACGTCCAGCGCCTTGGCGCGCGCGTCGACCAATGTCACCTGGAAGCCAACCAGTGCGCTCACCTCGTGGCTCGCATACGCTCCCAGATCCACATGGCCCGCCTGCACGCCACGGGCCCGCTCGGCGGGCACTGCCAGCGGCCACGCCTGCACCACAGCGCCTTCCAGAACGAACCCCGGGCAGGAAAGCGCGAGCGACCAGCCGGACCCCGGAAGGGCTTCACAGCGCAGCGTCCATGCCGCCAGCGCGATCTGGCGACGCATGCCTTCCAGTTGGTCCTGCAGCTGCCGACGTTCGGCTGCCTCGACGCCCTCGCTCTGGTCGGGCGTGTAGGCCTGCAGCAGCGGGTGGAGATGCTCGTCGAGCCACTGCCTTGGCGCGGGAATACGGTTCACTGTGCCGCTCAGCTCCGCAACCACTTCCACGTTGCTGCCCTTCTGCACAACCGCGTTCGTGTAGTTGGCCGAACCAACGGCAACATGCACGCGCTGGCCACGCTGGAACACGGCCATCTTCGCATGCAGCCCCTGCAGTAGATCCGCGTGGCCCGCTTCGTCGCCCTCGGACAGGATACTGTCTGGCTGCAACACGTACGCCTCGCCGTCACTCAGCCCAGCGCTGTCCGCAAGCGCATCCAGCTCATCAGCGCGACTGACCAGCCTGAAGTCGCCCCCGCAGCCCTCACGCAGTGTCTGCAATGCGCCCGCGCGCACGAAGGGAGAGACGATCAGTACATCCTGGGTCTTTCCATCGTTTTCAAACGGCGCCCACGCCACCGGTCGCTTGCCGGTGCCGAGCACGTGGAATGCCAACCGGGTGAAGCCCTTTGGAAGTTCCCACGCTGCACGTTCAACGTCCCTGGCCAGCGATGCGATCATGTCCTGTCGCTCCGGGTCCGGTGGCGTCCCCTGCACGTTCTGTGGCAGCCAGCGAAGGAAGTCAGCAAGGGCCTTGTTGTCAGCCTGCTTGGCCTTCTGCGGTACACCGTCCAATCGCAGGCTGACGTCCCAGCAACGGTCCCAGGTCAGGTTACGGGTCAGAACGAGCAGGCGAACCACGGTGGGCGTCTCGGCGGCGGCGTCGTTGGCGACATAGCGCAGCGCCCACAGCTTCGGATGGAAGGCGCCGCCGTGTGGTGCACATACCTCGTGCACCATGCCTTCTGCCAGCACGGCCAGCGCGTTGCCAGCCGGCGGCGCGTCCATCCGGCCACGCTCGCAGAACACGGCAAGCTTGCGGCTGGCCCGCCGCAGACCTTCCACCAGACGCAACGGGTCTTCCTCGGCACTGTCGTCCTGGTCTGCCAGCAGCGCGATATGCGCCGGCAAGCCAAGCAACGCGCCCAGGGACAAGCTGTAGGTGGTGGCAATGCCTGCATCGAATCGGTAGCCGCTCGGCGGCTGCAGCGCTTCGGTCAGGGTACTGCGTTCAGATGGCTGGATCATGCGGCCTCCAGGCCGTGTAGAAGGTCTGCCAGGTGGCGGCGGGTAATACCCCACCGGTAGTCCAGAACGCCAAGGCCGGAAGCCCCGCCCCATCGATCCAGGTTCTCGCCCTTGAAGCGCGATAGTCCCTTCTTGAGGTCGCCTTCGCGCTCACGCACAAGGGCGCGCGCAGGGGCGGAATCGGCATGGCCAGCAGTGACCAACCCCAACCAAGCGTTCACGAACCTGCGGGTGCGGGTGGGGATCGGGCGTCCTGCGCGCTCTACCTGTTCCCAGAAGCGCTCCACGTTCCAGTCGCCTAGTCCGGACGCCGGCACGCCGTCCATCCATGCCTGCAGATCCTGGCTGTACTTCTGGCGGCGCTCATCGTTGCCAGAGGCTTCCGCCAGCGCCAGGTTGTAGACCAGTGCAGCACCATGGGCCAATCGGGAAAACTGGCGTGCATGTTCCACCAGCTCACGCAGCGGTTGCGGCGCCGTGGCGATCTGCGGGTGCAGCCACGGGAAGCGGGCGTCAGCGCACTCCTTCAATCGACCTTCATCCTGCGCAAGCCACACCAGCAGCGTCTGCGGATGGTGGATCTTCCACTGCTCGCGGATGAACCTGGCTTCTTCGGCGTTCAGCAACAGCGAGCCTTCCTCCAACGCCTCCGGTGCTACCGTCTTCTCCAGCGATGCATGCCAGGTCTGCGCCGTGGGTTCCAGGTCCTCCATCCCGTCGTCCCGCGCCAGCGCACTGCTGCGCTCATGGCGGATCTGCGCGATCGCGGAAAAATAGTCCTGCTGCGAGCCGGAGCGGGCGAGGATGCCCCAGGACCGCATGCCCGCCCAGTACACCGAGCTGGCCAGTCGCTTGAGCTTGTGGCCCGACTGCCCTCCGAACGCTCCGTCCTGCCCACGTAAACGGTCGTTGAGCTTCAGCTCCTCCGCCCGCGCACGCTCGGCAAAGTCCTTGGAGCGCACCTTCGAAGCTTCCAGGCCAATGAACAGCCTCGGCAGCAGCAGCATGTAGCGCAGCCGGGTCTGGATCACCGACGTTCCCGGAAACAACTGGTCGGACAGCGCATCGCGAATGCTGCCGATGCCCAGTTCGTCGCGGGTCTCGGGCTGATCCAGGAGGGCCAGCAGGGTCGTGCTGCGCGCATGCGCAGCGGCATCATGGTCGAGCCATGTCAGGCTGGAAGGCATCTCAGGCGCCCCCGCTGGAACATGTGGGCGTGAACGCACCTCGCGGAACACCGCGCATGCGCTGAATCTGCTGGTTCATTGCTTTTCCCTGTTCCTTTCTCTGGTGTGGGTGAAGCGTGCTTCCGCGACGCTGGCCTCAGCCCGCCGCCAGTACCCGCCGTGCCGCCTCAAGGAAGGCGGTGTTGATCCGCTCCGCTTCGGCCAGCAGCTTCTCCAGCGCGTCGGGGTTCATCGCCCCGTTGATCGTCTCCACGTTCTTTGCTGCAGCGCGCATGGTGGCCTCTTCCTGCACTTCGCTCTGCATCAGATCCAGTGCCAGCGCCCGGGCCGCAGCACGGCAGGCCTTGGCCGTGGCCATGGATTCGGCAATGGCACTGCGATACAGCTCGAAGACCTCGTTGATCCGCTCTTCCACGTGCGCCATGGGCAGACGACCGTTCGGACGCTCGTGCAGGAACGCCTGCATCGGCTTGCCACGGAACGCCAGCTCCTTGGAATTCTTCGAGGAATACGCGCTGATGCCTTCGACGCTGATGCCATGCAGCTCGATCTCCTCCTCGATTGCGTCCAGGATCGAATCAATGTCGTCCGATGAACGCAGATCGGCCTTGTTGAGCACCACGTAGACCGGGCGTCCTTCGAATCCGATCTCCGTCAGGAAGTCGATATCGGATTGCGGAATCGTGCCGTTCGCATCAATACCGATGATCCAGAACAGCACATCGGATTTCCGCGAATGGGACACCGCAACCGCGCGATCGCTTTCGCTGAACGCACCGTCGGTGCCCGGATTGTAGCCCGGCGTGTCCATCAGGCAGATGTTGCCGGTGCGCTCGGTATCCATGTGGGCGCCCACGCTGACGAGCGGCATGATGCGCTTGAGATCGAAGCTGAACTTCTCGACGAACGCGCGGGACATTTCCCTGTAGAAGCCCGCGTCCAGGTCGATGCAGCCGCCGTTGAAGGAATAGGCCTGGATCCTCGTCTGCGCTGCGGGATAGACGTAGCTGGGAATGACGGTGGCCGGGGTAACACTGGAAAGCAGCTTGAAGTCACTGCCAAGGAAGCTGTTGATGAACGCAGACTTCCCGCTGCTGAAGCCCCCTACCACGCCCACCACCGTGCGGCGGAAGATGTCCGGGTTGGCCGCCATCAGATGCAGCTCCTGCTGGATGGACTGCAACAGCCGCAGTGCCTTAGCCTCGTCGGCCAGGGACGCCTCGGCACTGGCGAAGCGCATGTAGTCGTCATCCAGCAGCTTCTGGAACGCCTCGACCCCTTCGTTGCGCGGCGGCGGCACGGCAAGCAGGCGCGACACCAGCGCAAAGCGGATCTGCGTGGCGGCGTGCTCGGCTTCCAGGCGGTCCAGGTCGCCGCCCAGCTGGCGGCGCTGTTCCTGCTCGTTCTCAAGGGCTGCCTGCGTTGCCGCATGCTGCATGGACTGGACCTTCAGACGGTCCTGGGCATCCACCAGCGTTGTGGTCAACTGGGTGCGAGCCATCTGTTCGGCGCTGTAGCGCTGGCTCAAGTCCAGTTCCCGCCGCCCCGCTTCTTCAAGTGCCTCCTGCAGTCCACGGTTTGCCTGCGCCTGCGCATCCCGCTCGCCGGATAGTGCACGTTCACGCGCCTGCGCTTCACCGCGTTCGCGGCCGCGCATGGCCTCGCTTTCCGCCAGGGCAGTGGTCACGGCGCCCAGTTGGGTGGTGCGCTCAGCCAAGGTCGCCGCGGACTGCTCCACAGTGGCGCCCAGCTGCCGGCACTCCTCATTTATGGCGCTCCAGCGCTGATCGGCCGCGTCCATCTGCTGCTGGAGCGCGGTCGCGTGGGTCCGGCGGCCCCAAGGCTTCCATCCCGCCAGGTAGTTCAGATGCTGCGTGGTACTACCGTTGAACAAGGGCGTGCGGTTGTTACCACTCACTGCATTGCCTCCAGCTCGGCATCCATCCGGGCGAGCGTCGCCCGCGTCCTTTCTGCGTCTTCCATCAGTGCCTGCAGCGCGTCGAACTGCGCCTGGATATGTCCGATGAAATCGCCCGCCACGGAACGCGGAACTGCCTTCTTCACACTTTCGATGTGCTCGATGGCGGCCGCGTCGGCAGCTTCACGCAGCGTTTCCACGGCATCCTTCACCTGCTCAAGGAAGGCTTCGGCGGCCTCCCCCTTCAGCTTTGCCGCCGCCGGCGACTTCACGACCGGGGCCCGCAGCGAGACCGCCGGGAACTCAACGCTGTTGATGATGCTTTTCAGCGATGCATAGACCGCCTCGATGTCCAGCTCGTCGTCCAGCTTGCGGCGTGCCCGCTCCAGCAGATCTGCAAACAACTCCGTGGCAAACCTGTGCTGCTGCTCACCTGCCCTGCTGTCCAGGTCGGTCCGAAGCGCGTTTGCAAAGCCCGACACGGCGGCTTTTGCTGCCGCCGGCCGTACAGTCAGATGCTCGTCCTTGTACTCACGGTAGCCACCGTCCCACAGCTTCCGGGCAACCCAGTTGAAGGCGCCGTCGGACGCTTCCCGGCGGGTCGTAGTCACGCTGCCCACCGTCCGTTCCACGCCGTTGCCCGCAGTGTCATAGGCCGCATCGATGACCTGCTTCATGGACGTGCGCAGACCGCTCACGAACTTGGTCTTGATGGTCTTGAGGCTATCGTCCAGCTCGACCGTCAATTCCAGCTTGAGACGCTCCAGCGCACGCTTTCTCTTCTTCAGGTCGGTCAGACCGGCCTCGCCAATGTCGCTGCGGCGCAGCGACAGCTGCCTGCGCAGGTCACGCAGCAGTTCCACCTGTTTACGGTGTTTGGCGTCCAGCAGGTCCTGTCGCCGTGCAGCCAGAACCTTCGCCTTCACCAGACGGGTCTGTTCCACCACCTTGTGCAGGCCATCCATGTTGGCCAACTGGTCGAGATTCGTACGCGACAGGCCGACGTTGTCGTCCTTGAAGTAGTCGGGATACGTCTCCTTCAGATTGTTCCAGGCGTTCAGGCGTCCGCCCTCCCAGCCCGACACGCTGGCGAACTCGACCGACATGGAATGGCACATGCCGGAACTGTGGATGATCGCGTCTTCACCCTTGTCCACCAGGCTCTGGAACACGTCCCCCACTTCAGGATTGGACGCCTTCAGGCCGTCCAGCACGTTGCGCGCGTGGCCAGCCAGCTCGCGCCGCAGGCCAGTCAGCGAGGCGTGCAGCGATGCCTGCATCTCCGATCCATGCAGTGTGTTGTCCACCTGGCTGGCAACCAGCACCAGCTCACGGATACCTTCCGAAGCGGTAATGCGCGCCATGACGTCCAGGTCCTCCTGGCTCATGAACTGCGCTGCCGGGCTGACGACAAACACCACATCGCAGCACTTCAGCAGATCATGGGTACGCGCTTCACGCGACGCCACCGGATCATTCAGCCCCGGGGTATCGATGATGCGCAGCCCACGCAGCGATTCCATCGGCATCTGGATATCTACGCTCTTGGTTACCGGCATGTACCGGCCCTCAGCAGCAACGTAGCCGCCCAAGAGCACCGCCAGTTCCTGCAGATCGGCAGCTGAAAGCTGTGCCTCCTCCCCCAGGCTGGCCAGCGACAGCCCCGACGCAGTGATCTTTTCCCACTGCTCGTGCGACGCCTGCAACGACGGCTGGTTGGTGGCCAAAGCGCGTCGCGCAGACCGCTCGGCCAGCTCCCGGCGGCGTGCCGGATCCACCCCTGCACGCCCCTCGGTGCGCCGCAGCTCCTCGGCGGTCAGCGCCGCAAGCCGTTCTTCGTAAGCCGTGGCGGCGTATTCAATGTTGGCAAGGTCCGCTTTCGAATAGAAGCGTGCGGTCGCCTTGAACGTTTCCCCATACGTCAGGGTGGTCAGCGCGGCCGTCATGGGGGTAGCCGCCTGCGGCAGCACCGATTCACCATTGAAGACCAGCGCGTTCAGAAGCGTCGATTTGCCGGCTTTCACCCGACCCACGATGCCGATGTCCAGCAGTCGATGCTCGTCATCCAGGCGCAGCAGCGCCTCTTTCAGGCCATCGACCGTATCGATCTGCCACTGTGCCTGCGCACCCACCGCACCGTTCAGGACATCCGCATTTGCGTCAAGCCAGTTCACCAGCTTCTGCTGGCGGTCCAGAAGAACCTGCGCGCTCATCGGGAAGCCTCCAGTGCGGCAACGTCGTTGGCAACAGCGGCCAGACCCGCGTCAGCGGCATCCAGCGCGTGCATGCGCGCAGCGCGCGCCGGGCTGTCGTGCTCGGCCACCACGGTTTCCAGCAGCGTGCGCTTCTCATCCATGGCGGCTCGGAATTCCTGCACTGCCTGCTGGATCAGGCCATCCACCTGTTGCTGCAGCAGTTCCGGCAAGCGGGTACGGAACTCGCGTTGCACCGATGGAATGACCTGGTTGTCGATGATCTTGCGAAGCTCCTCCTCACGCAGCTTGCGCGAGACAAAGCCGAGGATCTCCGGCAGGAAGATCACGACCAGTTCGATGGCCGGCGCCACAACGTTCGTGGTGACTGCCAGAACCGTTGCAACGCTGCGGAAGGCAAGCTTGGCCTGCTGCACTTTCTCCCGGTCACTCTCGCCGTCGCCCATGTCGGGGCGCAGCACCTGTTCGCTTTCCCTCGCTTTCTGCAGGGTGCTCTGCCAGCGGTCCAGCGCCATGCTGGTCTGGGCCAGGGTCTCCTGTACGCGCACCTGCATCTGCTGCGTCCACTCCACCCCGCCCACGCTGCCGACGTCATGCATTTCCCGCTGCGACAGCGACGTGGCCAGATCGGCCACCGCCTGTTGGCTCAGCCCATCCATGCGCTCTTTGACAACCCGGCTCAGGCGCTGGCGGGAGATGTCGCTGACCACCTGCGAGAACCGGGCATTGTTGCCGCCGGCGGCGGCCGCCTGCAGCTCACTGGACGCTTCGCGCAGTGCGTCGCCCACTTCCTGCACGCACTGCTCGACCACCGGGGCCAGATGGCTGCGCCCCAAGCGGGCGACCAGCGCGTCACGCTCGGCATTCAGATCATCCAGTGCTTCATTCAACTGCCGCACGCTGCGGGCAATCTCCGCACCGCTCTGATCCAGCGCTCGGCGCGCCGTCTTCACCTGAACGCGGGCGTGGGAGAGCTGGCTCGAAATGCGCGGCAGGAAGCGCGCCAGCCAGAGGTCGCTTGCCGAAATCTGCGGCAGCAGCAAGGCCAGGCCATTCCCTGGCTTGCGGTCATCGCGTGCGATGGCAGGCTTTGCGCCCAGGCGCAGTTCCAGCTGTTCGCGCACCGCCATCTCCACCGCATCGGTTTCTTCGGCCGACCGCAGGTTGGCTTTGCTCAGCAGGATGGAGAACCCGGCTTCATAGGTCTGCATGGTCTCGAGCTGGCGCAGCGTCGACTCAGCCAGGGTGCCGTCGGGCACGCTTACAGCGACGATGAAGTGCGCACCACGCGGCAGGTAATAGGCAATAGCCTTGTTGTGGCTTTCCAACGACGAGCCAAACCCCGGCATGTCCACCAGTACCTGCGGATACAGCGCCTGCAGACGGGGATCATCCAGGTGCAGTTCCAGGTGCGTGTACAGCGATGCGCGCGGCTTGATCGACAGCAGCTCCTGCACGGCAAGCCTGTCACTGCCACCGTCGGCGCGATGGGCCACGATGTGCGGATCCTGGCTGTAACGCAGTTCGGTGGCCAGCTCCGTTTCCGGGGTGATCCCGACCGGCAGCACGTCCGCCCCCAGGAAGGTGTTGATCAACGAGCTCTTGCCTGCACTGAAGGCGCCGATGATCGGGACCAGCAGCTCGGCCTGCTGCATTTCCTCGGCCAGCACCCGGTTTTCCGGAAGCTCGATGCCCGCGTTGTCAACCAGTGTGGTGATCCGGTCCAGCAGACTGAGGCATTGATTCTTTACAGCGAACATCGATATCCCCTGTGTGGCGTGTAGTTCGGTGATGTGGTGCGGAGTGATTGTTGGGTGGGCATGCGACATCCGGCGTCGCACACGCGCTTCAGTAGCGCTGTGCAGCGCTGCGATGGCGGGCGGCGATGTCGTCGGCCAGTGCTGCGGGCGCCAGGACGCGTACCGATGCCCCCAGACCCAGCAGCCACCAGCGCAGCTGGGCCGAATCGTCAACGGTGGCCCGCAGGCGCGGTACCAGGCCATCACCGACATCGAGTTGCTGGTCGCGCGACAGCGGGGTCTCAGCCAGGTGCTGGGCAAGCGCTTCGTCAAGCTCAAGCTCGACAGACAACGGCCCCTTGCTCTCGAAGCCTGCGGCCACGCGGCTCGCATAGTTGCCGAGCTCGAAGGTTTCGGCGCCCTCGGTGTCAGCATCAAGCATGCGGGCACGCTGGATACGGTGCAGCGACAGCGTGGTGGTTTCCGAGCGGCCCTCGATACGACCGGCCAGGTAGCTGGACGTACCGCGCTGGATCATTCCATAAGGGTGGAAGACGTATTCGCTGGGGTCGCTGCGACCGCGGGCCACGTAGTCCAGGTGCAGCTGTTTGTCGCTGAACAGTGCCTGGTGCACGTTCACCGCGACGTCGGTATCCACCGCTGCCGGCAGCAGTGACTGGCTGGCCGGCACTACGGCCACCTTGTCGTGCCAGCGCCGGAGGGCACGGGTCGTGCGTACCGCAGCCAGCGTCTTTTCAGCCTGTTCAAAGAACGGCGTGAGTGCCGGCCAATGGTTGGCCGGCAGCAGCCCCTGCAGGTTGCGCTGCGCCGTCAACAGCACCACAGCCTGCGACACAGACATGCCGGGCATGCTGAAGGCGGATGCACCGCGCATCCATGCCCAACCATAGGGCTTCTGCAGATCATTGCTCTCAATCGGGAACTGCAGCGAAAGGGCGTTGAGATCGCGTTCGATGGTGCGCGTGCCCCCCTTGTAGCTTTCTGCCGCCAAGGCCTGGGACAGCTCTTTGACCGTGCGGTAATGCGGAGCGGGATGCAGCAACTGCAGCAGGCGCCATTGGCGCGCCAGCGAAGAGCGATTGTCGTTGTCCATGGTGCCAATCCTTTGTGTATTGCACAGCGTCCCGAGCGGGGATGAGCCGATTCAACCGGAGGCTGCGACATCTGATGTCGCAAGCTGGCACTTCGGTCGGCAACGGGTTCCTTCCCCTTGATCGCGTGATTATGGTGAATCCAGTCACACTTTCCCAGCAGGCAGAGCGGTCTTCTGTGTGCGTCGGCGTGGAACGATCTGTGCACCAAAACCTGGCTCAAGTAATCGCACGCCCAGCCGATAGCGCGCCTTCCCCGTCGTCGAAGAATCTATCGCCAACGCGTGCGCCGCGTCTTTAGGAATGGCCTGAAATGCCATTCGCTCCTGCAGCGACGCCAGCGGGCTGCGCCCGCAGTGGCACGCGGCGCGCACGCCAGTATTGAGACAGGGAAACGGACGTTCGAATCGACCTCTTGCACCCGACACCGGTTGTCGCACATCTGCGCAGACTGATCGTCGACGGATCGAACCGGGGCAGGGATGCTCCACTCAATCATCAGCAGAGGGACTGTATGTTCAAGATCATTGGTGCCACGGTGGTATATGGCTTTGCGCTCTATGGCCTGGGCCGCTGGCTGGCCGACCAGCCGTCTTTCGGCGTAGATGACTGAGGCGCGCCGGACGATGTGGGGCCGCGCACAGAAACTGACCTATCGCTGCCGGGATTGCGGCTGGAAGCGCACCACGCCCCCAACCGGGGACGTGCGCATCGAGGGCCTCACCTGGTTCCGCAACTGCCCACAGTGCCGGTCAACTGCACTGGACTGCGGTAACACCAGCGCGCTGGACACGCTATGGCAGGGGCTGCCCGAAGCGTGGCGCAGCGCACGACGTTCGGAGTAGTTCCCTTGGCTGATTCGGCATGCATAATGGCCCAGCTGACAGGGGGACAAATGGATTCGACTGCTCTGAAGGAAGCGCACCGCCACGTTCGCGATGCGCAGCCGGGCTCCGCGCGCGTGCGCCTGCACCGCGCCATAAGCTGGCTTAACCGCGCTGAACAGGAAGACCAGGATACGGATGCCCGTTTCCTGTTCCTGTGGATCGCGCTTAACGCAGCCTACGCGCAGGAGTTCGGCTTCGAGAATGCCGAGCGCGAGCAACTGCGCCGTTTCTTCAACGCGTTGCTGGCACACGACACCGAAGAACGACTGCAGGACATTCTGTTCAAACAGTTCCCCGGCCCCATCCGCACGCTTGTTGCCAACCGCTTCGTGTACGCACGCTTCTGGCAGGCACTGCGTGAACATGACAGCAGCAACCGCTGGGCCGAGCGTTTTGCCACAGACCAGCGGCTGGCGCTGCAGGCCGTGGTTGAACGGCGCACCGAGGTCGTGATTTCCATCGTGCTGGACCGCCTGTATGTGTTGCGCAACCAGCTGGTGCACGGCGGGGCCACCTGGGACAGCCAGGCCAATCGCGCGCAGCTGCGCGATGGCGCCGCCATCCTCGGCCAGTTGGTGCCGGCTATCCTGCAGTTGATGTTGAAGGAAGGCGCACCCGATCTGGGCGAGGTGGCTTACCCGATGATTCCCAACTGACGGAGCGCAGACCCAGCGCCAGCCGGGGGGCTGCACGCATCTGCCAGTAAGCCTGTGCCTGGTCCGTTGAGGAAGCCGAACCGCCACCGCCCCTGACATCCCCATCACCCGCTTTCACACCGCTGGAATCGCGGCCTGCGCACGATCAGTCACACCCCCAAGCAAACCCCGGCGATGGCCCACAACGCCCCGCCAACTGATCCTGATGCAGCAACTCGCCCCCGATTTCTGGAACCTGCGCGGCACCTTCAAGGTGGCCGGGCTGCTCAACGTCGGTACGCAGCTTTCCTTGCTACGCCGCCGCAATGGCCGGTTCGTGGTACTGGACAGCTACACCCCCAGTGAGGCCCAGCGCCAGGCCCTGCTGGACCTTACTGCCGGCGGCACGCGGGTGGATGCCATCATCAATGTGCACCCGTTCCATACCCTGCACTGCGCGCCCCTGCACCAGCTGCTGCCCGCTGCACGCCTGATCGGCACGCGCCGCCACCTGCAACGGGCGCCGGGCCTGCCGTGGGATCCCCACGTGATCGAGGACGTGGCCACCCAGGCCGACTTCGCCGATGACCTGGATTTCTCCATTCCCGCCGGCCTGGATCTGGTGCCCGCCGATGACAGCGTGCACGCCAGCTCGGTGCTGGTCCGCCACCGCCGCAGCGGCATCGTGCATGTGGATGACACCCTGAACGTGCTGGCAGCGCCCGGCGTGCTGGGCAGGTGGCTGCCCCAGTCTCGGCTGAAGTTCCACCCCAGGCTGGCGCGGGCGCTGCAGGCCCGCGCCGGTGCCGCCGATGCGTTTGATCGCTGGGCCCGCGCGTTGGCCGAGCGCTGGGCCGGCACCCCGTTCGTCTGCGCCGCCCACTCCGCGGTGCGCGCGCTTCCGGCCCATGGCTGGCGCGACGAGATGCTGAAGGCCCTGCACAACGTGCAGGGCGCGCTGCACCGCCATCGCCGTCGCTACGGCTGACGCCGCTACGAATCACGCTCTCCTTCCCCTCCCCAGTACAAGGTTGACCTGACCATGACCCAGCAGCAGCTCACCACCATCAACCCGCTCACCGAACAGGTGCTGGATACCTATGCCTACATGTCCGACGCCCAGGCAGCAGACACCGTAAAGGCCAGCCATGAAGCCTTCCTGCAGTGGCGCCTGCGCAGCCTGGAAGAGCGCGCTGCGGTGGTGGCCGCCATTGCGCGCAAGCTGGAAGAGAAGAAGGAAGCCTTCGCCCAGTTGATGACCAACGAGGTAGGCAAGCTGATCGATGACAGCCGCAGCGAGGTGGACCTGTGCGTGGCCATCTGCAGGTACACCGCCGAGCAGGGCCCGAAGGTGCTGGCCGATGAAGAGCGCCCCTCGGCCAATGGCGTAGGCATCGTGACCCACTCGCCCATTGGCGTGGTGTACGGCATCCAGCCGTGGAACTTCCCCGCCTACCAGGCGGTGCGCTACTCCATTGCCAGCCTGATGGCCGGCAACGGGGTGCTGCTGAAGCATGCCGAAAGCTGCACCGGCAGCGGCCTGTTCCTGCGCGACCTGTACGAGGAAGCCGGCCTGCCCAAGGGGCTGTTCGGCGTACTGCTGATCAGCCATGACCAGTCCGATGCCATCATCGACCACGACCTGGTGCGCGCGGTAACGCTCACCGGCAGTGAAAAGGCCGGGCGCACCGTGGCCGAGAAGGCCGGCAAGGCACTGAAGAAGACCATGCTCGAACTCGGCTCCAACGATGCCTATCTGGTGCTGGACGATGCCGACCTGGAACTGGCGGTGAAGACCTGCGTGAAGGGGCGCCTGTTCAACAACGGCCAGACCTGCGTCAATGCCAAGCGCTTCATCGTGACCGAGAAGAATTACGACGCGTTCGTTGAGGCCTACGCCAAGCAGTTCGCGCAGATCCGCATGGGCGACCCGAACGACGGCAGCACCCAGCTCGGCCCGATGGTGTCCAAGGCCCAGCGTGACACCCTGCACCAGCAGGTCAGCAAGAGCGTCGCCCAGGGCGCGCGGCTGGTGGTGGGGGGCGAAGTGCCGGCCAAGACCGGTTGGTTCTACCCCGCCACGGTGCTGGCCGATGTGGCGCCGGGCCAGGTGGCGTATGAGGACGAACTGTTTGGCCCCGCGGCGGCCATCATCAAGGCCAAGGACGATGATGACGCCATGCGCATTGCCAACGACAGCCGCTACGGGCTGGGCGGCGGCATCTTCAGCCGCGATGTGAAACGCGCGCGCGAGCTGGCCAGCACCTACTTCGATACCGGCATGGTCTGCATCAATGGTTTCAACGTGGCCGGCCCCACCCTGCCCTTCGGCGGGGTGAAGGCATCGGGCTACGGGCGTGAGCATGGGCCGGAGGGTTTGAAGGAATTCGTCAACATCAAGTCGATTACGCTGCCGGCTGCGTCATGAGTCGGCGGCACCCTCTCTAACTGTTCTCCATTCACCAGGGTGCTGGCACGGACGCCTTCCTGCTGGGCTGCTACGCCGGTCTCCTCCCACGCGAGGCGGCGATGCGCTTTGGCTACGCCATGGGTTGGGCATCCGTTTTAGGTAAGTGACGCCATGCCTGACCATCCTTGTTGCGTGATGCGGTCCTGGCCGTATGGTCACCCAGGTGGGTTCGCGGGCAGTTGGAGGCGTCCCGGCTGGCTGAATCCCCCCTACTTCGACTTGTTTACATAGGCCACCAGCAGCTCAGAAGGCGTCGATGACAATCTCCCGTCGGGCGCAAGCAGCTGGATAGTCAACCGGTACCTTCCGGGCGCTTGTCCTTGGGCCCACGCCAATCCCACCTGTGTGTAGTGGCTGCCAGCGGGCTGCAATCCCGCAGATTGCAGAGACTGATGATCGACGTTATCCAACCAGCCGCCGGCGACGTTGCCCGTTGGCCCGATAGGCTCAATCCTGGCTGGACCACCTGCCACCGACTCCACTCGCACCAACGGAACCACCGTGGACTGCTGCCCGTCCAGACGCTCCAGTTTCAACTGGGCAGGCAGCCCGAGGGCGCGCACTTCGCTAGCGGCATCGAGGGACTTCAGTCCATCCTCTCCGCGCACACGAATGCCGAGGAACAAGGTGGATGACCCACTGTTCCCAGGGGGTAGCAACGTGAATTCGACCACCATTGGGCTATCCATTGCCACCAGCGGGAACGGTCTGACCAGCGGCGCCTGGTCCAACCGGGCCGCTGCTGAATGGGCTTCCGCTTGGGGCCGGGATTCGGACTGGCAACCGGCGACGAATGCCATGCACACGGTCATGGCCACGCAGAGCAGTGTTCTTCCTTGTGGAAGCATTGCGGTCCCTCGTTGCTGCATCAAATGACTACCAGGGCAATGCCTGACGATCTCTTATACACCTCGGTGAAGAATGGTTGCGCTATTTTCGACAGTGCATTCCCGCATGCAGGGAGATCCAGACGCCCGCCGCACCTGCCTGGTCGCAATGGAGCCAAGCACTCTCCATAATGGTCACGATCGAGCGCAAGGAACTCGCCCATGAGCAACGTACCGGTTCGCCGGCTTGCCTGCGCCGCGCTGGTGGCCGCGCTCGGCGCCACCGCCTGTGCCAAGGCCCCATCCACGGAAAAGGATTTCGACGGCATCCTATCTCAAGACGCATCGAGCTCACGTACCGTTGGCGGTCACACCTACACGACGCAGCCGGTAGAGGCCAGGCTGGGCCCCCATCGTTTCATGTTCCCGGCCAACATGTATTACGACCAGATCGGCCCGCACCCCGATGGCGGGGTGATGCTGACCGTGTTCTGGCCTGACTTCGATGCCGCGCCACCGGGCAACCGCCCGGTTCGGTCGGTAGAGGACAGTCAGCGGCAGGTGCTGATCGAGTTGAACTACCTGGATCGCGTGCCGATCGCTGACTACCTTGGCCGACGCTCCAGCAACGATGCCACGGCCGAAGCGGGTTCCCTGCGCAGCCGCAACCCGGCCCAGCGTCTGGAGTTGCGGGACGCCCAGGCCGAGCGCTGGGGCCTGACGCCCTATGCAATCAACCCCGCACTGATGGATGCCTACGTGAAGGATTCGGAGGCTGAACTTGGCGTGCCTTATCGGCGTAACCCGGCGCTGGAGCCCGATTGGTATGTCGCGCGCTCGACCGATGGAAGGCTGACCACCTTCATCAGTTGCGACCCAGCCGATCGGGTGCCCGACGGGTTGTCGGTGCAAGGCCGCGCACTGGTATCTACAGGTGCCAAGCGGGTCGCACTGTGCCACCACTCCATGGTGGACATGGACGACAACATCACCATTGAGATGGGCTATGCACGCGTGATGCTGCGCGACTGGCAGCGTCTCGAATCAGCGGTTCGCGGGTTGCTGCGGAATCACAGGGTGACGTCGTAGTTTGTATTCAAGGAAGAGCCATGAGTGGACTGACCAGCCTTCGACAGGCATTTGAAGTCGGTTGGTCGACACATCAACTCAGTGAAACATCGGCTGCATCTATCAAGCAGACACCACGCGTTGCTAGCGACCTGGCGAATCCGGCTTGGATGAGTGCGTCGCGCAGAACACGATCACAGAACACGTCTGCGGCATAGGGCGTTCGAAAGACATGGGCCTCTCCCACCGTGTCCTTCTTGATCGCAAAGCGCGCACCACCGACAGTGCTGTAGAACTTTCCGCGCGGATAGCCCTCTGTGAGCACGTTCACCGTGGATGCTGCCTCATCAATGGCGTCCAACATCCTGGTGACTTCACACAGGTAATGGGGCGGGGCGGCCGATCCATCTTCAAGAGCAAATTCGCATTTCAGGAAGGAGAATCCCGCGCGATCAACGGATTCAAGTACATCCTTCAGCGGCTGCGAGACAAGCCAGTAGCCCCTGAACCCACTCTCCAGGTCACCAGGAAAGTCGCCAACACTGTTGTCATAGCGGAGGCGTGGAAGCTCCTTCATGGAAGCCAACCCCGCTCTCTCTGAGGTTGAGTCAAGGCAGACTGGCAGCGGTACGGATCGCGAGTTGTCGAGCACTACGCCATGCCCGCGGCCACCGCTCAGAACATCGGGCTTTAGAAGATAGAACTCGCCTTTCCTGGGTTGATTTGCTCCGCCCATGGTGATCCCTCTTGTTCATACCCAACCCAGTTTATTTCCTGCGCTGTGGTTCGCGCTGCGCAACGGCTTTTCAGAATCATGTGCCGTAGCCGACTTTGCCACTGATGCCTCACGGTGTCCTTAGGAACAGTCAGAACCTTGCGCTCTGCCACACATCGGCGCGAGCAACGTTCGGAGCTTGCCAGCCCCCGTCCCAGCGCATGAGACACCGCCACGTCATCCTCCCCTCCCCCAAGGAGGATGACCATGACCCCGATCGACGCCGAGTGGCTGGAAGAATTTGATCACGCCCTGCTGAGCCTGTTTGCCACCAACCACCGCGAGGCCGGCATGGATGCCTACCTGCTGAGTTGCTATGCCGATCTGGAGCCGCGCGAGGCGGCGATGGCCTACGGCAATGACTACGATCTGGCCCGGACGCCATTGCTGTGGCCGATGCCGGGATTGGTGCTGCACAGCTGAGTCGCGAAGGTGGGAACCCGCGGGTAGTTCGAACCGAGGCAAGCCAACATTCTGGGCTCCTCACGCCGCAGCCCGTAGAGTGGTCTTAATGCCGCAATGGAGTTGCTGATGATCGGGAACCGCCGAGGACTATCTGCCCTTTCTCCCGCCGCCTGCTGGCTCTTGGCTGTGTCAGCACTGGCGGTCGGGTGCGCACCTCAACCGGATGCGCCTGTCAGTGAAAAAGGTAGCTCAGCACCAGATCATCATCAGTCCGGTATCCCGATGACCGAGCTGCAGAAGCGCATTCTCTCCTACGCAGATTCACTCAGGTCGCGGGGGGATATCAGCCCGGAAAAGTTCGGCGCCGCAATCGGCTTCACTCTGCTACAAGACAAGAAGGTCAGTATCAGGACCTACGCCAGAGACCTTGTTACGGCAGAAGGCTACAACTATGGCGCATCGTACTTTTCGGTCGAGTCGGCGCGTGATTTTCCCCACCACGAGGTGACCTTCTATCAGCGGGGCAAGCCGCCGGTAACTGAAGCCCCGGACGGGGTGTGCTACTGGGATGCAGAAAGCGCAGGTCGAGCGCTCGAAAGCCTCGGATACAGAACCGGTGGGGAAGCCCCGTTCCAGCGAGGGGGTGTGAGGCCGTACTGGCGATCCAGCAGGGACGGCAAGCAGAACATGCATACCAGCCTCTTAACGTATCGAGCCGAGGAAGGGCCCAATGCCAGAATCTGTGCTTATGCGGTCAGGTTTGGAGGAGGACGCGATTGAACGGATTGGAATGCAGTACGGAAGATGCACCGGATGAGCGGATAGGTTGAGCTCGCGTTCCATCAGATGCATTGCCTTGAGCACTGAGCCTCTGGAACGCCGATATGGCTTTCAGCCTTTACCAGCTTCTGAAAAGCCACCACGCCATCCTCTGTTGCCCCCAGAAGGATGATCATGACTCCAATCGAAACCGAATAGCTGCAGGCCTTCGACCGCGAGCTGCGCTACCTGTTCTCCATCGACCAATCGGACGCCGACATGGATGAGCACGCGCTTACCCTCTACGCCGACTTGCCACCGCGCGAGGCGGCGATGGCCTACGGCAATGACTGCGACCTGGCCCGCAAGCCCTAGCTGTGGCCGGTGTCGAGACTGGTCCTGCACAGTTAAGCGGTGACGCAATCGGCACACTTCCGGCATCTGCGACACAAGTGGACTGTCGCAATCGGAACTATGCGCTGCTGCAAACCGTGAATTTGCAGGCGCGTCCGGGCGGTAACTTAACACCGGCCGAAACCGCGTTAGCACAAAGGATCTGCGCTGGGGCCTGCATGCAACAATGCCGTAAGCGTCAACACTTGCGGCCTCTCAGGGCTACGGTTTCTTGGCATCTCGCAACCGTGCGAGTACACCTTGGCATTGCCACCTGACACGGGTGGCGCGGGTGTCGAAAGCCCGTTCTATAGCGATGTGTTTACGCTTGTCAGCCGGCGTCACCTCTGCGTGGCGCCGGCTGGCAATCCGTTCGCGTTCCATGGCGGGCGGTGCGTGGGGGTCTTCGGACCCACCGGCTTCGCTATAGACCGGCTTTCGAACCACGCATCGTCCGCCACCTTCATCGGTGGCTGCTGTCTTCCTGCACGGAGCACTGCCATGAGCGCAACGAAACTCCCTGATCTGCACACCCAGCGCGATCCGGCCAACGCCGATCACGAGGATGATCCCGCGACCGATCCCAACGGGTTTGTCGCTACCCTGCGCCGCATTGCGGCAGGCGCCGGCGCCGATGGCCAGCCATGGCACGAGCGCAACCTGAGCCTCGGCCGACGCATGCAGCTGGCCGACGCCGACTGCACCCTGGGCGGCCTGCGCGCCGTGGCCGAGATGGCCTTGGCCGAGGAGCGCACGCGGCAGAACGGCGCGCCCGAGCAGCGTCTGGGCGACCGGCAGATGGAGGGCCTGCTGATGGCGGTGCTGTCGCTGACGGTGATGGCCAGCGAGCGGGTGCAGGGGCAGCGGTAGGCCCCTGCCCCGGCATCCCCTCGATCACGCGCAAGGAGTTTCACCATGACCAGCACACCCGCACGCCGGTTGGCCTGCGCCGCGCTGGTGGCCGTACTGGCTGCCAGCGGCTGCGCGCGGCCGCCATCCACGGCGTTGGATGACGACATCGTCGCCACGCTCAAAGGCACCAACAGCCCCCGCACCGTGGGCGGCCGCACCTACACGGCGCAGCCGGTGGAGGCCAACCTGGGCCCGCACCGTTTCATGTTCCCGGCCAATCTCTACTACAACCAGATCGGCCCGTTTGCCGGTGGCGGCGTGATGCTGGCGGTGTTCTGGCCGGATTTCGATGCCGCGCCGCCGGGGGATCATCCGGTGCGGTCGGTGGAGGATGGGTACCGGCAGGTCTCGATTGAGCTGCGGTATGTGGGTGGCGCGGCGGCGGCGGATTACCTGGCGCAGGATCTGAGCGAGCGCGTGGCGCTGACGCCGCGCTGGGGGCTGACGCCTTATGCGGTGGATCGGTCGTGGGTGGCGCGGGATACGTGGGAGACGGCGCCGGATTGGTATGTGGTGCGGGACGGGGCTGGACGGGTGAGGACGTTCATCAGCTGCGACCCGTGGGAGTACATGCCGGATGGGGTGATGATCGAGGGTGGGAAGCTTGTTCGGTCTAGTGGGGACCGGGTGGCGATGTGCCGGCATTCGATGGTGGATGTGGCGGATGGCGTGGCTGTGGAGATGAGCTACGCGCGGGTGCTTCTGATCGAATGGCAGCGAGTGGAAGCGAGCACCCGCGAACTGATGCGCGGTCACCGGAAGGTGCGCTGATCCCGCGCATGAATTGCCGCTCATGGCGAACGTGTTCATCGTGAGGAGCAGACGCCGCAATGCCGCGCTCGCCCAGCAGGGTCTGACAACCTTGCGGTCGCAGGATATGCGACAGGAGCCTGAAACGATCACATCGCTCGCGCAGCAAAGAACCCGAAGGGTCGCACCGGCCCAGTCCTACGCCACCCAGAGGTGAATTCCGATTGCCCCACTTCTCCCACGGGAAGAAATTGGACATACTGTCCCCCGAATTCCCGGAGCACCCATGAACGCGTACGAACTGATCGACCTCTCCCTCCAGCGCTTCAGCCCCAAGGAGGTCGCCCAGGCACTGGGAGTTGATCCGAAGACGGTCCGCCGCTGGCAGCTGCGTGAAACCGAACCCAAGCCCTACATCGCAGACGCCATTCGTCAGCGCCTGCTGCCTTTCGGTGAGCCGCCATCGGGCGAGGGCAAATTCCGGTTCATCGATCTCTTCGCCGGCATCGGCGGCATCCGTACAGCTTTCGAGAAGCAAGGCGGCCGCTGCGTATTCACCAGCGAGTGGGACCCCTACGCGGTCAAAACCTACAAGGCCAATTTTCACGACGGCCCCGATCACCTCTTCGCTTCGGACATCACCAAGGTCCATGAGAACGACGTGCCGGATCACGACGTGCTCTTGGCGGGCTTCCCCTGCCAGCCGTTCTCCATCGCGGGTGTGTCCAAGAAGAACTCTCTCGGTCGTCCGCATGGTTTCTCGGACAAGACTCAGGGCACGTTGTTCTTTGACGTGGCACGCATCATCGATGCCAAGCGTCCTCGCGCTTTCCTGCTGGAGAACGTGAAGAATCTGATGAGCCACGACAAGGGTCGAACCTTCTCGACCATCATGGACGTGCTGAAGAATGAGCTTGGGTACCACGTGCACGCCAAGGTCATCAACGGCAAGCACTTCGGCCCCCAGCACCGTGAGCGAATCATCATCGTGGGCTTCCGCGAAGAGACCGCCTTCAACTGGGACGACCTGCAGCTGCCTGACTTCGGCATCTCGCCCCGTATGGGCTCGGTCCTGCACAAGCAGGATGGCAGTGAGGGCGAGGATCAGCCCTACATCGGCGGGGCAAAGGGCAAGGTGCTGGACAAGTACACGCTGTCGGACAAGCTGTGGGAGTACCTGCAGAACTATGCAGCCAAGCACCGCGACAAGGGCAATGGCTTCGGCTTCGGCCTGGTGACGCCCGAAAGTACCTGCCGCACGCTGTCCGCGCGCTATTACAAGGACGGCTCGGAAATCCTTATCTCTCAGGGGGCGAAGAAGAATCCCCGCAGGCTGACGCCCCGCGAATGTGCGCGCCTGATGGGGTTCGATGACAATTTCCGGATCCCGGTTTCGGACACCCGCGCCTACAAGCAGTTCGGCAATTCCGTGGTCGTCCCGATGATTGGAGAGGTGGCGCGGATCATGACGCCCCATCTCGTCCAGGAAGCCGCTTCCGAGCCGACCAAGCCGGCGAAGAAGAAGGCCAAGGCCTGACTTTGGTAGACAGCCTCACCCCGGAGCAGCGATCCGCGCAGATGTCGCGGATCCGCGGTTCGAACACCAAGCTGGAGGTCCTTGTCCGCAAGGGCCTCCATGCCCGGGGGCTAAGGTATCGGCTGGGTGGTGCAAAGCTGCCTGGCAGGCCCGACATCGTGCTGCCGAAGTATCGGACCGTGGTGTTCGTGCATGGATGCTTCTGGCACGGGCATGATTGCCCGCTGTATCGACTGCCCAAGACGCGCCCGGAGTTCTGGGCAGATAAGATTGGCAGGAACAGAGCGCGAGACCACCGCGTTACCTCTGAGCTTGAAGCCATGAACTGGCGGGTACTGACCGTATGGGAGTGCTCCCTACGCGGCAAGACCGCCAGTGAGCAGGCTTCATTTCTGGATCAGTTGGCCGAAATCCTACGGCAGGCTTCCCACTGAAGGAGAACGGGAGTGGAGATGGATTTTCTGGAACGGTACTCAGATCAATGGTCGCTGGTTGAGTCATTTGTCGGTCGCAGCGACAAGCTCTTCCTGAAGAAGCTGTCGTTCAATGATGCGTCGTGGGCAAATGAGGGTGGAGGTCATCAGTCAGGCTTCTACGTACCTCGCGACATCCGCGAGTCCGGTTTTTTTCCAGAGCTTCATGCCCGGGAAGACAAGCCTCATATCCTTGAGGCCAACTGCCCCTCCTTCTGGCCCCAAACCGGGGAAGTAAGGACTGATTCCGGGATCAAGTACTTCAGCAACAAGCGTTCTGAATGCCACTTCACGAGAATTCCTGCAGAGCTCTTTGCTGATCTGAATCCCGCATCCTGGCTGTTGGCCGGGTCGCTCTTGCAGGCAGAAGGGAGCGCATATCACTGGTTCATCGTGATCGACTCAGCATCTACTGAAGCGGAGTTGCTTGAGAGTCGCTTGGATATCCAATCGACCTTCCACTTCGAGCTCTTCAGTCCATCAAAGTTCAAGCGGGCCGCGGCCATCGATTCCGATGAGGCTGCCGAACTGATCAGCGAAATCGACGCCGCACTTCGTACTGGCTCCATCGAGGCACTTGCTGCCAAGTACTCCAGAATGCCGGATCCGGACGTACTGGCTGACGAGGCGAGAGCAGACTTCCTTGAATCAGTGAGATCACGGACGTTCAATCCATGGGAAATCAAGAAGCCTGGTGACGCTCTGATGCGCGTGAGCAGGGATATTGAGTTTGCGATCTACCGTAAACACGAGCTTCGCATGAGGGCTGTCGAGGTCTCCAAAGTCCTGGCTGAGCATGATCGAACTGCCACGGCCGCTGTGCGCGGGTTTGCGTCGTTGAACGCCCTTTTTCTATCCGCAAGCCAACAGAGAAAGAGCCGCGCCGGCAAGTCGTTTGAGTCCCATCTGGCAGCCATGTTGCAGGCTGGCGGAGTTAGATTCGAGGCGCAGGCAATTCTTGGTCAGCGACGCCCAGACTTCGTCCTACCTGACCAGGCAACGGTTGCCTTGGACACACAAAGGCGATATGAAGACGCGGCCATTCTTTCGGCCAAGACAACTCTACGCGAGCGCTGGAAGCAGATCACCCACGAACGCTTCAACTGTGCAATTTTCCTTGCGACAGTGGATGACCGGGTATCAAAGGAAGCGCTTGCAGATCTGCAGAAGGCAGAGATTACGCTGGTAGTTCCCGAGTCGCTGAAGACGAAGAACAATGAGTCTCTCTACTACAACGACACAAACGTGATTTCCTTCCGGGAGTTCTTCGACGAAGAGTTGGCGCGCAAGCGGCCATCCCTCCTTTTGGTGGACTAAGCCTGCGCACAGAGTCACGCGTGGCGACGAAGCCGCCACATATTTAATGAGCCCCACATCGACTGTCATACTCACGGGGGATGATTGGCAGTTAGTCATTGACCACCGTTTCGCCAAAAATTAGCTCTGCCAAAGCTGACCAGAGCTATGCTCCAACAGCCCAACCGCGCCACTTCAACTTCACTCGCGCGTTCAGCGAGCTACAAGCTTGGCACTCATGCGGTACTTTTTTGCCGAGAACCGAGCTACGAAGCCATGCCGAAGAAACTCAGGCGCAGAACTACGCGGTATTACTCCGTACCGATCCTTAAGGTCATTTAGCGCAGAACGCGGCAGCGGCAAGTCCCCGGACGACCCTAATATTTGACCGCGCCGTAGCAGCATGGGCTGTATCACTTCAATCGCCGACAACCCGCGCCCTCAGGAGACCGCTGCGACTAATTGCCTAACATGCCCCCTTGAAATCTCAAATGAAATTGGATCAAAATCCACTGAAATGAGGTGAATTGCCATGAGCGCCCCTCTGTGAAGAGTGATACATCAATACAGCAGACTTAGGCTGGCGCTACAGGGAGGCGGCGTGACAGAGGAAGTAGAGGTCCGGGTAAAGCGACTTGGCAAAACTATTGCCACAATATGCAGGCCGCTACTGGAGTTGGGGGGGGCGCCAGCAATCAGCTTTAGAGGGAAATTATGGCCACTCGCTGATGGCGTAATCGAGGTAGGCATTCCCGAAATCAGTGAGCACACAGAGGCAGAAAGCAAAACAGGCAATCCCGGCCCCGTAGCGGCACCGGCTGCCTCTGCGCAGGAACAGGAGAATCGTGCTGCTGGCGAAGCCACCTGGCAGGACGACCCTATCACTGAGCCGCCGAGCGCACGCCTCATTGTTGATGCAGGTCCAGGAACAGGAAAGACGCACGCCGCGTGCGCGCGCGTCGCATCTATGGTGAACAGCGGAATTCCAGCCTCTCGAATCAGTCTGATCAGCTTCACCCGCACTGCAGTCGTAGAGATCCGCAACCGCATCGCTAGAGCACTTGAAGATCCAGCTGACTCTGCCAGCATTCGAATCATTACACTCGATGCATTCGCGTGGGCTGTCCAATCAGGATTTACGAAGAATGCCCGTCTTACGGGAAGCTATGAAGACAACATCAATGCCGCGCACCGCCTTGTGCTGGATGATCCTGATGTTCGTGACGATCTCGTCCGCATAGAGCATCTGATCATCGATGAAGCTCAAGACATTGTTGGAGCTCGTGCCGATCTAATCCTTGCGATGATTGACGCTCTCGATCCGGAGAGTGGCATCACCGTATTCGCTGATCGCGCACAGGCAATCTACGGCTTCGCTGAGCTTAACCAAGAGGGCAGATGCACCAACTTCCTCGACGAACTAGTGAAGCGCGGATTTCGGCAGCTTTACCTGACAAAAGTTCATCGCACCAACGACCCCAATCTTCTTGCAATTTTCACTGATCTTCGTCGCACAGTACTGGATAGCCGGAGGCCAGACATCGAAAGGCATGTCCAGAGCGAGATCCGGCGCTTGGCACATGAGGATGTTGGGGACGTAGGAAAACTTGATCTTTCGATGGTCTCGAGCGATTCGTTAGTGCTAATGCGCAATCGCTTGGACGTACTTATCGCATCCAGTCATGCTGGAACGACCCCGCATCGCCTGCGGCTTTCAAACATGCCCATCTGCGTGCGAGCGTGGGTTGCGCACCTGTTCTGGGACTATGTACATCGGCGAATATCACGTGATGAGTTCGAGAGACGCTGGCACGAACGTGGAATACAGGCGCCCATCAATTGCGCTGAGGCATGGAGCCGCTGCGTGGAAGTAGCCGGCGAATCTGCAGTGACGGTCGATCTACATATGCTGCGCAAAGTCCTTGCCCGCACCAATCCGCCGATGATTTTCTGCACGCCAGAGTTTGGTACCTCAGGGCCAATTCTTGGAACTATTCATGCAAGCAAAGGGCGCGAGGCGCCGACTGTTTATCTCTATCTGCAAGAGCGGTTAGCAATAGATGACACGGGTGAAGAGTCTCGCGTAATGCTTGTCGGCGCTACCAGACCACGTGAGCGGTTGCTCGTTGGTACGACCAACGGGCCGAGCTGCAGAGTCACAAATGACCGCTTGTGGCGCAACACCGGACAGTCAATTCAGGTGGAGGTTGGCAGACCCTACGACATTGATCCTCCGGGACTTGTAGGGCGACCATTCTTCTCGCGTCAAGACGACGCGATGGCTGCGCAGTCAGCTTGGGCGTCCCAATCGCTTCGACAACGCATGGTCCTGCGCGCCCAGGAGAGCGCAGGCTGGCAGTACGTATTGAATGATGGAGAGCAGCGCTTGGCTGGACTGAGCGAGCGTTTCAAGTCCGATATCAATCTTATTTCATGGAAAATACAAAAGCGTATTGGTTGGCTTGGTGCTTGTCGGTCAATCGGCATTCGATCAATGGTTGTTGCGCCGGACAGCAGTTACTCGGAAAGCATGCTTGAACCGTGGAAATCGAGCGGCTTTCTATTTGCCCCCCTCCTCAGCTCCCTCTCAATTGCTATACCGAGGCCCCGTCAATGACCGTTCGCGATACTCTTGTCGACCAGCTTGCTATCGATCTGATCGGCCCGCTAGCTAACGACGAAATCATCGATGCTAGACCATCGGACGTCTATCTCACTGGTATTCTCTGGCCTCAGAACACTGTCCTACCACCGGAGCAGGACGAGCGCCTCGCAGTCGCAGGCGGAGATGGAGACAGTAATGAAGAGACTGACGCGGCTTCCCAGCCCGCCGCGTCCCGGATGCGGCGCCCTTCAACGGCCGGATTATCATTCGCTTGCGCGTCGGATAGCGCGGACGCGCCACGGGTTGTCGTGGAAGTTGCATGTGCTCGCTATCAGCCGCATCCAAATCAGACAAACCGATGGGTTCGCACGCCTTGCCACGTGCCACTCCAAGACATTGTCCTGACTCCCGGCAGCCATGACTTCCCGGTACCCATTGCCGGCATCAATGGTGTCCGACTGAATGTGAGGGTTATAGCGTTTGAGGCTGGAGTACTGGCTACGATCACATTGGTAAATGGCTCCTTGCCTGAACGAAGCAGGGACGCAATCGAGGTTGCAACGTTATTCCAAACAGGCTTGACTGTTCGGGCTGCTGCCGAGTCCCGCCTCATCACACGCCCAAGCCGGAAAACGGCGATCGATGCTGACGATCGCTCCAATGCCCTCCTATTTCGTCATTCGCGCGAGTACGCCACCGGCCACACGTGCTCCGCTCGATGGAGCATTGACGCCGAGGGGCAAGAGATCGATGCCGTACAAACAACTTGGATGCCTCAGGCCACAGCAAGAGCGGTGAGTCCCGACGGGGCACACCACTTTGCCAAGCTCGCTGATTCCGGCTCGCTTGCGGCAGCAACGCTGGCCGACAGTACCGATGATGAATTGATCAAGCATCTTGGCAGCATATGTGATGCATATGCCGATTGGTTGGAAGATCAGCGCATGACACTGGAGGGCATTCCGAACCACCTCCTGGTAACAGCAAACTCTCATCTTGCCGAAATTCAGCTAGCGCTTGATCGGATGCGTCGCGGCGTGAATAGGCTAGCTACTGATCACGCAATGGCTGAAGCGTTCCGCCTTGCCAATCTCGCGATGGAAACCCAGCGAGTCTGGAGCGGATCCTCCTTGATCTGGCGTCCATTCCAGCTCGGCTTTCTGCTTCTTTCGATGGAGTCAACACTAGACTCCCAGCATCCGGACCGCGGTGTAATGGACCTCCTTTGGTTCCCAACTGGCGGCGGCAAGACTGAAGCATATCTCGGTCTAGTGGCCATGGTGGCTTTTCATCGCCGCCTTGCAGGTGCGAAGCCTCAGGATGGCGACGGTGTAGCATGCATCATGCGCTACACGCTGCGGCTACTGACTACGCAGCAGTTCATCCGTGCGGCTGCCACAATCTGCGCCTGCGAGGCGATCCGCCGCGGCACTGTGGCCTCAGGCAGGAAGCACCAATTGGGAACAACTCCATTCTCGCTTGGGCTATGGGTTGGCGGCGACGCCACACCAAACACGCGTAAGGACGCATTTGATAACAAGGGAGACAGTTTCAAGCCTCAAGCTCGGCAGCTTACCAAGTGCCCGTGCTGCAACGAAGATCTAAATTACGTCCAACGCCGGCACACAGACTCGATAGTTACCGAATGTCGCACTTCTGGATGCGCACTGAATGGAACACCAATTCCGATTTTCTCTGTTGACGAAGACATCTACCAGCAGCGTCCAACGATGCTGATTGGCACGGTCGATAAGTTTGCTCAGATTGTCCGCAACCCAGCGTCACGCGCGCTATTCGGGGTCGGAACGTCGATGCAGCCGCAACTCATTCTTCAAGACGAACTACATTTGATTTCGGGGCCACTTGGAACGCTAACAGGTCTCTATGAAGTCGCGATTGATATCATCCTCTCGCATAACGGCCGCCCACCGAAAATCGTCGGCTCGACAGCGACAATCCGGCGCGCCCAAGATCAGGTCCGTGCCCTGTTTGATCGAGCTACTTGCCAGTTCCCCCCTCCCGGCCTGAGTGCAGAGGATTCTGGCTTTGCCGTGGAAGATCGCAACCTGGCGGGTCGCCGGTACGTTGGAATAACCACTGCAGGACGATCGGCGAAGTTCACTCTCCAAGCGGTAGCTGCTTCTCTTTTGAATGGCGCGCTTAATCGTCTTGGCGAGAGTGACCGAGACCCATACTGGACACTTTTGGCTTACTTCAATTCACTACGTGAACTAGGTGGCGCACTGGTACTTATGCAGGACGACGTATCTGACACTCTTGCACTTTTGGCGGCTCGACGGAGTGATAGCACCCGTCAGCTTTCTGAAATCGAAGAGTTGACGTCGCGCCGAACTCAAGCAGACATTCGCGACATGCTTGACAAGCTCGCGGTACCAGCGGACAAACCTGGCGCCGTGGATGTCGTTCTTGCTACGAACATGGTGAGCGTTGGCGTTGACATTCCACGCCTCGGACTGATGCTAGTGAATGGCCAGCCTAAGACAATGGCAGAGTACATCCAGGCTACGAGCCGCGTCGGCCGCGGCAAGGTCGAGGGTCTCGTGGTAACCCTACTGAATGGAGCGAAACCCCGTGACCGCTCTCACTACGAGACTTTCAGTACTTGGCACTCGATGCTCTACAGATTCGTTGAGGCTACGAGCGCTACGCCGTTTGCATCACGAGCTCGGGACAGGGCACTGCATGCGGTCCTTGTTGCGCTCGTGCGCCATCTGATCCCAGAGATGCTCGAAGAGCCCACGTGGTCGGACGGTTCTATCAAGCGCGCGCGCGAACTGATTGACCTTGTCGTCGCCCGCGCAGGCAGGATCGATGGGGATGAAGGAGATGTGCGCAACGAGCTACAGAGGCGGCTTGATGCCTGGATCCGGCGTGCGCCGGAGATTTACTGGAAGAAAGCTGGCTCACGCACATCGGCGCTGATGCAGAGTGCAGAAGAAGCAGCAGCGCGACGCGCTACTGGACGAGTAGTTGGACAAGCCTGGCCTACTCCAAACTCCATGCGTGGCGTCGAGCCCGCCACTCCCTTCCGATTGGTCAATGGTTTGAGGAGCAATGATGTCGCGCAATAAACTTGGGGCGGTCCGCCGCAGTGCAGCTGCATCCCTCTTCGGCCCCGGCGCCGTGATTGATTTCCGGGCCGGTGATGCCCCGATCTCGGCAGTCGCAGCTGGTCTCGAAGAGTGGGATAGAAATTTTCCGCCTGCGGGAATGAGAAACGAACAAACCGTGCTCGAAGTTCGACTGCAGAAGAAACTTCGCGTGCAGGGTTTTCGTCTGCCACCAGTTTCGACCGATGAGTTCGATCGATCTGATAGCAAGGCCCTCGTAGCTGTTCGATTCCCAAATTGGCTGCAATGTCCGCAATGCAATCGCCTTGGGGAGTCGCGTGCGTGGTCTGACGAGACTGGACAGCCCGGACTCTATTGCGCGCAGTGTACGCAACGCACGCCCGGCCGCAGGAAGGTATGGGTAGTACCTGTTCGCTTCGTGATGGCTTGCGAGGCCGGACATCTCGATGAGTTCCCATGGCACTCATGGGTCCGGCACAATGAAGGATGTCAGCGGCGTACCTTCCTCAGCCTCGTGTCTGAGCGCGCCGGTCTTGCAGGCCTGATCCTCAGCTGCCCGAACTGCAATGCTCGTCGTTCAATGGACCGGGTTTTTTCCGAGGAGACTTGGGAGACTTTTCCGAACTGTCGCGGCCGCCGCCCATGGCTCGCGGGCGCTGATGAAACATGTAGGCACAAGGCTCGCGCGGTTCAGCGCGGTGCGTCCAACCTCTATTTCCCGGTGATCGAATCAGCTCTCAGCATCCCACCGTGGTCTGATCAGATTCAAGAGGCTATGGGCGTGATGTGGGATCAGTTCATGAATGTTGAAGATCCTGATGAGCGCGCGATGCTCGTGCGTATTCTCGCGAAGAATGAGCTGAAGCCCGTTCTCGCTGAATTGGGCATGACGCCAGAAGCTTTTACCGAAAATCTGAACCTTCGGTTGAATTCGCAGGAGGGAATTGACACTGATAATCTCAGAGGCGAAGAGCATCGGCAATTTACTAGTGGCGTCGCTGACCACGGGCCAGATCGCGAGTTCGAGATGCGCCCCCAAACGGTGCCACCAGCTGTGGCAGAATGGTTCTCCCACCTCGTCCGCGTTGTTCGACTGAGGGAAGTTAGTGCTCTGAAGGGCTTTACACGCATTCACCCGCCCGGAGATCCGGATTCTCCGAACGTCGCTCCGATATCTTCGCGACGCTTGGACTGGCTACCCGCTATCGAAGTACGTGGAGAGGGCATCTATCTTGAACTCAGTTCTGACGCACTTGCCCACTGGGAGACACGGGACTCGGTGATCCAGCGAATTAGCGCCTTAGATGAGCGTCACAAGGCAAGTTGGCGCGAGCGCTTCGGCGAGGACGTGGCACCCAATCCGATCACGCCCCGCCAAGTGCTCGTGCACACCCTCGCTCATGCGCTTATGCGCCAGCTCACACTCGACTGTGGCTACTCTTCAACTGCACTCAGAGAACGCCTTTATGTCGACCAGGGCGAGGCCTCAATGGCAGGCTTGCTCATCTACACGGCTACAACCGACGATGACGGCACATTGGGCGGCCTGCAGCGAGAAGGCTCACCGGATCGAATGGAGCGAACAATCAAGGCCGCGATCCAGGCTCAAGCTTGGTGCTCATCGGATCCACTATGCATCGAAGACCTTTTGGTCGGTGAGAACGGCATGTCGCTCGCGGCATGCCACGCTTGCGTGCTTGCGCCAGAGACATCATGCGAGGCATTCAATAATTTCCTCGATCGCGCCCTTCTGGTCGGCTCCCCCCAAGATCCGTCACTCGGATTTTTCCACGCCCTCGTGTCGGAGAGTGATTAAACATGGCGACCATGTGGCCACGGCTTCTGCCAGCCGCGATCCGAGCTGAGTCGAGACGAGCAGCAGAAGTCCGCGTCTATGACGCGTTGGCTGCCCAGCTAGGCTCCGCGTGGGTAGTTTTTTACTCGCGCCCGTGGCTGGGAGAAACATCGACGGGTTCCGAGATCGATGGCGAGTCTGATTTTGTTGTTGCTCACCCCGACTACGGCGTGCTTTTCATCGAGGTCAAGGGTGGCGCCATCACTTATGACCCCGCTCAGGATCGCTGGACCAGCACGGATCGCTATGGCATTCGACACCGCATCAAGAATCCCATCAAGCAGGCTGCCGACAGTAAGCACACCCTTTTAAAGAAGGCACAGGCTGAGCGTGGCTGGCCGCGAGGCTTCTTCCGTTTTCGTCATGGGGTCGTATTCCCCGACGTTTCTGCAGTGCCGCAGAACGTGGGACCAGATGGTCCGCGCGAGATTTTTGCAACGCGACAGGAGCTCGATCAACTCGTGCCTTGGATTGTTCAACGGCTATCCGGTGGAAATGAGGATGCACTCGGCCCTCACGGCGTGAGGGTACTCGAACACCTACTTGCTCGACCCATCCAGCTGCATTCGCCATTGTCTTATTCAAGCGCTGATGATGACGCAGCGATCGAGATCCTCACTCCCCAACAGTTCCACATCCTCAACGCCTTCGAAGATCTGCGTCGCGTGGCGATATCAGGTGGTGCAGGAACGGGCAAGACCGTTCTCGCGTGTGAAGACGCACGAAGGCTTTCAGCTTCTGGCAAACGCACTCTCCTGACCTGCGGATCTGTTCAACTCGCACGGCACATCCGTGACGTTCTTAGAGATAGCGGTGTTGAGATTGAAACATTTTCTGACCTAGCTCGGCGGCTTGGGAGACAATCCGGGGTTCTCGCGAACAGCGCACTGCCTCGCCCTGGACAGCTGCCTGAGGTTGTCTTTGACAGCCTGTCGACAAGACCGGATCTTGCCTATGACGCAGTTGTCGTGGATGAAGCGCAAGACTTCACGCCAGCGACCTGGGTCGCGATTGATGCACTCGCGAACAGAAGTGAAGGATCGCTCCTCCATGCCTACTTTGATAGTAACCAGCGGCTCTATGGAGAGCTGCGCAGCCATTTTGACGCCTACACACTTCTGCCGATCCGCCTTAGCCGCAATCTGCGCAATACCCAGAACATTCATGACGCGACACAACGTTTCTACCGCGGCCCGGCCTTGATTGCTGATGGTCCACTTGGCGCACTTGTGCAATGGATCAGTAGCGAGGATGCAAAGCTCGAGCGGGTTGCACTCGATGAAATCCGACGGCTCGTCAGCACTGAGGCCGTGTTGCCCGAAGACATTGCAGTACTTGCTCCCGAAGCTGAAATCCTGGATAAACTCGTCATTCCGCTTCGCGATCAAGTCCTCGCTGGGCTAACGCTTTCAACGATCGGAGATTTCAAAGGACTCGAGCGTCGATTCGTGATTTTGCTTGCGACACGCTCGCTTTCTGATTTGCCAGAAATGGCTTATGTCGCGTTGTCGAGAGCGCGTGCGCACTTGACGGTTGCTGGTCCTGCAGAAGTTATTAAGTGGCTAAGAGAACAATGAACCCTGCTATTGAACCAATCGTTCACACAGCATGATCAAGATAACGCCGGACAAAATTTGAAAAATCTCCGCAGATGCTATTGAGCCGCCAAGGATAGGCAGTCTCCGCAAGGGGCCCGAGCTACATATCTCAAGCTGATGCGACTGCCGAAAAGCCCTTGGAGTACTCTTCTACAATTCGACCCATCTCCCTTCTTCACTCCCTGCAAAGAGAAAGGGCAATCATTTCTGATTGCCCTTTTTCAGCTTAATCGAGATCAAACCCCAACAGGGTTAGCCTTCTCCGGGTCAATCTTGTACTGCTTGATCGCCCGCGCCACATCCTTAGCCGTCATCTTCCCGTCCTTGGCCAGCGCCGCAATCGCGGCATGCGCGATGTAGTACCGGTCAACCTCGAAGAAGCGACGCAGGTTCGCACGGGTATCCGAACGGCCAAAACCATCGGTACCCAGCACGGTGTACGACATCGGCACGAACGCACGGATCTGGTCCGCATACGCACGCACGTAGTCGGTGGCGGCAATCGCCGGGCCCTGGCGGCCTTCCAGCAGCTCGGTCACGTAGGCCTTGCGCTGCTCACCTTCCGGGTGCAGGCGGTTGGCACGTTCCACGTCGAAACCATCGCGACGCAGTTCGTTGAAGCTCGGGCAGCTCCAGATATCGGCGGTCACGCCGAAGTCCTTGTCCAGCAGCTCGGCGGCGGCAATCACTTCACGCAGGATCGTGCCCGAACCCAGCAGCTGCACGCGCAGGTCGCCCTTCTTCGGCTTGCCGGCGTCGGTCAGCAGGTACATGCCCTTCACGATGCCTTCGGCTGCACCTTCCGGCATTTCCGGGTGGGTGTAGTTTTCGTTCATCAGGGTCAGGTAGTAGTACTCGTCTACCTGGTCTTCCATCATGCGCTTGGTGCCGTGCTGCAGGATCACCGTCACTTCGAAGCCGAAGGTCGGGTCGTAGCTGCGCACGTTGGGAATGCCACCGGCCACCAGATGGCTGAAGCCATCTTCGTGCTGCAGGCCTTCACCGTTCAGCGTGGTGCGGCCGGCGGTGCCGCCCAGCAGGAAGCCGCGGGTACGCATGTCGGCGGCCTGCCAGGCAATGTCGCCCACGCGCTGGAAGCCGAACATGCTGTAGTAGATGTAGAACGGCAGCATCGGCACGTTGCTGACCGAGTAGCTCGTACCGGCGGCCATCCACGAGCTGATCGCGCCCGGCTCGCTGATACCCTGCTGCAGCACCTGGCCGCTCTGGTCTTCGCGGTAGAACATCAGCTGGTCGGCGTCGACCGGCTTGTACTTCTGGCCGAACGGCGCGTAGATGCCGATCTGGCGGAACAGGCCTTCCATGCCGAAGGTACGGGCTTCGTCGGCCACGATCGGCACGATGTGCGGGCCCAGTTCCTTGTCACGCAGGGTGATGTTCAGGCTCTGCACGAAGGCCATGGTGGTGGAATAGCTGCGCTCGCCGCTGCTCTTCAGCAGGCGCTCGTAGGTTTCCAGCTTCGGTGCGTTGAAGCTCTTTTCGGCCTTGCGGCGGCGCTGCGGCAGGTAGCCACCCAGCGCGGCACGGCGTTCCTGCAGGTACTGCACTTCCGGCGAATCCGGGCCCGGGTGGTAGAACGGCACCTGGCCGTCGGCCAGCTGCGCGTCGGTCACCGGAATGTTGAAGCGGTCGCGGAAGTGGCGCACCGCTTCGTCGTCCAGCTTCTTGGTCTGGTGGGTCGGGTTCAGCGCTTCACCGGCGCTGCCCATGCCGTAACCCTTCACGGTCTTGGCCAGGATGACGGTCGGCATGCCCTTGGTGTTCACGGCCTGGTGGTAGGCGGCGTACACCTTGTGCGGGTCGTGGCCACCACGGTTCAGGCGCCAGATGTCGTCGTCGGAAAGACCGGCCACCATGGCGGCGGTTTCCGGGTACTTGCCGAAGAAGTGTTCGCGGGTATACGCGCCACCGAAGGCCTTGCAGTTCTGGTATTCGCCGTCGACGGTTTCCATCATCAGCTTCTTCAGCACACCGTCGGTGTCCTTGGCCAGCAGGGCATCCCAGTAACCGCCCCACAGCAGCTTGATCACGTTCCAGCCGCCGCCACGGAACACGCCTTCCAGTTCCTGGATGATCTTGCCGTTGCCGCGCACCGGGCCGTCCAGGCGCTGCAGGTTGCAGTTCACCACGAAGATCAGGTTGTCCAGGCCTTCACGGCCGGCCAGCGCAATGGCGCCCAGGGTTTCCGGCTCGTCGCTCTCGCCGTCGCCGATGAAGCACCACACCTTGCGGTCGCTCTTTTCGATCAGGCCACGGTTTTCCAGGTAGCGCATGAACTGCGCCTGGTAGATGGCGGCCAGCGGGCCCAGGCCCATCGACACGGTGGGGGTCTGCCAGTAATCGGGCATCAGCCACGGGTGCGGGTACGACGACAGACCGCCGCCGTCCACTTCCATGCGGAACTTGTCCAGCTGCTCTTCGCTGATGCGGCCTTCCAGGAAGGAACGCGCGTAGATGCCCGGGGCGCTGTGGCCCTGGATGAACAGCAGGTCGCCCGGATGGCTGTCGCTGGGGGCGCGCCAGAAGTGGTTGAAGCCCACGTCGTACAGGGTGGCACCGGAAGCGAACGAGGCGATGTGGCCGCCCAGGTCGCCCGGCTTGCGGTTGGCGCGCACCACGGTGGCCATCGCATTCCAGCGGATGATGGAACGGATGCGCCATTCCAGCTCGGCATTGCCGGGGCTCTTGGCCTCCAGCTGCGGCTCGATGGTGTTCACGTATTCGGTAGTGGGAGAGAACGGCAGGTACGCACCCGAACGACGGGTCAGTTCCACCATGCCTTCCAGCAGCTGATGCGCGCGCTCGGGGCCCTCGACATCAATGACGGCCTTCAACGACTCGATCCACTCCTGGGTTTCAACAGGATTGGTGTCGTTGTTCAGCACTTCGTTCAACCAGTTCATTAGCGCTCCCATTACCGCACGCACGCGCGCGACTGTTGTATAGATTTCTAGACCGCAAAGTGTAGCGCACCAAGGGCTTTCGTCACTTCGCTACGCTGCCGTATGGAGGCGTTGGGCCTGTGTCCGCAAGGCCTGTCCCGGGCTGTCCCGGCGCCGGACAGTCTGGTTTTTCAGGCACCTGCGAGCGGCAGCCCCCCTGCCTCGCTGTCGCTTCTGCACCGCTGGGTGCACCGGCAGGACGCAGTGTTACCGCTGGCCATGACCGTTGTAGGGCAAGGCTTGCGCCGCTGTAGGGGCCTTCCGGGCGCTGGCGATGAACCGCCGCCAACATGTCGCCCTTGCCTCTGGATTGCCCAGCGCGGTGGCAGGAAGCTGCACCGCGCAGGCAGCCCCTTCCCCTGCGGCACCCGCCACCAGGCGCCGCAGCTGCTTCGCCCAGAACCCACCGCAGCTTCGCGGTGGGTTCTTTCTTTGTGGGCCGCCGTGGCCGGAATGCAGCATGGGTTTGGCCCGAATATGGACTTGTCCGGTCCGTCTTATCGATATATCGTTTGCACACTCGTTACCGATATATCGAAATGAGCCGATCCGCGACCCTGCGGGCCCGCCCGGCCCCATCCCCTGAAGTCCCCCGCCGCAATGGCCAGCCGCGCGTACTGAGCCGCGGCGACCTGCGCCTGCTGGTGCTGGCCCTGATTGGCGAACAGCCGCGCCACGGCTACGAACTGATCCAGCACATCAGCGGCTTGTTCATGCAGGCCTACACGCCCAGTGCCGGCACCATGTACCCGCTGCTGGCCAGCTTCGAGCAGGCCGGCTGGGTGGAACCGCACGAAGAAGACGGCCGCCGCGTGTTCCGCATCACCGCCGCCGGCGAATTCGAACTGAAGGTGCAACGGCCGCAGGTGCGGCTGGCCCAGCGTCGCGCGTTCGACCGGGCCCGCGAGATCACCAAGGCCTCGCTGCCACCGCCGCTGGCTGCCGCCCTGCGCGAATTCAAGCAGGCGCTGGTGCGCCACCACGGCCGCTGGAGCGAGGGCGAGGCCGAACAGGTGGCCGCCCACCTGCAGCACGCCGCCGCACTGTTGAACGGATCTCTGGGCGATGGACCGCTGCCGATCACCCCGACCGAGCCAGACTGACGCCCGCCAGGTCTTCCCCTATTGCCGCGCGCCCCGCGCGACCTTACCGCTACAGGTACTGACATGACCGACCATGAAAACAAGCGACTGCGCCTGGATGTGCGCTTCCGCCAGCTGACCGTGCTGCGCACCGAAACCGTAACCCCGCACATGCGCCGCGTGGTGCTGGGCGGTGCCGACCTGGCCGGCTTCGATTCGCCCGGCGCCGACGACCACATCAAGCTGTTCTTCCCCAACAGCAGCGGCGAAATGGTGCTGCCCACCATGACCGCCGAGGGCCCGCGCTACCCCGAGGGCAAGGAACATTCGCCGGCACGCGATTACACCCCGCGCTGGTGGGACCACGAAACCGGCGAACTGGCCATCGACTTCGTGCTGCACGACCAGGGCATTGCCGGGCCGTGGGCACAGCGCGCGCAGCCGGGCGACACCCTGGCCATCGGCGGCCCGCGCGGTTCGTTCGTGGTGGCCGACACCTACGATGCCTACGTGCTGATTGGCGATGAAACCGCGCTGCCGGCCATCGCCCGCTGGCTGGACGTGCTGCCGGAAAATGCCGAAGTGCAGGCGTGGATTGAAGTGGGCGACGAAGACGAGCGCCAGGACCTGCCGCAGTACGAGAACGTGCGCATCCACTGGCTGGAGCGCAACGGCTTCCCGGCGGCCACCAGTACCCTGCTGGAAGACCAGTTCACCGACTTCGAAGCCCCCGAGGGTGACACCTTCTACTGGATTGCCACCGAATCGCGCCGCGCGCGCATGATGCGCAAGTTCCTGGAAGGCCACCTGGGCGTACCGCGCGACTGGATTCGTTCCACCGGCTACTGGAAGGCCCACCCGGACGAAACCGACGGCGATTGACCCCGCTGTTCTGTAGAGTCGAGCCATGCTCGACTGCCGCTGTTCTGTAGAGTCGAGCCATGCTCGACTGCCGCTGTTCTGTAGAGTCGAGCCATGCTCGACTGCGGTTCCATGGAATCGAGCACGGCTCGACTCTACAGAAACGCATCGCCACGATCTCTGCCACAATCGCGCTCCTTTCCCGCACCTGTGAGGCCCACCATGGGCAAACTGACCCTGGCCGGCATCGACAAGCTGCGCACCCGTTTTGCCGATGACGCCGCCTGCGATACGGCGCTGGCCGCCTTCGCCGACGCCGCCGCCCTGCGCGCGCCGCTGCGCGAACTGCTGGACGCCGAGCACCGCTACCTGCAGGCCGAATTCGAAGTGGCCCAGGTGGCCGACGTGCTGCGCCGCGACCAGAAGTACGCACCGGCCGGCCGCCCTTCCGTGCATATCGTGCAGCTGCGCAAGCAGCAGGCCGCCACCAAGCAGGCCGCACTGATTGCCCGCCAGGTGGTGGCGCAGGCCGCGCAGACCTTCGTGCGGGTAAGCGCCATGGCGGTGAAGGCCAAGCAGAGCCCGAGCGACGCGTGCGCCGCATGGTTGATCGCGCAGCGGTGATAGCAGGAGCCCCACGCAAAAAAGAAGGCCCGCTTTTCAGCGGGCCTTCTGCCTTCTCACGACGAGTGAGCGGGTTACATCAAGCGGCCGGCTTCTCGCCGGTGGCTTCGGTGGTGATGCGGATCTTCACTTCATCGCTGACGTTCGGGGCGTACGCGCCCACGCCGAAGTCGCTGCGCTTCAGGGTGGTGGTGGCGTCGAAGCCGGCCGCCGGCACCTTGGCCATCGGGTGCTCGCCACCGCCATTGATGGTCACGTCCAGGGTGACCGGCTTGGTGATGCCCTTGATGGTCAGGTCGCCGGTGACGGTCAGCTTGTTGGTGCCGGCCGCTTCAACCTTGGTGCTCTTGAAGGTGGCATCGGCGAACTTGGCAGCGTCGAAGAAGTCGGCGCTCTTCAGGTGCTCGTCGAACTTGGCGGTGAAGCTGTTCAGGCCGCTGAGCGGCAGCTTCACTTCCACGGTGCTCTTGGTCACGTCGGCGGCGTCGTACACCAGGGTGCCTTCCACGTTGCCGAAGTGGGCGCTGGGGTTGGAGAAGCCAAAGTGGCTCCACTGGGCCAGCACGTCGGTGTGGGTCGGGTCCAGCTTGTAGGTGCCCGAGGCGATCTGGATCGCTTCGGCAGCCGGGGCCGCAGCGGCGGCGTCGGCGGCCGGGGTGGCGGCCTGTTCGGTGGTGGCCGGGGCGGCGGCATCAGCGGCCGGGGCGGCGGTGTCGGCCGGCTTCGAGCAGGCGGCAATGGCCAGGGTCAGGGCCAGCGGCAGCAGCAGTTTACGGGTGGCGCTCATCAGGAAACTCTCCGGATCGTAGGGTGGGTACACGGTGCAGCAGGGGCCCGCCAAGGTGGCTGGGCCGAAACCGAGACAGCGACTTACGCGATGCGCGCCGCTTCGTCGAACGACAGACGCGGCAGACGGGGGAACAGGCCCGAGGGATCACCGTAACCCAGGTTGACCAGGAAATTCGACTTGATGCTGGTGCCGGCGAAGAACGCTTCGTCCACCTTGGCATTGTCGAAGCCGGACATCGGGCCGGCATCCAGGCCCAGCGCGCGCGCGGCCAGGATCAGGTACGCGCCCTGCAGGCTGCCGTTGCGGAACGCGCCTTCGTGGCGGCCTTCGCGCGGGCCGTCAAACCAGGCCTTGGCATCGGTGTGCGGGAACAGGTACGGCAGCTTTTCGTGGAAATCTTCGTCGAAGGCCACGATGACGGTAACCGGCGCGGCCAGGGTCTTGTCATGGTTGCCTTCGGACAGGGCCGGGGCCAGCTTGGCCTTGGCTTCGGCCGACTTCACGAACACGAAGCGCGCCGGGCTGCCGTTGGCGGCGGTCGGGCCCCACTTCAGCAGCTCGTACAGCGCGTGCAGCTGGCTGTCGTCCACCGGCGTGTCGGTGAATGCATTCTGGGTGCGGGCGGTGCGGAACAGCTGGTCCAGTGCAGCAGCGTCAAGCGCGTGGGACATCGTGGATCTCCAGGGCAGCAACAGGGAAAAGGGCGAAGCAACGCAGGGGCTGCGGCGCGAAACAATGAACCGCAGTGTAGAGTGTCGCGACTGTTGCAACACCCAGCAGGGCTGAAACGAATTAATGCCAATGGTGAAACGATCAAGCGCGCCGTGGACGATCACCGACGGCCGTGCCGGCAATGTGCGCCAGGCCGTGGCGCTGGCCTCGGCCCTGCGCCTGGGCACCCACCGCCCCTTGGTTCTGCAGCCCCGCGCGCCGTGGCGTTGGCTGTCGCCGCACCGCCTGCCGGGTGATGTGCGCGGCTACGGTGAGGCGTTGGCGACATTGGCGGCCGAGCCGCCGCCGCTGGCCATTGGCTGTGGCCGCCAGGCCGCCGGCGCACTGCGTGTGCTGCGTGCACGCGGCAGCCAGGTGGTGCAGATCCTGGACCCGCGCATGGCACCCCGCCATTGGGATCTGCTGGTGGTACCCGAACACGATGCCCTGCGTGGCAGCAACGTGCTGACCCTGCTGGGCAGCCTGAACCCGGTGGACGATGACTGGCTGAGCCTGGGCCGCGCCGCCTTTGCCGATTTCGGTGCCCTGCCCGGCCCGCGCACCGCCTTGCTGGTGGGCGGGCCGACGCCGCTGGCACCGTGGGACGAAGCCGGCATGGTGCGCGTGTTCCAGACGCTGGCCGAACAAGTGCGCAGCGAAGGTGGCAGCCTGCTGGCCACCACCTCGCGGCGCACGCCGCCGGCGCTGGCCGAAATGCTGCGCGCCATCTTCGCCGGCCTGCCGCACGTGATCTGGGGCGACGGCGGCGATGGCGTGAACCCCTACGCCGGCCTGCTGGGCTGGGCGCAGCGGGTGGTGGTCTCGCCCGATTCGGTGAACCTGCTGTCTGAAGCCTGCGCCACGCGGTTGCCGGTGGCGGTGGCGCTGGCCGGGACCGCGCAGGGACGCCTGGCCCGCTTCCAGCAGCAACTGCACGCACGCGGGCGCCTGCAGGCGCGCTGGCTGGATTGGCAGAGCGCGGCGATCAAGCCACTGCGCGAGACCGCGCGGGTGGCGGCGGACATCCGCGCGCGGCTCACCGTGGCGTAGGGACGCGCGTATGATCGACGCGCGGGCGGCTGCCCGCTGCCCTGGTTTCCCCCAAGGAGGAAAGGATGCGCACCCTGCCGTTGACCGCCGTGGCCGCGCTGGCCTGCGCCGGCCTGCTGCACATGGCCCCGGCCCACGCCGACCGTCGTGTGATCATCCTGCAGGAGACCCGTCCGCAAGGACCCCGTTTGGCGATGTCGGCGCCCATGCTGGCCGCTGCCCGCGACGCTGCCGCCAGGGACGCCCAGGACGCCGGCCGACCGCCGGCTCCAGGCACGGAAGTGAAGCTGCCGCAGATGCGGGTGAGCGCCATTGCTACCACGGTGGATGGCCGCCGCGAGGTGCTGCTGCAGGACGCGGACAATCCGCAGAACACCGCATCGATGCAGTGGGACCGGACCGCAGGTGACCCGGCAGTGCAGTTCAGCGTCGGCCAGGCGGTGAACTTCGAACCGGCCGGTTCGGGCAAGGGCTGGCAGGTACGCGACAGCCAAGGGCGGCCTCTGGAATACGTACCTGAGGCGAGCGGCCCGCGCGATCTTTTTGATACGCGCGACTGAGCACGCGCAGCCGCAAAGCTGAACCGATCATTTTGGCTTTGCCGCGGGCCGGGCGGATAATGGGCGGTCCACTGTTCCCCCTGGCTCGCCATGTCCGTGCGTCCTGCCCCCGTGTTTGCCCCGCTGACCCCGCGCGCCCTCGTGCTGGCGGTGCTGGCCATGGGCGCGGTGGTGCTGCTGTCCAACGTGCTGGTGCAGTACCCCATCAATGACTGGCTGACCTGGGGTGCCTTCAGTTACCCGGTGGCGTTCCTGGTCAGCAACCTCATCAACCGCCGCTTCGGCCCGGGTCCGGCCCGGCGCGTGGCGTGGATCGGTTTCCTGGTGGCGGTGGTGCTGTCGGTGTGGGTGGCCACCCCGCGCATTGCCGTTGCCTCGTGCTCGGCGTTCATCGTGGCGCAGCTGCTGGACATCACCGTGTTCGACCGCCTGCGCCGTGGCAGCTGGTGGCGCGCACCGATGGTGGCCACCACCTGCAGCGCCACGGTGGACACCACCATTTTCTGGTCGATCGCCTTTGCCGGTTCCAGCCTGCCGTGGGTGAGCTGGGCCGCAGGCGACCTGGCCGTGAAGCTGGCCATCGGCGTCTGCCTGCTGGCCCCGTTCCGCGCGTTGCTGTGGAAGATGGCGCCGCTGCGCAGCGAGCTGCGCTGAGCGCGGGTTCCCGGCCGGCCACATGACCCGGTAGCGGCCAACCTTGGTTGGCCTGCGGGTTCCGTGCGTGCCAACCAAGGTTGGCACCTACCAAGAGCGCATTCCCAGCCGGCCGCATGACCGGGTAGTGGCCAACCTTGGTTGGCCTGCGGGTTCCGCGTGTGCCAACCAAGGTTGGCACCTACCAAGCGCGGGTTCCCGGCCGGTCGCATGACCCGGTAACGGCCACCCCAAAGCGGATTTCCAGCCGGCCGCATGACCCGGTAGTGGCCAACCTTGGTTGGCCCGCGGGTTGCGTGCGTGCCAACCAAGGTTGGCACCTACCAAGCGCGGGTTCCCCAGAGCGGGCTCCCGGCCGGCCGCGCATCACGCGAACGGCAATCCGGCGGCCACGCACGCGGCGGTAATCACGCTGCAGGCGTCTTCAATGGCGGGCGTGGGCGGGGCCAGGCGCGGGCGGCGATCGAGCGTGCAGGCCAGCCCCACATGCAGCAATGCGGCGTGCGCGCGATGCAGCGCCTGCGCGGTTTCTGCAGGCAGGAACTCCGCAGCGGCCAGTGCGTCGATCAGCGACGGCGTATCGCGCGGCTGCAGCAGCGCGGGCTGCTGTGCGCTGCGCGCCAATACGCCGGTCTGCAGCAGGAACTCCAGATCCACCACGCCACCACGCCCCTGCTTCAGGTCGAAGCGGCCGCTATCGCTGCGGTCCAGTTCACTGCGCATGCGCCCACGCATCTTCAGCACATCGGCATACAAGGTCTGCAGGTCGCGCATGCGGCCCAGCGTCTGGCCACGCACCTGTTCGAAATCGGCCAGCAGGCTGGCATCGCCGGCCACGCCGCGCGCGCGCACCAGCGCCTGGTGTTCCCAGGTCCACGCGCGTTCGCGCTGGTATTCGGTATAGCTGGCCAGCGAGGACACCAGTGAGCCCTTGCCACCATCGGGGCGCAGGCGCACGTCGATGTCGTACAGGCGGCCGGCGGCAGTAACCGCCCCCAACAGCGCCATCACCTTCTGCGCCAGACGTGCGTACCAGCGCCCCGGTTCCAGCGGGCGCGGGCCATCGCTGGCCTCGATGCCCGCCGGGTGATCGTGCAGGAACACCAGGTCCAGATCGGAACCGAAGCCCAGTTCCAGACCGCCCAGGCTGCCGTAGCCGATGATGGCAAAGCGCCCGCCGGGCACCTGGCCGTGGGCGGCGTGCATATCGGCCTCGGCCAGGGCCAGCACGGTCATCACCACCGCCTGCGCCAGTTCGGCCAGTTGCCGGGTGCTGTCCACCGCGCCCTGGCGGCCATCCAGCGTGGCCATGGCCATGCGGAAACTCAGCGCCAACCGCGTTTCATTCAACCAGCGCAGCTGCGATTCGGGGTCTTCCACCGGCAGCACCTGCCGGCATTCGGCCAGCATGCCGGTGAAGGCCGGCATCGGCCCAGACACGCGTACATCCAGCAGTTCGTCCAGCAGCAGTGGGTAGGCGGCCAGCCGCTCGGCCAGCAGCGCGCTGCGCGCCAGCACATCCACCAGCCGCGCCAGCGCGCTGGGTTGTTCGTCCAGCAGCGCCAGGTAGCTGGTACGGCGCAGGACCGCCTGCAGCAGGCCCAGCACGCGCTTCAGCGCGGCATCGGGTTGCGGCGAACGGGTGGCGGCATGCAGCAGCGCCGGCAGCACCCGATCCAGGCGCGCGCGGGCACCGTCGGAGAGCGCTTTGACGCCTGTGCTCTGGGCGAAATCGCGCAGCGACTGGTCGGCACCGTTGGCGTCGAAGAAACCGGCTTCGGCCAGCAGTTCGGCATTGCTGCCCTCGGGCAGGCTGCGCCAGTAGCTGGCCAGTGCATCGGGCGCGGCCTGGCCTTTTCGCGGCGCCAGCAATGCGGCGAATTCGG
>NZ_DAMBCN010000007.1:74037-132021 GCF_032056425.1 Stenotrophomonas sp.
ACCCGCTGCTGCTGTTCGGCCAGCGCGGCGCGCAGTGCATCCCAGTGCGGGTAACCCAGCCCGCTGGCGATGCGCTGGCGATCCAGCGGGTCGCTGGGCAGCACGTGGGTCTGGGCATCGCGCAGCATCTGCAGGCGGTTTTCCAGCCGGCGCAGGAACAGGTAGGCCTCGCGCAGTGCCGCGCCATCGTCCGCGGCGATCTGCCCGGCGTTCACCAGCGCCTGCAGCGCCACCAGCAGGCGACGCTCGCGCAGCACCGGTTCGCGGCCGCCGCGGATCAACTGCAGCGCCTGGCACAGGAATTCGATTTCGCGGATGCCACCGGCGCCGCGCTTGATGTCTTCGTGCAGCTCGCGCCGCGCGACTTCGGCGGTAATCGCCGCCTTCATCTCGCGCAGGCCGTCCAGCGCGGTGAAATCCAGGTAACGCCGGTACACGAACGGGCGCAGGCTCTGCAGCCAGGCCTCGCCGGCGGCGATATCGCCGGCCACGGTGCGCGCCTTCAGCCAGGCATAGCGTTCCCAGTCGCGACCTTCGCGCTGGAAATACTGGTCCATGGCAGCGAAGGACAGCGCGACCCGACCGGCGCTGCCGAACGGGCGCAGGCGCAGATCCACGCGGTGGCTGAAACCATCGACGGTGGTGTCGTCCAACAGCTTGGCCAGGCGCTGGCCGAGACGGGCGAAGTACTCCTCGGCGGCCAGCGGGCGCGGGCCGTCCGATTCGCCGCCGTGCGGGTAGGCGTAGACCAGGTCGATATCGGAACTGAAGTTGAGTTCGCCGCCGCCCAGCTTGCCCAGACCGAACACCACCAGCTGCAGCGGCTGCCCGTCGGCACCGCGGATGACGCCGTGGCGCTGGGCGAATTCCTGCTGCAGCGCCTGCAGGGCCAGGCGCAGGCAGTCTTCGGCCAGCACGGTGGCGCCGGCCAGGGTCTGCGGCACGTCGTCCAGGCCGGCCAGGTCACGCCAGATCAGCCGGGTGGACATGGCGGTGCGCCAGCGCCGCAGCTGCGCCGGCCAGTCGCTGGGCTGCAGCGGGTCGAGCACCGGCGCCGGCACCGGCGGGCAGCCCGGCGCGGACAGCTGGGCCAGCAGGCCGGGTTGGCGCACCAGGGTGTCCAGGGCGAAATCGCTGGCCACCGCCAGTTGCGCCAGGAACGGCAGCCGTTCGGCGGCGATGGGCTCGGGCACGGCCTGGGCCAGGCGCGCCAGCGCGCGGTCTACCAAGGGCTGCAGGGAAGCGGGCACTTCGACAGGGGCAACGGTCATGCCCCGATTCTCGCGGGGTCGGATGTCTTTGCCAACGGCTGGCAGGGCAGCGGGGTCGGATCCCTTTGCCCGCGGCAAAGGGCTCTGACCCCACCGCAACCCTCGCCCCCGGGGTCAGAGCCGTTTGCCGTTGGCAAAAGGATCCGACCCCTGCTCCTGCGTATTCAGCTTGGGCGCAGGGCAATAAAAAAGCCCGCTTGCAGCGAACTGCCAGCGGGCTCTGCTCCCTCCCCCACGTCGGGATGCAGGGCCATCGTGCGGGCTGCGGACGGACAATGCACGCTGCACTGCAAAACAAAACTGCTGGGTATGGTAGCCCCGCCCCCGGAAAAGCCATTCCACGAAGGTAGAACGCCCCGTACCGGGGGGGATGGCCGATAATCGAGCTTTCCCCCCAGAAACACTGTCGTCATGTCTGTTGATCGCATCGCCAACGCGCGTCTTCGTGACCGCGTGGTCTCTGCCGAGGCCGCAGCCGCGCTGATCCAGCCCGGTGAAACCGTGGCCATGAGCGGCTTCACCGGCTCCGGTTACCCCAAGGCCGTTCCTGTGGAACTGGCCCGCCGCATCGAAGCGGTACACGCCCAGGGCAATCCCTTCCAGATCAAGCTGATGACCGGCGCCTCCACCGCGCCGGAGCTGGATGGCGCGCTGGCCAAGGCCGATGGCATCGCCATGCGCATGCCGTTCCAGAGCGACCCGGATGCGCGCAACCGCATCAACGAGGGCAAGCTGGATTACATCGACATCCACCTGAGCCACGTGGCCCAGCACGTGTGGTTCGGTTTCTACGGCGAGATCGATACCGCGGTGATCGAAGTGTCGGCCATCCGCGAAGACGGTTCGCTGGTGCCGTCCACCTCGGTGGGCAACAACAAGACCTGGCTGGACCTGGCGAAGAAAGTGATCGTCGAGGTGAACGAGTGGCAGCCGGCCGGCGTGGATGGCATGCATGACATCTACTACGGCACCGCCCTGCCGCCGCACCGCAAGCCGATTCCGCTGGTGAACGCCAACGACCGTATCGGCGATACCGCGCTGCGCTGCGACCCGGACAAGATCGTGGCGGTGGTGCGCACCAACGGCCCGGACCGCAACAGCCCGTTCAGCCCGATCGATGCCACCAGCGAACAGATCGCCTCGCATCTGATCGAATTCCTGAAGCACGAAGTGAAGAAGGGCCGCCTGCCGCCGAACCTGCTGCCGCTGCAGTCGGGCGTGGGCAATATTCCCAACGCGGTGCTGGCCGGCCTGGCCAAGAGCGGTTTCCGCGACCTGGCCGCGTTCACCGAGGTGATCCAGGACGGCATGCTGGACCTGCTGCGCGACGGCGTGCTGAGCTATGCCTCGTGCACCGGCTTCGCGCTGAGCCCGCAGGCCAACGAGACCTTCAAGGAACACATCGATTTCTACCGCGAGCGCATCATCATGCGCACGCAGGAAATCTCCAACCACCCCGAACTGGTGCGCCGCCTGGGCTGCATCGGCATGAACGGCATGATCGAGGTGGATATTTACGGCAACGTGAATTCCACCCACGTGATGGGCACGCGCATCATGAACGGCATCGGCGGTTCGGGCGACTTCGCGCGCAACGGCTTCCTGTCGGCGTTCCTGAGCCCGTCCACGGCGAAGAATGGCACCATCTCGGCCATCGTGCCGATGGCCAGCCACGTGGACCACACCGAGCACGACGTGTCGGTGATCGTGACCGAACAGGGCCTGGCCGACCTGCGTGGGCTGACCCCGCGCAAGCGTGCGCAGGTGCTGATCGACAACTGCGCGCACCCGGATTTCCGCCCGCAGCTGCAGGACTACTTCGATCGTGCCAGCCGCGAAAGCTACGGCAAGCACACCCCGCACCTGTTGCCCGAAGCGCTGTCGTGGCACCAGCGGTGGCTGGATACCGGCACGATGAAGGGCTGACCCCGGTCATGGCCCGCGTTGGGGTCGGATCCCTTTCCAACGGAAAGGGCTCTGACCCCACCCCTGCATCAACCGCGCAGCGCCGCCAGCGATTCAGCCTGCAGCCGCTCGTAGATCTCGAATTCGTCATTCACCGCCACGCCCAGCGCCTGTTCGAAGGCTTCGCGGTTGGCGTGCGCAGCATAGGCGCGCTGCTCTTCGCCGCCCAGGTTGGACTGGAAGATGCCCGCGGCGCTGACCGGCAGGAAATCCTCATAGACGATCGGGTCGGCCGTGGCCAGGCCCGCTGCCACCAGCACTTCGGCCGGCAGATCGGCCACGCGCTCCGGCGCGGCGCGGCCGGCCTCGGTCAGCTGGTAACGGTAATAGCCCAGGCCTTCCTGGCGCAGCGTGTCATGGTCATCGGGGAAGCTGGCGAACACCGCCTGCAGGCGCTGGCCGTAGTCGCCGCCGGTACTGCCGGCACCACCGGCGTCGCGCGCCTGCGCCAGCAGCTGGTCGTACAGCGCGCGGCCCTTCGGGGTCAGCGCCAGGCCGCGCTGTTCGATCTCGCCGAAGCGCGCGGTGTGGGTGCCGGCGTCGCCGCCTTCCGCATCCGGGAAGTGCACGGCCTCTTCCAGTGCCTTGAAGCTGGTCTGCCGCAGCAGGATCGGGCAGGCGCGGCGCGGCGGGCCCTCGATCACCGCCTTGGCGGCCATGCCCTGTTCGATCATCGCGCCCTGCGCTGCATCGATATCCAGCGTGCGCGGGGTCAGGTGGTTGATATGCGGGCCACGGAAGCTGACCACGTCGGCCACCAACCGGTGCGCGTTGTGCAGGGCGTGGTAAGTGGGCAGATCCACGGTGGCATCACCGTGCCAGCGGAAGGTTTCCAGCGCCTCGGCCACGAAGCGCTCGGCATCGGCCTGCGACAGGCCACCGTCACGCTCGGCCTGGTCGATCAGCGCCAGCGCGCCCTCGGTGAAGATGCGGCGGCGTTCGAGGATGCGCGCGGACTGGGCGCGCAGCGCTTCGTCTTCGATCAGTTCCAGCCGCAGCAGCGAAGTGAACACACGGAACGGGTTCTGCGCCAGCGCGGCGGCGGTCAGCGGGCGGAAGGCGGTGGAATGCACCGGCACGCCGGCCACCGACAGATCGTAGTAACCCACCGGGTACATGCCCATCACCGCGAACAGGCGGCGCAGCGTGGCCAGTTCCTGCACCGTGCCGACGCGGATGGCGCCATGGCGTTCTTCATCCAGGCGCGCACGCTCGTCGTTGCGCTGCAGCTGTGCGGCCAGGGCCGGGTCGCTTTCCAGAACCTGCGTGTTGATGCGCTCCACCAGGTCCACCAGCGCGCCATACAACGGCACTTCGGTGCGATACATGCGCGACATGGCCTGGGCGAACAGGCGGCGGATCAGATCAGGCGAAACGAAAGAGGCGCTCATCGGTTACTCGATCACGGGAACGGGGAACAACGCGAATGCCTATTGTCGCCGCAGCGCGCGGCGGCGGCGAGACGCACAGCAGCATGAAGAGCATCGGTAGCGCCGGATCATGCGCGGCGGGCTCCCTGGCCGCGCGTCGCGCCCGCCGGGCATGGCCCGGCGCTACCGCTTCAGCTGGCGCTTCAGGGTGGCGTCGAGTGTGATCGGCCGGTCCCAGTGCTCGTAACTTGCCACGATGGCGTGGCGCACGGCGCGGACATGCAGGTTGTCCGGCTTCACCGGCATGCGTTCGACTACCGCTTCCCAGCCGCCTTCCGGGTTCTGGCTGAAAGCGCGCACGCTGTCGCGGCAGGTCTGGCCGCTGGCCTTGGCCCAGAAGCAGGCGAAGTAGATATCGGCGGCCTGCCAGCCGTGGGTGCTGAACAGCGCACTGACGTAGGCGCGCGGCACGTCGGCATAGCGCGAGACTTCATCCAGGAACGCGTCGGGGTAGCGCTCGGCGTAGTGATTGATGTCCTGCAGCTGGGCATCCAGCCAGCCATCGCCGCTGTTTACTTCATAGGCCGCCGAGCGTTCGGCGGTCTGCTGGGCCAGCACGGTGGCCGGCACCAGCAGCAGGGTCGACAGCAGCGCGCGCAGAATCAGGTTCATGCGCCGATTCTGCCGCAGCCGCTGCGCCGTGTCAGGCCGCCGCGGCCTTGGCTTCGATGGCGGCCAGCGCGGCCGGCCAGCCCCAGGCCGTATCGGCGGTGACCATGCGCGGTTCATCGTCGGCCACGCCATGTTCGGTTTCGTGCGCCCAGGTCACCGCATACGGGGTGTGGATGCCCCACCCACCCAGGGTGACCACCGGCTCGATATCCGAGCGCAACGAGTTGCCCACCATCACGAACTGCGAGATCGGCAGCTCGAATTCGGCCAGCACGCGCGCGTAGGTCTGCGGGTCCTTCTCGGACACGATCTCGATGCGCGGGAACAGGTCGTGCAGGCGGGCGACGTCGATCTTCGCTTCCTGGTGGAACAGATCGCCCTTGGTGATCAGCACCACCGGGTAATGCTCGGCGATGGCCGCCACCGATTCGCGCACGCCGTCGATCAGCTCAACCGGGTGGCGCAGGGTGTCGTGGCCGATGTCCAGGATGCGCTGGATGTCCTTGGCTTCGATGCGCTGGCCGGTGATGTCGATGGCCGCTTCGATCATCGACAGCGCCATGCCCTTCACCCCGTAGCCGAACACGCCCAGGTTGCGCTGCTGCACTTCCAGCAGATGGCGCGCGGTGCGGGTGTCGTGCACGTCGATGTAGCGCGACAGCAGGTCCAGGTAATCCTGCTCGGCCTTGCGGTAGTAGTCCTCGCTCTTCCACAGCGTATCGTCACCGTCAAAACCGACCAGGCCGATGGCGCGCGACGGCGCGGGCATGGAGGTGTTCATCGCACAAGGATACAGGGCCCCGGCGGGCAGAAAAAACCCGGGCGGCCGAAGCCGCCCGGGTCCCCATGCACCGGTTGTCCCGACGGTGGTGGATCAGCGGCCCGGCGCGGCGTTGCCGCCGGCGGCAGCGCCCTGCTGGGCCGCCACGTAGGCCTTGTACTCGTCGGGGCTCAGTTCCCCGTCCTTGTTGGTGTCGGCCTGGTCGAAGACCTGCGCCAGACCCGCGTTCACCTGTGCCTCGGCCTTGCTGATGGTGCCGTTGCCATCGGTGTCGATGCTAGCCCAGGTCTGGCCACCGCCACCACTGGCCTGTGCCGACGCCGCTGCGGCCGCGCTGCTGGCCTGGTCAGCAGCCTGGCCGGCCTGTGCCGCCGACTGCTGCGCCTGCGCGGCCTGGTTCTGCGCCTGCGCGGCCTGCTGCTGTGCGGACTGCGCCATGGCCGGAAGGGTGAGCAGGCTGCCAGCAGCAACGACCAGGGCGATCAGGGGCTTACGGTTGCGAATCGTCATAGGGAATGTCTCCTTTGGGTGGTGTTGCGCGGCCTGTTGTTTCCGCACGGCACCTACCCTGCCACCCCGTTTCTGAATCGATTTTGCGCCGCGACCGGCGCCACCACGCGGCATTAACCACACGGCGGTGTACATGCTTTAGCGCGATGGTTAGGGCGCAGTGAGCGGCTCATAAGGCACGCATTCAGCCCGCGCGCATTTAACCTGCACGCAACGAAAAACCTGCGTCAGTCGACGTTCTGCGCAGATGACCGCGAACTGAACACGATCCATCCCAGCGCCACGCCGGCGAGTGCGCCGGCGATTTCCAGCACGACGCGGCTGCCCAGTTCGTTGGGATCGTGGATGGTGGACAGGAAGATGCGCGCGTACAGCGGTGATTCCAGTCGCACGATGCCCATGTAGAACAGCTTCCAGATATCGACGCCGGCGCCGATGATCACCGCCAGCACGCACGCAGCACCGATGGCCTGGTTCACCGAACCACCCAGGCCGCGCACCACGCGCAGCATCAGCAGGTACATCAGCAGGCCCACCAGCAGGGCGATGCCGCCGGCTTCCAGGGTGCCAAGCAGGCCGAAGTGCAGCGGAAGGTTCATGCGGGCGCGCGTGCGGGGAAAGGCGGCCAGTGTAATTCCATCGGCAGGGCTGCGCCCTGCACCCCTGTAGAGTCGAGCCATGCTCGACTGAAGCAACGGCAACGGCAACGGCAAAAGCGTGCATTGCGTGGGATGGCGGGACGGTCTGGGTGTGCAGGACACGCCGTTAACCCCCAGTCCGGCCCAGCCGCTGGCGGCTGTGCGTTCGGGCGCTTGCGAAGCAGTGCTTCGCAAGCAAAGCGCCCTCACCCATGGGGGCTCGTAGGCGCCATCCATGGCGCCTGCGGTCCTGCCCACCCACACCGCCCCACCTCTGACAGGTTCACTCTGCCGTTGGTAGGTGTCGACCTTGGTCGACACGGTAGATCCACGCCATGCGTGGATGAAATCCTGGGATAAAGCGAAAACCATCCACGCGTGGCGTGGATCTACTTCACGGGGCTGTTGGTGGGTGTCGACCTTGGTCGACACGGTAGATCCACGCCATGCGTGGATGACATCCTGGGCGGCCATGAAAAACCATCCACGCGTGGCGTGGATCTACTGCACGGGCACGTCGTAGGCGGTGCCGGGGTCCGGTTCGGGCTGCAGGGTGTAGTGCCACCATTCCTGCGGGTAGTTGGCGAACCCGCGCCGGGCCATGGCCTGCAGCAGCTGCTGGCGGTTGCCGCGCTGTGCCGGGGTCAGTTCCGGTGTTTCGGTATGCGCGCGCACGCCGAAGAAATCGAAATCCGTGCCCATGTCCATCACCACGCACGTGCCCGTGCGGCAATCCAGCAACCCCAGGTCGACGGTGGCGCCACGGCTGTGGCCGGAGCGCTCGGCGATGTAGCCGTCGGCCAGCAGCTGCGGCTTGTTCAGGTCTGGATACTGCAGGGCCTTGCGCGATTGCTCGCGCGGGTCGTGTACCCAGGCCATGAAGGCCTGCACGGCGCGCACGGGCCGGTAGCAGTCGTACACCCGCAGCCCATAGCCGGCGCGGCGCAGGTCGGCTTCCACCTGGGCCAGTGCCTGCGCCGCCGGTGCCAGCAGATAGCAGGCCGCGGCTTGATAGCCCGGCACCGCAGCGCCGGTGAAGTTGTCGGCGCCGGCGTAGCGGATGTCGAGCTGGATCTGCGGCGACAGCGTGCGGATCTCCACCAGCCCGGCCGCTGCCGCATCGGTGGCCGTGGAGACCCGCGGTGGCTCAGCGGCGCGAGCCGTCGCCGCTGTCAGTGCAATCACCAGTGCGAGTGAAATGCAGATCCTGGAAGTCATAGCTGAAGTCGATCTCCGGGTCGATAGCGCGCAGGTCCAGCGTTGGCACCGCGCCGTCGCCTGGCTGCAGCCATGCCTGCGCCTGCTCGCCCAGCGTATCCCAGTGCAGCAGCCAGCGCCCCTGCACCTGCTGCACGCTGGCCTGCAGCTTCGGTGATTTTTCCACGGCGAAGCGCAGCCCCTGCGGCCCCGGGCACAGTGATGCATTGCCCAGCCAGGGATCGCGATAGCGCCCCTGCCAGCGCGGTAGATCGGCACCGGTGGCCACGCGCGCGCCGGCGGTGGACGGCCGCCCGCCATCGCTGGCCGCACGAACGGCGCGGTCGGCGGCCAGTTCGGCCAGATAGCTCATGGCAGAGGCGGCCTGCTCTGGCGCGGTGTAGCCCTTCAACATCGACTGCATCAGCGCGGTGCGTGCATCCTCGCCTTCGCCATTGATCAGTATCACCACACCCACCTTGCGGTCGGGCAGCAGCGCCAGCGAGGAATACATGCCCGACAGCGTGCCGGTGTGCGCCACCTTCCACTGCCCGTCCATGTCTGAAACGCGCCAGCCGTAGCCATAGCCGTAGAAGTGGGCGTTGTCCCAACGGCGCTGGCGGTCGCCCAGTGGCATGGGCATGTGCAGGGTCCACAGGGTGCGGCGCTGCTCGCTGCCCAGCCAACCCGGCACCAGCGCCGGGTCCAGCAGCACCTGCATCCAGCGGGTCAGATCATGCAGCGAACAGCGGATGCCACCGGCGGCCATCGAGGTCAGGTCGGGACTCTGCGCGCCGTCGGCATTGACCACCGCTGGCTGGCCATCGCGGACGGTGTGCGGCTGGGCCACGTTGCCCACGCGCTTCACCGACCACGCACCCACCTGGCAGCGCTGCAGGCCCAGTGGCTGGAACACCTGTTCGCGCATCAGCTGGTCATAGGGTTTGCCGCCGGCCGCAGCGGCCACTTCGCCGGCCACCACATACATTAGGTTGTCGTAGGCATAGCCGCTGCGGAAGCTGCTGACCGGTTTGAGGTGGGCCAGTCCGGCGATGATGTCGGCGCGGGTATAGGTGTTGGGCTCGGGCCACAGCATCAGGTCGCCTGCCCCCAGGCCAAGGCCGCTGTTGTGGATCAGCAGGTCGCGCACCTGCATGTGCTGGCTCACCCAGGGGTCATGCATGCGGAACGTGGGCAGATGCTTCTGCACGGGGTCGTCCCAGCGCAGCCTGTCCTGTTCCACCAGGCGGGCCAGCAGGGCTGCGGTCATGGCCTTGCTGTTGGAGGCGATCTTGAACAGCGTGTGCTCGTCGATGCGTCCGCCATCGCCGCGCGCACCCTGTGCGTAGCGGTAGACCACACGGCCGTCTTCGACCACCGCCATGGCAATGCCCGGCAGGTGCTCGTGCTGCACCACCGCGGCCACATCGGCATCGATGTGTGCGGTGCTGATGGCCTGTGCGTGCACCGCCGGCGCCAGCGCCAGCAGCGCCATGCCGGCGTAGCGCCGGCAACGGCCCCGCACGGCGCAGGCGGTGCGGCTCAGAAGTTCCACGTCACCACCAGCTGGGTATAGCGCGGGGCCTGCCAGCGCGTACCCGTGCCGAAGGTGGCTTCGCGGTACACGCCTGGCTGCGCTTCGTAGCGCTGGTGCACGTTGATGGTTTCCTGGTTGTTGAACAGGTTGTACACCGACAGCCGCGCGCTCAGGTCGATGCCCTCCACCGGCAAGCGCCAGGTGACGTTGGCACCCAAGGTCCAGGTCCACGGCAGGCGACCGAAGGCACCGCGCGGGCTGTATTCGAACTGACGCTGGTCATAAGGGCCTGAACAGTTGGCCACGCACAGCCAGCCGGTGCCGCCGCCACTGCCCTCGCTGGAGGTGCTGCCGCCGGCGATGCTGTCGTTGGGCCACATCACGCCATAGGCGGTGATCGGGCCACCGGACTGCACCTGCAGCGTGGTGCCGAACGACCACTGCTTGTTCAGCGCATACGCCGCGCGCAGCTTGAACTGGTGGCGGAAATCGTTGAACAGCACGCCGTAGCGTTCATTGGTGGCCGGGTGGTCCCAGAACTGCACCATGCCGGTGTCGCCGTAGTTGGTGTCCGAGTTCACCGGGCCTTCGAAGTTGCCTTCGCTCTTGGACCACAGGTACGACGCATTGAACAGCCACTTCTCGTCCCAGGCGCGGTCGATCTGGAATTCCAGCGCCTTGTAGGTGCGCTTGGGCTTGGAATAACCGATCACTTCGCCACTGCCGCCCTTGCGGTAGCCGCTGTTGGCGGTATCGATGGTGATCCAGCCTTCCTGCGCGCAGCCAATGCTGGAATCGCCCCAGATCGTCAACGATTCGCCGGGGTTGGCGATCGGCCACAGGGTGCTGGGGGTCGGGCCGCACGGGGTGTAGTTGATGCGGATGTCATCCAGCGCGCGGGTCATGCGCCGATAGGTGGCATTCACGCCCCACGACCACGCCTGGTTGATCATGCTCTGGAAGCCCAGGATGTACTCGTCCTGGTAGACCGCCTTCAGATCCTTGTCCACGCTCTGCCGCAGGTCGGCGCCGCCGGTGTTCATGCGCGTGTCGGTCGGGCCGATCTGCTGGCCGATGATCGGCGCCATGTACGCCGAGCCGGTGGGCGAGGTCTGCTGCTGCCAGCCTTCCAGCACGTAGTAGCTGTATTCGTCGGTCAGGCCGCCGGCGAAGTTGACGTTGATGTTGTTGGTGACCGGCAGGTAGTAGCGGCCGGCGTTGCCGAATAGCTTGGTGCTGCCATCACCGCGCATGTCCCACGAGAAGCCCACGCGCGGCGCCACCAGATCATCCATCTTGATGAAGGCGTTGCCCTGCGCGGTGCGGTTTTCGAAGCGGTCCCAGCGCACGCCCAGGTTCAGCATCAGGTTCGGGGTGACGTTCCAGATGTCTTCCAGGTAGAAGGCATTGGCTTCGGTTTCGAACTTGCCACCGGACTGCCGGTTGCGTGCGCGCAGCATTTCGGTCACGCCGGCCGGCACGTAAGCATTGGCGCCGTCCCACACTTCATCACCGGGGCGCGCCACGTAGGCGGTATAGCTCAGCGCGGTGGGGCCGGGGTAGCGGGTGGACTGATCGGTGGTCATCAGTTCGCGGTCCACGCCGAAGCGCAGCAGGTGGTCGCCCAGCTGCCACTCGAAATCCAAGCGTGCCACGTCGCGGGTGTCATCACGCTCGGCCACCGCGGTACCGGTGGGATGGCAGCCGGCGCGCAGGCCCTGCAGCTTGTACAGGCGCGTTCCGTAAGTGCTGTCGGTGAACACCGGGCTGCAGGCCTGGTCCAGCGACGAGTTGGTGAACGCACGCTGGTTGTTCTGGCCCACCATGGCGCGGGCGGTGAAGTTCTGGCCGAAGTGGCCGGTATAGGTGGCCGACCAGTTCTTGCCGCCGGTCTCGGTCACCGAATCGCCGCCCCAGGCGCCGATCTCATCCTCGTCCCAGTCGTAGCCATACGACGCGTTGGTCACATCGCCTTCGTCGGAGAACGCCAGCAGGGCCAGGCTGTGGTCGTCGTTGATGTTCCAGTCCAGCTTGGCGCCCCAGAAGCCATTGCCGGAATCGTTCTTGAACCAGGTACTGCCGTCGGACAAGGTGTTGTGGCCCTTGTCGCTGCGGTCTTCGTACATGGCAAACAGGAACAGCTTGTCCTTGATGATCGGCCCGGAACCCCAGACGTTGGTCTTCAGGAACGAATTGTTGTCACGGCTGCCATAGGAATGGGCGCTGCCATCGCGGTGGAAATGATCGCCCGCACTGGATCGCCAGGCGCTGGGTTCGGCGGTCACTTCCACGCCGCCCTTGAATTCATTGCTACCCGAACGGGTGACGGCGTTGATGACACCGCCGGTAGAACGGCCGAACTCCACCGAATAGCCACCGGTCTTGACCTGGAATTCGTTGAAGAACGCGAACGGCGCCGTGCTGAAGCCGCGTCGGGTGTACATGTCGGTCACGTTCAGGCCGTTGATGAACACCGCGTTCTCGGCCACCGACGAACCGGCGAAGGACAGGCCACCAAACGAGGAATTACCACCCACCACGCCCGGCGCCATCAGTGCCACCGCGGAAAGATCCTGGGCCACCGGCAGGCGCGAGATTTCCTGGCGGTTGATGTTGAACGAGGTTTCGGTGGAATAGACATCGACGCGGTTGACCACGCGCGTGCCGCGCACCTGCAGCGCGTCCAGGTTGGTCACGCCGCCACCGCTGGCCAGGTTCACTGTGGTGGTGCCGCCCACCGCCACGCTCACCGCCACCTGCTCGCCCAACGTCTGCCCATCGCGGCTCAACTGCAGCTGGTAGTCACCCACCGGCAGCTGGCCCAGGCGGTAGCTGCCGTCGGCGCCCACGGTCACCGTGCGGGTCAGGCCGGTGCTGCTGCTGACCACGGTGATCTGGTCACCGGCCGTGGCCCGGCCGGCCACCGCGCCGGTCACGTTCTGTGCGAATGCAATGCCCGGCGCGATCACGCCCAGACACGCGCCCAGGGCGACGCTCAACGCCGCCCGCTTGATGCTGTAAGCCTTCATCCCCTGCTCTCTCCTGCAAGAATTGAATGGTGTGGAATGGATCTAGCGGATGTCGCGCTGGGGTTGCCTGGCGGGCAGTACCTGCCACTGGAGGTCATAGCTCCACTGGTCGAAGTACAGGTTGCCGCCTGCCCACTCGGCCTCGCCGCGCTGCGAGTCGACCGTTTCCGAGCGGTAGTGCTGTTTGGCCGGCACCAGGGGCTGGCCGAAATCATCGTTGAAAGCGATGCGGTAGCCGTCCTGGCCACCCAGGTAGAAATCGCGCAGCGCAGGCACATCGCTGGCCAGCGCGCCGGTGGTCACGTCCATCGGCAGCCAGCCATACGGCGCCAGGTACACCTGCCCCCAATCGTGCAGGTTGTTGTAGCCACTGCCATCGTCTGAAAACACCATGCCCGACTGCCAGCGCGCGGGAATGCCGTTCATGCGCAGCAGGGCGATCAGCAGCAGCGTCTGCTGGCCGCAGTCGGCATGGCCGGCGCGCAGCGCGTAATCGCTGATGTTGCTGAGCGTGGAGTATTCGCGGGCACCGGCCCAGGGAATGCGATCAACCGCGGCGAACAGCCTGCGTACCACTTCATACGGCCGCGATTCGCCCTGCAGCACCTGGTCGGAGAACAGTTTCAGCGCCGGGGTGAACTGCACATGCGGCACCTGCTCGGCCAGGTACGGCTGCAACGCGGGGTCGGCAGGCGTGGCCTGCACGCGCGCCGGATCGATGGCGGTATGCCGCGCGAAGATCGTCAGCGCATAGCGGATCTCGAAGCGGGTGGGTTGCCCGGCCACGGCCTTGGCTTCCATGTACGCCGTACGCTGCAGAGTGCTGGGCGGCGCCAACTGCGCGTTGCCCGGCGTGCTGCCCAGCCATTGCACCTGTTCCTGCTGGCCGGCAATCTCGCGCGGGTATGGAATCCACGCGCGCACGGTTTCGCCGGCCGGCACCGCATCGGCTTTCACCGTCAGCGATTGGGTGAACTCGATGCGCTGCGGCAGCACCGAGGCGTTGCCGGTACGCGCGGCCGCGGCCAGTACCTGCTGGTGATGCGCGTTCAGCACTTCATTGGGGCCGGGCGCGGGCAGCGGCGCATCGGCACGGCGGCGCGCACGCGCTTCATCACTGAGCAGGAACAGGTTCGACGGCGCGCGCTTGAAGTACCAGCGGGTGCCGTCTATATCCAGATGTTCAATCAGCCCGAGCAGGTCCCAGCGCGCGAATTCATCGTCGGTCAGGTCAGGAATCCAACGGCGCACGGCCGCCTGTGCTGCGGCGCGGTCCAGGCTGAAATCCAGACGGATGCGGCGCATGCGCTCGCCCTGGAACTGCAGTTCGGCGGTGCCGGGCGCTTGTGCGATCAACGCCTGCGCCTGCGCGAAGTGGCCGGCGTCGACGGCATCGATCGCCTGCAGCAGGCGCACGCCAGACGATGGTGCCGCCGCCGCCGCGCACGCCCACAGCAGCAGCGCGGCACCCAGGCCGGCGGCAACAGGCAGACGCGGTTTGCGAACGACGGATTCCACAGCGACACTTCCCCAGCGCGGGTGGTAACGGCTGTGTAACACGGGCGGCAGGGGTGGTCAATAATTTATTCTTGCTTTCGCCACCGAAAGGAATAAATATTCCTACAGGCATTCGAGGAGGGTGTGCAGCGCATGATCCTGGCTTCCCGCAAACCGCGCCGTGGCACCTGGCGCCGCTGGTCCCTGACCCTGTGCCTGCTGGCCACGCCGGTCTTCGCACAGGCCGCCCCCGCACCCGATCCCGGCGCAGCGCTGCCGTATGTGATCGGTCTGCACGAGGCCTACCTGACCCCGGACTACTGGGCCGCGCGGCTGGACAACGCCGATACACCGATCCTGGACCGCGCGCAGATCCAGACGCAGAACGCGCGCATGCGTGCGCAGGATGCCCACATCCAGGATATCGCCGCGCTGCCCGCGCAGCTTTCGGCGCAGCAGGTGCGCGCCAGCATCACCGCCCTGTCGCAGTGGCCGACGCGTGCGCTGTACAACGACGCCGGGCAGGACATCGCCCCGGCCCAGCGCAGCGCGATCGAAGCCAACCTGGGCCTGCAGGGCGTGCCGGCGCAGGTCAGCCCGGCCTATGGTCTGGTGGTGAAGCGCGCCGCACTGCGTACCTTCCCCACCCGTCAGCGCGTTTTCAGCAGCCGCGGCGATACCGATATCGATCGCTTCCAGGAATCGGCGCTGTTCCCCGGTGACAAGGTGGCCGTCGTGCACCGCAGTGCCGATGGCCGCTGGCTGTTCGTGCACAGCGAGCGCTACAGCGCCTGGATCGAAGCCGAAGCCGTGGCGACCGGCGAGAAGGCCAGCGTGCTCGGCTACGCCACGCAGGGCCCGTACCGCATCGTGACCGGCGCGGTCGCTCATACCGCCTACACCCCCGAAGAACCGCGCGTATCGCGCCTGCAGCTGGACATGGGCGTGCGCCTGCCGGTGCTGGCCGACTGGCCGGCCGCCACCGCGGTGAACGGCCAGCAGGCGCATGCCGCGTGGGTGGTGCAGCTGCCGGTGCGTGAAGCCGACGGGAGCCTGAAACTGGTGCCTGCCCTGCTGCCGCGCTCGCAGGACACCGCCGCCGACTACCTGCCGCTGACCCCGCGCCTGCTGCTGCAGCAGGCCTTCAAGTTCCTGGGCGAACGCTACGGCTGGGGCCACGACTACGACACCCGCGACTGCAGCGGCTTCGTCTCCGAGATTTACCGCAGCTTCGGCGTGCTGCTGCCGCGCAATACCAGCGCGCAGGCGGTCAGCCCGGCGCTGGACCGCCTGCCGTTCACCGACAAGGACAGCAAGGCCGTGCGCGACCGCGCCGTGGCCAACCTGCAGGTGGGCGACCTGGTCTACATTCCCGGCCACGTGATGATGGCCATCGGCCACGTCGACGGCCGCACCTGGGTCATCCACGATACGGCCGGCGGCAGCTGGTTCGGTGCCGACGGCACGCGCGTGCAGGCCCACCTCAATGGTGTCTCGGTCACCCCGCTGGAGCCGATGATGGCCAGCGACACCGTCCGCTACATCGACCGCATCACCAACATCCAACGCCTGCGCACCAAGACCCCTGAATGAAGATCACCGCCATCGAACTGGGCATGCTGCGCGTGCCGCTGAAAACGCCGTTCAAGACCGCCCTGCGCACGGTGGAAACCGTGGAGGACGTGGTGGTGCTGGTGCGCACCGACAGCGGCCACACCGGCTACGGTGAAGCGCCGGCCACGGCGGTGATCACCGGCGATACCCATGGCTCGATCATCGAAGCGATACGCCACTTCATCGCCCCGCGCCTGATCGGCCAGGACGTGGTCAACCTCAATCGGCTGTGCGGCCTGGTGCAGACCGCCATGGAACGCAACACCAGCGCCAAAGCCGCAGTGGAAATCGCCCTGTACGACCTGTGGGCGCAGCTGCACGGCGCACCGCTGTACCAGATGCTGGGCGGTGGCGATCCGGTCATCACCACCGACATCACCATCAGCGTGGACTACATCGACAAGATGGTGGCCGATTCGCTGTCGGCCATCGATCGCGGCTTCGAATCGCTGAAGATCAAGGTCGGCAAGGACATCGGCCTGGACATCGAACGGGTAAAGGCGATCCACACCGCCGTACAGGGCCGCGCCCTGCTGCGACTGGATGCCAACCAGGGCTGGACCGCCAAGCAGGCGGTGCATGCCATGCGCACGCTGGAAGACGCTGGGGTGGTGCTGGAACTGCTGGAGCAGCCAGTGAAGGCCGCCGACATCAACGGCCTGAAGTACGTGACCGACCGGGTGAACACCCCGGTGATGGCCGACGAAAGCGTGTTCAGCCCGAGCCAGGTGATGGACCTGATCCAGCAGCGCGCGGCGGACATCATCAACATCAAGCTGATGAAGACCGGCGGCCTGTCCAACGCGATCCGCATTGCCGACATTGCCGGCATCTACGGCGTGCCGTGCATGATCGGCTGCATGATCGAATCGAGCATCAGCGTGGCTGCCGCCGTGCACCTGGCCGTGGCCAAGAGCGATGTGATCACCAAGGTGGACCTGGACGGCCCGTCGCTGGGGCAGTTCGACCCGGTCAGCGGCGGTGTGCACTTCAACGAATCGGAAATCAGCATTGCCGATGTACCCGGGCTGGGCATCACCGAAGTGCGCGGGTTGGAGATGCTGGGTTGATTCATGCCTTGCGGCGGGATTGGCGTACAACTGACGCTGGATCGGGCGTTACTTTTCTTTGCGCGCAAAGAAAAGTAACCAAAAGAAACGCTCCGCCATCCGCGAGCCGACGTGCTGCGCACGCCGGTGCCCTGCGCTCCCCGGTCCGCCGAGGGACGGCGCGGAGCTCGCTGCGCTCAGACACCCGCGCCTCTTCGCCCTCGCCGGACCTGCGGTGCTCGGCTCGCTACAAGGCCGATTCAAAATCCAAGGCAACAGCCGCCGGTAGATCCACGCCACGCGTGGATGCCTTGGCCTTTGCCTTTGCCCCACCCCATATTTCCTTCGCGGCTGGCACGCGCCCGACCCACCCCATGACCCGCTCTACGCTGCCAACCGCAACGCGTTCCCCTATGCTCCAACGCACGACACCCGGACGCCCCCCATGCCGCCCCTGCTGAAAATCCGCGCCGAGCGTGGGCAGATGTCGGCGATCGAACGCCGCATCGCCGATTTCATCCTGGACAACGCCCACCTGCTGCGCGATTACTCTTCGCAGCAGCTGGCCAGCGCGCTGGGCATCAGCCAGTCCAGCGTGGTGAAGTTCAGCCAGAAGCTGGGCTTCAAGGGCTACCCGGACCTGAAGTATTCCATCGGCCAGGACGTGGCCCGCGCCGGCAGCACCGCGCCGCAGGCCCCTCATGAACCCGAAGGCGGCGACGACTACCAGCGGCTGGACGACGCCCTGCAGCGCAGCAAGGCGCAGGCCGAGGAAGAAACCCGCGCGGCCAATCCCCGCGCAGACATCGAACGCATCGTGCAGATGCTCGATGGCGCACCCAAGCTGTTCGTCTATGGGCTGGGCGACGACGGCCTGTACGCGCGCGAGTTCGCCATGCGCCTTTCGCTGCTGGGCCTGCTGGTGGTGCCCCACACCGACCCGGTGCTGCTGCTGGCCAACCTGTCCGCCGCGCGGCCCGGCGATGTGCTGCTGGTGTTCTCCGAGTTCGGCCACCTGCCGCAGCTTTCGCATCTGTCGCGGCAGTTCCAGGACATGGGCGGCAAGGTCGTTTCGATCACCCGCCACACCGCCAACCCGCTGCGCGCGCATGCCGCCGCATCGCTGGTGGTATGCGCGCACGACCGCGCACCGCAGGTCGCGCAGCTGCTGTACCGTAGTGCCATGCACGCGCTGCTGGATTTCCTGTTCGTGCTGCTGTGCCATGCCAATCCGGATCGCCAGCGCCAGCTGGCGGTGAACCTGGAGCGGATTGACCACCTGTTGGATTCCTGACCGGAGTGCCCGCATGAAACGCTTGTTCCGTCGTGCTGTCAGCGTGGGTCTGTTGATCCTGCTGCCGCAGTTGCCCGCCGCCGCCCTCAGCCCGCTGCCGCCGCCCCTGCTGCACAGCAACCAGCTGGTGGTGGTGGTCACGGACGGCTGGGATGCCACGCAGGGCAAGCTGCAGGCCTACACGCGCGGCGCCAAGGGCTGGCAGCCGCAGGGCCCGGCATTCGACGTGGCGATCGGGCGCACGGGCAGCGCCTGGGGCCTGGGTCTTGCCGCCGCGCCGATGGACGGCCCGCAGAAGCAGGAAGGCGACGGCCGCAGCCCGGCCGGCATCTTCGCCATCGGCAATGCCTTCGGCTACGCGACCAAGGCCAGCACCGGGCTGACCTATCTGCCGATGCAGCAAAGCAGCTACTGCATGGATGTACCGGCATCGCCGTACTACAACCAAGTGGTGGATGCGCGCGAGGTGGGTGCCGAGGCGGTGAAGGATTCCACCGAGCCGATGCGGCTGGACCTGCACAACCAGGGCGATGTGCGCTATCGACAGGGCTTCATCATTGCCCACAACCCCGGCAACGAACCCGGTCGTGGCAGCTGCATCTTCGCCCATCTGTGGCGCCAGCCCGCCGAGGCTACCGCCGGCTGCACGGCCATGACCGCTGAACACATGCGCGGCCTGCTGGCTTGGCTGCAGGAGGACGCGCAGCCGCGCTTCGTGCTGCTGCCGCGCGCGCAGTACCTGCACTACCAGGATCGCTGGCAACTGCCCGCACTGACGGGGGCACTGCGTTGAGCGCACAGGACGAACCGCAGCTGCAGCGCGCGGTCAGCCGCTGGCAGATCGTCGGGCTGTCGATCAACGATGTGATCGGCAGCGGCATCTACCTGCTGCCGGCCGCCACGGTCGCCCTGCTCGGCCCCTTCAGCCTGTGGGGCGTGGTCGCCGCCGGCATCGTGGTGGCCCTGCTGGTGCTGTGCTACGCGCAGGCCGCCAGCTACTTCGATGAACCCGGTGGCAGCTACCTGTACGCGCGCGAGGCCTTCGGCCGTTTCGCCGGCTTCGAGATCGGCTGGATGATCTGGCTGACCCGCATCAGCTCCGCCGCGGCGCTCAGCAATGCGCTGGCCGATGCGGTGGCGCGCTTCTGGCCCTGGGCCGGCGCCGGCGGTGGCCGCCTTGCGGTCATCGTGCTGTCGCTGGGCTTCCTGACCGGGGTGAACATCATCGGCGTGCGCTCGGCGGCACGCACCGGCATCGTGCTGGTGATCGGCAAGATGCTGCCGCTGCTGCTGTTCGTGGCCATCGGCGCGTTCTACATCGATCCGCAGCTGGCGTTCTCCGGCCAGCGCCCCGATCCGCACGATCTGCAGCGCATGGGCGAAGCGGCCCTGCTGCTGCTGTACGCCTACGCCGGGTTCGAGAACATTCCGGCCGCCGCCGGTGAATACCGCAATCCGCGCCGCGATATCCCGTTCGCGCTGATCACCATGATCGTCACCGTCACCGTGATCTATGGCGCGGTGCAGCTGGTCGCGCAGGGCACACTGGCCGGCCTGGCCAGCTCGGCCACGCCGCTGGCTGATGCGGCCGCCGGCTTCGGTGGCGAGGCACTGGCCCTGATCCTCACCGTGGGCGCCACCATTTCCATCCTCGGCACCAACAGCAACACCATGATGATGGGCCCGCGCTTCCTGTTCGCCCTGGCCCGCGATGGCTACGGGCCGAAGGTGCTGGCGCAGGTGCATCCGCGCTTCCGCACGCCGGCGGCCGCCATCCTGTGCCAGGGCGTGATCGCACTGGGCCTGGCGCTGTCCGGTTCGTTCGTGCAGCTGGCCCTGCTGTCGATGACCACGCGCCTGTTCGCCTACATGGGCACGGCGGCTGCAGTGCTGGTGCTGGCCAAGCGCTTTGCCGACCGGCCCGGCGCCTTGAAGCTGCCCGGTGGCCCGCTGATTCCGGTACTGGCGCTGCTGCTGTGCCTGGCCCTGTTCGTCAGCGCCAGCTGGCAGAACATCGCCGCGGCGCTGATCGCCTTCGCCATCGGCGCGGTGATCTACACGCTGCCGCGCAAACCCGACGCGACCTGATCTTCACGCAACCGGCCCGGGCTGTTAACCGCTGCCCGGGCACGATCAGGCTTCATCCCCACACGGAGCCTGACCGATGCCCGATTACCAGATTCCCGGCCGCGTGCCGGATGACAGCACCCCGCGCCAGGCCGTGTTCGATTACTGGCGCGACCGTTACACGGCCGAACCGTATTACGACGATAGCCTGCTGTTCGACGACTACGAGCCGGCCTACCGGATCGGGCATGCCGCACGCGTGCATGAGACGCGGGCTGACGCGATCATCCGCGCCTATGAACAGGTTGAAGCGGAGCTGCAGGGCCGTTGGGCTACTGAGCGCGGCACCAGCCGGCTGGAATGGGAACAGGCCCGCGCGGCAGTACGCCGCGGCTGGGATGAAGCCCATGTGGCCGATCCCCGTCTTGTGCGCAGCCGCTGATCGGCTCCGCCGCTGATCATGTAGAGCCGAGCCCATGCTCGGCTCTTTTTGTATGCGGCACGGCCACACCGCTGCCGGGGAGCCGGCCCCCACGCTCGGGTGATTCTGCGCGACAGGACCTTTGGACCACGCGACCGTACACCGCCGTGGTGTACAACGGGGCTTGGCCATCCGCATCCCCACCTGGAGATACCCATGACCCGTCCTTGCAAACGTGCGCCCCTGCTGCTCGCCATGGGCCTGTTGCCCATCCTTGCCACCACCGCCTGCAGCGCCGCCGGCCCGGATACGGCGGCCACCGCAGCAACGGCCGCAGCGCCTGCCAGCACCGGCGAGCGCCCGTTCACCGCCACCGAAGTAAGCCGCTTCGACCAGCCCTGGGCCATGACCTTCCTGCCCGACGGCAGCCTGCTGGTGACCGAAAAACGCGGCAAGCTGCAGCACTTCGATATCGCCAGCGGTGCCAAGCATGAGATCCGCGGCGTGCCCAAGGTGGCCTACGGTGGCCAGGGCGGCTTCGGCGATGTGATCCTGCATCCCGACTTCGCGCGCAACAACGTGGTCTACGTCAGCTATGCCGAAGAAGGCACCCTGGACACCCGTGGCGCGGCCGTGGCCCGTGCCACCCTGGCACTGGATGCACAGGGCGGCGGCGAGCTGAAGGACCTGCAGGTGATCTGGCGGCAGACGCCGAAGGTCAGCGGCCAGGGCCACTACGGCCACCGCCTGGTGTTCGGCCCGGATGGCAAGCTGTGGATCGGGTCCAGCGAACGGCAGAAGTTCGATCCGGCGCAGGACATGGGCAGCAACCTGGGCAAGATCGTGCGCCTGAACGACGATGGCTCGCTGCCGGCCGACAATCCCTTCGCATCGCAGGGCGGCGTGGCAGCGCAGGTGTGGTCGCTGGGCCACCGCAACATCCTGGGCATCGCCTTCGATGGCAACGGCAAGCTGTGGGCGCAGGAGATGGGCCCGGCCGGCGGCGACGAACTGAACCTGATCCAGCGGGGTTCCAACTACGGCTATCCCATCGTGTCCAATGGCGACCACTACGATGGCCGCCCGATTCCCGACCACGACACGCGGCCGGAATTTGCCGCACCGAAGGTCACCTGGAACCCGGTGATCTCGCCGGCCGGGCTGATCTTCTACAGCGGTACGCTGTTCCCGCAGTGGAAGGGCAGCGCCTTCATCGGCGGCCTGTCGTCCACCTCGCTGGTGCGCGTAGCCTTCGACGGCGACACCGCCCGCGAGGCCGAACGCTTCAACATGGGTGAGCGCATCCGCGAAGTGGAACAGGGCCCCGATGGCGCACTGTGGCTGCTGGAAGATGGCAGCAAGGCGCGCCTGCTGAAGCTCACGCCGAAGGCCTGACCCGCCGCAGGCGCAGCTGGAACGGCCCCGCATGCGGGGCCGTTTCCGTTTACTGGATGGTGACCACCTTCACGTCGGTGCGCGTGCACGCCGCATCCAGGCACTGCCCGTTCAACCAGACCTGGCCATCGCCGATCATCACGCCCTGCTGGTTCACGAAGACCTTGCCGAAGTCCTGTTCGGACACGGCCTTGACCACCGCCGGGGTGATGATGGATTCGTAGTTGCGCTGGAACTCACCGGGACCGGTGATCTTCCTGCCGCCGGCGATGTTCAGCGGGAAATGCACTTCTTCCACCACCGCCGCGCGATCGCCACCGACCACGGCGGTCTTGAACGCGTTGAATACCTTCTCGTACTGCGCGGCGTCGCCCAGCACACTGTCAATGCGCGCGCGCGCGTTACTGCCATCGGCCTCTGCCTGCTCTGCGGCCGCCTGCGGCGCGGCGGCGGCATCGGGCGTGGTACTGGCCGCGGCTTCTGCAGGCGTAGCGCCGGTCATCGGCGGCGGTGCGTCGGCCGCAGGTTCAGCCGGCGCGGGCGGCTGCGAACAGGCCGCCAGCAGCAGGGCCGGCATCAGGAAAGCAATCTTGCGCATGCGCGGACTCCATCGGATCGAAAGCCCGATGGTAGCGCCGGGCCACGCCCGGCGTGTTCGTGCATCGTGAGCATGGCAACGCCGGGCATGGCCCGGCGCTACCGCTTGCCGTAGATCCACGCCATGCGTGGATGAGGGCGCAATCAGCCCTTCAACAACTCGAACTGCACCGCTTCGCCGGCAGCCGACGAAGCACACACCCACACGTCGAACTGCCCCGGCTCGGCACGCAGCACACCGTCGCGGCCGGTGAACGCCAGCTGCTCACGGGTCAGGGTGAACGTCACCTCGGCCGACTCACCCGGCTGCAGGGCGACCTTGCGGAAGTCCTTCAGTTCACGCACCGGGCGCACGCGGCTGGCCACGCGATCGTGGATGTACAGCTGCACCACTTCTTCGCCGGCCACGCGGCCGCTGTTGGTCAGCGTGGTGGTCACGGTGAGGGTGTCATCCCAGCCCAGCTGCGCGGCGCTGAGCTGCGGCACGCCGTAGGCGAAGGTGGTGTAACCGATGCCGTGGCCGAACGGGTACAGCGGCTCGTTCGGAATCTCGCGCCAGCGGGCCTTGAACTCCGACATGGTCGGCAGTTCCGGGCGGCCGGTGCGCGGGTGGTTGTAGAAGTACGGCTGCTGGCCGGACACCTGCGGGAAGCTGACCGGCAGGCGGCCGGACGGGCTGTAATCGCCGAACAGCACATCGGCCACGGCATGGCCGGTCTGCGTGCCCAGGTACCAGGTAACCGCCACGGCGTGCGCATTGCGCACCGCGCCCTGCAGGGCCAGCGCGCGACCATTGCGCAGCAGCACCACCAGCGGCTTGCCGGTCATCGCCACGGCCTCGGCCAGCGCCTGCTGTGCCGGCGGCAGGGTGATTTCCACGCGCGACTGCGCTTCACCGCTGTAACGCTGCGGTTCGCCCAGTGCCAGCACCACCACGTCGGCGCGCAGCGCAGCGGCCACGGCGGCTTCGGTGCCGCCCGGAATGGCCGCTTCCAGTTCACAGCCCGGCACGATTTCCAGCAGCGCCTGATCACCGATGGCCGCGCGCACCCCGGTTTCCAGGTCCACATAGCGCTGCTTGTCGCCGAACAGCGTCCAGCAGCCTTCAATGTTCTCGCGGTCCTGCACGAACGGGCCGATCAGCGCGATCTTCTGCCCGGTCTTCTGCAGCGGCAGCACGTTGTCGCGGTTGTTCAGCAGCACGATGGAACGACGCGCGGCATCACGCGACAGTGCGTCATGCGCGTCGATGTGCGAGGAATCCGCTTCGCGTGCCGGGTCCAGCGAACGGTACGGGTCGTCGAACAGGCCGATGGCTTCCTTCAGCCACAGCATGCGGCGCACGCCTTCATCCAGCACGGCCACCGGCACTTCGCCGCTCTCCACCAGGCCCGGCAGGTGTTCGGCATAGAAGCCGCTCTGCATGCTCAGGTCCAGGCCGGCGGTGAACGCCTTGGCAGTGGCATCGCGGTCGTCGGCGGCATAGCCGTGGGCGACCAGTTCCATGTCGGCGGTGTAATCGGAAATGACCACGCCCGGGAACTTCCACTCACCGCGCAGGATGTCGGTCAGCAGTTCGGCGTTGGCACTGGCCGGCACGCCGTTGATGTCGTTGAACGAGGACATCACGGTGATCGCGCCGGCATCGAAGGCGGCCTTGAACGGCGGCAGGTGCACGTCGCGCAGGGTCTGCGGCGAGATGTCCACCATGTTGTATTCCATGCCGGCCATTACCGCGCCGTAGGCGGCGAAATGCTTGGGCGTGGCCAGCAGCGAATCGGCGGCGCGCAGGTCGCTGCCCTGGAAGCCGCGCACGCGGGCGGCGGCAAAGGCACAGCCCAGCACCACATCTTCACCGGCACCTTCGGCGCCACGGCCCCAGCGCTGGTCGCGGGCGATATCCACCGCCGGTGCGTAGGTCCAGTGCAGACCGGCTGCGGTCGCCTCGATGGCGGTGGCACGGGCGGTGCGCTCGGCCAGGTCCGGTTCGAAGCTGGCCGCTTCGCCCAGCGGGATGGGGAACACGGTGCGCATGCCGTGGATCACGTCGGCGGCCAGGATCACCGGAATGCCCAGCCGGCTTTCCTCGGTGGCCACCTGCTGGATGCGGCGGCCCAGTTCGGCGCCCACACCATTGAACAACGAGCCGACCTTGCCCTCGCGCACCTGCTGCAGCACCTGGTCGGCATTGCGCACGTTGGCTTCCGGGTTCACGTCCGGCGCGAACGGACGCACCATGTCGGCGAAGACACCCAGCTGGCCGACCTTTTCCTCGACGGTCATCTGGGCAATGAGGGATTCGATGCGATCGGAGGCCACCAGCTGTCCTTATGAAAACGTTTACAAGCCCGGCATTCTAGCGTTCCCGGGCGGTTTGGCGAGAGGTTTCTGCGTTCAGTTTCGTGCGCCCGCCCACAGTCCAGGCGTTCCATACGGGTGCGGACGCGAGGGTGCAGCTTACTCCGAGCCGGCCTGCTGGCGCTGCCCGGCCATCAACATGGCATCGCTGGAGGCCTGGAACACCCGCAGCCCGAAGGCCGGCAGGATGGCCAGCAGGTGGTCGAAGATGTCCGACTGCACCGCCTCGTACTCGGCCCAGGCGGTGCTGCGGGTGAAGCAGTACAGCTCCAGCGGCAGGCCTTCGGTGGTCGGCTGCAGCTGGCGCACCAGCAGGGTCATGTCCTGGTGGATGCCGGGGTGGTTGCGCAGGTAGCGCTCCACGTACACGCGGAAGGTGCCCAGGTTGGTCACCCGGCGGCTGTTCACATCAGCCATGCCCTGCTCGCGCAGGCGCCCGTTCCACTGCCCCAGCTCCTGTTCCTTCTGCTGCAGGTAGTCACCCAGCAGGGCGAACTGGCCCAGGAACTGCAGGTCCCCCTCATCCAGGAAACCGACGCTGTGCTGGTCCAGATACAGCGCGCGCTTGATCCGGCGGCCGCCGGCCTCCTGCATGCCACGCCAGTTCTTGAACGACTCGGTCACCAGCTTCTTGGTCGGGATGGTGGTGATGGTCTTGTCGAAGTTCTGCACGGTGATGGTGTGCAGCGCAATGTCGATAACATCGCCGTCGGCGTTCTGGCTGGGCATCTCGATCCAGTCGCCAATGCGCACGCGGCCATCGCCACTGATCTGCACGCTGGCCACCAGCGACAGGATGGTGTCCTGGAAGATCAGCATCAGCACCGCGGTAGCCGCGCCCAGGCCGGTCACCAGCGGGCCGATCTTCACCCCCAGCAGGGTCGCGATGATGGACAGGCCCGCCGCCACGTACACCACGATCTTGACCACCTGCAGGTAGCCCTTGATCGGCTTGTTGCGCGCGTCGGGCTTGCGCTCGTACAGGCTGTTGATCGCGTCCAGCGCGTGCGAGAACGCCATGGCGATGGTCAGCACCGCCCACACGATGCACAGCTTGATGATGACGTTGACCAGGCCGGGCGGCAGGTCGGGAATGAGGGCGATGCCCGAGGCGATCACCTGGCTGGGCACCACGTTGGACAGGCGCGCGATCACCCGCATCAGGTGGCTGCCGCGCCCGGATTCGGCGCCCGGCAGGCGCTGCAGCAGGCGCCGCAGGCCGCGCACAAGAATGCGCTTGGTCACCCAGTTGGCCAGCCCGGCGGCAATCAGCAGCGCCGAAATCATCAACGCCAGGTAGGCGCCGGGATAGGGTTCCAGTGTGTTCTGCAGCTGGTCCAGCCACTGTACCGCCACCACCGCGTCCACCATCCGTTGTCTCCTTCTTTGCTTTTTGTTGAGATTGAGGTTGCCGGCCAGCGGCCGGCACGACCGGTCAGTCGCGCGAGCGCTCGATGACCACACCCACCGCGCGCGCGCCGCGCACCGCGCCGGGCTTGCTCAGCTTCAGCCGCAGCCACTTCACTTCGAACTCGTCCAGCACGATCTGCGCGCAGCGCTCGGCCAGGGTTTCCACCAGACCGAACTCCGATTCGCGCACGAACTGCTCCAGGCGCTTGCTGACCGCCTTGTAGTTCAGGGTATGGGCGATGTCATCGCTGGCGGCCGGGCGACGGTTGTCAAAGCCCATTTCCAGATCGAACACCAGGTCCTGGCGGATGCGCCGTTCCCAGTCGTAGATACCGATCAGGGCGTCGATGGTCAGCCCTTCGATGAAAACCTTGTCCATTGCGGTTACCAGCCGGATACAGACAGCCATGGTACCGGCACGGCGGTGAGCCTGCCCGGAACGGGGGTTGGCGGTGGATGCGGCGGAAAAAACAAAGGGCCCCGCTAGCAGGGCCCTTTGGTACTACCGTTTGTCCCCGGGGGGAGCTGTTGAACAGCCGCGAGTCCCGGTGGCGCAGGCACGCAGAGTAGGCAAGGTCCAGATCGTCGGTCAAGGCCAATTCCGACAGGCAAGGTCGGGGGTTCGTCCGAGGCCAAACGCAGAGAATCGGCCACCCGGACAACGACGTTCCCTGATGGCTGTTGCCCGCGTGACTAGCCAACATCGATCCATTCTTCACCACCGCACATCACGATGGTTTCATACGATGCACTGCGGCGCGCGTTGTCAGCGGAGCGTCTGTCTACTTACGAGAGAATTGCATCGACCTGCGGCCCCGGCGTCACAGCCGAATCCCTCTACCTGTGGAACATGCGGCTGTGCGGCGCGCTGATGATGCCGGTCCATCTGTGCGAAGTGGTCACCCGCAACGCCGCGGCAACCGTTCTCGTTCAGCAGCACGGCCCACGTTGGCCCTGGAATGATGCCTTCCGACGCAGACTGCCAACTTCGTCCGGTACTTCTCCACGCACGGCACTGGAACAACTTGCCAGTCGTGCAAGCGATACACCTGAGATCGTCGCCAACCTGCCAATGGTGTTCTGGCAGCAGCTATTCACATGTCGCTTCGACTCCACACTGTGGATACCGGCACTCAGCGGGATCCTGCGCCATGCGCCTTCCGCCCACCCTAGTGTCATACGGAAAGCCATCCACGCGGATATTGGCCGCATCCGCCACCTGCGCAACCGCATCGCCCACCACGAACCCATCCTCGAGCGCGACATCGGTGCCGACCTGGCCGCGATCGGGCGGCTGATCCATGCGCGCTGTCCGCACACCCTGGGGTGGCTGCAGCGCCATGAGCAGGCGACGACGGTACTGGCGGCATCGCCGTTGGGTGGCTACCGGTAGCGTCGAGCCATGCTCGACTGCATCAACAGCAGTCGAGCATGGCTCGACTCTACAGACAGAGGTTCACACCGCCGGCAGGGTCGCCATGTCCCAGCGCGGGGTGACTTCCACCTTCGGCGGGTTGTGCTGCCCGGCCTGCAGGCGCAGTGCGCCGGCGAAGGCGATCATCGCGCCGTTGTCGGTGCACAGCGCCGGGCGCGGGAAGCAGGCGCGGCCGCCCAAGCGCTCGGCCATCTGCTGCAGGCGGGCACGCAGGCGCTTGTTCGCGCCCACGCCACCGGCCACCACGATCACGTTGGTGCCGGCCGCTTCCAGCGCGCGCTCGCACTTGATGCTCAGCGTTTCCACCACCGCATCTTCAAAGCCACGGGCAATGTCGGCGCGGGTCTGTTCGCTCTGGTCACTGTCGCGCCAGGCCATCAGGACCTGGGTCTTCAGACCGGAGAAGCTGAAATCCAGCCCCGGCCGGTCGGTCATCGGCCGCGCGAAGCGGTACACGCCCGGCGTGCCCTGCTCGGCAAGTCTGGCCAGCTGCGGGCCGCCCGGGTACGGCAGGCCCATCATCTTGGCGGTCTTGTCGAAGGCCTCGCCGGCCGCGTCGTCCAGGGTTTCGCCCAGCAGGCGGTACTGGCCGATCGCATCCACCGCCACCAGCTGGGTATGGCCGCCGGACACCAGCAGGGCCACGAACGGGGCCTGCGGCGGGTCGTCTTCCATCAACGGGGCCAGCAGGTGGCCTTCCATATGGTGTACGCCCACCGCCGGCACCTCCAGCGCCCAGGCCAGCGAACGGGCCACGCCCGCCCCCACCAGCAGCGCACCGACCAGGCCAGGGCCGGCCGTATAGGCAACGCCGTCGATGTCGTCCACGCCCAGCCCGGCCTCGCCCAGGGTCTGGCGGATCAACGGCAGCAATTTGCGCACGTGGTCACGGCTGGCCAGCTCAGGCACTACACCACCGTATTCGGCGTGCAGGGCGATCTGGCTGTAGACCGCATGGGCGCGCAGGGCCGCGCTGCCGGTCTGGTCGGTGTCATACACCGCCACGCCGGTCTCATCACAGGAAGATTCGATGCCAAGGACTCGCATGCCTGCTATTATGACGCCCCTGCCGCTCCCTCGGGGGCAGTGCAGAACCCTCTGCAATCGAACTACCGGCCCGTATTCAGGGTTGGCCGCTTGCAGTTTGTCTTTTCGCCGCTATAATGTGCGGCTCGCCGGGCGTGACCCGGTTCTACTGTGTCCCGGAGATTCCATGCCCAGCGTCAAAGTCCGCGAGAACGAGCCCTTCGAGTTTGCTCTTCGCCGCTTCAAGCGCACTTGCGAAAAGGCCGGTGTGCTGGCCGAAACCCGCAAGCGCGAGTTCTACGAAAAGCCGACCCAGGAGCGCAAGCGCAAGGCCGCCGCTGCTGTGAAGCGTCAGCTGCGCCGCTCGTCGCGCGACGTCACCAAGCGTCAGCGCCTGTACTGATCGGACGCATCTTCATTGCGGCGGGCTCGCCCTTCCGCAGTGGAGTCGAAGCCGGCACGCGCGAGCGTTGCCGGCTTTTTGCGTTTCCGGGCCCGGGCATCCGCCCCGCCCCACCACCACCACGAGGTTCCTCATGAGCATGAAGCAGCAGCTCACCGACGACATGAAGGCCGCCATGAAGGGCGGCGAGAAGCACAAGCTGGGCGTGATCCGCCTGATCAACGCCGCCATCAAGCAGAAGGAAGTGGACGAGCGCGTCGAGCTGGATGACACCGCCGTGATCGCCGTGCTGGACAAGATGGTCAAGCAGCGCAAGGACTCGGTCAGCCAGTACGAAGCGGCCAACCGCGAAGACCTGGCCGAGATCGAGCGCGCCGAGATCGTGGTGATCGAAGCCTACCTGCCGGCCAAGATGGGCGAAGCCGAGATCGTGGCCGCCATCCAGGCCGCCATGGCCGAAACCGGCGCCAGCAGCCCGGCCGACATCGGCAAGCTGATGGGCGCGCTGAAGCCGAAGCTGGCCGGCCAGGCCGACATGGGCCTGGTGTCCAAGCTGGTCAAGCAGCAGCTGTCCTGACCCCATCGCAGCATTCCCGGGGTCGGATCCCTTTCGCCATGCGAAAGGGCTCTGACCCCATCGCGGCCCCCGGCGCTTCACCACGCCTTCGACCCCCGGCTGCTACAACAGCCCCATGGTCGAACCGGCACCCCGCGTCCCCGTGAATCTGCAAAAGTACGTCCAGCGCCTGCAGGACAGTTTCCCGATGGCGGTTGCCAAGCGCTTCGTCGACATCGACGTGCTTACCCAGGCCGCCTCGGTCTCCTTCTACGCCCTGCTGTCGATGGCACCGCTGCTGGTGCTGCTGCTGTGGCTGACCGCCTCGCTGTACCCACCCGCGCAGCAGGCCCTGGTCGAACAGATCAGTTCGGTGGCCGGCAGCAGTGCCGCCACGGTGGCCGAGACCGTGCTGAAGAACGCCGACAACCAGCCCGACGTGGGCTCGCTGGCCGGGTTGTGGAGCACCCTGTTGCTGTTCATCGGTGCCACGGCGGTGTTCGCCCAGCTGCAGAACGCACTGAACCTGATCTTCCGCACCAGCGGCGAACGTCTGGACGGTATCAAGGCCTGGCTGCGCAAGCGCGTGTTTTCCTTCGGCGTGGTGCTGGCGCTGGGCTTCCTGCTGATCCTGTCGATGACCGCCACCACCATGCTCCAGGTGGCCTTCGCGCAACTTCCGTCGGTGCTGCCGGCCATCGGCTACCTGACTAGCCTGCTGCTGTACGCCGCCGGCTTCGCCTTCATGTACCACTACCTGCCGGACCGCCGCGTGGCCTGGCGCCAGGCATTCATCGGCGGCGTCATCACCTCGGCGTTGTTCGCGCTGGGGCGCTACGGCATCGGCGTCTACATCGCCACCGTGGCGCCGGGCAGCGCCTACGGTTCAATGGGTGCGCTGGTCATTTCGCTGGTCTGGATCTACTACGCCACGGTGGTGTTCTTCGTCGGTGCCTTGATGACCGCGGTGATCGACGAACGCCTACGCGCCCGCAACCATCTGGCGCGGGCCGGCATCGATCCGACCACGGCGCAGGCAGATGCCCAGCAAGGGGTAAACTAGGGGCACTGTCTGTTCCCCTGCGCGTGGCCCTGCCGGTCGCGCCCCTGCCCTGTTGCCCATGGCCCGTATCCCCGACGCATTCATCGACGACCTGCTGGCCCGCTCCGACATCGTCGAGGTGGTGGGCAGCCGCGTGCCGCTGAAGCGCCAGGGCAAGGAATACGCCGCCCGCTGCCCGTTCCACGATGAACGTTCGGCCTCGTTTACCGTTTCGCCCACCAAGCAGTTCTATCACTGCTTCGGCTGCGGCGCGCACGGTACCGCCATCAGCTTCCTGATGAACTACGACCGCCTCGAGTTCCTCGACGCGGTGGACGAGCTGGCCAAGCGTGCCGGCATGGAAGTGCCGCGCAGCGAGAACCCGCGCAGCGCGCAGCAGCAGGACGAAGGTCGTGAACTGTACGCCGCGCTGGATGCGGCCATGAAGTTCTTCCAGAAGAACCTGGAGGGCAGCGACAAGGCCCGCGCCTACCTGGACGGCCGCGGCGTGGACGAAGAGAACCGCACCCGCTTCCAGATCGGCTACGCGCCGGACGGCTACAGCGGGCTGCGCGATGCGCTGGGCAAGGACGAGCGCAAGATGAAGCTGCTCGACCGCGCCGGTCTGTTTTCCAAGAACGACCGCGGCCACGTCTACGACAAGTTCCGCGACCGGGTGATGTTCCCGATCTTCGACCGCCGTGGCCGGGTGATCGCCTTCGGTGGCCGTGTGTTCGAGAAGGACGACGGCCCCAAGTACCTCAACTCGCCGGAAACCGCGCTGTTCCACAAGGGCCGCGAACTGTACGGCCTGTGGCAGGTGCGCCAGGCCAACCAGAAGATCGAACGGTTGATCGTGGTCGAGGGCTACATGGACGTGGTCTCGCTGTTCCAGTTCGGGGTCACCCAGGCGGTGGCCACGCTGGGCACGGCCACCACGCCCGACCATGCCGAGCTGCTGTTCCGCAACGCGCCGGACGTGTTCTTCTGCTTCGACGGCGACGCCGCCGGCCGCCGTGCCGGCTGGAAGGCGCTGGAATCGGTGCTGCCGCGCATGAAGGATGGCCGCCAGGCCTTCTTCCTGTTCCTGCCCGATGGCGAGGACCCGGACACCATCGTGCGCAAGGAAGGCGCCGAGGTCTTCAACGAGCGCCTGAAGCAGGCCACGCCGCTGTCGCAGTTCTTCTTCGATGAGCTGACCCGCGAGATCAACCTGGGCACGCTGGACGGCAAGGCCCGCCTGGCCGAACGCGCCAAGCCGATGCTGGCGCAGATTCCCGACGGCGCCTTTGGCGACCTGATGAAGCAGCAGCTGGCGCAGCTGACCGGTCTGGGCGGCGGCAACGCGGCGGCCGCGCGCGCGCCGATGCCGCAGCGCGCGCCGGCCCGGCAGATCCAGCCCATCGCCAAGCGCAGCTTGGTGCGCGGCGCCATTGCCGTACTGCTGCAGCAGCCATCGCTGGCGCTGACGCTGGGCGGCAAGCACCACTTCCAGGGCCTGCGCCTGCCTGGGGTGGAACTGCTGCTGGAACTGCTGGGCCTGGTCGAACAGCGCCCGGACATCAGCACCGGCGCCCTGCTGGAACATTTCGACGGCCGCGAAGAGCAGGCCTCGCTGCACACACTGGCCGCGCAGACCCTGCCCGGCAATGAGGCGGTGTGGACCCAGGAACTGCACGACGCGGTAGCCCAGCTGGAGAAACAACTGCTGGTGCAACGTCTGGACGAGCTGTTGGCAAAGCAGCGCCAGCAGGGCCTGGACGATACTGACAAGTACGAACTGCGCGAACTGCTGAAGGCCCGCGCCACCCTGCGCCTGTAGCGGCAGCCCCACACACGGAGAGAGCATGCTGCTGCGCCTGACCTGCCTGCTGTTGCTGTCGCTCTGCACGCCCCTGGCCGCGCTGGCCGGGGAGAATCCGATCAGCGAGGTGCGCCCCGGCCTGCATGCCGGCGGCCAGCCCAGTGCCGCGCAGCTGCAGGCGCTGGCCGCGCAGGGCGTGCGCACGGTCATCGATCTGCGCCTGCCCGAGGAAGACCGCGGCTTCGACGAAACCGCACAGGCCGAAGCGCTGGGCCTGCGTTACGTGCGCATTCCGGTGGCCGGCGCCGACGGTCTGGATGCGGCCAACGTGCGCGCCGTGCACCAAGCGTTGCAGCAGAGCCAGGGGCCGGTGCTGCTGCATTGCGCCTCCGGCAACCGCGCCGGTGCGGTACTGGCCCTGGTCACTGCGCGCTACGAACATGCCAGCCCGGACCAGGCCCTGCCGCTGGGCCAACGGGCCGGCCTGAAATCCCTGGAAGCCGCCACCCGCCAGCGCCTGGCGGAACCGGTCACCTCCCCCTGAACCCCACGTACCAAGGAGCCTGCCCACCATGACCCGCTGGTGGTCGCGCCTGCGACCGGACAACTTCACCCTCGCCCTGCTGTGCACCGTGGCCCTGGCCTCGCTGCTGCCGATGAAGGGCGCCGCTGCGATGGTGCTGGACGATGTCACCACCGTGGCCATCGCCGCCCTGTTCTTCCTGCATGGCGCGCGCCTGCCACGCGAATCGATCATCGGCGGCATGCTGCACTGGCGCCTGCACCTGACCATCCTGGCCTGCACCTTCATCCTGTTCCCGCTGCTGGGGCTGCTGTTCAAGCCGCTGTCGGGCTGGCTGCTGACGCCCGAGCTGTACATGGGGGTGCTGTTCCTGTGCACGCTGCCGTCCACCGTGCAGTCGTCCATCGCCTTCACCTCGATGGCGCGCGGCAATGTGCCGGCGGCGGTCTGCAGTGCCTCGCTGTCCAGCATCCTCGGCGTGTTCCTCACCCCGCTGCTGCTGACCGCGCTGGCCGGCACCTCCGGCGGGGTGCATGACCCGCTGCATGCCATCGGCGGCATCATGCTGCAGCTGCTGGTGCCGTTCGTAGCCGGCCACCTGCTGCGGCCGTGGATTGCCGGCTGGGTGGAAAAGCAGCGCGCCCTGCTGCGCTACACCGACCAGGCCACCATCCTGCTGGTGGTGTATTCGGCGTTCGGCGAAGCGGTGACCGAAGGACTGTGGAGCAAGACGCCGCTGCTGTCGCTGTTCGCGGTGGCCGTTGTCGCCGCCGTGCTGCTGGGCATCGCCATGCCGCTCATCACCTTCCTGGCCCGCCGCCTGCACTTCAACCGCGAAGACGAGATTGCCATCGTGTTCTGCGGGTCGAAGAAGAGCCTGGCCACCGGCGTGCCGATCGCCAAGGTGTTGTTCGCCGGCGGCAGCCTGGGCGCCATCGTGCTGCCGGTGATGATCTACCACCAGATCCAGCTGATCGTCTGCGGTGTGATCGCGCAGCGGTATGCCAAGCGCGCCCCCTGAGTCCGGTAGCGCCGGGCCATGCCCGGCGGAACGTGGACGGGGTCAGAGCCCCTTTGGGGATCTGACCCCGGGTTCACGGGTCAACCAAGGTGCCGATGCTCAGCGTCGGCATCCACAGCCACAGGTCGTACTGGCGCCCGGCATCGGTATCGACCTCAGGCGCGCGCTCCGGCTGTTCGCGTATCGGCAACGCCTTGCAGCGATCCAGGCAGGCCCAGAAATGGCCGCGCTGCGCTTCCAGGCGCACGCTGTACAGATCCAGATCCCGCAGCAGCGAGGCCATTGGCTGAGTCTGCATCTCCGGCGGCGCATCAGCCGGCCGCTGCAGCATGGCGTGTACGTTGCCGGTCAGCACCAGCATGCGTGCGCCAGCCGGCAGGCGTTGGTACAGCCGCCGCAGCTCGGCCGCCATTCGGTCATCGCGTGTCTGATTGCCGCCATCGCTCTTGTCGACGTCATAGCCGACCACGTCGATGACGCGACCCTGTGCCTTCAGCGCGCGCAGTTCTTCGATCATCGCCAGCATGTCACGGCTGCGACGGCCATCATGCTGGTCATCGCGCACAGTCCAGTACGCCCGCTCCCGCAGACGCTGGCGTTCGGCCGGGCCGCCATCGGAAGCCAGGTATCCGCGCAGCGTGGGGGTTTCGCCGCGTGGCAGCTCCAACGCCAACAGTACCGGCGCGCCGTCGCGGCTGTAGTCGTCCACCAGCTGCCGCACCAGCAGCGGCGTCTCGCGGGTTCCATGGAATTCGCCCAGCACCAGCATGCGGTGGTCGGCGATGTGCTGGCGGATCTGCGAGGCAGTGTCATCGGCATGCGCGGTCACGGCCATGCCCAGCGCCAGCATCAGCGCGGTGGTCCAACGGAAGATCGAATGCATCCCTGCTCTTTCCTTTCCCTGGGGTCAGGAACAGCAATGGCGACGCGACGACCCGCGTTCAAGGTCGATCCACGCCCTGCGTGGAGGGATGCACCACCGCCAGGACGCGGTCAGAGCCCCTTCGGGGATCCCCGAGGGTTACATCCAGGGCAGGATCCAGTGGTCCACCAGCAGGAAGGCGAACAGCGCCATCAGGTACACGATGGAGTACTGGAACATCTTCATCGAGAAGAACTCATCCGGCGGGCTCTGCATGCGCCAGGCGTACCAGAGGAACACGCCATTGAGCACGATCGCCCCGCCCAGGTAGAACGGCCCGCTCATGCCCGCCAGGTAGGGCACCACGCACACCAGCGCCAGCACCACCGAGTAGGCCAGGATCTGCTTGCGCGTGTGCACCACGCCGTGGGTGACCGGCAGCATCGGGATCTTCGCCTTGGCGTAGTCCTCGCGGCGGAAGATCGCCAGCGCCCAGAAGTGCGGCGGGGTCCAGATGAAGATGATCAGTACCAGCAGCGACGAATACGCCCAGTCCGACGAACCCTGCATGCCGGTGATCGCCGCCCAGCCCAGCATCGGCGGCATCGCGCCGGCCAGGCCGCCGATGACGATGTTCTGCGAGGTCGCCCGCTTCAGGTACACGGTGTAGATCACCGCATAACCGATCAGCGAGGCGAAGGTCAGCACCGCGGTGATCCAGTTCACCCACAGCAGCAGGATCGCCATCGACAGCACGATCAGCACGCCGGCGAACACCAGCACCTGCCACGGCTTGACCTTGCCCACCACCAGCGGGCGCCACGAGGTGCGCGCCATCTGCGCGTCGATATGCGCATCCAGCAGCTGGTTGATGGCGGCGGCGGCCGAAGCGGCCAGCCAGATGCCCAGGAAGCCCAGCGCACCGGCGCGTACCTGCTCCCAGCTGGGCACGCCCGGAATGGCCAGGACCATGCCGACCAGGGCGGTGAAGACGATCAGGGCCACGACCTTGGGCTTGGTCAGGTCCCAGTACTGGCGATAGTTGGAAAACATGCGATCAGTCCGGCGCGCGCAGGCGGGCCAGCAGGCTCACCAGCACGAACAACAGGGCAACGGCCACGCCGTTGTGGGCCACGGCCACCGCCAGCGGCAGGGCCAGCTTCACGTTCAGGATGCCCAGGGTGACCTGCAGCACCAGCAGCGCGACCAGTGCACTGGCCCAGCCGCGCATGCTGGGCAGGCGGAACAGGCGCAGGCCGAGCCACAGCAGGTAGCCGGCCACCACCAGGGCGAACAGGCGGTGCGCCATCTGGATGGCGATGCGAGAAGCGCCATCCAGCACGCCCCCTTCGTAATCCACGCCGATGCCGCGCCACAGGGTGAAACCTTCCACGAAGTTGTGCTGCGGCCACCACTGGTTGGCACAGCGCGGGAAATTGTCCAGCGACGCGCTGCCGCCACCGCAGGCCAGCGCAGCGTAGTTGGCGCTGACCCAGCCGCCCAGGGCGATCTGGGTGACCAGCACCGCCACGCCGATGCGCAGCAGCCACTTCAGCTTCGGTGCTTCGGCCAGAGTGATCGGCAGGTGCGTTGCCCGCCAGGCCATCCACACCAGCAGGCCGAACATCAGCATGCCGCCCAGCAGGTGGCCCATCACCACGATCGGCTTCAGCAGCAGGGTGACGGTCCACATGCCCAGCAGGGCCTGGAAGATCACCACCGCCAGGGTCAGCAGGGCCGCCCGCGCCAGGTCGATGTTGCCCCAACGCAGCGCGGCGATCAGCAGGATCGCCTCACCTGTCAGGGCCAGGGCACTGGCCGTGCCATGCCAGCCCATCATGTACAGGGGTATGCCGGCGGCCACCAGCACGCAGGCGGTCACCACCGCCGTGCTGCCGAAGCGCCGCTTGCGGGTGGCCAGCAGGGCCAGGGTCAGGATCTCGATGCCCAGCGCGCCGGCCAGGAAACGGTGCACCTGCTCGCGCCAGGCCTTGTGCGTTTCCAGCGGGCGGATCTCGGCAGCCGGATGGCCGATGGTTTCTTCCACGTGCTGCGGCCAGGTGGCCTGGCCATAGCAGGTCGGCCAGTCCGGGCAGCTCAGGCCAGCATCGGACAGGCGCACGAAGGCGCCGAACATGATCGTGCTGGCGGTCATGATCATGGCAAACCACGCCAGGCGGTGGAAATTACGGTGCAGCGCCGGACGCGCGGAAAGGCTCATCAAACGGGACTCACTTCAGTTTCAGCAACGTGGCCATGTCCTTGCGCAGGCCGCCCAGATCACTGCCGGGGGCATGGCGCATGATCACGAAGCCGTTCGGATCGATCACATAGACCGGCAATCCGGCCGGATCGTCGGCACCGGGCAACGCCGCGCGCAGGGCGGGCGACGGCGCCAGTGGCCGCAGCGCGGGCAGTGCGGCGATCGGCGCCGGTGGCGTGCCCAGCCACAGAATCTCCACATTATCGGCGTTATGGCCGAACAGCTGCCACACCTTGCCCAGTCCCTGCGACAAAGTGACGCACTGCGCGTCGCAGGCACCGGCCGGCGCTACCAGCAACCGCCAAGTGCGCGCCTCGGGGTTCCACGGGTAGGGCTGGCCGTTGGCCAGGGTTGGCGGCTGCTGACGCAGGTCCACCGGCGGCTGCAGCAGTTGCCCGGCATTGCGGTGCCCGGTGGGCTGCCAGCCGGTGAAGCGCAGCACGGCGGCCAGCGCCATCGCCCCGAAGAACACGGCGAACAGCAGCAGCAGGGTGCGGCGGCCGGAACCGCGTGCCTGCGGGGTGGTGGCGGTGTTCATGCGGGCATTTTCTCATGGTTGGGTGGAAGGAAACGGCCGGCGCTCTGGTGGTCGGGGGGAAAGGAAGCGGTCGGCGCTCTGGTAGCCCCCGGCCTTGGTCGGGGGAAAGAGTGCCGGCCAAGGTCGGCACCCACCGGCGCCGATCAACGCCGCCGCCGGCGCCATTCCAGCACCAGCGCCACCACCAGCACGGTCAGCGCCAGGCCGAACCACTGCACGGCGTAGCCCAGGTGGCGCTGCGGCGGCAGGGTGTTGGGCAGCAGGTCCAGATCGCGCTCGTCGCCGATCGGCAGCGCCGGGTCCAGCCGCAGTACGCGGTCGGGCAGCGCGGCCAGGCCCAGCGCGCGGGCCAGGCCGTCGGCGGGCAGGCGGCTGGCCAGCCAGCGCCCGGGCTGGCCGGTTTCACTGAACGCCGGGCCCAGCGCCAGGCCGGCCGACGGCGGCGGCGCCAGCAACCCGCGCACGGCCAGCGGCGCCGGCAGCGTGTCCAGCACCGGCAAGGTGCGATCCGGCGGCAGCGCGCGCCAGCCCAGGTCGACCAGCACCACGCTGCCACTGTCACTGCGCAACGGCCGGTACACCTTCACGCCGGCGCGACCATGGCGCATCTGGTTGTCCAGCAGCACCACGCCCGGCAGGAAGCGGCCATGGTCGGCCACCCCATGCAGCGCGCCGGGCGCCGCCAGCGCCTGCGCCAGTGGCAGGGCCTGCGCCACGGCCGGCCCCTGTGCATCCAGCAGTGCCTGCTTGGCGTGCATGCGCTGCAACTGCCACAGGCCCAAGGCGGTGAAGCCGGCCGTCGCCAGCAGTGCCAACAGCCAGCCGATCCAGCGCGTGTGCTGGCGCATCATGACAAGTCCACGCAAACGCGGTCAGATAGGCGCATCCACCCTGCCCCCGAGCCGCGCATGAGTGATTCGCTGAAGACCCTGCTGGTGATCGCGTTCCTGATCGTCATCGTCTGGAATCTGGGCGCCGGCCTGTACTACCTGCTGGTCGACCGCGGCCAGACCAAGCGCACGGTCAATGCGCTCACCCGCCGCATCGCCGTGTCGGTGGCCCTGATCGCGCTGGTGATCGTCAGCATCTACATGGGCTGGATCAAGCCACACGGCGTCGGCGGCTGACGGTACCCGCCGCTGCGCACTCAAAGGACGTAGACGAACAGGAACAGCATCAGCCACACCACGTCCACGAAGTGCCAGTACCACGCGGCGGCTTCGAAACCGAAGTGGTTGTCGCGGGTGAAGTGGCCCTTGGCCGAGCGCAGCCACATCACGATCAGCATGATCGTGCCCAGCAGCACATGCGCACCGTGGAAGCCGGTCAGCATGAAGAACGTCGAGCCGTAGATGCCCGAGCCCAGGGTCAGGTTCAGTTCCTTGTAGGCGTGGATGTACTCCTCGGCCTGCAGGGTCAGGAAGAACGCACCCAGCAGCACGGTCAGGCCCAGCCACACCAGCAGCTGGCGGCGGTGGCCGCCCTTCAGTGCGTGGTGGGCGATGGTCAGGGTCACACCGGAGGTGAGCAGGATCAGCGTGTTGATCAGCGGCAGGCCCCAGGCGGGAATGGTCTGGAACGCGCCACCGATCGCCGCCGGTCCATTGGTCGGCCAGCCAGCCGAATAGCCCTGCCACAGCAGCTCGTTGGTCATCACCCCATCGCCTTCGCCGCTCAGCCACGGCAGGCCCAGGTTGCGGGTGTAGAACAGCGCGCCGAAGAAGGCACCGAAGAACATCACTTCGGAGAAGATGAACCAGACCATGCCCATGCGGAATGAGCCATCGACCTGGCGGTTGTAGTGCCCGGCCTGCGATTCGCGCACCACATCGCTGAACCACCAGAACAGGGTCAGCACCAGCATGGCCAGGCCGGCATAGAAGGTCCAGCGGCCCCAACCGGCATCGTTCAACCAGCTGGCCACGCCCACCATGGTCACCATCATCGCGATGGAGCCCACGAACGGCCAGCGGCTCTGGGCCGGGACGAAATACACATTGGCGTCGTGCGGGGTCTGGGCCATGTCGGTTTCCGGGTCAGGGAGCGGCGTGCGCGCCTTCCGATGTGGCGGCCGCAGCCAGCCGGTCGGACAGCGCATCGTTGCGATAGAAGGTGTAGGAGAGGGTGATCGTCTTGATTTCCGGGGGCAGGTCCGGGTCGACGATGAAACGCACCGGCATATCGCGCTTCTCACCGGCCTGCAGGGTCTGGGCGGTGAAGCAGAAGCATTCGGTCTTGCTGAAGAACCCCGACGCGCGTGCCGGCGCCACCGAAGGCACGGCGCTGCCGACCACGGCCCCGGCACTGTCGTTGCGGGCGAAGTACAGGGCCTCGTTGAGTTCGCCCGGCACCACGTCCATGGTCAGCTGCTCGGGGTGGAACGACCACGGCAGGCGCGAATTCACCCCACCGTCGAACTCCACGCGCACGGTGCGCTTGCCGGTGGCCGCACCGGTGCTGGCTTCACTGCCGGGGCCGCGTTCCAGGCGCACGCCGAACACTTTCTCGCAGGCGATGCGGTACAGCGGCACCAGCGAGAACGTCAGCAGGAACACCGCCACCGCCACGCCGATCAGGCGCGGCAGGCCGGCGCTGCGCGAGGTCGCGGTGGCCGGTGCCTCGCTCATCGGCCGACCACCCCGCTCAGGATGAAGCCCACGTAGACCAGCACGGCAATGGCACCCACCCACAGCGCGGTGCGGCGGGCGCGCTGGCGTTGCAGGTCGATGCTGTGGCTTTGGCTTTGGCTTTGGTAGAGCCGACCGTTGGTCGGCTGCATTTCGCGAGTCGACTGACCGTCGACTCTACCCAAGGCGTCAGTCGAGCATGGCTCGACTCTACCAATCGGAAACGGGTTCTCGTTATGCATGGCCCACCTCAATGCGTGATGTCATCGTGGGCCAGGTCGCCCGGGCGCAGGGTCGGCGGCGTGGTGAAGGTGTGCGCCGGTGCCGGTGAGGGCAAGGTCCACTCCAGCCCGCGTGCGCCTTCCCAGGAACGGTCGGCGGCCTTTTCGCCATTGCGCAGCGACGACAGCAGGATCGCCGCCATCATGAACGGCGTGGCGAACATGCCGAACGCACCGATCGAGCTGATCAGGTTCCAGTCGGCGAAGGCCACGCTGTAATCGGGAATGCGACGCGGCATGCCGGCCAGGCCCAGGAAGTGCTGCGGGAAGAACAGCAGGTTCACGAACACGATCGACCACCAGAAGTGCACCTTGGCCCACTTTTCGCTGTACATGCGTCCGGTCCACTTCGGCCACCAGTAATACACCGCGGCGATCAGCGCGAACACCGCACCGGTCACCAGCACGTAGTGGAAGTGGGCCACCACGAAGTAGGTGTCGTGGTACTGGAAGTCGGCGGCCACGATGGCCAGCATCAGGCCGGAGAACCCGCCGATGGTGAACAGGATGACGAAGGCCACCGACCACAGCATCGGCGCTTCGAAGGTAAGCGAGCCGCGCCACATGGTGCTGACCCAGTTGAACACCTTCACCCCGGTCGGGATCGAAATCAGCATGGTGGCGAACATGAAGTAGATCTCGCCCCCCAGCGGCATGCCCACGGTGAACATGTGGTGGGCCCAGACGATGAACGACAGGAAGGCGATCGCCGCGGTGGCGTAGACCATGGCCTGGTAGCCGAACAGCGGCTTGCGGCTGAAGGTCGGGATGATCTCGCTGACCACGCCGAAGGCGGGCAGGATCATGATGTAGACCTCCGGGTGCCCGAAGAACCAGAAGATGTGCTGGTACATCACCGGGTCACCGCCACCGGCGGCATTGAAGAAGCTGGTACCGAAGAACTTGTCGGTCAGCAGCATGGTCACCGCGCCGGCCAGCACCGGCATCACCGCAATCAGCAGGAACGCGGTGATCAGCCAGGCCCAGCAGAAGATCGGCATCTTCAGCAGGTCGATGCCCGGCGCACGCATGTTCAGCACGGTGGCGATGATGTTGATCGCGCCCATGATGGAGCTGATGCCGGCCACGTGGATGGCGAACACGCTGAAGGCCACGTTGTAGCCGCCCTGCAGCGACAGCGGCGGGTACAGCGTCCAGCCACCGGCCGGTGCGCCGCCGGGCAGGAACAGGGTCAGCAGCAGCAGGCTGAAGGCCACCGGCAACAGCCAGAACGACCAGTTGTTCATGCGCGGGAGAGCCATGTCCGGCGCGCCGATCTGCAGCGGAATCATCCAGTTGGCCAGGCCCACGAAGGCCGGCATCACGCCACCGAAGATCATCACCAGTGCGTGCACGGTGGTCATCTGGTTGAAGAATTCGGGTTTGACGAACTGCAGGCCCGGCTGCGCCAGTTCGGCACGGATCACCACGCTCATCGCCGCGCCGATGATGAACATGATGAAGCTGAAACCCAGGTACAGCGTGCCGATGTCCTTGTGGTTGGTCGAGAAGAACCAACGCTCGAAGAAGCTCTGGTGGTGATGGTGATCGTCGTGCCCAACTGCCGAGTGCGCCATTGCAAAACACCTCTCAGAATCGGTTGTCACCGCGGCCGCAGGCGGCCACGGGTGTTGGATCAGGCCCCGTCGGCCGGCGCTGCCGGCGCCGCAGCGGGCGCGGCGGCATCAGGTGCGGCTTCCGCTGCTGCAGGTGTGGCCGGTGCCGCCGGCTCGGCAGGCGGCGCCGGCTTGCGCTGGGCCAGCCACTGCCTGAAGTCTTCCTTGGACACCGCCTCGACCACGATCGGCATGAAACCGTGGTCCTTGCCGCACAGTTCGGCGCACTGGCCACGGTAGACGCCGGGCTGCTCGATGCTGGTCCACGCTTCATTGATGAAGCCGGGAATGGCGTCCTGCTTCCAGCCCAGCGCCGGCACCCACCAGGCGTGGATCACATCGTCGGAGGTGATGACGAAGCGCACCTTGGTATCGACCGGCAGCACCAGCCGGTTGTCCACGTCCAGCAGGTAATGCGGGTGGCTTTCACGGTCGGGCACGATGCCGCTCTGCCGTACCCGGTCCGATTCGCGGTCCAGGCGGCTGGTGAAGGTCACGTTCTCGCCCAGGTATTCGTACTTCCACATCCACTGGTAGCCGGTGATCTTCACCGTCATCTCGGCATCGCGGGTGTCGTACATCTTGATCAGGTTGGCCGTGGCCGGCCAGGCCATCACCACCAGGATGATCACCGGAATGACGGTCCAGATGATCTCGGCCTTGGTGTTGTGGCTGAAGGTGGCCGCCACCGCGCCCTTGGACTTGCGGAACTTGAACATCGCATAGCCCATCGCGCCGAACACGATGACCCCGATCACCGTGCAGATGATCAGCGACAGATTGTTCGACTCCCAGGCCAAGCGCGAGGTCTGGGTAACCCCCTTGCCCATGTTCAGCTGCCACGGCTTGGGATCGGCCGCCTGTGCCCAGGCCAGCGCCGGTACCAGTCCCCCGGCCACCACCGCGGCGGCCGCTGCAACGCACTTCGTGCCCCACCTGCTGCTTTGCTTCATTGCCTAGACCCTTAGCGTCGTCGGTTGCCGCCATCGCTGGCGGCGAGCAAGCCTTCAAGCATTTCAGCAAGCGTCTGGCGTTCGGCCGGTGCGAGGAAACTGCCTACCTCCACCTGCCGTCCGCTGGATGCCAGCCGGACCCTCTCATCACCGGTCACCAGGCGTACCCAATGCGGGTGTGCCCGGAACACCGGCGAACCACCGGGCGTGGGGATGACTTCCACACACGCCGGTACTACCCGGATCTCCTCCTGCCGTTCACCGCTGCGCCACAGGGCACGCAGGGCGGCTGCCAGCAACAGGCTGTACAGCAGCGCGAACAGGGGGGCGAACACATTGCCAGCCAGCCAACCCACGGCCGAAACCAGCCACATGGCCCCGCCCAACACGGTGAACAACAGGATGAACTGCCGGGCATCGAGCGCCCGTGGGGGACGCAGCCGCAGCTGCGTACCTGACCCATCCGGAGCTGGAAGCACCTCGATCATGTCGCAACCGCGTTCCTGCCGCGGGAAACGTCTCGATGGTAGCCCTGCCCTCTCGCCGGTAGCAAGGGTGCATTCACACTTTTTCCGATGTTGCAATACAGCATGACCCCGGCAGCGCGAATGACGAATTCGGCATAAATCTGCACGCACGTGCTGAACAGGCTGAATCCACCGCCATCAGGGGCTATCGGCGTTCATCAAGGACGCAGATGGGCACTTCCCGGCGGCCAAAAAATGATTAAAATCGCCAAGTTTTCCACTGGCCGGACCGGCATGAACGCACCCTCCTCCTCCCCTGCCGCCAGCGACGCCCCGCGTCCGGGCGCGCTGCTGTCGCCGGAACTGCCGGCGCCCCCCTCCCCGTTCCGCCAGGCCATCACCGATGCCTGGTTGAAGGACGAGGCCAGCCACGTGCGTGACCTGCTGGCGCAGGCGCGCCTGCCGGCCGAGGAACGGGCCAAGGTGCAGGCGCTGGCCGCCGACCTGGTGGGCCGGGTGCGCGTGCGCGCCAAGGACCAGGGCGCCATCGAAGCCTTCATGCGCCAGTACGATCTGGGCAGCGAGGAAGGCGTGTTGCTGATGTGCGTGGCCGAGGCGCTGCTGCGCATTCCCGACCAGGACACCGCCGACAAGCTGATCCGCGACAAGCTGGCCGATGCCGACTGGGAAAAGCATCTGGGCGGCAGCGATTCGGTGCTGGTCAACGCCTCCACCTGGGGCCTGATGCTGACCGGCAAGCTGGTGCAGATGAACGACGCCACCCGCGCCGATGCGCCCAGCGCGTTCAAGCGCCTGGTCGGTCGCGTGGGTGAACCGGTGGTGCGCCTGGCCGTGCGCCAGGCGATGAAGATCATGGGCCACCAGTTCGTGATGGGCCGCACCATCAGCGAAGCGCTGGCGCGCTCGCACAAGGGCGACAACGCCAGCTACCGCTATTCGTTCGACATGCTGGGCGAAGGCGCGCTGACCATGAAGGATGCGCTGCGCTACCTGGAAGACTACCGTCGTGCGATCCACGCCATCGGCGGTGATCACAAGGCGCGCGGCGGCCGCCCGGATGGCGACGTCAACAACGCACCGGGCATCTCGATCAAGCTGTCCGCGCTGTATCCGCGCTACGAGCATGCCAAGCGCGAGCGCGTGCTGACCGACCTGGTGCCGGGCGTGCTGGAACTGGCGCAGCTGGCCAAGAGCTACGGCATTGGCTGCACGGTCGATGCCGAAGAATCCGACCGCCTGGAACTGTCGCTGGACATCATCGAACAGGTGTTCTGCGACGCATCGCTGGCTGGCTGGGATGGCTTCGGCGTGGTCGTGCAGGCCTACCAGAAGCGTACCCCGTACACCATCGACCACCTGGCCGACATGGCGCGCCGCGCCGGTCGCCGCCTGCAGGTGCGCCTGGTGAAGGGCGCCTACTGGGATGCCGAGATCAAGCGCGCGCAGATCGAAGGCTATCCGGGCTACCCGGTGTTCACCCGCAAGCAGAACACCGACGTGTCCTACCTGGCGTGCGCCAAGCGTCTGTTCACCCATGCCGACGCGATCTACCCGATGTTCGCCACGCACAATGCGCACACCATCGCCGCGGTGCGCAGCATCGCCAACGGTGGCGTGTACGAGCACCAGAAGCTGCACGGCATGGGCGACGACCTGTACGCCGAAGTGGTGCCGGCCGATCGCCTGGGCCTGCCCTGCCGCGTGTATGCCCCGGTCGGTTCGCACGAAGACCTGCTGCCGTACCTGGTGCGCCGCCTGCTGGAAAACGGCGCCAACTCCAGCTTCGTCAACCGCATCACCGACGAGCGCGTGCCGATTGCCGACCTGATCCGTGACCCGGTCGAGATGGTCGCCTCGTTCGAATCGATTCCGCACCCCAAGATCCCGCTGCCGGTTGACCTGCTGCGCAGCCAGAACCACGACAGGAAGAACTCCATGGGCGCCAACCTCGCCAACGACAACGAACTGCGCGCCCTGGCCGAGCAGATCAACGCGGCTGTGAAGCCTTGGCAGGCTGCGCCGCTGGTGCCGGGCGCGGTCACCACCGGTGCCTCGCTGCCGGTCACCAACCCGGCCGACAGCCGTGACGTGGTGGGCCAGTGGCAGGCCGCCGACGCCGCCACCGTGCAGAAGGCGCTGGCCAATGCCGTGGCCGCGCAGCCGGCCTGGAACCGCACCCCGGCCGCCAGCCGCGCCGCCATCCTGGAACATGCCGCCGACCAGCTGGAAGCGCGCATGCCCGAGTTCATGGCGCTGTGCGTGAAGGAAGCCGGCAAGAGCCTGCCCGATGGCATCGCCGAAGTGCGCGAAGCGGTGGATTTCCTGCGCTACTACGCCAAGCAGGCCCGCGAACAGTTCAGCCACGCCGAAAAGCTGCCCAGCCCGACCGGTGAATCCAACGAGCTGCAGCTGCACGGCCGCGGCGTGTTCGTCTGCATCAGCCCGTGGAACTTCCCGCTGGCGATCTTCCTGGGCCAGGTGGCCGCTGCCCTGGCCGCCGGCAACAGCGTGATCGCCAAGCCGGCCGAGCAGACCAACCTGATCGGCTACTACGCGGTGAAGCTGCTGCACGACGCCGGCGTACCGGCCGAGGTGGTGCAGTTCCTGCCGGGCGACGGTGCCACCGTCGGCGCCGCGCTGACCGCCGATCCGCGTGTAGCGGGCGTGGCCTTCACCGGCTCCACCGAAACCGCCCGCGCGATCAACCGCGCCATGGCTGCGCGTGATGCTGCCATCGGTGTGCTGATTGCCGAAACCGGCGGCCAGAACGCCTTCATCGCCGACTCTTCGGCGCTGCCGGAACAGCTGGTCAAGGACGCCATCGGTTCGGCCTTCACCTCCGCCGGCCAGCGCTGCTCGGCTGCGCGCGTGCTGTTCGTGCAGGACGACATCGCCGACAAGGTGATGACCATGCTGGCCGGCGCAATGAAGGAACTGAAGGTCGGCAACCCCGGCCTGCTGTCCACCGACGTCGGTCCGGTGATCGACGCCGACGCACTGAAGATCCTGCAGGACCACGCCGCGCGCATGGACCGCGAAGCGCGCCTGATCGCCGCAGCCGAACTGTCCGCCGAGGCCGCCCACGGCACCTTCTTCGCGCCGCGTGCGTACGAACTGAAGGATCTGGGCCAGCTGCAGAAGGAAGTGTTCGGCCCGGTGCTGCACGTGATCCGCTGGAAGGGCGAGCAGCTGGATGCGGTGATCGACCAGATCAACGCCACCGGCTACGGCCTGACCCTGGGCGTGCATTCGCGCATCGACGAAACCGTGGACCGCATCAGCAACGGCGTCCACGTCGGCAACGTCTACGTCAACCGCAACCAGATCGGTGCAGTGGTGGGCGTGCAGCCGTTCGGCGGCCAGGGCCTGTCCGGCACCGGCCCCAAGGCCGGCGGCCCGCACTACCTGCTGCGCTTCGCCACCGAAAAGACGGTGACCGTGAACACCACCGCCGCCGGTGGCAATGCCTCGCTGCTGACCCTGGGCGACTAAGACACCCCTCCCTTCCACGGGTGTGATGGATGCACGGAAAACCCCGCGAAAGCGGGGTTTTTTGTGTGCTTCCGGTGGCGCCAGGCGATGCCCGGCCGCGCTTACCCAGCCGCCACGCTGAAGCGTTTGTCCGCGCGTTTGCCCAGCTCGCCCTGCACCGTCGCAATACGCGTTTCCAGATCGCCTTCCAGCAGCACATACGGCACCCCACGCGCCTGCAGTTGCTGCAGGTACCACGCGTGCTGCCGCGCGCGGAATTCCACGCCCACGCGCGTGCCGTCCTGCACGAACGGAATATCCGGCGCGCACAGGAACAGCAGATCGTAGGGCCGCATCGCCGCCTGCTGCAGCGCTGGTGGCGCCGTCCCGAACATCCAGCCGCTGTAGCCCAGGGTCACCAGCGGCGTGGTATCGCAGAACAGCCAGCGCACCGCGTCGGCAGCCGCGTCATCTTCATGCCGGGCCTGGGTGGCCGCGATACGCAGCAGGTCCTCGGCCTGCAACGTCCCGCCCTGCTGTTCCCACAAGGTGCGCCCATACTCGGGCACCCAGCGGCTGCCCAGGCGTTCGGCCAGCATCCGCGCCAGCGTGCTCTTGCCCGTGGATTCGCCACCGATGAAGGCCACGCGCTGCACGTAGTCGGCGTACACCTCCGCTGAAAGGCTGCTGCGGTGTGTATGGGGATCGGCACGCAGCTCAGTCCCACTGGCCTGGCCGATGTCGGTCGAACGTTCCAGCCGATGATGCTGCACCGGTGCAGCGAAGTGCTGGGCCAGGGCTGCAGCAAAACCATCGCCGTAGTCTTCGCCGGTGAACACCGCCTGCACCGGACCACCGAACAGCGCCAGGCACAGCCATGCGGTGAAGTCGCGCTGCACCTGCTCGCTTTCGCTGTCCTGCGGCAGCGCGCGCACCGCCACACCATGCGTGCGGCACAGCGTGGCCAGGCGCGCATCGTCCAGCACCGCGACGGACGCCTGCGGGAACCGCGCCCGCAGCCAGCGCTCGCGCCTCTCGGCGCTGTAGCCGGCGAAGCCCGGCTGCGACCAGCCGATCACCAGCAGCTGCTGGCAGCGCGCGGCCGCGAATTCGATCAGCCGCTCGTGGCCACGGTGCAGCGGGCAGAACTTGCCCACCACCAGGCCACGCGGCACCGGGTCAGGCAGCGGCATCGGCCGCGCCCGCCGCCGCGCGGTCGGCGCGCATCAGCGTGCGCCAGTGGCGCAGCGCCACCAGCGCATTGATCCAGAAACCGATGTACAGGATCGAGGTCAGGTGCAGGCCGCGGCTGTAGTACAGCGGCACCGCAATGGTGTTGACCAGCAGCCACACCCACCACGATTCCAGCTTGCGCCGCATCATCAGGATCTGCGCGATCACGCTGAACACCAGCACGGCTGAATCGATGTAGGGCGCGTACGCCTGGGTCAGCCGGGTCAGCATCCAGCCGTAGCCCAGCGTGCCCACCACCGCCAACGGCAGCAGCCACGCCCAGGCGCGTGGGCGCAGGGAGGTGATCGGCAACGGCGCGCCGTGGTCACCCCGCAGCCACTGCCACCAGCCCAGCACGCTGATGACGATGAAGAAGCCCTGCAGCACCATGTCGGCGTACAGGTGGGAACGCTCGAACACTGCGGCAAACAGCGCGCAGCCGACGATGCCCAGCCACCAGGTGTGCACGTTGTTGCGCCCAGCCAACAGGATCGAGCCCGCGACGGCGATGTTGGCGGCCAGCTCCAGCTGGAAATTCGGATCGGACAGGTTCATGCCGCCATTGTCGTTGATCTGCATACGCACTGGAGTCAGAGCCCTTTCCTGTGGAGAGGGATCCGACCCCGTCACACCACGGTAGATCCACGCCATGCGTGGATGGCCGCCCCTCAGTAGATCCACGCCATGCGTGGATGGCTCCGCAAAAAGAAAGCCCCGCTTGCGCGGGGCCTCCTTCGCACTGCTTCAGGCCGTGGCCTGGATCAGAACTTGTACTGGAACGACGCAGCCAGCACGTCGCCACGGACCTTGTACTTGCCCGACAGCGAGTTGCCTTGGTTGTTGGTGGTCGCCGGCACGTTCACGTTCGGGTCGCTGGTGAACAGGTGGGTGTAACCGAAGTTGTATTCGGTGTTGGCCGACGGCGTCCAGCCCACGCCCAGCGACAGCCACTTGCGGCTGGTATCCGGCACGCGCACGTCGCGGTGGGCATCGGTGGTCGGGGTCTGGTCCAGCGCAACGCCGCCACGCAGGGTGACGGTGTCGCTCAGCTTGAAGTCGGTACCCAGCGAGACGAAGGTGGTATCGCGGTAGCCAAATTCCAGCACCGAGTCCGGCTGCGCCGAGGCGTAGTCGATGGTGACCTGGTCGAAGGCGGTCGACCAGGCGGTACGGGTGACGTCACCCATCACCGTCCAGCGGTCGTTGACCTTGTGGGTCACGCTCAGGGTGGCCGACGCCGGCAGGGTCACCGTAGCCTTGCCGCTGGTGGTGACAAAGCGGCCCGGCTGGGCTGCAGCCAGCACGGTCGCGGTACGACCGTTGTCGTTGGGCATGTCGAAGGTAGCGTCGCCGCCGGTGATCTTGTGCTCGACCTTGGACCGGTAGCTGATGCCGATGTGGGTGTTTTCATCGATGCTGAACAGACCACCGACGGTCCAACCCACGGCGTTGTTGTCGCCTTCTACGGTCAGCTTGCCGTCGGCGTTGCCCGGGGCGTAGCCCGGAACGCGCGCCTGGGCCAGCGCAGTGCCGAAGTCGATGTTGTTGCTGAGCTCGATGGTCAGGTGTTCGACGAACACCGACGCACCGAACGACACATACGGATTCACGTCATAGGACGCAGCAAAGCCGAGGTCGATCGCCTTCAGGTCAGTCTTCAGGCCGCTGTAGCGACCCACCCAGCCGTTGTCGTATTCGGTCTTGAAGCCGAACGGAGCGGTCAGCGAGACACCGAAGTGCGCCTTCTCGCCGATCGGCATATGGAAGTACGCGGCCGGCACCGGAGCGATCATGCCGGCATCGCCACCGTCGCTGCCGGTCTGTGCGGCGCCGGTCGGCTTACGACCCTGGCCCTTGAACTCGGCCTTGAAGCTGATCGCGCTGAGGTCACCCTGGACCATGGTGCCGTCCAGCTGGCGCATGCCGGCCGGGTTGACGGCGATGATGGAGGCGTCGCCCTCGGCGCTGCCAGAACCGGCGAACGCGCGGCCGAGGCCCTTGGCGCTGTTTTCCTTCAGCTGGAAGGCGGCGGCATTGGCATCGGCGGCGGCCAGCGCACCGGCAACGCCGACGGCCAGCAGCGTCAGTCGGGCAATGGTGGAAGCAGTTTGCATCGTGTTCTCTCTCCGGTAAGCGGTGATGGTGCTCTGAGTGCGCCTGCGCCTACCGGACCCGAAGGCCCGCCAGAACGCGCCGGATTCCCCTCCCGACATACGACGCCGTATGCGAGTATCACTCAGAGCCGTTAATGAAACAATAACAGCAGCAAGGGTTTTAGCCGCGTAAAACATGAACAGGCACCTCACCGCAGAATGCCTGCGCACGCTAGGCTAGCGCCCATGTTCGTCTCGCTCCCCTCACGCAAAAAGGCGGCCCTGCGCTGGGCCACCCCCGTGCTGTTTGCGTCAGTGTGGCTGGCGTTCCTGTGGTCGATCTCGCGCCCGGATGATGCCCGGCGCAGCCTGTGGCTGGACTGGGGTGCCCTGTCCACCGGCCTGACCCACCCGCTGGACTACTGGGCCACCCTGCAGGACGGCAGCGTGCTGCGCCTGTTCACCGCGCTGTTCCTGCACGCCGACTGGTCGCACCTGCTGGGCAACCTGGTGTTCCTGCTGATCTTCGGCCTGCCGGCCGAGCGCGTGCTGGGCCCGTGGCGGCTGCTGCTGCTGTTCCTGCTGGGCGGTGCCGTATCGAACCTGGTGGCGATCTACACCATGGGCAGCCCCGACCAGATCATCATCGGCGCCAGCGGCGCGGTGTCGGCGCTGATCGGCGCCTATCTGGCCCTGTTCCCCGGTGCACGGCTGGGCGTGGTCATTCCGCTGGGCCTGTTCCTGGAGTTCGTGCGCGCCCCCGCGTATCTGCTGATCGGCGTGTGGGCCGCGTTGCAGGTGGTGTTCGCCTACATCGGCCCGACCTTCGGCATGGTGGCCTGGTGGGCACACATCGGCGGCTTCCTGTTCGGCCTGCTGTACGGCGTATACGTGCGCGCCGCGATCGCCCGCAAGCTGCGCAAGCGCCACGGCTTCTAGCCGCGCATCGTAGCGTCGAGCTTGCTCGACTGCCTTGGCTTCTCCGTAGAGTCGAGCTTGCTCGACTGCCTTTCCATGAATCAGTCGAGCAAGCTCGACTCTACCGACGGCGCGCGGCTGACCAGCAACGTGTTGTGGTGGGTGTCGAACACCAGCGCGGCGCCCCCCTCCAGCACCACTGCATATTCGAAGAAGTGCAGCTCGCCCAGCAGAGGCACCAGCTCGGCCGCCTGCAGGGACCATACCGGCCAAGGTGTCGCGCGTTCGTCGGAAACGATCAACTGGATCTCACCCTGCGCAGGCCCCAGAAGTTCCGCCAGGCGGGCAAGCCCCTGCGTGCCATCGTCGTAGCGTGCATGTACCTGTGCTGCGGGGGCACCGTCCCACCACAGAATCCGATCGGGGTCGATGCCGTGCCGATGCGCCAGCGCGTCGAGCCACGGGCCGGCGGCGCCGGGCGGCCAGGGCGCGCGGGCCAGCAGTTCGCCGATACGGGTGCTGAGCGCAGTGTCATCCATGGGCGGGGTGGAACCACGCCGGGCAGGGCCCGGCGCTACCGTCAGGGTTTTGCCGGGGCCGGGGCAGGCTTCGGTTCCGGCTTCGGTTCGGCCTTGGCTTCCGGCTTGGCCGCAGCGGCCTTCGCCGCCTTGGCCGCATCCGCCTTCGCTGCTTCGGCCTTCAAGCGTGCAGCCACCGAACCGGGGTGCTTCAGCTCGGCCAGGGCATCGTCAATCGGGCCATCGCCCGGCAGCACGGCACCGGCGTGATAGCCCTCGGTACCTTCGTCGTCGCCGCGCAGGTGACCCGGCAGGGTCGCTTCGCTGTAGTCGCTCAGGCTGGCCGGCAGTGCTTCTTCCTCCGGCGTCGGGGCCGGCTTCAGTTCCACCTCCGGCACGATGCCGGTGGCCTGGATCGATCTGCCGCTGGGCGTGTAGTACCGCGCCGTGGTCAGCTTCACCGAATCGCCATTGTCCAGCGGCAGCACGGTCTGCACCGAGCCCTTGCCGAAGGTACGGCTGCCCACCACGCGTGCGCGCTGGTTGTCACGCAGCGCACCGGCCAGCACTTCGGACGCACTGGCCGAGCCTGCATCCACCAGCACGACCACCGGCGCCCCCTTCAGCAGGTCGCCCGGGGTGGCGTCGAAGCGGGCGTCGCTGATGCGGATGCGGCCGCGCGTGCTGACGATGTTGCCCTTCTCAAGCAGATCATCGGCCACCTGCACCGCGGCCGTCAGCAGGCCACCGGGGTTGCTGCGCAGATCCAGCACCAGGCCCTTCAGGCTGCCACCGGACTGCTTCTGCAGCTGCTGCACATGCTTCTGGAAATCGGCACCGGTGTCGGCCTGGAACGTGGCCAGGCGGATGTAGCCGTAGCCGGGCTCCAGCAGGCGGCTGCGCACGCTGGTCACGCGGATGGTCTGCCGGGTCAGCGGCACATCGAACGGCTTGGGCTTGCCCTCGCGCACGATGGTCAGCACCACCTTGCTGCCAGCCGGGCCACGCAGCGGTTCGCTGGCATCGATGGCACTGATCGGCTTGCCGTCGATGGCAATGATCAGGTCGCCGGCCAGAATGCCGGCCTTGGCCGCCGGTGTATCGTCAATCGGCGAAATCACCTTCATCGAGGCGTTGTCCGGCTGCTGCTGCAGCTCCACGCCGATGCCTTCATAGGCGCCGTTGGCCTGCTCGTCGAAGGCCTCGGCATCTTCCTTGTTGAAGTAGGTGCTGTGCGGATCCAGATCCAGCAGCAGGCCGCGCACGGCCGACTGCATCAGCTTGTTGTCGTCCACCGGGTCCACGTAGGCCGCGCGCACCGCGTTGTAGACCGCTACGAAGCGCCGGATGTCTTCCAGCGGCACCTTCGATGTCACCGCCTCCTCAGCGCTGGCGGCCTGCCCCGGGGTTTCGGCGGCGGCCGCAGGCGCGGTCTGCTGCGCCCAGGACAACGCTGGCAACAAAGCCAGCAAGAGGGTGGCGGTACGGGCTGCGCGCATGGATCACTCCTGTCGACGGTGGCATCGTGCCCAAGGCACATGCACCGATTATGCGCGAAGCGTGGCTAAATTCCCGTTGAATCCCGCGGCCCTGCAGCCGCCAGGATTCAGCGACGCTGCAGCCAGCTGTCCGGATTGACCGGCTGGCCACCGCGGCGCAGTTCAAAGTAAAGCGCGGTCACACCCTGGCCACCGGAATTGCCCACCTTGGCCACCGCATCACCGCGGCTGACGCGCGCGCCGGCATCCTTCAGCAGGGTGTCGTTGTGCGCGTAGAGACTCATGTAGCCATTGCCATGGTCGACGATCAGGATCATGCCGTAACCGGTCATCCAGTCGGAGAACACCACGGTGCCATCGGCCACGGCTGTTACGGTGCTGCCGGCGGGTGCACCGATCAGCACGCCGCTGCTGGTACGGCCGTCGGGCAGCTTGCCGCCATAGCGGGCCAGCAGATTGCCCGACAGCGGCCAGCCCAGGCCGCCAACCTTCGGCGCGGGCGCCGAGGCAACCGCCGGCGGCACTTTGGCGGGCGGTGCCGGGCGGCCTTCGGCCTTGGCCTGGCGTGCGGCCTTTTCGGCAGCTGCCTTTTCCGCTGCGGCCTTGCGCGCGGCGGCGCGACGCTCGGCCTCGGCGCGTGCGGCGGCAGCGCGCAGGTTGGCCAGCAGGGTTTCCAGCGCCTTGGCATCCTGGCCCAGCGCTTGTTCCTTCTCACGCTGGTCCTTGAAGCGTTCTTCCAGCGAGGCCACCGTCTGCGCGCGTTCGCGGCGGTCGGCAGCCAGCGTCGCGGCCTGCTGCTTCTGGTCGCGCTGGGCCCCCTGCAGCTGCTGGTGGCGATCGGCAATCTGGGCCTGCAGCGTCTCCAGTTCCTTCAGGTCGGCCGTCAGTGTGGCCATGCGCTGGGCCCGCTCGCGTTGCAGGTAGCGGTGGTAGGCCAGGGCGCGATTCGCATCGGCTACGGTGTCCTGCGACAGCAGCAGCTTCAGCGGTGCGTGACTGCCCAGCTGGTAGGCCGCGCGCAACAGACCGGCAAGCTCGCGATGCTGCTGGGCCAGGGTGGCCTGCAGTGCATTGCGGCGCTGCTCGGCCTGGGCCAGGGCCTGGGCCTGCTCGCGCAATGCCGATTCGGTCTGGGCCAGGGTGCGGCTGGTGCGGGCCACTTTCTCGTCTGCCTCGCGCAGCTGCCGTGAGGCTTGGCCGCGCTGGCCCTCGATCTGCCGGCGCTCCTGCGCCACGTCCTTCAGCTCGCTGCGCAGCTTCTGCAGCTTGCGCTCGGCCTCGCGGGTCGACGCGGTCTGCGCGCCGCCGGGGACCGGCAGTGCCAGCGCCAAGGCCAGCCCCAGCAACAGACAACGCGCGCCGCGGGCGGCGGTGTGATGCTGGCGTGAGGGGAAGACGTTGTGGCGCAAGGGCTTTCCAGTGACTTCAGGCAGTTGCAGGGGGTGCCGGGGAATGGTGACATCTCCGCACGCGGCCTGCCAGCCGCACAACAACGAGGTCCCCATGAAAACCCACTCCATTCCGCTGCTGTTGGGCCTGCTGCTGGCCGCCGCGCCGCTGGCCGCGCAGGAAAACATCAGCAAGGTCAACGGCAGCATCAGCGCCGATCCGGGCCAGCGCTACGGCAAGCTGGACACCGTCAATGGCAGCATCCGCGTGGGTGAAGGCGTGGAAACCGGCAGCATCGACACCGTCAACGGCGGGGTGACCGTGGCCGACCGCGCACGCACCGGCAGCATCGAGACGGTGAACGGTGGCGTTCGCCTGGGTCGCGAGGTGATCGCCCACGGCGATGTCAGCACGGTCAACGGCAGCATCTTCAGCGACCACGGCAGCCAGATCGAAGGCGGCGTGGAGACCGTCAACGGCGGCATCGGCCTGGTCAGCAGCCAGGTGCGCAAGGACGTGGAGACCGTGAACGGCGATATCACCGTCGGCATCGGTTCCCAAGTGTCCGGTGGCGTGCACGTGCGCAAGCCGAATTTCAGTGTCTCGCTGACCACCAGCCGCAAGCCGCGCATCATCATCGGCCCCAATGCGGTCGTCAGCGGCCCGCTGGAGTTCGAACGCGAGGTGGTGCTGTACGTGCACCGCAGCGCCCGCATCGGCCCGGTCACCGGCGCCGAAGCCATCCCCTTCGACACCGATACCGCTCCGGCGGATTGACGTCGTGCCACACCGGGGCTTGTTCCCCGCTACTTGGCCGTGCCTGGCGCGGCCCCCTTCTGTATCCAGGATACCGACGATGCCCCGTAAACTCCTCCTGTGCCTGGCCGCTGCGGCCGCGCTCAGCGCCTGCAAGGGCGAAGACACGCCAGCCGCCGCGCCGGCCGCCGACACCGCCGCTGCCGCCACGCCGGCCAGCCACGCGTTCTCGCCGGAGATCAACGCCGCAGACTTCAGCGAGATGGTGAAGACGCTGGCCTCGGACGAATTCGAAGGCCGCGCCCCCGGCAGCAAGGGCGAAGAACTGACGGTGAACTACATCCGCGACCAGATGCAGCGCATCGGCCTGCAGCCGGGCAACGGCGACAGCTGGTTCCAGGACGTGCCGATGACCGAAACCACGGCCGACGAATCGACCGTGCTGAAGATCGACCAGGGCGGCAAGACCACCGAACTGAAGTTCGGCACCGACATGGTGGTCGGCACCCGTACCGGCCAGACCGAGGTGAAGCTGGATGCCAGCAACCTGGTGTTCGTCGGCTACGGCGTGGATGCGCCGGAACAGAAGTGGAATGACTACCAGGGCCAGGACTGGAAGGGCAAGACGGTGGTCATGTTCGTCAATGACCCGGGCTTCCACGTCGACGACCAGACCCTGTTCGACGGCAAGCGCATGACTTACTACGGCCGTTGGACGTACAAGTTCGAAGAGGCCGCGCGCAAGGGTGCTGCCGGCGCGCTGATCGTGCATGACACCGCCGGCGCCTCCTATGGCTGGGACGTGGTGAAGAATTCCTGGGCCGGCCCGCAGTACGACCTGCCGGCCAAGGATGATCCGGAACGTCGCCTGCCGGTGCAGGGCTGGCTGAGTGCCGAGGCCGCCAAGGCGCTGTTCGCCGGTGCTGGCCTGGACCTGGCCCAGGCCTACAAGGACGCCAGCAAGCGCGGCTTCAAGCCGGTGCCGCTGCAGGCCACCGCCTCGGTCGACCTGAAGAGCCAGGTTGCCCAGAAGCAGTCGCGCAACGTGGTGGGCGTGCTGCCGGGCAGCAAGCGTGCCGACGAAGCCGTGCTGTACATGGCCCACTGGGACCATCTGGGCAAGCACGAAGGCGAGGAAGGCGACAACATCTACAACGGTGCCGTGGACAACGCCACGGGTGTGGCCGGCATCCTGGAGGTGGCCGAAGCCATGGCCCACCAGGACCCGAAGCCGGAGCGCTCGGTGGTGTTCCTGGCCGTGACCCTGGAAGAGTCGGGCCTGCTGGGTTCGAAGTACTACGTGGCCCACCCGACCTTCCCGCTGGACAAGATCGCCGGCGTGATCAACATCGACGCGATGTCGGTGGCCGGCCGTGCCAAGGACGTGACCGTCACCGGTTTCGGCAGTTCCGAGCTGGAGGACATCCTGAAGCCGTTGGCGGCCGCACAGGACCGCACCCTGCACGGTGAGACCTCGGTTCAGAGCGGCTTCTACTTCCGTTCCGACCACTTCAACTTCGCCAAGGCCGGCGTGCCGGCCCTGTATGCCGATGGCGGTGAGGACCTGCGCGACGGCGGCGTAGACGCCGGCCGCAAGGCAGCCACTGACTACGGCAACAACCGCTACCACGGCCCGAAGGATGAGTTCGACGCCGCCACCTGGAAGCTGGATGGCACCGTGGAAGACCTGCAGTTGATGTACGGCGTGGGCAAAGAACTGGCAGGCGGCGATCGCTGGCCGAACTGGTATGAAGGCAATCCCTTCAAGGCCGCCCGCGACACGATGATGAAGAACAAGGCCTCGGCCCCGTAACGCCGCGTCTGCTCGATTGATCGGTAGAGTCGAGCTTGCTCGACTGAAGCAGCGGCGCCCCACGGGGCGCCGTTTTTTTGTGCCTCGCCAGGGGTGGGGGCCAACCTTGGTTGGCACGCGCTCTGCTCTGGTAGGTGCCAACCTTGGTTGGCACGCCTTTCCATCCACGCATGCCGTGGATCTA
>NZ_DAMBCN010000008.1:0-126956 GCF_032056425.1 Stenotrophomonas sp.
ATTCGTGCGGCACCAGCACCGAAGTCTCGCTGCCGTGCATGTACTCGCCCTGGGGCCGTCACGATTACGATGAGAAGAAGATCCGCGCGCACCAGTCGCTGCTGCACGTACTGAACCGCGCCGGCATCACACCGCTGTGGCGTGACAACCAGTCCGGCTGCAAGGGCGTGTGCGAGGGGCTGGACTTCCAGTCGCTGGCCGATGCGACCACGCCAGGGTTATGCGCTGATGGTCGCTGCATGGACGAAATCCTGCTGCAGGACCTCGCTGCGCAGGTGCGGGCAAAGCCCGGCGACCGCGTGGTCGTGCTGCACCAGCTGGGCAACCATGGCCCGGCGTATTTCGAGCGCTACCCGGCCGCCTTCCGCCGCTTCACCCCGACCTGCGACACGCGTGACATTGGCCAGTGCAGCCGCGAGCAGATCACCAACAGCTACGACAATGCGGTGCTGTACACCGATCATTTCCTGGCCAGGACGATCGGCACGCTGCAGGGCCTGGAGGATTACGACACGGCGATGATCTACCTGTCCGACCACGGTGAATCGCTGGGCGAGAAGGGCCTGTTCCTGCATGGCGTGCCCTACGCCATTGCCCCGGCCGAGCAGACCCGGGTACCGATGACGATGTGGTTCTCGCCGGGCTTCGCCCGCAGCCGCGGGCTGGACCTGCAGTGCCTGCGCAAGCGTTCGGCGGCGTATACCGACCACGACAACCTGTTCCCGTCGGTGCTGGGGTTGATGCAGGTGAAGACGGCGCTGTACGAACGCGACCGTGACCTGTTCGCCAACTGCGCACGCTAGGGGTGTTTGTGGCAGGGCCTGCAGCCCTGCACCCGCAGAATCTACGTCAACGTCAACGTCAAAAGCGGGTGTACTGAGGGTTGGCGGGGTGGGTCCGGTTGAGGGGGACGCTGCAAGTACGTCCATGTAAGCTCGGTCGCCGCATCCATGCGGCTCACGCCCCCTCAACCGGACCCACCCCGCCTTCGACACTCTCCTGCGGTCTGTCGGAATGACGGGGTCGGATCCCGTTGCTGCGCAACGGGCTCCGACCCCAGATTTAGTTCGATATCCGAGAGATTCATCCACGAATGGCGTGGATCTACTGGCCGCCGGCCAACTGTCAGAGGCGGGGCGGTGTCGGAGTGCGGGGTGTCCGCACTCCGACACCGCCCCGCCACCCCACGGATACCCAGCTTTTGACGTTGACGTTGCATTGAGCGGGTGCAGGGCGCCGCCCTGCCCATCCCCACCGACCTTTGCCACTTGCGGTGGCTGCGGCCGCCCTCTAGCCTTCGGCCGTCGTTCACCACCCAAGGACTACCCGTGAAACACCGCCATCTGCTGCTGGCCTCGGCTATCGCCGCCGCCACGCTGGCCCTGGTTGCCTGCAAAAAGGAAGCTACCCCCGGTTCTGAAGCCGCCGCCCCCAGCGCGCCGGCCGGGGAAACCGCCGACCAGTTCGTCGCCCGCATCAATGCCGAATACAAGGCGGCCTATCCGGAGATGACCTCGGCGCAGTGGCTGTCGTCCACCTACATCAACAGCGATTCCGAACGCATCGCCGCCAAGGCCAACGAACGCTCGCTGACCCAGCTCAACAGCTGGATCGAACAGGCCGGCAAGTTCGAAGGCCAGCCGATGAGCGAGGACAGCAAGCGCGCCATCCACCTGCTGAAGCTGATGTCGTCGATGCCGGCACCGCGCGATGCCGCCAAGCTGGCCCAGCTGACCCAGATCGCCACCCGCATGGAAGGCAGCTATGGCGCCGGCAAGTACTGCACCGACGCCAACGATCCGGCGTCCTGCCGCCAGCTGGGCGACCTGGAACAGGTGCTGTCGCGTAGCCGCGACTACGACAAGCAGCTGGACGCCTGGCAGGGATGGCACAGCACCACCAAGGCCATGCGCGGTGACTACCAGCAGTTCGTCAGCCTGGTGAACGAAGGCGCCAAGGGCATGGGCTTCAGCGATGCCGGGCAGATGTGGCGCAGCGGCTACGACATGCCGCCGGAGCAGATCGGCCCGGAAACCGACCGCCTGTGGGAACAGGTCAAGCCGATGTACGAGCAGCTGCACTGCTACACCCGCGGCAAGCTGGACACGACCTATGGCAAGGACAAGGCCGAAGTGGGCAATGGCCTGATCGCCGCGCACCTGCTGGGCAACATGTGGCAGCAGGACTGGTCCAACCTGTGGGACCAGCTGGAGCCCTACCCCGGTGCCGGCAGCCTGGACATCACCGCCGCGCTGGAAAAGCAGTACCAGACCAACCTGAGCGCGGCGCTGGACAAGGCCGGCAAGGACGCCGATGTGGCGGCACGCTACAAGGCGCAGCGTGAGGCCGAGCTGCGTACCGCGCGGCAGATGACCGAACGCGCCCAGGACTTCTACGTCTCGCTGGGCATGCCCTCGCTGCCGCAGTCGTACTGGGAGCGGACCCAGTTCATCAAGCCCGACGACCGCGACGTGGTCTGCCACGCCAGTGCCTGGGACATGAACATGGAAGGCGACGTGCGCACCAAGATGTGCATCAAGCCCAACGAAGAAAACTTCACCACCATCTACCACGAGCTGGGCCACATCTATTACGACCTGGCCTACAACCCGCTGCCACCGCTGTTCCAGGGCGGTGCCAACGATGGCTTCCACGAAGCGATCGGTGACACCATCGTGCTGGCGATGACCCCCAAGTACCTCAGCTCGATCGGCCTGGTCGATGCCCCGACCGAAAGCCGCGAAGCGGTCATCAACAACCAGATGCGCATGGCGCTGTCGGGGGTCTCGTTCCTGCCGTTCGGCCTGATGATCGATCGCTGGCGCTGGGGCGTGTTCGACGGTTCGATCACCCCGGACAACTACAACAAGGCCTGGTGGGACCTGAAGGCCAAGTACCAGGGCGTGGCCCCGGCCAGCACCCGCGGCGAAGAGTTCTTCGATCCGGGCGCGAAGTACCACGTGCCGGGCAACACCCCGTACACCCGCTACTTCCTGGCGCGCATCCTGCAGTTCCAGTTCTACAAGGGCCTGTGCGATGCGGCCGGCTACAAGGGCCCGCTGCACGAGTGCACCTTCTACGGCAACAAGGAAGCCGGGCAGAAGTACTGGGCGATGCTGAGCAAGGGTGCCAGCCAACCGTGGCAGGCCACGCTGAAGGAGCTGACCGGCAGTGACAAGCTCGATGCCGGCCCGATGATCGAGTACTTCACCCCGGTCAACGAGTGGCTGAAGCAGCAGAACCAGGGCCAGATGTGCGGCTGGCAGGCCAGCGCGGCACCGGCGAAGTAAAACAGGAAGGGGCGGATCCGCGAGGATCCGCCCCTTTCATGTCGTGTAGAGCCGAGCCATGCTCGGCTGGAACGCAATGCAGTCGAGCATGGCTCGACTCTACAAACGCAAGGAAGGCGTCAGCCCTTCTTCGCCGCCATCACCGCGGCCAGCTCGGCCTTGAATTCGTCGAAGGTCTGCCCCTTCTCGCTCACTTCGGCCTGCGCCGCATCGCGCAGGGTGTCGGAGTACATCAGGCGCACCGGCGTGCCATTGCGCTCGTGCAGCTCGCCGGCCTGCATGATCATCGCCAGCACATGCGCGGCGCTGTGGGTCTGGCCGGCGATGCGGCCATCCATGCCCAGCACCCATTCGCCATCGCGGCGGACAATGCCGGCCAGCAGGGTCCGCTGCGGATCGCGCAGTTCGGCATGCGGTTCGACAGGCGCAGCGGTGGCCGCCGCCTTGTTGGCAGCCTGCTTTTCCTGGCGGCGACGCTGGTCGCGGCGGGTCTTGGAGGTGGTGGACATGGGGGTCGTATCGCACTGCAAGGGGGCGCAAGAATAACCCACCCCGCCCGCAGTGCCGCTTCACGCCAGCGGCGTCTGATCCTGCACCGGCACCTGCAGCGCGCGCTGGCGCAGGTGTTCCCAGTACCAGAACACGAAACCGGCGGCGAAGAACCCGGCCTGGCCCAGCGCCAGGTGCAGGGGGCTGGCGCTGAGCAGCGGCGACACCACGCCGGCCACCACGGTGCTGATCATCAGCTGCACGAAGGCCTGCAGCGAGGAGGCCAGGCCGCGCTGGTGCGGGTACATGTCCAGCACCGCCAGGGCCAGGATCGGGAAGATCAGCGCCATGCCGGTGCCGCCCAGGAAGATCGGCAGCACCGCCCACGGCAGGGCCAGCTGCGGCGCCAGCGCCACGTAACCGATGTTCAGCAGCGCTGACAGCGCGCACAGGGTGAAACCGATGCTGATCTGCCGCGTCGGCAGGGTGCGCCCGGCCATGCGCCCGGACAGGAACGAGCCCAGGGTCATGCCGCCGATGGTGGGAATGAACAGCCAGGCAAAGCCGCCTTCGCCCAGGTGCAGGTGCTGCATCACGAACACCGGCGCCGAGGCGATATAGAGGAAAATGCCGCCGAAGTTGATGCTGCCGGCCAGTGCCAGGCGCAGGAAGCGCGGGTTGAAGCCGATGCGCACGTAGTCGCGCAGCAGGCCGCGCGGCGACAGCGGCACGCGCGCGTCCACCGGGTGGGTTTCGGGCAGGAAACGGGCGGTGGCCACCAGCAACAGCAGCGAGAACACCACCAGGAACCAGAAGATCAGCGGCCAGCCGGCGCCGCTGAGCAGGATCCAGCCACCGATGATCGGCGCGATGGCCGGAGCGATGCCGAACAGCATGGACACCTGGCTCATCAACCGCTGCGCGTCATGGCCGTGGTACAGATCGCGGATGACCGCGCGACCGACGATCATGCCCACGCCGGCCGACAGGCCCTGCACGGCGCGGAACACCAGCAACGTGCTCAGGTCGGTGGACAGCGCACAGCCCACCGAGGCGCCGACGAACACCACCAGCCCGCCCAGGATCACCCGCTTGCGCCCCCAGGCGTCGGACAGCGGGCCGTGGGCCAGGCTCATCAGGCCGTAGAACAGCAGGTACACGCTGATGGTCTGCTGCACCGCCACTTCATCCACGGCCAGGCGCTGGGCCAGCTGCGGGAAGGCCGGGAAGATGGTGTCGATGGAGAACGGCCCGAACATGGCCAGGCCGGCCAGCAGCAGGGCCATGCGACGGGTGGAGGGTGCAACGGCGGCGGTCATCGGCGGGCGTCCGGCAGGGCCGTGCGCGGGATGCACGGCGGGCGCCGATCCCCTGTGGCAGGGACGGCGCCAGATGAATACGAGAGTCCGCCCATGATAGGCGCCTGGGGCCGCCGATACCATGGATGAACGTACACCCGGACCGCCCGGGCCATCCTCCATTCAGCCCCATCAACGGGGCAGCGACCCGCTGCGCCCGCCCGGCAACCGGCTATAATCGGCGGGCAACACGGTGGGAGAAGCGGAACACCGCTGCCGAAGGCGCAACGCCCGTAATCGCTCAGGCCCGATACCACCCGTAACACAACTCTGGAGAGACCGGTTCGATCCGGCGCCGAAGGGGCACGAAGCTGCGGTTTTCCGCGCTTCTAAACTCTCAGGCAAAAGGACAGAGGGGCGCCCCGCAGACCGCCGACCGGCGGCTTGTGCCCGTGCGTGTGCCCTTCCCTGACGGATCCTTCGCCATGTCCCAGAACACCCCCTCCCTGCGTGAGCTCGAGCACCACAGCGCGTTCGTGGAACGCCACATCGGCCCCAACGACGCCGAGATCGCGCAGATGCTCGACGTGGTCGGCCACCCCACGCTGGATGCGATGACCGACGCCATCGTGCCGGCGAAGATCAAGTCGCCCGCGCCGCTGGCGCTGCCCGAATCGATCACCGAAGTGCAGGCACTGGCCAAGATCCGCGCGATCGCCGACAAGAACACCGTGCTGCGCAGCTTCATCGGCCAGGGCTACTACGGCACCCTCACGCCGAACGTGATCCTGCGCAACATCCTGGAAAACCCGGCCTGGTACACCGCCTACACCCCGTACCAGGCGGAAATCTCGCAGGGCCGCATGGAAGCGCTGATCAACTTCCAGACGCTGTGCGCCGACCTGACCGGCATGGAAATCGCCAACGCCTCGCTGCTGGACGAAGCCACCGCCGCCGCCGAAGCGATGACCCTGGCCAAGCGTTCGGCCAAGTCGAAGTCGGACACCTTCTTCGTGCACGACGCCGTGCACCCGCAGACCCTGGAACTGCTGCGCACGCGCGCCGAGCCGATGGGCATCGTGCTGCGCGTGGGCACCCCGGCCGAAGCGCTGGAAGCCGAAGCCTTCGGCCTGCTGCTGCAGTACCCGGACACCTTCGGCCAGGTGGGCGACTACAAGGGGCTGGTGGACGCCGTGCACGCACGCGGCGGCCTGGTGGCCGTGGCCACCGACCTGCTGGCGCTGACCCTGCTGGCCGCCCCCGGCGAATGGGGCGCGGACATCGTGGTCGGCAACAGCCAGCGCTTCGGCGTGCCGTTCGGCTTCGGTGGCCCGCATGCGGCCTTCATGGCCTGCCGCGATGCCTACAAGCGCTCAATGCCGGGCCGCCTGATCGGCGTGTCCATCGATGCGCAGGGCAACCCGGCCTACCGCCTGACCCTGCAGACCCGCGAACAGCACATCCGCCGCGAGAAGGCCACCTCCAACATCTGCACCGCGCAGGTGCTGCTGGCGGTGATGGCGTCCATGTACGCCGTCTACCACGGCCCGGACGGCCTGACCCGCATCGCCCGCCGCACCCACCGCCTGGCCTCGATCCTGGCCGCAGCGCTGCGCACGGCCGGCGTGCAGGTCGGTGGCGACTTCTTCGACACCCTGCACATCACCGGCGTGCACGCCGATGAGATCCACGCCAAGGCGCGCGCCGCCGGCTACAACCTGCGCGCGATCGACAGCGACTCGGTGGGCATCAGCCTGGACGAGACCACCACCCGCGCCGATATCGTGGCCCTGGCCACCGTGTTCGGTGCGCAGGCCGATGTGGAGGCGCTCGATGCCAGCACCGCCGATGCGCTGCCGGCCGGCCTGCTGCGCCAGTCCGCGTTCCTGACGCACCCGGTGTTCAACACCCACCACAGCGAGCACGAGCTGCTGCGCTACCTGCGTTCGCTGGCCGACAAGGACCTGGCGATGGACCGCACGATGATCCCGCTGGGCTCGTGCACCATGAAGCTCAATGCCACCGCCGAGATGATCCCGGTCACCTGGCCGGAGTTCTCACAGATCCATCCGCTGGTGCCGGCCGACCAGGCGCTGGGCTACAAGGAACTGATCGAATCGCTGGAAGCGATGCTGGTGGAATGCACCGGCTACGATGCCGTCAGCCTGCAGCCGAACTCCGGTGCACAGGGTGAGTACGCCGGCCTGCTGGCGATCCGCGCCTACCACCGCTCGCGCGGCGAAGGCCACCGCGACATCTGCCTGATTCCGGATTCTGCGCACGGCACCAACCCGGCCTCGGCGCAGATGTGCGGCATGAAGGTGGTGGTCACCAAGACCGATGCCAACGGCAACGTCGATGTCGAAGACATCCGCGTCAATGCCGAGAAGTACAGCGACCGCCTGGCCGCGATCATGATCACCTACCCGTCCACGCACGGCGTGTTCGAGGAGGAAGTGGTCGAGATCTGCGAGATCATCCACCAGCACGGCGGCCAGGTGTACACCGATGGCGCCAACATGAACGCCCTGGTGGGCGTGGCCAAGCCGGGCAAGTGGGGTTCGGACGTGTCCCACCTGAACCTGCACAAGACCTTCTGCATTCCGCACGGCGGCGGCGGCCCGGGCGTCGGCCCGTGTGCGGTGAAGGAACACCTGGCCCCGTTCCTGCCGGGCAAGCTGGGCGACAACGGCCCGGTTGGCATGGTCAGCGCGGCCAGCTTCGGCAGCGCCTCGATCCTGCCGATCAGCTGGATGTACATCGCCATGATGGGTACCGAAGGCCTGCGCAAGGCCACCCAGGTCGCCCAGCTCAACGCCAACTACATCGCCAAGCGCCTGGCCCCGCACTTCAAGACCCTGTACACCGGCCGCAATGGTCTGGTGGCGCACGAGTGCATCCTGGACGTGCGTCCGCTGGAAAAGACCAGCGGCGTGGGTGCCGAGGACGTGGCCAAGCGCCTGATCGACTTCGGCTTCCATGCCCCCACCCTGAGCTTCCCGGTGGCCGGCACGCTGATGGTCGAACCGACCGAAAGCGAATCGCTGCATGAGCTGGATCGCTTCATCGACGCGATGATCCAGATCCGCGAGGAAATCCGCGCGATCGAAGACGGCCGCCTGGACCGCGAGGACAACCCGCTGAAGAACGCCCCGCACACCGCCACCGCGGTCACCGCCAGCGAGTGGACCCACGCCTACCCGCGCGAGCTGGCGGCGTTCCCGCTGCCCAGCCTGAAGCTGCAGAAGTACTGGCCGCCGGTGGCACGCGTGGACAACGTGTACGGCGACAAGAACGTGATGTGCGCCTGCATCCCGGTCGATGCCTACAAGGACGACGAAGTCGAGGCATGATCGACAAACGGCCCGCGCAAGCGGGCCGTTCTCGTTTACGGCAGCGCCGGGCCATGCCCGGCGAGCGCAGCGGCTGAACCGATCACGGGTCCGGCATCTGTCCCAGGCTCAACTGCCAGGACACACCGAAGCGGTCCTGCACCCAGCCATAGCGGTTGCTGAAATCGTAGTCACCCACCGGCATCAGCCAGTGCCCGCCCTCGCCCAGCACGCGTGCCGCGCGCTCAAACTGCTCGGCCCCGGAACACTCCACGAACAGGGAGATAGAGGGGCTGAAGGTGAACTCGTGAACGTCCAGGCTGTCGAAGCACAGGTAGTGCGTACCCCCCAGCAGGAAGATGGCCTGGCGTACCTGACCGGGCACGCCGGCACCGGCACCTTCGGGGTGGTGTTGCAGGGCAAGCAGGCGGAAATCGGCGAAGGCGTCGGCGTACAGCGCCATGGCGGCCTCAGCCTGGCCGGTGAACATCAGGAACGGGCGACTGCGCAGCATGCGGTACTCCTGTTCGACGGGCCACGCAGGGCCCAGGCGATCAGGATGACACTGCCGATGTAGGCACCATGTATCGACAGCGCCGGGCCACGCCCGGCGGCATCCATCCGAACGCGGCGATCAGGCCTGCCGCAGGCGCCGTGCGATCGCGCTGCCGGCGGCGATGGTCACCGTCAGCGCCACCATCGACAGGAACTGCAGACGGGTCTGCGCTTCACTGAGCAGCAGCCCGAAGATCAGCGCCAGGATGCCCAGCGCGCACACCGTCAGCCACGGGAAGCCAGCCATGCGGAACGGCAGGCGCGTACCCAGGCGGTCGGCGCGGCGGCGCAGCACCAGCTGCGAGACCAGCGACAGCGTCCACACCAGCAGGCAGGTGGAGCCGACGATGTTCAGCAGCACCGGCAGCACCTTGTCAGGGAACAGCAGTTCCATGATGGTGGCGGCGAAGCCGAACAGCACGCTGGCCAGCACGGCAATCACCGGTACCTGGCGCGGGTCGGTCCAACCCAGCACGGCGGGCGCTTCGCGGCGCTGGGCCAGCGAGAAGATCATGCGCGAGGCACCGTACAGGTTGGCGTTGAGCGCCGACAGCAGGGCGATCACCGCGATCAGGGTGATGGCCGTGGCCGCGCCGGGAATGTTGGCCACCTGCAGCACAGCCGCGAAGGGCGATTTCAGCGCCTCGCTGGTCCACGGCACCACCGCGATGATGACGCTTAGCGAACCGATGTAGAACACCAGGATGCGCCAGGCCACGGTACGGATGGCGCGCGCGATGCTGCGCTCGGGGTCTTCGGTTTCCGCCGCGGCCACGGCCACGATCTCGGTGCCGCCAAAGGCGAACACCACCACCAGCAGGGCCGCACCAATGCCGGCCAGGCCCTTGGGCGCGAAGCCACCGTGCTCGGTGAAGTTGCTCAGCCCCGGCGAAGCAACCTGCGGCAGCCAGCCCATCAGCAGGGCAATGCCGATGGCGATGAAGGCCAAGATCGCGGCGACCTTCAGGATGGCGAACCAGAACTCGAACTCGCCGAAGTTCTTCACCCCCAGCAGGTTGATGGCGGTGAAGAACAACATGAAGGCCAGTGCGGCCATCGGCACGGGAATGACCGGCCAGACGGTGGCCAGCAGGCCGGCCGCGCCCACCGCCTCGGCGGCGATCACGATCACCAGCTGCACCCACCACAGCCAGCCTACGGTGGCACCGGCGGTGGCCCCCATCGCATCGGCGGCATACACCGAGAACGCACCGCTGGTCGGCTTGGCCGCCGCCATCTCGCCCAGTGCGTTCATCACGATGATCACCAGCGCACCGGCCACCAGGTAGGACACCAGCACCGCCGGTCCGGCCGCCTGCACGCCGACACCGGAGCCCAGGAACAGACCGGCGCCGATCGCGCTGCCCAGCCCCATCATGATCAGCTGGCGCGGCTTGAGCGAATGGCCCAGGCGCGAGTTCGAAGCGGTCGAAGAAGGGTTGGCGGGCATCGGCAGGGCTGGCGGCGGCTACAGGGGCGACACCTTACATTGTCGCCTACCCGCCGGGATAGGCACAGTGCAGCAGGGCGCTCAGGCCGGCAGCGGTTCGCCGATGCGGGCGCGGTAGGCGCGTGGCGAAAAACCGGTTTCCGCCTTGAATTTGCGGGTGAAGGCGCTCTGGTCGCTGAAACCACAGGCCTGGCCGATGCAGGCGATGCTGTCCTGCCCGTGCAGCAGATGCATGGCCATCTGGATGCGCAGGCGGGTCAGCACCTGCTGCGGGGTCATCTGGAACACCTTGCGGAAGCTGCGCTCCAGCTTGGACAGCGAGAAGCCGGTAATGTCCAGCAGGGTCTGCATGCGCACGTTCTCAGCGTAATGCGCGTTCAGATGGGCCAGCGCCAGCCGCAGCTGTTCGTACTGGGCACCCAGGCTGTCCTTCTGCCCCAGGTCGCGGGAAATGCCGATCAGGCCTTGGATCTGCCCGTCCACCAGCAGCGGCCGCTTGCAGGTCAGGCACCAGCCCGGCTCGCGGTTGGCGAACAGGTGCAGCTCCATCAGGTTCTCGATCACCTCGCCGCCCAGCACGCGCGCGTCCTGGTCCACGTAATCGGCGCTCAGGCCGGTGGGATAGATCTCAGCGGCGGTGCGCCCGATCACATCCTTGCGCGCACGCAGTCCCAGCCGCCGCAGCATGGTCTGGTTGACGTGGGTATAGCGCCCCTGCCGGTCCTTCATGAAGAACAGCACGTCCGGAATGGCGTCGAACAGGGCTTCGATGTCGGTGGGCTCGACTCGCATGCGGCAAGCATACCCGAGCCGCGTTTTGCCCGTACGTTCACCCGCGGCGGACCCTGGGTTAACAGCCCGGGGGCGACTGTCAGGGTCTGCCCCCTCATACCCTGGAGAACTTCCCGATGGCCGCCAGCAAGCCGACCGGCAAGCGCGCAACCACCCCGTCCCAGAAAGCCCGCGACACCCGGAACCCGCAGTGCGGTGGCGGTGATGAACTGCACCTGCAGGCCGCTGGCACGCACCCGCCCATGACCACCGCCCAGGGCATCCCGGTGGCCGACAACCAGAACTCGCTGCGCCAGGGCCCGCGCGGTCCGACCCTGCTGGAGGATTTCATCCTCCGCGAGAAGATCACCCACTTCGACCATGAGCGCATTCCCGAGCGCATCGTGCACGCACGCGGCAGCGCCGCGCATGGCTATTTCGAATTGACCGCGTCGCTGGCGAAGTACACCCGCGCCCGCGTGCTGACTGAGGTCGGCACGAAGACGCCGGTGTTCACCCGCTTTTCCACTGTGGCCGGCGGTGCCGGTTCGGTCGATACCCCGCGCGACGTGCGTGGCTTCGCGGTGAAGTTCTACACGCCGGAAGGAAACTGGGACCTGGTCGGCAACAACATCCCGGTGTTCTTCATCCAGGATGCGATGAAGTTCCCGGACCTGGTACATGCGGTGAAGATGGAGCCGGACCGTGCGTTCCCGCAGGCCGCCAGCGCGCATGACACGTTCTGGGATTTCATTTCGCTGATGCCCGAATCGATGCACATGATCATGTGGGCGATGAGCGACCGTGGCATTCCGCGTTCGCTGCGCATGATCGAGGGCTTCGGCGTGCACAGCTTCCGCCTGTTGAACGAGGCCGGCGAGTCCACCTTCGTCAAATTCCATTGGCGGCCGAAGCTGGGCATCCAGTCCACCGTGTGGGATGAAGCGCTGAAACTGCAGGCCGCCGACAATGACTTCCATCGCCGCGACCTGTTCGAGGCTATCCAGCGCGGTGATTTCCCCGAATGGGAGCTGGCCGTGCAGCTGTTCACCGAGGAAGACGCCGAGGCGTTCCCGTTCGACCACCTCGACCCGACCAAGATCATCCCCGAATCGCTGGTGCCGCTGCAGATAATCGGCAAGATGGTGCTGGATCGCTGGCCGGACAATTTCTTCGCCGAGACCGAGCAGGTGGCGTTCTGCCCGGCCAACGTGCCGCCGGGCATCGACTTCAGCAACGACCCGCTGCTGCAGGGGCGCCTGTTCTCGTATCTGGATACGCAGCTGATCCGGCTGGGCGGCCCGAACTTCCATCAGATTCCGGTGAATGCGCCCAAGTGCCCCTTCGCCAACCACCAGCGCGATGGGCACATGCAGATGCAGGTGCCCAAGGGCCGCGTGGCGTATGACCCCAGTTCGCTGGAAGAGGACAGCCCGCGCGAGACGCAGGCCGGCTTCCGCAGCCACGCCACGGCTGACGACGGGCGCAAGGGGCGCACCCGCGCGGAAAGCTTCGCCGATCACTACAGCCAGGCCCGTGCGTTCTTCCGCAGCCTGGAAAAGCCCGAGCAGGCCCATCTGGCATCGGCCCTGGTGTTCGAGTTGTCGAAGGTGGAAACGCTGAAGGTGCGGGTGCGTACCGTCAGTCATCTGCGCAATATCGACGAATCACTGGCCAGGCGCGTGGCCGACGGCTTGGCGTTGGCCGAACTGCCCGCCCCCGCGCCGACCGCAACGCCTGCACAGGACATGCCCGCCGTTCCCGAGGTGCGCATCATTGGCCGCACAAAAGACACGCTGCAGGGACGCTGCATCGGCATCCTGTTCGACGAGGGCTCCGACGCGGGAGTGATCGCCAGCCTGCGCAAGGCCGCGCAGAAGGCCGGTGCCGACGTGAAGCTGGTTGCGCCGAAGGTGGGCGGTGCCACGCTCAGTGACGGCAAGCGGCAGGCCGCCGATGGCCAGCTGGCTGGCACGCCATCGGCCGTGTTCGACGCCGTGGCCCTGGTGCTCAGTGCAGAAGCCGGTAAAGCCTTGGCCAAGGAGGCGGCGGCGGTCGAGTTCGTCAGCCATGCCTGGGCCCATCTGAAGGCGATTGCCAGCGATACGGGCGGCCAGGCGCTGTTGAAGGCTGCGCGCGTGGGCAACGATGCCGGCATCGTCGAGGCCGAGGATGCAAAGGATTTCCTCGCTGCCGCGGCCACCCGCCAATGGGCACGCGAACCCAAGCTGCGCCTGTTGGCCTGATCATTCCCCAACGGAGAAGCGACATGACCCGTGGTGACAAATCCGCCTACACCGACAAGCAGAAGCGCCAGGCCGAACACATCGAGGAAAGCGAACGCGAGCGTGGCGCCAGCAAACGCACGGCCGAACGCATTGCCTGGGCCACCGTGAACAAACACGACGGAGGTGGCAAGCGCAGTGGCAGCGGTCGTAAGGACCACCGCTAGCAAGCGCGCTTCAGCCCGGCAGGCCCTTCAGCCAATGGGCCACCACCGTGGCCGCCGCGTCGGCCCGCGCCTGCAGCAGCAGGTGCGGGCCGGCCAGCGCCACGTGCCGTGCATCGGGCAGCAGCGCCTGCAGCTCGCCGACGCTGGGCGGCCACAACAGGCGATCCTGCCGGGCCTGCAGGCACAGCGCGGGCACCGTGATGCGCGGCAGCACGTCGCGTGCATCCACGCGCAACGTGGCCGCAGCACGCTGGCGCAATGTCGAAGCCGGCACCTGCGCCAGCGCCAGGCGCAGGTCACGCAGGGTCTGTCGGCTGCGCCAGCGTCCCAGCAGCAGACCCGACAGCAGCGGCAACGGGGGCAGTGGCCACGCCGGCAGCGGCCACGCCGGCGCCAGCAGTGCGGCGCCGGCGGACGGGACCGGCAATGGGCGGCGCGCGAATGTATTGCACAACACCAGCCCGCGCAGGGCCGGCGGTGCCTCGGCGGCCAGCTGCATGGCCAGCGGGCCGGCGAAGGATTCGCCGAGCAGCACGAACGGCTGGCTGGGCAACTGCGGACGCACGGTGCGCAGCAGGCTGGCGTAGTCCTGTGCACCGGTGGCGGGCAGCGCCAGTGCCCGCGTGGGTACACCGTGGCTGTGCACGGCGGCCAGGAACGCGACAGACAAGTAGCCGGTGCCATCCAGCCCCGGCAGCATCACCAGGCAGGGCGGCACCGCGCCGGTCAACGCGGCACCCCCGGCGCAGGTGAAGGCGGCGACGAGGTACGCACCGCCACCGGCAGCGCCTGCAGTTTGCGCACGGCGGCGATCGGAATCGCCTCGGCGCGCCGCTGCTGCGGCCACCAGACGAACAGGAACGCGCTGCTGGAACCGAGCAGACGCGCCGTGCCCGGCAGCGGCGCCGCATCGCCATTGAGCTGCAGCTGCACGACTTCACCGCGCCCGTGGTTACGGATCTGTTCGCCGCGCACCATCACATAGTTCGCTGCGCCGATGGCCATGAACGCCGCCACGGCCAAGGTCATCGCGGTGAGCGCACGCAGTCCCAGCCCGTCCCAGCTGGTCAGCACCGAGCGCGACAGCACCACCCGCCAGAGCACGCTGCGCTGGCGCAGCGTCTGCAGTTTGGCCGCGTTGCGCGCGCGCAGGGTATCGGGCCAGCTGACCAACAGCACCAGCAGCACGCCCAGCAACAACAACAGCACGTAGGCGGGATCTCGCATGCCGGCCACCAGGAAGTCGCTGGGCTGCATGTAGTCCAGGATCGAGAGCTCGAAGCCCTGGTAGAACCAGAAGCTGCACCACAGGCCCAGCAGCGACACCAGCAGGTAGGCCCCCGTGAACAACAGCGCCGGTTCACGGCGCATGCGCCGCACGGCCCGCATCACCAGCGAATCATCGTCGCCGCGGGTCAGCGGCAGCATCGACCAGTCGGTCGGCGGCTCCGGTACCGCCACGGCAACGACGTCAACGCCCTGCATCCGTGGCACATCGCCATAGGCCCCTTCGGTTTCGTTGCTGTCCATGCCCCCTCCCCGTTTGCAGCGAGCATCGCCTAATTCGGCGGCCGACGGTAGGGCCGCGGGCGGCCAATGGCCCGCCTGGGGCCGCTGCCATTGTCCGGTCTGCTGGGCCATACTCGGGCCCTCGCCGCAGAAAGTGGCACTTCTGGAAGACGACCATGCGAAGGACACGCACTCTGGCCCTGCTGGCCCTGCTGCTGCCGCTGAGCGCAACGGCCGCCGGCGATTGGGTCCACCCCGACGGGCGTCCCGTGGCGCAGACCGAATCGATGAAGGCCCGGGATGGTTTCGGCGCATCGCTGCTGGTGACCACCGACCGCGACTGGCTGGCCAAATGGCAGACGCCAGCCGAAACCACGCCGCAGTTCACCGTCGCCAGCGAGGTGCATGCAGGCGACCAGGTCAGCATTCTCGCGTTCGTTTCCAACCCGAAGCTGGACGCCAACGGAGTGGCGCATGTGCAATGCGATGTCCGCCTGACCCTGCCCGATGGCAGCGTGGCAACCGAGCAGAAGGATCTGCCCTGCGTCAACGCTGCCCTCAACGGTCCGGCCCACCAGGTGTTTCTGACCAACCTGCGCATCGAGTTCACCGCGCAGGCCGATGCTCCCAAGGGCACCTGGACCGTGTACGTGGTGGCCCGCGATACCCTGCGTGGGGTCAGCCTGCCCCTGCAGGCCAGCTACGAGCTGCGTTGATCCGGGGTCCAGGTAGAGTTGAGCTCGCTCGACTGCTCCAAGCCGGGGCCAGGTAGAGTCGAGCTCGCTCGACTGCTCTTGATCTACGTGCAAAGACAGTCGAGCAAGCTCGACGCTACCGGTGGCGGCCGGTCAGGCCGCCCGCGCCACCGTGGCGCGGGCAGCACTGCCCTGCTCCAGCTGGAACACCGCCACCGACGTGGCCAGCGCTTCGGCCTGTTCTTCCAGCGCGCGGCTGGCCGCGGTGGCTTCTTCCACCAATGCCGCGTTCTGCTGGGTCACCTGATCCATCTGCACCACCACCTGGTTGACCTGCTCGATGCCGGCCGCCTGTTCCTTGCTGGCCGCGGCGATATCGCTCATCAGCTGGTTGGTGCGTGCGCTGGCCTGGGCCAGGCGCGCGATGGCCGCCTGCGATTCCACCGTTACATCCAGGCCGCTGCGCACCTTGGCCGCCGAATCGTCGATCAGTTCCTTGATCTCCTTGGCCGCAACGCCGGCCCGCTGGGCCAGCGTGCGCACTTCACTGGCCACCACGGCAAAGCCGCGTCCCTGCTCGCCGGCACGCGCCGCTTCCACGGCGGCATTCAGCGCCAGGATGTTGGTCTGGAACGCAATGCCATCGATGGTGGCGGAGATTTCCGAGATACGCGCCGAGGACTGGTCGATCTCGCCCATCACCGTGGCCATCTGCGCCATGGCCTGCTCGGTCGCACGTACTGCGGCACCGGCCGCGTGCGCTTCGCTGTCGGCCTGGCGGGCCAGCTCGGCATTCTGGCGCACGGTCGAGGTGAGTTCTTCCATCGACGCGGCGGCTTCTTCCAGATTCGCGGCCTGCTGCTCGGTACGGCGCGACAGATCGCTGTTGCCGGCGGCCAGCTCCTGCGCCGCGTTGTTGATGCTGCCGGCCGCGTCCTGGATGCCACGCACGATGCCGGTCAGCTGCGCGGTGGTGGTGTTGGCATCGTCGCGCATGCGCGCGAACACGCCCTGGTACTGGCCCTCCATGCGCGCGGTCAGGTCGCCCTGGGCAATGGCCTGCAGCACGTCGGACACGTCGGAAATGCTGGACTGCGAACTGCTCATCATCGCGTTCAGATGCTCGACCATGGCCCGGTACTGGTACTGGAACGCGGCCGCATCACCCCGCACGCTGAAGTCGCCGGCACCGGCCGCGCGGGCCAGGCCGTCGATCTGTGCGCTGATCGCCATCAGGCTCTGCTTCACCGCCGCCAGCGTGCGGGTGAACTCGCCCTTCTCGCCCGGGTACTGCGGCAGGTCACGGCTGAGATCGCCGATCGCGTAGCGCTGCATCACCTCGGCCATCAGCAGTTCCACCTGCACGTGCGATTCCACCAGCGTATTGGTGGCCTGCACCATGCGGCCGAAGTCGCCGGGGAAGGCGCTGGCATCCATGCGGTAACGGATCGCGCCGGCCTCGTGCTGCTCGGCCATCTGCAGCTGCGCGCCAATGGCGGCCTGCACGCTCTGCCGCACGCTGGCCATGGCGTCGCCCAACTGGGTCAGCTCATCGCGGCCGCCCAGGCTGAACTCCTGGTCCAGTTCACCCTTGGACAGGCGCTGGGCCAACTGCACGGCACGCGCCAGCGGCGCGGTCATGCTGCGACCGATCATCACCGAGGCGGTGATGCCGACCAGCAGCGCAACGCCGCCCAGCACCAGCAGCTGCAGCAGGCTGCGTTCGCCCAGGCGGATGGCTTCGGCGGCCGCTGCGCGGCTTTCCTTCTCCTCGTAGGCCACGCCATCGGCCAGGGCCTTGTTCCAGCCATTGGCGGCTTCCTGCACCGGGCCCAGGGTAAGCGCCACCGCGCCGGGAAAATCGCCCTGCGACATCAGTTCGCTGGTCTGCTTGTTGAGCGGGCGTGCAATGGCGCGCTTGGCCGCGATGGCCTCGCCGATCGCCTTGCCGTCGGCGTCACCCGGCAGAGCCTGGTAGCTGGTCCAACTGGTTTCGTAGCGCTTGACCAGATCGGCAATGCGCTGCTCGTCGGCCTCGCGCGCATCGCCCTGGCGGATCAGCATCTCGCGGCGCACGACCATCATCTGGTTGTTGGCGTCCAGCATTTCCGACAGCAGACGGACCTTGGCCACGCTCACGTCCACGACCTGCTGCATGGCGCGCTTCTGCACGGTCGTGGCGGTGGCACCGGTGGCGACCACGGCGGCAACCAGCAGCAACAGCAGGCCAAAGCCAAGGCCGAGACGCCAGGCAACCCTGACGTTCCTCAAATAGTTCATCGATGCATCCAAAAACGTGGGGGGGGTGCGACCTTATCGGCCCGCCCTCACGCTGCCTTGACGTCGCCAACATGAACGCTTCCAGTAGCGTTCACGTTGCGATGGCCGGCGCCTCAGTTTGGGTCGGCGGGCTGCAACGGGCAGGCGCTGGCCAGGCGGCTGGCCAGGTCATCGCGCAGCGCGCTCAGTGCGTGGATGCGCGCGTCGATGTCGGCCAGCTTCTGCTGCAGGGCCATGGCCAGCAGTGCACCGGCATCGTCCTGCTGCCACAGCGCGGGCAGGCGTTGGCCGATTTCGGCCAGGGTGAAACCCAGTTGCTGTGCGGTGCGGATGTAGTGCACCAGCATGGCGGTTTCCGGCGGGTAGTCGCGATAGCCATTGCCCAGCCGACGTGCGCCGATCAGGCCCTGCTTCTCGTAGAAGCGCAGTGCTTCGCGGGACAGCCCGCAGGCCTGGGCCAGTTCGCCAATACGCATGAGTGCTCCAACACGGCTTGACCTTGAAGTTTACTTCAGGGCTGAGAGTAGGCGCTCTTTCACCAAATGCGTGCCGCATGCAGCTGTCCTCCTATCTCCGTATCGTCCGTGCCAGCGCCGCCTACGACCTCGTGGTCACCCTGCCCTTCGCCCTGCCGTGGGGCTTTTCCGCCGTGCACGCGGCCATGGCCACGCTGGCCGCCGCCTGGTCGCTGCCCGGCACGGTGCCCGCGCTGGACCCGCTGCACATGCTGCTGGCCAACCTGTTGGGATCGGTGGTCGTGGTGTGGTCACTGGCGCGTTGGTGGGCGCCCAGCGTGCTGATGGGGCGCCTGGATGCCGTTGCGCGCGGCTTGTTTGCTGTCTGGCAGGTATATGCCGTGGTGCACGGGGCCAGCAGCATCGTGCTGCTGTTCACCGCAGCCGAAGTGGTGTTCGGCGTACTGCAGCTGCAACGGGTTGCGCCGCCTGAAAGCGAGCAGACGGCTTCGCGCTGACGTCCGCGCTTCACACACCCACGCCGGGGCGTTCACGCAGGCTGGCCGCGGGGCACAGGCATGGTGGCTGCGCACCCCGCAGGAGTTTTCCATGCTGTCACCCCGTGTAGCCGTCCTTGCACTTTCGCTGCTGGCCAGCCCTGCGTTCGCGCAAGCACCGCCTGCCGGCCTGCCCGCCCCCATTGCCGAGAAGGCCGGCCCGGACACCGCACTGCGCTCGCCGCTGCACGCGCAGGTGCTGCTGGACCGCGCCAACTTCTCTCCCGGCCAGATCGATGGCGAAGTGGGCAGCAACCAGCGCCGCGCAGTGTCAGGCTTCCAGGCGGCGCACGGGCTGACGGTGACCGGCGAGCTGGACGATGCCACCTGGAAGGCGCTGCAGGCCGATGCCACGGCGCCGCTGGCCAGCTACACGCTGACCGCCGAAGACGTGGCCGGGCCGTTCCAAGCGGTTCCGAAGACGCCGGCCGCGCAGGCCAAGTTGAAGGCGCTGGGGTACGCCAGCGTGGAAGAAGCGCTGGGTGAGCGCTTCCACGCCTCGCCCGAGTTGCTGAAAGCGCTGAACCCCGGCGTGGACCTGGGCAAGGCCGGCAGTCGCATCCAGGTACCCAACATCGCACCGGCGCCGCTGGCGAAGGCGGCCAAGGTGCTGATCGACAAATCCGATTCCACGCTGCAGCTGCTCGACGCGCAGGGCAAGGTGATCGCGCAGGTGCCGGTGTCCTCGGGCAGCGAACACGACCCGCTGCCCATCGGCGAATGGAAGATCCTCGGCGTGTTCCGCGACCCGCCCTTCCACTACAACCCGAAGCTGTTCTGGGACGCCCGCAAGGGCGACAAGAAGGCGACCCTTCCGCCGGGCCCGAACAATCCGGTCGGCCGGGTCTGGATCGATCTGTCCAAGCCGCACTACGGGTTGCACGGCACCCCCGAACCGGGGCACGTGGGCAAGACCGAATCGCATGGCTGCGTGCGCATGACCAACTGGGATGCGCTGCGCGTGGCCGATGCGGTGGATGAATCGGTGCCCGTAGTGATGCAGGAGTAATGCCATGCGGCTTTCGCAGCTGATCGTGCTGGGAGTGGTACTCGGCCTGGGGCTAGGCTGGTGGCTGCGGCGTGATGCTGCGCCTGCGCCTGCGCCGCCAGGAGTGCAGGCCGCGCCCGTTGCAGCTGCAGCAGTGCCAGCCGCGGCGGTGCCGGCCACACCCACCCGGCCGGTGCCGCCCGCCACGGGCGCAGCGCCAACGCAGCCGACAGGGCTGCTGCTGCCGGTGCAGGGTGTGCAGCGCACGCAGTTGCGCGATACCTTCACCGATGCACGCAGCGAAGGCCGCGTGCACGATGCCATCGACATCATGGCGCCCGCCGGCACGCCGGTACTGGCGGTAGCCGACGGCACGGTGGAAAAGCTGTTCGACAGCGAGCGCGGTGGCCTGACCGTCTACCAGTTCGAGCCCAGCGGGCAATGGTGCTACTACTACGCGCACCTGCAGCGCTACGCCGATGGTCTGGCGGAGAAGCAGACCATCAAGCGCGGCGATGTGATCGGTTATGTGGGCAGCACCGGCAATGCCAGCGCCGATGCCCCGCACCTGCATTTCGAAGTGCATGTGCTGGGGCCGGAGAAGCAATGGTGGAAGGGTGAATCGATCAATCCCTACCCGTTGTTCTAGCGCCCGCTGCTCTAGAGACCCGAAGCAACCCGCACCGCCTCGCAGGCGGCGATCAGATCTTCGACCAGGCGACCGCTGACATCCAGTTCGCCCTCGTACTCGGCCAGGTTGCGCTGCTGGTGGCATTTGTCCAGCACGCGCCAGACCTCCGGGCCAACGCCCAGGGTGTGCTTCAGTGACTGGAATACGATGTAGCGGTTGCTGGGCCGGTAGCCCTGCCCGCGCAATGCCGCCAAGCTCAGCGCGTGGGCCGCGTTGTAGGCCAGGTCGAAACGGCTTTCCAGCGAAAGGGTGGCATTGCGTGCGTCGCGCAAGCGCGCGAGGCCGGAGCGCTGCAGACCCTCGATCTCGCGCGCATCCGGCGGTTCCAGCGAAAGCGGCTTACCCGGCCCGACCAGGTTCTGCAAAGGCGAGGTCATCCTTTCCTCCAATCACCCACAGCTTGGGTTGTTCCAGCACCCGCTGCAGGAAGGCATTGCCCTTGTGCAGGCGCTCGCTCAGGTCGTCGTGCGTGTACAGCGTCGGATTCACCGGCCGCCCCAGGCGGGCCTCCAGCGGGTCCAGCGCGGCCATCAGGTCAGCATAGCCCAAGGTGTTGGACACCAGCAGCAGATCGATGTCGCTGTGCGCGGTGTCGCTGCGCTTGGCCACTGATCCGTACACGAATGCGCAGGTGATCTGGCTCTGCAGCGGCTGCAATGCGTCGCGCAGCGGGCCGGCCAGGCCTACGGTCTTGTGCACCAGTGACACCAGTTCGGCGTGGATGGGCGACTGCGCGTTGGCCCGGTAGCGCTTCTGGTTGCCGACCTTGCGCTGGTTCACCAGGCCGCTGGCGACCAGCTTGGCCACTTCGCGCTGCACGGCGCCCGAGCCGGCGCCGCTGCCGCTGATCAGTTCGGAAATACTGAAATCGCTGCGGTCCTGCCCGAACAGCAGGGCCAGCACCCGTTGCTGGGTCTGGGTGAACAGCGCGTCGGCCAGGCCGATGGGGCCGGATGAAGAAGCGGTGGCGGCAGAGATACCCATATTGGGCATTATTATGCCCACATTGGGTATTTGGCAAGTGCCTCGCCCGGCATGGAATGGCGCTACCGGGCGGGTCCAACGAAAAAGCCCCGCTTGCGCGGGGCTTCTCCTTGCAGCGACGCCGGGCAGGGCCCGGCGCTACCTCAGGCGAAAGGGTCCTGCAGGACCATGGTGTGGTCGCGGTCCGGGCCGGTGGAAACGATGCTGATCGGGCAACCGGCCAGCTCTTCCAGCGAACGCAGGTAGGCGCGTGCGGCCGGCGGCAGGTCGTCCCAGTTGGTGATGCCGTGGGTGTTCTCGCTCCAGCCCGGGAACTCCAGGTACACCGGCGTGCAGTCTTCCCAGCCCTGCGCGTCCAGCGGCGCGTACTCGGTACGCTTGCCGTTGTATTCGTAGGCAATGCAGACCTTCAGCTTTTCCATGCCGTCCAGCACGTCCAGCTTGGTGATGCACAGGCCGCTGATGCCGTTGATGGCCACGGCGCGCTTCAGCGCGACGATATCCATCCAGCCGCAGCGACGCGGGCGACCGGTGGAGGCACCGTACTCGGCGCCGCGGTCACGGATGCCCTGGCCGATTTCATCGTCCAGTTCGGTCGGGAACGGGCCGCCGCCGACGCGGGTGGCGTAGGCCTTGGCGATACCCAGCACATAGTCGATCGAATCGGCGCCCACGCCGGTACCGGCCAGCGCGCCACCGACGGTGGTGTTGGAGCTGGTGACGTACGGGTAGGTGCCGTGGTCGATGTCCAGCAGAGCGCCCTGCGCGCCTTCGAACAGCACGCGCTTACCCTGCTTGCGCAGGTCGTGCAGGATGCCGGCCACGTCGGACTTCATCGGCTGCACGTACTCGCCGAAGGCCAGCGCTTCGTCGTAGGTCTTCTGGAAATCGACCGCTTCGGTGCCCAGGTACTTGGTCAGCACGAAGTTGTGGTAATCCAGCGCGGTGCGCAGCAGTTCTTCCAGCTGCTTGGGGTAATGCAGGTCGGCGATGCGGATGCCGCGACGCGCCACCTTGTCTTCGTAGGCCGGGCCGATGCCGCGACCGGTGGTGCCGATCGCCTTGCCACCGGCAGCGCGCTCGCGCGCCTGGTCCAGGGCGATGTGGTACGGCATGATCAGCGGCGCAGCCGGGGAGATCTTCAGGCGCGAACGCACTTCCACGCCGGAGGTTTCCAGCTCGGCGATTTCCTTCTGCAGTGCGGCCGGCGAGATCACCACGCCGTTGCCGATCAGGCACAGCGCATCGTCACGCAGGATGCCCGACGGGATCAGGTGCAGGACGGTCTTCTTGCCGTTGATGACCAGCGTGTGGCCGGCGTTGTGGCCGCCCTGGAAGCGCACGACGGCGCCGATTTCCTCAGTGAGCAGATCGACGATCTTGCCCTTGCCTTCATCGCCCCACTGGGCACCCAACACTACGACAGACTGACCCATGACGGGCTCCTCGATTTTGTTGCGGCCATCGGGGCCGCGGACGGTTGACCCGTGGCGGGGCTGGCCAGCGCGTGGGTGGCGGCTCCAAACGGGGAGCGGCCGGCGATGGATGGCCCAGACACGGAAAAAGCCGAACGGGGAGGCCCGTCCGGCTTTTGTGCATTATCCGGGTTTCCGGGGTCCGCTGCCACCCTTCCGACGGACGGCTTCACCGGCCGGTCAGGCGCCTGGAAAGGGTCGCCCGGATGGGGTCAGAGCCCTTCCCCGTGGAAAGGGATCCGACCCCGGCTAATGCCGGGCCCACCACAGCAGGCTGAGCCCGGCAAGCAGCACCAGCCCACCGAAGCTGCGCAGGGCCGGGCTGGGCAGGTCCAGCAGGCGCTCGGCCATGCGCTTCCAGGCCAGCGGCGCGGCAAACAACAGCAACCCTTCCAGCACCGCCACCAGGCAGAGGGCCGCGAACAGGTCTTTCATGGGGGGAACTCCGGAAAAAGCACGGGGCCCGGCAGTTGGCCGGGCCCCGTGGGTGATGCGTGAAACTCAGCGGTCGTTCTTCAGGTACTGCAGGAACGGGTCGTTCTTGTCCAGCACGATCACGCCGTTACCGTCGGTCATGGAGCCACGGTAGGCCTCCAGGCTGCGGTAGAACGCGTAGAACGACGGGTCGGCAGCGCCGGCCTGGCCGTAGATGCGTGCGGCATCGGCATCGCCTTCACCGCGCAGGCGCTGCGCATCACGCTCGGCCTCGGCGATCAGCACGGTGCTGTCGCGGTCGGCCTGGGCGCGGATGGTCAGCGACTGCTCTTCGCCCTCGGCACGCAGCTTGGCCGCTTCCTGCTTGCGCTGGGCGCGCATGCGCTCGTACACGTCGTTGATGACCTGGCTGTCGGTCGGCAGGTCCACCTGCTTGATGCGCAGGTCGATCATCTGCATGCCCAGCCCGGCCACCGCATCATTGATGTCCTTCAACTGCGCTGCGATCAGTTCGCTGCGGTCGCCGGACACCAGCTGCTGCAGGGTGCGCGAGTTGATCTGGTTGCGCAGCGAATCGGTGATGATTGGCTGCAGACGGGCATTGGCCACGCGCGGGTCGCCACCGGTGGCGCGGAAATAGTCGCCCACGTTGGAGATATAGCCGATGGCGAAGAAGTCGACGCTGACGTCCTTCTGTTCGGCGGTGAAGTAGCGGGCCGGCGCGGTGTCCAGCACCTGGAAGCGGCGATCGAACACGCGCACCGTTTCCACCACCGGCAGCTTGAAGTGCAGGCCCGGCTTGATGTCCGAACGGACCACCTTGCCCAGGTTCAGCACCATCGCCGTCTGGTCTTCACGCACCACATAGACCGAGCCCAGCAGGCCCAGCAGGGCCGCCACGGCGACCGCAATCCACATCGAACTTCTCATCGGCTGCCCTCCTCACGGCCACTGGGTCGCCCGGTCGGGCGGCCGACCGGCCGGCCCGGGTCACGGGAAGCTTCCACCGCCGTGGCGCCCGGCAGCGACGGCATCACCACCTCCGGGTTCACCACCGGGGCCGGCGCCGAGGCGCTGGGGCGGGTATCGCCGGTCATCGGCACGTAGATCAGCTGGCGGCCATCGCCACCGATCACCTTGCGGTTCTCGCTCAACACCTGCTGCACGGTCTCCAGCCACAGGCGCTTGCGGGTCACTTCCGGGGCGTTCTTGTACTGGGCCTGCAACAGGCTGAAGCGCTGCGCGTCACCCTCGGCCTTGGACACCACTGCCTGCTTGTAGCCTTCGGCGGTGGTACGGGCACGCGAGGCTTGGCCGCGTGCTTCCGGCACCACCTTGGCGGCATAGGCCTGCGCTTCGTTGATCAGGCGTTCCTTGACCTGCTGGGCGCCGTTGACCTCGTCGAAGGCCGGCTTCACTTCTTCCGGCGGACGGGCGTCCTGCAGGGTCAGGCCGGTCACGGTCAGACCGGTCTTGAACGCCTTCAGCAGCGCCTGCAGGCGCTCTTCGGCGGCCACGGCCAGCGGACCACGGTTGTTCAGCACGGCATTGAGGTCGGCACGGCCGACTTCCTCACGCACCGCGCTCTGCGCCGACTGCTCCAGCACCTGGTTGGCATCGACCGTGCCGAACAGGTACTGCTGCGGGTCGTCGATGCGGTACTGCACGTTCAACGAGACGTTGACGATGTTCTCGTCGCGGGTCAGCACCGGCACCTGGATCGAGAAGGTCTTGATCTCGGTGGCATTGACCTTGGTGACCGATTCGATCGGCCACGGCAGCTTGAAGTTCGGGCCAGGAGTCAGGATGCGCGAGAACTGGCCGAAGCGCAGCACCACGCCGCGCTGCTGTTCGCCGATCAGCTGGAAGCTGGAGAACAGCACCAGCAGCACCACGGCCGCCACCACCCAACGCAGGATGCCCCCGTCGAACAGATCCTTCAGCGGCCCGGGCAGACCGCCCCAGCCACCGCCATTGCCACCGCCGCGCGACCGGAACGGCCCACGTCGATTGTCCTCGGGGCCTTGTCCGCCCTTGTTGCCGCCGGGTGTATTCCAGGCCATGCACGCTCCATCAAGATATGGGCTGCGACGCGGGCCCTTCCCGCAACGCCAGCCGTGAACCATCTCCGATCATACAAGATGGGGCGGACCGGCAGGATTGAAAGGGGAGTGACGCGGTAAGGTTGTGTTTTCCTCGAAGTCAGGCAGCGCCGATGGCCCCCACCCACCCGTTCACCGCCTTCCGTATCGAAAATGACAGCGCCGGCTACCGCAGTGGCCTGACCCGGCTGGGCGTTGACGACCTCAGCCCCGGCCAGGTGCTGATCCGCGCCCACTGGTCCTCGGTGAACTACAAGGACGCCCTGGCCGGCACCGGCAAGGGCCGGATCCTGCGGCGCTTCCCGCTGGTGGGCGGGATCGACGTGGCCGGGACCGTGGTGGCCTCCAGCGACCCGGCCTGGCGCGAGGGGGACGCCGTACTGGCCACCGGCTGCGGCCTGAGCGAGACCCGCGACGGCGGCTACAGCCAGTACGTGCGCCTGGAATCGAACGCGGTGATCGCCCAGCCCAGCGGCCTGACCCCGCGCGAGGCCATGGTACTGGGCACCGCCGGCTTCACCGCCGCACTGGCGCTGCTGCGCCTGCAGGACAACCGGCAGACCCCCGGGCACGGTCCGCTGGCAGTTACCGGCGCCAGTGGCGGGGTGGGCGCGCTGGCCGTGGATATTTTCAGCCGCGCCGGCTACAGCGTGCATGCCATCAGCGGCAAGCCCGAACAGGCGGGGTTCCTGCGCGACATTGGTGCGGCCGAGGTGCTGCCGCGCGAAGCGCTGGCGGACACCGCCCCGCTGCAGTCGGCCCGTTTCGGCGGTGGCCTGGACAATGCCGGTGGCCCGATGCTGGCCAGCCTGCTGGCACAGACCGTGCCCTACGGCAGCGTGGTCAGCGCCGGCCTGGCCGCCAGCCCGGCGCTGGAGATGACGGTCATGCCGTACATCCTGCGCGGCGTGTCGCTGCTGGGGGTGTCCTCCGCCAGCGCCCCGCGCGATCTGCGCGAAGCGGTATGGGCCAAGCTGGGCGGCGCGTGGAAGCCGCAGCACCTGGATCGCATCTGCACCGCTGAAGTAGGCCTGGACGAACTGCCCGGCGTATTCGAACGCATGCTGGCCGGCGGGTCGCTGGGGCGCACGGTGGTGCGGATCGACTGAGCGTTGCAGGCAGGCGACGGACGGCAGGGCGCGCCCCTCCCGCCATCACGATGCCCGCACTACACTGCGGGCAACACATGGGGAACAACATGGCACGCATTCTGATCGTCGACGATTCACCGTCGCAGCTGTTGGGGATACAGCGCATCGTCGAGAAGCTCGGGCACCAGATCCTGACCGCCACCGATGGCGCGGCCGGCGTGGAAACCGCCAAGGCCGAGCTGCCCGACCTGGTGCTGATGGACGTGGTGATGCCCAACCTCAATGGCTTCCAGGCCACCCGCACGCTGGCCCGCGACGAAGCGACCCGGCATATCCCGGTGATCCTCGTCACCACCAAGGACCAGGACACCGACCGCATGTGGGGCATGCGCCAGGGCGCCAAGGCCTACATCACCAAGCCGTTCTCGGAAGACGAACTGTCCGAAGTGCTGGAGCGCGTGTTCGCCGGCCAGGGCTGAAACCGTTTCTGCAGAGTCGAGCCATGCTCGACTGCTGTTGGTTACGGCAGTCGAGCATGGCTCGACTCTACAGGTCAAAACCGCCGGGCATGGCCCGGCGCTACCTTCAGATCGTTTCGCCGACGGCGCACGCCGCCGGCGCTCCTCCAGCCGGTCAGATCGCTTCGCCGAAGGCCTTGGCCAGGTTGCGGTACGCCTTCTTCTGCGCATCGTCGGTCGCGGCCGGGGCCACGATCTCCAGCTCCACGATCTGGTCGCCGTCGGGGTTGCCCGGCAACCCGCGACCGCGCAGGCGCAGCTTGCGGCCGGCATCGGAATCGGCCGGGATCTTCAGCTCCACGCTACCGCCCAGGGTCGGCACGCTGATGCTGGTACCCAGCGCGGCCTGCCAGGGCGTCACCTGCAGGGTGTACAGAATGTTGCGCCCGTCCACCTCGAACTGCGGGTGGGCGGCATATTCCACTTCCAGCAACAGGTTGCCGCCGTGGTTGCCCTGCCCTGCCAGGCGGATCACCTGCCCGGGCCGGATGCCCTTGGGCACGCGCACGTCCAGCTGCTTGCCATTGACGGTGATGCGCAGGCTGTCGCCCTTGTAGGCCGCTTCCAGCGGCACCGACAGCTTGGCTCGGGTATCGCGGTTGGGCGCGTGGCCCTGGCTGCTGAAGCCCGGGCCGGCGCCCGGCCCCTGGCCGCCGCGCTGGCGTGCGAACAGGCTTTCGAAGAAATCGCTGAAGCCGCCGCCGGCACCACCGCCGCCGCCGAACACTTCCTCGAAATTGAAGCCGCCACCGCCGTAGTTGGGCGGAACGTTGAACTCCTCGCCGGGCCGGTAACCCTGCGCGCGCAGCTGGTCATAGGCCGCACGCTTCTCGGGGTCACGCAGCGCCTCGTAGGCCTCGTTCACCGCCTTGAATTTGTCTTCCGCCCCGGCCTCCTTGCTGACGTCGGGGTGGTACTTGCGCGCCAGGCGGCGATAGGCGGTCTTTATTTCCGCATCGCCCGCGCTCGGCTCCACCCCCAGGGTGGCGTAGTAATCCTTGAATTCCATCCAGCTACCTCGATCTGCTTCGGCCGCGCCGGTGGCGCCGCCCCGGGTTCATTCTACGCGCCGGCGATGCTACGCCGCGCACCGTGCGGCCTTGGTGAGGCCGACTGATCCTGCGCAATGCTGCCGCCACACCCGTGCGGCACGCTGACGCTGGCGGCCCCCGCCGCAACGTTCCAAGATGGGGCGTGCACGCCGGGTTTCCAATGTCTTGACGCGTTCATCCCACCCACCCTTCTAGCCTGCCCCCGCAAGGAGTTCCCATGACCATCCACGTCGGCGACCGCATTCCGGAAGTCACCCTCAAGCGTATCCGCGAAGGCGTCGAAACCCTCGATACCCACGCCCTGTTCGACGGCCGCAAGGTCGTGCTGTTCGCCGTGCCCGGTGCCTTCACCCCCACCTGCTCGGCGCGCCACCTGCCCGGCTACGTGGAGGCGTTCGAGGCTTTCCGCCAGCGCGGCATCGAGGTCTACTGCATGGCGGTCAACGATCCGTTCGTGATGAAGGCCTGGGCGGCCGACCAGCGCGTGCCCGATGGCCTGCTGATGCTGTCAGACGGCAATGCCGGGCTGACCCGCGCCCTGGGCCTGGAGCTCGATGCCAGTGCCTCGGGCATGGGCATCCGCGCGCGCCGCTTCGCCCTGTACGCCGACGACGGCGTTGTACAGGCGCTGTGGATCGAGGAACCCGGTCAATTTGAAGTGTCTTCGGCGCAGTACGTGCTGGAGCACCTGCCCACTTAGCCCCAACCAGAGGAAACGGCCAGCCATGTCCACCAAGCCAGCCAAGACCAGCAAGCCCAGCGCTACCGTCACCGCCATCAGCGACCGCAAGGCCCTGCGCGAGCGGGCCCGCCGCAACATCGAAGACGGTGCCATCACCGACAGCTACAGCGCCGACCGCAAGGCGGTCATCAAGCTGCTCAACGATGCACTGGCCACCGAGTATGTGTGCGTGCTGCGCTACTACCGCCACTACTTCATGGCCAAGGGCATGCTGGCCGATGCGGTGAAGGCCGAATTCCTGGAGCACGCACAGCAGGAACAGGCCCATGCCGGCAAGCTGGCCGAACGCATCGTGCAGCTGGGCGGCGAACCGGACCTCAATCCAGACACGTTCTCGGCGCGCTCGCACGCCGAGTACAAGGAAGGCAGCGATCTGCGCGACATGGTGCGGGAAAACCTGGTGGCCGAGCGCATCGCCATCGACAGCTACCGCGAGATGATCAATTTCATCGGCGACCGCGACACCACCACCAAGCGCATCCTGGAAGAGATCCTGGCGCAGGAGGAAGAACACGCCGATGAGTTCGCCGATCTGCTCGATGGCTGGATCGGGAAGTAGCGGCACCGGTAGCGCCGGGCCATGCCCGGCGTTGGCGATGTGATCCGGACGGTGCCGCCGGGCATGGCCCGGCGCTACCGCAGCACGTTGAACCGCACCTGGGTCCAGGCGCCGTCGGACGCCAGCGCGGTCAAGGTATGTGCGCCGGGCTCGGCAAACTCGCGCTGCATCAGCTGCGCACCCTGGGTCTGCGCGATCCAACGACCATCCAGCAGCCAGTCCACCCGCTGTTCGCTGCCCAGTGCGCGCAGCTGCAGGCGCACGCCGTGTTCGGCATTGGGCGCACGCGCCAGTGCGGCGCCGTCGTTCAGTCCATCAATGTGCAGGGCCACGCTGGCCTCGCGGCCATCGTCACGACAATCCGGGGAGAGCGCCGGCAGCTGCGAGGCATCGCGCGTGGCCTTGGCCAGCCACGGCGACAGCAGCGCCGGCCAGCGCGCGATCTCACCCGGCACTTGCACATGCGGCGCGCTGCAATCGGCCGAAAGACGCAACCCGGTCCGCGCGTCGGCCACATAGCGCTGCCGTCCTGGCTGCCAACGCCGCGCCTCGCGTTCGGGGAACGTCAGCGGCGCTGAACCATCCAGCAGATACGCCGGCATGCGTCGCTGGCACAGTGCCGCTGGCAGCCCCTCGGCGCGCTCACCGGTGGGCCAGCACACATCCGCTTCGCTGACGCTGGCCGGCATTGGCGCGGCCGCCGAATCACCGCGCTGGCGCGGCAGACTGTCCACGACTTCGAACATCAGCGGCAAGGCGGTCACCGCACCGTACTGGCCGGGCAGCGGCGTGCCGTCGGGCCGTCCCACCCACACGCCCACGGTGTAATGGCGGGTGCTGCCGATCGCCCAGGCATCGCGGAAGCCGTAGCTGGTGCCGGTCTTCCACGCCACCCGCGGGCGCCCGCCGACATCGAAGGTGCCCACGCCATAGCCTGGCCGTGGATTGGATTCGAGCATCTCGCGCACGATCCACGCCGCGCCCGGCGAGACCAGCCGCCGCTCGACCATCGGCTCGTCGGCGGTGTAGCGCACGCGACCGGCGATGCCGTTGCGGTTCAGTGCGGAAAACGCCCCCACCAGGTCCTCCAGGCGTGCACCGGTGCCGCCGAGAATCAGCGACAGATTGGGTTGCGCACCCGGCGGGAAGCGCAGCTGGATGCCGGCGTGCGACAGTCGCGCGGCAAAACGCGCCGCCCCCACCCGCTGCAGCAGATCCACCGAGGGCACGTTCAATGACAGACGCAGCGCGGTCGATGCACCCACCGGCCCATTGAAGGCCATGTCGAAATTGCCGGGCCGGTAGCTGCCGAAGCTCTGCGGTGCATCCACCAGCAGGCTTTCCGAATGGATCAGCCCATCGTCCAGCGCCATGCCATACAGGAAGGGCTTGAGGGTGGAACCGGGCGAGCGCCAGGCCTGCACCATGTCCACGTGCCCCAGCCGCTGCCGATCACCGAAGGACAGCGTGCCGACATAGGCGCGCGCCTGCAGGGTCTGGTTGTCCACCACCAGCAGCGCGGCCGAGGTGCGCTCGGGCAGGCCGGAAAAATAGCTGGCCACGCGCTCTTCCAGGGTGCGCTGCAGGCCGATGTCGATGCCACTTTCAATGCGCGCCTGGCCCGGATAGGTGGCGTGCAGCCGCTGCGCCAGCAGGGCCGCATGCATCGGCGGCCGCAGCGAGCGTGCCACCACGTTCTCGATGCGCGCATCGGCCACCTCGTCGGCCGACCACACGCCCTGTGCGGCCATGCGTGCCAGCACCTTGTCGCGCGCCTTCTGCGCCGCTTGCGGGTGACGGTCCGGACGCAGCCGGCTCGGCGCCTGCGGCAGCACCGCCAGCAGCGCGGCCTCGGCATGCGACAACTGCGCAGCCGACTTGCCGAGGTAGGCCCAGCTGGCCGCCTCCACCCCTTCAATGGTGCCGCCGTAAGGTGCCCGTTCCAGGTACAGCGCCAGGATCTGCGCCTTGGACAGATGCACTTCCAGCTGCACTGCACGCAGCATCTGCTTCAGCTTGCCCCAAGGCGTACGCGAATGCGGGTCGAGGATGCGCGCCACCTGCATGGTCAGGGTAGAGCCACCCGAGACGATGTGGCCACCACGCAGCAGCTGGCCACCGGCACGGACAATTGCCAGTGGGTTGATACCCGGGTGCGTCCAGAACCAGCGGTCCTCGTAGGTCAGCAGGGCCTGCAGATACAGCGGCGACACGCTGTCCACCGTGGCCGGGTAACGCCACACGCCTTCGGCGTCGGCGAAGGCACGCAGCGGGCTGCCGTCGGCGGCCACCACCAGCGTGCTGGTGTCGCGCTGTTTCGGCAGTGGCGGCGGGAATGCCCAATCCAGCACCAGCAGCAACGCCAGTGCGGCAGCGGTACCCCAGCGCAGCCAGGGCCATAGCGGTTGCAGCTGGGGGCGCAGGGCCGCCAGCCGCGTTCTGATCGATCGCTTCATGGTCTGCGGTCAGCAGGACGGGCCGCGCCATCGCGGCCCGTCCGCGCAATCACGGCTGCACCACCGTGATCGTGGTCGGGTTGCTGCGACCAACGCCACGCAGCTGCGGGCGGTACATGTCTTCCACCAGCGGCGGCGGCACCATGTAGGTACCCGGGGTGACCGCGCGCACCAGGTAGAAGACGTTCGCCTTGCTGCCACGGGACAGCTTCAGCGCTGCGACGTAGCGGTCGTCGCGGAACTCTTCATGCTTGGTATCGGCTGCCTCGCCACGGTCACTGATGGTGATGCCATCGACCACCACGTCGGCCCACTGCTTGGCATCGCCCAGGTTGAAGTTCTCGATTTCCAGGCCGGCCGGCAACAGGTCGGTCAGCAGCGCATCGGGCATGGTGGTATCGGCGGTCACGGTGACGCGCACGATCAGCGCCTCGCCTTCCTTCAGAGGGCGCGGCGTCCACGGCTTGCCATCGGTGCCGTAGTAGCTGCGCTCCACGCCCAGCACGCTGTTGTCCGGTGCCGGTGCCGTGCGCGGAATGCCGGCCACGTCGATGCTGGCGAACATCGGCGGCTGCCCCTGCGGGCTGAAGCGCACGCCGCTGGCCAGTTCGCCAGCGCTGAAGTTGCGACCGAACAGCTTGCGCTCGCCAATCGCTTCGGTGCTGCCACCGATCACCAGCTCACCGGCGACCAGCGCCTTCTGGTTGGCCGACAGCGCCTTGCCCAGGCGCGCGATAGCTACCTGTTCCTGGGTGCTCAGCCACATCCAGCCGGCATTGCGGCGCGCATCCAGGCCACGGCCCAGATCGACGGCGCGGGCATCCCAGGCCGGCTTGGCCAGCTTGTTTTCGTGGGTCAGCGCAATCATCAGCGCGTCGTCACGGATCGCGCTGCCGTAGTCGCCGAAGTATGACGGCCGTTCACTGCTGGACTTGGCGAAGGCCGCCGCCAGTGCGGCCTGGCCGCGCTTGGCATCGCCCTGCAGCGACAGCGCCACGCCCAGGTGGACCAGCGACAGGCCGCCAACCGCCTTGCTGCGCTCGTTGTCGTACAGCGTACGCAGGGTGCCCAGCGGGGCACGGTTGACCCGCGCCAGCACGTAACCCGAATAGGCCTGGTTGGCGAACTTCAGCTTCTCGCGTTCGTCCTGGCCGTAGAACTGATTGCCGCCGGACAGCAGGTCCTCGCTCAGGCGGTTCAGCGCCTTCTGCAGCACGTTGTCCGGCACGGCAAAACCGGCGTCCTTGGCATCGAGCAGGAACTCGGTGACATACGGGGTCAGCCACGGGTTCACGTAGCCATCGTCACCCCACATGGAGAAGTTGCCGTTGGCCACCTGCATCGATGCCAGTCGGCCGAACGCGCCTTCCATGCGCTCGCGACGGGTCTTGGCATCCAGGCCATCGGCACCCAGCATCGACGAAGTGGCCTGGTCCAGGATCAGCGCCGCGTAGCCCTTGCTGGTGGTCTGTTCGGCACAGCCATACGGGTAGTTCAATGCGCCCTGCAGCGCACTGGCGAACGGAATCGGCGGCAGCGGGCTGACCAGCAGGCGCGCGTTCACCGATTCGGCCATCAGGCCCTCGGTCAGGCTGCCATCCAGGCTGACCGCGGCCAGCGGATCGAGCGTACGCACCTGCGAGCGCACTACCTGCGGCCACGCCGCGCGCACCGGCAGCTCATAGCGGCGGTCGGCCTTGAAGCCGTTGCCGTCCACCCTCACCCGCACCTTGGCCACGCTGTGCCCATCGCGCGCGGACAGCGGGAAGCTGAGCGTACTCTTGGCATCGGCATTCAACTGCACGCTGCGCGTGCCCTCGGCCAGCGACAGCGGACCTTCGGTTTCCACCCGCACGTTGAACGCGCCCGGCTTGCCGGTGAAGTTCTGCACATCCAGGGTGACCGTACTGCGGTCGCCCGGGGCGAGCACGCGGGGCATGCTGGCTTCGGCCAGAATCGGTGCACGCACTACGGTTTCCACGTCACGCTTGCCGTACTGGTCATCGCTGTAGACCAGCGCCGACACGCGCAGGGTGCCATTGAAATCAGGCACCTTCAGGCGGATGCGGGCGATGCCCTTGGCATCCAGCTGCACCGGGCCGGAGAACAGGTCCACGGTCTGCACACGCGCGGTCGGCCGCTTGGCCTGCGGCAGAGCCTGCAGGCCCATGTCGCCGCCGAACTTCAGCTTGCCACTGCCGCCGTCGAAGCTTTCGATCACCCGGCTGTAGATGTCGTAGGCATCGATGCCCAGGCGGCGCTGGGCGAAGAAATGCGCGCCGGCGTCGGGCACCGGGAAGCGGGTGATGTTGAGAATGCCCACGTCCACGGCCGAGACCGTAACGTGCGCGGTCTTGCCGGCCAGCTGCGGTGCGCTGACCGTCACCGGCAGCTCCTGTTCCGGACGCATCTGCTTGGGCGCGACCAGGCCCACGGCCACGGTGCGGCCCTTGCGGTCCATCGGCACGTGCACCACGCCTACCGCGCGGGCGGGGGTGATCTTGCTGGGTGCGGTACCGCCACGGAACACCAGCGCGGTGATGTAGACGTCGTGGCGCTCCCAGTCGGCCGTGACCGGAATCTTGAAGGTGGCACCCGGCTTGGCGTCGATCTCCTGCACGTAGAGCATGCGATCAGATTCAACCATCAGCAGGCCCTTACCGGCATGCGGCGGGGTGACCGTCACCTGCAGGGTGTCACCGGCCTTGTAACCGGTCTTGTCCAGGCCCAGCTTGACCTTGTCCGGGCGCGCATCCAGGCCACGGTTGTCATCGCCCCAGCTCCAGCCGGCGCGGAACGGATAGCGACTGGTCAGGCCGGTGGACGGATCGAACACATCCACGCGGTATTCGCCCCACTCTACCGGGAAATCGAAAGCCACCGCGCTGCTGCCGGCATCGACGGTGCGCGTTTCCTTGTTCTCGAAGCGGCGGGTGAAATCGTAGTCCCAGCGGTTGTCGTTGAAGGTCCAGTGGTAATCGCGCAGCTCGCGCACCAGGGTCACCTTCAGGCCCTTGGCCGGCTTCGGCGTGCCTGCCGCATCCACGCGCAGCAGCTCGAAGCGCGCATTGCCATTGGAATCGGCGCCATCGTCGGGATTGAACAGCGGGCGCACGCCGACCAGCGCATCGGCCGGCCACATCACCCGCTTCAGGGTACGGGTGACCGTGCGGCCACCGGTCTCGTACAAGCTGCCCGACAGCACCACGGCGATCGGCGCCTTGGCCCTGGCCGCCTCTTCGGGCAGCGCAACGTCCTGGCGCAGCTGGCCGTTGCCCGGCAGGGTGGTATCGATCACGTCCTTGGCATCACGCGGCAGCTGCAGGGTCGGGTCGCCGAAGAAGTAGCCCGGCAGGCCCTCCACCGGCTTCTGCTCGGCGGCCACGGCCATGCGCGCGGTGAAGCGGTTGCCATCGGCCGGCGCACCATACAGGTAGGCGCCGTTGGCCTGCAGGCGCAGTTCCTCGCCCGGCTTCAGCGTCTTCTGCGCGCTGTCCAGGTCCAGCTTCATGCGCTCGGGCAGGAACTCCTCGATGCGCAGGGTCATGCCCTGGATCGCTTCCTTGCTGGCCGGGTCGGTACGGAACTCGACCTGCCAGCGCCCGGTCGGTGCCTCGGCGGGAATGACCTGCTCGAAGTTGATGTAGCCCTGCTCGCCCGGCTGCAGGCGGGTTTCGCGGAAGGTCTTGCCGTCGGGCTGCTTCAGGCGCAGGAACACCGGCTGCGGCTTCACCGGCTTGCCGTCATTGTCGCGCAGCAGGGCCGACAGGCGCACGGTCTCGCCCGGGCGGTAGAGGTCGCGGCCGGACCAGGCGTAGACATCGAACCAGGCGTTGTCACGGCCGGCCACGGCGAACTCGCTCAGATCGAGCGCGGGCTGGTTGAACGGCAGGAAGCTGGTGTCCTTGCCACTGCTGGCCACCAGCACGTGGGCCGCGTCCAGGGTGTAGTTCAGCAGGGCGTTGCCTTTGCCGTCGGTGCTGCCCTTCAGCACCACCTCGCCCTTGGCGTCCAGCACGCGCAGCTCCACGCTCTTCAGCGCAGCGCCATCCTTCAGCGAGGCGGTGTGGACGAACAGCTTGTCCTTGTAGGCGCGGGTGTGCAGGCCGATATCGCTGACCGAGAAGAACGCGGTATCGAATTCGCCTTCGTAATCACCGGTGCGCTTGAGCAGGGCGAAGTACAGGCCCGGTTCCTGCAGTTCCTTGATGTCCTGGGTCGGCAGGTAGGTCAGAACGCGCTCGTTCTGTTTGCCACCCAGAATGAAGCGGTTGACGTAGACCGGCTCGGCCAGTTTGTTGATCGGGCTGCGCTCGTAGTCGCTGCTCAGTTCCCAACTGCCGCGACGGCCGCCGCGCTGGTACTGGCTGAAGAAGGTCGGCAGGTCCTTTTCGCGCACGCGCAGGAACTCGACGTCCACCTCGGGCACGTTCACCGACACCACCGGCAGGCCGCGGCTTTCCTTGGCCGGCAGCACGCTGCCCTGCGAGGCAAAACCGGCTACCGGCTTCAGCTCGCCACTGAACACCTTCTGCTTCAGCTCCTTGCCCAGGCGATTGCCATCGGCGGCCAGCAGGTCCGGGGACACGACCAGGCTGTATTCCTTGCCGGCCTCCACGAACGGGTAGCGCAGGGTCAGGCCGTCATCGGACAGGGTCCAGCTGCTGTCCTCGGTACCGACCTTCTCTTCAAAGCGCACCAGCTTGTCGAAATCCTGGGTGCCGACCAGCGGGCGCGAAAACTCCAGCGCCAGCGACAGGCCGTCATTCTTCTGGTCCGGATAGGCGCGCAGCAGGGTGAAGTCCTTCACCTGCTCGGCCTGGGTGGTGATCGCTTCACCACTGGCCTTGGGCAGCTGCCCACTGTCGTTGCGGCAGCCGGCCAGGCCCAGCAACAGGCCTCCTGCCAGTACAGCTGCCGCCCAACCCCACCGCTTCCGCCGTGCCGGACCGCTCATGTCGTCACTCCTTGATCGAGGCGGCCATTATAGGGCCGCCGCGTCAAGGTGTTGACGGGGATCTGGCAGAAATCCGCCGAGACTGCGGTGCCCGCTGCGCTCGCCGGGGATGGCCCGGCGCTACCGCGACGGTACCGCGTTACAAGGTGTCGGCCGGAACCCGTACCTTGCCTTCCATCAGCACCCGGGCGCTGCGGCTCATGATCGCCTTGGTCACGGTCCACTGGCCGTCCACCAGCCCGGCCTGGGCGCCGACCCGCAGCGTGCCGGAGGGGTGGCCGAAGGTCACCGCTTCCCGCACCCCGCCACCCGCCGCGCGGTTGACCAGGGTCCCCGGAATCGCCGCCGCCGTGCCAATTGCGACCGCTGCGGTCCCCATCATCGCGTGGTGCAGCTTGCCCATCGACAGGGCGCGGGCCTGCAGATCGATGGCCGAGGCCGGAATGGCCTTGCCACTGGAGGAGACGTAATCCTGTGCCGGGGCCACAAAGGCCACCTTGGGCGTGTGCTGGCGGGTGGCCGCGTCTTCCAGCTTCGAGATCAGGCCCATGCGCAATGCGCCGTGCGCGCGTATGGTCTCGAACATCTGCAGCGCCGCCTTGTCTTCGTTGATGGCCGGCTGCAGTTCGGTGCCGGTGTAGCCCAGGTCGGCGGCGTTGAGGAAGATGGTCGGGATGCCGGCAGTGATCATCGTCACCTCGAAACTGCCCACGCCGGGCACCTCCAGCGTATCCACCAGGTTGCCGGTGGGGAACATCGCACCGGCATCGCCGTCATCGGACGGATCAATGAACTCCAGCTGGATCTCGGCCGCCGGGAAGGTCACGCCGTCCAGCTCGAAATCGCCGGTTTCCTGCACTTCGCCACTGCACATCGGCACGTGGGCAATGATGGTCTTGCCGATGTTGGCCTGCCAGATGCGCACGGTGCACAGACCGTCGCGCGGCACACGGGCCGGATCGACCAGGCCATTGGCAATGGCGAAAGGGCCGACCGCCGTGCTCAGGTTGCCGCAGTTGCCGCTCCAGTCGACGACGGCGGTGTCGATCGACACCTGGCCGTACAGGTAATCCACGTCGTGGTCGGGCACCGAGGCGGCGGAAATGATCACGCACTTGCTGGTGCTGGACGTTGCTCCGCCCATGCCATCGGTGTGCTTGCCATACGGATCGGGCGAACCGATCACCCGCATCAGCAGCGCATCACGGGCGGGGCCCGGCACCTGCGCCGCTTCGGGCAGATCCTGCAGGCGGAAGAACACGCCCTTGCTGGTGCCACCGCGCATGTAGGTGGCGGGAATACGGAGTTGCGGGAGAAATGCCATGAAAGATTCCTTGCAATGAAAGACGGCCCGTTGCCGGGCCGTCGGTTGCCTCACGCCACCTTGGCGCCTTCCAGGAAGTCCTGTGCGAAGCGCTGCAGCACGCCGCCGGCCTCGTAGATCGCCACTTCCTCGTCGCTGTCCAGGCGGCAGGTGACCGGCACCACCACGTCCTGGCCGTCGCGGCGGTGGATGACCAGGGTCAGCTCGGCGCGCGGGGTGCGCTCGCCGACCACGTCGAAGGTCTCGGTACCGTCAATGCCCAGGGTCAGGCGGGTGGTGCCCGGCTTGAACTCCAGCGGCAGCACACCCATGCCGATCAGGTTGGTACGGTGAATCCGCTCGAAGCCCTCGGCCACGATCGCTTCCACGCCGGCCAGGCGCACGCCCTTGGCGGCCCAGTCACGCGAGCTGCCCTGGCCGTAGTCGGCACCGGCGATGATGATCAGCGGCTGCTTGCGGTCCATGTAGGTTTCGATCGCTTCCCACATGCGCATGACCTTGCCTTCCGGCTCCACGCGTGCCAGCGAGCCCTGCTTCACGCTGCCATCGTCGTTGCGCACCATCTCGTTGAACAGCTTCGGATTGGCGAACGTGGCGCGCTGCGCGGTCAGGTGGTCGCCACGGTGGGTGGCGTAGGAATTGAAGTCCTCTTCCGGCAGGCCCATCTTCGACAGGTATTCGCCGGCGGCGCTGGACGCCAGGATCGCATTGGACGGCGACAGGTGGTCGGTGGTGATGTTGTCCGGCAGCACGGCCAGCGCGCGCATGCCCGCCAATGTGCGTTCACCGGCCAGTGCGCCCTCCCAGTACGGCGGGCGGCGGATATAGGTGCTCTGCGGGCGCCAGTCGTACAGCGGGCTGACTGCCGCGCCATGCTCCACGCGCACGTTGAACATCGGGTTGTACACCTTGCGGAACTGCTCGGGCTTCACCGCGGCCTTCACCACGGCATCGATCTCCGCATCGCTCGGCCAGATGTCCTTCAGGCGCACCTCGTTGCCGTCGGCATCGACGCCCAGCACGTCCTTCTCGATGTCGAAGCGGACGGTGCCGGCGATGGCGTAGGCGATCACCAGCGGCGGCGAGGCAAGGAAGGCCTGCTTGGCGTACGGGTGGATGCGGCCATCGAAGTTGCGGTTGCCCGAAAGCACGGCGGTCGCGTACAGGTCGCGATCGATGATTTCCTGCTGGATCTTCGGATCCAGCGCGCCGCTCATGCCGTTGCAGGTGGTGCAGGCGAAGGCGACGATGCCGAAGCCGAGCTGTTCCAGGTCGGGCAGCAGGCCGGATTCTTCCAGGTACAGCTGCACGGCCTTCGAGCCCGGTGCCAGCGACGACTTCACCCACGGCTTGCGCTGCAGGCCGCGCGCATTGGCGTTGCGCGCCAGCAGTGCCGCGGCAATCACGTTGCGCGGGTTGGAGGTATTGGTGCAGCTGGTGATGGCGGCGATGATCACCGCGCCATCGGGCATCAGGCCCTGTGCCTGTTCGCCACGGCCCGCCGCCAGCTTGGCTTCGTCGGCAATGCCGCGCTCGGCCAGCTCGGCGGTGGCCACACGCTTGTGCGGGTTGCTGGGCCCAGCCATGTTGCGCACCACGCTGGACAGATCGAAACGCAGCACGCGCTCGTACTGTGCAGTGGTCAGATCGTCGGCCCACAGGCCGGTGGTGCGTGCGTAATTCTCGACCAGCGCCACCTGCGATTCCTCGCGCCCGGTCAGGCGCAGGTAGTCGGTGGTCTGCGCATCGATGTAGAACATCGCAGCGGTGGCACCGTACTCGGGGCACATGTTGGAAATGGTGGCGCGGTCACCGATGGTCAGTGCAGCAGCGCCTTCGCCATAGAACTCAAGCCAGGCGCCGACCACACGTTCCTTACGCAGGAATTCGGTCAGTGCCAGCACCACGTCGGTGGCGGTGATGCCCGGCTGCGGGCGGCCGCTCAGTTCAACGCCGACGGTGTCGGGCAGGCGCATCCACGAGGCGCGGCCCAGCATCACGTTCTCCGCTTCCAGGCCGCCCACACCAATGGCGATCACGCCCAGCGCATCGACGTGCGGAGTGTGGCTGTCGGTGCCCACGCAGGTATCGGGGAAGGCCACGCCGTCCTGCACGTAGACCACCGGCGACATCTTCTCCAGGTTGATCTGGTGCATGATGCCGTTGCCCGGCGGGATCACGTCCACGTTCTGGAACGCCAGCTTGGTCCAGTCGATGAAGTGGAACCGGTCTTCGTTGCGGCGGTCTTCAATGGCGCGGTTCTTCTCGAACGCCTGCGGATCGAAACCGCCACACTCCACGGCCAGCGAGTGATCGACGATCAGCTGCACCGGCACCACCGGGTTCACCTTGGCCGGATCGCCGCCCTTGTCGGCGATCGCATCGCGCAGGCCGGCCAGATCGACCAGGGCGGTCTGCCCCAGGATGTCATGGCAGACCACGCGCGCCGGGAACCACGGGAAATCCAGATCGCGGCGCCGTTCGATCAGCTGCTTCAGCGAATCGACCAGCGTGGCCGGCTCGCAGCGGCGCACCAGGTTTTCGGCCAGCACGCGCGAGGTGTACGGCAGCGTGGCGTAGGCACCGGGCTGGATGGCATCGACGGCGGCGCGCGCGTCGAAGTAGTCCAGCGTGCTGCCGGGAAGGTTCTTGCGGTAGTCGGTATTCATGGGCTGGCGGAATGCTTGGGGCGGGCCGGGTGCCGGCGATGCGGCGGCGAAATCACCCGGCCGGCAGAGGGCCGGCCGGGTGCAGACAGCAGGTGGATCAGGCGCGCTTGTCGATGGCGACGAACTCGCGGTCTTCCGGGCCGATGTAGTTGGCACTCGGGCGGATGATCTTGCCGTCGATGCGCTGTTCGACGATGTGCGCGCTCCAGCCGGCGGTGCGGGCGATCACGAACAGCGGGGTGAACATGGCGGTCGGCACGCCCATCATGTGGTAGCTGACGGCGCTGAACCAATCCAGGTTCGGGAACATCTTCTTGATGTCCCACATCACCGACTCCAGGCGCTCGGCAATGTCGTACATCTTCATGCTGGACTGCTCTTCGGACAGCTCGCGCGCCACGTCCTTGATGACCTTGTTGCGCGGATCGGACACGGTGTACACCGGGTGGCCGAAACCGATCACCACTTCCTTGCGCTCGACGCGGGCCTTGATGTCTTCCTCGGCTTCATCGGGGTTGTCGTAGCGCTTCTGCACTTCGAACGCCACTTCGTTGGCGCCGCCGTGCTTGGGGCCGCGCAGCGCGCCGATGCCACCGCAGATCGCGCTGTACATGTCGCTGCCGGTGCCGGCGATGACGCGGCAGGCGAAGGTCGAGGCGTTGAACTCGTGCTCGGCGTACAGGATCAGCGAGGTGTGCATCGCCTTCACCCAGGAATCCTGCGGCTTGTCGCCGTGCAGCAGGTGCAGGAAGTGGCCGCCGATGGAATCGTCGTCGGTTTCCACGTCGATGGCGCGGCCGTTGTGGCTCCAGTGGTACCAGTACAGCAGCATCGAACCGAGGCAGGCCATCAGCTTGTCGGCGATGTCACGCGCGCCCGGATGGTTGTGGTCATCCTTTTCCGGCGCCACGCAGCCGAGCACGGACACGCCGGTGCGCATCACGTCCATCGGGTGCGCCGACGGCGGCAGCTCTTCCAGCGCGGCCTTCACAGCGGCCGGAATGCCGCGCAGCGACTTCAGCTTGGCCTTGTACGAAACCAGTTCGGCGCGGGTCGGCAGCTTGCCGTGCACCAGCAGGTAGGCGATTTCCTCGAACTCGCTGGTGTTGGCCAGGTCCAGGATGTCGTAGCCGCGGTAATGCAGGTCGTTGCCGCTGCGGCCGACGCTGCACAGCGCGGTGTTGCCGGCGGCGGTGCCGGACAGGGCGACGGACTTCTTCGGCTTGAAGGTCGGGTTTGCGGTCGTATCGTTCATGTTTTCCCTCCGAAAACTGATGGTGCAGGGTACTGCTTATTTCTTGGCGGCGAACAGGGCGTCGAGCTGCTGTTCGAAGGCGTGGTAGCCGATGCGGTCATACAGTTCTTCACGCGTCTGCATGGCATCGACCACGTTGCGCTGGTGGCCGTCACGGCGCACCGACTGGTAGACGTTCTCGGCCGCCTTGTTGGCGGCGCGGAAGGCCGACAGCGGGAACAGCTGGATGGCCACGCCGGCCGAGCCCAGTTCGTCGCGGCTGAACAGCGGGGTGGCACCGAATTCAGTGATGTTGGCCAGCACCGGCACCTTCACCGCATCGACGAAGCGGCGGTAGGTGTCCAGGTCATAGGCGGCCTCGGCGAAGATGCCGTCGGCACCGGCCTCGACACAGGCGATGGCGCGCTCGATGGCCTTGTCCACGCCGTCCACCTGGATGGCGTCGGTGCGGGCGATCAGGAAGAAGTCCGGATCGGTCTTGGCATCGGCGGCGGCCTTCACGCGGTCGACCATTTCACCCTGCGAGACGATTTCCTTGCCCGGGCGGTGACCGCAGCGCTTGGCGCCGACCTGGTCCTCGATGTGGCAGGCCGCCGCGCCGGCCTTGATCAGCGACTTCACGGTGCGGGCGATGTTGAACGCACTCGGGCCGAAGCCGGTGTCGATGTCGACCATCAGCGGCAGGTCGCAGACATCGGTGATGCGGCGCACGTCGATCAGCACGTCTTCCAGGGTGTTGATGCCCAGGTCCGGCAGGCCCAGCGAACCCGCAGCGACACCGCCGCCGGACAGGTAGATGGCGCGGAAGCCGGCGCGCTTGGCCAGCAGGGCGTGGTTGGCGTTGATCGCGCCGATCACCTGCAGCGGCGATTCGGCAGCCAGGGCCTCGCGGAAGCGGGCGCCGGCGGAAGAAGGAGTGGAAGCGGTCATGCGGCAATCCAGGTTGGGAACGGGATAGGAGGCGCAAACACCATGCCAAGCTGCAAGCGGTTGATTTCAAAGGCATGACCATATTGAAGAGATGAAACAAATGAAACATTGAAACGGATGTATCATGAAACATCGCCGCCATTGCCGCCGTCATGTACTTGCCCCGCTCGCCCCTGCGCCACGCTGATGCCGACCCCGGCCGCCCGGTCATCTGGACGGTCAGCGTCTCGCGCCTGACCGGCCTGCTCGGTGATGTGATCCCCGAGTTCGACCGCCGCGCGCGCATCGAGCAGATCAACCTCGGTTTCGAGGAAGCGGTGGATGTGATCGGCCAGCGCCTGCGCCGCGAGCACTGCGACGTGGTCATCGCCGGCGGCTCCAATGCGGCCTGGCTGCGCGGGCGGCTCGAGCTGCCGCTGGTGCCGATCCAGGCAAACGGCTTCGACCTGATGGAGGCACTGGCCCGTGCGCGCCGCATCGCCCCGCGCATCGGCCTGGTCACCCACGCCAGCGACGTGCCGGTGTTCAGCAACTTCCAGCACAGCTTCGGCCTGGATATCGAGCACCGCCGCTTCGTCACCCGCGAAGATGCGCGTGACTGCATCGCCGACCTGCGCGCCAACGGCATCGAGGTGATCGTGGGCACCGGCATGGCCATCGACCACGCCGAACAGATGGGCCTGCCCGGCGTACTGCTGTACTCGGCCGATTCGGTGCGCCAGGCCTTCGAGCATGCGCTGGAATTGACCCAAGCCCTGGCCCGTTCCGGTGGCGCCCGCCCCGCGCCGCGCCGGCGTGCAACGGCGCGCAGCGAGGCGCACGCACTGCTGGGTGACAGCGATGCGATGGCACAGGTACGTGCACAGATTGCGCTGTATGCACCCCACGACAGTACTGTACTGGTGACCGGCGAGACCGGCACCGGCAAGGAACTGGTGGCACGCCAGCTGCACGCCGCCAGCGGCCGCCGCGGCCGTTTCGTGGCACTGAACTGCGGAGCCATCAGCGAATCACTGCTGGAGTCGGAACTGTTCGGTTACAGCGATGGTGCGTTCACCGGCGCGCGCCGCGGCGGCCGCGTGGGCCTGGTGGAAGCGGCCGATGGGGGCACCTTGTTCCTGGATGAAATCGGGGAACTGCCGCTGCCCCTGCAGACGCGGCTGCTGCGGGTACTGGAAGAACGCGAAGTGCTGCGGGTGGGCGCCACCGAGCCGACCAGCGTGGATCTGCGCGTGGTCGCCGCCACCCTGCAGTCACTGCAGCAGCGCGCGGCCGCCGGCAGCTTCCGTCGCGACCTGTACTACCGGCTGGCCGCACTGCGCATTGCCCTGCCGCCGTTGCGTGCCCGCCGCGGCGACGTGGCCCCTCTGGTCGAACATTTCTTCCGCCAGCTGCGCGGCATCGATGCGCCGTTGGACGAGGATGCCATGAACGTGCTGGCCACCGCCGAGTGGCCTGGCAACGTGCGCGAGCTGCGCAACCTGGTCGACCGTCTGCGCATCCACTGGCAACCGGGCGAGGGGTTGATTGATACCGCGCGGCTGCTGCAGCTGGCACCGGAGCTGGTGCACGAAGGTGCAACCGCGCTGCCAGTGGAAAGCAACGGCAAACGCCCGTCGCGCGCGCAGCTGGAGGCCCTGCTGCAGGAACATCGCAATGACCGCGAAGGCATGGCGCAGGCGCTGGGCGTATCGCGCACCACGCTGTGGCGCTGGCTGCGCGCCGCCGGGTTGTAGAGTCGAGCTTGCTCGACGGCCAAAAACAGTCGAGCACGGCTCGACTCTACAAAAGCAGCTAGGGAAGGCGCCGCGCCCAACCCGTCTCGATGGCGAAGCGCCCGCTGCCCACCGTGGCGATCCACAACAGCAGCACCGCCAGCGCCACTTCGCTCAGATAGAAGAACCAGCTCAGCCAATCGGCCACGCTCAGCCCGGCGGGAATCTGCGCAATGCCAACAGTCAGCGCAGCCACTGCGCAGATCGCGGCCAGCAGCAGGGCCGACAGCCGGCCCAGCAGGCCCAACACCAGCAGGCCACCGGCGATCCACTCAATCGCGCCCAGCACCGGCGCGCTGACCACCGGAAACGGAATGCCCGCCTCGGCCAGTGTATGCACCATGCGTTCGCGCCCGTCTTCGGTGAACACCTTGTTCCAGCCGGAAACGCAGAACATCACACCGGCCACGACGCGGGCGAGCAGCAACAGCACCGCTTCGCCGCCGCGACGCGGGGGAGGCACGGCGAACAGGCAGCGCCAGGAGGGCATGGAAACTCCGGAAGTCGAGGGCATCCATCTGAGTGTGCCGGTTGCGGGCCTGCTCGCAGATGAAGCGAGCCGGTCCATTAGCGACAACTCTGCTCCTGTAGAGTCGAGCCATGCTCGACTGCTTTACGCCCCTGAGCAAAAGCAGTCGAGCATGGCTCGACTCTACAAAAATCGGCTAGCTGGGCAGCTCCGCGTCCAACCCCATGCGGAAATACACCACGCGCTCGGTTTCCTCGAAACCACACGCGCGGTGTGCGGCGTGCGCCTGCACATCTTCCACGCGGCTGTCCGAAGCCAGTTCGCTGCAGCCGGCCGCGCGCGTCCAGTCCTGCACCGCCGCCAGCAGTCCACGGCCCACAGCATTGCCCTGCCACGAAGGCTGCACGTACCAGCCTTCCAGGAAGCCCACCGGCGAAGATCCGGTACCGTTCACGTAATCGTGGCGCAGCCGCACTTCGGCGAAACCCACGGCTTCACCATCGGCCAGGCAAGCCAGGAACACCGCGCCTTCGTCGTCATCCAGCGACTGCGCCAGCTCCTCCAGCGGGTCATCGGCATCGGGCCACAGGCCCAGCCGCAGCTGCACCCACGCGGCCGCATCGGCCGACGTGGCCTGGCGGATCGTCGGCGCCGCGTCACTCACGGGTACAGCAGCCGCTTGCTCCAGCGCCCTTCGGCACCGGCCTCATAGCACCAGCGCTCGTGCAGGCGGAACTGCGCGCCGTACCAGAACTCGATGCGGTCGGGCACCACACGCAGGCCACTCCAGCCGTCCGGACGCGGCACGTCCTTGCCCTCGAAACGGGCTTCAACCTCGGCCACGCGCGCATCGAACGCCTCGCGGGTCGCCAGTGTCCTGGACTGCAGCGACGCCCACGCACCGATCTGGCTCATGCGCGGGCGGCTGGCGAAATAGGCATCGGCCTCGACATCGGCCACCTGCTCAACGCGCCCTTCGATGCGCACCTGGATGCCAGCCTCGCGCAGGCTGCGCCACAGGAACAGCAGCGCCGCCTGCGGATTGGCCTGCAGTTCCCGGCCCTTGTGGCTGTCCAGATGGGTGTAGAACACGAAGCCGCGCTCATCGAATGCCTTCAGCAGCACGGTGCGCGCCGACGGGCGGCCCTGCGTATCGGCGGTGGCCACGGTCATCGCGTTGGGTTCGACCTCGCGGCTCTGCTTCGCCTCGTCGAACAGGGCGGCAAAGGTGGACAGGGCTTCGGCGTAAAGGTCGCTCATGGTTCGCTTCTTCTCACACGGATTGGGCTATTGTGGCGGCATGGTTGCTGCTGCGTACATGCCCCAGGTGAAAGGATTCCCGGATGCGCTTGCCGAGCAGGCGCTTGACGATGCGCTGGCCAGCGGCGCCACGGTGCCAGTATTGGCGATCAGCGGCGTGCAGGGCAGCGGCAAATCGACGCTGGCTGCACAGGTGGTCGCCCGCGCCCAGGCACGCGGCCTGAACGCGGCAGCGCTGTCCATCGATGATGTCTACCTGACCCGCGCGCAGCGCCAGCGCCTGGCCCGCCAGGTGCACCCGCTGCTGATCACCCGCGGCCCGCCCGGCACCCACGACCTGCCGCTGGCCCATGCCGTGCTCGACGCGTTGGCCGCACGCCAGCCGTTGGCACTGCCGCGCTTCGACAAACTGGCCGATGAGCGCCTGCCTGAGGCGCAGTGGGCCGCGCTGGACGACCCGCTGGACCTGCTGGTGTTCGAAGGCTGGTTCCTCGGCACGCCCGCGCAGGATGATGCCGAGCTGGACAGCCCGTTGAACGCGCTGGAGCGCGAGGCCGACCCGGATGGCTGCTGGCGGCGCTGGTGCAACCAGGCCCTGGCCCGCGACTACCCGGCGCTGTGGCAGCGCTGCGACCGCCTGTGGTTCCTGCAGCCACCGGATTTCTCGGTCGTGCCGCGCTGGCGCTGGCAGCAGGAACAGAACCTGCAGGCTGCCCAGCCCGGCCGGCACGGCATGAGCCGTCCGCAGCTGGAGCGCTTCGTGCAGTACTACGAGCGGGTCAGCCGCCAGGCGCTGCGCGCCCTGCCCTCGCTGGCCGACCACGTGGTGCAGCTGGACGGGCAACGGCAGGTGCAGGCCGTGCGCTGACGGCGACGCGCGGATGCTTCCAACCGCAACCATCGTGCCGGGCCCGGGGCGTGAAGGTGTTAGCATCACAGGGCATGAATCCTGCTCCGAACCTGATCCTGATCGGCCCGATGGGCGCCGGCAAAACCTGCATCGGCCGCCGCCTGGCCGAGCGCTTCACGCTGGACTTCGTGGACGTGGACCAGGCCATCGTCGATGCCGCTGGCGCCAGCATTCCGACCATCTTCGAGCACTCCGGCGAAGCGGGCTTCCGTGCCCATGAACGGCAGGCGCTGGCACAGGTGCTGGCAGGCCAGGGCCAGCTGGTGTCCACCGGCGGCGGCGCCGTGCTGGACCCGGACAATCGCGCCCTGATCGCCTGCCGCGGCTTCGTCGTGCACCTGCACGTCAGCGTGGCCGCCCAGCTGGAACGCCTGGCCCGCGACAAGGGCCGCCCGCTGCTGCAGCGCCCTGACCGAGAGCAGGTGCTGCACGACCTGGCCGCGGTGCGCGACCCGCTGTACCACGCGCTGGCCGACATCTCCCTCGACACCGATCCCTACACCGCGGTCGATGCCACGGCCCAGCTTGTGCTCAAGCTGGCCACGCAATGGCAGCGCCAGGACCTGACTGCATGACCTCCCCTTCCCTGCTGCAGGTTGCCGTTGCCGGCGACCGCCCGTACACCATCACCATCGGCGCTGGCGCCCAGGCCGACGGCGCCGCGCTGGCCGCGCATGTCCGCGGCCGTCATGTGCTGCTGATCAGCGACAGCGAGGTGGCCCCGCGCTATCTGGCCGCGCTGAAGCAGACCCTGCTGGGCGCGCGCCCGGACCTGATCGTGGGCGAGCACGTGCTGGCCGCCGGCGAAGCGTCCAAGACGTTGGCCGAGTTCGGCCGCGCCATCGAAGCACTGGCTGCGCTGGGCGCCACCCGCGATGCCTGCGTATTCGCGCTCGGCGGCGGCGTGGTCGGCGATCTGGCCGGTTTCGCCGCCGCCTGCTGGATGCGCGGGGTGGACTGCGTGCAGCTGCCGACCACCCTGCTGGCAATGGTCGATTCGTCGGTGGGCGGCAAGACGGCGGTGGATATCCCCGCCGGCAAGAACCTGGTGGGTGCTTTCCATACGCCGCGGGCGGTACTGGCCGATACCGCGGTGCTGGCCACCCTGCCTGCACGCGAATTGCGCGCCGGCCTGGCGGAAGTGGTGAAGTACGGCGCGCTGGGCGATGCGGTGTTCTTTGAATGGCTGCAGCAGCACGCCGAGGCACTGGTGGCCGGCCAACAGGACGTGCTGGCCGAAGCCATCGCCCGCAGCTGCCGGCACAAGGCCGCCATCGTCGAACGCGATCCGCTGGAGAAGGGCGAGCGTGCCCTGCTCAACCTGGGCCACACCTTCGGCCACGCCATCGAGACCGAACAGGGCTACTCAGCCCCGGGGCGCGATGCGCTGAACCACGGTGAGGCCGTGGCGGTCGGCATGGTGCTGGCCGCACGACTGTCCGCCGATCTGGGCCTGGCCGAAGATGGCGCCCGTGTGCGCCTGCAGGCCCTGCTGGAACGGCTGGGACTGCCGGTCGCGATCCCCGCCGGGCTGGACCCGCAGGCGCTGCTGGGCCGCATGCGCCTGGACAAGAAAAACGTGGCCGGCCGCCTGCGCCTGGTGCTGTGGCGGGGCATCGGCCGTGCCGAAGTGGTGCCCGACGTCGATGAAGCGGCGGTACTGAAGGTGCTGGGCGCGGGCTGACACCGCGCGCGTCCGCCGGGCATGGCCCAGCGCTATCGCAAGGCGCCATGGGTTGTAGGCCAGCGGCCGGCCGTACCGCGTTGCGGCAGGGCTCACCCCTGCCCCGCTACAATCGGGCCATGCACGTCTACCTGCAACATCCCGACGCCGGTGCGCAGGCGCCGCGTTTCCTGCGCCTGACCCTGCTGCCCGACCTGCTCGGCGGCTGGGAACTGCTGCGCGAGAGCGGTCGGGTGGGCAATCGCTCGCAGCTGCGGCGCGAGCTGTTCCTGCAGGCCGACGAGGCCCGCCATGCCTTCGACAAGGCCCGTGATGCCGAGCTGCATCGCGGCTTCCAGATCCTTTCGCACGGCGACTGAGCCGCTGCCCCTCTTCGCCCAAGGAATGCCCACTGTGACCAGCCCCCTCCGCAACGATCGCCTGCTGCGCGCCCTGCGCCGCGAACCGGTGGACTGCACCCCCGTCTGGCTGATGCGCCAGGCCGGCCGCTACCTGCCGGAGTACCGCGCCACCCGGGCCAAGGCCGGCAGCTTCCTGGGCATGGCCAAGAATCCTGAAATTGCCTGCGAGGTGACCCTGCAGCCGCTGCGTCGTTTCCCGCTGGACGCGGCGATCCTGTTCTCGGACATCCTCACCATTCCCGATGCGATGGGCCTGGAGCTGTACTTCGTGGAAGGCGAAGGCCCCAAGTTCCGCCATCCGGTGCGTGACGAAGCGGCCATCGCCAGGCTGGCCGTGCCGGACATGGAACAGGACCTGGGGTATGTGATGGACGCGGTGCGCCTGATCCGCCGCGAACTGGACGGCCAGGTGCCGCTGATCGGCTTCTCCGGCAGCCCGTGGACCCTGGCCTGCTACATGGTGGAAGGCGGTGGCAGCAAGGATTTCGCACGCATCAAGGCGATGGCGCTGAACCACCCGCAGGCCCTGCATCGCCTGTTGGAAGTCACCACCGACGCAGTCATCGCCTACCTCGGCGCGCAGCGCGCGGCCGGCGCACAGGCCCTGCAGGTGTTCGACACCTGGGGCGGCGTGCTGTCGCCGGCGATGTACCGCGAGTTCTCGCTGCGCTACCTGCAGCGCATCGCCGAAGGGCTGGAGCGCGGTGAAGGCAGCGAGCGCACGCCGCTGATCCTGTTCGGCAAGGGCACCGGCCTGCATCTGGAGGCGTTGTCGCAGACGGGTGCCGATGCGCTGGGCCTGGACTGGACCCTGGACCTGGACGAGGCCCTGCGCCGCACCGGCGGCCGCGTTGCCCTGCAGGGCAACCTGGACCCGACGACGCTGTACGCCTCGCCCGATGCGATCGCCGCCGCGGCCGCGCGCGTGCTCGATACGTATGCGGCCGGCAACGGCGGTTCGCGCGAGGGCCACGTGTTCAACCTGGGCCACGGCATGTCGCCGGACATGGACCCGGCCCATGTGCAGGTGCTGGTGGACGCGGTGCATAGCCACAGCCGCCGCTGATCGAGACAGACTCGTCACGGCGCGACGTTTATCGCGCCGTGACTTCACATGGGCGATCATGGCCGCCCCGCTCCACCGGCTCCCCACGCCATGTCCGACCCGTCCGTGCCGGCTTCGCCGTCCGACTACGCCCGCTTCCGTCCCCTGCTATGGCTGGTTTCGCTGGCCATCTTCATGCAGATGCTGGACTCGACCATCGTCAACACCGCGCTGCCGGCCATGGCGGCCAGCCTGGGCGAAAGCCCGCTGCAGATGCAGTCGGTGGTCTTCAGCTACGCGCTGGCGGTGGCCACCTTCATTCCCGCTTCTGGCTGGATCGCCGACCGCTACGGCACGCGCCGCACCTTCCTGGTGGCGATCATCCTGTTCACCCTGGGATCGCTGGCCTGTGCGCTGGCCCAACACCTGCACCAGCTGGTGGGCGCGCGCGTACTGCAGGGCATCGGTGGCGCCATGCTGCTGCCGGTCGGTCGGCTGGCAGTGATGCGGTCGGTACCGCGCGAGGATTTCCTGCGGGCGATGAGCTTCATTGCCATTCCCGCGCTGGTCGGGCCGTTGATCGGCCCCACGCTGGGCGGCTGGCTGGTGGAAATCGCATCGTGGCACTGGGTGTTCCTGATCAATCTGCCGATCGGCGTGATCGGGTTCATCGCGGCCATGAAGATCATGCCCGACCACTACGCCAGCCATCGCGTGCGCTTCGATCTGCGCGGTTACATCATGCTGGCCTTCGCGATGGTCGTGCTGTCGCTGGCACTGGATGGCATTTCCGGACTGGGCACACCGCATGCGCTGGTGATGCTGATGACCGTGGCGGGTCTGGCTGCGCTGGTGGGCTACTGGCTGCACGCCGCCAACTCCACCGCCCCGCTGTTTTCGCTGGCCCTGTTCCGCGTGCCCAGCTACCGCATCGGCATCCTCGGTAACCTGTTCTCGCGCATCGGCAGCAGTGCCATGCCGATGCTGATTCCGCTGCTGCTGCAGGTGGGCCTGGGCCTGGGCCCGATGCATGCCGGCCTGATGATGGTGCCGGTGGCGGCAGCGGGCATGGTGTCCAAGAAGCTGGCGGTGAAGCTGGTGGAGCGTTATGGCTATCGCCGCGTGCTGATGGTGAACACCGTGCTGGTCGGACTGGCGATGGCCAGCTTCATCCTGATGACACCGGGCCAGCACCTGGGCTGGCGCCTGCTGCAGCTGGCGTTCTTCGGTGCGGTCAATTCGCTGCAGTTCACCGTGATGAACACCGTGACCCTGCGCGATCTGGATCGCGAGTTTGCCAGTTCCGGCAACAGCCTGTTGTCGATGGTGATGATGCTGGCGGCCGGTTTCGGCGCGGCGGCAGCGGGCAGCCTGCTGGCGGCGTTCGGCACGCACCTGGAAGGGCACGGTGCCACCGCGGCGCTGCATGCCACCTTCATCTGCGTGGGCGCGATCACCCTGACCTCGACGATGATCTTCTGGCAGCTGCCCGACACCAAGCCCGAACCGCGCCAGGTCGAATCGGTCGCGGAGTAGTTTTCTCGGCAGGGCTTGCAGCCCTGCACCTGCTTGGAGCAACGGCAACGGCAACGGCAAAAGCGGGCTATCCGTGGGTTGGCGGGGTGGGTGGGCAGGACCGCAGGCGCCATGGATGGCGCCTACGAGCCCCCAGGGACGGGTTTACGGCGTGTCCTGCCCACCCACACCGCCCCGCCATCCCACGGATATCCAGCTCTTGCCGTTGCCCTCGTATTGAGCAGGTGCAGGGCTGCAAGCCCTGCCAACACACCCTACTTCCCAAGCACGCGGGCGATGGCTTCCACCAGCAGCTCACCGGTCACCGGCTTGCGCAGGAACCCGCCAATACCGGCCGCTTCCACCTGCTGCTGCAGATCCGGGTCGGTGCGTGCGGTCACCGCCAGCAACGGCAGCGTGTAGCCCTGGTTGCGCAGGTGCTGGGCCAGTTCAAAGCCGCTCAGACCAGGCAGATCAAGATCCAGCAGGCCTACATCGAATTCGCCCGCGCTGATCTCGCGCAACGCCGCCAACGCATGCTCTGCGTGTACCACCTCGTGCCCGCGCGCGGTCAACAACCCGGTCACCACGTCGGCCACGGTGCTATCGTCTTCGACCAGCAGGACACGCAGCGGCGGCAGCAGGGCACTCGCGCCCTCGCCGTCGCCCGCCGGGGTGGCCTCGGCGCCCGTCTCCACCACCAGCGGCAGTGGCAGCCAGACCCCGAACACCGTGCCACTGCCCAGCTGGCTCTCTACCCGGATCTGCCCCTGCATGGCCAGCGCCAGTTCGCGGCAGATCGCCAGGCCCAGGCCGCTGCCACCGTACTGCGCCGCCGTACGCGCACCGTCTGCCTGCTCGAAGCGGCGGAACAACCGCTGCTGCTGCTCCTGGCTGATGCCCGGACCACTGTCACCAACCTCGAAATACAATCCGCGCCCCTCCTCCTCGCAGCGCGCATGCAGGGTGATGCTGCCCCGCGAAGTGAACTTCACCGCGTTGGAGAGCAGGTTCAACAGGATCTGCCGCACCCGCATGGCATCACCGGTGGCCTGCAGGCCAGGGGGCAACGCATTGTCCAGGGTGAAACGCAGGTTCTTCTGCGCCGCCAGCGGGCCCATCAGCGCCGCCAGATCCTGCAGCAGCGCGTTCAGCGCGAATGGGCGCGACTGCAGCTCCAGCCGGCCGGATTCAATGCGCGCCAGGTCCAGCGCATCGTTCACCAGGTGCAGCAGATGTTCACCGGCGTGGCGGATCGATTGGGTATAGCCACGCTGCTGCGGGTCAAGTGGCGAGGACAGCAGCAGTTCGCTCATGCCCAGCACGCCGGTCATCGGTGTGCGTATCTCATGGCCCAGGTTGGCCAGGAAGCGGGTCTTGGCTGCGGAGGCCTGCTCGGCCAGTTCCTGCTTGTGCAGGGCCAGCTGATAGGCATGGCGGCGCTGCAGGCGGCGCCGATACAACCAGGCAAACCAGCTGGTCAGCAGCAACGCAATCGAGGTCAGCACCAGCAGGCCGGACAGGCTGCGCCACCACGGCGGCTGCACATGGAATTCCAGCGTCTGCACCCGCGACCATACGTGATCGGCAGAGCGGGCCTGTACTTCCAGCCGATAGCTGCCCGGCGGCAGGCGCGAGAACAGCCGCTCGCCAGCGGGACCGACCTCGACCCAGTCCGGGTCATAGCCGGCCAACCGGTAGCGGTAGGTGTTGGATGCCGAATCGGCGAACGACAGCAGGCGCGCAACGATGCGCAGGTCACGGTCACCGTCGGCAATCTGCAGGGGCGTGTCATGGGTCAGGTCCAGCACCTGCTCATTGCGGCGCACCTCAACCCGCTCGATCACCAGCGGCGCACGGCGGGTGGACGGTCGAACCTGTTGCGGATCGAAGACCACCACCCCCGCCGGGGTGCCCGCCACCATGCGCCCCGAGGCTGTGCCGATCAGCGTGTGCTCGCGGAACTCCTGGCTCGGCAGCCCGTCATGCACGCCATACAGACGCACGCTCTGCCCGTCGGCGCCCACGCGCACCAGACCGCGGGCGCTGCTGGCCCAGGCCACGCCCTGCGCGTCCACCGCCACGCCGGTCGCGGAAATGGCCGGGTAGCCCTGCTCGGCGCCCACCACAGCCTGTCGCTCCAGACGCCCTTGGCGCCACTGGTAGCGCACCAGACGACCGTCCTCGGACAGCCATACCTGGCCGTCGTGCCCCACGTGCATGGCGTACACCGCCGAAGCCGGCGCACCGGGTACCGGCTGGAAGCGGCCTGCTTCGGGCAGCCACTGCAACAGGCCTCGGCTGCTGGCCAGCCAGATATGGTCCTGTGGCCCGCACTCCACATCCAGGTTCAACTGTCCCAGTTGCAGGCCATCGCGACCACTTTGCAGTTCACGCCGCACGTGGCCGTCCAGATCGCGCTGCTGCAGTCCGGAAGGCAGCATCAGCCACAGGCTGTCCCCGTCGCAGGTCATCATCGCCTCGACGGTGCCTTCCATCGGCGCGTCGGCTGCCGCATCACGTCCCCAGCGGCGCAGCTCGCGGGTGCGGGGGTCATAGCGCATCAGCGCATCACTGGAGCCAATCCAGACCCGGCCCCGGCGATCCTCGCGAACCGAGGTCAACCAGTGCATGCCATTGACGAAGGTGCGGTGCTGCTCGATCCGCCCGGTCAAGGGATCGAAGCGGTCCAGCGCGCCATGGCTGCCCACGGTCCATACGCCGCCGCTGCTGGACGGGCTGGTTCCAAGCACAAAGGCGTTGCGCAGCGATGCCGGGTCGTCCTCCAGGCGGGAAAACACCGAGAACTGCCACCAGCGTGGCAACAGGTGCCACAGGCCGGCATTGGTACTGGCCAGCCAGATGCCCCCCTCCCGGTCCTCGTACGCGCCGGTCCAGTTCGGGCGTACCCGGCCCCGGGCGATGGCGCTGTACAACGGCACGTTCTGGAACGCGCCGTCCACGCCCCGGCCCAGGCCGCTGCGCGTATCCAGCCAATGCCCGCCCTGTTCATCGCGCAGCATCATGCCCAGCACCTGATCACCGGCCGGCAGCGCCCACGGCGGCGCCTCGAAGCGACCATCAGGCCGCCGCACGATGGCACCCGCCAGCGTGCTGATCCACAGGCTGCCATCGGGTTCGGCGCTCAGCCCATTGATCAGTGGGCTCGGAATCACATCGCTGCCGATCCGCTCGAAATCGGTGCCGGTCCAACGGGCCACGCCATGCTTGGTGCCGACCCACAGACTGCCATCGGCCAACGTGGCCAGATACGGCACGGACACAGCGGGCAAACTGCGCGGGTTGTTGGGTTCAGGCAGGAAACGCTGCACGCGGTCGTTGCGGTCCAACCGGTACAGGCCCCCTTCATGGGTGCCGAACCAGATGGCGCCATCCGGCGTGGCGGCCAGGCTCCACACCGTATTGCTGCCCATCAGCGGCTGGCTGCTGCGGTCATAGAAGCGCAGTTGCCGGCGATCGGCGGACATGCGCACCAGGCCCGCATTCTCGGTGCCGATCCACAGCTCGTTGTGGGCATCGACCAGGACCGTCCAGATCCGGTTGTCGCGCAGGCCATCCTCGGAACGCCAGATCCGGTAATTGCGGCCGTCGTAACGTGCCAGGCCATCGTTGGTGGCAATCCACAGGTAGCCGTAACGATCCTCCGCCATACGGTTCACCGTATTGGACGGCAGGCCGTCGAACACCGTTACCTGCCGCGGGGTCGGCGCCACCGGCTGCGCCTGCGCGGGCACCAGGGCGAACAGGATCAGCAGCAGCATCGCTGCCCGCAGATACGCCACCGATTGCCTCCTCACGCGTCCAGGAATGGTACCTGCAAGGCAGGCGTCGGCATGGTAAACCGAAAGGCGCGCAATTCACGCCATTCCCAGTCGCTTCTACACCGCTAACTGACGCTTGTTGCGCGCGTGGGCGATGGCGGACACCAGCATGTCTCCGGTCACCGGCTTGCGCAGGAATCCGTCAAAGCCGGCCGCCAGCACCTGCGTTTCAGCATAGGCGTCCGAGCGTGCCGTCACCGCCACCAACGGCAGTTCGTAGCCCATCGCCCGCAACTGGCGCGTGATGGCGGTGCCATCCAGGGCGGGCAGGTCCAGATCCAGCAACCCCACGTCGAAGCCACCCGTGGCGATTTCAGCAAGGGCGCCCAGACCGTGCAGTACGTGCACCACGTGGTGCCCGCGTGCGCGCAGCAGGCCGGCAATCACGTCGGCCACCGTCGCATCGTCTTCGACCAGCAGGATCCGCAGTGCCGGCAGCACGGGTACGACGGTGCTGGCTTCGCCGGCCGGTGCCGGTACCGGTGCCTGCCGCGTCCAGGGCAGCGGCAGGCGCACGCGGAAGCGCGCACCGCGCCCCAACTGGCTGTCAACATCGATACGGCCGCCCATGGCCACTGCCAGCTCCTGGCAGATCGCCAGGCCCAGGCCACTGCCACCGTAGCGCGATGCCGTGCGCGGACCATCGGCCTGTTCGAAGCGATGGAACAGCCGCTGCTGCTGTTCGGCGCTGATGCCCGGCCCGGTATCGCTGACATCGAATACCAGCACGCCGCCTTCTTCCTGCAGTTCCACCCCCAGCGCGACGTGACCGCGCTCGGTGAATTTGATGGCGTTGCCGAGCAGATTCAGCAGAATCTGCCGCACGCGCATTTCATCGCCGCTCACGCTCACCGGGCCAGGCAGGCGATCCTCACGCAGGAACCCCAGCTGGCGCTGGTGCGCCATCGGCTGCATCAAGGTCTGCACCTGGTCCAACAGGCCGGTCAGATCAAACGGGCGGATGTCCAGCTCCAGCCGTCCCGCTTCGATGCGGGCCAGGTCCAGGGCGTCATTCACCAGCCGCAGCAGGTGGCTCCCCGCCTGCTGGATGGAGCCTGCATAGCTGCGCTGCAGCGGGTCCAGCTCGGTGGCCAGCAAGAGTTCACTCATGCCCAGCACACCGGTCATGGGGGTGCGCACCTCATGACCCAGGGTGGCCAGGAAGCGGCTCTTGGCCTGCGAGGCCTGTTCGGCCAGATGCTGCTTGTGCACGGTCAACTGCCACTGCTGCCGTCGCCGCAGGCGCCGCCGGATCGACCACAACAGCGCCAGCAACAGCAGCGACCCCAGCATCACATAGCCGAAAATGGCCATGCCGCTGCGCCACCACGGCGGCAGCACCTTGACCTGCAGCCGCTGGGACGGGCTCCAGGCACCGTTGTTGCTGGCTGCCTGTACTTCGATTACGTAGGGGCCCGGCGGCAGGCGCGACAGCGTGCGCTGGCCGTCACCGCCCTGCTCCACCCAGTTCTGGTCATACCCCCCCACGCGGAATCGATACCGGTTGCCGAGCGGGTTGGCGTAGGACAGCAGCCGTGCATCGATCTGCAGGTCGCGGTCGTCAGGGCCCAGCAGCAGCTCGCCGCTGGTCGGCAGCGGCTGCCAGCCACGCGCGTCATCACGGCGCACGCGCACCTGCGCGATCACCAGCTGCGATGGCGGCAGCGCGACATCGGCGGCATTCGGATCGAACCCCACCATGCCGGTCTGGGTAACGGCCAGCACACGGCCGTCCGCCCCGACCGCGGGCGGCCGCCCAGTAAATTCGGCGTCGGGCAGGCCGTCACGTTCATTGATCTGCTGCAGGCGCCGCTGCTTCGGGTCCCAGCGCAGCAGCCCGCGCGGCGATGTGGCCCACACACGACCATCCTTGGCCAGCGCCAGCCCGCCCATGCTGACCGGCGGCATGCCGTGGCTGCCATCCACACGCTGGACCAGGCGCAGGGTCAATCCGTCCCACTGGTAGCGCTCGAAGGCACCCTGGCGGGCAAGCCACAGCTGCTGGGGATCGATCCACGCCAGATCATAGATCGGCCCGCTGGATACGCCGGGCACGGCTTCGAAGCGGTCGGCCTGCTCGCGCCACAGGCCCATTTCGCCCATCACCCACACCCGCCCCCGGGCATCGAAGCGGATCTGTTCGATCGGCACATCCGATGCGCCGTGCAGGGCCGACAGCGGAACGGTGCGCAGCAGCCGACCGTCAGCGGCACGGTGCTGCAGCCCCAGGTTCATCACCGAAATCCATACCGAGCCGTCGTCGGCCTGCCGCATCAGATCGATGCGCTGGCGCAGATCGGCGCCGCCGCCGATCGGCCAGTCGCGCAGTGCACGGGTGGCAGGATCGTAGACGCTCAGGCGTCCGGCCCGCCCCAGCCACAGCTGGCCCTGCGGGCGCGGCAATACCGACCACACCGCCCCGCTGCCCAGCTCTTTGTCGCTGGCCAGCAGACTCAGCGTGCCCTGCGCGTCGATGCGATAGACCCCGTGGGCCGACCCCACGAAGTAGTTCTGCCCATCGCTGGCTGCACTCAGCAGATACTGGCTGTCCAGCGGCTTGCCATCGAGCTGGTACCAGGTGGAGAAGCGCCGCCAGTCCGGCGGCAGGTAGGCCAGGCCCTGGGTCAACAGGCCAACCCACAACCCGCCTTCGTGGTCCTGCAACAGATCCAGCACGCCGCTGTGGCCGGTCAGGAAGCCGCTGCCGCGATCCCCCTCCAGACGCCGCAGTGCATCGGCATCACCCCGCAGCAGTCCGTCGGCGGTGCCGGCCCAGTACCCCCCCTGGCGGTCGGGCACGATCAGAGCCGCGCGCAGTGCCGGGCTGTCGGGCCATGCGGGGCGGCTGACCGCGTCGTCGTTGCCGATCCGGTAGAGCCCATCATTCTGTGTACCGACCCAGATCGCGCCATCGGCGTCGCGGCCCAGCCGCAGCACGCTCACATGACCGAGCAGATGTGCTGCGATGGCCTCGAAACGGGATCCATTCCAGCGCGCCACACCTGCCTCGGTGCCGATCCAGAGGCGCCCCTGCCCATCCACCAGGCTGCTGTAGATCGTATCGCTGGGCAGGCCGGACGCGTCTGACGGGTCATGCTGGAACACCTGCAGCCGACCTGCTTCATCCAGCCGGCAGACGCCATGGGTACTGGTGCCGATCCACAGCGCATCACCGGCGTAGGCCAGTGTCCAGAACTGCCCCTGGCACTGCGCGTCAATGCCGTCGAAGGTACGGAAACGCACGCGATCGGCATCCAACCGCGCCAATCCCTTGCCGTTGATGCCCACCCAGACGCGGTCGCGCGGGTCGATCAACAGGGTTTCGATCTCGTTGCCGGGCAACGACCCGGCCTGTTCGGGGTCGTGCTGCCAGACGCGCAGCATGCTGCCGTCGTAACGCGCCAACCCGCCATCGGTGGCGGCCCAGATGTGCCCCTGGCGATCTTCCGCAAGCGCCACCACCATCCGCGACGGCAAGCCTTCGGCCGCACCGAAGCGGCGCAGCCGCGGCGTCTCCCCCGCCATGTCCTGTGGTGTGGCAGCCGTCGCGAACGACATCATCAGCAGCACGCTTGCTGCCAGGCCACGGCACCACCTGTGCCAACCGGTCGTCATCCTGAACCCCCTGTCCTGGCGCCGATTGTCACACAGCACTGGCAGCGCCGCTGCAACAGCGTGTTGCCAGCGGCATTGCCACCACGAACTGTTGCAGCCGTGCACACATCACGGCGGCAGCGCTGTGCGTATGATCGAGGCCTCTTTCAACCGAGTCCGCGCCGGATGCGCCCACTACTGGCCCTGCTGCCCCTGCTGCTTGCGGTCACGCCCGCCCGGGCCGCACCCGACGCCTGGCGCATCGATCCGGTGCACACCCGCGTGCTGTTCGCCATCGACCACGCCGGCTACTCGCAGGCGCTGGGCACCATCTCCGGCAGCCAAGGCATCGTGCAGTTCGATGGCGACAGTTGGCGCGAGGCCACGCTCGAGGTCGAGATTCCCGTCGCGCGGCTGGACCTGGGCGACGCGAAGTGGAACCAGGCCACGCTGGCCAGCAGCCTGCTGGACGGCGAGCGCTTTCCCAGCGCGCGCTTCGTATCCACCCGGGTGGAGCCGATCGATGCCACGCATGCACGCGTCGTGGGCACCCTGACCCTGCGCGGGGTCAGCCAGGAAGTGGTGCTGGAGGTGACCCTCAACGCCGTCAAGCGCTACCCGCTGCCGCCGTTCCGCCGTACCGCCGGCTTCTCGGCCACCACCACGCTCAGCCGCCGCGCGTTCGGCATCACTGCCTGGCCGGGTGTGATCGGTGACAGCGTACAGATCAGGATCGAAGCCGAAGCCGCGCTGGACCGCAGCGCGCGCCCGGGAACTCCTGCCCCCGACAGCCACTCCGACAGCCCGACGGCCCCGAAGGACACGCCATGACCGCCAAGAACACGCCCGCCGCCTGGGGCAGCGTCAGCCAGACCCTGCACTGGCTGATCGCCCTGCTGATCCTTGCCTTGGGCATCGTCGGCCTGACCATGGGCGAGCTGCCGAAGACACCGAAGTACTTCTGGGTCTACACCGCGCACAAATCCATCGGCATCACGGTGCTGGCGCTGGTGGTGCTGCGCCTGGTCTGGCGCCTGTATGCCGGCGCCCCCAAGCCGGTGCCGGGCACGCCCAGCTGGCAGGAACGCATTGCCAACGCCACCCACGTGCTGCTGTACGTGCTGATGTTCGCCATTCCGCTGTCCGGCTGGCTGTACGACTCGGCCAGCGGCCTGCGTCCGTTCCGCTGGTTCGGCCTGGTGGATGTGCCCAAGCTGAGCGGTCCCGACCCGCAGGTGGTGGCCGTGTCCCACGCCCTGCACGAATACGGTTTCTGGCTGTTGATCGCGGTGGTGCTGGCCCATGCCGGTGCCGCCTTCTACCACCACCTGTTCCAGCGTGATGCCACGTTGTCGCGGATGTTGCCGCGCGGCTGGCTCGCCTCCCCCCAGAAGGACTGACCGATGACCCTGAAACTGACCACTCCGGCCGCCGTGGCCGCAGCCCTGGCCGGCGTGCTGGCCACTGCCCCGGCGATGGCCGCCGATTACACCCAGGCCGCCGGCGCCGGCTCCATCCTGGTGTTTGCCAGCAAGTACGACGATGAAGTGTTCACCGGCAGCTTCCCCGGTTTCAGCACCCGGCTCAGCTTCGACCCGGCCAATCCGGCCGCCGGTTCGCTGGACGTGACCATTCCGCTGGCCGGGGCCAAGAGCGGCAACAGCGACCGTGATTCCACGCTGCAGGGTGCGGACTTCTTCAACGTCGGCAAATTCGCCACCGCCCACTTCACCGCCAAGGGCTTCCGCGCCCTCGGCAACGACCAGTTCGCCGCCGATGGCACCCTGGAACTGCGCGGGGTGAGCAAGCCGGTCACCTTCACCTTCAGCTGGAAGCCGGGCACCCAGCCGGTGCTGACCGGCAAGGCCACCGTCAAGCGCCTGGACTTCGGCGTGGGCGGCGGCGATTGGGCCGATACCAAGACCATCCCCGACGAAACCGCGATCAGCACCATCGTCAAGTTCGACGCGAAATAATGTTGGACCGCCGCCGGGCATGGCCCGGCGCTACCGTGGAACGGAGGCACAGGGTAGCGCCGGGCCATGGCCGGCGGATTCAACCTGCCGCCAGCCAGGCCTGCACGGTGGCGGCATCGAACGGCCAGTCCAGTTCGCGGCCGCTGCCCTCATCGCGCAGCACAGGCACCCGCGCGCCGTAGCGGCTTTCCAGCGCCGGGTGGTCATCCAGGAACACCGAATCGAACTCCGGCGCCCGCGCCTTGGCCAGTTCGGACAAGGCCAGGTCGCACAGGTGGCAATCGTCACGCTGGAACAGGGTCAACACGGTTCAGGCTCCGAAGGCGGAAATGCTGCGCCGCAGCCATGGCCGCGCAGCACGAACGGCTAGAATAGCGGCCTCTTCCGGTACCCGCAGTACGGCAACCATGGCTGTCAGCACGTTCGACGTTTTCAAGATCGGCATTGGCCCGAGCTCCTCCCACACCGTCGGGCCGATGAAGGCCGCCGAACGCTTCATCCACCGCTGGCTGCTGGACCCGGGCCGCCTGCACGAAGTGGCGCGCATCCGCGCCGATGTCTACGGCTCGCTGGCCCTGACCGGGCGCGGCCACGGCACCGACAAGGCCATCCTGCTCGGCCTGGAAGGCCAGCGCCCGAACCTGATCGATCCGGACATCATTCCCGCCACCCTGGAACGCATCCGCAGCACCAAGCGCATCGTGCTGATGGGCCAGCACGAGATCGCCTTCGACGAGAAGCGCGACCTGGGCATGAACAAGCGGCAGAAACTGCCCTACCACACCAACGGCATGCGCTTCACCGCCTACAACGCCGACGATGAAGTGATCGCCACCCGCGACTACTACTCGGTGGGTGGCGGCTTCGTGGTCAACCAGGACGATGCTGCCGACGACCGCATCGTGCCCGACGAGACCCCGCTGCCCTACCCGTTCAAGAGCGGTGACGAACTGTTGGCGCAGACCGCGCGCAGCGGGCTGAGCATTGCCCAGCTGATGTTCGAGAACGAGAAGTGCTGGCGCAGCGAAGAGGAGATCCGCGAGAAGCTGCGCGAGATCTGGAGCGCGATGCAATCGTGCGTGGCGCGCGGCATCCGCGAGGAAGGCGTACTGCCCGGTGGCCTGAAGGTCGGCCGTCGCGCACCGGCGCTGTACCGCGAACTGTCGTCCAAGCCCGAAGCGGCCATGCGCGATCCGCTGACCACGCTGGACTGGGTGAATCTATACGCGCTGGCCGTGAACGAAGAGAACGCGGCCGGTGGCCGCGTAGTGACCGCGCCGACCAACGGTGCCGCCGGCGTGCTGCCGGCCGTGCTGCATTACTTCGACCGCTTCTGCCCCGGCGCCAACGAACAGCGCGTGTTCGACTTCCTGCTGACCTCGGCGGCGATCGGCATCCTGTACAAGGAAAACGCCTCGATTTCCGGAGCCGAAGTGGGCTGCCAAGGTGAAGTGGGCGTGGCCTGCTCGATGGCCGCCGGCGGTCTGGTCGCTGCGTTGGGCGGCAACCCCAGCCAGATCGAGAACGCCGCGGAAATCGGCATGGAGCACAACCTGGGGCTGACCTGCGACCCGATCGGCGGTCTGGTGCAGATTCCGTGCATTGAACGCAATGCGATGGGCGCGGTGAAGGCGATCAACGCCTCGCGCATGGCCATGCGTGGTGACGGCAAGCACAAGGTGTCGCTGGACAAAGTGATCAAGACCATGCGCGATACCGGCCGTGACATGCAGGACAAGTACAAGGAAACCAGCCGCGGCGGGCTGGCGGTGAACGTGATCGAGTGTTGATCGCGGCTGCAACGTTTTGCGGTTAGGCTCGGTCTTCCCCACTCCGGAGAACCCCATGCGACTGGTCGCTGCTGCCCTGCTTGCCTGTCTGCCCCTGTCCGCGCTGGCCGCGCCGCCGCCCACCTACGGCGCGCGGCTGGAAGGCTTCGACTACGGTTACCCGGTAAAGACCTTCACCCTGGAATCGCAGCAGCAGACGCTGGAAATGGCCTACCTGGACATCGCGCCGAAGAAGAAGCCGATCGGTGTGGTGGTGCTGCTGCATGGCAAGAACTTCTGCGCCGCCACCTGGAAAGAAACGATCAAGCCGCTGGTGGCCGCGGGCTACCGGGTCATCGCCCCGGACCAGGTGGGCTTCTGCAAGTCCAGCAAGCCTGAGCGCTACCAGTACTCGTTCGGGCAGTTGGCGGCCAACACCCATGCGCTGCTGCAGCACCTGCAGCTGGGCGACCTGCCGGTGCACCTGGTCGGCCATTCCATGGGCGGCATGATGGGCGTGCGCTACGCACTCACCTACCCGCAGGACCTGCGCAGCCTTTCGCTGGTCAACCCGATCGGGCTGGAAGACTGGAAGGCGCTGGGCGTACCGTGGCGCAGCGTCGATGCCTGGTTTGCCGGTGAGATGAACATCAGCTACGACAGCATCCGCCGCTACCAGCTGGACGTCTACTACGACGGCAAGTGGAAGCCGGCCTATGAAACCTGGGCACGCATGCAGTCGGGCATGTATGCAGGCCCCGGCAAGCAGGCGGTGGCCTGGAGCCAGGCGCTCACCTCGGACATGGTGTTCAACCAGCCGGTGGTCTACGAGCTGAAAAATCTGCAGGTTCCCACCACGCTGTTCATCGGGCAGAAGGACCGCACCGCGATCGGCCGCGACCAGGCACCGGCGGAACTGAAGGCCACCCTGGGCAACTACCCGGCGCTGGGCAAGGCCGCCGCAGCGGCCATTCCGGGCGCAACGCTGGTCGAATTCGCCGCATTGGGGCACTCGCCGCAGGTGCAGGATCCGAAGCAGTTCAACGCGGCGTTGCTGAAGGCATTGAAGGCGCGTTGATGGCGTTCCGCCGGGCATGGCCCGGCGCTACCGTTGCGAGATCCGGGTAGCGCCGGGCCATGCCCGGCGATCCTTCAACCTGCTATACGCAGCACATCGTCCAGCAGGGCAGCGGCCGTCACTTCGGCGCCCGCGCCCGGCCCCTGGATCAGCAGGGGTTGCTGGCGATAGCGGTCGCTATGGATGGCCACGCGGTTGTCGGTGCCAGCGCCCTGCGCCAACGGATGATCGGCAGCCAGCTCGCGCAGGCCCACCTGCGCCCCCTGTGCATCCACGCGGCCGACAAAGCGCAGCACGCGGCCCTGCGCCTGCGCCTGCTGCCAGCGCGCCTGCAGCGGCGCATCCAGCTGCTGCAGTGCAGCCAGTGCCTGTTCCAACGGCAGCTCTGCCAACGCGGCAGGCACCAGGGAGTCCACCTGCACCTGTGCGGCGTCCAGCGCCAGACCGCTGCTGCGCGCCAGGATCAACAACTTGCGCCGCACATCCTCACCAGACAGGTCCACCCGCGGGTCCGGCTCGGTGTAGCCCGCCGCCAGCGCTTCGCGTACCGCGGCCGAGAACGGCGATTGGCCATCATAGCGATGGAACAGCCAGGCCAGGGAACCAGACAGCACGCCTTCGATGGCGTGGATGTGATCGCCGCCAGCCACCAGTGCGCGCAGGCTGCTGAGCAGCGGCAGGCCCGCGCCCACCGTGGCACTGTCGCCGTAGCGTGCGCCACTGTCGGCGCAACTGCTGGCAATGGCCTGCGCACGCGCCAACTGCGCGCCACGGCCCAGCTTGTTGGCGGTGACCACATGCACACCCCGCGCAAGCCACTGCACGTGGCGTGCTGCCACCTCTTCACTGGCGGTGGCGTCGACCACCACATCGCCCCGCTCCAGCCCTTCGGTACCGGCCCAGCGCGGCGCGCCCTGGCCATCGCGTGGGGCACGCCGTGCCAGTTCCAGCGGCACCGCCAGGTCACGATCGATCGCCAGTGCGGTGCGCGAATTGGCCAGCCACTGCACGCCGGGCAGCAGCAGTCCACGCGCCTGCAGCGCCTGGTAGCGCTGCACGAAGGCCGTGCCAACCGTGCCGGTACCGAGCAGTGCCAACCGACCCGCGCCGAAGGCGGGCACTTCAGCGGCGACTGCGCTCATGCATCCACCACCTGTTTGCGGCGCGCGGCATGGTCGATCACAGCGGCCGCGCGCTGCAGCGCTGCGTCCAGATCCGCCAGCAGGTCACGCTCGGCCTCGATACCCACCGACAGACGCAGCAGGCCCTCGCTGATACCCGCCGCTGCACGGGCCTCGGCGGTCATGGCGGCATGGGTCATGGTGGCCGGGTGCGCGACCAGGCTTTCCACGCCGCCCAGCGATTCGGCCAGGGTGAAGCAGCGCAGGCCATCGACGAACGCACGCACGGCCGCATGCGGATCATCGCCTTCGCAGCCGGCCAGTTCGAACGACAGCATCGCGCCGAAACCGCTCTGCTGGCGGGCGGCGATGGCGTGGCCGGGGTGATCGGCCAGGCCGGGGTAGTAGACCTGCGCCACGGCCGGATGCGCATCCAGCAGACCAACGATGGAAACGGTGTTTTCCTGGTGCACGCGCAGGCGCGCATCCAGCGTGCGCAGGCCGCGCAGGGTCAGGAACGCATCGAACGGCGATCCGGTCAGGCCCAGCGCGTTGCCCCACCACACCAGCTGCTCGTGCACGGCCGCATCGCGTGCGATCACCGCGCCGCCGACCACATCACTGTGGCCATTGATGTACTTGGTGGTGGAATGCAGCACCAGATCGGCACCAAAGGCCAGTGGCTGCTGCAGCGCCGGCGACAGGAAGGTGTTGTCCACTACCACCAATGCGCCTGCCTTGTGCGCGGCATCGATCACGAAGCGCAGGTCGGTGATGCGCAGCAGCGGGTTGGACGGGGTTTCGATCAGCACCAGCTTCGGCTGGGTGGCCAGGGCCTGGGCCAGCGCGCGCGGATCGGTCAGGTCGGCGGTGACCAACTCGAAGTGACCCTTCTTCGCCAGCGCGTTGAACAGGCGCCAGCTGCCGCCGTAGGCATCGTGCGGCACCACCAGGGTATCGCCCGGCTGCAGCAGCGCGTTCAACACCAGGTTGATCGCGCCCATGCCGGTGGCGGTGACCACACCGCCCACGCCGCCTTCCAGTTCGGCCAGCGCCTCACCCAGCAGGTCGCGGGTCGGATTGCCGCTGCGCGTGTAGTCATACTGGCGCTTGTTGCCGAAGCCTTCGAAACTGAAGTTCGACGACAGAACGATCGGCGGGGTCACGGCACCGTGGGCGGTATCGCGATCAATGCCGGCGCGGACCGCGGCGGTGGTGCGACTACAGGACGGCTCGTTGGCGTGCAGGCTCATGCGGACTCTCCAGAAGTGCGGAAGGCGGTAGCGAGGATCGCGTCGATGCGATCGGTTTCTTTCAGGAAGGCATCGTGGCCATAGGGCGAGCGCAGCACGCGCAGGCTGCCGCGCGGGCCCAGGCCCTCGACCAGGCTGACCAGATCGGCCAGCGGCACCAGGCGGTCGCCTTCCACGGCCACCACCACGGTGGGCAGCAGGAGGGCGGCGGGGTCCACCCGGTGCAGGTCGATCGATTCGGACAGGCGCAGATAGGCGGTCACCGGCGTGCGCGCCACGTACTGCGCACCGGCGGCATCCAGATAGTCTTCGGCGGCCACCCGTACGCGCCCATTGATCACTTCCGGCGCGGCGTCGAAACGTTCGCCGAATTCCTCCGGGGTGCGGTAGCTGAGCATCGCGAACTGGCGGGCCAGGGCCAGGCCATGGTCTTCGCCGCATTGCAGCTGGCCCAGTGCAACCGCACGGCGCTGCAGCGCGCGCCACGCGGCGGCATAGGGATGCGGGCGATGTGCACCGCTGGCCAGCACCAGCTGGCGCACCCGCGCACGGTGGCGTACCGCGAACTGCTGGCCGACCAGCGCGCCATACGAGTAACCCACGAACGCCTTCAGCGTGCGCACTCCCAGATGGTCCAGCAGCAGCGCCAGCGCGTCGGCCTGGTCGGCGGTGTCGATGGGCACGTCCAGCGCGCCATCGGCACCGATGAAATCGAAGGCCAGCACGCGCAGCTGCTGCGGGTCCAGCGCGCGCCCGGCGCCAACCAGGCCTTCGGCCCAGCCCTTTTCACTGAACTGCGGGTTGCTGGCTACGTGGCGGTGCGCGGAAATGCCGCCGGCCAGCACCACCACCGGCGCGTTGGCCGGGCCCACCCATTCATAGCGCAGGCGCACCGGGCAGGGGCCGGCGTGGCGCATCGACAGCACAGCGGCGAACTCGCCGCGCTCGGCGTGCACGCGGTGGTCGACCGGCACGCTGACGGGGGCAAAGGGTTCGGGGCGGAGCACGGTGCTGGGGGCGAAGCTCATGGCGGGATCCAGTTGGGAATCGGCCATCGAGCCTTCGCGGGGCTCGCGTTCAAGATGCACGGCGGTGCACGCTCGAACCATCTTTCGGTGGACGCCACGGTCCCCGCAGGATTTGGCACCTACGCCGGCATTTGCATGCCTGCGGGCTGCCCCGGCTTCAAAGGGCCTGTCCCTCTGCCGGTCTCGATGGTGGAACCACGATGCCAGCGGATTCCGGGCATGTCAATCCCTTCATGCGGATAAAGCGATGAATGAACCCAGGCACCGAACCGGGAAGCAGTACCGTCGCCTCTGTTCAGGATCGGCTACAGTCCCGCCGCCCCTCTGCCGCTGGAACCGCTGATGCCACGCCCGGCCCTGTGCTGCCTGATGCTTGCCCTGCTGCCCCCCCCAATCGCCGACGCCAGCGACTGGCGGCAGGGCTGGGGTCTGGTGCCGGCGGGCCCGACCCGCGCAGCACCCGCAGCGGCGCCCTCGGCCGCGCCACTGGCGCAGTTGCGCCTGCAGCCCGTTGGCGAGCACTGGCAGGCACGCATCGACAATCCGCTGGCCGGCCCGCTGCAGATCGAACTGCGCGCCGCGCCCGGCCAGTCCATCGACGGGCTGCCAGTGCAGTCGCTGGTGCAGGGTGGCGGCACGCTGGTGGTCGGCCACCTCGCCGCCCCGACCGATGGACGCGCCCTGGAAGTGCGCATGAACGCCGTGCCGGGCGCGCCGTCGGCGCAGGCCGAGGATGTGGCCTATCGCCTGCCCTTCGAAGCGGCGCACCTGCGCGTGGACCAGGCGCCGAACGGGCGCTTCAGCCACCAGGACGAAGAGAACCGCGATGCGGTCGATTTCGCACTGGCCGAAGGCACCCTGGTCATGGCCGCGCGCGAGGGCACGGTGATGCAGGTGCAGGACGGCTTCCAGGCCAATGGCCAGGACCGCCAGCGCGATGGCGGCCGGGCCAACTTCATCCGCGTGCTGCACAGCGACGGCAGCATGGCGCTGTACGCGCACCTGCAGGCAGGGGGCATGCGCGTGCGGGCCGGCCAGGCGGTGCAGGCCGGGCAGCCGCTCGGGTTGTCGGGCAACAGCGGCTTCAGTACCGCCCCGCACCTGCACTTCGTGGTCCAGGTGAACCGGGGCATGGGCCTGCGCTCGGTGCCGGTGCGCATTTTCACCGCGCGGGGGCAGCTTCAGTTCGCCCGCGAAGGCCACAGCGACGGCAGCGCCGGGCGCTGAGCGGCGGCGGCCGGTATAATCGGGCGCTTATCTCTTTGAAAAGCGCCCCGGGCGGGCGCCACTGCCATGTCCGAAGTCGCCAACGAAGCGTCGCGCCGCCGCACCTTCGCCATCATTTCCCACCCTGACGCCGGCAAGACCACGCTGACCGAAAAGCTGCTGCTGTTCGGGGGCGCGATCCAGATGGCCGGTTCGGTGAAGGGCCGCAAGGCCGCCCGCCATGCCACGTCCGACTGGATGGCGCTGGAAAAGGAGCGCGGCATCTCCGTCACCTCCTCGGTGATGCAGTTCCCGTACGAAGGCAAGATCGTCAACCTGCTCGACACCCCCGGCCACGCCGACTTCGGCGAGGACACCTACCGCGTGCTGACCGCGGTGGACTCGGCGCTGATGGTGATCGACGTGGCCAAGGGCGTGGAAGAGCGCACCATCAAGCTGATGGAAGTATGCCGCCTGCGTGACACCCCCATCATGACCTTCATCAACAAGCTCGACCGCGAGGGCAAGGACCCGATCGAGCTGCTGGATGAAGTGGAAACCGTGTTGGGCATCCAGTGCGCCCCGGTCACCTGGCCGATCGGCATGGGCCAGCGCCTGAAGGGCGTGGTGCACCTGCTGACCGGCGAAGTGCACCTGTACGAACCGGGCCGCAATTTCACCCGCCAGGATTCGACCATCTTCCCGTCCATCGATTCACCCGGCCTGGCTGAAAAGATCGGTGCGCAGATGCTGGCCGAGCTGCGCGACGAACTGGAACTGGTGCAGGGCGCAAGCCACCCGTTCGACCTGGATGCCTACCGCGCCGGCAAGCAGACCCCGGTGTTCTTCGGCTCGGGCGTGAACAATTTCGGCGTGCAGCCGCTGCTGGATTTCTTCGTCGAGCACGCCCCGGCCCCGCAGGCGCGCGCTACCACCGGCCGCGAGATCGCCCCGCAGGAAAACAAGCTGACCGGCTTCGTGTTCAAGATCCAGGCCAACATGGACCCGCAGCACCGCGACCGCGTGGCCTTCATGCGCATCTGCTCGGGCCGTTTCAACGCCGGCATGAAGACCTTCCACGTGCGCACCGGCAAGGAAATGAAGCTGGCCAACGCGCTGACCTTCATGGCCAGCGACCGTGAAATCGCCGCCGAAGCCTGGCCCGGCGATGTGATCGGCATTCACAACCACGGCACCATCTCCATCGGCGACACCTTTACCGAAGGCGAAGCGGTCACCTTCACCGGCATTCCGAACTTCGCCCCGGAACTGTTCCGCCGTGCACGCCTGCGCGATCCGCTCAAGCTCAAGCAGCTGCAGAAGGGCCTGGCCCAGCTGTCCGAAGAAGGCGCGACCCAGTTCTTCCGCCCGCTCACCAGCAACGACCTGATCCTGGGCGCGGTGGGTGTGCTGCAGTTCGACGTGGCCGCCTACCGCCTGAAGGACGAGTACGGCGTGGAAGCCACCTTCGAGCCGGTCAGCGTGACCACTGCGCGCTGGGTCACCTGCAGCAACGAGAAAAAGCTGGAAGAGTTCCGCGAGAAGAACGCGCTGAACCTGGCCCTGGATGCGGCCGGCCAGCTGGTCTACCTGGCCCCGACCCGGGTGAACCTGCAGCTGGCGCAGGAACGTGCGCCGGACGTGCGCTTCTCCTCCACCCGCGAGGCCGCCCACACCGTCTCGGTGGCCTGATGCCCCGGGGTCGGATCGGCGCCCGGTAGATCCACGCCATGCGTGGATGGGCGCCGGTTCACCCACCATACGGCGACGGGGGTGCAAGCAACCGCCATCGCGGCGATGATAGGGGGGCTGCGGGTCCCCCCTCCCCGCGAACCCCCTCATCGCCATGTCCTCCACGACTGTTGCTTCCATCCGTGAAGAAATTGCCAGCGCCCTGACCCACGGGCTGGGCGCCGTGTTCGCATTGGCCGCCGGCGCCGTGCTGATCACCCTGGCCGCCATCTACGGCGACGGCTGGCAGCTGGCCAGCGCCATCGTGTTCGGCATCGCGCTGCTGCTGCTGTACACCGCCTCCACGCTTTACCACGCCATCCAGCACCCCACGGCCAAGGGCCGCCTGAAGGTGTTCGACCACTGCGCGATCTACGTGCTGATTGCCGGAACCTACACCCCGTTCACCCTGATCGGCCTGCGCGGCCCCTGGGGATGGGGCCTGTTCGCGGCCATCTGGGCGCTGGCCCTGGGTGGCGTGGTGTTCAAGCTGTTCTATACCGGCCGCTTCAAGGCACTGTCCACCGGCATCTACATCGCCATGGGCTGGCTGGTGATCGTGGCGATCAAGCCGATGTGGGCCTCCATCGACGGCAGCACCCTGGCCTGGCTGTTCGCCGGCGGCCTGTCCTACACGCTGGGCACCTATTTCTACCATCGCGAATCGATCCCCTATTCGCATGCGATCTGGCACCTGTTCGTGATCGGCGGCAGCGTCTGCCACTTCGTGGCCGTGACCATGCAGGTGCTGTAAGCGCACCCAGTGCCGGGCTGCCCTGTGCACACGATGCACATGGGCGCTTCGCGCCCTGTCCACGATGACAGGGCAACCATGGGCGCGTGAACACCGCCCCTGCCCCCGCCGCGCCTTCCCGCCGTCGCTGGCGCCTGCGCCGCCCCGGCCGTCGCGGCCAGCGTTGGCTGGCCGCGCTGCTGTTCCTGCTGACCGCCCTGCTGATCCTGCTGGCCCTGTGGGACTGGAACTGGTTCAAAGGGCCGGTGGAGCGCGCGGTGCAGGCCCGCACCGGGCGCGCCCTGCATATCGGCAATCTGGATGTGGACCTGGGCCGCGTCACCACCGTTCGCGCCGACACAATCTCCTTCGCCAATGCGGCCTGGGCCAGGCAGCCGAACATGGCCAGCGCCGATCGTGTGGAGATCGACGTGCGGGTCTGGCCCCTGCTGAGGGGCAGCGTGCAACTGCCCGAAGTGCGCCTGACCCGCCCCGATGTGCTGCTGCAGACCGCACCGGGCCAAGGGGATCCCGGCAACTGGGTTTTCCTCGGTGACAGCCGCGGTGGCACGCCGCCGCAGTTGCAGCGCCTGTTCATCGATGATGGACGCCTGCAGTTTTCCGACGTGCGGGGCCGCACCGATATCCGCCTGAACGTGCGCAGCGGTCAGCCGCGCCAGAGCGATGCGGCACCGCCGCTGCTGGTGTCCGGCAAGGGGCGCTGGCAGGGCAATGCATTCACCCTCAGCGGTGGCACCGAATCGCCCCTGCAGCTGACCGACAGCGCCCATCCCTTCCGCATCCATCTGGATGGCCGTGCCGGTGCCACCCACGCCGTGGCCAGCGGCACACTGACCAACCCGTTCGCCCTGCAGGTGTTTGACCTGCAGTTCGCCCTCAGTGGCCAGGACCTGGCCGATCTGTACCCGCTGCTCGGCATCGCCATTCCTCCCTCGCCCCCGTATGCGTTGAATGGCCGCCTGCAGCGCGACCACAACATCTGGCGCTACCAGCGCTTCACCGGCAAGGTGGGTGACAGCGACCTGGGCGGCAACCTGCAGTTCGAAGTGGGCCGGGAGCGGCCGCGACTGACCGCCACGCTGGAATCGCGCCGCCTGGATTTCGATGATCTGGCCGGCTTCGTCGGCGCTCCGCCCAAGACCGGCAGCGGCGAGACCGCCAATGCCGAGCAGAAAGCCGAAGCAGCGCAGGTGGCGGCCAGCAGCCGCGTGCTGCCGGACACGCCTTACAACCTTGGAAAACTGCGCGCGATGGACGCCGACGTGCGCTGGAAGGCGCACCGCATCAACGCGCCGTCACTGCCGCTGGATGACATGGACGCGCACCTGTTGCTGGACGACGGCGTACTGCGGCTAGACCCGCTGAACTTCGGTGTAGCCGGCGGCGATATCCGCAGCACGATCCGCATGGATGCGCGCCAGCCGCAGATTGCCACCTCGCTCAAGGCCAGCGTTCGTGGCGTGCAGCTGGGGCAACTGTTCCCCGATGCGAAACTGGCCGAGCAGGCCAAGGGTGGCATCAGCGGCCAGATCGACCTGAGCGGCCGCGGCAATTCCATCGCCGCGATGCTGGGGGGCAGCAGCGGCGACGTGGGCGTGGCGATGGGCCGCGGCCACGTCGGCAACCTGGTGATGGAGCTGGCTGGCCTGGACATCACCGAATCGGTGAAATTCCTGTTCACCGGTGACCGGCAGATTCCGCTGCGCTGTGCCTTCGCCGATTTCGGCGTGCGCGATGGGCTGATGACCAGCCGCGCGCTTGCGGTGGACACCACCGACACCATCGTCATTGGCGAGGGCACCGTAAGCCTGCGCGATGAATCGCTGGACCTGCTGCTGCGGCCGCGGCCGAAAGACAAGAGCATCCTGGTGCTGCGCTCGCCGCTGCGCATCGGCGGCACCTTCAAGGATCCATCGTTCCGCCCGGACTTCAAGGCACTGGGCCTGCGCGGTGCAGTGGCGTTGGCGCTGGGCAGCATTGCCCCGCCCGCCGCGCTGCTGGCAACGATCGAGACCGGCCCGGGCAAGGACGCCAACTGCGGTGGGCAGTACGCGAAGTAAAAGCGGTGGTTCGCGGCGCGTGCTCTTTCATGGGGTGAGGCGGAGGGCTACCGCAGTCAGGACACGCGGTGAATACATCCATGTAGCTCGTAGGCGCCGTCCTTGGCGCCTACGGTCCTGCCTGCGGTAGCCCTCCGCCTCCGGACAGTTTCCTGCGCGCGCGGAACGAGAGCGGAAATTCAAAATCAAAATCAAAATCAAAAGCTGTGCCAACCAAGGTTGGCACCTACCGGAAGCGGATGATCGGCAGAAGCGGGGCGTCGGCAGAAGCGGATGATCGGCACTGAAATTCACCGCGCTCGCAGGAACGTGTCCAGAGGCGGAGGGCATGGCCGTGCAGGACCGTAGGCGCCAAGGACGGCGCCTACGAGCTACATGGACGTATTTACCGCGTGTCCTGCACGGCCATGCCCTCCGCCTCCCCACGCATCAGCAAGGCGCTGCTCTTGCGCTCTGGCTCTGGCTCTGGCTCGAAAAGCGGGCCGGCGGGCTGCAAGCCCGCCAGCGAAAAACTCACCCGGCCACGATGTACTGCTGCAGATGATCCAGCTCGCGCCGCTGCGCATCGATCACCGACTTCACCAGATCGCCGATGGAAATCACCCCCAGCACCTGCCCGCCTTCAACCACCGGCAGATGACGGATGCGGTAATCGGTCACCAGCTGCAGGCAATGCTCCACCTGCTCGCCCGGCGAAACAGTCACCACCTGCGCGGTCATGATCTCCGCCACCGCGGTATCGCGCGAGGAGCGGTCACGCAGCACGATCTTGCGTGCATAGTCGCGTTCGGAAAGGATGCCGACCAGTCGCGGGCCATCCATGACCAGCACCGCACCGATGCCTTTGTCGGCCATCAGCCGGATCGCATCGATCACCGCCGCGCCAGGCGCGACTGCATGTACTTCAGGGGACTTGCCGTCCAACAGTTGCCGTACCGACGTCATCTGCCTGCCCTCCCAGGGTGGGTTGCAGCGCCGATTCTGCCACGCCCGGCGCCAACCACGCGTCAACCAGATACAGCGGCCGCTGCTTGGACTCCTCGTACAGCCGCCCCAGGTATTCGCCGATCAGCCCCAGGGCGATCAACTGCACCCCGCCCAGGAACAGGATCACCGCCATCATCGTCGGCCAGCCGGCCACGCGGTCACCGTACAGGGCCGCCTTGACGATCACCCACAGGCCGAACACGAACGCCACCGCCGCCGTCGCCAGCCCCAGGTAGGTAGCCGCACGCAACGGTACGGTGGAAAAACCGGTGATGCCTTCCAACGCGAAGTTCCACAAGCGCCACAGGCTGAACTTGCTGGTGCCGGCCAGGCGCGCATGCCGGTGGTAGGGCACGGCCACGCGGCGGAAGCCCACCCAGCTGAAAAGCCCCTTCATGAACCGATGGCGTTCGCGCAGTTCGCGCAATGCGCCCAGCGCGCGCGGCGACAGCAGGCGGAAGTCACCGGTGTCGGCCGGAATCGGCGTGGGCGACAGGCGCCCGATCACGCGGTAGAACAGCGCCGCCGTGGTCCGCTTGCTCCAGCTTTCACCGTCGCGCACCAGCCGGGTGCCGTAGACATTGTCGAACCCTTCGCGCCAGCGCGCCACGAACTGCGGCACCAGCTCCGGCGGGTCCTGGCCATCGGCATCCAGGATCATCGCGGCGCCTTCGCGCACCTGGTCCAGGCCGGCGGTCAGCGCCGCCTCCTTGCCGAAGTTGCGCGACAGGCGCAGTGCCGACACCCGCGCATCCACGGCAGCCAGCCCGCTGATCACCGCCCAGGTGTCATCGCTGCTGCCATCGTCCACGTACAGCACGTGACCGTCGATGTCGGCCAGGCCATCGAGCACCGCACACAGGCGCGGGTGCAGCTGCGGCAACGCAAGCGCTTCGTTGTGGGCGGCAATGACGAACGTCAGGCGGTCACGATTCATGCCCGGATTGTACGTCGCAGGCACGCCTGCGGCCCGCCGCTGCACTACTCCTGCAGATACCCTGCCCCGCCCAGCTGCCGGGCCTGGCGCTGGATCCACGCCGCGCGCCGCTGCACATAGGGGCCCGGCTTGCCCGCGTTGTAACGGCGCGGTGCCGGCAGCACGGCCGCCAGGCGGGCACTTTCAGCCGGGCTCAAGCGCGCGGCGTCCTTGCGCCAGAAGGTCTGCGCCGCCGCCTGTGCGCCATAGACGCCATCACCGAACTCGGCGATGTTGGCGTACATCTCCAGAATGCGCTGCTTGGGCCAGAACGCTTCGATCAGCACCGTGTACCAGACCTCCAGGCCCTTGCGTACCCAGCTGCGGCCCTGCCACAGGAACAGGTTCTTGGCCACCTGCTGGCTGATCGTGCTGGCGCCGCGCAGGCGCCCACCGCGCGCGTTGTGGTCACGCGCCTTCTCGATGGCCTGCAGGTCGAAGCCATTGTGGTCGGGGAAGCGCTGGTCTTCGGCAGCCACCAGCGAAATGGGCAGGCTGGGGGCCATCTGGTCCAGGTCACGCCATTGGTAATGCAGCCGGTAGGACCAGTCAGCCTGGCCCAGGGCTTCGCCGTAGCGCCACAGCATGACCGTGGACAGCGGCGGGTCGATGAAACGCAACACCAGCACCTGCAGGCAGCTGAACCCCACAAACAGCACCGGCAGCCACAGCAGCTGCCGCCAGCGCCAGCGCCGCCGCCGTGCGACCGGAGCGGCCGCCACCTTGTCCTGCTCTCCCCCTGCCCCCATTACTGGTGCATCCTTCTTCTATCTGGTTGTCGGCGCATTATCCGGCAACCACCCCTGTTTCCGCGCGATGTGAGCCGATGACCGCCCAATCCGATTCCCTGATCCGTTTCCTGCTGCCCGACGCCGGCGTCCGCGGCGTGCACGTGCGCCTGCACGCCACCTGGCAGCAGATCCTGTCCCACGCGGTCTATCCGGACAACGCCGCTGAACTGCTGGGCCAGGCCGCCGTGGCTTCGGCGCTGTTCACCGGCCATACCAAGGTTGACGGCCGCCTGTCGATCCAGCTGCGCAGCAACACCGCCCTGCGCGCCCTGTTCGCCGAATGCACCGCCGCCGGCACCCTGCGCGGCATCGCCCAGCTGGCCGAAGGGGGCGACGCGCCACGCGACCTGTCCACCCTCGGCGAGGGCGCGCTGCTGGCCATCACCATTGAAAACCCGGGCCTGGACCCGCGCGAACCGCAACGCTACCAGAGCCTGGTCGGTCTGAGCGCGGCCGAGCTGGACGAGGCCTTCGAAGATTACTTCCAGCAGTCCGAGCAGCTGCCGACCCGCCTGCTGCTGTCAGCCGACCGCGAGGGCGCCAGCGGCCTGCTGCTGCAGAAGCTGCCCGGTGACGAAGGCGACGATGATGGCTGGGCGCGCACCAGCGCGCTGTTCGAGACGCTGGGCAAGGCCGAGCTGCTGGCCACCCCCGCCGAAGACCTGCTGCACCGCTTGTTCCACGAAGAGAAGCCGGTGCTGGTGGGCGAAAAGCCGTTGTCGTTCGCCTGCTCCTGCTCGCGCGAACGGGTCGCGGCCATGCTCGAATCGCTGGGCGAGGAGGAAGCCCGTGCGGCCGCCGAGGACACCGGCGCCGTGGAAGTGCGTTGCGAGTTCTGCGGACAGGAGTATCACTTTCCGTTGACGGAGTTCGGCATACTGTTCCACGGTGCCGAGGGGAACATACCGGCGCCTGAACGGCTTCAGTGAAACAGGCAGGTCTTGTGTTCTGGGGAGGATCAAGGCTTGTTAAGAATTCATAAACGCCCTAGGATCGAGTTCCCGCCCCAGCGGGAACTTCCGTTGTCCGCCCCTGTCTGAACTGGTCCGATGCGTACCTACCTGCGTCTACCGCTGGCCCTGCTGATCGCCCTTGGCGCGATCACGGGCGCGCATGCGCAGAGCAAGGACACCCGCACCGTCATTCCGGTCTGGAACAAGGGCAGTGGCAAGGTCGAGGCCCTGCTGTACCTGGAGCCCACCGGTGAACAGGCGGCAGGCGCACGCTGGCACTTCGGCCGCAATTCGCTGGATGCCGCCTTCGGTCTGTCCTCGGGCGATTCGCTGGGCCTGCTCTGCAACAGCAGCAGTGGCACCAGCATCAGCGGTCTGGCCAGTCATTGCATGCTGGCCAGCCTTGGCGATGAAGACGACGCGATCGGCGCCAACAACCGCCGTTTCACCGGCACGGCCGCACTGAACCGCGGCAGCAACCGTCTGGGCATCACCGCCGGTACCGGCCGTGAGACCCTGCCGGCATGGCTGGCTTCGCCGAACAAGACACCGTCCCTGCGCGCCGAACAGAACGACCTGACCGTGTTCGCCCAGCGCAATATCGGCCGTGAGGGCTTCGTGTCGATCGCCGGTACCTACGCCAAGGCACGCCTGGTGCCGCTGGCCGATGCCGCGCCGGCCATCGTCGACCGCTGGGACAGCAAGAGCCTGAGCCTGGGCGCCGGCTACGGCAATTTCAGCGGCAGCATCATCGGCCGTGTGGTCGACGTTCCCGGCAAGCCGGGCAAGTGGGAAGGCCTGGGCATCGGCCTGACCTGGCGTACCCCGTGGTCGGGCCAGCTGACCGTCGGCGCCGAGAACGTGATCAGCCGCGGCAAGAATCCGTTCTCGCCCCGCAATGAAAGCAACGACGACGGCACCGTGCCGTACGTCCGCTACGAACAGGATCTCTGATCCCTGCAGGGCCGGACGATCCGGCCACGCCATCGACTTCAGGGAAAGGGGCACCGCACGGTGCCCCTTTCTGTTTCTGCGTGCGTCACTGCCGAGCCCCCGTCCCGTGCGGGTTACAGATGGATACATGACGACATGTATCAATTGAAAATTTTTTTTCACGTGAATGCGACGGCGCGCACCTGCCTCACCCTCAGCGCAGCGCAAGCCACTGAAATTGCTACGTATATTTCTCTTCCGCGGGTAACCGAGACAATTCTTAACACAGCTTTAATTTTCCTTGGAGGCTCGTTACTATCGGTTCAGCCTTGCGTTTTTTGGTGCCCGTTTTTGGGAGCCGTCGCACAGGCATTACCCCAGCCAAGATTTCCTTGGAGAGAGAGAGCCAATGAATTTCAAGTCCAACAAGCTGCGCGATGCGGTTGTCATCGCGCTGGTCGCCGGTGCTTCCGTCGCGACCGCCCACGCCCAGGAGGCCACCGGTGCAACCAACCTGGATCGCATCCAGGTCACCGGTTCGCGCATCCGTTCGGTTGACCTGGAAACCCAGCAGCCGGTCCTGACCCTGTCGCGTGAAACGATCCAGCAGACCGGTCGTACCAACGTGGCCGAAGTGCTGCAGCAGATCGCCACCAACGGCGCGGCGATCAACACCCAGTTCAACAACGGTGGTGACGGCTCGGCCGGCGTCGACCTGCGCAACCTGGGTTCCTCGCGCACCCTGGTGCTGGTCAACGGCCGTCGCTGGGTACAGGCGCTGGATGGCACCGTCGACCTGAACTCCATCCCGACCGCCATCGTCGAGCGCATCGAAGTCCTGAAGGATGGCGCGTCCTCGATCTACGGTTCGGATGCGATCGCCGGCGTGGTCAACATCATCACCCGCGACAACTTCAACGGTGGCGAAGCGCACGTCTACTACGGCCAGTTCAGCAAGGGTGACGGCGAACGCCAGGCCCTGGACCTGACCCTGGGCAGCAGCAATGACCGCAGCAGCCTGGTGTTCGGCGCCAGCTACGTGAAGGAAAAGGCCGTGATGGCCGGCGCGCGCAAGATCTCGCGCGACCCGGTGTACGGCCTGGGCGCTTCGCAGTACAGCGGCCAGACCGCTTCGGGCGGCTACTGGGACCTGACCATCGATGACGTCGGCACCGACGATTACGATGCATGGAGCGAACTGGCCGGTAGCGAAGACGAAGCCACCGCCGCGCGCGCCGGCATCAACCGCCGCGTGGTCAATGATGGCGCCGCAGGAAACGTACTCGGCAATTACCACGACTTCACCAGCGCCGACGCTTACAACTACGCCAAGGACAACTACCTGCGCACGCCGCAGGAGCGCAAGTCGATCTACATCCAGGGCCGCTACGACCTGACCGATTCGATCGCCCTGCGCACCGACGCGCTGTACAACCAGCGTCTGTCGGCCCAGCAGCTGGCCGGTTACCCGCTGAGCGCGGGCAGCTACCTGGGCGGTGACCAGGGTCTGTCGGCTGACAGCTACTACAACCCGACCCGCCTGAGCGACAACCCGCGCGAGCTGAACTGGAACCGCCGCCTGGTCGAGCAGGATCGTTACTACGAACAGGACGTCAAGACCTTCCATTGGTATGGCGGTCTGGAAGGCTCGTTCGAATTCGCTGGCCGTTACTTCAACTGGGATGCAGGCGCCGCCTACAACGTCACCGACCAGGTCGACACCCAGGTGGGTGACGTGAACATGGGGAACATGCGCCTGGCGACCGGCGCGTCCTTCCTGGACACCGACGGCGTGGTCAAGTGCGGTGCGCCCGGTGCCGTCATCGCCGGCTGCGTGCCGTTCAACCCCTTCAGCAGCGCCGGCAACATGCCGCAGGAGCAGCTGGACTACATCCTGTTCAACGCCAAGGACAAGTACCAGAACAAGTCCAAGTCGTTCACCGCCAACCTGTCCGGCGACATCGTCGAACTGCCGGGCGGCATGATGGGCTTCGCCGCCGGCGTCGAAAAGCGCAAGGAATCGGGCTACGACATGCCGGACGCCTTCGTCTCGGCCGGCCTGAGCTCGGGCAATGGCCGCCAGCCGACCTCCGGTTCGTATGACCTGACCGACGTCTACCTGGAACTGGCCGTGCCGCTGCTGAAGGACCTGCCGGGCGCCAAGTCGCTGGAATTCAGCGCGGCCACCCGCCGTTCGGATTACAGCAACTTCGGTTCGACGCTGAACAGCAAGTTCGGCTTCAAGTGGAAGCCGATCGACGACGTGATGATCCGCGGCAACTGGGCCGAGGGCTTCCGCGCACCGTCCATCTCCAACCTGTTCGGTGGTGCTGGCGAGTCCTACGACAGCTACGGTGATCCGTGCTCGATCGGCAGCCCGTACATCGGCAATGCCGCCGTTGCCGCCCGTTGCGCCGCCGCAGGTATTCCGGCCAGCTACGAGCAGCGCGAAGGCTACGGCGGCCAGACCGCATGGCCGTTCGAGTGGAAGTCGAACCAGGAGCTGAACCCGGAGACCTCGACCTCCAAGAGCCTGGGCATCGTCTACAGCCCGAGCTTCGTGCGCGGCTTCGACGTGTCGCTGGACTGGTGGAAGATCAACATCAAGGACGTGATCAGCCGCCCGACCGCCGACTACATGCTCGAGCAGTGCTACGTGCAGGGCAACAACGGCTGGTGTGACGTGCTCGGCAACTCGGGTCTGACCCGCAACGCGCTGGGCCAGATCACCTACATGGCCCGTTACCTGCAGAACCTGGGTGAGCTGGAAGTGGAAGGCTTCGACCTGACCATGCGTTACCAGCTGCCGGATACGCGCTTCGGCTCGTTCTCCTTCGTGTGGGACAGCGTCTACATGAGCAACTACCGCCAGAAGGCCACGCCGGAATCGGATTGGGATCCGTCGGAAGTCGGCAGCTACACCCGTGACACTCCGGTGTGGCGCATCCGCTCGAACCTGACCACCAACTGGACCTATGGTGATTTCGGCGTGAGCTGGACCGTGCGTTACTTCTCGGGCCTGAACGAGAACTGCAAGTTCGCCGACGTGGCCGAGCTGTGCAGCAACCCGAACAAGATCGGCCTGGAAGGCCGTGCGGATCCGGAAAACCACCTGGCCGCTACCACCTACCACGACCTGCAGGTGCGCTACAACCTGCCGTGGAACGGTACCGTCTCGGTCGGTCTGACCAACGTATTCGACAAGCAGCCGCCGGTGGCCACCCAGGCCTTCGCCAACTCCTTCGACTACCAGTACGACACCCCGGGGCGCTACATGTACATGGAGTACCGTCAGCGCTTCTGATCGAGGCCTGTTCGCAGCGTAAAACACCAGGACGGGGCCCTTCGGGGCCCCGTTTCTGTTTCTGTGCCGTGCAGCGCGCGACGCATCCCGCGTGCAACGAAAAAGGCCGTGGCACTGCCACGGCCTTTGGCCAGCGCGCGTCGTTGCTTTCGCGATCAGCCGTTCGGGATCAGCGTCTCGATCAGATGCTCGACATAGGCCTCGAAATCTTCGCGCGCCTGCTTGGGCTGCTGCAGCTGCAACGACAGCTGCAGGAAACCGACATAGGCGGCGTAGGCCAGCCGCGCGCGATGGCGGGCATCGGTGGAACTCAGCCCGGCCTGGCGGAACGAGGCGATCAGGTAGTCCAGCCGACGCTGCGAAACGCGGTCGATCACCGGCCGCACCATCGGGTGGTCCAGGGCCTTCAGCAGCTCGCTGTAGATGATGTGCGGCTGCACTTCATGGGCCACCATCTGGAACAGCTGGCGCAGGCGTGCACGCGGGTCGGGCACATCTTCCAGGCTGCCAAACACCTGTTCCTGCTCGAACAACTCCCACCGTTCCAGCGCCGCCTGCAACAGCGCGTCGCGCGAGGGGAAGTGCCAGTAGAAGCTGCCCTTGGTGACACCCAGGCGGCGTGCCAGAGGCTCCACCGCGACGGCACCCACACCTTGTTCAGCAATCAGGTCGAGGGCCGCCTGGGCCCAGTCTTCGGCACTCAGGCGGCTGTTGCGGCCGGCACGCGGTTCGCCGGCGGAAGGGTCAGGTTGATTCATGGGCTGATTTAACCATACGCCGGGGTTCGTTGCAGTATGCCGTTGCGCCAGCAACCGTCTTTCCCCCGGCTACGGCTGTTCCGCAGCGCACCATACCCAGCAGTATTGACTTCCGCCACGGCCAATCCATACTATCAAGTATGGTCACACCTTCTGCCGCTGCCGCGTTCACCGATCTGCGCCTGGAGGCCGCCCACGGCGCCCATCTGGCTGCCATCGCCAATACCAGCGGACGGCGTGGTCGGGTGCTGTTCGCGCACGGCTTCGGCCAGACCCGCCACGCCTGGAACGCGACCGCCCGCGCATTGTCGGCTGCCGGCCTGCAGACCCTGGCCTACGATGCGCGCGGCCATGGCGATTCGGACTGGAATGCCGCCGACCTGCCCTACCACGGCGAACAGTTCGCCGACGACCTGATCGTGCTGGCCGGCGAACAGGCGCGCCCGCCGGTACTGGTGGCCGCCTCGATGGGCGGTCTGTTCGGCCTGCTTGCCGAAGCGCGCTGGCCGGGCCTGTTCTCGGCCATGGTGCTGGTGGACATCACCCCACGCTGGGACACCGCCGGTGTCGAGCGCATCCTCGCCTTCATGACCGCCCATCCCGATGGCTTCGCCTCGCTGGCCCAGGCCGCGGACGTGATCTGCGCCTACCTGCCGCACCGCCCGCGCAAATCCGAGCAGTCGCTGCGTGCGCTGCTGCGCGAGGATGGGCACGGCCGCTGGCGCTGGCACTGGGATCCGCGCCTGGTGGCCGAACTGGCGCGCGACAGCGAGCAGCACCAGGATGCACTGGCCGAGGCCGCGCGCCAGGTGAAGTGCCCGCTGCTGCTGGTCAGTGGTGGTCGCAGCGACCTGGTCACGCCGCAGACCGTCGCCGAATTCCTGGCATTGGCGCCGCACGCGCGCCACGTACAGTTGCCGCAGGCCACGCACATGGTCGCCGGTGATGACAACGACGCCTTTACCGCTACTGTGTTGGACTATCTGGACGTGTTGCCCGCAGCGGATGCTGCAGCTTCGTCCGCCACAAACGAGCACGTCACCGGAGCACGCTCATGAGCATCGTTCTTCCCTTCCTCGCCCTGCTGCTGGCAGGCGCGTTCGTCGCCTACCACCGCATGCGCCTGCTGACCTGGACGCTGATCAGCCTGGCCCTGCTAGCCGTCTGCTGGTTCGTGCCGTACGTCAACCAGACCGCCACGATCGTTGCTGCCGCCGTGCTGGCGGTGATCGCCGTGCCGCTGCTGCTGCCGTTCATCCGCAAGCCGCTGCTGACCGGCCCGATGATGAAGGTGTTCCGCAAGGTGCTGCCGCCGCTGTCGCAGACCGAACGCATCGCGCTGGAAACCGGTTCGGTCGGTTTCGAAGGCGAGCTGTTCACCGGTGATCCGGACTGGAACATCCTGCTGAACTACCCAAAGCCGCAGCTGACCGCTGAAGAACAGGCCTTCCTGGATGGCCCCGTGGAAGAACTGTGCACGATGGTCAACGACTGGGAAATCACCCATGTCCACGCTGACCTGCCGCCGGAACTGTGGGCCTTCATCAAGAAGAACAAGTTCTTCGGCATGATCATCCCGAAGGAATATGGCGGCCTGGGCTTCTCCGCGCTGGCCCACCACAAGGTGATCCAGAAGCTGGCCTCGGTGTCGTCGGTGGTCAGCTCCACCGTGGGCGTGCCGAACTCGCTCGGCCCGGGTGAACTGCTGGTGCATTACGGCACCCAGGAACAGAAGGACCAGTACCTGCCGCGCCTGGCCGATGGCCGCGAAGTGCCCTGCTTCGGCCTGACCGGTCCGTTCGCCGGCTCCGACGCCACCTCCATTCCCGACTACGGCATCGTCTGCAAGGGCGAGTGGAACGGTGAGCAGGTGCTGGGCGTCAAGCTGACCTTCGACAAGCGCTACATCACCCTGGCCCCGGTCGCGTCGCTGATCGGCCTGGCCTTCCGCATGTACGACCCGGACGGGCTGATTGGCGATACCCGCGATATCGGCATCACCCTGGGCCTGCTGCCGCGCGACACCGCCGGTGTTGAAATCGGTCGTCGCCATTTCCCGCTGAACTCGACCTTCCAGAACGGTCCGATCAAGGGCAAGGATGTGTTCATCCCGCTGACCCAGCTGATCGGTGGCGCGGCCATGGCCGGCAAGGGCTGGAACATGCTCAACGAGTGCCTGGCCGTGGGCCGCTCGATCACCCTGCCCTCCACCGCCAGCGGCGGCGCCAAGGCAGGCGCGGCCGTCACCGGCGCGTACGCACGAATCCGCAAGCAGTTCGGCCTGTCGGTCGGCCGCTTCGAGGGCGTGGAAGAAGCGCTGGCCCGCATCGGCGGCAAGGCCTACAAGATCAGCGCGCTGTCGCAGGCCACCGCTGCCGCGGTGGACCGTGGCGACGTGCCGTCGGTGCCGTCGGCCATTGCCAAGTACCACTGCACCAGCATGAGCCGTGAAGTGATCTCGGACATGATGGATGTGATCGGCGGCAAGGGCATCATCCTGGGGCCGCGCAACTTCGCCGGCCGCAGCTGGCAGGCCGCGCCGATCGCGATCACCGTGGAAGGCGCCAACATCATGACCCGCAGCCTGCTGATCTTCGGCCAGGGTGCGATCCTCTGCCACCCGTGGGTGCTGAAGGAAATGAAGGCCGCGCAGGATCCGGACACCCGTGCCGGCCTGCAGGACTTCGACCGCAGCCTGTTCGGCCACATCCGCTATGGCATCTCCAATGCGGTGCGTTCGTTCTGGTTCGGCCTGACCGGTGCGCGTTTCGGCGCCGCCCCCGGCGATGCCTACACCCGCCGCTACTTCCGCAAGCTGGACCGCTACTCGGCAAACCTGGCGCTGATGGCTGACATCTCGATGATGACCCTCGGCGGCAAGCTGAAGTTCAAGGAATCGCTGTCCGGCCGCCTGGGCGACGTGCTGAGCCATGTCTACATGACCAGCGCCATGCTCAAGCGCTACCACGACGAAGGCGCACCGCAGGCCGACCAGCCGCTGCTGGCCTGGGCCTTCCATGACAGCGTGCACAAGATCGAGGAATCGCTGTCGGCCGCCCTGCGCAACTTCCCGATCCGTCCGATCGGCTGGCTGATGTGGGCCCTGATCTTCCCGCTGGGCCGTCGTGCCGAAGCCCCCGGCGACCGTCTGAGCCGTCGCGTGGCTGCCCTGCTGATGGCCCCGAATGAAGCCCGCGACCGTCTGGCCAGTGGCGTGTTCCTGACCCCCTGCGAGAACAACCCGGGTGGCCGCATCAACAGCTACCTGAGCAAGGCGATCATGGCCGAGCCGGTGGAGCGCAAGTTCCTGAAGGCGCTGAAGAGCAAGGGCATCGAGGCGCTGGACTTCAAGAGCCAGCTGGACGAGGCCGTGGCCGAAGGCGTGATCACCCAGGACGAGCGCAGCCTGCTGGAAGAACTGCGCACGCTGACCCTGGACACCATCACCGTGGACGACTTCGACACCCACGAACTGCGCGCGGCCAGCTACTACGACCGCCAGCACAAGGACCCGCATTCGCAGGCGGCCTGATCGCCTGCGTCATGCGCACACGGAAACGGCGGGCCTCGGCCCGCCGTTTTTGTTTGCATGTTGCGGAGCCACGCATGGCGTAGCACTGCTACCGCAGTAGAGCCACCCCATGGGTGGATGCGCGCAGCGCCAACAGACGATTACGCCGGCACGAACCACCAGGCCACAGCAGCCAGCACCGCCGGCACCGCCTGGATGAAGAAGATCCGCTTGTTCACGCTCCACGCGCCATAGCAGCCGGCCACGATCACGCAGCCCAGCGAGAAGTTCACCAGCATCGGCAGGTGGTCGAACAGCCCCCAGAACAGCCCGGCAGCCAGGAAGCCGTTGTACAGCCCCTGGTTGGCCGCCAGCACGCGGGTGATCTCGGCCTTCTCCGGCGTGTTGCGGAAGGTCTTCAGGCCCAGCGGGCGGGTCCACAGGAACATCTCCAGCACCAGGAAGTAGACGTGCAGCAGGGCGACCAGCAGGGTCAGGGCGAGTGCGATCCAGTACATGGACAATTCCTTGGATGGATGGATGGGGTGATGGGGTCAGATCCCTTTCCCTGCGGGAAAGGGATCTGACCCCGCAACATCAGCGGTCGCGCGGCAGCTTCTTCTCTTCGCGCAGCACACCGAACGCGGCGGCGGTCATGCAGGCCGCTGCCAGGATGCCGCCCACGAATACCACGTGTGAACCAAGCAGCGACAGCGCCTTGTGCACCCAGGTGAAGCTGAGGTCGGCGCCGCGGTACACCACCGTGTCGATGGCCGCGCCGGCTTTGTAGCGCCACTGCCGGTCCACGCGGGTATAGATCGTCTCGCGGGCGGGCTTGAACAGGGAAAATTCACTGGCGCGTGTCAGCACCTGCACCACCGCCACCATCAGCGGCAGCGGCGAGGCCGCCAGCACCGAAAACCCGATCAGGATCGCGAACGCGGGAATCAGCAGCGCCGGTGCGATGCCATGGCGCGACAGCAGCCAGCGGGTCAGGCTGAGCTGCAGCAGCAGCGTCAGCGCATTCACCGCCAGGTCGATGCGCGAGAAGAACGCAGTGCTGGCAGCCGGATCGGTGAAGGCTGCACGCACGATGCTGGCCTGCTGGTTATACAGCAGCGTGCCCACGCCCACGCCGAACACCACCAGCACGGCCAGCCAGCGCAGCAGCGGTTCGCGCACGATCAGCTTCAGCCCGTCCAGCACGCTGCCACCCATCGGCGTTTCACCGGACACCAGCTGCTGCTCGCGCTCGCGCAGCACCGCCCAGTGCCGCAGCCGCCAGATGCAGAACAGGCACACCACCAGGAAGCCGGCCGAGACCAGCATCAGGTTGGCGATGCCTACCCGCTGCGCCAGCGCACTGGTGATGATCGGCCCCAGAAACGCGCCCACGGTGCCGGCCGCACCGATGTAGCCGTACCAGGCACGTGCCTGAACGTTGCTGAACACATCGGCCATGAAGCTCCAGAACACCGCCACCGCGAACAGGTTGAACACCATCACCCACAGAAAAAAGGCCATGCCCCGCCCCGGCACGCCACTATCGAACAGCGCGTAGAAACCCAGCAGGGTGACGATGAAGAAGCCATACACCACCGGCAGGAACACCCGCCGCGGGAAACGGCTGACCAGCCAGCCATAGACCGGTTGCAGCACCAGCATGATCAGGAACACGCAGGTGAACAGGAACTGCAGGACGAAGTCCTTCAGGGCGATGCCGTGGCTGGCGAACCAGCCGATCAGCAGCGGCGGGAACACCGTTTCCAGATCGGCCGAGGCAGCCATCGCCTCGCGCACCGGGCGCAGCACGTAGTAGCCGCTGAGCAGGCAGAAGAAATACAGGAATGACCACCACAGCGCGGGCGATTCGCGCAGGGCCGCGACCAGACCGCGCAGGGCACCAGTGTTGCCGGCTGCGGTCACGCGGTTCCCCTCCCCTGCGAACGGCGGTTGGACAGCAGCATGGCAGGCTCCGGGGCGATGGAGCGCGTACGTTAGCCAATGCACTGCAACATCGCCAGCCGGCGGCCGCGCAGCCTGCGGAACCAAGCGTTGCAGCCCCCTCGCCGGCGCCCGTGGCAACGCACGAAAAGCGCATCAAAAATCCAACTTTTTCAACGAGATGCGCATTCATCTTCGCTTTGTTTGTGCACAGGCGAAAAGCGGCGCTAGAATCAACCACAGCAGTCGCGCACGGGTCACCTCGATGAAAAAGAACAGCCTGCGTCGTCCGATCCGATCGGCGACCACTGGTTTGCTGGGCATGCTCATGCCTGTTGCCTTGTCCACCACTGCGCAGACTCCGCCGCCGCTGCCACCGCTGCCGGCCAACATTGAAGGCCACAGCGTCGCCCACACCCAGCCGGCCGCGTACCGCACCGGGCTGGTGCCGCAGGTGCAGTTGCCCGCCGCCGGTTTCAACGTAGCCAACATCGAATCGATGGCACAGCAGCTGACCTATGGCGAGCGCGTGCCGGGCATGGCCGTGGCCATCGTGCAGGGTGGCCGGGTGATCAGCGCGCGCGGTTACGGCGTGACCGATGTCAACAATCCCCTGCCGGTCGATGCGCACACCGTGTTCCGCCTGGCCTCGCTGTCCAAGGCCTTCGCCGGCACCATGGCCGGCCTGCTGGTGAACGATGGCACCCTGCGCTGGGACAGCAAGGTGACCGATTACGTGCCCGGCTTCCGGCTCAATTCGCCCGAAGCGACCGACCGCCTGACCGTGGCCGATGTGCTGAGCCACCGCGTGGGCCTGCCCTACAACGCCTACGACCGGGATATTGAAGGCAACGCCGAGTACTACACGCTGACCCAGAAGCTGGCCAACACCAGCCTGAAGTGCCTGCCGGGTGACTGCTACGCCTACCAGAACGTGGCCTTCAGCCTGATTGGCGACGTGGTCTATGCCGCCTCTGGCAGCTTCTATGAACAATCCGTGGAGCGCCGCATCTTCAAACCGCTGGGCATGAACGATGCCAGCATGGGCCTGGCCGGCATCCAGGCCAGCTCGCGCTGGGCGCGTCCGCATGTGCGCAGCCGCAACGGCTGGGTATCGCTGACGCCGAAGCCGACCTACTACCGTGTGGCCCCGGCGGCAGGCGTGAACGCCAGCGCCAGCGACATGGCGCAGTGGCTGCTGGCCCACACCGGCCACCGCCCCGACGTGCTGCCGGCGCCGCTGCTGGCCACGCTGCATTCGAGCCTGATCAACACCCCCGGCGAGATGCGTTCGGGCTGGCGCCGCGAGCGCCTGCATTCGGCCGGCTACGCGCTGGGCTGGCGCACGTTCGACTACGCCGGCCACGACGTGGTGTTCCATGCCGGCGCCGTGCAGGGTTACCGCGGCCTGGTGGCCTTGGTGCCCGAACGCGACCTGGGCATTGCGATCATGTGGAATGGCGAAAGCAGCCTGCCCAGCGGCCTGCTGCCGACCGTGCTCGATTCGGCGTTGGGTCTGCCCACGCAGCGCTGGCTGGACGTGGATACCGACTTCGGCAGCGACAGCCTGATGGCCGAGGGCGCCGCCCCGGCGCAGGACAAGCGCAAGGGCAAGGGTGCGTCGAGCAACCGTGCGGTGGCCTCGCCGCGCTGATCAGACACGCTGCTGCATGTATGCAGAGGGCGGCCTGCGGGCCGCCCTTTTTGCTTTCGTAGCGTCGAGCTTGCTCGACTGACCAGCAAAGCAGTCGAGCAAGCTCGACTCTACAAAAGCGGTGAAGCAGTCGAGCAAGCTCGACTCTACAAAGGCGAGGCGGCGGTCGCGGGCATAAAAAAACCCCCTCCCTGCTGGGCAACAGGGAAGGGGTTTCAGGGTACGGCGATCGGGATAGTACTTAGATCAGCGGTGCCGGGGTGGCCGGCAGAGCGACCGGAGCGGCCTTCTTCTTGCGGGCGGCCGGCTTGCGCTTGGCAACCTTCTTCACCGCCTTCTTCGGGGCGGCCTTCTTGGTGGCCTTCTTCGCGGTCTTCTTCACTGCCTTCTTGGCCGTCTTCTTGACGGCCTTCTTCACTGCCTTCTTGGCGACCTTCTTGGCCGGCTTGCGGGCAGTGGTCTTCTTGGCAGCCTTCTTGGCAGTCTTCTTCACTGCCTTCTTGGCGACCTTCTTGACGGCCTTCTTCGCGGTCTTCTTCGCAGGCTTCTTGGCTACCTTCTTCGCCGCCTTCTTCACTGCCTTCTTCGCAGAGGTCTTCTTGGCGACCTTCTTGGCGACCTTCTTCACCGCCTTCTTTGCCGTTGCCTTCTTCGCGACCTTCTTCACTGCCTTCTTGGCAGCGGCCTTCTTCGCGACCTTCTTCACCGCTTTCTTGGCGGCGGGCTTCTTCTTCGCAGCTTTCTTGGTTGCCATGGGATGGCTCCTCGTCAGTGATAGGGAGTTGAAACGCCCAGGTGGATCAAACCCGCAAATGCTGCGTGCGGGGACCGCCGGCGCGTCAGGCGCGCCGTTACGGATGCGGCAATGTCGGCCTCGATCGGCGGGGCGGACATCGGAAAGGAAGGTGCCTTGCGTTTCTCCGGGGGAAGCGGGGCCCTGTCCACCGTCATGACGAACGCGGTGGTCGGGAAGGGATTGCTTCGCATCGGACGATTGATTCTGCGCACTCGGTTGGGCAGGCAAGGTCTGCTGAGGCGAAACCTAATCACGGTTTTTTTTACTGTCAACAACCCCCGCGAAAAATTTTCACATCGCCGTGCCCTGCCGACGCGCCCGCTGCCGGTTCTGCAGCACCCGCCACATGCCCGTTCGAGCGCTGCAACGCGCTGCGACGGCACGCGCGTCGACCGACACGTTGAATAAAAAACACTTGAAATAAGCACTCTGCGTTGATAGGCGGCGGCTGGCGCAGCATGTGCGCATGGTCGTCGTTGCGACCGCGCAATGGCCGAAGACGCTCTCGAAACAGACCCGCAACGGGGGCGAAAACTTTTCACATCCCGGTGCAGCTTCGCGGGGGTGGAAACACGGATTTGCGCAAAACTGCGCAAGCCCGAACGCGTCCGTCGAGACCGCCACGCGCACCCGGCACACGCACCTTCGGTCCTGGTCGACACAGGTGCAGAAACAAGAACGGCCACCCGAGGGTGGCCGTTCTTGTCTGCGGAAAACCAGGACTCAGTGGTCCTCGTCTTCCAGCGCTTCGGCGTAGGCGTCCGGATCCAGCAGCTCGTTGAGCTCCTCGGCGTTGGACAGCTCGACCACGAACATCCAGCCTTCGCCGTAGGCATCTTCATTGATGGTTTCCGGCTTGTCGGCCAGTGCCGAGTTCACCTCGACCACCTTGCCGCTGATCGGGCTGTAGACGTCCGAAGCCGCCTTCACCGATTCGACCACGGCGATCTGCTCGCCGGCCTTGGCGTCGGCGCCGACTTCGGGCAGTTCGACATAGACCAGGTCACCCAGCAGGCCCTGGGCGTGGTCGGAAATACCAACGGTGACGCGGCCATTGCCTTCGACGCGGGCCCACTCGTGGGACTTGAGGAACTTGAGGTCGCCGGGGATCTCGCTCATGGAACTGCTCCAGGAATACAGGGGTGTGGAAAGAACGGGGCTAGTGTAACCAACCGGCCGCCACTGCTGTCAGTGACGACCGGCACGTTCGCATCACGCGTCGACCAGCACGCCCGGTTGGGCCTGGCCTTCGCGCACGAACGGGAACTTGACCACGCGCACCGGCACCTGGCGGCCGCGGATGTCCACGGTCACCTGGCCCAGTTCACCGGCCGGCACGCGGGCGAACGCGATGCCCTTGGCCAGGGTCGGTGAGAAGGTGCCGGACAGGATTTCGCCCTGGCCGCTGGCGGTGGTGACGGACTGGCCGTGGCGCAGCACGCCCTTCTCGTCCATCACCAGACCGATCATCTGCCGCGCATCGCCGCGGGCCTTCTGCGCCTCCAGCACATCGCGACCGATGAAGTCGCGACCTTCATCCAACGACACGGTCCAGGCCAGTGCGGCCTCGTACGGGCTGATCTCCTCGTCCATGTCCTGGCCGTAGAGGTTCATGCCCGCTTCCAGCCGCAGCGTGTCGCGCGCGCCCAGACCGGCCGGCTTCACCCCGGCGTCGATCAGGCGGTTCCAGAAAGCGACCACCGCGTCCTGCGGCAGCAGGATCTCGAAGCCGTCCTCGCCGGTGTAGCCGGTGCGGGCCAGGAACAGGTCAACGCCATTGTCGGCCTGCACCTGCTGTGCTGCGAAGCGGCCCAGCTTGGCCACTGCAGCGCGGTCGGCCTCGGCCACCAGGCCGCTGACCCGGTCGCGGGCCTGCGGGCCCTGCACGGCCAGGATGGCCAGGTCGGGGCGCTGTTCGACGCTGACGCCGAACGCGGCGGCCTGCTCGCGCAGCCAGGCCAGGTCCTTTTCGCGGGTGGAGGCGTTGACCACCATGCGGAAGAAGTCGTCGGCCAGGTAGTAGACGATCAGATCGTCGATCACGCCACCGCGGGCGTTGAGCATGCACGAGTAGAGCGCCTTGCCCGGTGCCTTCAGCTTGTCGATGGAGTTGGCCAGCAGGCGGCGCAGGAACGGCTTGACCTGTTCACCACGCAGATCGACCACGGTCATGTGGCTGACGTCGAAGACGCCGGCTTCGCGGCGCACCAGATGGTGTTCGTCCAGCTGCGAGCCGTAGTGGATGGGCATGTCCCAACCCCCGAAATCGACCATCTTGGCGCCGAGGGCGCGGTGGGTATCGTTGAGCAGCGTCTTCTGGGTCATGACCGGGTCCGGCAGCAGAGGAAACAAGAACGCGCATTATCCCAGATCGGTCGACAGCAGGCGTGCCGCAGCGCAGCGGGGGGCTGTGTGTGTTGGGCCGGCCTGCGGCCGGCAGCGCTTTCTACACGCCAGAGCGCAGAGCCAAAGCCAGAGCACTTCGGCTCTGGGTTGATTCGGCTTGGGCGGGGCGGTGTGGGGTGGCGGGACACGCCGTAAACCCGTCCATGGGGGCTCGTAGGCGCCTTGCTCGTGTGCGCAATCCTGCGCACACGGCAAGACCGGGGTTGGGCGTCCTGCCCAACCCGCCCGAGGCATGCCTCGGGCCCATGGCGCCTGCGGTCCCGCCACCCCACACCACCCCACCCTTCCGGGTTCACCGGTGACGGACGGCAAAGGCAGGAGCAAGAGCGGAATGGGATGTCGATATATGTATGGAGAGGGGTCGGAGCCCTTTCCTGCGGAAAGGGATCCGACCCCGGGCGAGCGCTTTTGCTTTTTGCTTTTTATTTCTTTTCCGTGGGCTGGACGCGCACGGAAACTGTCGGGGGTCGGGCGGGTGGGCTGTGCAGGGGCGTGAGCCGCATGGATGCGGCGACCGAGCTTACATGGACGTACTTGCAGCGCCCCCTGCACAGCCCACCCGCCCGACCCAAACAAATGAACTGCGTTCGACGACCACCCCACGAGGGGCTGCGCCGTTGGCTGGAAACCCCTCAGATGCGCGTGGTGGCCAGGAACCGTTCGCGGTCCTGCTGGGTGCGGCGGCGGATTTCTTCCAGGGCCTGGCTTTCGGTTGCTGCCAGCATGGCTTCGAACAGGCGCTGGAAGTGATGACGCATGGCATTGCGGGCGGCCACCGGATCGCGGCTGCGCAGTGCTTCGAAAATGGCCATGTGCTCGTCGGCGCGGCTGGCGCCGTCGTCATGGCAGACCCGCGCGTAGACCTCGGTGACCCGCGGCAGCTCGCTGCGCATGCGCCAGATCTGCTGCACGAAGTACTCCACCACCGGATTGCCCGACAGCCGCGCAATGGTCAGGTGGAAACGGCGGTCGAAGTCGCCCGCCTCGGCATCGGTCAAATCCCGCCGGCACAGCGCTTCGGCCAGCACCTGCAGCTCGGCGATACCGGCATCATCGATGTTGCTGGCCGCCAACGCGGCCGCCTCGGCCTCGAACACAGCGCGCGCCGCGGTAAGGTCGAATGCACTGACATCGGGCAGGCCGCCGGCGGCCTGCGCCGGTCGTGGCTTCACATACACGCCCGAGCCGATGCGGATGGCGATCCACCCCTGCGCTTCCAGCGCGATCTCGGCTTCGCGGATGGTCACCCGGCTGACGCCGAAACGCTCGGCCAGCTCACGCTCGCCCGGCAGGCGTGAACCCGGCGGGAACTCTCCCCCCTCGATCAACGAGCGGAGCTTGGCAGCGATGGTCTGGTAGAGGCGGTTGGCGGACATGCGGCTGACCCTTGGCGGTTCCCTCCGGGCCCGTCCCGGGCCACCGTGCGCGGTGCGGGTCCGGTTGGAGCGACGGCGCGACCTGTAGCCGCGCCGCCCTGTTCAGAACTTGTATCGTACACCGAAATACGCACGCCGCCCGTAGGTCACCACTTCACGGAAGTTGCCGTAAAGCGGCTGGTAGGCCACGCGCGGTTCGTTGGTCAGGTTCATCAGTTCCAACGACAACGACAGTTGTTTGCTGACGCGGTAACGCATGCGCAGGTCCACGCTGGTGTTGTCATCGTAGTAGCGGTTCTGCTGCGCAGTGTTGCCAGTGAAATCCTGGTAGTAGTGCGAGCGGAACTTGCCGATGGCCTGGATGTTGAAGCGGCCGACATCCCAATAGATCGAGCCGGACAGCACGTGCCGCGAGAAGCCGCTCAGGCCGGCCGGCGGCACGATGGCGGGAATGATGCTGCCATCGGCGGCCAGCTGCTCGCCCAGGCGCGAATCCTGGGTCTGGTAATCGGCATCGGCATAGTTGTAGCTGACCTTGAAGCCCAGCCCGTCGAACGGCTTGGGCAGGTAGGACAGGCGGTGGGTGGCGGTCAGTTCGAAGCCGGTCAGCGTGCTGTCCTCATCGGTGGTGACCTGCTGCCGCACCGGCACGGTCACCGTCTGCCCGTTGAGGGTGTAGGTTTCCGGTACCAGCGCGGTGGCGGTGCCGCCGTTGAACTGCTTCCAGTACACCGCGCCGGCCAGCATCGTGTCCGGGTTGGGGTACCACTCCAGCGACAGATCGCCGTTCCAGGACATCAACGGCTGCGCGGCCGGGTTGCCGCTGGCACTGATGTCGTCCAGCGCGTCGGCCAGGTTGCCGTAGGTGGCATCGCTGCTGACATTGATGGTGCGCCCGGCGCCCAGTGCGGCGATATCCGGGCGCGACATGGCCCGGTACGCACCCACGCGCAGCAGCAGGTCCGGCTTCAGTTCGAAGGCGGCGTTCAGGCTGGGCAGCAGCTTGTCATTGCCGGCCTTGAAGACCTGGGTGGTGTAGTTGCCGGTGGGCTGCAGGCGGATCGTGCCGTCGCCGTTGTCCAGCACCTGCAGGTCAGTGCGCACGCCTTCGGAACGCACATCGGTCTTCACCCAGCGCAGGCCGACGTTGCCGGTCACCGGCAGGCCCAGCAGCGTGCTGCTGAATTCGCCCATCAGGTACAGCGCGCGGGTCTTTTCAGTGACATCGACGTTGTTGGGATCCTGGAAGGCCGGATCCAGGCCGCTGGCCAGGCTGCCGCGGAACGACTGGTACAGGCAGTCCGGATCGAAGTACGCCCAGGACGAGATCGTGTTGCCGCTGGCCGCGTCCATGAAATCATCCTGCGGGAACGGCGCCCGGCAGGCTTTGTTTGCGGCGATGATCTTCGCCTTGTCGGCGGCTACGCGCGGGTCGTAGTCGGTGACCAGGGTGTTGTCGCGCAGGCGGTAGTCGGCCTGGCTGGCGCGCAGCCCGCCCTTGATGCGGGTGAAGAAGCCCGATTCGGGCATGAAGCTGGCATCGAAACGCCCGGCCTTGATCTTGTGATCGTTCTCAGTGGCGCTGGAGGTGACCCGCGCCGCACCGGAATATGCGTCCCAGTTGTTTACATCGAAGTTCGGCGCCAGCGCGATGCTGGGGACCTCGCCGTGCCAATCCCAGTCGTAGTCCACGTAGCCGGTGGCGCCGCTGCTGATGCCCGGCACCACGGCATTGTTGACGTCGCGCTGGTTGGCGCGCAGGCGGGTCATACGCTCGCTGTCCAGGCGATTGGTGTGCGAATAGGAAAGATCGGTGGACAGTTCCCAGGCCGCACTGGGCCGCAGGATCAGGTTCAAGCCGCCACCGGTGTATTCCTCGCCGCGCCAGTAGCGGTTGGACGTGGAATCGATGGAGGTGCTGCCGTGCAGGTGGCGCACGATGCCGTTCTCATCCACCTCGCGCTGGGTGATGCCGCGACGCGCGTTGGACAGGCTGAGGTCGCTGCGGTTTTCATACCAGTTGCGGTCGGTGTGCTCGAAATCGACGTTCAGTTCGACCACGTCGTTGGGCCGCCACTGGATCGCGGCGAACTCGCTCTGCCGGTCGTTGCGTTCCTGCTTCAGGCGGTAGATGCGGCTGCTGGGCACCAGGTAGTAAGGCGCGCCGTTGGCGATGGCCTGTGCGCTCACTTCGTTGCAGTTGGCATTGCCCACGTTCTGCGCACCGTTGCAGGCGTACCAGGTGGAGCCGCTGGTGATGCTTTCTTCCGGGTCGGTGCCGTCCAGCCGCTGGAAGCCCAGCGAGATGCCCAGCTTCTGGCCATCGCCGAACTCGAACTGGTCGATGTAGCTGGCGGTGCCGCGGTAGCCGATGCCATCGTCGTCGCGGTACTTCTTGTCATACTCGGCCCAGCTGCCGCGCAGGTCGATCTGCGCGGCGCGCTTGCCGTATTCCAGCGGGCGCACGGTTTCCAGGCCGATGGTGCCGGCCACGCCGCCCTCGATGATGTCCGCACGCTGGGTCTTGTAGATGGCCACGGTGTTGACCAGCTCGGCCGGGAACATATTGAAGTTCACCGAACGATCGCCGCTGCCGTTGGTGATCTCGCGGCCATTGAAGTTGGTGCTGCTGAGGAAGGCGCCGAGCCCGCGGATCGATATTTCCGAGGCGCCGGTCTTGTCACGGGTGGATGCCGCGCCGGTGAGGGTTTCGATCGCATCGGCCAACGACGGTGCCGGCAGGTCGCCGATGTCATCGGCCGACAGCACATCGGCAATGACGGTGTCGTCGCGCTTCTTGTTGATCGAACTCTGCATCGATTCGCGGATGCCGGTGACCTGCACCTGGTCCAGGGTGGTCGCGTCCTGGCCCTGCGCGGCCGACTGCGCCTGTACGGTGGGCACGGCCGCCAGCGCTGCCAGCAGTGCCACGATCAGTGGCGTGGGGCACAACGAGGTGTTGCGTACAGATCCGGCGGTTCGCCGCATGGTCTCCTCCTCCCAAAGGATCGCCTGGATGGCAGGCGTGGGACGCAGCTTCGGCACGCCGATGGCAAGTTGTCAACCAATTGGACTGGGTTTTTCTTAATACCTTTGTTTCAGACCAATTCGCAGGCAACTTATGTGCTCATGCAGCATGACTTTGCGCGAAAGCTGGCTTACAAAAGGCCTCGAAGTGGTATACAAAGCCGCCCCGCAACGATGTTCCCACCGTCCCAGGAAGGTTCGCATGCGCATCGCAACGCTTTCGCACCGACGCTCCACACGATTTCCGGTTTCGTGCCTGGCCACTGGACTGGCAATGTGCCTGTCCACTTTTTCGGCGCAGGCGGCCAGCTGGCTGGTGCACGAGGCCGCCGAGTTCAGCACCGCGGCCGCCGCGCTGCAGCCGGGTGATGAAATCGTGCTGGCCAATGGCACCTGGACCGATACCCGCTTGCTGCTGAAGGGACAGGGGACGGCAGCAGCGCCGATCGTGCTGCGCGCGCAGACCCCGGGCAAGGTGATCCTGAGCGGCCGCTCCGATCTGCGCCTGGCGGGCAGCTACCTGCAGGTGTCCAACCTGGTATTCCGCGACGGCTACGCGCCCGGCGATGCGGTGGTGGCCTTCCGCGAATCGAGCAAGGCCGTGGCCACCCACAGCCGGGTGACCGGGCTGGTGATCGACGATTACAGCAACCCCGATGCCAGCGACCAGGACTACTGGGTGTCGCTGTACGGCAGCCACAACCGCCTGGACCACAGCCAGCTGCGCGGCAAGACCAACGCCGGGCCGACGGTGGTGGTGGTACGCGATACCACCCACGGCCTGGACAACCAGCACCGCATCGACCACACCTGGTTCGGTCCGCGCCCGGCGCTGGGCGCGAACGGCGGCGAGACGATACGCGTGGGCACCAGCGATACCTCGCTGAGCGATTCCAACAGCACCGTGGAAAACAATTGGTTCGAGGGCTGCGACGGCGAGACCGAGATCATCAGCAACAAGTCCGGCGGCAACACATACCGCGGCAATGTCTTCTATCGCTCGGCCGGTGCGCTCACCCTGCGCCATGGCAACGGCAACCGCGTGCTGGACAACGTGTTCCTGGGCGGTGACAAGGCCGGTACCGGCGGCGTGCGCGTGATCAACGCCGACCAGACCGTCAGCAACAATTACTTCGAACGCCTGGCCGGTTCCAGCAACCGCGCCGCGCTGGCAGTGATGGACGCGCAGGCCAACCCGCCACTGTCCGGCTACGCGCCGGTAGTGAACGCCACGATCAGCCGCAACACCTTCGTCGATGTGGCCAAAATCAGCTTCGGCGTCGGCCACGATCCGGCCAAGGGTATCGAGGTGGCCGCCAGCAACAGCCGCTTCAGCGCCAACCTGATCGTCAACCGCAGCAGCAAGAATCCGCCCACCGCCGCCAGTTCGCTCGCCGGCATCACCTTCGTCGGCAACGTGCAGTCTCCGCAGGCCAGCACGGTGTTTCCTGGCGGCGTGGCCAGCAGCACCGTCACCCTGCAGCAGGCTGCCAGCCAACTGTGGGTGCCCAGCCCTGCCCTGCCGTCCGTGGGCGCCGATCCGGCACTGACGATGACCGCACGTGAAGCCACGGGGGTGGACTGGTACCCCAAGGTGGGCGAGGTTGCCCTGTCACGCACCAACACCGGAGTTGATCGATGAGGTTGCAGCCGCTGTTCGTTTCCCTGGCCCTGGCCCTGCCCGCTACCGTGTTGCCGGCCCTGCCGCTGCAGGCGGCACCGGCAGCCGCCGCGCGCCAATCCGACACCGCACCGGTGCTGGTGACCGCCGCGCAATGGCAGCAGATGGCCAGCGAGGGCAGCCGCTACCCCTGGTTCGCCAAAGAGCAGGCGCGCGCGGAAAAATCGCTGAAGAAGATGATGAAGGCCGGCATCGACGTGCCGGTGCCCAAGGACAAGGGCGGCGGCCGTACCCATGAACAGCACAAGCGCAATTACCAAGCGCTGCTGGCCGCCGGCACGCTGTACCGGCTGACCGGTGACAAGGCCTATGTCGACTACGCGCGCGACATGCTGCTGCAGTACGCCAAGCTCTACCCCACCCTGGGCCCGCACCCGGAAGGCCGCGGGCAGATTCCCGGCCGCGTGTTCTGGCAGGTGCTGAATGATTCGGTGTGGCTGGTCAACGCGATCCAGGGCTACGACGCGATCCGCGATGCACTGCCGGCTGCCGACCGGCAGACCATCGAATCCCAGGTGTTCCGGCCGATGGCCGAGTTCCTGGTGAGCGAACCGAAGAACTACGACCAGATCCACAACCACGCCACCTGGGCGGTCGCGGCCACCGGCATGACCGGTTACGTGCTGCGCGACCAGGAACTGGTGGAAAAATCGCTGCGCGGCAGCCAGAAGGATGACCAGTTCGGTTTCCTGCGGCAGATCGACCTGCTGTTCTCGCCCGACGGCTATTACGAGGAAGGCCCGTACTACCAGCGCTACGCACTGGCACCGTTCCTGCTGTTCGCCAACGCGGTGGAACGCAATGAGCCGCAGCGGAAAATCTTCCAGCGCCGTGATGGCGTGCTGCTGAAGGCGGTGGATGTGCTGGTGCAGACCAGCTATGACGGCCTGTTCTTCCCGATCAACGATGCGATCCTGGACAAGGGCATCGACACCGAGGAACTGGTGGCCGGCATCGGCATTGCCTATGCCCGCAGCGGCGATGATCGTCTGCTGTCGGTGGCACAGAAACAGAAACGGCTGCTGCTTTCGCCCGAAGGCCTGCAGGTGGCGCAGGCATTGGCCGCCAACAAGGCCAAGCCGTTCGACTTCCGCCCCATGCTGCTGCGCGATGGCCCGGCCGGTGACCGCGGCGCCCTGGCGATCCTGCGCATGAATGGCGAACGCGGCCAGGCGCTGGTGCAGAAGGACACCATGCAGGGCATGGGCCATGGGCATTTCGACAAGCTCAACTGGCTGTTCTATGACAACGGCAACCCGGTGGTGACCGACTACGGCGCGGCCCGCTTCCTGAACGTGGAAGCCAAGCGCGGCGGCATCTACCTGGCGGAAAACCGCAGCTGGGCCAAGCAGACCGTGGCCCACAACACCCTGGTGGTGAACGAGACCAGCCACTTCAAGGGCGACTGGAAGCGCGGTGAGGAACATGCGCCGCAGGTGCGCTTCTTCCAGGCCGACGCCGATACCCAGGTGGCCTCGGCCACCATGCGTGATGCCTACCCCGGCGTGGTGTTCACCCGCACCCAGGCGCTGCTGCGCCACCCCGAACTGGGCCTGCCGGTGGTGCTGGACCTGCTGCAGGTGCGCGGCGACAAGGCGGCGCGCTACGACCTGCCGCTGCACTTCAACGGGCACATCGTCACCACCGGTTTCGAGGCCGAGCACTTCCCGGCGCAGCGCCCGGTGCTGGGCAGCGACAACGGCTACCAGCACCTGTGGCTGGACGCACGCAGCAAGCCCGGCAGCGAGCCGCGCACGCTGGCCTGGCTGCTGGATGGGCGCTTCTACACCTATCGCTTCGGCAGCAGCGCGCCGGCACAGGCCCTGCTGGTGGAAAGCGGCGCCAACGACCCGGAGTTCAACCTGCGCCGCGAGCCGGCCCTGCTGCAACGCGTGGAAGGCCAGAAGGATGTGACCTTCTACAGCGTGCTGGAGCCGCATGGCGAGTACAACGGCACCGCCGAGTACGTGCACGGCGCCGACAGCCGCATCAAGGACATCGTGCGCAGCCGCGGCGGCGATGCCGAGGTGATCGAGCTGCGCCTGGCCAGCGGTGCGCGCATCGCGCTGGGCGTGGCCGACGACAGCACCGCCAAAGGCGAGCACAGCGTGACCGTCGATGGCCACGTTTACCGCTGGAGCGGCAGCCACGCACGCATGGACCGCAGCAAGGGTGGCGCACGATGAACGGCCCGGCGGTGGTGTCCCGCCTGCGGAAGGTGCCGGTGCGTTCGGCGGTGCGCTGGCTGATCGTCGGCCTGATTGCCGTGGCCACGGTGATCAACTACATCGACCGCAATGCACTGGCGGTGATGTGGCCGGAGATCGCCAAGGAAGTGGGCGCGACCAAGGATGACTACGCCCTGCTGGTGACCGTGTTCATGCTGTTCTACGCCGCCGGACAGTTCCTGTTCGGACGCTTGTTCGACATGATCGGTACGCGGCTGGGCTTCGCCCTCTCAATCAGCGTGTGGTCGATCTCCATCGCCCTGCATGCGGTCACCCATTCGATCCTGTCCTTCAGCCTGGTGCGCGCGATGCTGGGCATCAGCGAGGCCGGCGCATGGCCAGGCGCGGTGAAGGCCAATGCGGAATGGTTCCCGGCGCGCGAACGGGCGCTGGCGCAGGGCGTGTTCAACGCTGGTGCGTCGGTCGGCGCCATCGTCTCGGCACCGGCCATCGCCGGGCTGTACCTGTGGCTGGGCTGGCGCGGCACCTTCGTGCTGGTCGGTGCCATCGGCTTCCTGTGGCTGCTGCCCTGGCTGTTCGTTTACCGCGCCGGCCCGGACAAACACCCGTGGGTGAGCGATGCCGAGCGACGCCTGATCCAGGAAGACCAGGCCGGTCAGCAGGCGGTGGCGGCACCGAAAGTGAGCGTGCGTGCACTGCTGGCGCACCGGCAGAGCTGGGGCATGCTCGCCTGCCGGTTCCTGCTGGACCCGATCTGGTGGCTGTTCGTTTCGTGGCTGCCGATCTACCTGGCCGAAACGTTCGGTTTTGACATCAAGCAGATCGGCCTGTTCGCCTGGGTGCCGTTCGTGGGCGCCATGCTGGGCAGCCTGAGCGGCGGTTGGCTGTCGGGCCGCCTGATCCGCGCCGGGCACAGCGTGGACCGCGCACGCAAGCTGTCCATCACCCTGGGTTGCGTGATCATGGCCCCCGCTCTGCTGGGCGCGGTGCTGGCCAACCAGCCGCTGCTGGCAGTGCTGGCCATTGCCGCGGTGCTGTTCGGCTTCCAGGTAGCGATCGGCAACATCCAGACCCTGCCCGGTGATCTGTTCGATGGCCGTTCGGTGGGCACCCTGGCCGGCCTGGGTGGGCTGGCGGCCGTGGCCGGCACCCTGATCACCACCTGGCTGGTGCCGGTGCTGACCCGCCATTCCTACGCACCCATTTTCATTCTTGTCGCCGCCCTGGTGCCGCTGTCGCTGGCCGCGCTGTGGTGGTGGACCGGACCGATCCACAAGCTGGACCGCCCCGGCCGCTGAGCCCTCTTTTCCCATTCCCCCGCAAACCAAGGAGTTTCCCGCATGTCGTTCAAGGACAAGGTGGCCATCGTCACCGGCGGTGGCCGTGATATCGGCCGCGCCGTCTCGATCAAGCTGGCCGCCGCCGGTGCACGCGTGTGCATCAACTACGCCAACGACGAAGCCAGCGCGCAGGACACGCTGGCCGCCATCCAGGCCGCCGGTGGCCAGGCCATCGTGCACCGCGCCGACGTCACCGACGCGGCCGCCGTGGCCGGCCTTGTCGCCGCAACCCAGGCCGCGTTCGGCGAGCGCATCGACCTGCTGGTGAACGTGGCCGGCGGCATGGTGCAGCGCCGCCCGCTGGCCGAGATCGACCCGGCGTTCTTCCACACCGTGATGGATCTCAACCTGACCTCGACCTATCTGACCACCCATGCGGTGGTGCCGCACATGGGCGAAGGCGCGGCCATCGTCAATTTCGCTTCGCAGGCCGGCCGCGATGGCGGTGGCCCCGGCGCGTCGATCTACGCCACCGCCAAGGCCGCGGTGATGACCTTCACCCGCGCCATGGCCAAGGAACTGGGGCCGAAGGGCATCCGCGTGAACGCGCTGTGCTGCGGCATGATCGCCACCCGCTTCCATGACGAATTCACCAAGCCGGAAGTGCGCACCGCCGTCGCCGGCAACACCCCGCTGCGCCGCCAGGGCGTGCCGGACGAAGCCGCCGATGCGGCGGTGTTCCTGGCCTCCGATGCAGCGGCGTTCATCACCGGTGCGAACCTGGACGTCAACGGCGGCACCTACTTCTCCTGACCTGAGCGGACACTTGCCATGCAGCGCTGGATCACCCTGCTTTCGCTGGCCATCGGCGCTGCCGTGGCCGCCCCCGTCGCCCAGGCCGCACCGGTCTGGGTGACCGCCTGGACCGCTTCACCGGCACCGGATCGCAAGGACGGCACCGCCGATGCTCCGGTGCAGTTTGCCGCGCAGACCGTGCGCCAGGACGTGCGCGTGGGCAGTCGCGGCGATGCGCTGCGGCTGCGCATCAGCAATGAACTGGGCACCACGCCGTTGCACGTGGAGGATGTGCGCGTGCAGGTGAAGGGGGGCAAAGGGGCCGCGCTGCCGTTGACCGTGGATGGACGCAACGCGATCGACGTTCCGGTGGGTGCGGCCGTGCTGAGCGATCCTCTGCCATTGCAGGTGGGCGCACTGCAGGAGATCAGCGTGACCGCCTGGTTCCCGCAGCCGACACGGCCGGCCGTGCGCCGCACGGTGGTGCGGGTGGTGGATGGCCAGCAGGCCAGCGTGGCCGACGCGGTGAAGGTGAGCTACCAGCAGAACGTGTTTTCGGCGGTGCTGGTGCAACGTGCCGACCGCCCGCAGGTGATCGTCGCGCTGGGCGATTCGATCACCGAAGGCGCCACCGCCCGGCGCGGCTCGTTCAACCAGTGGCCCGAACGGCTGGGCGAACGCCTGCAGCAGGCCTGCCCGGATCGTTTCGTGGTGCTCAACCAGGGCATCAGCGGCAACAAACTGCTGGACCACGGCCGCAGCCACAGTGCGCTGTCACGCCTGGATCGCGATGTGATTGCCGTGGCCGATGCCGATCAGGTGATCCTGTTCGAAGGCATCAATGACATCCGCAACGGCGGGGGCGCCAAGCCACTGCCGGGGCGCAACGCAGCGGACATGCTGCTGGGCTACCGGCAGGTGGCGGCGCGGCTGCAGGCGCATGGCATCCGCGCCTGGCTGGGCACGCTGACCCCGTTTGGTGGTTCCGAGCGCTACGAGCCGGTATCGGCTGCGACCCGCACCACCATCAACCAGTGGGCGCGCGGCAAGGACACCGGTTTCGAGGGCGTGGTGGATTTCGATGCGGCGCTGCGTGATCCGGCGGCGCCGGAAGCGTTGCCGGCCAACATTACCCGCGACCACCTGCACCCCAATGATGAGGGCTACCGGCGGATGGCCGAAGCGATCGACCTGGGCATGCTGGGCTGCAAGGCGCCGCGCTGACCGCTGTTGCCTGCTCGACTGCTTCGACGCTTCGGTAGAGTCGAGCTTGCTCGACTGATTCCAGCAAGAGCAGTCGAGCAAGCTCGACTCTACGGAAAAGCAAAAAACAGTCGAGCAAGCTCGACTCTACGGAAGAGCAGAAGCGTCCGAGCAGGGATCGACGCCGCAGCAGAAAACAGCCGAGCATGGCTCGGCTCTACAGTTCACGGGGCGGTGGCGCGCGGGCCGAACATGATCACGGCCATGCCGGCCAGGCACAGGGCGGCACCGAGCAGATCCCAACGGCTGGGGCGGATGCCGTCGACCAGCCACAGCCAGAACAGCGCGGTGCCGATGTAGACGCCACCGTAGGCGGCATACACGCGCCCGCTGGCCGTGGGATGCAGGGTCAGCAGCCACGCGAACAACGCCAGGCTGGCCGCCGCCGGCAGCAGCAGCCACACGCTGCCGCCCTTGCGCAGCCACAGCCACGGCAGATAGCAGCCGACAATCTCGGCCAGCGCGGTCAGCAGGAACAGGCCCAGCGTCTTCACGATTTCTCTGCAGCCTTGGCGCGTTGCCAGAGGGCTTCCTGCGCATCCAGGTCCAATCCGGCCAGCACTTCACCCTGCGCCTCGGCCTGCGCTTCCATGGCGCGGAAGCGGCGCTCGAACTTGTGATTGGCCCCGCGCAGTGCCGCGCCCAGGTCGATATCGGCATGGCGGGCCAGGTTGGCGCATACGAACAACAGGTCGCCCAGTTCCTCCTGCAGCCGTGCCTTGTTGCCGGCAACATCACCGCGCTCGAATTCCTCGCGCAGTTCCTGCAGTTCTTCGGCGGCCTTGTCCAGCACCGGCAACGGGCCCGGCCAATCGAAGCCGACCCGTGCAGCGCGTGCCTGCAGTTTCACCGCACGCTGCCATTCGGGCAGGCCGCGCGAGACGCCGGCCAGGGCCGAGCCATCCTGGTCACCCTTGGCCGCACGTTCGGCACGCTTGATCGCGTCCCAGTTGCGCATCACGCCATCGGCGTCTTCCACGTTCACATCAGCGAACACGTGCGGGTGGCGGCGCTGCATCTTGTCACTGATCGCGCGGGCGACATCGGCGAAGGCGAAGCTGCCCTGCTCTTCGGCCATGCGCGCATGGAACACCACCTGCAGCAGCAGGTCACCCAGTTCATCGCACAGGTCATCGAAGTCGCCGCGGTCGATGGCATCGGCCACTTCGTACGCTTCTTCGATGGTGTAAGGGGCAATCGTGCTGAAATCCTGCTGCAGATCCCACGGGCAGCCGCCCTGCGGGTCGCGCAGGCGGGCCATGATCGCCAGCAGGCGCTCCAGTTCAGCGCTGGCGGCACTGCCGGCGGTGGGGGTGTCGCTCATGCAGCCTCCAGGTTCAATCGGTCAACCAGTCGCGCCACGGCAGGCTGGTGTCACCCAGGGCGATGAAATCGCCATTGAGCAGCGTGCTGCGGCGGTTGTAGCGGAACGGCTTGCCGGTGCGTGCGGACAGCACCGCACCGCCCGCGGCATGCAGCACGCACTGGCCGGCGGCGGTGTCCCATTCCGAAGTAGGGCCCAGCCGTGGATAGACATCCAGGCCACCCTCGGCGATCCGGCAGAATTTCAGCGACGAGCCCTGCACCACCGTTTCAATGTCGCCCATGCGCTGCAGCAGCGCGATGGTTTCCGGCGAGCGGTGCGAGCGACTGGCCGCCACCCGCAACGGCGTGGTGGCCGGCGTGCGGGTGCGCAGCACGGTGTCATGCAGGCCCTGGCGGCGGTAGGCCAGTTCGCCGCGCATGGCGTGCCAGACGATACCGGTCACCGGCGACTGCACCACGCCGAACGCCGGTGCGCCCTGGTAGATCAGCGCGATGTTGACGCTGAACTCGCCGTTGCGCTTGACGAAATCGCGGGTGCCGTCCAGCGGGTCCACCAGCCAGTAAGCGCCCCAGTGCTGCCGCTGCTCCCACGGCACCAGCGCCGATTCTTCGGAAAGAATCGGCAGGTCCGGGGTGAGCTGGCGCAGGCCCTGCTGGATGACGCGGTCGGCAGCCAGGTCGGCCGCGGTGACCGGGCTGTCGTCGGCCTTCAGGGTGACGTCGAAACCGCTGCTGTAGACCTGCATGATCGCCTGTCCGGCCTGCTGGGCAATGGCGATGGCGGTCTCGCGCAGTTCGGTGGTCAGCTTGATCATCGTGCCGCCTGCAGCCATTGCCGCGCGATGAACAGCGCGGCCAGCGAACGACCTTCGGAGAAGTCTTCGCGCAGCATCAGCTGGTCCAGCTCGGCCAGCTTCCACGGCACCACTTCCAGTTCCTCGGGCTCATCGCCGGCCAGCTTTTCCGGGTACAGATCGCGTGCCACCACCAGCCACGACTGGTGGCTCATGTAGGTCGGCGCCAGGGTCATGGCGCGCAGTACATCCACCCGCCGCGCACCGTAACCGGCTTCTTCCTTCAGCTCGCGGTCGGCGGCCTGTTCCGGGGTTTCGCCGGCGTCGATACGGCCCTTCACCAGGCCCAGCTCATAGCGGTGCACGCCGGCGGCGTACTCACGCACCAGCAGAACGGTCTCTTCGTCCAGCATCGGCACCACCACCACGGCGCCATGACCGCGGCTGACCAGGCGCTCGAAGCGCCGGTGTTCGCCGTTGGAAAACTCCAGATCCAGATGCTGGCGCTGGAACGGGCCGTTCTCCTCGTCGGTGATCCGATGGATGATCGGCAGGCGACGGCTGGCGCGGTCATCGGTCATACGGACTCTCCACGGCGGGCGGCGCGCGCACCGGGGCCGATAGAATGGGCAGGCAGCAACATGTTCATGAGCCCGAAATGCTAGCAGACCCAACCCCTTCCCCGCTGGCCCAGCAGTGGCGGCAACGCGACCTGCAGGTGCTGTGGCACCCCTGCACGCAGATGCGCGAGCACCCGCACACCCTGCCGCTGGTGCCGATCGCGCGGGGACAGGGCGCTTGGCTGATCGATCACGATGGCAACCGCTACCTGGATGCGGTCAGCAGCTGGTGGACAAACCTGTTCGGCCATGCTGAACCGCGCATTGGCGGCGCCATTGCCGCCCAGGCCGGGCAACTGGAGCAGGTGATGCTGGCCGGGTTCAGCCATGAACCGGCGATCACCCTGGCCGAGCGTCTGCTGGCGCTGGTACCGCGCCAGGCGGGGCGCGATCCGCTGGCCAAGGTGTTCTTTGCCGACAACGGCTCGGCCGGGGTGGAAGTAGCGCTGAAGATGGCCTTCCAATACTTCCAGAACCGCGGCGAGACCCGGCGCACGCGCTTCATCGCGCTGGAGAACGGCTACCACGGCGAAACCCTGGGCGCATTGGCGCTGGGCGATATTCCGCTGTACCGCCGCGTGTATGCGCCGCTGCTGGCCGAAGGTCTGTTCGCGCCGTCGCCCGATGCCTACCTGTCCGAGCCCGGGCAGAGCGCCGCTGAGCGCGCCCTGCAGGCCGCCGACGGCCTGGCCACGCTGTTCGACCAGCACCCGGGTGAAATCTGCGCGGTGATCCTGGAACCGCGCCTGCAGTGCGCCGGCGGCATGCGCATGTACGACCCGGTGTATCTGAAGCGGGTGCGCGAGCTGTGCGACGCGCACGGTGCGTTCATGATCGCCGATGAGATCGCCACCGGCTTTGGCCGTACCGGCACGCTGTTCGCCTGCGAACAGGCCGCGGTAATGCCCGACCTGATGTGCCTGTCCAAGGGCCTGACCGGCGGCTTCCTGCCGCTGGCTGCAGTGCTGACCACACAGGCGCTGTATGACGCGTTCCTCGACGATTCGCGTGAGCGCGCCTTCCTGCATTCGCACAGCTATACCGGCAATCCGCTGGCCTGCGCGGCCGCCCTGGCCACGCTGGATATCTTCCGCGACGACGACGTGATCGCGCGCAACCGCGGCATCGCCTCGGTGATGGCAACCCTTGCGGCACCACTGTCCGACCATGCGCATGTGGCCGATGTACGCCAGGCCGGCATGGTGGTGGCCTTCGAGCTGTCGCGCGACGGAAACCGGCGCACCCCGTTCAACCCGGCGCTGCGGCTTGGCCTGCACGCCTACAAGGCCGCGCTGAAGCGCGGCGTGGTGCTGCGCCCGCTGGGCGATGTGCTGTACTGGATGCCACCGTATTGTGTGGACGACGAACAACTGGAACTGCTGGCCCATACCACGCTGGCAGCCATCGACGAGGCAATTGCATGCGCGTGACCCGCTGTCCCATCGACCTGCCGCTGCACAGCGGCCAGACCCTGACGCTTCCGGAAGAGACGGCCAACCATCTGGTGCGGGTGATGCGCCTGCGCGAAGGCGATCACTGCGTACTGTTCAATGGCGATGGCCACGACTACAGCGCCGTGCTGACCCTGGCCGGCAAGCGCGAGGTGCAGGTACGCATCGAGACGGCGCAGCCGATCAGCAACGAATCGCCGCTGGCCATCACCCTGCTGCAGGGCGTTGCGCGCGGCGAGAAGATGGACCTGATCCTGCAGAAGGCCACCGAGCTGGGCGTGGCCGCGATCGTGCCGGTGAATGCCGAACGCACCGAGGTGAAGCTGGATGCCGCCCGTGCGGAGAAGCGCGTGGCGCACTGGAACAATGTGGTGACCTCGGCCTGCGGCCAGTCCGGGCGCGCGCGCATTCCGGCGGTCGGCGCGCCGCTGTCGCTGGCACAGGCGGCAGCGACGCTGCCGGCCGATACGCTGCGGCTGACGCTGGACCCGCAGGGGGCACACCGGTTGTCGACGCTGGACGCCGCACCGGCGGGGGGCGTGGTCATCGCGATCGGTCCGGAAGGTGGCTGGTCGCCGCGTGACCGTGACCAGCTGGCCGCTGCGGGCTTCCAGGGCCTGCAGCTGGGGCCGCGCATCCTGCGTACGGAAACCGCCGGGCTGGCCGCGATCGCGGCCGTGCAGGCGCGGTTGGGGGATCTGGGGTAAGAGGAAGGTCCCGCAAGCGAAGTGCCGACCAAGGGCGGCACCTACCAAGGGCGGCGAAGCAGTGCCGACCAAGGTCGGCACCTACCGAGCGCGCGCGTGGGCGCCGGGTCAGGCGGCCAGCGAATCCAGCGCGCTTTCCAGCGCGTCCAGGTTCGGCAACAGGGCGCTCTTTTCGCCCAGCAGCACGCGCATGTGCACGATGTCGGGCAGGGTTTCCTCTGACGCGTCGGCCAGCAGGCCATCGCGGGGCACCGAGATCAGCTGCGGGAAGTTCTGGGTCAGCAGGGCGTAGTAAGGGCGCTGGGCGTTGCCGCTGAGCGCCTTCAGCACCACCACTTTGTTGTGCCCGCCCACCGTCTCGTCGCCGAGGCCGGTCAGGCGCGCAAACGACAGCAGCGGTACCTGCCAGCCGTGCCAGGCGATCTGGCCCAGCAGCCAGCGCGGCGCGTCGGCAATCGGCTCGATCGCTACGCGCGACATCATTTCAGCCACGGTGGCGTTGGGCAGCAGCACGCGCTCGCCACCGGCCTGGATCAGGACCCCGCGGATCTCGTCATTGCTGGCGTAACTCATGCTGCGTCTCCGTCATCGTCGTGCTGGGCCCAGCGGGCGACAATCGCCTGCGCCAGTTCCTGCGGTTCACCGGCGACCATGCCGGCGGCAACCACGGCCGTCGCAGCGGCCGGGTCGTAGCATCCCTCACCAACCTGTCCGGCCACCCACGCGCCTGCGGCGGCGAGGTCCAGTGCCGGCCCCACATGGGCCAGGTCGGCGCCACTGAGCAGGACCACGGCAGTGTGCGCCGGCGGCAGGGCGTCGATCGCGATGCCCTGCGCACGGGTCTGGAAGTACAACCCATCTGCGGCCCCCTGCACCCCCATGTCGTCGGCCAGTACATGCACCTCACCCGGCGTGGCGCGTTGGCCCGGTTCGGCCAGCTGCACCGGCAACGGCGAGATGCGCGCCATCTGCTTGACCAGGTTGCCGTAGCGACCGCCATCCAGGCGCATGTGCACCAGCACCGGCACGCGCAGGCCTGCCGGCAGTGCGGCCAGCAGGCGTCGCAGCGCATCGGGTCCGCCAATACCGGCCAAGACCAGCAGCGCACCGGCGTTGGCACCGGCCGGTGCGGCCGCATCCAGATCGACCAGGCTCAAGTGGCCGGTCTCGAAGCTGGCCGTCGGTGCGGAGGTACTGGCCCGGGCAATCGGTGCCGCTTCTACAGCTGGCTCATCCACCAGTGACCAGGCGGTGTGGTCGCCCAACGTGAGCGCCGGCACCGCGGGCGGCTCCACCGCCGGGCCCGGCGACTCCAGCGGCGCATCGAGCTCGGCGGGCGCCTCGGGCAGCACCGGTTGCAGCGCAGCCAGCGCCTGTTCCAGCGCGATGGGTTCATGCAGGTCCACCGGCGGCACATACAGGCTGTCGGCAGGCACGTTGTCGGCCCACGACAACGCCTGGTCCAGATGGGACTGCAGCGCGGTCTCCTGCGGCTGTGGCGGGGTCAGCGTCAGCCCCGGTTCCAGCTGCAGGCTGGGCTCGTCTTCGGCGCCGGGCGGCAGCACCTGCTGGTGGCCATGCAGCTTGGCAGCCAGATGGCGGCCCCAGCGCTGGGCCTCCCAGCCATCGCGGCGCGCGGCCAGCTCGGCCTCATCGAACACCAGCGTCAGCCCCGGCGCGGACAAGGCCGGCTCCAGACGCTCCAGGGCGTCCTCGATGGCCGCTTCCAGCGCAATGACCACGAACTGCGGATGGGCGTCGGCCAGCGACTGCGGCTCCAGCGTGGTCGGGTCGTCTTCCAGCACGATCTGCACATCGGCATGGGCCAGCGCTTCACGCAGGCGCTCGCGCGCCGCGCCCGGGCGGGCCAGCAGGGCAACGGCCGGAACCGGATTGACGTCACTCACGGACACGGGCGATCCCCAGCAGGTCATACACATTGCGCATCAGGTCCAGCTCCTGGTAGGGCTTGCCCAGGTAGCGCTGCACGCCGATCTCGAAGGCGCGCTGGCGATGCTTGTCGCCACTGCGCGAGGTGATCATCACGATCGGTACGTCCTTGTAGCGCGGGTCGGCACGCATTGCCGTGGCCAGCTCGTAGCCATCCATGCGCGGCATTTCGATATCCAGCAGCATCAGGTCGGGCACGCGCTCTTCCAGCTGCTCCAGCGCTTCCACGCCGTCGCGCGCCACGCTCACTTCGAAGTTGTGGCGTTCCAGGATGCGGCTGGTCACCTTGCGCATGGTCAGCGAGTCGTCGACCACCATCACCAGCGGCACCTGCCGTTCCTGGCGCGGTGCATTGTCCTGCACCGGCACGATCGGGTTGGCCAGGTAGCGGCGCACCAGCGGGGCCACGTCCAGGATGACCACCACGCGGCCATCGCCGGTGATGGTGGCGCCGTAGATGCCCGGCACCGATGCAATCTGCAGGCCCACCGGCTTGACCACGATTTCCCGGTTGCCCAGTACCTGGTCGATGGCCACGGCCGCGCGCAGGTCGCCGGCGCGCACCAGCAGCAGCGGCACCTGCTCCTGGCCGTCGGCCCGTGCCGGGGCCTGGCCGACCAGACTGCCCAGGTCGTACAGCGGGAAATCTTCGCCGCTGTAGCGGTAGCTGCTGTCGGCCGCTTCGAAACGATCGCGCGACAGGCGGCCGATACCGCTGACCGAGGCCACCGGCACGGCAAAGGTGGTTTCTCCGATCTGCACGAACACGGCCTGGGTGACGGCCAGCGTCTGCGGCAGGCGCAAGGTGAAACGCACGCCCTGGCCACGCACCGACTGGATGTCGACCGAGCCGCCGAGCTGGCGCACTTCATTGCGCACCACGTCCATGCCCACGCCGCGGCCGGCCAGCTGGCTGACCTGGTCGGCGGTGGAGAAGCCGGAGGCAAAGATCAGGTTGTCCAGTTCCTGCTCGTTCGGCTGCGCATCGGCGCCCAGCAGGCCACGGTCGATGGCGCGGCGGCGGATCGCCTCGCGGTCAAGGCCGGCGCCGTCGTCGGCCACTTCCAGCACGATTTCCGAGCCTTCGCGGTGCAGGCGGATGGCAACCTCGCCCTCCTCCGGCTTGCCAGCGCTGCGGCGTTGTTCGGGCGCTTCCAGGCCATGGGCCACCGAATTGCGCAGCATGTGTTCCAGCGGCGCGACCATGCGGTCGAGCACGTTGCGGTCCAGTTCGCCGTGGGTGCCTTCCAGAGTCAGGTGCACCTGCTTGCCAGTATCGATACCGGCCTGGCGGACGACACGGCGCAGGCGTGGCACCAGGCCGTCGAACGGCACCATGCGCGCGCGCATCAGGCCGTCCTGCAGTTCCGAGCTGACGCGGGACTGCTGCTGCAGCAGCGAATCGTACTGGCGCGACAGATCGTCCAGCACGCCCTGCAGGCCGCCAAGGTCGGCCGCCGATTCGTTCAGCGCGCGGCTGAGCTGCTGCAGGGTCGAGAAGCGGTCCAGCTCCAGCGGATCGAACTTCTGGTCGGCCTGGTCCTGCTCGCGCTGGTAACGGGCGACGATCTGCGCTTCGGTTTCCAGATCCAGTCGGCGCAACTGGTCGCGCAGTCGCGCATTGGTGCGCTCCAGCTCGCCCATCGCGCCGCGGAAGGCGCCGAGCTGCTGCTCCAGGCGCGAGCGGTAGATGGCCACTTCACCGGCATGGTTGACCAGGCGGTCCAGCAGATCGGCGCGCACACGCACCTGCTCCTGCTGCGGACGGGCCAGCGGATCTTCATCCGGGGCGCCTTCCATCGGCAGCGGTGCCGACAGCGGCGCATCGGCCAGCGCCTGTGGCGCGGCGGGTACCGCAGGTGTTTCGACATCCTTGCTGGAAGCCACGGCGGTGCTGGTCGAACCCACGTGGGTGCGTGCTTCGAACGCTTCCAGCAGGTCCTGCGCCGGTTCCACTGCACGGTGCTCGCCGGTGCGGGTCAGCAGCTGGTGCAGACGGTCGAAGCCACGTTCCAGCAGGTGGACGTCGCGGCGTTCAATGTCGGTGCGACCGGCAGCCACGGCTTCCAGCAGCGACTCGATGCTGTGCCCCAGATCGCCGATGGCATTGATGCCGGCCATGCGCGCACCGCCCTTGAGCGTGTGCAGATCGCGCTGCAGGCCCGCCAGGGCTTCGCGATCATCAGGCGCATCGCGCAGTTCGCTGATCAGGCCATCGCAATGGTCGAGCAGGTCGTTGCCTTCTTCCACGAAGATGTCGACCAGCTCGCGGTCGTAGACGCTGAAGTCGAGCAGGTCGCTCGGTGCCTCATCTTCGTCGCCGGTTGCGATGGCCGTGTCAGCCACGTCGACCGCGTCGACTGCATCAGTGTCGACGGTATCGACGATCGCTGCGGTCATGTGCGCGGCCTGGCCCGGAGCGTCTTCCAGTTCGAACAACGGAACCGGCGGGGTCGCAACCGGCTCAGGTGCGGGCTCGGGCTCGTCCACCGTCGCCGGGGACGGCAGGTCGGCGCTCTCTCCTTCACCGACCGCCGTTTCCCCGTCGACGTCCGCAGCCTCGGCAAAGGCATCTGCCTCGCCGGGCGCGAGTTCGCTGGCCTGCAGGCCGAGCACCGGCCAATCGGCCTGCTCGTCCAGCACCTGCTCCGGCTCGATCACGTGCAGGCCTGCATCCAGCGCAGCCTCCAGAGTGACCGGCTCGGCAAAGCCCGGCGCAGCCATATCATCGTGCAGGCTCGCCAGCGTGCTGTCGAGCGCCTGTTCATCCTCATCTTCGTACAGCGGGGTCTGGTCCGCGCTGGGCAGCGTTGCAGGCTGGTCGATCACGTCATCCGCAAGCGCCTGCGTCGCATCGTCCAGGTCACTGTCGTCCACGGGCAGCGCACTGGCGTCCAGGTACGGCGACAGGTCATCGGCACCGGTCAGGTCTGCATCGTCGGCGTCTGCGGCCGACAGTGCTTCGCTGGATTCCTCGACGACCATCGCATTCGCATCCGCGTCTGCCGGGGTTGTTTCTTCGGTGGCCAGCAACGCGGCCTCGCGCTCTTCGCTCGCCTGCGGCAGCGACGGCCAGCCGGCATCGAAGAACGGGGACAGGTCTTCACCGCCGGTCAGTTCGACGCGCTCCAGCCCGGATTCCCCCGTCAGCGGCGGCTCATTGCTGGCGGCAAGGTCGATTGCCTCGTCGATGACCGGTTCGGCCACCTCGGCCTCGGCATCGACGCGCATCGCATCGCTGCCCTCGTCCTCCTCATCCATCTCCAGCACAGGCCAACGCGCCTCCGGCAGCGCCTCGGCCAGGGCCTGCAGACGCTGCGCCAGCGCATCGTGCGGCTGGATGCGCGGCTGCTCGGCCTGCAGTGCCGTCATCGTGCCGGCAATGGCCTGGGCGGTGTCCAGCAGCGCCGATACACCTTCCTCGGCAGGCACAGCCTGCGCGGCCAGGGCACGCTTGATGTACGACTCTGCCGTGCCGGTGACCGTGGTGATTTCCGGCACCTCGGTCATCGCGAAGGCGCCGTTCATGGTATGCACCGCACGCAGCAGCGCGTCGGTCACCGCGTGCGGTGCCTGCTGTGCGGCCTGCAGCCAGGCGTGCAACGTGGCCAGGTGCAGTTCCACCTCGGCTTCCAGGATTTCCTGCAGCACGCTGTCGATCTGCGCGGGCGTGCCGATCGGCGCGGCCGCCGGTTCCGGCGCGGACTCGACGACGTCGACGGCGGGCACGTCGACCCGCGCCGCAGCGTCTTCGCTGGCCACCGCCACAGCGGGCACGTCCACCGCAGGCGCCGCGGCGCCAGGGAGCGGGACGTAGAAGGTTTCCTCACCGGCACCGACACGATCGGCAATGGCCTGCATGGCCTGCAGATCCACGGTGATGCGCTGGCCATGGCGCAGCGCGGCGTTCAGCTGCGGAAGGGCGGCGTGGGCATGGTCCACCATCGCCAGCACGGCCGGGGTAGCCGGGCGGGTGCCATCGAGCACGCGGTTGAGCAGGCTTTCGATCTTCCAGGCGAACTCCCCCAATGTGCGTGCGCCGACCAGGCGGCCACTGCCCTTGAGCGTGTGGAAGATACGGCGGATCGGCCGCAGCCGGTCCATGTTGTCCGGCTGCATGCGCCAGGGCGGCAACAGCGTGCCCAGGTTCTGCAGTTCATCGTCGAACTCTTCCAGGAATACCTCACGGATGTCCTGGTCGATGTTCTCGGCGTCGTCTTCGAAGCCGCCCTCAATGCCAACGTCGGCCGCGCTGGCCGCAACGGCCACCGGCTCGGCCGCGGGCGCCGCCTCGGCATGCGGGTTGAACTCCGCTGCAGCGGCGCTCAGTTCGGCCAGGAACGCCGTATCGGCGTCGCTGAAGTCGATCGGCGCAATAGCGTCCACATCGATGGTGGCGACGGCAGGAATCTCGTCCGGAATCTCCACTGCGACGACCGGCTCGGCTTCGGCTTCGGCCTCCACCGTGGCTGCGTCCAGCGCTTGCGCGTCCTCAAGCGGATCGGCCGACGGCGCAGCGTCGACGATCTCCAGTGCCGCGTCCAGCGCCGGCGCGTCGTCCAGCGCCAGCGTCTCCATGGCGTGCAGGGACAGCACGTGGTCGGCATTGTCCAGTTCGCTGGCGTCGAAGTGGAACACCACTTCTTCATCGGCCACCGGCAGACCGTCCTGCTCGGCGGCAACCGGATCGAACGACGCGGCCACCGCCCCATTCAACACCGTGGCATCTGCCCAGTCAGCCACGGCCACGCTGTCTTCCACATCATCCGGCGTGTGCGCATGACCCTCGCCCACCTGCAGCGTTGCAGGCGTCAACGACCACTGCGATGCAGCCGACGCGTCGCCCACGTCGGCGTCGGCTTCATAGCTGACCGGGTCGAAACTGGCGAAGGTCGGCTCACGTGCATGGTCATCGGCAGGCGCAGCCTCGGTGCCATGGTCCAGGCTGCCCAGTTCCCACTGCGGCACCGCCGGCGGCGGCGCGCTGGACGCTGCGAACAGCAGATTGCCCGTATCGACCGGCGCGCTGTCTTGCCGCACCGGCGCATCGACATCGGCCAGTTCCAGTGAACCAAATACCAGGGAATGATCGGCTGCATCCACGGCCGGTTGTGCCGGCGGCGGATCGAAGGTGAAATCAGGCAGCGGCAGCGGCACGTCGCCCGGTGCGGGCGCCGCCGGCTGCACCTCGATCTGCAGCGGCTCGACCTGCAGCGCAGCAGCGGGCACCGCCAGCGCCTCGCGTTGCACCGGCTCAGGCAGGGCTTCGGTAACCGCCCCGGCAACGGCAGGCGTGCTGCGCTCGGGCAGCGGCCAGTAACGCAGCGCTTCCAGGCTGCTGCGGGTGATGTCGAGGATGTCTTCGCGTCCCGGACGGCGGTCGCGCAGCGCTTCCAGGTAGTACTCCAGGCTGGCCATGGCATCAGCCAGGGTATCCAGCTGGCGACCGCTGGGCACGCGCTGGCGGCCGATCAGTTCGGCCTCGATGTACTGCTGCACGCCGCGCAGATAGTCGGCAGCGGTGCCGAGATCGAGCATGCGCAGCGCACCGGACACGTCGCCCAGCAGGCGCGGCACGTCCTGCAGTTCGCTGTGGTTCCAGCTGGTCTCGATGAAGGCGACGAAATGCTCGCGTGCGGCGGCGAAATTGGCAATCGCTTCGTGCGCCAGGATTTCCACCGTGCGGCGGTTTTCCACCGCGCTGGGGTCGTCTTCGCCGCTGCCACCGGCACCCAGATGGGCGACCTGGTCGTCCAGCGACGCATCGACGTACAACAGCGCACCGGCAATATCCAGCAGCAGGTCTTCATCGATCTGCTGACGGCCTTCCACCACGCCCAGCAGCGCATCGCGCTGCTGCACCACCACGCCACGCGCAGCGCCCAGGCCCATCATGCCCAGCGTATCGGCCACGGCACCCAGCTTGGTCACCTGGTCCTGCAGCTGCTGCGGCGCGCCGCCGGTGCGCAGGTGCAGATCCAGCGCATCCTTCACCTGCAGCAGTTCTTCCTTCACCGCGCTGCCCACCGTATCCAGCAGTTCGCGGTTGCGCCCGCTCAGGCTGCCACGGGCGTGGTCCAGCTCGGCCTCGGTCGCGGTCACGCTGTCGGGCGCGAAGGCGAACAGCACGCTGTCATTGACGCCCTCTTCGCCGCGCGCGGCGCGGATCTCGTTCAACAGCGGCATCAGCACGATCGGAATATCGCGATGGCCGTTCTGCAGGCGTTCCAGGTAATCGGGCAGCAGCACGCTGCCGCGCATCAGCGTGGCACAGGCTTCATCGCGGTCGGCCACGCGGCCTTCGCCGACGGCGACGGCCAGCTGTTCCAGTTCCTCGGCCACCATCGCCGGCGCATACAGTTCCACCATGCGCAGGGTGCCCTGCACCTGGTGCAGGTAACCGGCGCAGATGCGCATGCGGCTGCCATCGGCCGGGTCTTCCACGAAGTACTCGACCTCGTTGCGCACCAGGCGCAGGGTCTCGTCCAGCTCGGGCTTCACCCAGCCCAGGGCTGCATGGCTCATGGCGTCGCGCAGACTGCTGCTCATCGGTGCGCTCCGGTCGCCACCGCGCGACTACCGCGCGGTCCGTGGCCTGGGGAATGGAAATGCTTCATCGACTGGTTCCTTGCTCGCCGCCCTGCCCGTGTCACGCCGGCAGCTTGAAGTCGGCCACCGAACGACGCAGATCGGCGGCCAGCTGTGCCAGGTGGCCGATCGACTCGGCGGTCTGGCCGGCGCCCTGCGAGGTCTGGCCGGTGATCTGCCGGATCACGCCCATGGTGCGGGTGATGTCCGAGGCCGCAGCGGACTGCTGCTGGGCGGCGATCGAAATGTTCTTGATGAGGGTGTTCAGGGCGTTGGACACGCGCTCGATTTCGGTCAGCGCGGTACCCGCGTCCTCGGCCAGGCGGGCGCCGGAGACCACTTCGGCGGTGGTCTGCTCCATCGAGGTGACCGCTTCGTTGGTATCGGCCTGAATGGCCTGCACCAGGTTTTCGATGCGTCGGGTGGCGCCCGAGGTACGTTCTGCCAGGCGCTGCACTTCGTCGGCCACGACCGCGAAACCGCGGCCTGCTTCACCGGCCGACGCCGCCTGCACGGCCGCGTTCAACGCCAGGATGTTGGTCTGTTCGGAAATGTCGTTGATCAGTTCCACGATCGAGCCGATTTCCTGCGAGGACTCGCCCAGGCGCTTGATGCGCTTGGAGGTTTCCTGGATCTGGTCACGGATCTGGTCCATGCCCTGGATGGTCTCGCGCACCACGCCGGCACCTTCGGCGGCGATCACCACCGAGCGCTGTGCCACGTCGGCCGACTCGGCCGAGTTGCGCGACACCTGTTCGATGCTGGCGGCGATTTCGCCGATTCGGTCCGACGCCGAGGTGATCTGGTTGGCCTGGTGGCCGGCCGCTTCGGCCAGCTGCATGGCCGTGGCCTGGGTTTCCTGGGTGGACACGGCCACCTTGGCCGAGGTGTCGTTGATGGTGGTCACCAGGTGGCGCAGCTCATCGACGGCGTAGTTGATCGCGTCTGCGATCGCGCCGGTCATGTCTTCGGTCACCGACGCCTTCACCGTCAGGTCGCCTTCACCGAGCGAGCTGATTTCGTCCAGCAGTCGCATGATCGCCTGCTGGTTGCGGCTGTTGAACTCCACCTGGGTCTGGTAGCGCAGTTCCTGTTCACGCGAACGGCTGCGCACGTTGGTGGACACGAAGCCGATGATCGCGATCAGCGACAGCGCACCGGACACCACGCCGATCCAGAAGTTCGGGAACAGACGGGTGTCGGACACCGAACCAAACGAAGAGAACGCCTCGAACAGCTTGCGGCTGTCATCGAGCATGTGGGCGGAGCCCTGGCCCAGGGCCGTGGCGGCCGACTGCGCGGCAAACAGCTGGCGCGAGCTGGCCAGGATGGCGTCGGCGCCCTGCTTCATCGCCTCCCACTTCTGCTGTGACTGTTCCAGCGCGGCGACGGCGCCGGCGCCGCGCACGGCGGTGATGCCCAGTTCTTCGTTGCCGTTGCGCAGGCCATCAAGCACCTGCGAGAACACGGTGATGTCGCGCGCCAGCGCGTCGCCCGAGGCGGCCGCAGCAGTGCCACCGGCGCGCATTTCGGTCACCCGGCGGGCCATCGAACCGGCCACCACAACCTGCTGCAGGGCGCTGTACACCTGTGAAGCCGGCGCGCCCGAGGCAGACATCGCCCGCACCAGTTCATTCAACTGCGCCTGCAGGCCCGGCACGGCGCCGGTGAAGTTGTTGGCGTTGCCGGCCAGGGCCAGTACGGCCGGTTCACTAGCGACCAGCTGGCCGGCCTGCTTGCCCAGCGGCGCCCACGTCTCGGCCAGTGTGCCGATGGCCTTGGACACGCCCGGCTCGCTGCCGTAGCGCCCCTGCAGGGTCGAGACGTTCTGTTCGATGGCGTTGCGGGTGGCCTTGAAGGCGGTGAACGCCTGCGCGTTGCCGCCCACGGCATCACGGCCCTGGTTGGCCAGCTGCTGTGACAGCACCTGCAGGTCGGCGGCCTTGGAGCCGGCGTCGGCCAGGCGGCTGCCCTGCCAGGTGGCCACACCCGTGTTCAGGCCGAACAGGACCATGGACAGCAACAGCAGGGCCAGCCACAGGTTGCTGCCGCCCAGCCGCAGCTTGCCGGTCTTGGTGGCGTCCGAAGCAGTACTCATCGTTCAACCTCGAGGTTCAATGCAGGGGGCGTTGCCCGGCCTCAGGCCGCGGCTTGCCGGAATTCAGGGGTACGCGACAGCAACGAGAGCGAGAACACGCCCCAATCGTGGCCGTCGGCATGGAAGGCGCGATCGACGAAGTGGCCGTAGCGGCCCTCGGCCAGGCGGCCGGCATCGATCTGCTGGGCCAGTTCAAAGCTGCGCTGGCCAAACAGTTCATCGATGGTCAGGGCCACGTCGCCGCCGGCCTGGCGCATGATCAGCACGCGCTGGCCTTCCTGCTGCACGGTACGCGCACCTTCCAGGAAGTACTTCAGATCAACCACCGGGAACAGGTTGCCGCGCAGGTTGCCCACGCCCAGCAGCCACGGCTGTGCGCACGGCACCGGGGTGACCGGCGGCATCGGCACGATTTCCACCACTTCGCGGAAATCGGACACCAGCCGGCGCTGGCCGACCCGGTAGCCGACGCCACGCCAGAGGTCCTCGGCGAACTGGCGCTCGGGCAGCTGCACCGCATGGGCCAGGCTGCGCCGTTCGTAGGCTTCAAGAATGTCGAAAGGCGAACGCATCAGGCCACCAGCTCGTTGATGCGCGCGATCAGTTCCTCTTCGCGCGGCGGCTTGACGATGTAATCGGCTGCGCCCTGGCGCAGGCCCCAGGCTTTGTCGGTTTCCATCGCTTTGGTGCTGACGATGATCACCGGGATGTGCTTGGTCGCCGCGTCGCGGGCCATCGCCCGGGTCGCCTGGAAACCACTCATGCCCGGCAGCACCACGTCCATCAGCACCAGCTGTGGGACCTGGTCGCGTACCAGCTGCAGGCCATCTTCGGCGTTGTCCGCTTCCAGCACCTCATGGCCGGCACGGCGCAGCCACTGGGTGAATACCGCGCGGTCGGTCGGTGAATCCTCGATCAGGACGATACGAGCCATTGTGCCTTTCCCCCCTGGTCAGGCGTTGACGTATGTGCGGATGGCACCCAGCAGTTCTTCACGCGTGAAAGGCTTGGTCAGGTACTGCTCCGAGCCGACGATGCGCCCGCGCGCCTTGTCGAACAGGCCGTCCTTGGAAGACAGCATGATGACCGGGGTGGACTTGAACAGCTGGTTGCCCTTGATCAGGGCACAGGTCTGGTAGCCATCCAGGCGCGGCATCATGATGTCGACGAAGATGATCTGTGGCTGCTGGTCCGCGATCTTGGCCAGAGCCTCGAAGCCATCGGTCGCGGTCACCACCTCGCAGCCTTCGCGCTTGAGCAGTGTTTCCGCAGTCCGGCGGATGGTCTTCGAGTCATCGATGACCATCACCCGGAGGCCTGCGAGTTCCCCGCCCGCAGTCATGTTTTCAGTCATTGCCATTCCCCAAGCGCGCGGCCCTTCTAGGTTGGGTGCCGCTGCGAAAGCGTATCTATATCGCACTTTCCGCGCCCGCTTCAAGGCCGTCCCACGGGGCGGGGCGTGGCGCCCGGCTGAACGTGACCGGTTTGGCAGAGACTGCGCAGAACCGGCCATGGCAGACGGCGCGGGGACGCAGCGTTGCACCCCCGCAGGCAGGCACGGGGGCGGCGTTGCCGCTACCATCAGCGCCTTGCCTTGAAGGTGCGCCCATGCCGTTGAACGTCATCGTGGTGATGGATCCCATCGCCCATATCAAGATCGCCAAGGACACGACCTTTGCCATGCTGCTGGAAGCCCAGCGCCGTGGCCACGCCCTGCACTACGTGCAACCCGGTGGCCTGGCCTTGGAAGGCGGCCTGGCCGTGGCCCGTACCGCCCCGCTGCAGGTGCGTGACGATCCCAGCGGCTGGTACGAACTTGGCGCATTCAGCCGCACCGTGTTCGGCCCCGGCCAAGTGGTATTGATGCGCAAGGACCCGCCGGTCGATGCCGAGTTCATTTACGACACCCAGGTGCTGGACCTGGCCGCCGCCGCTGGCGCCTGCGTGGTGAACAACCCGCAGGGCCTGCGCGACTACAACGAAAAGCTGGCGGCCCTGCTGTTCCCGCAGTGCTGCCCGCCCACGCTGGTCAGCCGCGATGCCAAGGCACTGAAAGCATTCGCGCTGGAACATGGCCAGGCGGTGCTGAAGCCACTGGACGGCATGGGCGGTCGTTCGATCTTCCGCAGCGGCCAGGGCGATCCCAACCTGAACGTGATCCTGGAAACGCTGACCGACGGTGGCCGCAAGCTGGCGCTGGCGCAGAAGTTCATTCCCGACATCACCGCCGGCGACAAGCGCATCCTGCTGGTGGACGGCGAGCCGGTGGATTACTGCCTGGCGCGTATTCCGCAGGGCGATGAATTCCGTGGCAACCTGGCCGCTGGCGGGCGGGGTGAAGGTCGGCCGCTGAGCGAACGCGACCGCTGGATTGCCGCCCAGGTCGGCCCGGAGATGAAGCGGCGCGGCATGCGTTTTGTTGGCCTGGACGTGATTGGCGACTACCTGACCGAAGTGAACGTGACCAGCCCGACCTGCGTGCGCGAGCTGGATGCGCAGTACGGGCTGAACATCGCCGGCACCCTGTTCGACGCGATCGAGGCCGGCCTGCGCTGATGAATGCTGTTCCTGCCGTGCTGCCCCCGCCCCCGCGCGAAGCACAGCGGCTGGCCGCGACCCTGGCCCTTTCGGTCCTGCTGCACGTGCTGCTGGTACTGGCGGTGGGCTTCGCCGTGAAAGGGGACGCACCGCTGGTGCCCACGCTGGAAGTGATCTTCAGCCAGACCCGCACGCCGCTGACGCCGAAGCAGGCCGATTTCCTGGCTGCCGCCAACCAGGAGGGCGGTGGCGAGCATGACCGCGCCCAGCGCCCGCGCGACAACCAGACCGGCGTGGTGCCGCAGGCGCAGAGTGGGCTGAGCCCGGTACCGCAACAGCAGCAGTCGGCCGCGCCGGTGCCGCCGCCCGAAGCACGTGTGGTCAGCAGCCGCAATGGCGAGGGCGTGGTGGCCCAGGCGCAGTCGCGTCCCACCCCGCTTGAACCGACTCCGGACGCCCCGGTGACCGCGCGCGAGCAGCGCGATGCGGAGATGGCACGGCTGGCGGCCGAGGTTCACCTGCGCTCGGCGCAGTATGCGAAGCGACCGAACCGCAAGTTCGTTTCGGCCAGCACCCGTGAATACGCCTACGCCAATTATCTGCGTGCCTGGGTGGACCGGGCCGAGCAGGTCGGCAACCTGAATTACCCGGACGAGGCGCGGCAGCGCCGGCTGGGTGGCCAGGTGGTGATCAGCGTGGGCGTGCGCCGCGATGGCAGCGTGGAAAGCAGCCGGATCCTGAAATCCAGCGGCACGCCGCTGCTGGACCAGGCGGCGTTGCGGGTGGTGTCGCTGGCGCAGCCGTTCCCCGCGTTGCCAAAGACCGATGATGGCGTGGATATCCTGCAGGTGACCCGCACCTGGGTGTTCCTGCCCGGCGGCGAACTACGCGACGACCGGTAGGGGTTTGTCGCCCGGGCCTGCGGCCCGGGACCCGCTGCAGAGCCAGAGCAACGGCAACAGCCACAGCGGCGGTGGGAATTGTGGGCTTGGCGGGGCGGTGTCGGGTGGCGGGGACGCCGCAAGTACGTCCTTGTAGGCTTAGCCGCGGCATCCATGCCGCGGATACCCCGCCACCCGACACCGCCCCACCTCCGACAGATCGCGGCGCTTCTTCGCTTCTGGTAGGTGTCGACCTTGGTCGACACATCCACGCCATGCGTGGATGCGAGCGAAGCGATCGGCGTTTGACTTTGACTTTGATTTTTCTTTTTTGATTTTCCGTGGCGGCCGCGCACGGAAACTGTCAAAGGCCGGGCGGGGTGGGTTCGCGGGGGTGTCCGCGGCATGGATGCCGCGGCCAAGCCTACAGGGACGTACTTGCGGCGTCCCCCGCGGCCCCACCCCGCCCGGCCAAGCACGGCATTGGATTTACGCGCCCCGCCCCCGCCACGAGGGGCTCAGCCGTTGGCTTTCGCCTTCGCCTCGCGGGCGGCCTGCTGCTCGACCAGGGTCAGCGCGACGTTGTCGCGCAGGTATGCCGGTTCGACCCGCTCGGCGGCGATGCCTTCGCCGCGTGCGAACGCAGGTAGCGCCAGCGCCAGCACATCGGACGCACGCGGCAATGCCGTCGCATCGAATCCGCGCAGCCCAGCACCCAGCTGCGCCACCAGTGCACCGTCGGCGGCAGCGAAACCACTGCCGACACCGTAGGCCTGCAGCCCATCCGGCAGCACCACAGCAGCAGGCGCGCACACGCGCTCGGCGTCGCAGGCCACCACCGGCAGCCCATCCACGCGCTCAAAGCGCGCGGCGTACAGCTCGCCCATCCGCGCATCGATCACCGACAGGATCTGCGATTCCTCGGCCGGTGCGCGCAACGCCAGCACCTGCAGCGTCGACACCGGCAGCAGCGGGCGGTCCAGCGCCAGGGCAATGCCCTGTGCGATCGCGATCGCCAGGCGCACACCGGTGAAGGCGCCGGGACCACGGCTGAGCGCGATGCCATCCAGCTGCCGGCGGCTGATGCCGGCCTCGGCCAGCAGGGCCTCGGCCCAGGGCAGGCTCAGTTCGGCATGCCGGCGCGGGGCGATCTCGAAGCGTTCCAGCACCTGCCCGTCCACATGCAGGGCAACGGAACAGGCTTCGGTGGCGGTTTCAAAGGCGAGCAGTTTCATCGGATCAGGTCAGAACAAGGGGAACGTGGCGCCGGGGGCCGGCAGTGGACCCGCTGGGGGCTCGGGCGCCGCAGGCGCCGGCGTCGGGGGGGCGGCAGCGTCGGCCGCGGGGGCCCATTGTGGCGCAAAGAAGGCCTGCACATCGGCCAGGGCGCGGGTTTGCCGGAACGGCGGCAGCGACGACAGGAACACCCGCCCATAGCCCCGGTTCAGCAGACGAGGGTCGCACAGCACCAGCACGCCGCGATCGGTTTCGCTGCGGATCAGCCTGCCCACGCCCTGCTTCAGCGCAATGACCGCCTGCGGCAGCTGTTCGTCGCGGAAGGGATTGCCGCCCTGGCTGCGGATCGCCTCCAGGCGGGCCTCGTAGACCGGGTCGTCGGGGGCAGCAAAGGGTAGTTTGTCGATCACCACCACGCTCAGCGCCTCGCCCACCACATCCACGCCTTCGCGGAAACTGGCCGAGCCCAGCAGGACACCATTGCCCGATTCGCGGAAGCGCTGCAGCAGGGTTGCGCGCGGCGCCTCGCCCTGCACGAACAACGGCCACGGCCCGTCGCGCAGCGCCTCGGCCGCTTCGCGCAGGGCCCGATGCGAGGCGAACAGCAGGAAGGCCCGGCCCTGCGAGGCACGCAGAACCGGCTGCAGGGTCTGGATCAGCGCCGTGCCAAAGCCGCGCGCGGCCGGATCGGGCAGGCCCGCAGGCAGGTAACACAGCGCCTGCTCGGGCCAGTTGAAGGGGCTGGGTTGCACCAGCGTATGCGGATCATCCAGCCCCAGGCGCGTGGCGATGTGGTCGAAGCCCCCGCCCACCGTCAGCGTGGCCGAGGTGAAGATCCACGCGGCACGGCTGCGCTCGCGGTGTTCGCGCAACGGGCCGGACACATCCATCGGCGTGCGCTGGCAGCGGAAGCCGCGCGGGGTCAGCTCATACCAGAGCACATCGGCCGCCGCCGGTGCATCGTTCGGGTCGGCATCGAAATCGAGCACTGGCTCGTCCTCGCCCAGCCAGCGCGCCAGACGCGAAATCGCTTCACGTGCCCGAGCATGGCAGGCATCCAGGCCCGCTGCGGCATCGCGCAGCGGCTGCAGCGTCTGCTCCAGGGCCACCAGGCAGCTCATCACAGTGTCGAATCCATCGCGCACCTGCGGCATCGTCAGCGCACGCCACTGCGTGCCCCGTTGCGGCAACCCTTCCATGGCCAGGCGCAAGGCCAGCAGTGCCTGCTGCAGCTGATCGACGACGTCCTGCAGACTGGCCTGCGCCCCGCCCACGCCGCGCGCCTCGGCCAGGCAGTCGCGCCCCAGCTCCTGCCAGGGCCTCATGCCGAAGCCTTCACCGAAGAACTGCGCCGCCAGCTCGGGCAACTGGTGCGCCTCGTCGATGACGAAGGCCTGCGCCCCCGGCAGCAGTTCACCGAACCCGTCCTGCTTCAGCGCCAGATCGGCCAGCAGCAGATGATGGTTGACCACCACCACATCCGCCGCCTGCGCGCGTTGCCGCGCGCGCGCCACGAAGCAGTCATCCCAGAACGGGCAGTCCGTGCCCAGGCAGTTGTCGACGGTGGAAGTCACCATCGGCAACAGCGGCGAATCATCGGCCAGGCCATCCAGTTCGGCGATATCGCCGAACTCCGAGCGCCCCGACCAGGCCAGGATGCGCTGGAACTGCGCGGCCTGTTCCGGGCTGGAAAAGCGCGGCTCACCGCGGGCCTGCTGCAGGCGGTAACGGCACAGGTAATTGGCACGCCCCTTCAGCAGTGCGCTGCGCAGGCCCACGCCCAGCGCCTGGCGCACGCGCGGCAGATCGCGGTGGTAGAGCTGGTCCTGCAGCGCGCGGGTGCCGGTGGAGATGATGGTGCGCAGTCCGGACAGCAGCACCGGCACCAGATAGGCGAATGTCTTGCCGGTGCCGGTGCCGGCCTCGGCCAGCAGCAGATCGCGCTGCTGCAGCGCATCGGCAATGGCCTCGGTCAGGCGCAGCTGCGCCGGACGCGGCACGAACGCATCCAGGTGCGAGGCGAGCGCGCCGCCTTCGCTGAGGGCTTCGCGGCTGGCATGGACAAGATCGGACATCAGAAGCAAAGGATACCGGGCCGGGCGCTGCCCGGCACCCGTTTCAAGCCAGGGCAACGGCAACAGCAACGGCGTGCGTTCATTGCTCAGGGTTTCACCGAGGGATGGCGGGGGGCTGTGGATTTGCGGGGACGCCGTAAACCCGTCCATGGGGGCTTGGTCGCCGCATCCATGCGGCTCACTGGTCTGGCTCCCCGTCAGCGGACGCCAAGAAGCGATACTTTGATCGCACTTGG
>NZ_DAMBCN010000009.1:0-124284 GCF_032056425.1 Stenotrophomonas sp.
TCGAGCTTGCTCGACTGCTTCTGCCAACAGCAGTCGAGCAAGCTCGACTCTACGACGCAACGTCGGTCAGTTCGACATCACGGCGCATGATCGATGCGTTCGACATCACGGCGTAACGTCGGTCCGTTCGGCATCACGACGCGCGGGGCTTCGCCACGCCGCCCTCGCGGTCAACCCGCGTCGGGCAGCCGGAAGAACGTGCGCGTGGCTGCAGTGGCATTGGCCGCGGTCACGGCCACATCTTCGCCACGATCGCGGGCCAGTTCCTCGACGATGTGCGAGAGGAACATCGGCTCGTTGCGGCGGTCCTTCGGCATCGGCTTCAGGGTGCGCGGCAGCAGGTACGGTGCATCGGTCTCGATCATCAGACGGTTGGCCGGGATGTTCTTCACCAGTTCGCGCAGGTGCGCGCCACGGCGCTCGTCGCACAGCCAACCGGTGATGCCGATGTACCAATCCTGGTCCAGGTAATCGAACAGTTCGTCACGTTCGCCGGTGAAGCAATGCACCACTGCCGGGCCCAGGCGGCCGTCGAAGTTCTTCATCTGCGCCATGAAATCGGCGTGCGCGTCGCGCTGGTGCAGGAACAACGGCTTGCCATTGTCGGCCGCCAGCTGCAGCTGGCGCTCGAACGCACGGTGCTGCGCCGGACGCGGCGAGAAATCACGGAAGTAATCCAGCCCGCATTCGCCCACGGCCACTACCTCGGCATGCGCGTGCAGCGCGCGCATTTCCGCATCGCATTCGTCGGTGTATTCCACCGCGTGGTGCGGGTGCACGCCCGCGGTGGCGAACAGGAAGCCCGGGTGCTGCTGCGCCAGCTGCAGGGCCAGCGGCGAATGCTCACGGCTGGCGCCGGTGATGACCATCTGCACCACCCCGGCCTGGCGCGCGCGGTCCAGGACGGCATCGCGGTCGCGGTCGAAGGAATCGTGGGTGAGGTTGGCGCCGATATCGATCAGGTGCATGGGGGCAGCAGGGACAGGAAAACCCGCGCATTGTACCTGCGCCGCGCTGCGCCCCTTATCCTTTGCACATGAATGCCCCGCTCTTCCCGATTTCGCCGCTGCTGCCGCAGATCCAGCAGCACCTGGCCGACCACCCGCGCCTGGTGCTGGAAGCCCCGCCCGGCGCCGGCAAGACCACCCAGGTGCCGTTGGCCCTGCTGGATGCGCCGTGGCTGCAGGACCGCAGGATCATCCTGCTGGAACCGCGCCGGGTGGCCGCACGCAGCGCGGCGCTGTTCATGGCCCGGCAACTGGGCGAGGAGGTGGGCGGCACGGTGGGCTACCGCATCCGCTTCGAGAACAAGGTCTCGGCGCGCACCCGCATCGAGGTCGTCACCGAGGGCATCCTGACCCGCATGCTGCAGGACGACCCGATGCTGGAGACGGTGGGCGCGATCCTGTTCGATGAATTCCACGAACGCCACCTGAGTGGTGACCTGGGGCTGGCACTGGCGCTGGACGTGCAGGCGCAGCTGCGTGACGATCTGCGCCTGCTGGTGATGTCGGCCACGCTGGATGGCGAGCGCCTGGCGCGCTTCCTGGATGCTCCGCGGCTGAGCAGCGAAGGTCGCAGCTACCCGGTGGCGATCAGCCACTTTCCGGCACGCCGCGACGAGACCCTGGAACTGCAGGTGCGCCGCGCGGTGCAGCAGGCCCTGGCCGAGCACCCCGGCGACGCGCTGGTGTTCCTGCCCGGCCAGCGCGAGATCGCGCGCGTACAGGCCGGCCTGCAGGACGCGCTGGACAGCAGCGTGGAGGTACTGGCCCTGCATGGCGAACTGCCGGTGGAACAGCAGGCGCGCGTGCTGCAGGCGGCCAGCGATGGCCGCCGCCGCGTGGTGCTGGCCACCAACGTGGCCGAATCGTCGGTGACCCTGCCCGGCGTGCGCGTGGTGATCGACAGTGGCCAGGCCCGCGAACCACGCTACGACCCCAACAGCGGCTTCACCCGGCTGGACGTGGTGGCCATCGCCCAGGCCTCGGCCGACCAGCGTGCCGGCCGCGCCGGCCGCGTGGCCGAAGGCGTGGCCTGGCGGCTGTGGCCGCAGTCGCAACGGCTGGAGCCGCAGCGGCGTGCGGAAATCGAACAGGTGGAACTGGCCGGGCTGGCGCTGGAGCTGGCCGCCTGGGGCAGCAGCGATCTGCGCTTCGTCGATCCCCCGCCGAGCGGGCCGATGGCCGCCGCGCGCGAGCTGCTGCAACGGCTGGGCGCACTCAGCAGCAGCGGGGCGATCACCGCGCTGGGCCGCCGTGTGCTGGCGCTGGGCACGCATCCGCGGCTGGCGGCCATGCTGCTGGCCGCGCCGGCAGGTCGCGCGCAAGCGCTGGCCGCCGATCTGGCCGCGCTGCTGGAAGCACGTGATCCCCTTCGCCAGGGCGGTGATGCGCTGGCGGCACGCTGGCGGGCCCTGGCGGCGTTCCGCAACGGCCGTGCGCCGACCGATGCCAACCGCAGCGGCCTGGCCGCGATCGATGCGGCCGCCAAGCAGTGGCGCCGACGCCTGCGCTGCGATGCGCTGCCACCGGCCAGCATTGAAGCGCACGAACTGGGCGACCTGTTGGCCCACGCCTTCCCCGACCGCATCGCCTTCCAGCATCCGTCCGACCCGCTGCGCTACCTGCTGGCCAACGGCCGCAGCGCGCGCCTGCACGAGCTGAGCGACCTGCGCGGTGAACCGTGGCTGGTAGCCAGCGAACTGCGCTTCGAGGCACGTGATGCGCTGCTGCTGCGCGCCGCACCGGTGGATGAAGGCTATCTGCGCAGCGCGTGGCCACAGCGCTTTGTAACCGAGGACACCGTGCGCTGGGACAGCGAACGGCGTGCCCTGGTGGCGCTGCGCGAAACCCGCTTCGACCGCATCGTGCTGGACAGCCGTTCGGCCGGGCGGGTGGACCCGCAGCACGCGGCGCAGGCGCTGACCGATGCCGTGGCCGAACTGGGCCTGCAGGCATTGCCGTGGACTGAGGGCCTGCGCCAATGGCAGGCACGGGTGGAGTCGCTGCGACGCTGGATGCCCGAGCTGGGCCTGCCCGATTGCAGTGACGACGCCCTGCTGGCCAGCCGCGCGCAGTGGCTGCAACCGGCGTTCGCCGGCAAGACCCGCCTGGATGCGTTGGACGAGAGCAGTTTCGGCGAAGCGCTGAAATCGCCGCTGGAATGGGCGCAACGGCAGCTGGTGGAGCGCCATGCACCCACCCGCATCAGCGTGCCGTCGGGGCTGGAACGCGGCATCAGCTACGGCCTGGACAGTGAAACCGGCGAACCGCAGCCACCGGTACTGGCGGTGAAGCTGCAGGAACTGTTCGGCCTGGCCGACACCCCGCGCATTGCCGATGGCCGGGTACCGCTGACCTTGCACCTGCTGTCGCCCGGCGGCCGCCCGCTGCAGGTCACCCAGGACCTGCGCAACTTCTGGGAAAACACCTATGCCGAGGTAAAGAAGGAAATGAAGGGGCGCTACCCACGCCACCCGTGGCCGGATGACCCGTGGACGGCCACCGCCACCCACCGCGCCAAACCGCGCGGTACCTGAGTGATGGGGTCGGATCCCTTTGCAACGCAAACGGCTCTGACCCCATATTCACCCAGCGGGGTCAGAGCCCTTTCCCAAGGGAAAGGGATCCGACCCCCGGCCTGCCGGATGCTGAACGGCGGCGGCCGCGTCAAGGCGCATGCCCGCCTGCCTGACATACCGTTTACAGGCAGCACGACACACTGGACTTCGACCCGAGGCAAAGGACCCCCGCATGAGCAAGCTGACCGTAATCACCGACCGCGCCCTGGAGCGCGCCCTGGACCTGGCCCACAGTGCCGGCGACGGCCTGAAGAGTGCCGGCGGCAGCCTGCGCCATCTGGGCCCGCAGGCCAGTGACTGGATCAAGACCGGCGCTGCGCTGGGTGCGGTGAAGACCGGGGGCAAGGTGGCCACCAAGTTCGCCCGCCGCAACCCGGCGGTGACCATTGCCGCCGCAGCGGTGGGCGTGGGCCTGCTGGGCTACGCGCTGTACCGCAAGCAGCAGAAGAAGAAGGCGGCCAACGGCCATGTGGTGAATGGCCAGGCGCAACGCATCCATGCGCGTGACCGCCGCAACGACACCGTGGTGGACGAGCACAGCGACATCGGCAGCGATACCTGAGCCCCATCAGAGGGGTCAGAGCCCTTCCTGCGGAAGGGGTCTGACCCCGATCAAGGGTCGGATCCCTTCCGCAGGAAGGGCTCCGACCCTTTTCGTTTCAGCCGATCTGCCGCCACTGCCCCGGCTGCAGATCGTCCAGCCGGTACGGGCCCATCGCCACGCGCACCAGGCGCAGGGTCGGCAGATTCACCGCAGCGGTCATGCGCCGCACCTGGCGGTTGCGGCCTTCACGGATGGTGATCGCCAGCCAGCTGTCGGGCACGGTCTTTCGGAACCGCACCGGCGGATCGCGCAGCCACAGCGCCGGCGCCGGATCGAGGCGCTCGATCTTCGCCGGCAGGGTCGGCCCGTCATTCAGTACCACGCCATCACGCAGCCGCTGCAACTGCTCGTCGCTGGGCGTGCCTTCCACCTGCACCCAGTAGGTCTTGTCGGCCTTGTGCCGCGGGTCGGTGAGCTTGTGCGCCAGCGTGCCGTTGTCGGTCAGCAGCAACAGGCCCTCGCTGTCATGGTCCAGGCGACCGGCGGCATACACGCGCGGCGGCAGGCCGAACCCGGCCAGGGTCGGCCGCGGCGGCACGCTGCGGTCGGTGAACTGGCAGAGCACGTTGAAGGGCTTGTTGAAGGCGATCAGCATTGCAGGGGGCGGCAGGCGGCGATGGGCTATTGTCCCACGCCGCGCTGCGCGCTCGCCGGGCGTGGACCGGCGCTACCCCCTTACGGCTTCACGAACCGCAGGGTCATGCGGTCGCTTTCACCGATGGCCTGGTACTTGGCGTCGTCGGCCTTGTCGTGCTGGTTGGTCGGCGGCAGGGTCCACACGCCATTGGGGTGGTCCTTGGTGTCACGCGGGTTGGCGTTCACTTCGGTACGCGCGTCCAGCTTGAAGCCGGCGGCCTCGGCCATCGCGATCACCTGCTGCTGGCCGACATAGCCGGTGTCATCGTCGTCGGCCACGTCGGCCTTGGCGCGGTGCTCGACCACGCCCAGCACGCCGCCCGGCTTGAGCACGTTGAAGAAGCCCTGGAACATGCCCTGTGCCTGCCCGGCCTTGCGCCAGTTGTGCACGTTGCGGAAGGTCAGCACCACATCGGCCGACGCCGCCGGACCAAACACCGGCTTGGCCGGGTCGTAGGCCACCACGGTGGTCTTGTCGAACTGCGCCGGCGCGCCGGCAAACTTCTTTTCCAGGCCGTCGCGGCTGCGCTGCTGGTAATCGCGGCCACGCCCTTCAGCCACCGCCTGCGGATCGACCACCGCGGCGATGTAATGGCCCTTGTCGCGCAGCAGCGGCGCCAGGATTTCCGAGTACCAGCCGTTGCCGGGGGTGATTTCGATGACGGTCTTTTCCGGTGCCACGGTGAAGAACGCCAGCGTCTGCGCAGGATGACGGTATCCGTCACGCTTTACGTTGTTGGCATCGCGGGTAGGCGCCTTGATCGCAGCTTCCAGTGCCGGCGATACCTGGATCTTGGCCGGCGCCACGACGGCAGCGGGCGCGGCGATGGCGGGAACCGCTACCAGCAGCGCCGAAGCAAGCAGCAGGCGGCAACCACGCAGGGACGAAACAGCATTCATCGGGACGACTCCAGCGGAAGATGCGGCGAGACTAGCAGTCGCCGCGCCGCAGGTGTTCACAAAACGTTAGCGACGTGCGCGTTGCGGAACACTGTTTTGTGGTCACCGCCGCAGCACGGTCACAGGGGGCGCTCTATGCTGGAGGACTTCCCCCAAGGAGTCCGTGTCCATGACGGCAACCCGCGAACTCGGCCGTTCCGGCCTGCATGTACGTCCGCTCGCCTTCGGCGGCAATGTGTTCGGTTGGAGCGCCGATGAAAAGGCCAGCTTCGCCCTGCTCGATGCCTTCGTTGATGCCGGCTTCAACCTGGTCGATACCGCCGATGTGTATTCGGCGTGGGTACCGGGCAACCAGGGCGGTGAATCGGAAACGCTGATCGGCAAATGGTTCGCCCGCAGCGGCAAACGTGACAAGGTCATCCTGGCGACCAAGGTGGCCAAGTGGGCCGAGCGCCCCGGCCTGACCCCGGACAATATCGATGCGGCGGTGGATGATTCGCTGCGTCGCCTGCAGACCGATGTGATCGATCTGTACCAGGCCCACGAGGATGACGAATCCACCCCGCTGGAAGCCACCCTGGCTGCATTCGGCCGCCTGATCGAGGCCGGCAAGGTGCGCGCCATCGGTGCGTCCAATTACAGCGCCACGCGCCTGGCCGATGCGCTGAAGGTATCCAGCGATTACAAGCTGCCGCGCTACGAAACCCTGCAGCCGGAGTACAACCTGTACGACCGCGCCGGCTATGAAACCGAACTGGAGCCGCTGGTGCAGCGCGAACAGATTGGTGTGATCGGCTACTACGCGCTGGCCAGCGGCTTCCTGAGCGGCAAGTACCGCACCGCCGCCGATGCAGCCAAGAGCCCGGCGCGTGGCGAGATGGTGGTCAAGCGTTATCTGAACCCGCGCGGCCTGCGCATCCTGCAGGCGCTGGATGATGTGGCCAGCAAGCACAATGCCAGTGCCGCGCAGATCGCGCTGGCCTGGCAGATCGCACGGCCGTCGGTCACCGCGCCGATTGTCAGCGCCACCAGCGTTGAACAGCTGCACGATCTGCTGGCTGCGGCCAACGTTGGCCTGAGCATGCAGGACATCGCGCAGCTCGATGCCGCCAGCGCCGAAGGCTGAGGCAACGGATCAATCGCTCTGCATTGCGTGGTTGCGCACCACGGGTTCGTGGTTTATGGTGCGCGCCACGTTTCAACAGCTACCGGATTCCTTCCTTGAACACACCCGCCGTCGCCATCGCCAATCTGCTGCCATGCCTGCGCATGGGCGTGGCGATTCGTGCGTCGGTGAAGGAATTCCCGCTGGCAACGGCCTGATACCCGCGCTGCGGAGATCGGTCGCCCCGATCTCCGAGGTTTGGCGACGCCCTCGGAATGCAGTTCCGGGGGCGTTTTCGTTTGCGTCGTCACACGTATCGGCATTGCGCCGCGCACGCCTGCGTGCCCGCACTGCAACCACAGGGAAATGCCCACGGCCGCGCCGTGGTGCGGTCCTGTGCAGGACATTCATCACGACATGGACATTCAACATAATTATCAATGGCTACATGCCGAAGGCAGCACGCCGATCAAGGGCTGGGTGGACGGCGTTCCGCTGGAAGCCGAGGCCCACGCGCAGCTGCGCAACATCGCCGCGATTCCGTTCGTCGGGCCGTGGGTGGCGGTCATGCCCGACGTACACCTGGGCAAGGGCGCAACCGTGGGCTCGGTCATCCCCACCCGGGGCGCGATCATTCCGGCCGCGGTGGGCGTGGACATCGGCTGTGGCATGGCCGCTGTGCGTACCACGCTGCGCGCCAACGACCTGCCCGATGACCTGCGCCAACTGCGCAGCGGCATCGAACGCAGTGTGCCGGTCGGCAACGGCCGTGGCGGCGAACACCAGCGCCTGCCCGACAGCATCGGCACCCGGCTGGTGCAGTCGGGGCTGGCCGCGGGGCTGGAGCGCATCAAGGAGAAGCACCGGAGGATCCGCACCGACAAGCTGGACTGCCAGCTGGGCACGCTGGGCGGTGGCAACCATTTCATCGAACTCTGCCTGGACGAAACCGATGCGGTGTGGGTGATGCTGCACAGCGGTTCACGTGGCACCGGCAACCTGATCGGCACCTACTTCATCGAACAGGCCCGGCGTGAACTGGAGCGCCGCGTGCTCGGCTTCCATCTGCCCGACAAGGACCTGGCATTCTTCATGGAAGGCGAACCGCTGTTCGACGATTACGTGCAGGCGGTGTCGTGGGCGCAGGACTACGCACGGCAGAACCGCGAGGCGATGATGGCGCGCGTGCTGGCCGAGATGCGCCAGCGCCTGCCGAAGTTCAAGCTGGCGGCGATGGCGGTGAACTGCCACCACAACTACGTGCAGAAGGAGTCGCACGCCGGGCAGGAACTGCTGGTGACGCGCAAGGGTGCCGTCAGCGCCCGGGCCGGCGAACTGGGCATCATTCCCGGCAGCATGGGCACGCGCAGCTACATCGTGCGCGGCAAGGGCAACGCGGACAGCTTCCACAGCTGCAGCCACGGTGCCGGCCGGGTGATGAGCCGGGGTGCCGCGCGCCAGCAGATCACCCTGGCCCAGCACCGCGAAGCCACCGCGCACGTGGAGTGCCGCAAGGACAGCGGCGTGCTGGATGAATCACCGGCGGCGTACAAGTCGATCGATGATGTGATGGCCGCACAGCGGGACCTGGTCGAAGTAGTGCACACGCTGCGCCAGGTGCTGTGCGTGAAGGGCTGAGGGTTCCCACCGCTCCGTTGGGTGCCGACCTTGGTCGGCACATCGAATCCACGCCCTGCACGGTGGTAGATGCACGCCATGCGTGGATGCGGGGGTCAGAGCCCTTTCTGCGAAAGGGATCCGACCCCGGATCCGACCCCGCTGCTGTCCTCGCCCACCAGGGCATGGTGAATACCGATGCCGGCGCGCACGCCTTCGGCCATCGACAGGGTGATGTTGCCCACCGTGGTGACATCACCGGCGGCGTAGACGTTCGCAACGCGGGTCTGCTTCATTGCATCCACCTCCACCAGCACGCCCATCGGGTGTTCCAGCAACGCGCAGCCCAGCTGCTGCACCAGCGGCGTGGCCATGACCTGCGGCGCGGCGACGAACAGCGCCCGCTGGGCAATGCGGCGCCCGTCGGCCAGTTCCACCTCCAGCCAGCTGTCCTGATCCCCGCGCACACCGACCACCGGCGTGTCTTCCACCTGCACGTTGCGCTGCTGCATGGCCGCGCGTTCGTCAGCGCTGATCGGCAGGCCCTGGCTGAAGAAGGTGACGTTGCCCCATTCGGCGAACAACGGTGCCTTGGCCGCCGACAGCGGGTGCCCACCCAGCACACCGATGGCGCCGCCGCCCACCTCGTACCCGTGGCAGTACGGGCAATGCAGCACGGTGCTGCCCCAACGCTCGGCCAGGCCGGGAAGATCCGGCAGCTGGTCGGCAATGCCGGTGGCCAGCAGCAGCTTGCGCGCCGCCAATACCTGTCCATCTGCGGTGCGCACCTGCACGCCGTCTGCGCCGGCCTGCGCGTCCACCGCTTCGCCGTGCAGCCAGCGCACGGTGGGGTAATCGAGCAGCTGCTGGCGCGCGTTCTTCAGCAGCTCGGCGCCGCTGATACCGTCCTGGCCCAGCACGCCGTGCGAGTGGCTGGCGAAGCGGTTGCGCGGCAGGCCGCTGTCGATGACGGTGACCGGACGCCGTGCGCGCGCCAGGATCAGGCCGGCGGCAATGCCGGCGTAGCTGCCGCCGACGATGAGGACGTCAGGATTCATGGGGACCTTCCAGGGAACGATGATGGGCAAGGTGAAGGGCGAAGTCGGCGCCCAGCTGGTCCAGCGTGCTGGCCTGCAGCCGCGCTTCCAGCAAGCGCTGGGCCTCGCGTGCGCCGTCCAGCAGGGCTTGGTTGACCAGCTGCTGGATCGGGCAGCCGCCGCCGCCGTCGCGTGTACCAACCTGCACCAGCGGCGGTGAGCCCACCGCCACGTAGACGTCATGCAGGGTGATCGCGGCCGCATTGCGCGCCAGCTGGCTGCCGCCGCCGTGCCCACGGCTGCTGTGCACCAGCCCGGCCTTGTGCAGCTGTGCCAGCAGGCGACGGATCACCACCGGATGGGTGGGCAGACAGGCCGCCAGTTGTTCGGAGGTCCGCGGGCCGTGCTGACCCACCAGATGGGCCATGACATGCAGCGCGTCGGACAGTGGATTGGCGGATTTCATGTAACTACAATAGTTACATTTAAACCTGCCGTCTACAGTCCGCTTTCGTCTCGCCTGGACACATCTGTCCTATGAAACAGATTCTTCACCTCTCTAAACGGAACGGTAATGTGATCTGAATCCCACTTCAGAGGTATCAAGAACGGTCGATACCGCATCGCCATTCATCCGTGAGCCCCTTCCATGAACGTGTCGTCCGCTGCGCCGCGACTGCAGTCCAAGTTGCTCGGTGCCGTCTCTGTTGGTCTGGCTGTCGTCCTGCTGTGTGCCTTGGCCGGCCTGGCCTCGGCCTGGTTGAAGTTGTCCACCGAAGTGCCGCCGGAGGTCGCGCTGAGCCGCGACGCTGAGCGCCTGCAACGCGAGTTCCGCAGCCAGGTGCAGGAGTGGAAGAACGTGCTGCTGCGCGGCCATGACGATGCGCTGCGGCAGCGCCACCTGGAGGCGTTCGACAACGAAGGCCGCGTGGTGGCCGAGCTCGCGCAGCGTGTGGCGGCCAGCCCCGATGCACGCACGCGCGAACTGGCGCAGGCGTTCAGCGCGCAGCACACGCAGCTGCAACAGACCTACCACGGTGCGCTGCAGGCCTTCGCCGAGGCCCAGTACGACCCGGCCGCCGGCGACACCCTGGTGCGCGGCAAGGACCGCCCGGTCGCCGCCGCACTGGATGCGCTGGGTGACCACACGGCCAAGGTGGCCGAGGCCGCGGTGGCCGCGCGTTCGCAGGCGGCGCGGCACCTGCTGGTGGTCAGCGGTGGCCTGACGATAGGCGCTGCCATCGCCCTGCTGCTGGCCCTGGGCTGGTGGCTGCGGCGCGCGGTGGTGCAACCGGTGCTGGCGGTGGAAGCCGCCGCACGCGCGGTCGCCGCTGGCGATCTGGACCACGCGGTGCAGGTCCGCAGCCGCGACGAGATCGGTCGCCTGGCGCAGGCCATGCAGGCCGTGCAGAACACCCTGCGTGGCGTGCTTGCCGCGCAGGCCGGCATGGCCGCGCAGCACGAGGCCGGCACCATCAGCCACCGCATGGATGCCAGCGCTTTCCCCGGTGCCTATGGGCGCATGGTGGCCGATACCAATGCGCTGGTGGACGCGCACATCCAGGTGAAAATGCGTGCGATCACGATCATGGGCCGCTATGCCGTGGGCGACCTGAGCCAGGACATGGAACGCCTGCCGGGCGAGAAGGCGGTGATCACCCAGGCGCTGGATGCAGTGAAAGCGAACCTGGGCGCGATCAACGGGCAGATCCGCGGTCTGGCCGAAGCCGCAGCGGCGGGCGACTTCAGCCAGCGCGGCGACAGCAGCCGTTTCCAGCACGACTTCCGCAGCATGGTCGAGGGCCTGAACCGCCTGATGCAGACCACCGAGCACAACCTGGGCGAGGTCTCCAGCATGCTGCGCGCCATCGCCGATGGTCGCCTGGGCGCGCGCATGCACGGCGATTTCCAGGGCGTGTTCGCCCGCATTGCCGGCGATGCCAACACCACTGCCGCGCAGCTGGCCACCATCGTCACCGACATCAAGCACACTTCGGGCAGCATCCACAGTGCAGCGGCCGAGATCGCCGCGGGCAACAACGATCTGTCACGGCGTACCGAACAGCAGGCGGCCAATCTGGAAGAAACCGCCGCGTCGATGGAAGAACTGACCTCGACCGTGCGCCAGAACGCCGAGCACGCACGCCAGGCCAACCAGTTGGCGATCGGCGCACATGGCGTGGCCTCGCAGGGCGGCGCGGTGGTCGGTCAGGTGGTGGCGACCATGGATGCAATCGAAGCGTCGTCGCGGCAGATCGCCGAGATCATCAGCGTGATCGACGGCATTGCCTTCCAGACCAATATCCTGGCCCTGAACGCCGCAGTGGAAGCGGCGCGCGCAGGCGACCAGGGCCGTGGCTTTGCGGTGGTGGCCAGTGAAGTGCGCACGCTGGCGCAGCGGTCGGCCGGTGCCGCCAAGGAGATCAAGACGCTGATCGAAGCGTCGGTGGAACAGGTCGGCCAGGGTGCGCAGCACGTGCGCCAGGCGGGCAACACGATGGCCGAGATCGTGGCGTCGGTGCAGCGGGTGACCGACATCATGGCCGAGATTTCCGCCGCATCGCAGGAACAGAGCGTGGGCATCGAACAGGTCAGCCAGACGGTGATCCAGATGGATGGCACCACCCAGCAGAACGCCGCGCTGGTGGAAGAAGCCAGTGCCGCCGCACGCAGCCTGGAACAGCAGGCCGACCGCTTGATCGACGCGGTGGATGTGTTCGACCTGTCGACCACCACCACGACGAAGGAAGCATTGGCACGCGCGGCGTGAGGGTTCCGCCGGGCATGGCCCGGCGCTACCAGCGCGGGTCCTGGCCGTGCGCCATCGCCTCGCCCAGATGATCGAGGAACGAGGTGATGCGCGCCGATACGGCCGTGTTGCGGTAGTACACCGCGTGGATCGGCTGGTACACATCCAGCGTCTGCGCGGACAGCACCGGCACCAGCGTGCCGGCGGCGCGGTCGCGTGCGGTCACGAAGTCGGACAGGCAGGTGATGCCCACGCCTTCGACCGCCAGCCGGCGCAGCGTTTCACCGCTGGAAACGGCCACGTCCGGGCGCACCAGCAACTGCCCGTCGGCATCGCCCGGCAGCGGCCAGCGATTCAACGATTCCGGTTCGTTGAACCCCAGCAGCGTGTGCTGCCCCAGCGCCGCCACGCTGCTGGGCTCGCCGTGGGCGGCCAGGTAGGCCGGGCTGGCCACCAGCTGCAAGCGATAGCGGCCCAGCGGCCGCGCATGCAGGGTTGAATCGGCCAGCGGACCGATGCGGATGGCCAGGTCGGTGCGCCGCTCCAGCAGGTCGATATAGCGCTCGGAACTGTTGAGCTCCAGCTGCACCTCGGGATAGCGGGCGCGGTAGCCGGCTACCAGCGGTGCAATCACATGCAGTACGAAGGGCATCGCCGCATCCACCCGCAGCCGACCGACCGGGCGCTCGCGGCGAGCGGCCATCTGCTCCTCGGCCGATTCCACCGCATCGATGATCGCCCGCGCGTGGCGCAGGTAGGCCTCGCCTTCGGCGGTCAGGTGCAGCCGGCGCGTGGTGCGGGTCAGCAGGGTGGTCCCCAGCTTTTCTTCCAAGCGGCCCAGCGCGCGGCTGACCCCCGAAGGGGTCTGCCCCAGCTGCTCGGCGGCGGCGCTGATCGAACCGCTGTCGATCACCGCCAGGAAGGCCTGCATTTCGTCGAGGGTGGTCTTCATGCCGCCATTATTGACCAGCAGGCAAGAGTGATTGGCGTGAAGACTGGTTTTTCAGCAAAGGTAGGCCGCGCACACTGCCCGCCTTCTCCTCCTCTGGACCCTGTCATGACCCGTGGCATTCCCCTGGCCCTGCTGGCGCTGACGCTCGGCGCGTTCGCCATCGGCACCACCGAATTCGTCATCGTCGGCCTCATCCCGACCATCGCCGCCGACCTGCGCGTCAGCCTGCCCTCGGCCGGCCTGCTGGTTTCGCTGTACGCACTGGGCGTGGCCATCGGCGCGCCGGTACTGACCGCGCTGACCGGGCGCGTACCGCGCAAGCAGCTGCTGGTGGCGCTGATGGTGCTGTTCACCTTGGGCAACGTGATTGCCTGGATGGCACCGGGTTACACCTCGCTGATCACCGCGCGCATCCTCACCGGCCTGGCCCATGGCGTGTTCTTCTCCATCGGCTCGATCATCGCCACCGCGGTGGTGCCGAAGGAAAAGGCCGCCAGTGCCATCGCCATCATGTTCACCGGCCTGACCGTGGCGCTGGTGACCGGCGTGCCGCTGGGCACCTTCATCGGCCAGCACCTGGGCTGGCGTGCCACCTTCCTGGCCGTGGCCGCGCTGGGCGTGGTGGCCCTGCTGGGCGCGCTGCTGTTCGTGCCGCGCACGGTGCCGCAGAGCGCACCGGCCAGCTTCCGCCAGCAACTGGGTGTGCTGGCCCAGCCGCGCCTGCTGCTGGTCTATGCGATGACCGCACTGGGCTACGGCGGCACCTTCCTGGCCTTCACCTACCTGGCGCCGATCCTGCAGGACGTCACCGGCTTTTCGGCCAATGCGGTCAGCCTGGTGCTGCTGGTGTACGGCGTGTCGGTGGCAATCGGCAACCTGTGGGGCGGCCGCCTGGCCGACCGGCTGGGCCCGGTGCCGGCGCTGAAGCGCATCTTCGCGCTGCTGGCCATCGTCCTGTTCGTGCTGACCTTCACCGCCCACAACATCTGGCTGATGCTGCTGACCGTGCTGGCGCTGGGCGCAGTGGCCTTTGGCAACGTGCCGGGCCTGCAGGTGTACGTGGTCAAGCAGGCGCAGCGTTATGCACCGCAGGCGACCGACGTGGCCTCGGGCCTGAACATCGCCGCGTTCAACATCGGTATCGCCCTGGGCGCCTCGCTGGGTGGCCTGGTGGTGGAGCACATCGGCCTGATGCATACCCCGTGGCTGGGTGCGTTGGTGGTGGTGGTTGCCTATGCACTGACCGCACTCAGCGGCCGCCTGGACCGCCGCGATGGCGTGGACCACCGCGCCGAGGGCATTGCCGCCGCCGCACACTGACCGGCCATGCAATGCACCGTTGCCGGCATGCATACGGCCGCTGCCCTACCCTTCCTGTTCACTCCTTTCCCCCCGTTGGAGCTTCCCATGACTGTCCCCGCCTTTGGCCTTGGCACCTTCCGCCTGAAAGACCAGACCGTGATCGATTCGGTGCGCAACGCACTGGACGTCGGCTACCGCGCCGTGGATACCGCGCAGATCTATGACAACGAGGCCGAAGTCGGCCAGGCGATCGCCGAATCCGGCGTGCCGCGCGAGGATATCTACCTGACCACCAAGGTGTGGATCAGCGAGTTCAAGCACGATGCGCTGCTGGCCAGCCTGCGCACCAGCCTGCAGAAGCTGCGCACCGACCATGTGGATCTGGCGCTGATCCATTGGCCTTCGCCGAACGACAAGGTGGATGTGCCGATGGAGGAATACCTGCCCGCACTGGCCGAGGCCAAGGCGCAGGGCCTGACCCGCGAGATCGGCATTTCCAACTTCACCATCGCCCAGACCCGCAAGGCGATCGAGATCCTGGGCGCCGATGCCATCGCCACCAACCAGATCGAGATCCACCCGTACCTGCAGAACCGCCTGCTGGTGAAGTTCCTGCAGGACAACGGCATCCGCATTACCGCCTACATGAGCCTGGCCTATGGCGAAGTGCTGAAGGACCCGGTGATCCAGGTCATTGCCGGCCGCCACCAGGCCACCCCGGCGCAGGTTGCGCTGGCCTGGGCGCTGCAGCAGGGCTTTGCGGTCATTCCCTCATCGACCAAGCGCGAGAACCTGGCCAGCAACCTGGAAGCCGCCGCGATCCGCCTGACCGACGATGACATGGCGCAGATCGCCAAGCTGGACCGCGGCCATCGCCTGGCCAACCCGGAAGGCATCGCCCCGGCCTGGGATTGAGGAACGGCCGCCGGGCATGGCCCGGCGCTACCGGATACGGGTGGGTAGCGCCGGGCCATGCCCGGCGGATCCATCAGGCCTGCAACAGCCAGCCACGCATCGCCGCGCTCACTTCGTCCGGCTTTTCCATCGGTGCCAGGTGCCCGCAATCGGGCAGCACCACCAGCTGCGACTGCGGCACCAGCGCGTGCATTTCCTCGCTCACCGCCCGCGGCGTGATGCGGTCGTTGGCACCGCAGACGATCAGCAGCGGATTGCGGTACGCGGCCAGCACGTCATGGCCGTCGCGGCGTTCCAGCCCACTCTGGCGCAGGAACACCTCGGCGCCCAGGCGTGCTGTCATGTCACGCACGCGCTGCACCAGCACGTAGTCGTCCAGCCTCGACGCATCGATGTAGCTGCGCATCAGCGCATCGCCAAAGCCATGGAACCTGCCCGGCAGGCGCACGCTGGCACGCTGGCTGCGGCGCTGTTCGGCGCGCTCGGGCGAATCGGCATGGATCGAGGTATCGACCAGCGCCAGCCGCAGCACGCGCTCGGGCGCGATGCGCAGGATCTGCTGGGCGACGAAGCCGCCCAGGGAGAAGCCGGCCAAGGCGAAGCGCTCGGGGGCCTGCGCCAGCACGTCCTCGGCCACCGCCTGCAGGGTTTCACCACGGGTCTGGTCGCCCACGGTGCAATCGGCGATGTCCGCCAGGTCGGCCAGCTGCGCGCGCCACAGCTCGGCATCGTTGAGCAGGCCGGGCAGCAGCAGCAGGGGGATGCGTTCGGTCATGGGGCTATTGTCGCGCCGGCGGGCCGGCGTGGCCATGCCGGAACGGGCTGTTGGGCTGTAGAGTCGAGCTTGCTCGCTTGCTCGACTGCGCTGCACACATCAGTCGAGCAAGCTCGACTCTACGAAAGGCTGCTCGAGCAAGCTCGACTCTACAAGTCCGGGGCAGGCACTTCGACCTGCTGCACCGGCAGGGTCACCACCATTACAGTGGGGTCGTCCGGGTCCAGCTTCGCCTTGAAGCCCAGGCTCTGGCACATCGCCAGCATGGTGCTGTTCTCGCGCAGCACCTGCCCTTCCACCACGTCCAGGCCCAGCCACTTGGCGTACTCGATCATGATCGCCATCAGGCGCCAGCCGATACCGTGCCCCTTCAGGTCCGAGCGGATCAGGATGCCGTACTCGCCGCGATGGTAATCGGCATCGGCATGCAGGCGCACCGCGCCCAGCATGTCGCCGCTGCGTGGATCGATGGCCACCAGCGCGATCGAGCGCGCATAGTCGAGCTGGGTCAGGCGCGCGATGAATTCGTGGCTGAAGTGCTTCACCGACTGGAAGAAACGCAGGCGCAGGTCTTCGTCGCTGACCCTGGCGAAGAACGCGCGGAACAGCGCATCGTCTTCCGGCCGTACCGGGCGCACGAAGGCGCGCCCACCATCGGACAGATCGATGGTGCGTTCCCACTCCTTCGGGTACGGGAACACCGAGAAGCGCGGATGGCCACGGCCCTTGTGCAGGATGCGCGAGGGTGCGATCGCCACGCGTGCATCGAGGGCCAGGATGCCCTTGCTGTCCACCAGCAAGGGATTGATGTCCAGCGTGCGCACTTCAGGAATGTCGGCGGCCAGCTGCGCCAGCTTCACCAGCGCCAGCGCCAGCGCGCGTTCGTCGGCCGCCGGCACATCGCCGTAGGCCTTCAGGATGCGCGAGGCGCGGGTCTGCCCGATCAGCTCGTGCGCCAGGCGCAGATCCAGCGGTGGCAGCGCCAGCGCCTTGTCGTTGATCACTTCCACCGCCGTGCCACCGCGACCGACCACGATCACCGGCCCGAAGGTTGCATCATCGGCAATGCCGACGATGATCTCGCGCGCCTTCGGCCGCACGATGGTGGGCTGCACCAGCAGACCGTCGATGCGCGCATCGGGGCGCAGCTGGCGCGCGCGGGCAAGAATCGCGTTGGCCGCGCTCTGCACCGCCGGCAGCGTGGCCAGGTTCAGGCGCACGCCATCCACCTCCGATTTGTGCGGGATATCCGGTGACAGAATCTTCAATGCGACCGTGGCGCCGCGCTCCAGCAGCGGCTGGGCCAGGTCCATCGCCTCGTGCGCATCGCGCGCATGCAGTACCGGCGCCGACGGAATGCCGTAGGCCTTCAACAGTTCATGGGTAGCCAGCGGATCGAGCCACTGCTGGCCGTTGCCCAGTGCAGATTCGACCAGCGCACGCGCACGCGCGGTATCTACGCTGAAATCCTGGGGCAGGCTGGGTGGCGTTTCCATCAGCGCGTTCTGCGCTTCGCGGTAGTGCACCAGATGCTGGAAGCCACGCACGGCTTCGGCCTCGGTCGGATAGGTCGGTACGCGCGCGGCATTGAGCGTTGCGGTGGCTTGGTCATCGTTGCCCAGCCACACAGCGAACACCGGCTTGTCGCGGTGGTGGCGCGGGCGCAGGCCCAGGGTGCGGGTCAGCGCCTGCGCCGCATCGGCCGACGAGGTGAACGCGGTGGGCACGTTGACCACCATCACCGCATCGTTCTCGCTGTCGGCCAGAAGCGCTTCGATGGCGGCGGCGTAGCGGTCACCATCGGCGTCCACCACGATGTCGACCGGGTTGCTGCGCGACCAGCCCTGCGGCAGCACTTTGTCCAGCGTCTCCACCGTGCTGTCGGACAGCTGCGCGAGGGTGCCACGCAGCGCTGCCAGCTGGTCCACGGCCAAGCGGCCGACGCCGCCACCATTGCTGAGCACGGCCAGTCGGCGGCCCGGGAACGTGCCGAGGCGGCCCAGGGTTTCGGCGGCGGTGAACAGCTCGTCCAGCGCACTGACGCGCAGCAGCCCTGCGCGGTTGAAGGCGGCGCCGTAGACATCATCGGCGCGTGCCAGCGCCTGCACGTGGGTATCGGCGCTGCCAGGCTGCACGCGCTCGGCGCGGCCGGACTTCACCACCACCACCGGCTTGGCACGCGCAGCGGCACGCGCGGCCGACATGAACTTGCGTGCGTCCTTGATGTGTTCGACGTACAGCAGGATGGCGCGGGTGCGATAGTCGGTGGCGAAGTAATCGAGCAGGTCACCGAAGTCGACGTCCAGGGTGTCGCCCAGCGATACCACGGCGGAGAAGCCGACCGAACGTGCCACGCCCCACTCCACCAGCGCCGCGGCAATCGCCGAAGATTCGGAAATCAACGCGAGGTCGCCGGCCTGCGGGAAATGCGCGGCGATGCTGGCATTGAGCCGCGCGTGCGGCGCGATCACGCCCAGGCAGTGCGGGCCGAGGATGCGCAGGCCGTGCTTGCGCGCCACCGTTTCCACCTGTTCGGACAGCGAGCCCGGGCCTTCGCCCAGGTGCGCGGTGAGGATGATGGCCGCCTGCACGCCGCGCTCGGCGGCGGTACGCACCACCTGCGGCACGATGGCCGCCGGCGCGGTGATGACCACCAGGTCGGGCACCCAGTCCAGGTCCTTCAGCCGCTTCACTGTGCGGATGCCATCGATTTCGGCATGGCGCGGGTTGATCCACGCCACCTTGCCGGGGAAGCCGGTGCCACGCAGGTTGCGCATCACCGCGCGGCCGGCCGAGCGTTCGCGCGGGCTGCCGCCGATCACCGCAACCGACTGCGGGCGGAACACGGACTGCAGGTGGTAGGTACTCATGCGCCTACGGTACCGAAATTCCGTGGTGAAGGGGTCAGAGCCCAGCGCTGCGCGCAGGGATCCGACCCCGCGTTGGTGAAGGGGTCGGATCCCTTTCCGCAGGAAAGGGCTCTGACCCCTGCGTGCCGACCAAGGTCGGCACCTGCCTGGGCGCTTACAGCAGCGTGCCGTGCAGGATCATGGCGGCGATGCTGAAGTAGATGACCAGGCCGGTGACATCCACCAGGGTGGCCACGAACGGGGCCGAGGCGCTGGCCGGGTCGAAACCCAGGCGCTTGAGGATGAAGGGCAGCATCGAACCGGACAGCGAACCGAAGGTGACGATGCCCACCAGCGCCGCACCGATGGTGATGGCCAGCAGCACCCAGTGCTCGCCGTAGTCGTGCAGGCCTCCCAGCTGCCAGATCACGATGCGCACGATGGCCAGGCAGCCCAGGATCGCGCCCAGCACCATGCCGGTGGGCACTTCGCGCAGGGCCACCTTCCACCAGTCGCGCAGGCGCAGTTCTCGCAGGGCCAGGCTGCGGATCAGCAGCGAGGTGGCCTGGGAACCGGAATTGCCACCGGAACTCATGATGAGCGGAATGAACAAGGTCAGCACCACGGCACGGGCCAGTTCATCCTCGTAATGCTGCATGGCGCTGGCGGTCAGCATTTCACCCAGGAACAGCACGCTGAGCCAGCCGGCGCGCTTGCGCAGCATCTCGAAGAAGCCGATCTGCATGTACGGCTTGTCCAGCGCTTCCATGCCGCCGAACTTGTGCGCGTCCTCGGTCGACTCTTCAATCAGGGCATCCAGCACGTCATCGACGGTGACGATGCCCAGCAGGTGCTGCTGCGCATCGACCACGGGAATGGCCAGCAGGTCGTGGCGGCGGATCAGCCGCGCCACTTCTTCCTGGTCCAGCAGGGCATCGACGGTTACCGGCGGGTTGACCTGGGCCACGTCCAGGATCGATTCCTCCGGCAGGCCGGTGATCAGCCGGCGCATGGTCACCACCTGCTGCAACTGCTGGCTGGTCGGGTCCAGCACGTAGATGGCGTACACGGTTTCGCGGGTGCGCTCGACCTGGCGGATGTGCTGCAGGGTCTGGGCCACGGTCCAGCTGGCCGGCACCGCCACGAACTCGGTGGTCATCAGCGCACCGGCCGTGTTGGGCGGGTAGCTGAGCAGGGTCTGGATGGCCTGGCGGGCTTCACTGCCCAGCAGCGGAATCAGCCGCGCGCGCTCGTCGTCGTCCAGCTCGTGCACGATGTCGGTGGCGCGGTCGTCGGCCATCAGGCCGAGCAGCGCTGCGGCACGGGCCGGCGGCAGCGCGGCCACCAGTTCGCCACTGCGGTGCAGCTCCGGAGCTTCCAGCATTTTCACCGCGCGCGGCAGCGGCAATGCGGCCAGCGTGTCAGCGGCGCGCTCAAGCTCCAGGGTGTTGAGGTATTCCACCGCGTCGGCGGTGTTGTAGTCGGCCAGGGGGGCGGCCAGTGCGGCGGCATCGGCCACCGGACGCAGCAATTGCTTCTGGTTCATGGATCTGCCTTTCGTGGGTGCGACCTCGCGCAACGCCAACGCAGGCAGACCGTCCCGATGTCAGGCGGTTGCCATCGCTGGCGTCGAACGAGGTCGACTTCTACTGTCGCTGGACATGGGTTGGGGACTCCGGATGGGTGTACTGCCGCAAGACACCGGCAGCGGCGGGCAGTCTGGACCTGCCCACTGCCGCGGTCAACCCCGGTTGCGGCGCTGGCCGGTTGCCGGTTGCGGTGCCGTTGTCGTTCGTGCACGGGCAGGCGCGCATAATGCGCGCAGGGCACTCCACCGCCCTTCCCCCAACCGAACGGACGCGCCCCGGCCACTGCGATGACCAGGTATTCCCATGCATAGCGGTGGTCTGGAACTGGCACTGGTGCTGCTGCTGGCCGCGGTGATCGCGGTGCCGGTATTCAAGAAGTTCGGCTTCGGCGCGGTGCTGGGTTATCTGGCGGCCGGCGTGGTGCTGGGCCCGGACGGGCTGGGCTTCGTGCAGGATGCCGACCGGATCCTGGGCGCGGCCGAGATCGGCGTGGTGATGCTGCTGTTCGTGATCGGGCTGGAACTGTCACCCTCGCGCCTGAAGGTGATGCGGCGCTCGGTGTTCGGTGCCGGTGCAGCGCAGGTCGCCGTGTCCGGGCTGCTGCTGGGCGGGCTGTTGCTGCTGGACCATTTCCAGTGGAAGAGCGCGCTGGTGGTGGGCATCGCACTGGCCCTGTCGTCCACCGCGGTGGGCCTGCAGCTGCTGTCCGAACACAAGGCGCTGAACAGCGATCATGGGCGGCTGGGGTTTGCCATTCTGCTGTTCCAGGACCTTATCGCCATTCCGCTGCTGGCTGCCATTCCGCTGCTGGGCGGGGCGCGCAACCAGACCCTGCGCTGGGAAGATGCGGCGGTGGCGCTGGGCGCGCTGGCGGTGGTGATCCTGTGCGGGCGCCCGGTGCTGCGGCGGGTGTTTGGCGTCATCGCGCGCACGCGCAGCCCCGAAGTGTTCACTGCCACCGCCCTGCTGGTGGTACTGGGCACGGCGTGGTTCATGCAGGAGGCCGGCCTGAGCCCCAGCCTGGGCGCGTTCCTGGCCGGCGTGCTGCTGTCCGATTCGGAGTTCCGGCACGAACTGGAAGCGCAGATCGAACCGTTCAAGGGCCTGCTGCTGGGCTTGTTCTTCATTGCCGTGGGCATGGGCATCGACCTGGACCGCATTGCCGCCGAGCCCTGGCTGATCGCCACCGGCGTGGGCGCGTTGCTGCTGGTGAAGTTCAGCGTGCTGTATGCGATCGGCCGGGTTGCCCGGCTGACGTCGCGGCAGTCGCTGCTGCTGGGCAGTGTGCTGTGGCTGGGCGGCGAGTTCGCCTTCGTGGTGTTCAACGAAGCGCAGCGCGCGCACCTGCTGGGCAATGCGAACCACGACCGGCTGGTGGCGGTGGTCGGCCTGTCGATGGCGATCACGCCGCTGCTGATGATCGCGCTGCTGAAGCTGCTGGGGCGCGAGCGCGCGGCGCCACGTGACGCCGCGCCGGCCGACAAGGTGGTACCGGACAATCAGCCCAAGGTGCTGATTGCCGGCATGGGCCGCTTCGGCCAGGTGATCGCGCGCCTGCTGACCGCGCAGAAGGTGCCGTTCGTGGCGCTGGAAGCGAACCCGGACACCGTGGCCGACCTGCGGCGCTTCGGCAACCAGCTGTACTACGGCGACCCGACCCGGCCGGAGATGCTGCGCGCCGCCGGTGGCGAGCACATCGATGTGTTCGTGATCACCGTGGACGACCCGGAAACCAACCTGCGCGCGGTGCGCATGGTGCGCCGCCTGTACCCGGAAGCGAAGGTGCTGGCGCGTGCGCGCAACCGCCAGCATGCGTGGCGGTTGATGGACATGTCGGCCGAACCGTTCCGCGAAGTGTTCGGCACCAGCCTGGAAATGAGCGGCCGCGTGCTGACCGCGCTCGGTGTGGCTGCCGATGTGGCCGAGCGCCATGTGCAGCGCTTCCGCGAGCACGACGAACAGCTGCTGCGCGACCAGTATCTGGTGTACGACGACGAAGCCGCGGTGATCCAGACCTCGCGCGATGCCCGCAACGACCTGATGCACCTGTTCGAAGCCGACGCCGAGCGCGACAAGTAGATCCACGCCATGCGTGGATGAGCGTGCATGACGCCATGCAGGGGTCAGAGCCCTTTCCTGCGGAAAGGGATCCGACCCCGTGCCTCAGCCGTTGTCGCGCAGGAAGCGGGCCATGGAGGACACGCCGGGGACGCGCGGCTCGAACTCGCCGGCCACGTCGATGAAACCGCGCATGACCGCGATTTCGCGCGGGCTGCGGTTCAAGCTGTCGCGTGCTTCCGGATCGGCGCCGGCGCGCAGCAGGCGCTGCACCAGCAGCGGCAGGCCATGCAGCGCGGCCAGATGCAGCGGGCCGAATCCGCGCGGGTCACGCACGTCCAGGCTTACGTCTTCATCCAGCAGTCGTTCCACCGCCGCCATCACCACCTGTTCGTCGCAGGCCGTGCCCGGCTCGGCGCGCGCGCCCAGCAACAGCAGCAGCGGGGTGACCGAACCGGCGGCGGCCTGGTCCGGCTCCGCACCGGCCAGCAGCAGCGTGTCCAGCAGGGCCAGCAGGCGGGAGCGGTCGCGCGCACTGAAACCATAGAGTGCGGCGCAGTGCAGCGGCCCCAGTTGCTGGGCATCACCGGCGTGCACGTCGGCACCGGCGGTGAGCAGGCGCGCCACGATGTCCGGCAGGCCCAGCGCCGAGGCCAGCATCAACACGGTCACGCCGCCGGGCAGGCGGTGTTCCAGCTGCGCACCGGCATCCAGCAGGGCCGACACGATATCGACCTGGCGCATGCTGACGGCCGCCGACAATGGCGTGGCACCGCTGGCGGCACCATGCTGGGGATCGGCGCCACGGGCCAGCAGCAGATCAACCACCGCCAGGTGGCCGCCGCCGGCAGCGCGCAGCAGCGCGGTACAGCCCTGCGCATCCACCGCATCGATGGCAAAGCCCAGATCGTTCAAGCGGCGCACGGCGTCGACGTCGCCGGCCATGGCCGCGGCCGGCAGATCGCTTTCGCGCAGGGTGCGGCGCGGCAGCGGCCACACCCGCCAGTCCAGCCAGTCGGCCAGGTCGCGACGGCCGATCGACAGCGCCACACCCAACGGGGTCTGGCCGTCGGCGGCACGGGCTTCCGGCGATGCCCCGTGCTGCACCAGCAGCTTCAATGCGCCTTCGCGGGCCAGCGCAGTGGCCAGGTGCAGGGCCGTCATGCCGTGGCTGTCGCGTGCTTCGCGGTCCACGCCCGCGTTCAGCAGGGCCTGCTGCAGGCGCAGCCAGCCCAGGCGCACGGCCAGCGACAACGGCGGATCACCGGCCGGCGAAGGCGCGAACGGATCGGCACCGCGCTCCAGCAGTTCCAACGCAAGCTGTTCCAGGCCACGGGCGGCCTGGTCATGCTGTGCGCACGCGGCCAGGAAACGGGCCAGGCCACCGCGCCCGGCCGGCGACAGGCCACGCTGCAGCATCACCTGCAGGGCCGGCACGGCATCGATGCCACGCGCCAGCAGGGCGAACATGGGGGTATCGGCGCAGGCGTCGCGCACATACGGGTCGGCGCCATGGCCCAGCAGCCAGTCCACCGCGCGCGGTTCCAGCGCCAGCTCCGGGTCGAGCAGCAGACCACCCAGTTCTTCCGGCTGGCACAGCCTGGCCAGTGCGGCCATGCCTTCGGTATTGCCGAAGCCCAGCGCTTCGCGCAGCAGGGTCAGCGGCGGGCGGTCCGGCAGCAGGCCGGTGGCCGTTGCCGCATCGCCACGTTCGGCCAGGCCATCACTGACCGCCGCCGGCAGCGGGTAACTCGGATCAAGCAGGGCCACGATGGCCCAGCGCCCGGCTTCGGCGGCGTAATCGACGGCACGCCGGCCCAGCGGGTCACTGGCATCGGCGGCGATGCCCAGGTCCACCAGGCGCTTGACCAGCAGCGGCGACACATCGTCGGCCATGGCGGCCAGCAGCACCGCGTTGCGGCCTTCGCCATCGACGGCGGTCAGGTCGGGCTTGTGCGGCAGCAGGTGTTCGATGACAGCAGCACGGCCCGCGCGGGCTGCTTCCAGCCACGGCGTACGGCCCAGCGCGTCGCGCGCTTCCAGGTTGGCACCGGCACCCAGCAGCACCGCGATGATGTCCACGTGGCCAGCCAGCGCAGCGTCATGCAGCGCGCTGCGGCGCTGGCGGTCGCGCGCATCGGCACGGGCCTTGTGCTTGAGCAGCAGCTGCACGCCGGCGGGGTCGTCGTCTTCGGTGGCCGCCGCGGCCAGCAGCACCGGGGTGCCATCGGCGGGTTCGGTACGCGCACCGCGCTCGAGCAGGAAGCGCGCCAGGCGCCAGTTGCCAACCTGGCAGGCAACGGCCAGCGGCGACCAGCCTTCCTGGTTCAGCGCGTCCACTTCGGCGGCGGCATCGCGCAGCAGCGCGGCCACGCCCGGGTCGGAACTGCGTGCGGCATGGTGCAGCGGCGTATTGCCGTCGCTGTCGGTGGCGCGCGAATCGGCGCCGTTGGCCAGCAGGGTCATCACCGCTTCGGGGCGACCATGCCAACTATCACGGGTGGCGGCCAGCAACGGGGTCATGCCGCGGTGCGGGGCATTCACATCAACCCCTCGCCCGATCAGTTCACGCAGCAGGCGCAGGTCGGGCAGTACCGCGGCCAGCACGGCCAGGCTGCGCTGGTCGCGCCAGTTCGTATCGGGCAGCGCATGGGCGTCGGCCCCGGCCTGCAGCAGCTGCAATGCGCGATCGACACGCCCGTGGCGGGCCGCTTCGAACAACGACGGGGTGAGTTCGTGCGGCGCCATGGCCTCCAGCGGCGTGCTGTCGGCCGCGCCAGTGAACAGCGGTGCCGGATCATCGCTGGCGGTTTCGAACACAGCGGCGCGCAGCGCCACCAGGGGCGCCGGCTGCACCTTCTGCAGCAGCAGGTGCAGCAGCGGCGACAGCAGCAGCACGGCCAGGGTGGACGGCCAGCGCGCGCTTTCAGGCAGCAGTGCGGGCCAGGCCGGCAACACCACCAGCGCGGCCAGCGCCACCACGATGGCGGCCACACCCAGGCCACGCCAGGCGCTCAGATCGCGCCCGGCCAGTGCCTGCCAATGCGGGCCCAGGCCGCCATCCAGGCGTTCGACATCGTTCCACAGCGGCCAGGTACGCCAGGCGGCCAGCAGTGCGGCGCTGACAAGCACGCTCAGGCCCAGTACGGCAGCCAGGCTGCCGCTGTCACGCAGCGCGGCCAGCGGCCAGGCCAACAGCAACGCCAGCAGCAGCGGCGCAGCGAACCACAGCGCCAGCAGCGCCGGCACGTCCTGGCGCAGGGTCTGCTGCAGCGGCAGCAGCGCGCGGCTGCGCCGCCACCACGACACGCCCAGCGCGAACGCCGGCTGCGCCAACGCGGCCAGCACGGCACCGGGCAGGCCGCCCAGGGCCGAACCGAGCGCCAGCAGGGCGCCCAGCCCGAAGGCCGCGGTCAGGGCGCGCGAACGGGACAGCTCAGTCATAGTGGCGCGGCATCAGGCTGGCCACCGACGGCGGCACCTGCAGATAGAAACCGCGTTCGACCAGTTCGCTGCGGACCTTGGCCGGATCGGCCTGGGCCAGGCGGCGCGAGGCATCCAGCGCGATATCCAGCACGAAGGTGAGCGCGCCCAGCGACGCTGCCAGCGGCGCAGGCAGCGCACTGAAGTCATCCCGGCGGGCGAGATAGACGTAGGTATCCGGCTTTTTTTGGCTTTTATAGACGTAGGCGTGCATGTCCGCGGGACGATAACCCGGGAAGAGCCATGATTGTGTCGGAAAGCCGGGGGCGGGGAAAGCCGTCACGCGACGATGGCGGCGCGATCGACGGCGTTTCCCCACCGGGGTTCAGCAATGTGGCGGTGGCGTTCAGCCAGCGCCGGGCAACGCGCAGGCCTTATTTGACCTTCGCGTAGGTGCCCTTCAGCGCCACGCCAGCCAGGATCGCGCCGGCGTAGCATTCGTAGTTGGTAGCGCTCTTGAACTCGTTCTTCTTGTAGTAGCTGACGATGTCGACCACAGCGTTCGCGCCGCGCGACTTGGCGCCGTCCTGCAGCGCGCGCAGCGCCGACAGGGCTACCCAGCGGCAGGCTTCTTCGTCGCTCTTGTTGGCGGCGTTGGTCTTCTTGTTGGTCACATCTTCGCCCAGGCGCTGCTGCACGCTGACCGGCTGGCCAGCCAGGTAGAAGCGGACGCTGCCGTCGATGCCGGCATCTTTGGCGGCCTGCGAACTGACCAGGTCACGCAGGGACTGCTCGACGCGGGTGTCGCGGGCCGAGGCGGTGGAGGACAGGGCCAGCAGCGCGGTGGCGGCGGCGATCAGCAGGGTGCGGCGCATCGGAACATCTCCTTGTTGGGGTGCGGGTACAGCGGGTCACTCGCTCCAGCGGCGGAACACCAGCGAGGTGTTGATGCCGCCGAAGGCGAAATTGTTGCTCATCACGTACTCGGCCTGCAGTTCGCGGCCCTGGCCGGTGATGAAATCGAGCTGGCCGCAGCGCGGATCGACCTCGCCCAGGTTCAGGGTGGGAGCGAACCAGCCGGCGCGCATCATTTCAATGCTCATCCAGGCCTCGAACGCACCACACGCGCCCAGCATGTGGCCGACGTAGCTCTTCAGCGAGCTGATCGGCACGCGGTTGCCGAACACCTGGGCGGTGGCCTGGGTTTCGGCGATGTCACCGTGGTCGGTGGCGGTGCCATGGGCGTTCACGTAATCGATCTGCGACGGCTCCAGGCCGGCGTCTTCCAGGGCCAGGCGCATGGCCTGGGCCATGGTGTCGGCGCTGGGCTGGGTGACGTGCTGGCCATCGCTGTTGGTGCCGTAACCCACGATCTCGGCCAGGATGGTGGCGCCGCGCGCCTGCGCGTGTTCCAGGTCTTCCAGGATCAGCGTGCAGGCGCCCTCGCCCAGCACCAGGCCATCACGGCCGGCATCGAACGGGCGCGGGGTGGTCTGCGGGGCGTCGTTGCGCACGCTGGTGGCGAACAGCGTGTCGAACACCGCCGCAGCGGTGGCATCGAGCTGTTCGGCGCCGCCGGCCACCATCACCGTCTGCTTGCCGCTGCGGATCGCTTCGTAGCCGGCGCCCACGCCCTGGCTGCCCGACGTGCAGGCGCTGGACGTGGTGTACACACGGCCGGACAAGCCGAAGAACACGCCGATGTTCACCGGCGCGGTGTGGCTCATCATCTTCAGGTAGGTGGTCGCGCTGATGCCATCGGTGGTGAATTCGTGCAGCATGCGTCCGAATTCGCCCGTGGCTTCGTGGCTGCCTGACGACGACCCGTAGGCCACGCCGGCGCGGCCGCTGCGCAGCACCGGGTGCTCGAACAGCCCGGCTTCGCGCAGCGCCACTTCGGTGGCGCGCACCGACATGATCGCGACCTTGCCCATGGAACGGGTGGTCTTGCGGTTGTAATTCGGCGGCAGGTCGTAGTCCTGGGCCGGCGCCGCCAGCTTGGTGTTCAGGCCGGCATACACGTCCCATTCGGGCATGCTGCGCACGGCATTGCGGCAGCTGCGCAGATGCGCCTGGATGGTCGGCCAGTCGTGGCCGAGCGGACTGATGGCGGCGGCACCGGTGACCACGACGCGACGATCGGCGGCCATCAGATCATGCCCCCGTTCACCGAAATGACCTGGCGGGTGATGTACCCGGCCGGCTCGGACAGCAGGAACGCCACGGTGGCGGCCACTTCGTCCGGGCGGCCCACGCGGCCGGCGGGAATCAGCTTCAACGCGTGTTCGACCACTTCTTCATTCAGCATGTCGGTCTCGATCAGGCCTGGGGCCACGCAGTTCACGGTGATCTGGCGGCTGGCCAGTTCCAGCGCCAGTGCCTTGGTGGCACCGATGATGCCGGCCTTGGCCGCGCTGTAGTTGACCTGGCCGCGGTTGCCGGCCACGCCGGACACCGACGACAGGGTGACGATGCGGCCCGGCTTGCGACGGCGCACCATCGGCATGATCAGCGGGTGAAGCACGTTGTAGAAGCCGTCCAGGTTGGTGTGGATGACCTGGTCCCAATCGTCTTCGGACAGCGCCGGGAACGCGCCATCACGGGCGATGCCGGCATTGCAGACCACCCCGTAGTACGCGCCATGCGCCTCCACGTCGGCTTCCAGCGCCGCACGCGCGGCGGCGCGGTCGGCCACGTCGAAGGCCAGCACGCGGGCCTGTTGACCCAGTGTCTGGATTTCGGCGGCCACGGCCTGCGCTTCGTCCACGCGGCTGCGGCAATGCACCACCACGTCGAAGCCGTCGCGCGCGATACGCAGCGCAATGGCCCGGCCGATACCCCGGCTGGCGCCGGTCACCAGCACACTCCGATTCCCTGTCATGCCTGTCCACTCTCCAGATAGGCCATCGAGTCGGTCGGTTCGAACACCGACACGTTGGCAACTGCCCATTCTTCGTCGCCGGCCAGGATGCGGCAGGCGAACATTCCCAGCCCATTGTCGCCCAACAGCTCGCAGCGCGCCTGTACGCGCAGGCAGGTGCCGCTGGGGAAGCTGCTGCGCTGGCTGCTGTAGCGGCGGCTGCCGAGCAGGAAGCCCAGCTGCGGCGGCCGCCCGGCGGTGCGTGCACGGCACCCCGCCCACGCGGCAATGGCCTGGGCCATGTATTCGATGCCCACCCAGGCCGGAATGCCGCCGTCTTCGACGAACAACCCGGCCTCGGGCACGACCAGCTCGGCCTCGATGCCCTCATCGTCCCAGCGCACGATGCGCTCCAGCAGACACATGTCCTGGCGGTGCGGCACCACGTCTTCGATGGCGTACAACGGCCTGCTCACAGGCGCTCCAGCGCCAGCACGGCGTTGCTGCCACCAAAGGCGAAGGAATTGCTGAGGGCACGCCGCGGCGCGTCGGCCAGGCGCTGGCCGGGCGTCACCAGCGACAGCGCCGGCAGCGCCGGGTCGGCCACGCCGTCCCACCAGTGCGCGGGCAACTGCTGCTGCGGATTGTCGGCCAGCACGATCCAGCACAGTGCGGCCTCGATCGCGCCGGAGGCGCCCAGCGTGTGCCCGGTCAGCGGCTTGGTGGAACTGGCCGGCACGCGCGTGCCCAGCACCTGCGCCACGGCCTGGCTTTCCATGGCGTCGTTGTGACCGGTGGCGGTGCCGTGCAGGTTCACGTAGTCCACCTCCTGCGCGGCCCAGCCAGCGCGCTGCAGCGCCTGCTGCAGGGCATCGATGGCGCCCAGACCCTGCGGATCGGGCGCGGACATGTGATGGGCATCGGCCGATTCACCCCAGCCGGCCAGCTGCACCGGACCCGGCTCGCGGGTCAGCAGGAACAGCGCAGCGCCCTCACCGATGTTGATGCCATTGCGGTGCTGCGAGAACGGATTGCAGCGCTGCGGCGAGACAGATTCCAGTGCACTGAAGCCGGCAACCGTGAAACGGCACAGCGAATCGGCGCCACCGGCGATGACCGCATCGACGATGCCGGCACGCAGCATGCGCGCGGCCGACATCAGCGCCTTGGCGCTGGACGAACACGCGGTGGACAGTGTCCAGGCCGGGCCCTGCGCACCACTGCGCTGGCGCACGAACTGGGCGGCGGTGCCCATTTCCTGCTGCGCGTAGTCGAAGCCCTGCGGCCACTCACCCTGCTCGGCACGGGTGCGAAGTGCCTGTTCCGATTCGCCGATGCCCGAGGTGCTGGTGCCCAGCACCACGGCAACACGCGGTGCGCCGTAGCGCGCAATGGCCGCCGCCACCGACGGCGCGATCTGCGCCAGAGCGACCTCCAGCAGCGCGTTGTTGCGGCCGCGCAGTGCCACCGGAACATCGTCCAGCGCGGGCAGCGGCGTGCGCACTTCACCCAGGGCCAGGGTCTGGCCTGGCAGCAGGGTGTCGTTGTCGCTGAGCCCGCCCGGGGCGTCGGCAAACAGTGCGGCGGCCACGTCGGCCCGGCCCGCGCCCAGGGCGCAGACCAGACCCAGGTCGTTCAGGAAAATCGGTGCGGTCATTCGTCCTGCCCGGCCATGTCGATCGATTCAATGCGCAGGGCGTAGCCCTCTGCGCGGTTGTCCAGCTCCACGCTGCCATCGGCGTGGCGCTGCAGCAGCAGCCACACCGTGCCGTCGCGTGAGAGCGTGCGCTGCTGGCCGTCGTCGGCCACCTGCCAGCCCGCCGGCAACGCCGCCGCAATGGCAGCGGTCGGCCACAGCGCGAACTGAAGGTCGTCAAGCACGCGCTCGGCACGCACCTGCGGCGGCAGCCACGGCGCCCGCTGCTGGGTCAGCTGCTGGCCATCCCATTGCAGGCGCACGCCGGTCTGGCCCATCGCCTGCACCGCCAGTTGCACCTGCTGGGCATCGGCTTCCAGCAGCGCATCAAGGTCGCGCTCGTGGCTGCCGAAGCGGAAATGCAGCTGCTGCTGCAGCGCCAGCGGCGCCGGCAGGCTGGCCGGCGGCAGGCGCAGCGGCGGCAGCTCGACCAGAGGCCGCGGCATGTGGCTGGCACAGGAGGCCAGCAGCACGCACAGCAGCACGGCCGTGAAACGGACGATCAGGCGCTGCACAGTTCCTCCAGCACACGCATGCGGCGGCCGCTGTCATCGGCCACGTAGGGGTTTTTGGTGTCCCACGCATAGCCGGCCAGGATGGAGCTGATCATGTCACGCACGGCAGGCTGCTGGTCGGGGTGGTAGATGATCTTCTGGAAACCGCCCTGGTACCAGGCTTCGACGAAGCGGCGGAAGGTCTTCACGCCGGCCCGCAGCGGAATCGAGAACTCTGCTTCCCAGTCGACGGTCTCACCGGCGTAGCGGCGCTTCAGGCAGTCGCTGGCCAGCTGCGCCGATTTGAACGCGATGGTGACGCCGGAGGAGAACACCGGATCGAGGAACTCGCCGGCATTGCCCAGCAGCGCGTAGCCCGGGCCCCACAGCGAACTGACGTTGGCCGAATAGCCGGTGATGCGGCGTACCGGCAGCACCGCCCATTCGGCGTTGGCCAGCAGTCGGGTCAGGTTCGGGTCTTCGCCCACGATGGCCTGCAGCTTCTGCAGATCGTCACCTTCATAGCGTTCGAAGAACGACGGTTCGGCCACCACGCCCAGCGAGCAGCAGCCGTTGGAGAACGGAATGGTCCAGTACCAGACGTCGATGTGCTCGGGGTGGGTGGTGATGAGGATCTTGTTGCGGTCGAAATCGGCCTCGGCCGGAATGTTGTCGCGCACGTGGCAGAAGATCGCGCCGCGCACCGGGAAGTTCGACGGCGATTCCAGCTGCAGCAGGCGCGGCAGCAGCCGCGCGAAGCCGGAGGCATCGAGGATGAAATCCGCTTCGATACGGTACTCGCTGCCGTCGGGACGGCGCACGCTGACCGCCGGCTGCTCGCCCGGCTCGACCGCCAGCACTTCATCGCCGAAGCGCAGCGTGGCGCCCATGCGCTCGGCGCCGCGCGCCAGCACGTTGTCGAAGTCGGCGCGCTGCACCTGGTAGGTGGTGCCCCAGCCCGGTGAGAACTTCTTGCGGAAATCGAAGGCGGTACGCGCTTGGCCATGCACGAAGGCCGCACCGTTCTTGTACTGGAACCCGGCTTCCACCACGTCCTGCAGCAGGCCGGCCGCCTCGATGTATTCCATGCTCTGCGGCAGCAGGCTTTCACCGATGGAGAAGCGCGGGAACTGCTGGCGCTCCAGCATCAGCACCTGGCGCCCCTGCTGGCGCAGCATCGCAGCCGCCACCGAGCCGGCAGGACCCGCACCGATGATCAGGATTTCAGTACGTTCGACAGCATCCACAGCAGTGTTCATCGGGGCGTCCTTGTTGCTCGATCAGGTGGAAAGAAGGGAAAACGGCGGTGCCGGCCTCATGCCGGCGGCAGATCGTGCGGCGGTGGCCGGAACAGCGGCGAGATCAGCCAGACCAGGCCGATGCCGAACAGCAGGGTCAGCCCGAAGGCGCGCAGCGCCGGGGTCTGCGACAGGCCCAGCAGGCCGAACGACAGCCAAGTGCTGGCCGCGCCCACGCACACCGCCAGCCAGGCACTGGCATCGCCGCGGTGCTCGATCAGGAAGATGCCATAGTCGATGCCCATGCCCAGCAGCAGCATCAGCGCCAGCACGTTGAACAGCTGCAGTGGCTGCCCGAACAGGCCCAGCAGGCCCAGGGTAAGCGCACCGGCGATCAGGGTGGGCGCGAACACCCGCCATGCCTGGCGGCGATAACGCAGCCACAGCGCGCCGAACACCAGCGCGATGCCGACCAGCAGCAGGCCGCCCATCAGCTTGCGGTAATGGCCCAGCAGCTTGGAGAAATCGGCGGTGCGATCGACCCAGCGCACGCCGGGCAGGCCGTCGGCTGCGCCCTGCAGGGTGGCCAGTGCATCGGCCCGCGACAGGTCATCGACCATCACCACGCTGACCTTCTGCCCACCCACGTTGCCCACCCACAGGTGGCGGAACGGCTTGGACGCCGGCGAGGCCAGGAAGGCCTGCGCAGTGAGCGGACCGGCAGCGAAATCCGGGCGCGGCAGCGGTTCGCCCACCGCTTCGCCCACCGCCGACAACACGCCCGGTTCGACCTTCGCCGTCAGCGCGGCATCGGCCTGCTGGCGCGCCGGCGACGGCAGCCAGTCACTGATCGCACGGTAGCCGCCGATGCGCTTGTCGCTGGCCAGCACGCGCAGGCGCTCGGTCAGCGCTTCTTCGCGCTGCAGCAGCTGTGCGTCATCGGCACCCTGCACCAGGTAGAACTGCGCCGGGCTGGGCATGCCCAGCAACTGGCTCAGGCGGATCTGCTCGGCCATCAGCGCCGGCGGCGACGACTGCAGGCTGCGCAGATCGTCGTTGCTCTGCAGGCGCGCGATGCCGATGGCCGACAGCGCCAGTGCAGCGACGATGAACACCGTGACCGGGCGCGTACCGTGCAGGCGCGGGAAGCGCTCCAGGGTGTTGCCCAGCCACTGCGAGAAACGGGTCTGGCGGATGTCACCGCCGTCCAGCCACGGGAACCAGAAGATCACCGTCAGGAACGCGGCGGCCAGGCCCACCACCGAGAACAGCGCCATCTGCCGCAGGCCGGGGAACGGGGCCAGGCCCAGCGCCAGGTACGCCAGCGCGCTGGTCAGCAGGGCCAGCCACAAGCCGGGCAGCAGGTGCCGCAGCAGCTTCCAGCGGCGGTCGGCCGGTTCGGCCTGGCGCGAGGCAAACCAATGGATGCCGTAGTCCTCGGCCACGCCTACCAGCGATGCACCGAACACCAGGGTGAGCACGTGCACCTTGCCGAACACCAGCACGGTGACCGCCAGCGCCACGCCACAGCCGATCAGCAGCGATGCGGCCACCAGCAGGATCGGCCGCAGCGAACGGAACGCCAGCCACACCAGCAGCAGCACGGCGGCCAGCGAGCCCCAGCCGATGGTGTTGATTTCCTGGTTGGCCTGTACGGCGGCCGCCTCGGCATGCAGCGGCACGCCGGCATGCAGGATCTCCAGATCCGGTGCAGCCGCCTTGGCGGCCTGGCCGGCACGTTCCAGCAGGCCATCGATATGGCGTTCGCCATCGAGCTGGAAGGCCGAGCCCGGCGTATCGAACTGCAATGCCGCCCAATGCTTGCCTTCGGCTTCCAGCAGGCCGTCATCGCCCAGGCGCAGGCCGGAGCCCTGTGCCTGCTGCTGCCACCATTGCGGCCACAACGACAGCGGGTCCTGCCGCCAATCGGTCAGCCGCGGTGCGCCCATCGGACCGTACAGCGCGCCCAGCGCCTGTTCGGCCAGCGCGCCCGGTTCGGCCTGCTGCAGCTGTTCTCGCTGGGACGGGGTCAGCAGGCGGTCGCGATACGGCGCGTAGAATGCGCGCGCTTCATCGAACCAGCCTTCGATCGAACCGCTGGGTACCAGCAGCCCGCTGTCGGCATCGCTGGCCATGGCCTTGGCGAAGGCGGCCTGCGCGCGTTTGGCGGCGGCGCCATCGGTACTGCCCAGCAGCACCACCACCTGGCGCGAGCTGCCATCGGCGATGCGCCGGGTGACATCACTCAGCAGGCGGTCGTGCGCGTCCTGCGGCAGCAGGGCGAGGATGTCGGTGTCGATCCGCGACTGTTCGCTCCACAGCCGCCACTGCTGCACGCCCAGCACCAGCAGCACCAGCAGCCAGGCAATGCCCAGCCAGTGCCACCAGCGGCGCAGGCGGTCCGCTCCGTTCGCGCTACCCAGATCAGTCAAAGCGGCGCGCCTCGTCGGCAGTCAGCGTGGCCGGTGCTTCGCTCAGCGCGCTGAACTGGATCTGCGTGCGGTCCTTGTTGGCCTCCACGATCTGCACCTGGCGCACGTAGCGGTCGCCCTGCAGGGTCAGCGATTCGAAGGCCTTGGCCAGCATCGCCGACTTCGGGGTCAGCTTCAGTTTCCAGCCCTGCCCTTCGCGGCTGGCCTGCACGTTGAACTGGCTGGACAGCGCCTGCACGTCACCGCTCATCAGCGCGAACATGATCGCGTTCACCGAGCGCATGGCCGGCTGCTGCCGCGCATCCAGTTCGACCCGGGTGCTGCCATCACGCTGGCGGCTGAGGATGCGGTCGGCGGTGACCACCACTTCCGACGGGAAGGGTTTGAGCGTGGTCCAGATGACCCCGTGCTGGCGTGCGACCACGAACTGGCCCTGCGAGCGCAGCGGGTTCTTGAAGCCACTGACCTGCTTTTCCTGGGTGAACTGGCCACGCAGCACGTCGGGGCGCGCCACCGCCTGGGTGATCGCATCCACCGCCGGATCGGCGGCCTGGACCAGCGGCGCGGCGGCCAACAGCAGCGCGCACAGCAGCGCGCGCGGAACGGTGAACAGGGTCTTCATGGTGCAGGCACTCCCAGGCGCTGCCACAGCACCGGCGGGCACTGGTACAGCATTTCCTTGCTGGCCGCGTCCACCGCGACCTGGATGGTCATTGCACGGGTCAAGCGCTGGCCGCTGCCCGCGTCGAAGATTTCGTACTCGATCTTCAGCCGGTTCTCCCATTCCACGATGCGCGCAACGACGCGCAGCGGCTGGTTGAACAGCAGCGGGCGCACGTACTTCACCCGTGCATCGACCACCGGCCACAGGTAGCCCGATTCGAGCATCTGCGGGTAGTCGTAGTCGTAGCGGCCGAGCAGCGCGCAGCGCGCGATCTCGAAGTATTTGAAGTAGTTGCCGTGCCAGACCACGTTCATCGGATCGCAGTCATGGAAGGCGGGGGTCAGGGTGATTTCCCCGACCAGTTCCGTGTGTTCATTCACCGGCATACAGTTCCCAGCGTTGCGCGCGGATCTCCACCAGCAGTTCCCGCAGTTCGCGATCCAGCGCGCGGTCTTCTTCAACCAGGGCGATGCGCTGCCCCAGGTCGGCGTACATGTCGGCCAGACTGCCATGCAACTGCGCGTTCAGGCCAACCCGCTCGCGCAGCGCCAGGCCCTGGCGGGCGGCGATCAGCATGGCGGCCACCACCTGCTCGGTCAGCTCGATCACGCGCAGGCAGTCGCGCGCGGCGATGGTGCCCATGCTGACCTTGTCCTGGTTGTGGCATTCGGTGGAGCGCGAGAACACGCTGGCCGGCATGGTCTGCTTCAGTGCTTCGGCGGTCCACGCCGATACGCTGATCTGCAGCGCTTTCAGGCCATGGTTGATGGCCGCCCGCGGGCCGGTGGCCGCCGACAGGTTGGCCGGCAGGCCGTGGTTGTAGCGGGCGTCGACCACCAGCGCCAGCTGCCGGTCCAGCAGGTCGGCCACGTTGGCCACGGTGTTCTTCAGCGTGTCCATCGCCAGCGCGATGTGGCCGCCGTAGAAATGACCGCCATGCAGGATGCGTTCGCCGTCGGCATCGATCAGCGGGTTGTCGTTGGCGCTGTTCAGTTCGGTTTCGATCAGCTGGCGAAGGAACGGCAGGCTGTCTTCCAGCACCCCGATCACGTGCGGCGCGCAGCGCAGCGAATAGCGATCCTGCAGGCGCTGTTCGTTGCGCGGCGGGCGCTCGCTGTGCAGGTCGCTGCGCAGGCGTGCGGCAATGCGGCCCTGGCCCGGGTGCGGCTTGGCGGCAAACAGGGTTTCATCGAAGTGGTGCGCGTTGCCGTCGCTGGACAGCACATTGAACGCAGTCAGGCGCGTGGCCATGCGCGCCAGGTAGTCGGCGCGCTGCCAGGCCAGGCAGGCCAGGCCGGTCATCACCGCGGTGCCGTTCATGATCGCCAGGCCTTCCTTCGGCCGCAGCTTCAGCGGGGTCATGCCGATCTTCGCCAGCACCGGGCCGGCCGGCTGTACCTGGCCGTCGAACAGCACCTCGCGCTCGCCACACAGTACGGCGGCCACGTAGGACAGCGGGGTCAGGTCGCCACTGGCGCCGACCGAACCTTCGGCCGGAATCAGCGGCAGCACGTCGTGCCGCAGCAGCGTGGCCAGGCCTTCCAGCAGCGGCACGCTGACGCCGGACATGCCACGCACCAGCGAGGCCAGGCGCGCGGCCAGCACGGCGCGCGTTTCTGCCGGGTCCAGGTAACGGCCCAGGCCGCAGCCGTGGTAGGTGTACAGGTGGTGCGGCAGTTCGGCCACCAGCGCCGGCGGAATGTTCACCGTGCACGAATCGCCGTAGCCGGTGGTCACGCCATAGATCACCCCGTCCTCGCGCAGCAGGCGGTCGAGGAAATCGGCACCACGCTGGATATGCGCGCGGAATGCGGGTGCCTCGCTCAGGGCGGCTTCGCACTGGCGCTGGGCCAGCGCCACCACGTCTTCAATGGTCAACGGTGCATCACCGAAACGGCACACGGGTACGGCGTCAGTCGTCATGGGGGGCCTGATCCCAGAAGGGGAAGAAATTGAACCAGTCCAACGGGGACTGGATGACCTGGAGTTCCAGCCAGCGCGCGAAGCGCTGCGCCTGTTCGGCCAGGGCGGCATCACGCGAACCACGCGGCAGTACCACGCGTTCGGCGAACTGTTCAAACGCCACGCGATAGCCATCGCCATCGTGCAGGCAGGACATGGTGTAGACCGGGCAGGCCAGCGCAGACGCCAGCACGTAGGCACCGATCGGGAACGGCGCGCGGTGGCCCAGGAAATCGGCCATCACGCTGCGCCCGCCCTGCACCGGCACGCGGTCACCGACAATGGCCACGAAGCCACCAGAGGCGACTTTGTCGGCCAGCATCATTGCCGTGGCCGGGCCCATTTCGGTCACCTGCACCAGCTCCACCGCCGCCAGCGGGTCCAACCGCTGCAGCAGGCGATTGAAGCGCTGCGCATGCGCGGTGTGCACCAGCACGGTGATGCGGAAGCCGGGGACCTGTTCGGCCAGCACCTGGCACAGTTCCAGGCAGCCGATGTGCGCGGTCAGGATCAGGCCGCCTTCGCGGCGCGCGATCTTGCCCAGCACCAGGTCGCGCTGCAGGTGGATGCGTTCAGGCGGGTAGCGGCCGCCCAGGCCCAGCAGCTTGTCCAGCATCGTATCGGCGAAGCTGAAGAAGTGGCGCAGGCTGTCGCGCCAGGTGGGCGCGTGGCCCAGCGCACCGCTGTGCGCCTGCAGCCGTTGCAGATACTGCAGGGAGGCCTGGCGGCCGACCCGGTTGCCCAGCCAATGGCAGGCCACCACCGGCCACACGCACAGGTGGAACGGCCAGCGCCCGAACCAGCGGTGCACCCAGCACAGGAACAGCACACCGGCCACCGACGTGGATTCGCCGATGTCGGCCCAATGCGGTGCGTCCTGCGTGCGCGCCATGTCAGCCCTGCCCCCGCAGGCGGCGCCACAGCAGGCGCGGCGCGCGTGGCAGCATGCCGAAGAACAGGCGCGTGTGCATGCGGCTGATGCGCACGTTGTCGCGCCACACATCGAAATGGGACACGCCATCGGCCGGATAGGTCACGCGCGTGGCCAGGTGCTCCACCGGCACCTGCCGCCAGTACAGGCGGACCATGATCTCGGTATCGAAATCCATGCGCTGGCCGATCGTTTCCTGGCCGACAAGCGCCAGTACCGGCGGCAGCGGATACACGCGGAAGCCACACATCGTGTCGCGCAGGTGCAGCGACAATGTGTTGATCCAGACCCAGATGTGGGTGGCGTAGCGGCCATACAGGCGTGCCTTGGGCACGCTGGCATCGTAGGCGGGAATGCCGCAGATCACCGCCTGCGGCCGCGCGCGCGCAGCGGCAATGAAGCGCGCAAGGTCGCCGGTGTCATGCTGGCCGTCGGCATCAATCTGCAGCACATGGCTGTAGCCGCGGCGCGCCGCTTCGGCAAAGCCGGCCAGCATCGCCCCGCCCTTGCCCTGGTTCTGGTCCAGCCGCAGCAGATCGACGCCGGGCTGGGTGGACAACGCGCGCAGCACGGCCGCGCACGCCGGCGACGAGCCATCATCCACCAGCAGGCACGGCAGGCCGGCCGCCTGCACGCCCTGCACGACCACACCGATGGCGTGTTCGTGGTCGTACACGGGAATGACCACCAGCGGCGCGAAGGCGCCACCAGTCGGCGCCGGCTCAGTGCGCATCGGTCAGGATCACCTTGCCGCTGGCATGCACGCCGTGCAGTGACGTGTAGCGGAAGGTCAGCACGCCGCGCGGCGCATCCCAGTCCAGGTGCAGGGACAGCTCATCGCCGGGCCGCGCCACCTTCTGGAACTTCACCACGTCCATGCGCATGAACCCACTGGGCAGCGCGAATGCCTGGCGGCCGAAGCGCACCGCCCAGTCCAGCTGGGCCACGCCCGGCAGGATCGCGGCCTGCGGGAAGTGGCCCTGGAACGCGCGCAGCGCTGGGTCCAGGGTCATGCGCAGGGTCGCGCTGGTCTCGCCGCGCTGGTCCCACTGCGGCACCGGCAGCAACGGCTGGAACAACGCCGCCAGTGCCGCCTGGGTCACCTTGCCCTGGGCATTGATCGGCAGTGACTGCACCAGCCGCCAACGGCGCGGGCGGGTAACGGCATCGTGGCCCTGCGCCAGGCGTGCGCCCAGTCGCTGGCCCAGCGCACGGCGCGCGCCGTCACCGGCAGCGACCAGTGCGGCATCGGTGGGCACCACCACCGCCGCCAGTTGTTCCCGGTGCCCCTGCAGCACCAGCACGCGCGCATCCTCCACTTCCGGATCGTCGCGCAGCGCACGCTCCAGTGCGTCCAGGGAGACCCGGCGCTCTTCGATCTTGACGATGCGGTCGGCACGCCCCAGCAGGCGGAAGTGGCCATCGGCCAAGGCCTCCACCCGATCCTGGGTACGCCACCAATCGGCGCTTTCCAGGTGCGCCGACGCCACGGCCAGGCAGTCCTCTTCGATGCGCCACTGCACGCCCGGCAGCGGCTGCCACGGCGGCATGTCGGTGTCCCAGCGGCGCCAGGCGATGCCGCCGGTCTCGCTGCTGCCATATATCTCGGTGGGGGCCACGCCCAGCCAGCCACGCACCTGCCGTGCGGCGTCTTCGGGCAGCGGGCCGCCCGAGGAGAACACCGCGCGCAGGCGCCCATGCAGGCTGGCCCAGTCCAATTGCTCGGGCAGGCGCTTGAGGTGCGCCGGGGTGGCCACCAGCACGCTGTCGGCCGCGGCCAGGGTCGCCACCAGGTCTTCATGGAAGAACCGGCGCGGCTGGATCAACCGGCCCGCCGCCAGCGGCCACAGCACGCGGAACAACAGACCGTAGATGTGCTGGTGGGACACGGTGCCGTGCACCTGCGCGCCGTCTACCTGCGCACCGAAGGCCGCCTGCAGCGCATCGACCTCGCGCGCCAGCTGGTCCATGCGCTTGCTGATGGCGCTGGGCTGGCCGGTGCTGCCGGAGGTGAACACGCACAGTTCGCAGGCGCGCTCGTCCAGCGCGTGCAGTGCGCCCTCGGTGGGGGCAGCGGGAAGCAGTGGCCGGTAATCGGCCGAGACGTCGCCGGCAAAGCCTGCGACCTGCGGCTGCAGCGCCTGCAGGGTGGCCGGCAGGTTGTCTGCGGCCAGGAACACGCGCTTGCCGGCATGCCACGCGCCGAACAGGGCCGCGGCGAAGGCGATCGCATCGTCGAAATACAGCGCCCAGTCGCGGCCATCGGCTGCGGCGAACGCATCACGCCAGGCCACCACACGCTGGCGCAGCGCGCTGTGGTCCAGCGCCACCTCACCACACAGACCGACCGGGCGACCCGGCTGCGCAGTGACCATCAGGCGGTCCAAGGCGATCCAGTCAGCCATGCGCATGTGCCGCCTTTACCCGCCGCCGCACCAGCCATTCACCTGCAAACAACACGCCCATCATTACGTACGCCAACAGTCCGTTGTAGAGCATCCAGACCCGATCCGACGCATACAGCGCGGTGAGCAGGGCCAGGCCTCCGTTGAAAACAAAAAAGCCGCACCACACCTGGGTGACGCGACGGGTATAGACCACCGCAAACGGGGGCAGGTCCGGTTCCTGCAGCCGCGCCAGGCGCTCTACCAGCGGCGGGCCGAAGCGCAGGCTGGTGGCGAACACGCACAGCATCACCACGTTCACCAGCGCCGGGTACAGTTTCAGCGGCAGCGCCTGGTTGAGCACGGTGGCCAGCCCGGCCAGCAGGCCGGCACCGGCGGCGGCGGCCCACCACAGCGGTTGCCGGGTGGTCAGCGCGCGCAGCAGCGCCAGGCCGAACAGCAGCAGCGACAGCCAGCGGGGCTCGAAGCGCCCCATTGCGGCATACACCAGCACCGGATAGGCCAGCGAAAGCACTGCCACCACGACCACGCGTGCCCGAGCCATGGCCGTGCCGTCTGCGCTGCGGTCAGGCGGCAGCCTGACCAGGCAACAGGCCATGCACGACATCGACGATGTCCTGCACGGTGCGCACGGCCTTGAAGGCTTCCGGCTGCAGATTGCGGCCCAGCAGCGGCTTCAGCTGCACGATCAGGTCGACCGCATCGATGCTGTCGATGTCCAGGTCGTCATACAGGCGCGCCTCCGGGGTGATCCGGGCCGGCTCGATCTCGAAGCTGTCGGTCAGGATGCGGACGATGCGCTCGAAAAGTTCATTCTTGGTCATGGCTGTTCCTGCGCCTTACGACTGGCGGGCGGCGACGAACTCGCCGAGCGCGCGCACGCTGGAGAAATGGCGACGGGTTTCTTCAGAGTCGGCCGAGAGGCTGACACCGTACTTCTTCTGCAGCGCCAGGCCCAGTTCCAGCGCGTCGATGGAATCGAGGCCCAGGCCTTCAACGAACAGGGGCGCGGTCGGATCGATGTCCTCCGGCGTGATGTCCTCCAGTGACAGCGAGGAAATGATCAATTCCTTGATCTCGTGCTCAAGTGCTTGCACGGGTCGGATCTCCAGACAGGTCGAAATAACGAGTGAGGTGGTCGGTGACGCGACGGGCCGCCAAGGCATCCCCCCTCGGCGAGTCATCTTCGGCCAGGAACGGCGCGATCGCGATATCCTCGCCGATCTGCAGCTGAACGTGAAAACGACGTGAGGGCACACGATACCACTTCTGGCCCTTGGTCAGCGTGGGCGGAGTGCAGGTGATGCGCACCGGCGTGATGTCCAGCCGCCCGCGCACGGCGATGTTGGCCGCGCCGCGCTGCAGGCGCAGTGGCTGGCCCGGCACGGTGCGGGTGCCTTCCGGGAAGATGACCAGGGTGCCGCCAGCGTGCACGGCCGCCACGCAGTCATCCACCAGGCCGGCGCCATCGTCGTTGGCGATGTAACCGGCGGCGCGCACCGGGCCGCGCATGAACGGGTTGCAGGCCACCGCCCGCTTCACCACGCAGTCGGCGTTGGGCAGCAGGGCGATCAGGCAGACCACGTCGATCAGCGTGGGGTGGTTGGCCAGCACCAGCAGGCCGTCACGCTGCAGGCGCTCGCGCCCGTCCACCTGCAGGGTCATCACCCCCAGCCGGCACATCAGCCAGACGTGGCTGGCGAACGCCCCCTGCACCACCCGCCGCGCACGCCGCCGCCGCGCCACCGGGTCGCGCATCAGCAGCAGCAGCGGCATCACGAACACGCCCAGCAGCAGCCCGCCCACGCCGAAGGCAGCAAAGCTCAGGCCGGTGCCGAACACCCGCCAGGCGTGATCGAGGCGGCGCAGCGCCTCAGACACGGCGGCTCCAGCACCAGCGCTGGCCCTGGCTGACATGCTCCAGGGAGGCGTCGTCACCCAACAGGAAGCGATGCAGGTCCAGCGCGTGCGGCAGCAGGCCTGCGCGGGTCTGCGGCTCCCCCTCGGCCGCCTGCCAGGCCAGGCGCAGGCCGGTTCCCGCGGCGGCGGCCGGCGCCAGACGCCAGCACCAGGCGAAGAACGGGTCAGGTTCGTCGGCGAATTCCGCGTAAATGTCGGGCAACGCGGATTCATAGACCACGATGCGCACTTCCGGCGCACCGTCAGCCAACAGCCCCGCCGCTTCCAGGCAGGCCGCTTCCACGGTGGCCTGGCCGGCGGCCAGGGCCAGGTAGTTGCCGCGGTGGCCGCGGGCGATGGAATACAGCGCGGCAATCGCGTTGTGCACCGACAGACCGAAGCCGGTGGGCGACAGCGGCTCGTTGGCGGCCAGCGACCCCAGCAGTTCCATGGAACGGGCCACGTCGCCGTGGCGGCTGGCGAACACCAGCGGCACCTGGCTGTCGGCGCCCTGCCCGTCTTCGCACCAGCAGGCGGTCTGGATGGCCATGCGGCCCAGGCGCTCGATGCGGCGCCGCTGCATGGCGGGAATTTCGGCCAGCGCCGGCGTGCCCTCGCCCTGCGGCAGGAACGGCGCCTGTGCCCAGCCCATCCAGTGGCTACGTTCGGTCAGCCCGGGTGCCCAGGCAGCCCAGTCGACTACGGAAAATTCAATCATTACCGGTGATGTTTGGATGGGCAAACAATAGGCACGAGCCAGTTACGGCGACGCGCGGCAGCCCCCCCATTCCTGCAGCCGTGCGTCCGTCCAGGACGTCGCCGGCAGCCCCCCTGGCGGCCGGAAAGGAGCGCACGCTAGCACGTCCGGCGCAGGGAATACATGTTTCACAAACCCCAACGGGCAGCGGTCACCGTCCGCTGCCGTGGGTCATGCCTCAGTGGTAGCCGGCGCCGGCGTGCACCTTGCCGCGGAACACCCGGTACGACCAGGCCGTGTAGCCCAGGATGACCGGCAACAGCAGCACCAGCCCGACCAGGCTGAAGCCCAGCGACGAGGCCGGGGCGGCGGCCTGCCACAGGGTCATCGACGGCGGCAGCAGGTACGGCCACATGCCCAGCACCAGACCGGCGAAGCCGAGCACGAACAGGCCCAGGCTGAGCAGGAACGGCGGCAGGTCGCGGCGCGGGTGGGTGGCGCTGCGCCACAGCGCGGCGGCCACCGCCAGGGTCAGCAGCGGTACCGGCGACAGCCACCAGAAGTTGCCATCGCTGAACCAGCGGTCCATCAGCCGCGAATGCAGGAACGGCAGCCAGCTGCTGACCAGGCCCATCGCCACGATCACCGCGGCCACCAGCGGCCGGGTCAGCTGCCGGGCCAGTGCCTGCACGCGGCCCTCGGTCTTCAGGATCAACCACGTGCTGCCCAGCAGTGCGTAGCCGGCCACCAGTGCGGCCCCGGTCAGCATCGCGAACGGGCTGAACCAGACGAACGCACCACCGCTGAAACGTCCGTCCAGCAGCGGAATGCCCTGCACCAGGGTGCCCAGGATCACGCCCTGGGCGAAGGTTGCCAGCAGTGAGCCCAGGCCGAAGGCCACGCTCCACAGCCGCCGCGAACGGTGCGCCTTGAAGCGGAATTCAAAGGCCACGCCGCGGAACACCAGCGCCACCACCAGCAGCAGCACCGGCAGATACAGCGCCGACAGCAGCACCGCATAGGCCTTGGGGAACGCGGCCAGCAGGCCGGCACCGCCCAGCACCAGCCAGGTTTCGTTGCCGTCCCAGATGGGCGCGGCGGTGTTCATCATCAGGTCCAGTTGCTCCTCGTCCTCGGCGAACGGGGCCAGGATGCCGATGCCCAGCACGAAGCCGTCCAGCACCACATACATCAGCACGCCGAAACCGATCACCGCGAACCATGCCACCGGCAGCCAGGTCATCAGGTCCATGTCAGCGCTCCTCCAACGGTTCGTCGGCGGCCGACAGCGGGCGCGCCGGGGTGTGGCTGCCGTGGTCCAGCGACGGGCCCTGTTCATACGGCTGCGGGCCATGGCGCAGGATCTTCACCAGGTACCAGATGCCCCAGCCGAACACGAAGGCGTAGCCCACCACATAGACCGCCAGCGACAGCGCGGTCATCCACGCACTCTGCGGGCCCACCGCATCGGCGGTACGCAGCACGCCGTACACCACCCACGGCTGGCGGCCCATCTCGGTCACGAACCAACCGGACACCAGCGCGATGAAGCCGCTGGGCAGCATCCAGTTCCAGCCACGCAGCAGCCACGGCGAATCCAGCAGCTTCTTCCGCCACAGCTGCACGGCCGACACCCAGGCCAGCAGCAGCATCAGCGTGCCCAGCCCGACCATGATGCGGAACGCGAAGAACACCGGCGTCACCGGCGGCCGCTCGCTGGCCGGCACGGAAGTAAGCGGATCGAAGCTGCCATCCAGCGAATGGGTCAGGATCACGCTGCCCAGCCTGGGAATGGCGACCTCGAAATCGTTACGCTGCTCTTTTTCATTGGGCAGGGCGAACACCACCAGCGGCACGCCCTCGCCTTCCCTGGTTTCATGCCAGTGCGCCTCCACCGCCGCGATCTTCATCGGCTGGTGCTTCAGCGTGTTCAGGCCATGCATGTCGCCAACGAAGATCTGCACCGGCACGGTCAGCGCCGCGAACGCCACGGCGGCGATCAGCATGCGCCGCCCTGCTTCCACGTGCGTGCCCTTGCGCAGGTACCACGCGCCCACGCCACCAATCACGAAACAGGTGGTGATGAACGAACCCAGCGCCATGTGCGCCAGGCGGTACGGGAAGGACGGGTTGAACACCACCTTCCACCAGTCCACCGGGTGCACGATGCCGTTGACCATCTCGTAGCCGGCCGGCGTGTGCAGCCAGCTGTTGGACGACAGGATCCAGAAGGTGGAGAACAGCGTGCCCAGCGCCACCATGCAGGTGGACAGGAAGTGCAGGCGCGGCGAGACCCGGCCCCAGCCGAACATCATCACGCCCAGGAAGCTGGCCTCCAGGAAGAAGGCGGTCAGCACTTCATAGGTCAGCAGCGGGCCGATCACCGTGCCGGCCACTTCGCTCAGCCGTGGCCAGTTGGTGCCGAACTGGAAGGCCATGACGATGCCGCTGACCACGCCCATGCCGAAGGACACCGCGAAGATCTTCTGCCAGAAGAAATACAGGTCGCGCCACACGGGCAACTTCGTGCGCAGCCAGCGCCATTCAACGAAGGCCAGCCAGCTGGCGGTACCGATGGTGAAGGCGGGGAACAGCACATGGAAACTGATGACGAATCCAAACTGGATCCGCGACAACAACAACGCGTCCAAGGGACGCCTCCTGCCGGGTACGGGTGGGATACCGGACCACTTTAGGAGGATTTGGTTAAGGCAGGATGCGACCGGGTGACGCGCTGCTTCACTTTGTCGCAGGGGGCAGACGCCGGGCATGGACCGGCGCTACCCTGCAATCGGCCGCGGTAGCGCCGGGCCATGCCCAGCGGGAGATGTCAGCGCCAGAAATACCAGGCGCCCGCCGCCAGCAGCGCGCACACCAGCAGCACCTGTGCCACCACGTAGCCCACGCCACTGTCGCGCGTTTCCGCCTGCAGCCGCTGCTGCAGCGCCTCGCTCACATCCGGCACCGGTACCTGCCGTTCCTGCTCGCGCAGCGCCTGCGACAGCGCGCGCGCATCGGCATCGCGGGGGTCGTTGGCTTCGCTCACAACAGCTCTCCGGCGGTGGCGCGTCGGGTCAGCTCCTGCTTCAGGGTCTGCCGTGCGCGGTACAGGTGGCTCTTGATGGTACCGCGTGGCAACCCGGTCACCTGCTCGATCTCGGCCAGGTCGAAATCCTCCAGGTAGTGCAGGCCCACGATCAACCGTTGCGGTGCACTCAACCGCTCAAGGGCCGCGCCCAGCTGGCGCCCGGCCTGCAGCGCCTCGCTCAGTTCCGCCGGGCCGGGACCTTCGTCACCCACGCCCAGCTCCTCCGGCACCTCCACCGCCACCATCCACTGCGCCTCCAGACGCCGCCGGCGCAGGTACTGCAGCGCCGTGGTGTAGGCCACCCGCGAAACCCAGGTGCGCAGCGAGGATTCAAAGCGGAAACGGTGCAGCTGGCGGAACACCGCCAGGAACGTTTCCTGCAGCAGGTCGGCCACCTGGTCGCGGTCGCCGACCATGCGCCCGATCACGTGCGCGCAGGTGCGCTGATGGGTCTGCACCAGCTGCGCGAACGCCGGTTGCGAGCCGTCGATGATCGCCCGCACCAGCGCGCGGTCGTCGTCGGCCTCCGGGATGGGCTCTGCGGGGACGTCGCGGCGACGCCCCCGCAAGGCAGCCAGTGCTCCGCCCAGCAGGCTCATGCGCGGGGCGCCCCCTGTGCTCGTGGCACGCCGGCCTCAGCCCTTGCGCAGCACAGGACGGGTGAAATGCCAGGCCAGCAACTGGCCCAGCCCGGCACTGCCCGCCAGCGCCGCGGCCGCGCCAAAGGTCAGCTCGCGCGCGCCCATCGCCTCCAGCAGGCCCATCGCCACGGCCAGGCTGACCAGGCTGATGCCCCAGCGCAGCGCGCCCTGGCGGCGGCGCTCTTCTTCCAGCACCGCCAGCGAGCGGATCACCTCCTCCGGCACGTGCGGGGCGACCAGCTTGCTGCGCGCGCGCGCATCGGCCAGGGCATGGATCGCATAGGCGATGCAGATGAAGAGGGTGATCGGGATCAGTTCCTGCATGGTCGGGCTCCTGTTAGGTGAATGATGCGGGTTCAGGAGATTGGATGCGCGAGGCCGGCGACCGGTTGCAGCGGCTTTGCCGATCCCGCTGCCATGACCTGTGGCCCCCTCCCCCGGCACGGGCGGCTGCTACCCTTGCCCGGTTTCCTCTACTGGTGCCGTCCGCCCATGTCCCGAGTGCTGCCCCTGTCCCTCCTGCTGTCGGCCATCCTGGCCGCACCGGCCGCGCACGCCGCGCCCACGCCCATCACCATCGAACAGGCCATGGCCGACCCGGACTGGATCGGTCCGCCGGTGGAAAAGGCCTGGTGGTCGTGGAACAGCCAGCAGGTGGAATACCAGCTCAAGCGCAAGGGCAGCCCGGTGCGCGACACCTTCCGCCAGCCGCTGGCCGGTGGCGCCGCCGCGCAGGTGGCCGATGACCAGCGCGGCACCTTGGACGTGGCCGATCCGGTCTATGACCGTACCCGCAGCCGCAGCGCCTTCGTGCGCAATGGCGATGTGTTCGTGCGCGACCTGCGCAGCGGCGCGTTGACCCAGCTGACCCGCAGCAACGAACGCGCTGCCGGGGTGAACTTCGCCGCCGACAACGGCGTGATCTGGCGCGTGGGCCAGAACTGGTTCCACTGGACCGCCGCCAGCGGCGTGCAGCAGGTGGCCAGCCTGAAGGCCGACAAGGACCCGGCCAGCAAGCCCAAGGATGACCTGCTGCGCGACCAGCAGCTGCGCACGCTGGAAACCCTGCGCCGCGACCGTGACCAGCGCGAAGCGCTGAAGGACCAGGACCAGCGCTGGCGCCAGGCCGACCCGACCCGCGCGGCCGCACCGATCTACCTGGGCGCCGACGTGGAGATCGTCGACAGCCTGCTGTCGCCGGACCTGGGCCACCTGATCGTGGCCACCAAGGCCAAGGATTTCGATGACGGCCGCACCAGCAAGATGCCGCTGTACGTGACCGAATCAGGCTACGAAGAAAGCGAGGACACCCGCACCCGCGTCGGCCGCAACGGCTTCGAGCCGCACACGCTGTGGTACGTGGACGTGCGCACCAGCAAGGCGCAGAAGCTGTCGCTGTCAGGCCTGCCGGGCATCGGCACCGACCCGCTGGCCGAGCTGCGCCGCAAGGCCGGCAAGGACCCGCTGAAGGGCGACCGCAGCGTGCAGGTGATGAGCGACTTCATGGGCGGCGGCATGCGCTGGAGCGCCGATGGCCAGCAGGCCGCAGTGATGCTGCGCGCCAACGACAACAAGGACCGCTGGATCGTCAGCATCGGCAGCGACGGCCGCGTGCAGAACCGCCACCGCCTGACCGACAACGCCTGGATCAACTGGGGCTTCAACGATTTCGGCTGGATGGCCGATGGCCGCACCCTGTGGCTGCTGTCCGAAGAGTCCGGCTTCTCGCACCTGTACACCCAGGCCGGTTCGGCCAAGCCGCAGGCGCTGACCAGCGGCAAGTGGGAAACCTCCGCGCCGGTGCTGTCGGCCGACGGCAAGGGCTTCTACTTCCTGTGCAACCAGCAGGCGCCGCATGACTATGAAGTCTGTGCCGTCGACACCGGCAGCCGCCAGGTGCGTGAGCTGACCAGCCTGAACGGCGTGGAAGACTTCTCGCTGTCGCCGGATGGCCAGCAGCTGCTGGTGCGCTATTCCGGCGCCTACCTGCCGCCGCAGCTGGCGGTGCTGCCGACCGCCGGTGGCCAGGCCCGCGTGCTGACCGACACCCGCACGGCCGAGTACAAGGCGCGCGAGTGGGTGCAGCCGAAGCTGGTGGCGGTGCCGTCCAAGCATGGCGCCGGCGTGGTCTGGGCCAAGTACTACGAACCCGAGCACAAGGAACCGGGCAGGAAGTACCCGATCGTGATGTTCGTGCACGGCGCCGGCTACCTGCAGAACGTGCACCAGCGCTACCCGGCCTATTTCCGCGAGCAGATGTTCCACAACCTGCTGGTGGAAAAGGGCTACATCGTGCTGGACATGGACTACCGCGGCAGCGAGGGCTACGGCCGCGACTGGCGTACGGCCATCTACCGCAACATGGGCCACCCGGAACTGGAAGACTACAAGGACGGCCTGGACTGGCTGGTGGACACCCAGCAGGGTGACCGCGACCACGCCGGCATCTACGGCGGCTCCTACGGCGGCTTCATGACCTTCATGGCGCTGTTCCGTTCGCCGGGCACGTTCAAGGCCGGCGCCGCACTGCGCCCGGTGGTGGACTGGAACAACTACAACCACGCCTACACCAGCAACATCCTGAACACCCCGGACATCGACCCGGAGGCGTACCGCACGTCCTCGCCCATCGAGTACGCGCAGAACCTGCAGGACAACCTGCTGATCGCCCACGGCATGATGGATGACAACGTGTTCTTCCAGGATTCGGTGCACCTGACCCAGCGCCTGATCGAGCTGCACAAGGACAACTGGTCCATTGCGCCGTACCCGCTGGAGCGCCACGGCTACACCCGTGCCGATTCCTGGCTGGACCAGTACAAGCGCATCCTCAAGCTGTTCGAGCAGAACCTGAAGTGAGCGACGCCGCGGCCACGATCCAGATCGTGGCCGCGGTCATCCTGGATGACCGCGGCCGGGCGCTGGTGGTGCGCAAGCACGGCGCCCAGCGCTTCATCCAGCCCGGGGGCAAGCCCGAGCCCGGCGAAGCGGCGCTGATCGCGCTGGCGCGTGAGCTGCACGAAGAACTGGGCGTGCAGCTGCAGGCCGCATCGGCCATCGCACTGGGCACCTTCCAGGACTGGGCCGTGAATGAGCCCGGCCACCGCGTGCAGGCCCAGGCCTGGTGGGTACAGGTGGCGGGGCGGCCCCGCGCGCAGGCCGAGATTGCTGAACTGGCATGGGTGCCGCTGCAACCGCCGCACGGTCTGCCCTTGGCACCCTTGAGTGAACACCATATCCTGCCGGCGGTCGCCGCCCTGGCGACGGCCCGCTGACCCGGCGGGCGCCATCGCAGCGCAAGGACACCGGATGTCTCCCTCCATTCCCGATCTTCCCTCGCCGGCCGCGCCCCCGCGCAACAGCTGGGTCACACCGCTGGCACAGGGCTCGTTCTGGCTGTGCCTGCTGATGGTGCTCTACTTCCTCGGCCAGGCCGCGGTGGCGGCCGTGCTGGCGCCGACCGCGCTGTGGCAGGCGCTGGTGAAGCTGGCTTGGGAAAACCAGCTGGATGGCAGCCTGCTGTGGATGCTCGCGCATCCGGTGGCGACGTCCCTGATCGCTGCGCTGCTGTGCCTGGGCTCCACCCTGGCCAGCTGGGGCCTGTGGCGCGAGCGCCGCTGGGGCCTGTGGGCCTTCGTATGGGCGCTGGGCCTGAGCGCCCTGGCCAACTTCGTCATCACCTGGTGGCTGGATGTAGTGATGGTCCAGTTCATCGGGCTGACCGCCAACGATGCGAACCTGCAGCAGCAGCTGCAGGTGCAGCGCCTGCTGATGACGCTCACGCTGCTGGGAACGTCGGTGCTGTTCGCCGGCCTGCAGGGCTGGCTGGGCTGGCGCCTGCTGCGCCCGGACATCCGTGCGCGGTTCCGCTGAAACGCTGGCTGCGGGCGTTTTTGACGCGAACGACCTGCCCAGCGCAGACACATTGACCGCAGCACAGGTGTTCCAGCGGGTTTGATTGCGTATCGGGTCGGGCTGGCTATCGTGGCCCGCGTCTTTCTGCCCTGGCCCCGAAATGTCTGATTCCGCCCCGCGCCCCCTGCGTGCACGCTGTTTCGCGTTGCTGTTCCTGTTGCTCTGCGCCCAGCAGGCGGCCGCATCTGGTCTGCCACGCTGTGGCGTTTTCGAGGCCGAGGGCGGCGACCAGTTGCGCGTGGACGGCCCCGACCGAGGGGTTTCGAAGCACACGCACATCTCTGATCGGCCCTTCGTTGTCCAGGAGATCGAGGGCGAGCTGAGCCTCGTCAACCTCACCTTCGGAGTTGCATCTGGACTGAACGTCCAGCGTGGCGGCCGCGTCCTGCAGCAGGGCAACACGCGCTACCGCCTGATCCAACCGGCGGCGTGCCTGCCCCCGGTCGAGCACGCCCCGGGCAGCTGCCTGGCGGATGCCCAGCACTGCCTTGACAGGCACTATCGTGAGCTGAGCCTGCCGGCGCTGGAATCGGCCTGTTCCGAAGGGGTTCCGTTTCTGTGCCAGCGCCTGCCCGAGCGCTATCGCGAGGCCGATCAGGCACCCGGCAGCGATACACCGACCGAAGCACAGATCGCGGTGATTCAGGCCACCATGGAGAAGGCCATGGCCGAGATGGATTTCCCCCACCAGTGTCGCGACGATGATCCTGCGGCCGATGCCGAGGCCTGCATGGCCATTCTGGAAGAGCGACCGGAGCTCGTCGAGGCCGTCGCCACTGCCATTCGCACGGCCTCGATGGCGGCCAGCATGGTTGAAGTGTTCTCGCCTGCCGCCAGTCCCACACTTTCGGATGCGCGGCTGCAGCGCCTGCAGGAGCTGTGCACGCAGGTGGGCGAAAGTGGCTTCTGCCAGGATGTCGCCAAGCTGCAGTGGACCGCCGGCAGTCTGCAGGACGGCAGGGCGGCGTTGCAGGTGGCCTGCGACGGCGGCGACGAGACGTCCTGCCGGCAGGCGGCTGCACTGCTGCCGCTGGATGGCGAGCTGGTGCCGCAGGCCGCCAGCGCCGTGCCATGCGGCCACTATGCGGCCTCCGGCGGGCTGCTGGACGAACTGACGTTCGGCGACGGCGGAATGGTGGAGGTCGGTTACGGCTCGCGGGTGCGTGCACGCGTGCAGGACGGCCAGATCCGTATGCGCCACGAGCTGGGGGGAGACTATGTGCTGCAGCCGTTGGCCAACGGTGATCTGCTGGGGCTGGACGATTCGACGCGGTTCGAGCGCTTCCAGCGGCAGCCGGGCGATGCCCGGTGCAGCGCACCGCTGGTGTTCGACGAAATCCCGTTCTCGCAGGATTGCCCGCGCGCGTTGATCGACGGCGAAGCCGAAGCCTGCTGCACGGCCGGCAGGATGCAGGGCTGCAATGTGCTGGGAAGCCGTGCCGGAATGAGGGGACAGTGGATCGAGGCCAGCCAGCACTACCTGAAAGTCTGCCAGGCGGGCATCCGCGAGGGTTGTGAAAATCTGGCCAGCGTCATGGAAAACAGCAGCAGGGTGGACGTGCGCCCCATGCTTCAAAGCCTTTGCGACGCCGATGCGGGTGGCCGCCACGTGGCATGCGACGTGCTGGCGACCCGCAACTGGGGGTTGCTGGAACTGGGCCAGGCGCTGGACCGCGCTGTTCAGGAGCAGGCTGCAGGCGACGAACGCACCAGAGCGGCCCCGCACACCCCCAATCACAAGCAGTGAAGGAGCTTGCCTGCGCGGTCGCTGCGGTAAAGTACGCGGCATGAACGAATTCGAGCGCGTGCGCGCCTACCTGACCGACCTGCAGGACCGCATCTGTGCGGCTATTGAAGCCGCCGATGGCAGCGCGCGCTTCCAGGAGGACCTGTGGCAGCGTGCCGAGGGCGGTGGCGGACGTACCCGCGTGCTGCGCGACGGTGCGGTGTTCGAGCAGGCCGGCATCGGCTTTTCCGATGTGTCCGGCAGCCGCCTGCCGCCGTCGGCGTCGGCCAACCGGCCGGAACTGGCCGGCGCGTCCTGGCGCGCCACCGGTGTGTCGCTGGTGTTCCATCCGCTGAACCCGCACGTGCCCACCACCCACGCCAACGTGCGCTTCTTCCAGGCGCAGCGCGACGGCGAAGTAGTGGCCAGCTGGTTCGGTGGCGGCTTCGACCTGACCCCGTTCTACCCGCAGGACGAGGACGTGCAGCACTGGCATGGGGTGGCCCGCGACCTGTGCGCGCCGTTCGGCGAAGAACGCTACGCCGCCCACAAGCGCTGGTGCGACGAGTACTTCTTCCTGCGCCACCGCAACGAAACGCGCGGCGTGGGCGGGCTGTTCTTCGACGACCTGCACGGCGATTTCGAGCGCGATTTCGACTACCTGCGCGCGGTGGGCGATGGCTTCCTGCAGGCCTACCTGCCGATCGTGCAGCGGCGCAAGGATGCCGCCTACGGTGAACGCGAGCGCGAGTTCCAGCTGTACCGTCGCGGCCGCTATGTGGAATTCAACCTGGTCTACGACCGCGGCACCCTGTTCGGGTTGCAGAGCGGCGGCCGCAGCGAAAGCATCCTGATGAGCCTGCCGCCGCGCGTGCGCTGGGAATACGGGTTCAGCCCCGAAGCCGGCAGCGCCGAGGCGCGCCTGGCCGATTACCTGGTGCCGCGCGACTGGGTGTAGCGCCATGCCGAGATGCCCGTAGCGTCGAGCTTGCTCGACTGCTGTTCGCATTGCGCCAAGAGCAGTCGAGCAAGCTCGACTCTACCGGAGCGGGGCGCAGGGTCGAGCACGCGACATTGCGAAAGCGGGCACCACGGTCGGCACGCGCGACATTGCGAACGCGGTGCGCACGATTGGGCACGCGCGCTATGGCGCGGTATCACGCGGCCGCTTTCTGCCGCGGGATGATGGTGATGTGGCCGTTGTTTTCCAGCAACGCCAGGGCGACTTCATCCACCCCCAGGCAGCCCTGCTGGCGCAATGCGGCTTCCACATCGGCCCGGGTGACCTGTTCACGACGCAGCACGCTGTCGAACAGCCGGCCGTCACGTGCAATCACCACCGGTTCGCCTTCGATCAGCCGCTCCATGCGACGGCTGCGCGTGGTCAGCCAGCCCACGGCGTAGTTCAGCAGGATAAGCGTGGCAGCCAGCAGCAGGCCACCGCCCAATGACGTATCACTGCCCAGCAAGGCGTTCTGTACAGCGTTGCCCAGCAGCACGATCAGCAGCACGTCGAACGGGGTGATCTGCCCCAGCGCGCGCTTGCCGCCCAGCCGCACCATGCCAAGCACCACGGTGTAGACCACCACCGCGCGCAGGATGAATTCCCACCAGGGCATCGCCAGTGCGAACAGATCGTGCATTGCGGTTTCCCCTGCGAACCAATGACCCCAGCCTAGCACCCGGGTCAGATCCGCCGGTTTCCGGCGGCACAAATAAAAAGCCCCGCTGACCAGGGGGAGGTCAACGGGGCCGGGGAACGGGCGCTTGGGGAGGAGCCCCCGTTCCGAGATCTGCTCCAGGGGATGGGAGAGATCCACAACAGGCGTTGCGCCTGTCGAGAGTTATAGAAACACCCCGAACACTAACAGTTCGTGAAGGGCGCCCATTTAACCGTGTGCTCCTCCGGAAACATTCATCTTCGAGTCAGAAAATCCCCTGAAATGAATGAATTCACGTCGCTAAAGGCCGAAATGCGACTCAGTGCGCTTCGTCCCAGTTGCTGCCAATGCCGGTATCGACCACCAGTGGCACCCGCAACTGTGCCGCTTGCGACATGTGTTCGACCACGTGCTTACGCAATTCCTCCGTGAACCCGGCCGCGCTTTCGAAAACCAGTTCATCGTGCACCTGCAGGATCATCCGCGCCGGTGCCCGGCTGTCGCGCAGCCACTGGTCCACGGACACCATCGCCCGCTTGATGATGTCTGCGGCGGTGCCCTGCATGGGGGCGTTGATGGCCGCGCGTTCGGCGCCGGCGCGCAGGCCCTGGTTGCGGGCGTTGATGTCGTTCAGGTACAGGCGGCGGCCGAACAGGGTTTCCACGTAGCCCTGCTCGCGCGCCTGCTGGCGCATGCGCTCCATGAAGTCACGCACGCCCGGGTAGCGGCTGAAGTACAGCGCCACGTAGTCCTGCGCCTGGCCGCGGTCGATGCCCAGGTTGCGGGCCAGGCCGAAGGCGCTCATGCCGTACATCAGGCCAAAGTTGATGGCCTTGGCAGCGCGGCGTTCGTTGGGCGTCACCTCGTCCAAGGTGCGGCCGAACACTTCCGCGGCGGTGGCGCGGTGCACGTCGGCGCCCTGTTCGAACGCGCGCACCAGGCCCGGGTCTTCGGACAGGTGGGCCATGATCCGCAGTTCGATCTGCGAATAGTCGGCTGCCAGCAGCTGGCAGCCCTCCGGGGCGACGAACGCGCGGCGGATGCGGCGGCCATCGTCGGTGCGGATCGGAATGTTCTGCAGGTTCGGGTCGGACGAGGACAGACGGCCGGTGGCGGCGCCGGACTGGTGGTAGCTGGTATGCACACGGCCGGTATCCGGGTTGACCATCTCCGGCAGCTTGTCGGTGTAGGTGCTGCGCAGCTTGGCCAGGCCGCGGTACTCCAGGATCACCCGCGGCAACTCGTGCTGGTCGGCAATGGCCTCCAGCGCCTCCTCGTTCGTGCTGGGCTGGCCCTTCGGAGTCTTCACCACCGCCGGCAGCTTCAGCTCGTCGAACAGCACGGCCTGCAGCTGCTTGGGCGAATCCAGGTTGAAGCTGCGGCCGGCCAGCTCGGTGGCCTTCTGCTGCGCGGCCAGCATGCGCGAGGACAGATCCTGGCTCTGCCGGCGCAGTTCGGCGGTGTCGATGTGCACGCCGTTGGCTTCGATGCTGGTCAGCACCGGCACCAGCGGCATCTCGATGCTGCGGTACACACTGTCCAGGCTCGGCTCGGCCAGCAGCTGCGGGCGCAGCGCATGGTGCAGGCGCAGGGTGATGTCGGCGTCCTCGGCCGCGTAGCGGCTGGCTTCGTCGATACCGACCTGCGAGAACGGAATCTGCTTGGCGCCCTTGCCAGCCACGTCCTCGAACTTGATGGTGTTGTAGCCCAGGTAGCGCAGGGCCAGCGAATCCATGTCGTGGCGGGTGGCCGTGGAATTGAGCACGAAGCTCTCAAGCATGGTGTCGTCGTGGTAGCCCTGCACCTCCACGCCATGGCGGCGCAGCACGTGCAGATCGTACTTGCCGTGCTGGCCCAGCTTCTTCTTCGCCGGGTCCTGCAGCAGCGGGCGCAGCGCGTCCAGCACCTGCTGCAGCGGCAGCTGTGCCGGGGCACCGGGGTAGTCGTGGCCGACTGGAATGTAGGCCGCCTTGCCCGGCTCCACCGCCAGGCTGATACCGACCAGGCGCGCACGCATCGCGTCCAGCGCATCGGTTTCGGTATCGAAACTGATCAGCTCGGCCTGCTGCAGGCGCTGCACCCAGGCCTGCAACTGTTCGTCGGTCACCACGGTTTCGTACTCGCCGGGCGCCGCCAAGGCCGGGTCCAGCTCGCCGGCGGCGGGCGCTTCGGCGCTGCCCCGGGCGAAACCGGCGGCGGTGCCGCGCAGGCTGGGGGTGGCTTCGCTGGCGGCGGCCGGGGCAGGCAGCGGCGCGCCCAGTTCCTTCAGCGCCTGGGTGAAGCCGTAGCGCGCATACAGTTCGGTCAGCACCGGCACGTCCTGCTCGCGCAGCGCCAGCGTGGACGGGCTCGCCTCCAGCTCCACATCGGTACGGATGGTCACCAGATCGCGGTTCAGCGGCAGGCGATCCAGCGCTGCGCGCAGATTCTCGCCAATCTTGCCCTTCATGGTCGGGGCGGCGGCCATCACGCCGTCCAGCGTCTGGTATTCGGCCAGCCACTTGGCCGCGGTCTTCGGCCCGCACTTCTCCACACCCGGTACGTTGTCCACGGTGTCGCCCATCAGTGCCAGCAGGTCGATGATCTGGTCGGCGCGCACGCCGAACTTGTCCATCACCGCCGCATCTGAATCCATGCGGCTGCCGGTCATGGTGTTCACCAGCTCGATGCCCGGGCGCACCAGCTGGGCGAAATCCTTGTCACCGGTGGAGATGGTCACCTTCAGGTCCTGCGCCACCCCCTGCAGGGCCAGCGTGCCGATCACATCGTCGGCCTCCACGCCGGGAATGCGCAGGATGCTGATGCCCAGCGCTTCGACGATGCGGCACATCGGTTCCACCTGGCTGCGCAGGTCGTCGGGCATGGGCGGGCGATTGGCCTTGTACTGGTCGTACAGGTCATCGCGGAAGGTCTTGCCCGGCGCATCCACCACGAAGGCGACGTACGCGGGGCGCTCCTTCAGCGTGGACCGCAGCATGTTGACCACGCCGAACAGCGCGCCGGTGGGTTCACCCTGTGCATTGGACAGGGGCGGCAGCGCGTGGAACGCGCGATACAGGTAACTGGACCCGTCGATCAGGACTAATCTGCTCATGCGGCGATTCTACGCGCCCGTGCCTGCACGGCGGCGACACGGTGATGGGGCATAATCAAGACCCGATCCAGGCAAAGGCCCTGCCGATGAAGACCCTGATGCTGGCGTCCGTGCTCCTGCTTGCTGGCTGCGCCAGCATGGGCGGTGCCGGCGCTCCCCCGGTGGACGTGAAGGGTGCCGAAGTGTCCAGCCGCACCATGGACAACGGCGATACCATCGAGGAGTACCGCGTGTCCGGCCAGCTGCGCATGGTCAAGGTCACCCCGTCGCGGGGCGCACCGTTCTACATGTATGACAAGAACGGCGACGGCCGCATGGACAACGACAAGGATGGCGTGTCGCCGGTGTACTGGAAGCTGTACAGCTGGTGATGCAGCGCGGGCTCGGATCCCTTTCCGCAGGAAAGGGCTCTGACCCCTTCAAGGCCAGTGGCAATGCGCATCCACGCATGGCGTGGATCTACAACCTGCCGCCCGGCAGGTACACGCGCATCCCGCCCCAGTAGATCCACGCCATGCGTGGATGCGGCCCGCCCGGACCCACAAAAGATGACGCCGGTACGCATCGTGCGCACCGGCGTCGGTCCCCTCCCCGGGAACGCGTGAATTCAGCGGATGACCAGCACCGGCAGCGAGCTGCGCGCCAGCACTTCGGCGGTCTGGCTGCCCAGCAGCACCCGGGTCACCCCGCGGCGGCCGTGCGAGGTCATCACGATCAGGTCGCTGTTGCGATCAGCGGCGGTTTCGATGATGCCGTCGGCCGCATAGCGGTCCAGCACATGCACCGGGTTGGCCTTGATGCCCTGCTCGGCAGCCTTGGCCAGCGCCGGCTGCAGCACCTTCTGTGCCCCTTCTTCGCGGTCGGCCTTGTACTCGGGGCTGTTCATGTAGCCCACGCTCCAGCCCATGGCGTCGTACATGCCGACCGCCCACGGCTCGGACACCGTCACGATATCGACCTCGGCGTTGAGGTCCTTGGCCAGCTCCAGGCCCTTGGCCAGGCCCTTGTCGGCCAGCTCGGAACCGTCGGTGGCGATCAGGATGCGCGTGTACATGGTAGGGCTCCGTGGCGATCTGCCGAATGGGAACACCACCATTACACAGCCGATGTGCACGCCGTGCCTTGAGCAGGATCAATGCGGCGCAGGCCCGGCCCGGCGCTGGCCAATGCCTGCCCTGCGAGGTGGCACGGATGGACCGCTGGACGCGTTGGTGACGAACTCCGGCCTGGACTGGGAATACGCGCACAGCCCCACCCTGCCGTAACATCGAGCTTGCTCGACGGTGTGAGCCAGTACATGCTGGCCAGAAGGCATCCACCATTTTCGGGGAGATCGACATGCAGGACCGCTCACCCAGACCCGCAGACATCCAGCGTACGCTGCTGTGGGCCGTCATCGCCATTTTTGCTGTGCTTTACGGCGGCTATCAGGTCGGCAAGGATCTGGCCCTGCGCGATAACGCGCGAGAGGCCTCAGGACGGTAGCCCGCGGCGCACGCTGTCGTAGCACCTGGCTCATTCAACGGGCACCACGGACGTCGAGCAAGCTCGACGCTACGGCCTACGCAGACACTCAGTGTTCGTCGCGCCAGAAGCTGCCTTCCGCTGCTGCCTGCGGATCAATATCCGCAACCACAGGCAGGAACCCGGCCGGGTCCTCCACGAAGTACGGAAACTCGCACAGGCAGGCGGCGAAATGCAGCAGGTCGCGGTTGACGAATACGCGTGCGTCACCGTTGTCGTGGTCCCACATCACCACTTCACCGCTGGCCGCATCGATGGCCAGCAGGTTGCCGCCGCCGTCGTGGCCGATGGCCAGGCCAGGGGCCGGCAGGCTGGCGGAAAGCGCGCCTGCCCGCTCGCCATCGAAGAACGACAGGTAGGGCGCCGCTTGGCGCGGCAGGCCCTGCTCGCTCAGCAGCTGCCGCGCGCGCGCATCCAGCCATGTCGGCAGCGCTTCCAGCCGGTGGCACTGGAAGGCGTACAGGTCCGCCAGGTCCGGCTCTTCCTCGATCAGCTCGGCGGGCATGGCCGGCAGCAGGGCCATCAACATTTCCCGGAAATGGGTGACCACCCGCGACGTGTGATCGCCGCCGGCAGCTGCATCATCCATGAGGGTCGTGCTCACCTCAGGCGATCTGCACGACGCGCGCGTTCTGGCACAGCGGGTAGCTGGCAACGAACTCGGCAATGGCCGTCTGCATCGCGGCAAACGACTGGCCGTACATGTACAGCGCGGTTTCGGTCGGGCCCTGCCACCAGCTGCAAATCTCGCCCAGGCCATCGATGCGCTCGGACAGCTGCTCGAACACATGGTTCGAATCGCACTGCTCGTACACTTCGTCCGGCAGGTTCAGACCATCCAGGTAGATGCCCAGCCCCTCGGTGACGCCAAAGCTGCGATCGGCCTCGCCTGCGCCCTGCACCTTGGACCCCTTCGGTGCGCCCAGCTGTTCCAGCAGGTCAACCAGTTTGGGCACGCCGGCCGCGTCGTTCAGCGCGATTTCGATATCGCCGTACTCCACTTCCCCCTCGTCGGAGATCGCGGTGCCGCCGCCGGTGATCTCACCGATGCCGGTCCCCTGCAGCAGCGCATCCAGCGGGTCCTCGAACAGCTCGTGGCGGTGCTCGGGCTGCAACCGGGCGTTCAAGGTCACGGTAACGTGCAGCGTGGGTTCGGTCATGGCGGCGTTCCTGGAAGATGTCACCGCCCATTGTAGAGTCGAGCTTGCTCGACTGCTTCTTCAGCCCACCGGGCCCGTCGGCCACGCGATAATGCGCGGTACAGAAACATCATTCCAACAGGGGGAATACATGAAGTCGATCATTGCGGCCACGCTGCTGCTGTTGCTCACGGGCTGCGGCATCCGCACCGAAGTCGTGCGGGTGAACGTGCCTGACATCCGGGTCAATCCCGAGCAGGGTCCGATGGTCGTCGTCGCGCCGGTACGCGATGGGCGCACGACATACTTCCCGCAGGTGGCAGCTGCGGAGCGCCCGCAGAGCATCGGTGGCGTGATCCGCGGCAACAATGGCGTGCTGGTGTCCCTTGAGTCGTCCACCGCCCCGGACAAGGCGCGCGAGATCATGATCCAGGCCCTGCGCAACATGGGCTACCGCACGACAGACCAGTGCACGGGTACCTGCACGGAGCTGGAAGCAACCTTGACCGATTTCTCGGTGAAGATGCCAATGAACTTCTGGCGTGCCGCGTCTTCGACCCAGCAGATGCTGGCCGACATAGCGGTCGATGTGACCGCCCGCAAGGACGGTCAGGCCCGAACCTTCACTGCCACCGGCCACGGCGCGAACATTTTCCAGATCGTCTCGCGCGAGAACTGGGAGATCGCGTTGGAGCGCGCCGTGAAGAACTTCACCAGCAGCCTGCAGCAGTCGATGTCCGAGCAGGATGCCGCGACGGGCTCGAAAGCGCAGGACTGAGGCCCCCGATCCGTAGAGTCGAGCTTGCTCGACTGAACGCGTAAAGCAGTCGAGCAAGCTCGACTCTACAGGAGCTCGCAGAGCGGGTCAGATCCCTCCGGCGGGAGGGATCTGACCCCGACGGTGATCAGATCACCGTCAGGTTGGCGTAGGCCATCACCAGCCACTTGCTGCCAGCATCGGCGAATTCGACCTGCACGCGGGCGTGCGCACCGCTGCCTTCGTAGTCGGTCACCATGCCTTCGCCGAACTTGGGATGGGTGACCAGGGCACCCAGCTTCAGCGGCGGCGCCTCGATCGAGGCGTGGCCCATCACTCGGCTGCTGCCCAGCGAGGCCGGCCGCGAGACCTGCACCTTCGGGCGCACTTCGTGCAGCAGTTCGCGCGGGATCTCGCGCAGGAAGCGCGAGGGCAGGCTGTAGTTGTCCTGGCCGTGGATGCGCCGCGATTCGGCGTAGCACAGCACCAGCTTCTGCCGTGCACGGGTAATGCCCACGTAAGCCAGGCGACGCTCTTCTTCCAGACGCCCGCTTTCTTCCAGCGAGCGTGCGCTGGGGAACAGGCCGTCTTCCATGCCGGCCAGGAACACCAGCGGGAACTCCAGGCCCTTGGCCGAGTGCAGGGTCATCAGCTGCACCCCCTCCTCGCCCGCCTGCGCCTGGCCTTCACCGGCCTCCAGCGCGGCGTAGGCCAGGAAAGCGACCAGCTCATCCATGTCCTCGCCCACTTCCTCGATGTCATCGGCACGGCGCACGAAGCGCGAGGCCACCGACACCAGTTCGTCCAGGTTGTCGGTGCGCGATTCCGAATCCAGCGAATTGCGGCTTTCCTTGCTCCAGTGTTCGCGCAGCTGCGAGCGCGACAGGATGTGGTCCACGCGCTCGGCCAGGGTCATGTGCAGGGTCTGTGCCTGCAGCTCGTTGACCAGCACCAGGAAGCCAGCCAACGCATTGCGTGCGCGTGCGGCCAGCGCGGTGCCCTGGGTGACCAGCATGGTGGCTTCCCACAGCGAGAGGCCCTGCGCACGCGCTTCGCGGCGTACTTCGTCCAGCGTGCGTTCGCCGATGCCACGGGTCGGCGTGTTCACCGCGCGCTCGAAGGCGGCATCGTCGTTGCGGTTGGACAGCAGGCGCAGGTAAGCCAGCGCGTCCTTGATTTCGGCACGCTCGAAGAAGCGCATGCCGCCGTACACGCGGTACGGCACCTGCTCGCTCAGCAGCGCTTCTTCCAGCGCGCGCGACTGCGCGTTGCTGCGGTAAAGCACGGCCACTTCGGTGTAGCTGCCTCCGTCGCGCACCCACTGGCGGGCGCGTTCGACGATATAGCGCGCCTCGTCCATCTCGTTGTAGGCCGCATACAGGTCGATCGGCTCGCCATCGCCGCTGTCGGTCCACAGTTCCTTGCCGATGCGGTCCGGGTTGTGCGCGATCACCGCGTTGGCGGCGCCCAGGATGTTGGCGGTGGAACGGTAGTTCTGTTCCAGGCGGATGGTCTGCGCGCCGGGGAAATCGCGCAGGAAGCCCTGCACGTTCTCGACCTTGGCGCCACGCCAGCCATAGATGGCCTGGTCATCGTCGCCCACCACGAACACGTGGCCTTCGTGCCCGGCCAGCACGCGCACGAAGGCGTACTGGATGGCATTGGTATCCTGGAATTCGTCCACCAGGATTTCGCGGAAGCGGGCGCGGTAGTGCGCCAGCAGTGCCGGGTTGTCGCGCAGCAGTTCATGCGCGCGCAGCAGCAGCTCGGCGAAGTCGACCAGGCCGGCGCGGTCGCAGCGCGCCTGGTATTCGATGTACGCCTGGCGCATGGTTTCCAGCCACGCGTCGTGCGGCTCGGGCTGGATGTGCTGCGGGCGGCGGCCCTCATCCTTCTGTTCGTTGATCCACCACGCGATCTGCTTGGGCGGATGCTTGCTGTCGTCGATCTCCAGCGCCTGGACCACGCGCTTGACCAGCCGCAGCTGGTCGTCCGAATCCATGACCTGGAAGCCTTCGGGCAGCTTGGCATCCTGCCAGTGCAGGCGCAGCAGGCGGTTGGCCAGGCCGTGGAAGGTGCCGATCCACATGCCGCGGCTGCCGTTGGGCAGCTGCGCGTCGATGCGGTGGCGCATTTCACCGGCCGCCTTGTTGGTGAAGGTGACCGCGAAAATGCCGTGGGTGGGCACACCGAAGACTTCATGCAGCCAAGCGATGCGGTGGGTAAGCACGCGGGTCTTGCCCGAACCGGCGCCGGCCAGCACCAGGTGGTGGCCGGGGGGAGCAGAGACGGCGTCGCGCTGGGCCGGGTTCAGGCCATCAAGCAGGTGGGAGACATCCATGCCCCCATTTTACGGCATCGGGGTCGCGGCTCCTGCGACCACCTGTGCGGCCAGCGCCTGCGCCTGCTGACGCAGTTCAGGCACGGCCAGGCTCTCCCACAGGCTGCCGATACGCAGGCTGCCCAGCACGCCCAGCCGCGGCTGCGGCCGGCCCTGCGCGTCGTGCAGGCGATCGCCGGGCACGCTGCTGTCCAGGCCCAGCCCATGCGGTCCAGGCCGTACCACGCCATCGGCCAACAGCTGCTGCAGCAGCGGATTGCGCAGCGCGGTGGCACGGGTTTCCACGCCGGTGGCGTTGACGATGCCAGCCACGGCCCAGGCCTGGTCGGCACCGTAGGCGCTGCGCCCGCTCAGCAACAGGGCGCCGTCCTGCTGGCGCACCTGCTGCAACCGTGCGCGGTGGATCTGCAGCTGGCCAGTGGCCTGCAGCGCCTGCAGCTGCGCATCGATGCCTTCAGCAATGCGATGACGATGCACATCCCAGTAGCGCACCACATGGCGCAGGAAGCGGCGCTGGTCGGCTTCATCCAGGCTGCACCACAGAGCCTGCCCGTGGGCGCGGATGCGGTCCATCACGCCCTGCCACGGCTGTCCTTCGGCCTGCAGTTGGCGCGCGTGCTGGCGCAGCGCGCGCAGCCGCTGGCGCAAGGTGAGCGGCAGCAGGCTGGCGGGATCGAAGCTGGGCAGCGCGCCATGGTCGTGCGGCAACGGCAGCAGGCCGTGCCGCGAGATGACGTGCAGCGGACCGCTATGGCCGGCAGCCACCAGGGCCAGCACGGTATCGGCCATGCTCAGGCCCGAGCCGACAATGGCCAATGCCTGCGTACCGGCCAGGGTCCGCACGCCGTCGTAATCCCAGGCTTCGACCACCGCATCGGTCGGCAATGCGTCGGCGCCGTGCACCGGCAGCGGGCGCATGCTGTTGCCGGTGGCCAGCACCGCCTGCGCGGCACGCAGCGTCTGGCCATCGCCCAGTTGCAACTGGCAGCCATGCGCATCCACCTGCAGCGCCAGTACTGGCTGGGCGATCACCTGCAGCTCTGCGGGGCTGGCCGCAGCCGCCTGCTGCAGGCGCTGCTGCAGGTAGCGTGCGAAGTAATGGCGGCAGACATAGCGCTCGCCCAGCACGTCGCGTGCTTCACCCGGATAGGCGTTGGCTGCTTCCAGGTAATCGAGGAAATCGCCGGGCTGATCGGGGAACGCGCTCATCTTCGCCGCCGGCACGTTCAACAGGTGCTCCGGCCACGGTGTGGAATAGGCGATGCCCTGCGCCGGCTGCGAGGCCGGCTCGAACAGGGCGATGCGCAGCGGCTGCCGGGCCTGCTGCAGCACGTGCAGGGCCACCAGTACGCCGGCGGCGCCGCCACCGATGATCGCCAGGTCCGCTTCAGCGGTTCGCGCGGAATCAGTCATGCGGGGATTGTAGGCCATGGCCGGCGTACCCCGCGCCAACGCGCCCGTTTACATCAGCGCATCGGCCAGCCGTGCAATGCCGTCACGGCTGCGTCGCCATGCCGGCCGCTGCCGCCACTGCTCCAGGTCCAGCAGCGTCGATTGCCGCAGGTAATCGTCTTCGATCGCGCACAGCTGCTTCACCAGCGGGCGGTCGTAGCAGATCAGGCCGATCTCGGCATTCAGCGCGAACGAACGGATATCCATGTTGATCGAGCCCAGTACCGCGATGTCTTCGTCCACGCTCATGTGCTTGGCATGCAGGAACTGCGGCTCGTACAACGCAATCTGCACGCCACAGCGCAACAGCTCGTCGTAGTACGCCTCCTGCGCCCACGACGTCAGCCGCTGGTTGTTGCTGGCCGACAGAATCAACTGCACCTGCACGCCCGACAGCGCGGCGATGCGCAGCGCGCTCAAGGTTGCCTCGTCGGGCACGAAATACGGGGTGACCATCACCAGCCGTCGCCGTGCCAGGTGAATGAGTGCGGCCACAGCATCGCGCGCGTTGCTGTACGGGTAGGCGGGGCCGCTCGGCAGCAGCTGGGTGGCGATGTCATCGCCGCACTCGGGCACGTTGGCGATGACGTCCAGGCGCTGCCCGGTTTCCATGTACCAGTCGCTGGCGAACACCGCTTCCAGATGCGCCACCGCCGGACCGCGCACGCGCGCGACCAGCTCGCGGTTGGGGTGGCCGGGCACGAAGCGCGGGCCCGCCAGGTTCTGCGAGCCGACGTAGGCCACTTCGTTGTCGATCACCGCGATCTTGCGGTGGTTGCGCAGGTCCATGCGCCCGCTGCGGCGCCAGCGCAGGCCACCGGGCAGCATCGCACGCACCTCGATGTCGCGTGCCTGCAGGCGCTTGCGATAGGCGCGCAGGCCGCGCTTGGCACCGACGGCATCAAGCAGCACGCGGCACTGCACGCCGCGCGCGGCCGCACGCTGCAGGGCTTCGACGATGGCCTCGCCGACGGCGTCATCGAACATCAGGTAGTACAGCAGGTGCACGCGGTCTTCGGCCTGGTCGATGTCGGCGATGAGGCTGTGCAGCGATTCGTCGTAGTCGGTCAGCAGATCGACGGCATTGCCGTGTACCGGCATGAAATCACCCTGGCGCTGCACCAGCGGCACGATCTCGGCGATGGCGGTGTCGGCCGTCGGGGTCCAGCGCAGGCGGTGCTGCAGCGCCTGTTCCTCGCGGATGACCTGCGAGGCCTCAGCTTGCCGGCGGATGCGTTCGCGCGACAGCCACGGGTGGCCGAACAGCAGGTACAGCGGCAGGCCCAGCAGCGGCACGAAGCCGACCAGCAGCAGCCAGCTGCGCGCCGCCCCCGGTGTGGTGCGGGTGGGAATCCAGCACAGCGCGACCAGGCGGATGAGCCAGTCGATCAACAGCAGGTAGGAGCCCAGCAGCCACTCGAACAGCATCGCGTCGCCCGTCGGGAGGTGTGCAGCCATTCTGCCCAGCAGGGTGTGTAGAGTCGAGCCATGCTCGACTGCTTGGAAGCGTGTGCCAACCAAGGTTGGCACCTACCGGGCGGGGCGAATGTGCCAACCAAGGTTGGCACCTACCAGGCGGGGCGAATGTGCCAACCAAGGTTGGCACCTACCAGGCGGGGTACGCACCTACCGGGCGCCGGGCATGAAAAAACCCGCCACAAGGGCGGGTTCTTTCGGAGGCGATCAGCAACCCTTGCGGATTACTTGATCTTGCCTTCCTTGTACGGGACGTGCTTGCGCACGACCGGATCGTACTTGGAGAATTCCATCTTCCCCGGGGTGTTCTTCTTGTTCTTGTCGGTCGTGTAGAAGTGACCGGTACCGGCGGTCGAAATCATACGGACCTTATCGCGCTTGCCTGCCATGATCGTCTACTCCTCAGACCTTTTCGCCGCGCGCACGCAGCTCAGCCAGAACGGAATCGATGCCGTTCTTGTCGATGGTGCGCAGTGCATGCGCGGAAACACGAAGCTTCACCCAGCGGTTTTCGCTGGCAACCCAGAAGCGGCGCTCGTGCAGGTTGGGCAGGAAACGACGACGGGTCTTGTTGTTGGCGTGCGAGACGTTGTTACCCGTCTGCACTCGCTTGCCGGAAACCTGGCATACGCGGGACATTGCGCACCTCGATAGTTAATTGTGTCAGCCCGTAGCCCGGGAGACGGCGGCCTCGGTGGTTGCCCACCACACGTCAAGAGAATCAAAGGGTTACGCTGGCGTTGGGCGGCCGGGGACGTGCTCCCGGGGGTGCCACCCGGTACGAAACCGGACACAGCGAGCCGCGCATTATGCAGGCTTTCAATCACTTGCGCAAGTTGTCCACAGGGCAAAGGCTGAACGTGGCACGCCGTGTTCATGCCGGGTCTGACCATACTGGCGCCCCCTCCCGCGAGCCCTTCCATGCGACTGCTGGCCCTGACCTATGGCACCGAAGGCGACACCCGGCCGCTGGTGATGCTGTGCCACGGGCTGCGCCAGGCGGGCCACGAGGTGATGCTGCTGGCCGAACAGGGCACGCTGGCCACTGCGCGCGACCTCGACGTGCCGAACGCGGCGCTGGAAGGCGACATCCACGACGAAGTGGTGGCCCTGGTGGCACGCGGCAACAACCTGGCTGCCGCCTCGCGCGGTCTGGCGCGGATGGCCGGCCGCCACGTGCCGGCCTGGATGGCGCAGGCCGATGCGGCTGCCACGGGTTGCGACGCCATACTGACGGGCGGTCTGGCCGCCCTGGTGGGCTTGAGCGTGGCCGAACGGCACGACCTGCCAGCCATCGGCACCGGCATGATTCCGCTCACCCCGACGCGGGCCTTTGCATCCCCCTTCCTGCCGCCGCTGCCGCTGCCCGCGTTCCTGCGCCGGGCCAGCTACGGGCTGGTCAACCAGGCGGTGTGGCGCACCTTCCGCACACCGATCAATGCGGCGCGCGCCGCACTGCGGCAAGCCCCGCGCCGCACGCTGTGGACCGGCCTGCCGATGCTGTACGGCATTTCCCCGCAGCTGCTGCCACCGCCACCGGACTGGCCGGCCGACCACGTGGTGTGCGGGCAATGGCGGATGCCGGAGCAACCGTGGTTGCCGCCGCCAGACCTGCAGGCCTTCCTCGATGCCGGTCCGCCACCGGTGTACTTGGGCTTCGGCAGCATGACCGGCTTCGACCGCGAGCGTGTGCTGCCAGCATTGCTGCACGCCCTGGCACCGCGACGCGTGCTGCTGTTTCCCGGCTGGGCGGGCCTGCCTGCAGGCGCCCTCCCGGCGAACGTGTTCGTCGTTGGCCCCACACCGCATGAAGCGTTGTTCCCGCGCTGCGCGCTGGCCATCCATCACGGTGGCAGTGGCACCTCGCATTCGGCCTGCCGCGCGGGTATTCCCTCGCTGGTGATGCCCTTCGCTGCCGATCAGTTCTTCTGGGCGCGGCGCCTGCAGGCGCTCGGTGTTGCGCCAGCACCACTGTCGCCGAAGCGCTTGCATGCAGCCACGCTGGCGACGGCCATCGCGTTCGCCGAAGACCCGGAAACGCGCGCACGTGCGGTTGCACTGGGTGCAGCGATGGCCAGCGAAGATGGCGTGGCCACCGGTGTGGCGATGATCGAACGGTTGGCACGGCCTCCGAACGGGGTCGGATCCCGCGTCGACAGACGCGGGCTCTGACCCTTGCTGCAGGCCAACTCAACGCAGGTGCGGAATCACCTGGGCCAGCAGATGCGCATCCTTCAGCGCGCCATGCAGGCCGCGGTTGCTGGGAATGCCCAGGCGTCGCAGCAGGTCATCCAACTTGTTGGGCTGCCCCGGCCAGCGCTGCTGGGCGATCTTCAGACTGCAGGTCACGCGGCAATGGTGGGCCAGGGTCACCGTGTGGCCGGCCAGGCGAAGTTCATGGTCCAGGAAGCCGACATCGAACGTGGCGTTGTGGGCCACCAGTTCACTGCCACGCAGGAATTCAAGCAGTTCGACCGCCTTGTTGGAGAACAACGGCTTGCCGACCAGCATGGCGTCGCTGATGCCGTGCACACGTTGTGCGAAAGGGTCCACGCGACGTTGTGGCTGCAGGAATGTGTGGAACTGGCGACCCGTGATGCGTCCGTCGATCATTTCCACCGCGCCGATTTCAATGATGCGATGGCCCTGCTTATGCGACAGGCCGGTGGTTTCGGTGTCCAGTGCAACGATACGACTCATGCGGCGATCCGTTTCCTTTGTGGCGTGCCGGGAATGGTCGCACGAAGGTTGACGTCATCGACCTAGGAACAGTTGCAATCCTTTGCGGTCGGGCGGCTGTAGCGCAGAGCAGAAGCAGTCGAGCAACGCTCGACGCTACAAGGGCATTACCCCAGCACCTCCACCGCCCAATCGATGAACACCCGAAGGCGCTGGCTCATGTGCCGGTTCGGCGGGAACATCACGTGCATCGGCATGGCGGGCAGTTGCCAGTCCTGCAGCACCGGCTGCAGTTCGCCACGGGCCACGTGCGGCTGCGCCATGTAGCTGGGCAGGGCGACCACGCCCAACCCGGCCACAGCGGCCGCCAGGTAGGCGTTGCCATCATCGAAGCCCACCGTGTAACGGCCCTGCACCTCCATGCGCTCATCACCACGGCGGGCGCTGAGCACCCGCGCGCGACCGCTGCGCGGGCTGAGGAAGCCGACCACATGATGGTCCGGTCCTTCCAGTGCGCGCGGGTGGTCGGGCGCGCCGAAGCGCTGCAGGTAGGCAGCGCTGGCGTAGAAGCCGAGCGGCAGGCTGGCCAGCGGCCGTGCGACCAGCGCCGGGTCGGCCGGCGTGCCGCCGCGGATCACGCAGTCCACGTTGTCGGCGATGACATCCACTTCGCGATCGCTGACGCCGATGTCCAGCTGGATCTCCGGGTAGCGTGCATGGAAATCCGCCAGCGCCGGCACCAGCCGCAGCCGTGCATAGGGCCCCGGCACGTCGATGCGCAGGCGCCCGCGCGGCTGGCTGGCGGCTTCGCCCAGGCCGCCTTCCACCGCCTCCAGCTCGGCCAGCAGGCGGGCGATGCGTGGGTAGTAGGCCGCACCATCGGCGGTGGTGCTGACACGGCGCGTGGTGCGGTTGAGCAGGCGCAGGCGCAGGTGCGCTTCCAGCTGCTGCACCAGCTGGGTGACCGTGGTGCGGCTGACCTGCAGGGTGTGCGCGGCGCGGGTGAAACTGCCGGTTTCCACCACGCGGGCAAAAGCCCGCATCGCCTCGAAACGGTCCATGGGCGGCCCGCGATTGTTTGGAAATGGCAATCAATCTAGGCTGATTATCGCGGTTTATCCAGACAGCATTGGCGAGGAGGATGGCCATCTCTTCCACGGGATAGTCCCCATGTCACAGCGTGATGTCGTATTCCCCGCCGGGCGCCAGGCCCTGTACGAGCGCAACCGCTACTCGCCGGCCATCCGCGCCAACGGCTTCCTGTTCGTCTCCGGCCAGGTCGGCAGCCGCGAAGACGGCTCGCCCGAGCCGGATTTCGAAACCCAGGTGCGCCGCGCCTTCGATAACCTCAACGCGGTGCTGGCAGCCGCCGGCTGCACGTTCGACGATGTGGTCGACGTGACCGTGTTCCTGGTCGATCCGGAAATGAATTTCGAGAAGGCCTGGGCGATCGTGCCCGAGTACTGGGGCCAGGCACCGCACCCGACCCTGACCGGTATCGGCGTGACCTGGCTGTATGGGTTCCAGTTCGAGATCAAGGTGATTGCGAAGCTGCCCGCACCCAAGTAGTACGAATCACTCTGCGGCAAATTCCAGTGTGCGGCGCCAACGCAAAGGTTGCGTCGCACGCGCCGGGTCGGGACCGAACCGGTTCAACCAGCCGGCGGCCAATGCGCGCGCACGCAGGCGTTCGCCAACGCCTTCGGCCATTTCAACTTCAACGTGGGTCACTCTGCCTTCTGCATCCACGTCCGTTGCCCAGACCAGCTTTCCCACCCATGCGGCCGCCGGAACGGACGGATCGTAGTTTGGACGACCCGCAACGTAGGGCCCGTCGTGCCCCAGGTACAGCGGGGAGTCCTCCAGGCGGTGATCGACGCGAACGTCTGCTCTGCCGGTGCGGCCGTCGCCAAGCGTGGCATCCACCGTCCACATGCCGGCTGCCCCTGCGGCGCCGATGTCCGCAGGGAAACACGTTTTCCGGCCACGGAAACCGGCATGCCTCACGTGCGAGATGCGAACGCCCTTGGCATCACGAATGGTGAGCTCCAGCCCGCCCACATCGGCGTCCTCTCCACCGGCGGCAACGCAGATGCGATGGTCATGCTGGCCATCGGCAACGAACTGGTAGGCCACTGACCGTGCGATCGCATCTGCGGGCGTCGGCGCCCACAGCAACTCCACGTAGACATCCCCGGCGGCGAATGCAGCGGGACTGGCCAGGACCAGCAGCAGACCAGCTGCGGCAGCGCGTGCAGTCATCGTTCCGTCCTTGGTGGCGATTCCCGATCCTCACCGATGGTGCACGGCGGCGCAACCAGGCAGTGGTGTCGGCGCGATTGCCTGCGGCAGGGGTCGGCAGCCAGCGGAAGCCGCTGGAGGGGATGGGGTCAGAGCCCTTCCTGCGGAAGGGATCTGACCCCTCCGGTCAGGGCTCGCGGTGGTGCAGCCAGCGGTACAGCACGGGCAGCACCAGCAGGGTCAGCAGCGTGGACGAGACGATGCCGCCGATCACCACGGTGGCCAGTGGCCGCTGCACTTCCGAACCCGCACCGACATTGAAGGCCATCGGCACGAAGCCCAGCGAAGCGACCAGCGCGGTCATCAGCACCGGGCGCAGGCGACCCAGCGCGCCTTCGCGCACCGCGTCCAGCAGGGGCAGGCCCTGCTGCCGCAGGTGGCGCACGAAGCTGATCATCACCAGCCCGTTGAGCACGGCCACACCCGACAGGGCGATGAAGCCGACGCCAGCCGAGATCGACAGCGGCAGGCCACGCGCGGCCAGCGCCAGTACGCCGCCGGTCAGGGCCAGCGGCACACCGCTGAACACGATGGCCGCGTCACGTACCGAGCCGAACGCCCAGTACAGCAGCACGAAGATCAGCAGCAGCGTGACCGGCACCACCACGGCCAGGCGCTGGCTGGCCGAGATCAGCTGCTGGAAGCTGCCACCGTAATCGACCCAGTAGCCGGGCGGAAGCTGCACCCCGCCCTGCACTGCCTGCTGCAGTTCGCCCACGAAACTGCCCAGGTCGCGATCGCGCACGTTGGCAGTGACCACGATGCGACGCTTGCCGTTATCGCGGTTGATCTGGTTTGGCCCTTCGCTGGTTTCGATGCGGGCCAGTTCGCGCAGCGGCACGGTGCGCGGGCCACCGCTGCCTGCGGCCACACCCCGGCTCAGCTCGTCGCCGTTGTCACTGGCCAGCGCCGGTTCCAGCGAAATCGGCAGGTCGGCCAGGGCGGCCGGGTCCTGTCGCAGCGCTTCCGGCAGGCGCACCACGATGTCGAACCGGCGATCCCCCTCGAACAGCTGCCCGGCCACCTGCCCGCCCACGGCGGTGGCGACGGTGGACTGCACCTGCCCCGGGTTCAGGCCATAGCCGGCCAGCCGCTGGCGATCCGGCAGCACGGTCAGCAGCGGCAGGCCGCTGGTCTCTTCCAGCCGCACATCGGCCGCGCCGGGTACCGCTGCAACCACGCGCTGCAGGCGCTGGCCGACGTTGCGCAGGGTGTCCAGGTCATCGCCGTACAGCATGACCGCCACATCGGCACGCACACCGGATATCAGCTCGTTCATGCGCATCTGGATCGGCTGGGTGAACTCGTAGTTGTTGCCGGGCAGCGATTCCACCGTGCGCTCCAGCTCGGCCAGCAGCGTGGCGCGCGGCTTGCGCGGGTCGGGCCACTGGCTGCGGGGCTTCATCATGATGAAGGTGTCGGCCACCGAAGGCGGCATCGGGTCGGACGCCACTTCCGGCGTGCCGATCTTGGAAAACACCTTGGCCACTTCCGGCACCTGCAGCAGGCGGCGTTCAATCTGCACCTGCATCTGCACCGACTGCGCCAGGCTGGTGCCGGGAATGCGCATGGCATGCATGGCCACATCGCCTTCGTCCAGGCTGGGCACGAATTCGCTGCCCAAGCGCGTGGCCAGGACGCCGCAGCCCAGTACCAGCACCACGGCACCCACCGCGATCCAGCGACCGCGACGCAGGGTGAACGCCAGCAGCGGCTGGTAGCGCCGCCGCAGCCAGGCCATCAGCCGGTTCTCCTTTTCCTGCACGCGGCCACCCAGGAACAGCGCGATGGCAGCCGGCACGAAGGTCAGGCACAACAGCATGGCGCCGGTCAGTGCCAGCACCACCGTGATCGCCATCGGGTGGAACATTTTTCCTTCCACGCCGGTGAGCGCGAAGATCGGCAGGTACACCGCAGTGATGATGCCCAGGCCGAACAGGCTGGGGCGGATCACTTCGGCGGTGGCGCTGGCGGTTTCGGCAAAGCGTTCGGCCACGGTCATGTCGCGGCCCAGCGCGTGCTGGCGTTCGCCGAAGCGGCGCAGGCAGTTCTCGATGATGATGACCGCGCCATCGACGATCAGGCCGAAGTCGAGTGCGCCCAGGCTCATCAGGTTGGCCGAGACGCCGCCACGGGCCATGCCGGTGAGGGTGAACAGCATGGCCAGCGGAATGACCGCTGCGGTGATCAACGCGGCACGCACGTTGCCCAGCAGCAGGAACAGCACCACGATCACCAGCAGCGCACCTTCCAGCAGATTGCGCGCCACGGTCTGGATGGTGCGGTCCACCAGCGCGGTGCGGTCGTAGCTGGCGGTAACGGTCACCCCCGCGGGCAGGCTGGCCTGCGCCTGCTGCAGGCGGGCCGCCGCGGCCTGCGCGACCTCGCGGCTGTTGGCACCGACCAGCATCACCACGGTGCCCATCACCACTTCATGGCCATTCTGGGTGGCCGCGCCGCTGCGCAGTTCCGGGCCGTCGGCCACGCTGGCCACGTCGTGCACGTGGATCGGGACGCCTTCGCGGCGGTCCAGCACGATGTTGCCGATCTCCTGCAGATCGGCCACCTGGCCGGGAATGCGCACCAGGAACTGCTGGCCATTGCGTTCGATGTAGCCGGCACCGACGTTCTGGTTGTTGGCCTGCACGGCTTCGGCCACGTCGTCCAGGCTGAAGCCCAGCGCGCGCAGTCGCGCCGGATCCGGGGTGATGTGCACCTGGCGCTGGAAACCACCGATGGTGTTGACCTCGGTCACGCCCGGCACGTTGCGCAGCTGCGGGCGGATCACCCAGTCCTGCAGCGTGCGCAGATCGGTGGCGGTATAGGCCGTGCCATCGGCTTTGCGCGCCTTGGGATCGGCGTCGATGGTGTACATGAAGATCTCGCCCAGGCCGGTGGCGATCGGCCCCAGCTGCGGGTCCAGCCCGGTCGGAATCTGCGAGCGCACCTGCTGCAGGCGTTCGGCCACCTGCTGGCGGGCGAAGTACAGGTCGGTGCCGTCTTTGAACACCACGGTGACCTGCGAAAGGCCGTAGCGCGACAGCGAACGCACGTGGTCCAGCTTCGGCAGGCCGGCCATCGCCGTTTCCACCGCATAGGTGATGCGCTGTTCGCTTTCCAGCGGCGAATAGCCGGGTGCGGCGGTGTTCACCTGCACCTGCACGTTGGTGATGTCCGGGGTGGCGTCGATCGGCAGCCGGGTGAAACTCCAGATGCCGACCGCCACCAGCACCAGGGTCAGGCCCAGCATCAGCCAGCGGCGCTGGATGGCCGCGGCGATGATGCGTTCCAGCAGCCCGTGGCGGGCGTTGGGGTCAGTGCTCATGGCTGGCGCCCGCCTTGCCGATGTCGGCCTTTACCGTGTAGCTCTGCTGCACCACCACCTGTTCACCGGCACGCAGCCCGGCGCTGACCGCCACCTGCTGCGCATCGCGTGCGCCCAGGGTGACCGGCCGCGCGGTATAGGAGTCGCCCTCGCGCACGAACACCACGTCCTTGTCGTCCAGGGTCTGCAATGCGCTGAGCGGCACCACGATATCGGCCGGGGTGCTGGCCACTACGATGCGCGCGCGTACCGCCGCACCTGGCCGCCACAGGCCATCGGCATTGTCCACGCTGGCGCGCGCCACGGTGCTCTGGCTGGCGGTGGCGGTGCCGGGCAGCACGCGTTCCAGGGTGGTGACCTGGCTGACGCCGTCGGTCATGCGGGTGACGGTGACCGGCACGCCCGCGGTGATGTGCTGGGTATCGGCACCGAAGATGTGCAGGTCGACCCAGAGCTGGGACAGATCGCCGATCTCGAACAGCACCTGGCCCTCGCCTGCCATCGCGCCCACCTGCACCTGCCGCGACAGCACCACGCCGCTGATCGGTGCGGCCACGCTGTAGGTGGTCAGGCTGAGGTTGCTGTCGATGCTGGCCAGCGGCTGGCCGGCACGCACGCGGTCGCCGACGTTCGCGCGCAGCGCGCGCACCGGGCCCGGAAAGCGTGCGGTGACCTGCGCGCTGCGCCCATCGACCGGGGCCAGCAGGCCCTGTACGTCGTGTTCGTCGGCGATGGTGCCGGGGCCCACGGCGGCGCTGACGATACCGGCCTCGGCTGCCTGCGCGGCGCTGATGGTGGTGCGCTCGGGCGCATCATCGGCGTGTGCGCCTTCACCTTCGGCGTGATCGTGGTCATCGTGCGCAGCGGGCGCCGCCGGCGGGCTGCCGTTGCCACAGGCGCCCAGGGCCACCAGCAGCGCGGCCATGGAGGCCAGACGGATCAGGGAGGTGACGGCCTTCATGGCAGGGTTCCTTCAGCAGAGGCGGCCAGCAGCGGTTGTCCGCTCAGGCGCTGGATTTCGATCAGGGCGGACTGTGCCGACAGCGCGGCATCCAACTGCCGCTGACGGGCTTCGATGCGCATGGCCTGCAGCTGGGCCCATTCCAGGTAGCTGATGGCACCGGCGCGCCACGCAGTTTCGGCGGCCTTTTCGGCCTTCTGCAGTTGCGGCAGCACGTCGCGCTGCATGCGCTGCACTTCCAGCCGGGCGGTTTCGTAGCGCCCGTGCGCTTCGGCCAGGATGGCGTACAGCTGCAGCGCGCGGGCCTCGCGTTCGACCGCGCTCAGGGCCAGTTCGGCTTCTGCGGCGCGGATCTCCGGGTCCGCACGACGTGCACTGCCCAGCGCCATGCTGAAACCGGCCAGCAGGGCGGTATCGCCGCTGTCCCGCATGTGGCGCACGCCCAGCTGCCAGGACAGGTCACTGCGCTGCTGGCTGCGCGCCAACTGCAATTGCGCCTCGCGCACACGCGCTTCGGTGGCGATCACCACCAGTTCCGGCGTGCGTTGCAGCAGCTGCGCCAGGTGCTGGAAATCCTGCAGGGCGGGCAACTGCAACGGATCGCCGGTGATGGCATCAAAATCCACCGCGCGCGCGTTCCACAGCGCCGCCAGCGCCAGGCGCGCTGCGCGTGCCGCCTGCAGGCTGCGGTCGCGGTCCAGTTCGGCCTGGGCCAGTGCCGCCTGCGCGGTCAACAGCGTGGACGCCGGCGAGGCACCGGCCTGCAGGCGCAGGCGTGCGGCAACCACTGCGCGACGGCGCTGTTCGATGTCGTCCACGGCGATACGACGCTGCTGTTCGGCCGCGCTGATGGCCAGGTAGCGGCGCGCGGTTTCGGCCAGCAGGTCCAGGCGGGTGATCTCACGCTGCGGGGCCAGCGCGTCCAGGTTGGCCTGGGCCACGGCGCGGCGCGCGTCCAGCTTGCCACCGCGCTCCAGCACGCCGGCCAGGGTGACGGTGGCTTCGGCGGCATCGAAACCGCGGGTGTCGCCGGTGCCCAGCACGTTCTCCAGCTCCACGCCGAGCACCAGCGCCGGCGTGAGCGCGGCGCCGTCCAGGCGGGCTTCGGCGGCCTGGCGCTGCAGGGTGGGCAGACGCAGGTCGGGATGGGTACGGGCGACGCGATCGATGGCCGCGTCCAGGGTCAAGGGGGCAAGCGACGACGGCGCCTGCGCATGCACGCAGGGCGCGATCGCCAGGGCCGCGACAGCGACCAGGCGGATCCACATGGGAATACTCCGGAAATCTCAGGACAGGATCGGAAACCCGCGCACGGCGGGCGATGGATCAGGCCTGGATCGGAGGACGCAGCAGCGATTCCAGCGGCGCAGGGCGGCCGTCGGTGTCGATCGTCGTCGGCGCCGCGGCGGATGGCGGCGCCGGCAGTTCCCAGCTGGCCAATGCGAACGGCAGGACGCCGCCCTGGCCGTGGCAGTGGCCGCAATGCACCAACGCGTGCAGCAGGCGGGCGCTGGTGTCGTCCGAATCGTGCCCGGCATCGAACCCGGCATCGAACCCGGCGCCATCGTGCGGCGTCGCCGGGTGGTCCAGGTGCGACATCTCGTGCAGCTCACCCAGTGCCGACGCCGTGGCGCCGCCCACGCTGCCGATCGCGACCACCACCAGCATCAGCAGGCGGAGCAGGAACGGCGAGCGGCGGCGCACGAAGCGGATCATGCCGGGAGGGTAGCGGGCGTTGCAGCCGTTACACAATCGCAGCCGGATGCTACGCCGCCGGGCCCTGCCCGGCGGCGTGCCCGGTCAGGCCTTCCTGCGCTCTGCGATGTACGCCTGGATCTGCTGTTCCAGCACCGGCAGCGGTACCGAACCCTGCTTCAGGATCACGTCGTGGAAGCCCTTGATGTCGAAGCGGTCGCCCAGTTCCTTCTCGGCCTGCGCGCGCAGGCGCACGATGGCGATCTCACCCAGCTTGTAGCTCAGCGCCTGGCCCGGCCAGGAAATGTAGCGGTCCACTTCGGTGGTCACTTCATGCTCGCTCAGCGCGGTGTGGTCGCGCAGGTAGGCCAGCGCCTGTTCGCGGGTCCAGCCCTTGCTGTGCACGCCGGTATCGATGACCAGGCGTGCTGCACGCCACATCTCGTAGGTCAGGCGCCCGAAATCCTCGTAGGGGGTTTCGTAGATGCCCATTTCCACGCCCAGCTTCTCGCAGTACAGCGCCCAGCCTTCGCCGTAGGCAGAGATGTAGGCGTTGCGGCGGAACTCGGGCAGGTCCTTCTGCTCGGCGGCGATCGCGCCCTGCAGCGCATGGCCCGGATCGGACTCATGCAGGGTCAGCGCCGGCAGGTTGTACAGCGGGCGCGACGGCAGGTCGTAGGTGTTGACCCAGTAGGTGCCCATGCCACCGCGACCGGCGGTCCAGAACGGGGCGATATCCGGCGGCACCGGCACGATGGTGAAGCGCGCACGCGGCAGCGTCATGAACCGGCCGAGCTGGCCATCGGCGCGCTTGGAGATCCATGCAGCGCGCGACAGCAGCTCTTCCGGGGTCTTGGCGTAGAACTGCGGATCGGTGCGCAGGAAGGTCAGGAATTCGGCGAAGCTGCCCTTGAACTGCACCTGCTGGATGATGTCGTTCATCTCCTTCTGGATGCGTGCCACTTCAGCCAGGCCGATGCGGTGGATCTCATCGGGCGACAGGTCCAGCGTGGTGTATTCGTGGATCTGCTGCCTGTAGAACGCCTTGCCACCGGGCATGGCCTCCGCGGCCAGGGTGGTGCGCGCCTGCGGCACGTATTCCTTCACGAAGAACGTACGCAGTTGCTGGAACGCCGGCACCACCTTGCCGCTGATGGCCGCCGCGGCCTGTTCGCGCAGGGCGGCCTGTTCGGCGGCCGGGATGCTGGCGGGCAGTTTCTTGAAGGGCGCGTACAGCGGCGAGGTCGTCGGGTCCTTCAGTTCGGCGACGGTGGCGATGGAGACCTCGCGGCCGTCCAGCACCGCGCGCGGCACGCTGAAACCGCGCTTGAGGCCGGCGCGCATGTTGTCGGTCTGCTGGCCGAAGTAGCGCGGCACGTCGTTGAGGCGGGCGATGTAGTTGCGGTAGTCCTGCGCGGTCTTCATCTCGCGCCGGGCCATGAAGGACAGGTTGGACCAGAACGAGGAGTCCGAATTGAACGGCATCTCGTAGGTATGCAGGCGCGCGGCTTCGGCCAAGTTGAAGACCTGGTCGCGGTAGATCGCGTAGTTGACCTGGTTGTCGGCCGACAGGGCCTTGACGTCGATCTTCTTCAGGTCGGCCAGGGTCTGGTCCCATACCTTCAGGCGGGCCTGCTGCGCGGCCGGGCCGACATCAGGCATGCGGGTCGCGTTGGCCGGCGCGTCCTCGTCCTCGCTGGCTTCGCCACCGCCCTCCTGGCGCCACGTCCACTCCTTCTCGTACAGCGCACGGAAGGCGGCATCGGCGGCCGATTCGGCGGCCATGCTGGCCGGAGCGGCGACCGGCGGGGCAGCCAGGGCGAGCGCGGGGGCGGACAGGGCAATCATGAGGGCAACGGCAAGACGGGTTTTCACAAGCGCAGGTTCCCGGGAAGGCAGACCCCGATGATGGCACCGCCCACGGCCCGTGGCATGGGACGAAGGTCCTGCCTGCAACGCAGGCAGGACCTGGGCACCGGCCGCAGGCTGGGGCCCGAGCGCCGAAGGCGCGTGGTAGCGCGGGGCCATGCCCCGCGAGCGCGCAGCGCGGAAACGATACATCCGCCGGGCATGGCCCGGCGCTACCAACGAACATCCAGTAGATCCACGCCATGCATGGATGCGCCGGGGTCTCGGACGGGGTCAGAGCCCTTTCCCTTGGAAAGGGATCCGACCCCTGCTCTCAGTGGCTCGCCTTGTCGCGCTTCCAGCCGCGGTGCTTGATGTCCAGTTGCAGGCTGTACAGCGCGGTGAACGCCGGGAACAGGTTCTGCAGCACGCCCACCGAATCCTGCTTGGCCGAGAACAGGAAGTAGCTGAGCGTCATCAGGCTGCCGACCACGCTCATGTACCAGAACAGGCGCGGGATGACCGGCTTGCCCGCCCGCTTGGAGGCCACGAACTGCACCAGCCAGCGGCCACCGAACATCAGCGCGCCGGTATAGCCGATCAGCTTCCAGCCGGTCACGTGCAGGCCGGTCCAGTACAGCCAGGTCAGCGGTTGGTCCAGCCAGTGCAGCTCCATCAACGCTCCTCCACCGCGGTGCGCTTGCTGCGGGTGATCAGCCACGCCACGCCACGCAGGTCGCGGATGCCGACCAGCGCGCGGCCCAGGTTGTTGTACTTGGAAACCCCGGCGGTGCGGTGGCGGTGATTGACCGGCACGCTGGTGGTCTTCCAGCCGGCGCGCTGCATCAGCGCCGGCAGGTAGCGGTGCATGTGGTCGAAATACGGCAGATCGAGGAAGGCGGCGCGTTCGAACAGCTTGATGCCGCAGCCGGTATCGGGGGTATCGTCACGCAGCATGCGCGCGCGGATCGCGTTGGCCCAGCGGCTGGCCCAGCGCTTGCTGCCGCTGTCCTGGCGGTTCACCCGCCAGCCGGCGAACAGCTTCACCTGCGCATCGGCGGCGGCACGGGCGTCCAGCAGTTTGGGAATATCGGCCGGATCGTTCTGGCCATCACCGTCAAGAGTGGCGATCCACGGCGCGCGCGCATGCTTCACCCCGGTGCGCACCGCCGTGCTCTGCCCGCTCTGGCTGACGTGGTGCAGTACCCGCAGCTCCGGGGTGCTGGTTTTCAGGCCTTCCAGCACGGCCAGGGTGTCGTCGCGCGAGTGATCGTCGATGTAGACGATCTCGAACGGCAGGTGCCCACGCAGGGCGGCGGTGATCTCGGCCACCAGCGGAGCGACGTTGTCGCGCTCATTGAATACCGGTACGACAACGGAAAGCTCGGGGGGGCTCATGGGTCACTCGGCAAGCAGGGATACAAAGACCGCGCATTGTCCGCAGCCGAGGTTATCCGAAGATGAACCCGGCTGTGTGAGGACCTGCCCTCAGGCGCGATCGCCAAAGTACTCGCGGCACCATTGCACCACCGGCGGCAACCCCTGTTCGATCGGGGTGACCGCGTCGAAGCCGAATGCGTCATGGGCGCGCCGGGTGTCGGCCATCGTGCGCACCATGTCGCCGGGCTGCATGGGCTTGTAGACCTTCTGCGCCGCACGGCCGGCCGCCTGTTCGATCACCCCGATGAAGCGCTCCAGCTCGACCGGGGTGTGATTGCCCAGGTTGAACACGCGGTGCGGCACCGGCTCGGTGGACGGATGCGCGAGGGCGCCGAGGATACCGGCCACGATGTCGGAAACATGTGTGAAATCACGCTGCATGCGCCCTTCGTTGAACACGTCGATGGGCCGGCCCGCCAGCACCGCGCGTGAAAACAGCAGCGGCGCCATGTCCGGGCGGCCCCACGGGCCATACACGGTGAAGAAGCGCAGGCCGGTGGCACGCAGGCCGTACAGCTGCGCGTAGGTATAGGCCATCAGCTCGTTGGCGGCCTTGGTGGCCGCGTACAGCGAGCGCGGCTGGTCCACGCGCTGGTCCTCGGAGAACGGCGGCGTGGCCGAATCGCCATACACCGAACTGCTGGAGGCGTACACCAGGTGCTGCACGCACCGGTGGCGGCACAGTTCCAGCATGTTGACGAAGCCGGTCAGGTTGCTGTCGACGTAGGCGTGCGGGTTTTCCAGCGAGTAGCGCACGCCGGCCTGCGCGGCCAGATGGATCACCGCAGTGGGCTGCACTTCGTCGAACAGCGCGGCCAGCCCTTCGCGGTCGGTCAGGTCCAGCGTGCGCAGGTCCAGCGTGGGGCATAGCGCGGACACGCGGTCGCGCTTGATCTGCGGGTCGTAGTAATCGTTGAAATTGTCCAGGCCGACCACGGCCTGGCCCTGCTCCAGCAGGGCGCGGGCGGTGTAGGCACCGATGAAGCCGGCAGCGCCGGTGAGCAGAATGGTCATGGCGGGGGACTCTACGCGCAGGAATGCAGCACAGATGGTACCCGCCCTGGCTCAGGACAGGCCCAGGCGTGGCCGCGCGACATTGAAACGGCCCAGCTCGATGCGGTCATCGATGCCTTTGGCCTGCAGGCGTTCGAGCAGTTCATCGGCCCCTTCCTGCAGCTTCAGCGCCATCTCTTCGGGGTACAGCGGCAGCACCGCGCGGAAGGCGATCGTGCGGCCATCATCGTCCAGCAGTTCGCCAAAGGCCGGCGGCACCGAAGCCGGATACACCACCATGGCCCCGTCGAACCGCACGTCGGCCGCGTAGGGTTCGGCCGGATTGCCATGTGGCACGGTGTGGCCGGGTGCCAGCCAAGTGTCATACAGATGCGGCAGGCGCGCCAGCATCTGCAACAGGCGCACCGGCCAGTAACAGCGCTCATCCTGCAGCGACTGTGCATCCATCGGCCAGTCGGCCGGCAGGGTCAACATCAGTTCGGCGAAATGCGGAACATCCACACCCGGCGGCAGGTTCATCGGCAGGTCGCTCATGCCCGAGGTGACCAGCTGCAGCCAAGGGCGGTTTGCCGTGGCCGGCACCACGTGCACCAGCACGCGAACCGTATCGGGCAAGGCATCGTCGAAGGCGCCCGTTACCGGCCCCAGGTGGCGCTCGATATGGGCGCGGATCTGCGCAGTGTGTGGCTGGCCCTGCGCGGGCGAATACACGGTATCGCGGCGGTGCAGGTGCATGCGGCTGCCACCGGGGCTGACATCGTCGAAGTCGTTGCTCATGCACGGTTCCCTGTCAGGCCCCGGGGCACGGCGCAGGCGCGCCGTGCGCGAGGCAGAAACCCGGCCGGGCTCAGCCCTGGCGCGTACGCAGCTTTTCCAGCACGCCGTCCAGGGTATCCAAGTCGGTGTAGTGGATGACCAGCTTGCCCTTGCCGCCGCGGCCATGGTTGATGGCCACCTTGGTGCCCAGCGATTCGGACAGCTCGGTTTCCAGCGATGCGATGTCGGCCTGCTGCACCTTCGGCGTGGCCACCGGGCGGTTGCTCGGCACCTTGCCGGCGGCGAAGGCCTGGGCGCGGCGCTCGACCTCGCGCACCGACCAGCCTTCGTCGGCCGCTTCCTGGGCCAGCTTGCCGGCCAGTTCCGGGGCCAGGGTCAGCAGCGCGCGGGCGTGGCCCATTTCCAGGCGGCGGGTTTCCAGCAGCAGGCGGATCGCCACCGGCAGCTCCAGCAGGCGCAGCAGGTTGGACACCGCCGCGCGCGAGCGGCCCACCGCTTCGGCGGCCTCGGCGTGGGTCAGGGTGAATTCGCTGATCAGCCGCTGCAGCGCTTCGGCTTCTTCCAGCGGGTTCAGGTCTTCGCGCTGGATGTTCTCGATCAGCGCCATCGCGATGACGGTGCGGTCTTCCAGCTCGCGCACCACCACCGGCACTTCGTCCAGCCCGGCCAGCTGCGAAGCGCGCCAGCGGCGTTCGCCGGCCACGATTTCGTAGTTGCCGGCCGGCAGCTGGCGCACCAGGATCGGCTGGATCACGCCCTGCGACTTGATCGAATCGGCCAGCTCGGAGAGCTTGCCCTCGTCCATCTCGCGGCGCGGCTGGTACTTGCCCGGCTGCAGCTGGCCCACGGCCAGCTTGCGCAGCACTTCACCCGGCAGCGGTTCGATGACAGCAGTGGTGGCCTGCACCTGGCTGACCGCGCCCTTGGGACCCAGCAGGGCGTCCAGGCCGCGGCCGAGGCCTCGCTTCTTGGGTGCAGGCTTGCTGGTCATCAGGCGGTCTCCACGGCCTTGGCGGCCTTGTTGCGTTCGTTGTTGCGGCGGATGATCTCGCCGGCCAGGCCCAGGTAGGCCACGCCACCACGCGAGGCGCGGTCGTAGCCGACGATGCTCTGGCCATGGCTGGGCGCTTCGGCCAGGCGCACGTTGCGCGGCACGATGGTGCGGAACACGCGGTCGCCAAAGTGTTCGGTCAGTTCGGCCGACACCGCGTTGGCCAGGTTGTTGCGCACGTCGAACATGGTGCGCAGCACGCCTTCGATCTCCAGCACCGGGTTCAGGCTGGTGCGCAGCGCGTCGATGGTTTCCACCAGCGCGCTCAGGCCTTCCAGTGCGTAGTACTCGCACTGCATCGGCACGATGACCGAATCGGCGGCGGCCAGCGCATTGAGCGTAAGCAGCGACAGCGCCGGCGGGCAGTCGATCAGGATGTAGTCGTACTCATCGCGGATCGGCGCCAGCGCGCGCTTCAGGCGCTGCTCGCGCGCCTCCTGCGCCATCAGCTGGATCTCGGCCGCGGTCAGGTCGATGTTGCCCGGCAGCAGGTCGTAGCCCTCGGCGGTGGCCACGCGCACATCGGCGGCGTTGGCTTCACCCAGCAGCAGATCGTAGGTGGAGGCGACCAGTTCGCGCTTGTCCACGCCGCTGCCCATGGTCGCATTGCCCTGCGAATCGAGATCGACCAGCAGCACCCGCTTGGGTGCGTTGGCCAGGGAAGCGGCCAGGTTGACGGCGGTCGTGGTCTTGCCGACGCCACCCTTCTGGTTGGCGATGGCGATGATGCGGGCCATGCAGGTGTGCCTCGTCGACGGATGGTTGGGACCGGTCATTATGCGTACAACCAGCCCCGGGCGGAAATCGTGGATCGCCAACCCGTTGTTGCACAAGGGGTCGGCAAGCGGGTTCAAGGGCCGGCAACGGTGACCAGATGGCGTTCGCCGGCCAGGCCGGGCACGCTCAGCGGGGTCACTTCGCGCACCTGCCAGCCGACCGGCAGTGCGGCGATCTCGTCATGCGGGTAGACCCCCTTCATGGCCAGCAGCACACCACCGGGGCGCAGCAGGTGGCCGCCCACGCGGACGATGCCGGCCAGGGTGTCCATGGCGCGCGCGGTCAGCTGGTCGTAGGCACCGGCCTCGTCCAGCGCCTCGGCCCGCGACTCGGCCACACGGGCATTGGCCAGGCCCAGCTGGCGCACGGCTTCGCGCATGAAGCGCGCCTTCTTGCCGTTGCTTTCCACCAGGGTGACCTGCAGGCCCGGGCAGGCGATGGCCAGCGGGATGCCGGGCAGCCCGGGGCCGGTGCCGAGGTCGGCCAGACTGCCATCGGCCACGAACGGCTGCATGGCCAGCGAATCGAGCAGGTGGCGGGTGACCATTTCCTGCGGGTCGCGGATGGCGGTCAGGTTGTAGGTGCCGTTCCAGCGGTGCAGCAGGGCCAGGTAGCGCAGCAGCGGCGGCGCCAGGTCGGCCGCCAGGCCCATGCTGGCCAGGCCCTGTTCCAGCGTGGCAACCACGCCGGCGGGAAGATCATGTTCGCTCATGCGCTCATTATCGCCGGTTTTGCCCGCCGGTTCGCCGCTTCACTGCGGATGCCAGGCCAATGCGGCGCGGAACTGGCCACTGGCCTGCCATTCGTGCAGGTGCCAGCGCTCGGCCTGGCCCAGTTCGGCATCACAGGCCAGCAGGTGCAGCGCGCCATCGTGGCCGGGGGCCAGGCGCAGACGGTGCAGGCCGAAGGAAATGCCCTGCCCGTGCGCCTTCAGAATCGCCTCCTTGGCGCACCAGACCCGGAAGAACCAGTGCTCGCGTTCGGCGACGGAGAGCCCTTCCAGCCAGGCCACCTCGTCGGGGTGGAAGAAGCGCTGCACGATTTCCAGCAGCCGCGGGCGCGGGCGCAGCAGTTCCAGGTCCACCCCCAGCCGCACGCCCTCGCCCAGCGCCACCAGCAGCACTTCGCCGCTGTGGCTCCAGCCCGTACCGTAGTGGGCAAGCGCGCCGGCCAGTTCGGGGCGGCCCTTGTCGTCGCGCACCAGCGGCAGCGCCTCCGGTTCGCCGCCCAGCGCCTGCGCCAGCACCTGCCGCGCCTGCGGTTCGCCGCGCTGGCCCGGTACATGCGGGCGCCGCCAGACCGTCACCGGACCGAACCGCCACGGGCCGTCCAGGGTGGCCGGCAGGCTCATCCGCACGCCCCCGTCACGGGATTGCACGACGGGTTCACGGCGCTGCGCGTCAACTGGGCGCGTTCCCTTCCGGAGGTCACGTACATGGGCATCATCATCTGGCTGATCGTGGGCGGCGTGGTGGGCTGGCTGGCCAGCATCATCATGCGACGCGACGCCCAGCAGGGCATCATCCTCAACATCGTGGTCGGCATCGTCGGCGCGTTGATTGCCGGCTGGTTGTTCGGCGGCGGCATCAACGAGGCCATCACCATCCGAACCTTCCTGTTCTCGCTGATCGGCGCGGTGATCCTGCTGGCCATCGTCAACCTGTTCACCCGCAAGAGCATACGGTGAACGTATGGGACGCGCCGGGCCGTGCCCGGCGCGCTCCCGTCAACCCAATTCCACCCATGCCGGGGCGTGGTCGCTAGGACGTTCCCAGGTACGCGGCTCGCGGTCGATGCCCGCGGCAACGGCACTGCCCTTCAGCGCATCGGAGACCAGGGTCAGATCGATGCGCAGGCCCAGGTTGCGGCGGAAGCCCGCCGCACGGTAATCCCACCAGCTGAACACGCCCGCTTCCTCGTTGTGCAGGCGGAAGCCATCGTGCAGGCCCAGCTGCAGCAGCTTGTTCAACGCGCCGCGCTCGGCGGTGGAGGTCAGGATGTGGTTTTCGTTCCACACCTCCGGGTCGTGCACATCGCGTGCGTCCGGAGCGATGTTGAAGTCGCCCATCACGATCAGCTTCGGGTGGCGCTGCAGTTCCTGCGCGATCCACGCATGCACTGCTTCCAGCCAGCGCAGCTTGTAGTCGTACTTGTCGGTGCCGATGTCCTGGCCGTTGACCACGTACAGGTTGATCACCCGCAGATCGCCGAAGGTGCCGGCAATGACGCGCTTCTGCTCGTCCTCGAAGCCGGGAATGCCGATCTGCACATCCTGCGCCGGTTCACGCGACAGCAGGGCCACGCCGTTGTAGGTCTTCTGGCCGGCGAACACGCTGCGGTAACCGGCGGCGATCAGCGCCGCATCGGGGAACTTGTGGTCCTCCAGCTTGGTTTCCTGGATACCGACGATGTCCGGGCCGAAGTCCTTGAGCCACTGCTCCAGGTGCGGCAGGCGGACATTGAGCGAATTGACGTTCCACGAGGCGATTTTCATGCGGGCATTCTACCCGGGTGGATCGGCCCGTTGCCGTCCGCTGGCCGGCAACGGGCCGTCAGCACGCTGACGGCTGTCCCCCCCTCCCGTACAATCCGGGACGCCCTTCCGATCGCATGGAATCACCTTGGACGCAGACGCATTCGTGGCCAATTGGCACGCGGAAAAGGAAAAGCTGCTGTCAGATGCCTGGATGCCGGGCACTGAGTGCGAGGCAAGGATCACGGCAATGGGCCTGTCCTCAGAGCAGACCGTGCAACTGCAGGACCTGCTCGGGACGTTCACCAGAGACGTGATGTACACGCTGTTGCTCGGCTTGGATGGTAGTGCCTCGTTGGGCAGCGACCAGCGCAGCTATACCTTGCTGGATGAAGATGGCTCTGTAATCGCGAAGGAAGGCGACCTCGAAGCCGCCGCCTACGCGTGGTTTCGGGAAGGCCGGGCTCCGCGCTGATCCCGCCCAAGGGATACCGCGCACGCCGGCCCGTTAGCGCCGGCCGCTTGCCGACACCCTCCCGCGTGCCAACCAAGGTTGGCACCTGCCAGTAGAGCCACGCCATGCGTGGCTTCACCTCAGCAACAACCTCAACAACCCCGCAATCTTCGAATACGGCGGCCGCAGCCGGTCACTGGCCGCCCAGCGTGACTGCCACAACACCGGCAACCTCTTGCTCATGGCATCGAACCCGGCCCGGCCATGGTACGCGCCCATGCCGCTGGCCCCCACCCCGCCAAACGGCAGGCCGTCGGCGGCGAAATGCAGCAGCGTGTCATTCACCGTCACCCCGCCGGCCACCACCTGGTCGAGGATGCGCTCCACCGTCGCGCGGTCCTGGCTGAAGGGATACAGCGCCAGCGGCCGGTCGCGCGACAGCACGTCGGCCAGCGCCGCATCCAGATCCGGATAGGCGCGCACCGGCAGGATCGGGCCGAAGATCTCCTCGCGCATCAGGTCCAGGTCATCCGGCGGGTCCAGCACCACGGTCGGCACCAGCAGCCGCTCGCGGTCGGCGCGTGCCGCATCCACCTGGGCCAACGGAATGACCGGCACGCCGCGTTCGCGGGCCTGCGCCAGATAGCCCTGCAGGCGCTGGTACTGGCCGTCGTTGATGATGCGCGTGTAGTCGACTGCATCGGCGAAACCCCCATAGCGGCCACGCACCTGCTGCTGCAGCGCCTGCACGAACTCGCGCTGGCGCACGGTATCGATCAGCACGTAGTCCGGCGCGATGCAGGTCTGCCCGGCGTTGAACCACTTGCCGGTGGCCAGCCGCGCGGCGGCCTTTTCCAGCGGGAAATCGCGGCAGACGATGGCCGGTGATTTGCCACCCAGTTCCAGCGTGAGCGGCACCAAGTGCTCGGCTGCGGCCGCCATTACCTTGCGGCCGACGGCAGTGGAGCCGGTGAAGACCAGATGGTCCAGCGGCAGCGAGGACACGGCGGCGGCCACGTCCGACCCGCCCTGCACCACCGCCACACGATCGGGCGGGAACACGCTGGCCAGCAGATCGGCCAGGAACGCGCTGGTGCGTGGCGTGTGTTCGGAGGGTTTGAGCAACACGTGGTTGCCCGCCGCGATGGCCGTGGCCAGCGGCACCAACGCCAGCGTGACCGGGTAGTTCCAGGGCGAAATCACCCCGACCACGCCCAGCGGCGTCGGCCGCAGCTGCGCGCGCGCCGGCCACAGCCGCCAACCGGCACCCACGCGCTGCGGCTTTGCCCAACGCCGCAGGTGGCGGCGCAGGTGGTCGATGGCCGACAGCACGCTCATGCCATCGGCCAACTTCGATTCAACGGGGGCGCGGTGGCCGAAGTCCTCGGCGATGGCCACAGCCATTTCATCCAGGCGCGCCTTCAGCGCCTCGCGCAGGCGCCGCAGGTCGGCCTCGCGCTGGTCCAGCGAAGGGCGCTGGGCGTGCCAGGCGCTGCGCAGGGTGTGCAGAAGGGTGGGAAGGTCGGCCGGGGCGGTGGTGGTCATGGGCCGACTATACGGGGTGCCGTGCGTTGCGCGGTTGCCGAGCATGGATCGGCGCTACCGGGAAACGAAAAGGCCGTGGTACGCACCACGGCCCCTGAAACCCGGTGGGTGCCGACCGTTGGTCGGCACGCCGGTTACTTGGTGATATCCACGTCCTTGGTCTCACGCAGGAACAGGCCTCCGATCACCACCGACATCAGCGCGATGATGATGGGGTACCACAGGCCGTAGTACAGGTTACCCGTACCAGCCACCAGCGCGAACGAAATGGCCGGCAGGAAGCCACCGAACCAGCCGTTGCCGATGTGGTACGGCAGCGACATCGAGGTGTAGCGGATGCGGGTGGGGAACAGTTCCACCAGGTAGGCGGCGATCGGGCCGTAGACCATGGTCACGTACAGCACCAGCAGCCACAGCATGAAGATGGTGCCTGCGAAGTTGATGCGTGCGTTGTCGGCCTTGGCCGGGTAGCCCGCACCGGTCAGCGCGGTCTTCAGCTCGCCACCGAAGGCATCGGCCTTGGCCTTGCCTTCTTCCTTGGTCAGGCCGGCCGCCTCGTACGAGGTGACGCTGGCGCTGCCCACGTTGATCATCGCCAGCGAACCGGCAGCGGCCGGCTGCACGTCATACGGCACGCCCGCCTTGGTCAGCGCGGCAGTGGCCACATCGCAGGAGCTGGTGAACTTGCGCATGCCCACCGGATCGAACTGGAACGAGCAGGTGCTCGGATCGGCCACGACCAGGGCCGGGGAGTTGCTGCGGGCTTCTTCAATGGCCGGGTTGGCGAAGTGGGTCAGGCCCTTGAAGATCGGGATGTAGGTGATGGCGGCCAGCAGGCAGCCGGCCAGGATGATCTTCTTGCGGCCGATACGGTCGGACAGCCAGCCGAAGAAGATGAAGAACGGCACGCCCAGTGCCAGCGCGGCAGCGATCAGCAGGTAGGAGGTAGTGGCGTCGACCTTCAGCATGCTGCTCAGGAAGAACAGCGCGTAGAACTGGCCGCCGTACCAGACCACGGCCTGGCCAGCTGCGGCACCCAGCAGGACCAGCAGCATCAGCTTCAGGTTGCCGCCCTTCAGGCTGTCACGGAACGGGGTCTTGGAACCCTTGCCTTCGGCCTTCATCTGCTGGAACAGCGGCGATTCACTCAGCTGCAGGCGGATCCACACCGAGACGCCCAGCAGCAGGATCGAGACCAGGAACGGAATGCGCCAGCCCCACGCTTCGAAGGCTTCGTTGCCCAGGAAGTAACGGCAGGCCAGGATGATCAGCAGCGACATGAACAGGCCGAGCGTGGCGGTGCACTGGATGAAGCTGGTGTACAGGCCGCGCTTGTCGTCCGGAGCGTGCTCGGCCACGTAGGTGGCGGCACCACCGTACTCGCCGCCCATCGCCAGGCCTTGGGCCAGGCGCAGCACGATCAGGATCACCGGTGCGGCAAAGCCGATCGTGGCGTAGTTGGGCAGCACGCCGACCAGGAAGGTCGAGATGCCCATGATGAGGATGGTGACGAGGAAAGTGTATTTGCGGCCGATGCGGTCGCCGAGGCTGCCGAAGAAGGCCGCGCCGAACGGTCGCACGAAGAAGCCGGCGGCGAAGGCCAGCAGGGCGAAGATCATGCTGGTGGTTTCGTTGAAACCGCTGAAGAACTGCTTGGCGATGATCGCGGCGAGCGAGCCGTACAGGAAGAAGTCATACCACTCGAAGACCGTGCCGAGGCTCGATGCGAAGATGACCTTCTTGTGGCCTTTGGTCAGGCTGCCCGCGTTGTGCGCGGTACTGGGTGTACTGGACATGAGACGTTTTCCCCTTTGTAGGTGCCGACCGTTGGTCGGCACTCAATCTGGTAGGTGCCGACCGTTGGTCGGCACTCCTTTAGAAGCTGTATTTCGTGGTGAACTGCAAGCGGTTGATATCGCCCTTGCGCCCGTCTTCGATCTCGCGCACGCCGTACATGTACTCGGCACCGATATCGACCTTGGGCATGGGCGTGTAGAAGATGTTGCCGCGGATGCTCTGCACGCTCTTGGTCACCAGCGGGCCCAGGCTGCCATCGTTGTCGTAGTCGCTGCGCGCGTAGATCAGGTTGGTGCGCAGCTTCGGGGTGAACGCATGCCGCCAGCCCACGTAGCCGGCCAGCACGCCGGTCGGGTTCAGTTCGTCACGTGCCACGTCGTAGGCGGTATCGGCGGTCACACCCAGACCGATGTAACGGGCAATGCCCTCGCCACCGGTCAGCTGGTAATGCAGCGAATCGTTGCCGCCCATCACCCACTTGCCGCCCAGGGTCAGGCCCCCGGCCACCTTGTCGGCCTTGGCGCCGGTGGCCTGGTTGTCGACCTTCAGCTGGCGCACGATGCCACCGACGCCGAAGGTGCCCCAGTCGCCCTTCCAGCCATAACGCATTGTCAGGTCGGGCAGGCTGCCACGGTCGGAGTTGGCGCTGGCGTTGGTCCACGCGCCGGTGACCGGGTTGCGCGTACCGGTGAGGGTGGTGGTTTCCGGGTTTTCCAGCGCAACGCTGAAGCCGCCCTGGGTGTAACGCACCTGGGCCTGGCGCACGAACACCACGCCATCGGTCGGGCCGACGAAGTCGACCGCTTCCGGCAGTGCTGCAGCGTCCATGAAGTTGGACCAGGTCTGGCCGGCCAGCCAGTTGTTCCAGTACATGTAGGCGTGGCGCAGGGTCACCCCGTAGGTGTTGGTGGCGGTCTGGTTGCCCAGCGAGTTGCCGAAGAAGTCCATCTCGAAGAACGCACCGGCCTTGTTGCCCGATTCGCTGACGTTGTCGATGCCCAGGTTGAACCGCGAGAACTTGGCGTGGGCGTTGTAGTCCACGTCAGAGCGCTTGCCGCTGCCGCCGGCACCGGCCACCGGGGTCTGCCCCGGCAGGTACAGCGCACGGCCGGTGGCATCGTCGGCCAACTGGCCATCACCGGTCTGGGTAGCCAGGAAGTCGGCCTTGATGAAGCCACCGATCTTGACCGTAGTGCCCGGCGCGGCGCCCGGGGTGATGGTGGTGACCTGGATCGGCTGCTTGCCGGCCGGCACCTGTGCGACCGGTTTCTGCTCGGCCTGCACGGCGCGGACATCGGTCACGGCCTGTTGGGTCTGCACGATCTGGGTCTGTTGCTGCTGCTGCGACGACAGCAGCGCCTGGACCTGGCGTTCCAGCTCGGCAACGCGTGCTTCCAGCGCTTTCTCTTTGGCGGTCTCTGCAAACGCCATGCCCGGTGCGACCAGGGCGACCAGCAGGCAGGCCGCCAAAGGTTTGCGCACGGCTTTCAACGTACGGTGGCTCATGTTGCCCTCTCTCCCAAGTGGCAAGGTGATGCCGCGCGTGGGGCACGGTCGAGCCGAGACTGCGGGGCGTTTATGTATAGCGGTATTCGCCATTGGTCGAAGCCGGGCCTGCAGGGCGCCGACTTTCGACCATGGTCTAAGCGCAGTGGTGACGCGACCGGAGGTGGATGGGGCAAACTGGTGGCGGAGGGTCGTTGCGATGCTGCGACCGCACATGAAAAGTCAACGTGCAAGTGAGGGTGCCATGGCTGATATCTACCCCGTCGATCCGCAGTTCGCCGCCAAGGCACGCATCGACAAGAAGTCCTACGAACAGCAGTACCAGGCGTCGGTATCCGATCCCGATGCCTTCTGGGGCAAGGCCGCACAGCGGCTGGACTGGATGCGTGCGCCGACGAAGATCCGCAACGTCAACTACGACCTGGCCGATTTCCACATCAAGTGGTTCGAAGATGGCGAGCTCAACGCCAGCGTGAACTGCCTGGACCGCCAGCTGGAAACGCGTGGCGACAAGACCGCCCTGCTGTTCGAACCGGACAGCCCGGATGCGCCGGCCCAGCATGTGACCTATCGCGAGCTGTACGAGCGCACCTGCCGCCTGGGCAATGCGCTGCGCAACCTTGGCGTGAAGAAGGGTGACCGGGTCACCATCTACCTGCCGATGATCGTCGATGCCGCGGTGGCCATGCTGGCCTGCGCACGTATCGGTGCGATCCACTCGGTGGTGTTCGGTGGCTTCGCCCCGAACTCGATTGCCGACCGGGTGAGCGATTGCCAGAGCAAGCTGATCATCACCGCCGACGAAGGCCTGCGCGGCGGCCGCAAGGTACCGCTGAAGGCCAACGTGGATGCCGCGTTGAAGCTGCCGGGCACCAACACGGTGGAAACCGTGCTGGTGGTGCGCCACACCGGCGGCGCGGTGGACATGCAGGCCCCGCGCGATCGCTGGTTCCACGATGTGGTGGACAGCCAGCCGTCCACCTGCGAACCGGAACGCATGAACGCCGAAGATCCGCTGTTCATCCTCTATACCTCCGGTTCCACCGGCAAGCCGAAGGGCGTGCTGCACACCACCGGCGGCTACCTGCTGTACGCGGCCTACACCCATGAAGCGGTGTTCGACCTGCGCGAGGACGATATCTACTGGTGCACCGCCGACGTCGGCTGGGTCACCGGCCACAGCTACATCGTGTACGGCCCGCTGGCCAACGGCGCGACCTCGCTGATGTTCGAAGGCGTGCCGAACTATCCGGACACCTCGCGCTTCTGGAACGTGATCGACAAGCACAAGGTCACCATCTTCTACACCGCCCCGACCGCCATCCGTGCACTGATGCGCGAGGGCGAGGAGCCGGTGAAGAAGACCTCGCGCGCTTCGCTGCGCCTGCTTGGCAGCGTCGGCGAACCGATCAATCCGGAAGCCTGGCGCTGGTACTACGAAGTGGTGGGTGACAGCCGTTGCCCGATCGTCGATACCTGGTGGCAGACCGAAACCGGCGGCATCCTGATTTCGCCGCTGGCCGGCGCGATGGACCTGAAGCCGGGCTCGGCCACCCTGCCGTTCTTCGGCGTGCAGCCGGCGCTGGTCAATGCCGATGGCGAGATCCAGGAAGGCCCGACCGAGGGCAACCTGATCATCCGCGATTCCTGGCCGGGCCAGATGCGCACGGTGTATGGCGACCACCAGCGCTTCATCGATACCTATTTCCGCACCTACCCGGGCAGCTATTTCACCGGCGACGGCTGCCGCCGCGACGAGGACGGCTACTACTGGATCACCGGCCGCGTGGACGATGTGATCAACGTGTCCGGCCATCGCATCGGTACCGCCGAAGTGGAAAGCGCGCTGGTCTCGCACCCGAAGGTGGCCGAGGCGGCCGTGGTCGGCTTCCCGCACGACGTCAAGGGCCAGGGCATCTATGCCTATGTGACCCTGGTGGCCGAAGAGGCCCCCAGCGACGCGCTGCAGAAAGAGCTGGTCGCCTGGGTGCGCAAGGAGATCGGTCCCATCGCCACGCCGGACCACCTGCAGTGGGCACCGGGCCTGCCGAAGACCCGCTCGGGCAAGATCATGCGCCGCATCCTGCGCAAGATCGCCGAGAATGCCCCTGACCAGCTTGGCGACACCTCGACCCTGGCCGATCCGTCGGTCGTGGCCTCGCTGGTGGACGAACGCAAGGTGCGCTGATGCATCACCCGGGGTCAGAGCCCGGGGTCGGATCCCTTTCCGCAAGGAAAGGGCTCTGACCCCAGCAGATTCCGGCCGCCACGGGGTCAGAGCCCGTCCCTGACGGAACGGGATCTGACCCCGAACAGTTTCCCCCACGGTTCCCCCCGACCATGACCACCCTTCTGATTGCCGATGACCACCCCCTGTTCCGCGAAGCCCTGCGCGGTGCGGTGCAGCGGGTCATCCCCGGCGTGCAGTTGTTCGAGGCCGACAGCGTGGAAGCGCTGTACGCGCTGGCCGACCAGCACAACGATGCCGACCTGGTCCTGATGGACCTGAACATGCCCGGTGCGCAGGGCTTCAACGCGCTCGTACACATGCGGTCGCTGCACCCGCACCTGCCGGTGGTGGTGGTCTCTGCGCGCGAAGAAGCCACGGTGATGCGCCGAGCGCTGGACCACGGCGCGCTGGGCTTCATTCCCAAGTCGGCCGACTCGGACACCATCGGCCATGCGCTGGGCACCATCCTGGATGGCGAGACCTGGGCGCCGCCGGAAGCGCACAACGTGCCGCCCACTGGCAGCGAGGAACGCGAAGTCGGCCAGCGCCTGCGCGAGCTGACCCCGCAGCAGTTCCGCGTGCTGCAGATGCTCGGCGCCGGTCGCTTGAACAAGCAGATCGCCTACGACCTCAATGTTTCCGAAGCGACCATCAAGGCGCACGTAACCGCGATCCTGCGAAAGCTGGGCGTGACCAACCGCACCCAGGCCGTGCTGATGGCCGGCAAGCTGGCCATCGACGACGACGCCATCGTGCTGCCGCCGGAAGAAGACTGACCCTCGCCGGGCATGGCCCGGCGCTACCTTGAACCGCTGCACCGCTGCGCTCGCCGGGCATGGCCCGGCGCTACCGCATCGGCATCGATATAGCCTTCGCTATACAAACCAGCCCTGCCTGCGCGTTTGCCTGGAAATGCGCCACGCGCGGATCGCGGTGCTAAGCTTCGCGTCCCCTTGGGGAGTAGCCGGATTCCTTCGCAGGAATCGTCCACGTCAACATACTCGGCCAGTGCGCCGTGGCGTGGACAACCATGATGGTTGGCGAGACCAGCGGCCCGCGTGCGCAATCTCAGGTTGGGCGCGAACGCGAGCCGTGCGTTCGTCCCTGCCCGACCTTCAGATGCCGCCCATGTCTCCTGTTTCGATCCTCCTGATCGGCTTTGCCATGTCCACCGATGCCTTCGCTGCCGCGATCGGCAAGGGTGCGGCCATGCGCAGGCCGGTGTTCCGCGATGCACTGCGCGCCGGCATCATCTTCGGTGTCATCGAGGCGATCACGCCCATCATCGGCTGGCTGCTCGGCCGCGCTGCCCTGCAGTACGTGGAAGCCTTCGACCACTGGATCGCGTTCGGCCTGCTGCTGGCACTGGGCGTGCACATGATCATCAACGGTGTGCGCCCGGACGGCGATGACGAAGAGGAAGACTCCTCGCAGCACCACGGCTTCTGGAAGCTGGCGCTGACCGGTTTCGCCACCAGCATCGACGCCATGGCGGTGGGCATCGGCCTGGCCTTCATGGACGTGCATATCGGCGTGATGGCGGCCGTGATCGGCCTGTGCACGCTGACGATGGTCACCGCCGGCATCATGCTCGGCCGTGCGCTGGGCAGCATGGTCGGCAAGCGCGCCGAGATCATCGGCGGCGTGATCCTGATCATCATCGGTTCGACGATCCTGTACGAGCACCTGCACGGCGCCGCGTAACGCGTGGGTTATCGTGACCGCCGGGCATGCAGTCCCGCAGCGTGCCAACCAAGGTTGGCACCTACCGGATCCACGCATGGCGTGGATTTACGGTGACGTTCCTGCATCGCGCAGCGCGCCCAGGAAGGCGCGCAGCGAAGCGGGCTTGATCGGCTTGGTCAGCACGCGGTAGCCGCGTTCGCGAGCCATCCGCTTCAACTCGTCGCGACCATCGGCGGTCAGCAATGCACCCGGCAGCGGATAGCCTGCAGCCTCGCGCAGCGCCACCAGCGCATCCAGGCCATCCATGCGGTCATGCAGGTGGTAATCCACCAGCATCACCTGCGGACGCTCGGCGATGCGTTGCAGTGCCTGGTCCACGGTGGAGGCGGTGATCACCTGCACCTGCCAACGGCCCAGAAGCGCGCGCATGCCGTCCAGGATCTCCTCGTCGTTGTCCACGCACAGCACGCGCAGTCCGGCCAGCGAATCGCTGCGCACCGTGGGTGCGGCCGCGGCCACCGCAGTGGCCGGTTCGGTGTAGCCCGGCAACGGTGCCACCCGCGGCAGGATGATCGAGAACATCGAGCCGCTGCCGACCCGGCTGCGGGCGTTCAAGCGATGGTCCAGCAGGCGCGAGATGCGCTGGCAGATCGACAGGCCCAGGCCCAGGCCCTGCTCGCCCCAGTCAAACGGCTGCTGGTAGCGGTGGAATTCATCGAAGATCTGCCGCATGTGGTGCTCGGGAATGCCCGGCCCGGTGTCCCACACCTGCAGTTCCACTTCATCGCCGCGCTGGCGCACGGCCAGCACGATGCGGCCCTGGCGGGTGTATCGCAGGGCATTGGCCAGGAAGTTCTGCAGCACGCGGCGCAGCAGGCGACGATCGCTGCGCACCCAGGTGGTGCGCGCGAACAGATCCAGGCGCAGGCCACGCCCCGCCGCTACCGGGGTGTACTGCGCGGCCAGCTCGCGCATCAGCGCGCTGACATCGAACTCGCCGATGACCGGGTGCAGGCCACCGGCATCCAGCCGCGACACGTCCAGCAGGCCATCCAGCAGCTCTTCGGCCGCGCGCAGCGAGGCATCCACGCGCTCGGCCAGATGCTTCTGCTCATCGCTCACGTGGTCGCTGTCGCGCAGTGCCGAGGCGAACAGGCGCGCGGCGTTCAGCGGCTGCAGCACGTCATGGCTGATCGCCGCCAGGAAGCGGGTCTTCGACTGCTGCGCGACCTCGGCTTCGTGCGAGCGCTCGGCCACGCGCTGTTCCAGCGTTTCGTTGGCTTCCAGCAGGGCCTTTTCCGCGTGCTTGTAGTCGGTGATGTCGTTGTAGCTGGTGACGTAGCCACCGCCGGGCAGCGCCTGCCCGCGCATCTCGATCACCTTGCCATCGCTGCGGGTGCGCTCGAACACGTGCGGCGAACCGGCGCGCATGTAGCCGATGCGGCGGTTGATCTGCACTTCGATATCGCCCTCGCCCAGCTCGCCGCGCTCGGCGTTGTAGCGGATCAGGTCGGCCACCGGTCGGCCGACGTAGAGCATGCCGTCCGGATAGCCGAACATGTCCTGGTAGCGGCGGTTCCATGCGGTCAGGCGCATGTCCGGGTCAACCACACTGACGCCGGCGCTGATGTTTTCCAGGGTGGTGGACAGAATCTCGCGGTTGAAGCGCAGCTCCTGCCCGGCTTCGTCCAGCACCGCAACCACTTCGCCCAGGTCCATGCCCGAACCGCGCAGCAGGCTGGTCAGCAGCAGGCGCGCAGAGGCCGCACCGATGGAGGCGGCCAGCAGACGCTCGGTGAACTGCACCCATGGTCGGTCGGCCGGTGCCGACGACTGCAGTTCGCGGCCCAGCGACTGTGCCTGTTCGAAGAACGAACGCCGCGCATGGCGTTCGCCCACCACGCGCGAGGCCAGCGCCAGCAGGTCACCCACGTGCACATGGCCGGGCCAGCCACCGGCCACCGACGGCCGTTCGGCGTAGGGGTCCAGGAACGGGGCGGCGCGCAGGCGTTCGTCCACGCCGGGCCGCCAGCGCGCGGACACCAGCATCATCGTGGCCGCGTTCACCAGCAGCGACCAGAAGGTGCCATGGGTGAGCGGGTCCCAGCCGGTCATGCCGAACAGCTGCTGCGGGCGCAGCCAGTCGATGCCGAACGGGCCGTGCTGCACCCAGGCGGCATCCACCCAGCCGGCCAGGGTCATCGCCGGCAGCAACAGGGTGTACAGCCAGGTGGCGAAGCCCAGCAGCATGCCCGCTTCCACGCCGCGGCGGCTGGCGCCCCGCCAGTACAGGCCGCCAATCAGGCCCGGCGCGAACTGCGCCACCGCCGCGAACGCCATCAGGCCGTAGGATGCCAGGGTGCTGTCGTTGCTGCTGCTGCGGTAGTAGCTGTACGCCATCAACGCCAGCAGAAGGATCGCCAGGCGGCGGATCCACAGCACGCGCGAGGCAACGTCGGCTGCTTCCTGGTGGTCGCCACTGCGGCGCAGCAGGATCGGCATCACCAGGTCGTTGCTGACCATGGTGGCCAGTGCGATGGACGAGACGATGACCATGCCGGTGGCCGCCGAAAAACCGCCCACGTAGGCGATCAGGGCCAGCGCGTTGCGCCCTTCGGCCAGCGGCAGCGCCAGCACCATCGCATCGTCAGCCACGCTGCCACCGGTACCGAACAGGCTGACGCCGGCGGTGGCGATCGGCAGCACCATGGCCGAGATCAGCACCAGGTAGCCGCCGAACATCCAGCGCGCGCGGCGCACGTCGCGCACATCGCCGCACTCCACCACCGCCACATGGAACTGGCGCGGCAGGCAGATGATGGCCAGGAAGCTGAGCAGGGTCTGGGAAATGAAGCCCACCGGCGGCAACCCGGTGAACAGCGTATGCACCGAGGCGACCACCGCCTCGCTGCGGTCGCTCAGCCACAGGTAGGCGAACACACCCACCGCCAGCATCGCGCACAGCTTGATGACTGATTCGAAGGCAATGGCCAGCATCATGCCGTGGTGGTGCTCGGTGGCGTCGACCTGGCGGGTGCCGAACAGGGTGGCGAACAGGGCCATCAACAGCGCCACGTACAGCGCCGGATCGGTGAAGAAGCCAGTGGGGCCACTGTTGCCGGTCAGCACCTGCAGGCTCATGGCCACGGCCTTGTACTGCAGGGCCAGGTACGGAACGATGCCGATCAGGGCGATGATCGCCACCAGCGCGGCCAGCCGCCGCGAGCGGCCGAAGCGCGAGGAAATGAAATCGGCGATGGATACCACGTTCTGGCTGCGTGCGATCAGCGCCAGCCGCTCGATGATGCGCCAGCCAAACAGCAGCAGCAGCAACGGGCCGATGTAGATCGGCAGGTAGCCCACACCGTTGCGCACGGCAGTGCCGACGGCACCGTAGAAGGTCCACGACGAACAGTAGACAGCCAGTGCCAGGCTGTAGACCACCGGCCGCAGCCACGGGCGGTCGGGGTACATGGGCCGTCGGTCACCCCACCACGCCACGCCGAACAGCAGCGCGGCATAGGCAACCGAGACCAGCAGCAGGATCCAGCTGGAGACCACGCGCGCGTTTCCGTCAGGACAGGGGCCAGTAGATCACGACCGTTGGGCGGGAGGGTAGGTCACGACCGTTGGTCGTGACGGGGCATCCGTGCCCACTAACAGTGGGCACCCACCAGAAGAGGTGGACAGTGGGCACCCACCAAAGGAGGTGGGCACCCACCAGCAACCGGCCTTACTCCGCCGGCACGCCCATTTCCTTCAGCAGCTCCGGCGCCGGGTAGACCTTGGCCAGCAGCCAGCGCAGGTAGCGCATGTCCACGTGCACGGCACGCTTGAAGCGCGGGTCGAACCACCAGCTGGCGCTGACCGATTCCCAGTTGCTGTCGAAGTTCAGGCCGATCAGTTCGCCCTTGGCGTTGAGCACCGGCGAGCCGGAGTTGCCTCCGGTGGTGTCCAGGTTGGTCAGGAAGTTGACCGTCTGGGTCTTCAGCGCCGGGTCGGCGGTGCTGCCGAAATCGCCCTTGGCGATGGCCGCCAGCAGCGGCTTGGGCGCATCGAACGGGTAGGCGTTGGTGTTCTTTTCGACGATGCCGGCCACGGTGGTCACCGGCGAATAGGTCACGCCATCACGCGGGTGCAGTGCCTCGACCTTGCCGTAGCTGATGCGCAGGGTGCGGTTGGCATCGGGGTACACGGCGCGGCCCTGCTTGGCCCGCCAGGCGAACAGCGCCTGCATGTACGCCGGGCGCAGGCGCAGCTGCTCGCCCTCGCGGGTCTTGCTTTCGTTTTCGATGCGCAGCTGCGCGGCCACCAGAGGACCGGCCACGGCAATCAGCGGATCGGCGGCCAGGGCCTTGCCTTCGCGGGCGGCGGCAAAGCGGCTCAGGCGCTGTGCCTCGTCACCCAGCTGGGTGCCGGCATACAGGCCGTCCAGGGCCTTGGCCAGCTGTTGCGGGGTTCGGCCGAAGGCGGTGTCGAACTCGGCCACGCGCTGCGCGTCCGGCAGCTGCTGGTAGCGGGTCAGCAGGCGGGTCAGCAGGGCCTTCTCGACCTCCGGTGCGTAGCGGCGCTGCACCTGCTTCAGCACGCCTTCGATCATCGCCTGGTCGCGCTGCTGGAAGCCGGTCTCGCGCTGCGCGTCCGGCTTGGCCGATTCGATGCGCAGGCGTTCCAGCAGCAGCGCCGAGCGCAGCAGCTGGGTCTGCAGGGCCATCTGATCCAGCAGCAGGTCGCGCTCGCCCACCGCCGCACCCTGCGACAGGTTGCCCAGCAGTGCCTTGATGTCCCCCTGGTAGCGCCGGTCGGTGGCAGCCAGCATGGCGGTCTCGTCGGCGGCGCGCTGGGCCTTGGCATCACTGCGCAGCAGGCCTTCCAGTTCGCCGGCGGCGCGCTTGCGGTTGTTCTTCAGCGACTGCAGCTGCGAGGCGTAGCGGGTACGCGCCTGAGCGTCGTTGGCGGTGGCCGCTTCAATGGTGTCGATCATCTGCTGGAACAGCGACACCCGGCGCGGCAGCACCGCGTCGATCTGCCCGGCGAATTCGGCAGCCGTGCGGTGGCGGTAGGTGATGCCCGGGTAGCCGGCCAGCATCGCGTAGTCGCCTTCCTTCGGCCCTTCCACCGACATCTGCAGGTGCGCCGGTGCCTGGTACGGCACGTTGTCCTTGCTGTACGGGGCCGGCTTGCCATCCTTGCCAACGTAGGCACGCAGCAGGGTGAAATCGCCGGTGTGGCGCGGCCACATGAAGTTGTCGATCTCATCGCCGTAGTTGCCGATCGCGCGCGGCGGTGCGTACACCAGGCGCACGTCGCTCAGTTCCAGCTGCGCGATGCGGTAGAAATCGGTGCCGTAGTACATATTGGCCACCGAACAGCGCACGTTGCCGGTCTTCTCGCACTCGGCCACGATCTGCTTGCTGGCCGCATCCACCGCGTCGTAATACGCGCGGCCGGTCTTGCCACGGGCCTGGGCCAGCACCTGGTCGGTCACCTTGTCGAAGCCGACCGTCACCAGCACGCGGAAATCCGGGTTGGCCGGGCGCTCATCGGCGCGGCCCTGGGCGATGAAGCCGTTGTCGATCAGGTTGTGCTCGGGCGAGCTGTTGTACTGGATCACCCCCATCGCGACGTGATGGTTGGTCAGCAGCAGGCCGTCTGCCGAGACGAACGAACCGGTACCGCCGCCGGCACGCACCACGGCGCTCAACGGCGGCGCGGTCACGTTGGCCAGGTCGGCCGGATCGCCCTTGAAACCTGCAGCCTGCAGCGGCTTGGCCAGATCGGGCAGCTGGGTCGGCATCCACATGCCCTCATCGGCATGGGCACCGGCGGCCAGGGTCAGGCCCAGGGCCAGGGCGGCGGGAAGAGATTTGCGGGCAGACATCGGCACTCCGGCAATACAGAACAGCCGGGGACCATAGCCGCTGGGGCAGGCCGGGGCAACGGCCGATGGTAAGGGAGCATGGCCGCTGGCTAGAATCAGGTTCGGAATCCACGGAGGGACCGATGATTGCAGCAATCGATCTGGGTACCACGCATTCGCTGATCGGCGTGCATCGCGCCGAGGGCCCGACACTGTTCAGCAATGCCCACGGTGAGCTGCTGACCCCCTCGGTGGTCAGCGTTGACGGCGACCGCGTGCTGGTTGGCAGACCTGCCCGCGACCGCCTGGTGACCCACCCGGGGCTGACCGTGGCCGGCTTCAAGCGCCTGATGGGCACCGGCCGCGACGTCCGGCTGGGCCACCGCGGCTTCCGCCCGGAAGAGCTGTCGGCGCTGGTGCTGCGCTCGTTGCTGGCCGATGCAGAGGCCGCCCTGGGCACGCGCATCGAAGAAGCGGTGATCAGCGTGCCGGCGTACTTTTCCGACGCCCAGCGCAAGGCCACCCGTGTGGCCGGTGAACTGGCCGGCATCCGCGTGGAACGGCTGGTCAACGAGCCCACCGCCGCCGCCCTGGCGTACAGCGTGCAGGATCGGCAGGCGGAAGGGCGCGTGCTGGTGCTGGACCTCGGTGGTGGCACCTTCGACGTCTCGTTGCTGGAGCTGTTCGACGGGGTGGTCCAGGTCCACGCCAGTGCCGGTGACAACGTCCTCGGCGGTGAAGACTTCCTGGACGTGCTGGTCGCCGCGTTCTGCAGCCACCACCGCATCGACCTGCGTTACCTCGCCCCGCGCGAAGCGGCCACCCTGCGCCAGCGCCTGGAAGGGCTCAAGCGTGACCTCGGCCAGCACGGCACCGCGCAGCTGCAGATCCTGCTGGACGGCCGCGAACTGCACTGGCAGATCGATGAAGCGACGTTCGCGGGCCTGGCCGAACCGCTGCTGCAGCGCATGCGTGCGCCGATTGAACGGGCGATGCGCGACGCACGACTGTCGCCATCGGATCTGGATGACATCGTGCTGGTGGGCGGGGCCATGCGCATGCCGATGGCCACCCGGCTGGTGACCCGGCTGTTCGGCCGCCTGCCCCTGCGCCATGTCCCGGCAGACCAGGCGGTGGCGCTGGGGGCAGCGGTTGCCGCCGGCATGAAGGCACGCGATGAAGCACTGGAGGAAAGGGTCCTGACCGATGTCTGCCCGTACACGCTGGGCATCAAGGTCGGCATTGCCACCCAGCACAGTCTGCAGCAAGGTCACTTCCATCCGATCATTCCACGCAACGCGGCGGTACCGACCAGCCGCGAGGCGCCTGTGCTGGCGGCCGAGGACGGGCAGCCGAACCTGCACATCGAAATCTACCAGGGCGAGAGCCCGATGGCCGCGAACAACATCAAGCTGGGCGAGATCGTCCTGCCGCTGGCGCCGGGCCGCAGGAACAGCGGCGCGCGGGTGCGCTTCACCTATGACGTGAATGGGCTGCTGCAGGTGGAAGCGACCGAAATGGCCACCGGCCTGCGCATGGAAAAGGTGATCGAACAGAACCCGGGGCTGCTGGATCCCGCACAGATTGCCCAGCGCCTGGCCAGCCTGCAGGCACTGAAGATGCACCCCCGCGAGCAGCAGCAGAACCTGGCCGTACTGACCCGGGCCGAGCGCCTGTACGAACAGCATCTCGGCCTGCGCCCGACCCTGCAGGCCTGGATCGTGCAGTTCCGCACCACCCTCGACACCCAGGACCCGGCGCTGATCGAGCCGGTGCGGCAACGCTTCCATACGGCCATGGACGAGCTGGAGAGCACACCATGAACATCCTTGAACATCTGCTGCAGGTCGCCGGCAGCGGCGACGAACGTGCGCTCAAGCAGACCTATGCGCAGGCGCTGAAACAGAACCGTCCGGACCAGGACCCGATGGCGTTCCAGCAGCTGCAGGAGGCGTATGCGCAGGCGCTGGCCCACTGCCGCGCCGTGGCAGCGGGCGAGGCAGCGGCGGCGGCCACCTCCGCGCCGTCGCAGGATCGGCTGCACGACGTCACCCAGGGCGCGGCGCCGCCGGATCTGCAGCGGGTCTGCGCAGAGGTGCTGGACCGTGCCAGAGCCACCGATCCGCAGCCGTTCGCGGTCTACGTGCAGGAACTGCGCAGCCACTGGTCACTGAACGAACGCGATGCGCTGGCGGCGCTGGTGCTGCAGGCCCTGCGCGACCGCCGTGCGGCCATGAACCTGTCCGAGGTGGCGACGCTGTACCAGGCATTCGGCTGGGACGAAGTGGGCTGCGGGCTGGCGCCACGCGAACTGCGGGAACTGGCCCAGCATGCCTGGCAGGCGTGGCTGCAGCTGCCCGCGCAGGCCGATGCACTGGCGCAGCAGATCGAGGCACAGGGCGGGCGCTGGACCAGCCACGATGACGCGGCCACGCGCCTGCAGCAGCTGCGTGAACCGCGCCCGCACCTGCGCAACCTGCTGTCCGCACTGCCACTGCGGGTGCCCCGCCAGGCCGCGGCCCTGATGGACGTGCTGGGTTGCCAACCCGGCCACGCGCTGCCGCCCGGTATCGACCCGGGCCAGGCCCGGTTCTGGGCCGGTGCCAGCAGCGAGGCGCACGGCATCTCGGCGCAGCTGGCGTTGCTGCGGGCACTGCTGGCAAGCCTGGTGCTGCCGGTGGTGGCACTGCTGGTGCTGCTCACCACCCGTCTGGGTACCGATCTGCTGCCTGCGCTGTCGAGTGGGCAACGCATCGCGCTGGTGCTGGGTGCGGCCGCACTTGCCCCCCTGCTGGGCACGCTGTTCGCCATTGGGGTGCGTTACCTGTTTGTCTGGCAGAGCGCGCCCGAATCATCGCCCGGGCCGCGTTCCCGCGTGCGCTGGTTGGCCCTGCCGATCGCCTGCGTGGCCCTGGCCGCTACCGGTATCGCCGTGTACCTGTGGGCGCCCTCGCTTTCGCTGTGGCTGCTGCCGCTGTGCTGGCTGCTGGCGTGGACAGTGCTGGTCGCCGCCTGGGTTCGCTTGCGGGTGCGGTGCGGCCAGCCCGTTGGCATGTCCGGGCCGATGTCCACCCTGGTCCTGCTGTCCGTGCTCAGCGTGGTACCGGCGCTGCTGGGCGCCCTGCTGCTGTGGAGCATGGACCTGTTCCGTCACCGCCAGCTGCTTCGCGCCACGGGATGAAACCCCAGGATCAGAGCCCTGTCGTTGACAGTGCTCTGATCCCGGCCCGGTGCAGCCACGCCGGGCGTGGTGCTACTACTTCTCCCGGCGCCAGTTCAGTGAACCACGGTTCTCCACCGTGCTCGACTCCACTTCCACGTCGAAGCCGCGGCTGAGCAGGTACTTCAGCGTCAGCACCGAACCGCTGCCGACCATCGACACGCCGTAGCCCACGTACAGCTTGGGTGAAATGTACTTGCCGAAACCGATGACCGAACCGCCCAGCGCGCGCGACTGGCTGACCCCGGCATCGTCCAGGCCCAGCTTGGCACCCAGCTGCGAGGCCAGCAGGCCGCTGCCGGCCGACAGCGCGGCCGAGGCGGCGGTCACCTGCTGGGTCTGGTCACTGCTGGCATTGGTCAGGCTGCGGCCCAGCACCAGGTAAGCCAGCGCCTCGGACTGCGACATCGCCGGATCGGACCAGACATCGGCGCGCGGCTGCTGGGCGCGCCCGGTCACATCGATGCCCGCCGTAACGTCACCAATGCGGCGCTCGGCGCGGATGTTGATGCGCGGGTCCGACACCGCGTTGTAATTCCAGTTGAGGTTGCCGCGGGTGATGGTCAGGTCCTGGCCATAGGCCTTGTAGCGGCCACTGACTTCCAGGCCGCCATTGGCGGTCATCTCGCGGCCCGGTCGCGCCCACACCTGCATCTTGCCGGTCAGCGCGCCCTTCAAGCCAAAACCGGTCATCTTCACCTTGTCGCCCAGGCTGACGGTCAGGTCCATGTCCAGCGGCGAAGTGCGCGACTCTTCCGGGTCTGCCGGGTCCAGCACCACCACGTCTTCGGACACCGACGTGCCGCGGTCCAGGCGTTCCAGGTCGATGTCAGCCTCGGGCACGTGCACCGTGCCGCGCAGTTCCATCGCCGCCTTGGCCAGGGTGAAGTCCAGGTTGGGGTTGGCAATGATGCGCAGCTCACTGGTGTTGGACACCAGCACGTTCTCGCCATGGATCTTCAGCTGCAGCGGCTGCGCATCGCCGAACCAGGACAGGCCGCCGTCCACGTACAGCGTGCCCTGCCCCGAATTGGCCTGTGCAGTGATTTTGGCCGAGCCATCGGGCTGGGCGATGAAGCTGCCCTTGCCCTGGTCGAGGGTCAGCCCCAGCGCCGGGAATTCACCCTTGAAGTTGCTCAGTTGCGCGTCGCCGCCCAGCGACGGCTGGCCACGCGTGCCGCGCAGGCTCACATGGCCTTCGATCAAGCCGGTGGGGCGCACGATGTCCGGCGAGAACAGTTCCAGCCAGTACAGGCGCGACATGTTCAGGTACAACTCGCCGTTCAACGGCGCGCTGGGTTCCCAACCGGTCTGGAACTTCGCGTCCACGAAGCCATTGCCCTGGAAGCCCAGGCCCAGGTAGCCCTTGATGCTGGCCGGGGTCATGTCCAGCTTCACCGAGAACTGGTCGTAGCGCGCCAGTTCACCGCGGTTGGCATTGGCGCCAGTGCCGGTGTTGCGGTTCTCGCCCAGGCGCACGCCACCTTCCGGCGAGCGCACTTCCACGTGGCCCTCCCAGGCATTGCCGCGCGGGCGGATCTGCGCATCCAGGGTCAGTTCGCCACGCAGGTAGATGCGGCGCCCCGACTGCGGCGGCAACCACGGCTGCACCAGCGACAGCGGCAAGGCATCACCGCGTACCACCAGCCCTTCGCGCGGCCAGTTGGCCTGCGCGCACAGGGCGCCGCCAGTGGCTGCTGCCAGGCAGGCCTCGGCCAACGTGTAGGTGCCACCGTTCACGGCGAAGGCGGCAGGTGCACGCAACGCCCAGGCATCGCCCTTCACCGGCGCGATGCGCAGGTTGGACAGTTCACCGCGCCATTGCTCGCCCTGCTGGCGCACGCTGCCCTGCAGGTCGATCGCGCCCAGTTCGTTGTGGGTCTGCGCGCTCAGGCGCAGGTTGGACACGCTGCCCTGCGCATCGATGGCCAGGCGTTCCAGCAGCATGCCGGCGTTGACCTGCTGGCCCTGGATCGACAGCCGCCCGGCGTCGCCACGCCACGGCAGGTTGCCCTGGATGCTCAGGCTCTGCGCGCCGTAGCCATCCCAGTTGATGTTGTTGCCCACCAGATCAGCACGGATGTCGGGCGCATCGCGCGGACCGCTTACCTGCACCTGGCCACGCAGGCCACCGTCGGCGCCAGGCAGCAGATCGCTCAGCTGCAACGGCTCGAAGCGCGCATCGATGTCCAGGCGGTCGCCCACCTTGCCCTTGGCGGTGACCCGGCTGCTGCCGATCGCCAGCGCCAGTTCACCCTGCCCTTGCGCACCCTGCAGCGCGAACTTGCCCTTCGCATCCACGTTGCGCTGGCGCAGCATGCCCTTCAGCGCAGGCAGATCGACGGTGGCTTCCAGCGTGGGGGACGTGCCGGCCGCCGCGCTGGCCGGCGGCGGAATCTGGCGCCCCTTCGAGGCCAGGTTGCCCGACAGCCGACCGTCCCAACCCGGCAGGAAGTAGCCCGGATCGAAGTCCCTCAGGCTGGCCTTGGCATCCCAGTCCAGCTGTGGCGCCCAGGCTACCTGGCCTTCCACCTGCAACTGGCCACCCGGGGTCTGCGCCACCAGTTCGCGGATCGATGCGGACTGGTCATTGCCGCGCACGTCGAAGCGCAGGTCGGCGCGCTTCTGCTCGCGCTCGATCTGCGCACGGCCGATCGCCGCCCACGCCTTCAACGTACCGGCCAGGCCGAAGCGCGCTTCCTGCAGCGTGACCGGCACCGGCGCACTGCCGGCGGTGTTCGGGTCAGCCTCGGGCACCCAGGTCAGGTTCCTGGCGATCACGGAGAAATTCAGGGTCTGCTGGTCCGGGTTGCTGAAATCGGCGGTACCCTGCAGGCGTGCTTCGCCGCCGAACGCCTTCAGCACCAGCGGCGACACCTTCAGCACCTGGTTTTCCAGCGACACCACCGACGGTGCCAGTTCCAGGTCCTGCGCGCCCTGCTTCAGCCTTCCGTGCAGGTTGGCGTGGCCGCCCTTGCCCGTGGCGGTGAAGTCCAGCGACAGTGGTGCGATGGCCGATGCGGCCAGCGCCGGCGACAGCAGTGCCAGATCCAGCTCATCGCTGCGCACGCTGGCACTCCAGGTCGGATCGGTACGGCCGTCGAACACCAGCATGGCGCGCAGCGGCTTCGGCGCGCGACCGGCCACGCCCACTTCCATGTGCGCCAGGTTGCCGCGTGCCACCAGTCCCAGCGTGGCGGCCGTGCGCCCGCGCGGGGCCGGCAGCACCGCCGTCACGGTCACGTCGGTGTCGTAATCCTTGGCCGGAATGTAGCGGCCCTGCGCAGTGAAATCGCCCAGATCGCTGTCCACCACCAGTTGCCGGGCCTGGAACTCGCCATTGGCGATCTCGATGCCGCCGCGCACGCGGGCGATGTCGATCAGCGGCTCGTTGGCCTGGGTGATGCGGAAGCCATCGATCGCGATGGCATCGGCCTGGATGGCCAGCGGCATCTCGATCTGCGGCAGCGAATCGGGCCACGACGGCAGCTCGAACGGCTCGTCACTCTTGGCCAGGTTCAAGGTCGCGTTGGTCAGTTCCAGCCGGTCCAGCAGCAGCTTGCGGCCCAGCAACGGGCGCAGGTCCGGTTCCAGGTGCGCACGCTCGGCGTGGAAATGGATGTCGTCGTAGCGGAAATCGACGTTGTACAGGGTCAGCGGGCCGGCGACGGGGCCGTCCACCTTGTCCCAGGTGAAACTGGCGCCCACCGGCAGCCGTGCCACCACCTGTGCCAGCAGCACATCGCGGCCGGCCACGGTCTGCAGCAGCCAGTACACCGCCAGCAGGGCCAGCAGCACCAGGCCCAGCACGCCCACGCCCGACCACGCCCAGAAACGGCGGCGGCGGTAGAAACGCACGCGCGGCGGCGGGTTGCCTGCAGGCGGATTCGGCGTTGGCGCGCTCACAGGTCCGCTCCGATGTTCAGGTACAGCTGGAACTGCGAATCCGGATTGTTCAGGCCGTGCGCGATATCCACGCGCAGCGGGCCCACCGGCGATTTCCAGCGCACGCCGAAGCCCACGCCGGTGTGCAGGTCAATGGTGTTGTCGAACGCGCTGCCGGTGTCGACAAAGACCGCCGCGCCCCACGGGCCGCCGTTGAAATAGTGCTCGTACTCGGCCGAGCCGATCACCAGGTTCTTCGCACCCAGCGCGTACTTGTCCGGCGCCGGCGTGCGCGGGCCGACTTCGCGGAACGCGTAACCGCGGATGCTGCGGTCGCCACCGGCGAAGAAGCGCAGGCTGGGCGGCATGGCCACCAGGTCGCTGGTCCAGGTCGTACCGCCTTCACCGCGCAGGATCAGGCGGTTGCTCTCACCGATCGGGATGTACCAGCGAAGCAGCAGGTTGGCCTGCACGAAACTGGTGTCCGAGCCGGCACCCTCCACGCCGCCGCGCAGGGTCGCGCTGCCGCTCAGGCCGCTGCGTGGGAACAGTTCGTCATCCACGTTCACGTAGTCGGCCACCAGCTGCGGGTAGACCAGCGTGGAGGTGTTGTACACCGCATCGGTGAACTCGGTGCCCGAGGCGTAGCGCCAGCGCTCGCGCAGCGCGTTGATCGAGGCGATGGCGGTCCAGTGCTCGTTGATCTCGCCGCTGCGGCTGGCGATCAGCTTGAAGTTGCGCAGATCGATGTAGTCGGTCTGTTCGTCATAGGCACTGGCGGTCAGCCCGTACCAGCCGTCCAGCCACTTGAACGCCGGAATGCGGTAGGTGCTGATCAGGCTCTTGCGCTTCTGCGCATAGTCCAGCTGGGTGTTCATCTTGTGGCCGCGGCTGTTCAGGAACCGCCGCTCCACGCCACCGCGCACACCGGCGCCACTTTCACTGCCGTAGCTCAGGCCGGCGGTGTAGATGGTGCGCTTGGCACGCGTCAGCTTCACATCGATCGGCACCTCGCCATTTCCATCGGCCTGGTCCGGGCGCGGCTGGATGTCGATCACGCTGAAGTAATCCAGCTTGGTCAGCGATTCACGCAGGCGGTCCAGCTTTCCCTCGTGGAAATAGCTGCCCTGTTCCCAGTACACCAGCGGATCGAACAGTCTGTCGACGAAGTAGTCCTGCTCGAAGCGCACCGGGCCCATGTTGTAGCGGCGGCCGCTGTCCCAGGTCAGGTCGATGTCGGCCGCATTGTCGGCCCGGGTGATCTGCACCTGGCGCTGGGTGTAGTCGGCATCGAAATAGCCGCGCTCGGCCAGGCGCCGGGTGATGGTGATCTTGCTGGCCTCGTACTGGGTGTGTTCGAAGCGCTGGCCCTTGCGTGGCTTGAACGCGGCCAGGTCATCCTGCAGGTACTGGTCGTAGGTGGCCGGGCCGGTGATGTCGATGTGCTCGCGGCGCACGGTCACCGGCGGCCCCTTTTCCACATGGATCACCACCTGCAGGTGCTCGTCCTGGCGGGGCGCTTCCACGGTGATCACCGGGTTGTAGTACCCGAACGGTTCCAGCGCCTGGCGGGTCTGCCGCTCGGCCTGCGACAGCAGGTATTCCAAGCGCGATTCGCCCTGTTCCTTGCCGATGGTTTCATAGAGCGACAGCGAGACTTCGATGTTCTCGATCATCTCGGCGTCGTCGCCCTTGTCCAATCCCTTGATTTCCACCTTGTCGATGGTGCCGCGTGCGTGGGCGGACGAGGCCACGGCGAAGGACAGGAGCACCAGGGGCAGGGCGTAGTTCTTTGGCTGCATGCGGCACAGCATACCGACCGCGCGTGACGATGCGAAATGCAGCGCGCGAATCGGGATCGGTTGTTAAGTGGCAGTCAAAATGCGCAGCTTTGTGCGCGTCACCTGCACGATATGGGTAGTGCCGGGCCATGCCCGGCGCTACCTACCTATCCACCCGTCAGCTCGACAGATGCTCGATCGCCGCCACCTTGCCCAGGCGCTCGCCCAGCATCGTCAGCAGGGCCAGGCGGTTGCCCCGCAGGGCCGGGTCTTCGGCATTGACCATCACGCCATCGAAGAACGCGTCCACGTGCGGACGCAGGCGGGCCAGGCGCGCCAGCACGGCCACGTAGTCCTTGTGGTGCAGGCTGGCGCCGGTATCGTCGATGGCCGCGGTCACCGCCTCGGCCAGCGCGCGCTCGGCGTCTTCCTGCAGCAGCGACGCATCGATCTGGCCCGGGATGTCGCCTTCGGCCTTGCGGAGGATATTGCGGATGCGCTTGTTGGCCGCGGCCAGAGCTTCAGCCTCCGGCAACGCGGCGAACGTGCCGATTGCGTCAAGGCGGCGGTCAAAGTCATACAGCGAGGCCGGCTTCAATTCGGCCACCGCATTGAAGTGCGTGGCCGGCACACCCTTGTCGCTGTAGTAGCCCTTCAGGCGGTCGAGGATGAAGTCGTACAGCTCGCCCACGTCGGCCTGCACGTTGCGCGCGGCCAGGCCGGCGTTGGCGCTGGCCAGCAGCGCGCGCAGGTCCAGCTCGAAGCCGCTCTCGATGATGGTGCGGGCCAGGCCCAGCGCGTTGCGGCGCAGGGCGAACGGGTCCTTGTTGCCGGTCGGCTTCAGGCCTGCGGCGAAACCGCCGGCCAGGGTGTCCACGCGCTCGGCGATCGCCAGCACCTTGCCCAGCGCCGACAGCGCGATGTCATCGCCACCGAAGCGCGGCTGGTAGGCCTCGTCGATGGCCAGCGCGACGTCCGGCGATTGCCCACCGGCCACGGCGTAGTGGCGGCCGGCAATGCCCTGCAGCTCGGGGAACTCGTTGACCATGCGCGACTGCAGGTCGTTCTTGGCCAGCTGCGCGGCACGCTTGGCCAGCAGCGGATCGGCACCGACCTGCGGCGCGATCACCTCGGCCAGCGCGGAAACGCGCGCCACCTTGTCGGCCACGCTGCCCAGCTTGGCCTGGTAGGTCACCGTCCTCAGGCCCTCGCCCATCGAATCCAGGCCCTGCTTCAGGTCTTCGTCGAAGAAGAACTTGGCATCGGCGAAACGCGGGCGGATCACGCGCTCGTAGCCCTTGGCCACTTCGGCCACGTCCTTCGATTCGATGTTGGCGATGCCGATGAACTTCTCGGTCAGCTTGCCGCTTTCATCCAGCACCGGGAAGAACTTCTGGTTGATCTCCATCGTCTCGATGAGCGCTTCCTGCGGCACCGCCAGGAACGCGCGCTCGAAGCTGCACAGCACGGCCGACGGCCACTCGACCAGGTTCACCACCTGCTCCAGGTTGTCTTCGGTGATGCGCGCACTGCCACCGGCGGTACCTGCCGCGGCCTCGACCTCGGCCACGATGCGCTCGCGGCGCTCGGCCGGGTCGACCAGCACCTTGGCCGCGCGCAGCGATTCCACGTAGTCCTGCGGCTGGCTCAGCCACACGGTCTTGTCGTGGTGGAAGCGGTGGCCGCGGCTCATGCGGTCGGCCTTCAGGCCGAACAGCTCGGCGTCGACCACGTCGGCACCGTGCAGCAGCACCAGCCAGTGCACCGGGCGGGCGAAGCCCCAGTCGTGGTCGCCCCAGCGCATCGGCTTGGGAATGGGCATGGCGGCAATCGCCTCGCGCAGGATCTCCGGCAGCAGCGCAGCGGTGCGTGCGCCCGGGCTCACCGCACGGTGCACGAAGCGCTCACCCTTGTTGTCGCTGGTCTTTTCCAGTGCGGTCCAGTCGATCCCGGCCTTGGCCGCGAAACCCTGCAGGGCCTTGGTCGGCTGGCCTTCGGCATCCAGCGCGATGTTCAGGTATGGGCCCAGCACTTCACTGCGCTGTTCGGGCTGTTCCAGGCCCACGCCGGGCAGCAGCACGGCCAAGCGGCGCGGGGTGGACAGCGGGCGCGCATCGCCCAGTTCCAGTTCGACACCGCGCTTGCGCAGGCCATCGACAACACCGTCGAAGAAGGCCTGGGCCAGGCCCGGCAGCGCCTTCACGGGCAGCTCTTCGGTGCCCAGTTCGATCAGCAGGGGGGACAGTTGGCTCATCGTTTCAATCCTGTGGTGGGGGCGCAGCGCGCAACGCGACCGGCGCCCGGAAGGGGTGGGAAGCGCGGCCCTCAGGCCTTCTTCGCGCCGGGGAAGCCCAGCTTCTCGCGCTGCTCGTAGTACGCCCTGGCCACCGCCTGGGCCAGCGCGCGCACGCGCAGGATGTAGCGCTGGCGTTCGGTCACGCTGATCGCACGGCGCGCGTCCAGCAGGTTGAAGGTGTGGCTGGCCTTCATCACCTGCTCGTAGGCCGGCAGCGGCAGGTTCACTTCCACCAGCTTCTGCGCCTCGCGCTCACACGCATCGAAGCGGTGGAACATTTCTTCCACGTCGGCGTGTTCGAAGTTGTAGGTGCTCTGCTCCACCTCGTTCTGGTGGTAAACGTCGCCGTAGGTCACCGGCTGGCCGTCCGGGCCGTAGGTCCAGACCAGGTCGTAGACGTTGTCGCAGTTCTGCAGGTACATGCACAGGCGCTCGAGACCGTAGGTGATCTCGCCCAGCACCGGGCGGCACTCCAGGCCACCGGCCTGCTGGAAGTAGGTGAACTGGGTCACTTCCATGCCGTTGAGCCAGACTTCCCAGCCCAGGCCCCAGGCACCCAGGGTCGGCGATTCCCAGTTGTCCTCGACGAAGCGCAGGTCGTGCACCAGCGGGTCGATGCCCAGTGCCTTCAGCGAATCCAGGTACAGCTGCTGGATGTTGTCCGGCGCCGGCTTCATCGCCACCTGGTACTGGTAGTAGCGCTGCAGGCGGTTGGGGTTCTCGCCGTAGCGGCCGTCGGTGGGGCGGCGCGAGGGCTGCACGTACGCCGCGTTCCAGCCTTCCGGCCCGATCGCACGCAGGAAGGTGGCCGGGTGGAACGTACCGGCGCCCACCTCCAGGTCGAGCGGCTGGATGAGCACGCAGCCCTGCTGGGCCCAGAACTGGTTCAGGGTCTGGATCAGGCCCTGGAAGGTGATCGGAACGGTCGGGGTCGCGGACATGCGGACGATTCTTGGCCGGCAAAGGGGTGCGCTAGTATAGCGGCCGACCTGCGGGGCATTCCGTACCCGGGAGGAGCAGGCAGATGGATCACCGGCTGCCGGTGGGGAGTTCCGGCGATCCGGGCGCGGTGCCGCTGCCCCCGGGGCGACTGCAGTTCGAGCAGGTGGCCGCCGCGCTGCTGGCCGATGGCAGGGTCGCCACGGCGGACCGCGAGCGCGTGCGCTTTTCCGCGCAGGGTGCGCGCAATGCCAGCGAAGTGCATCCGCTGGTGCTGCTGTCCAACCTGAAGCTGGCCGCCAGCGACGGCGGTGAGCTGAGCCTGGAACGCTTGACCGAATGGCTGGCCCGGCGCACTGGCTGCCGCTACCTGCGCATCGACCCGACCCGCGTCGACGTCGCCTCGGTTACTGCGGTGGCCTCGCACGCCTATGCCCGCCGTCATCGCTTCCTGCCGCTGGCCGTCGACGCCGAACGCGTGCTGGTGGCCACCAGCGAGCCGCTGGCGCAGGAATGGCGCCGCGACCTGCAGCACCTGACGCGGCGCCAGATCGAACTGGCGGTGGTCAACCCGCTGGACCTGCACCGTTACACCATGGAATTCTTCGGGGTGACCCGATCGGTGCGAGGCGCGCGCGGCGATGTGCGCGGCGAACCCAGCGGCACCCTGCCCAGCTTCGAGCAGCTGGTGGAACTGGGCCGCGCCGGCGACGTCAATGCCGACGACCAGCACATCGTGCACATCGTCGACTGGCTGCTGCAGTACGCCTACGAGCAGCGCGCTTCGGACATCCACCTGGAGCCGCGCCGCGACATGGGACGCATGCGTTTCCGCATCGACGGCGTGCTGCACAAGGTGTTCGAGGTGCCGCCGGCAGTGATGACCGCCGTGGTCAGCCGCATCAAGGTGCTGGGGCGCATGGACCTGGCCGAGCGCCGGCGTCCGCAGGATGGCCGCATCAAGACCCGCTCGCCGGGCGGGCGCGAAGTGGAAATGCGCCTGTCCACCATGCCTACCGCCTTCGGCGAGAAGTGCGTGATGCGCATCTTCGACCCCGATGCCGCCTTCAAGAGCATCGACCAGCTCGGCTTCAGCCCGCAGGAAGCGGCCGGCTGGAATGCACTGGTCGAGCGCCCGCACGGCATCGTGCTGGTCACCGGCCCCACCGGCTCGGGCAAGACCACCACCCTGTATTCCACACTGAAGCGGCTGGCCACGCCGGACGTGAACGTCTGCACGGTGGAAGACCCGATCGAGATGATCGCCGCCGAGTTCAACCAGATGCAGGTGCAGACCAACATCGACCTGGATTTCGCCGCCGGCGTGCGCACCCTGCTGCGGCAGGATCCGGACATCATCATGATCGGCGAGATCCGCGACCTGGAAACCGCGCAGATGGCGGTGCAGGCCTCGCTCACCGGCCATCTGGTGCTGTCCACCCTGCACACCAACGATGCGCCCTCGGCCATCACCCGCCTGCTCGACATCGGCGTGCCGCATTACCTGCTGGCATCCACGGTGAACGGCATCCTGGCCCAGCGCCTGGTGCGCACGCTGTGCCCGCACTGCAAGCAGTCGCACACGCTGGGGCCGGCCGATTGGGCGGTGCTGGCTGATAGCCAAGCAGCATATCCAGATGCCGCCACGCCCTGTCGGCCGGTGGGTTGCCTGGAGTGCCGGCGCACCGGTTTTCTCGGCCGTATCGGGCTGTATGAGTTGCTGCCATTGGGTTCGCGGCTGCGCGGGCTGATCCGCGCGGACATGGATCTGGCCGGTTTCAGCCGTGCCGCGCGGGCTGAAGGGCTGCGAACCCTGCGCCAGGCCGGGCTTGAAAAGGTGGCGCAGGGGCTGACTACAATCGAGGAAGTCCTGTCAGTGCTGCCGCCCCCGGATGAATCCAGCCCCCTTCCTGATCCTTGAAACCGGCCGCCCGGTGCCGACCCTGCGCCGTTACGGGCGCTTTCCGCACTGGATCCGCGTGGCGGCCGGCCTGGAAGAACGGCAGACCGTGGTGGTCGATGTCGAACACGGTGCCGCCCTGCCCGATCCGCGTGCGTTCGCCGGCGTGCTGGTCAGTGGTTCGGCCGCCTACGTGACCGACCGCGCCGACTGGAGCGAACGCAGCGCGGCCTGGCTGCGCGCGGCGGTGCACGACGGCGTACCGGTGTTCGGCATCTGCTATGGCCACCAGTTGCTGGCCCACGCGCTGGGCGGTGAAGTGGCCTACAACCCCGCCGGGCGCGAGTCGGGCACGATCGAGCTGGAACTGGACCCGGCCGCGGCCGAGGATCCGTTGTTCAGCGGGTTGCCGCAGCATTTCGCCGCCCACGCCACCCACCTGCAGACCGTGCTGCGTGCCCCGGAAGGCGCGGCGGTGCTGGCCCGCTCGCCACTGGACGGCTGCCACGCGTTCCGCTGGGGCCGGCATGCCTGGGGGGTGCAGTTCCACCCCGAATTCGCCACCCACCACATGCGCGGTTACGTGCGCGCCCGCGCCGACTGCATCGGCCGCCACGGTGGCTGCGCCCGCAGCGTGGAACGGGCCGTCAGCGCGGCACCGCTGGCGCGCCGGCTGCTGCGCCGTTTCGTGCGCCAGGCCCGGCTGTCTTCAGCCCAGCCGGTGGCAAAACAGGGATAATCGGCGGAACGGGCTCCGGCCCGGCCCCCTCCTGTCCTTCCCGGATGTCCATGAAAGAGATTCGCAAGCTGCCGGCTTCGGCGGGCGCCCAGTGGTTGCTGGATACGTTCTCCCTGTACCGGCGTGCGCCGCTGCAGCTGGCCCGGATCGGCCTGACCTGGATGCTGGTGAGCTGGGTGGTCACCCTGCTGTCCACGCTCATTCCCGGTGCGGCCGGGCTGGCGGTGCAGCTGATGACCCTGGCCATTTCGCCCATCATGTTCGGCGGCATGCTGTATGCCGTGGGCGAGATCGATGAAGGCCGCCCCGGCCTGGCCACCCACCTGCTGCAGCCGATCCGCGACCACCGCGTCAGCCACCTGCTGGTCCCGCTGGCGATCCAGGTGCTGGCGGTGCTGATGCTGGGCGTGCTGCTGTACCTGATGATCGGCCGCGAAGGCTTTGCCGCCTTCAGCGAGGTCATGAAGCGGATGGAAGAAATCGGCCAGAGCGGGCAACAGATCAGCCCCGACGATGCCGCCGCACTGGTGGCCAACCTGCCGGCCAAGCGCATTGCGCTGTGGATGCTGCTGGTGTTCGTCACCGCTATCGCGCTCACCCTGGCCATGTTCACCCAGCCGGCACTGGTGGTGTTCGACAGGCAGAGCGGCATGCACGCGCTGCGCCTGAGCCTGCAGGGCTGTGTCGAAAACCTGGGGGCGATGGTGGTGTTCGCGCTGTTGAGCGTGATCGCGCTGTTCTGCGGCTACATCGCGTTCGTCATCGTCATCCAGCTGGCCATGCTGATCGGCGGCCCGCTGGCGGCCGCCTTCATTGCCCAGCTGGTGCTGACCACCGTGCTCATGCCGCTGTACGTGGGCGCTGTCTACGCCGCCTGGAAGCAGATGTTCGTGCACCGCGGCAGCCGTGCTGCGCCACCGATCCCGGCCACGCCGCCGGCCAACGACGTCTTCCACGCCTGAGCCGACACACGCGAGAACGCCGGACATCGCCCGGCGCTACCGCGAATCACGCGGCGGGCTTCTTGGCCACTGAAGACGGCACCAGCCAGCGCGCGGCGTGAATGCCCAGCTCGTAGAGCAGGCACATCGGAATGGCCAGCATCAGCTGTGACACCACGTCCGGCGGGGTCAGCACGGCGGCCACCACGAAGATGCCGACAATCGCGTAACCGCGGCCTTCCTTGAACTGCTGCGGGGTTACCCAGCCCAGCAGCACCAGAATCACCATCGCCACCGGCAGTTCGAAACTGCCGCCGAAGGCGAAGAAGATGGCCAGCACGAAGTCCAGATAGGCGTTCGCATCGGGGGTGAGTGCGATCACTTCCGGACTGAAGGTGGTCAGGAAGTGGAACACCGCCGGCAGCACCAAGAAGTAGGCGAACGCGCAGCCGGTGTAGAACAGCAGCACCGACGACACCAGCAGCGGTACGGCCAGGCGCTTTTCGCGCGCATACAGGCCTGGCGCCACGAACGCCCACAGCTGGTAGAGCAGCCAGGGCACGGCCACGAACAGGGCCACGAAGAAGGTCAGCTTCAACGGCGCGAAGAACGCACCGGCCGGATTGGTGGCGATCATCGTCTGCCCGTTCGGCAGCTGCGACACCAACGGATGCGCCAGTGCGGTGTACAGCTTCTGGGTGAACGGCAACAGGCCCAGCAGCACCACCCCCAGGCCCAGCAGCGCACGCACCAGGCGCGCACGCAGTTCCACCAGGTGCTCGACCAGCGAGCTCTCCCCGAAGTCCTGATCGCTCATGGCTGGCGCTCCGGCGGCGTGGCCGGCGCAGCGGAGGAATCCGCTGCGGAGGTGGCATCGGGGGATGCGCTGGGCGCATCGGCCAGATGCGGCGGAGTCTGCGCCGCCGCAGGCGTCGGCGCCCGCACTTCGTCGGCCAGCGCGTCACCGTGCTGCTGCGCCTGGGTCGCCTCGCGGCGCACCGCCTCACCACTGGCGCGCAGCTGGCTCTCGGTATCCTGCATGCTCTGTCGCACGTCCTGCATCTGCCGCTTGATCTCCTCGGCGTGCAGTTCGCGCTCCAGCTCCTGCTTCACCGAATCCCACTGATTGCGCGCACGGCGCACCCACAGGCCGGCGAAGCGGGCCGCCTTGGGCAGGCGCTCGGGACCGAGCACCACCAGGGCGACCACGGCAATCACCAGCAGTTCGCTGAAGCCGATATCAAACACCGTAACCGCTCCGGATCAACGCGGGGTGCGGTCGTGCTCGTCCTGCGCGGTGCGCGAGGCATCCTGGCTGCGCGATTCGTCGCCCAGCTGCGCGGCGGGCTTGTCCTCGTCACGCATGCCCTTCTTGAATTCCTTCACCGCCGAGCCGAGGTCCTTTGCGCCGCTGGTCAGGCGCTTGGTGCCGAACACCAGCAGTACGATGGCCAGTACGACCAACCAATGCCAGATGCTGAAACTGCCCATAAGTCGCTCGTTACGTTAGTGATCAGGCTGTCGAGCATAGCGCACCGGCCGTAAGCCGGCGCGCGTGACGAAAGTCAGTTGCCGCCCAGCGTCTCGGTACGGATTTCACCGTCGCCCACCGGCTGGAAGCCCTGCTGCTGCGGCGGCGGGTTCTGCGGCACATTCTGCAGCGGCGCCGTGGTCGCTTCAGCCGGCGGCGCCTGAACAGGCACCGACGGGTTGCTCGACGGCGGCGGCGGCGTTGCGCTGGCGGTGGCGCCGCTGCCATTGCGGTTGTTGCGCGCGGCGTAGGTGGCCTCTTCCAGACGGTCACGGAAGGCCACCACGTCCATCGACGGCGAACCGGCAGCGCGGCCTTCGAAGATCATGCGCGGGGTGGTGTTGCTGCCGTAGGCATCCAGGTTGGCCGCATCGTCGATCTGCAGCACCGCGCCATCCAGGGCCACACCGGCAAACAGGCCGCGGGCACGCGACCACGACCAGATTTCCGCCTTCAGCTGGCCGTCGGTGGCGGCAGCGGCATTGCGGCCCACCGGGCCTGCGGCCACGCCGGCATCGGCGCCCAGGGTGAACTTGCCGTTGACCAGATTGTCCAGGCTGCGGTCGTTGCGGAACACCAGCACCACGTCCGACGACTGCACGCCGGCCTGGAAGCCGATGCTGCCGCCGGTCAGTTTGATGAATACCGGGTTGGACCACGCGCCGTTGGGCATGCGTACCGACATCAGGCCATGGCCGCGACGGCCGCCGATGACCAGACCGGCCTTGATCGTGTCGGGAATGACGATGACCGCGCGGCCTTCGTCCAGCAACTTGTCAGGGATTCCCTGTTCGGGAATTTCCTGGATTTCAGCCAGCACACGCACCGCATTGCGGGCGCGCTGGTCTTCCTGCGGTCCGGCCATGGCCTGGCTGGAAAGCAGGCTGGCGGCGATCAGCAGGGCTTGGATCGGGCGACGCATGGCAGGCTCCAGAAGTCAGTCCATAGGAAGATATAGCAAGTCACTGAAATTAGTAGTGTTGCGATGAATCGCCAATGAGCGCGCGCCGCGATTGTCAGTGGCAATGGGCACGATGCGCAGAAGCGATGCCAGCAGCACATCGGATCGGCGACAATGGTCAGCATGCTCGACGCACCCGATACCGCCGTGCTGGCGGTCAACCTAGGCACGCCCGAGACGCCGACGGCTCCCGCCGTACGCCGTTACCTGGCTGAATTCCTCTCCGACCCCCGCGTGGTCTCGATTCCAGCGCTGCTGTGGCAGCCGCTGCTGCGCGGGCTGATCCTGCCGCTGCGCAGCAGCCGTTCGGCCGCCAAGTATGCGCAGGTATGGCTGCCTGACGGCTCGCCGTTGATGGTGCACACCCGCCAGCTGGCGCAGGCCATGCAGACGGAACTGCCGGAGCTGCGGGTGCGCCACGCCATGCGTTACGGGCAACCGGCACTGGCCACCGAACTGGACCGCCTGGTCAGCGAGGGCGTGCGCCGCATCGCAGTGCTGCCGCTGTACCCGCAGTACTCGACCACCACCACCGCCTCGGTGGAAGACCGCGTTGCCGACTGGCAGCGCCGCAACCCCGGCGTCCAGGTCAGCCTGGTGCAGGACTACGCCACCGATCCGCAGTGGGTGGCGGCCGTGGCGGCGTCGATCCGCCGCTACTGGGACACGCACGGCCGCGGGCAGATGCTGATGTTTTCCTTCCATGGCATTCCGCAGCGGCTGGCCGATGCCGGCGACCCCTATCCCAAGCGCTGCGAAGCCAGCGCTGCCGCCATCGCCGCCGCGTTGGGCCTGGGCCAGGACGAGTGGCAGATGGGCTACCAGTCGCGCTTCGGCCGTGAACGCTGGCTGCAACCCTATGCCGAACCGCGCTTGTGGGAGCTGGCCGAGGCTGGCGCGAAAAGGATCGACGTGGTCTGCCCCGGCTTTGCCACCGATTGCCTGGAAACGCTGGAAGAGGTCGCCATGGGCTTCACCGAAACCTTGGCCGAGCGCGGTGCACAGATGCGCTACATACCCTGCCTGAACGCAGACGCCGAGCACGCCCGGGCGCTGGCCCGGCTGGCCACGGCTGCGCTGGCATGAGCCTGCAACCGTTTGAACTGAGGGTGGCCGGCGCGCGCGTGGCCGGCCTGCGCCAGGCAGGCCCCGGCCCCCGCGTGCTGGCCCTGCATGGTTGGCTGGACAATGCGGCCAGCTTCGTCCCGCTGGCCGCGCACCTGCCGCAGCTGGATCTGGTGGCCATCGATCTGCCAGGTCACGGCCACAGTGCGCACCTGCCGCCCGGCGCGCCCTATACCACCCCGGCCGCCATCACCCACGTGCTGGACGTGGCCGATGCACTGGGCTGGGATCGCTTCACCCTGATCGGCCACTCCATGGGCGCCGGCATCGCCAGCCTGACCGCAGCCGTCAGCGAACGCGTGCAGCGGCTGGTGGCCATCGAGGCGCTGGGTGGACTGCGCGGACCGGAAGAAGAAACCGCCGAACGCCTGCGCGACCATGTGCGGGCCAGCCGTGCGCTGGCGCGCAAGCAGTTGCGGGTGTTCGCCGACCTGGCCGCGCCGGTGCGTGCCCGCATGATGGCCAACCAGCTCAGCGAGGGCTGCGCGCGCCTGCTGGTGGAGCGTGGCGTGGAAGCAGTGGAAGGCGGCTATCGCTGGTGCAGCGATCCGCGCCTGATGCTGCCCACCGCCATCCGCCTCAGCGAAGGGCAGATCGACAACCTTCTGCAGGCCATTGCCTGCCCTACCCAGGTGATCTACGCCACGCCGGCGCAGTCGTACTACCCCGAACCGATGCGCAGCGAGCGCCTGCAGCACCTGCGCGACGGACGCCTGGCCGTATTCGCCGGCAACCATCACCTGCACATGGAACACCCCGCGCAGATCGCCGCGGTCATCAACGCCTTCCTCGGCGAGCCCAACGCCGGCTGACCCGCTGCATGCCGCTGCGCTTCACTGCGCGTAGCGGCGGCCGATAGAACAGTTGCGGGCCTTCTCGCCCGCACTCCGCCTGCCCACCCGGGCCGGCGGCCTGTCCGGGTTCTGCAAGGAAGCACGCATGTCTGCACTGCTGCACCGTCACCCACAGGATGTGGCCACGGTGTTTCTGTTCCCCGGCGCCCTGTGCGGCGCCACCTCCCCCATCGCCCACCCTGCAGTGGTCACGCCCGCATGCGTGCCGCGCCGCAGGGCCGTTGCTGTTCGTTGAACCAGGAGTTTCCAATGTCTGCCGTACCCCCACCCTCACGCGGTCGCAAGCGCGAACGTCTCCCGTACCTGCAGGACCTGGCGCGCCGCGCCGATCAGCGGCTGACCCTGGTGAGCGCCGCGCTGGCGGTGGCCGGTGCCGCCGCCGCGTGGAGGGCGTCGCCTGCGCTGGCAGCCATCATTGCTGCGGCCGGCGTGCCCGCCGTCGTGCTGGGCCTGCGTTGTGCCGGGCAGGCGCCCGCGCGCAACGGCGTGGCCGTGCTGCTGTCCGTGCAGATCGGGCTGCTGTGTTCGATCCTCGGCGTGGCGGTCGGGCTGCCGCAGTGCGTCCTGCTGGCCTGCCTGGTCGCCTATCGCAACCGCACGCCAGTGTGGCTGGCCGGCAGCATCGGTACGCTTTTCGCACTGGTGCCAGCGTTGCAGGGCAGCGGTTGGGCAGCTTCGCTGCTGCAGGCCGCCCTGGTCGCTGCCATCACCGTACTCATCGGCGAAGCCGCCCAGCGCCTGCGCCAGCAGACCGATGCGCTCGGTCATGGCCCACGCCGCCTGGCGGCACTGGCGCGCGACATCGCCACCGGCGCCGATCTGAGTGCGCATGCCAATGCCCAGGACTACCTGCCCGGTACGTTGGCACACGCCCTGGCCGATACCGCGCGACACGTGCAGGCGCAGCGCAGCCGCGACACGGCCCTGCACGCGGAGAACGCCCAGATCCGCCAGGCGCTGGACGCCTCGCGCACGTCGATGATGATCGCCGACAACGACCACGTGATCCGCTACGTGAACCGCTCGGTGGTGGCGCTGCTGCGCAACCAGCAGGCCACGCTGCGCGAAGCCTTCCCGGATTTCGATGCCGAACGCCTGGTCGGCACCAGCATCCATCGCTTCCATGCCAACCCCGACCGCATCCGCGCCATCCTCAATGGCCTGCAGGCAACGCACAACGGCAAGGTCCGGATCGGACCGGTGCACTTCGCCCAGGTGGTCACCCCGGTGTTCGATGCACAGGGCCAGCGCCTGGGCTTCGCGGTGGAATGGCACGACCGCACCCACGAGCTGCTGCTGGAGAATGCGGTGGCCGACATCGTGACCGCCGCCGCTGCGGGCGATCTCGACCAGCGTCTGCGCCCCGCCGAGGGGGCCAGCTTCCTGGATGGGCTGACCGGTGGCATCAACCAACTGCTGGCCACCGTTGGCAGCACTGTCGACGACGTGCGCCGGATGCTGGCGGCGCTGGCGCAGGGCGATCTGGACCAGCGCATGCACGGTGACTACCAGGGCGCCTTCGCCGCCATCGCACGCGACGCCAATGCCACCGCTGCGACGTTGTCGTCCATGGTGGGCCACATCCAGCAGTGCGCGACCGCCATCAGCACCGCCGCCAGTGAGATTGCCGCCGGCAACGGCGCGTTGTCAGAACGCAGCGAGCGCCAGGCCGCGCACCTGCAGGAAACCGCCGCCTCAATGGAAGAACTGACCGCCACCGTGCGGCAGAACGCCAGCCACGCCCATCAGGCCAGCGAACTGGCGTCGTCCACCCAGGGCGTGGCCAGCGAGGGCGACCGTGCCATGCAGCGCGTGGTCGACACCATGCAGGCCATCGAAGCCGCCTCGCGAAGGATCGGCGACATCACCGGGGTCATTGATGGCATCGCGTTCCAGACCAACATCCTGGCCTTGAATGCGGCCGTCGAAGCCGCCCGTGCCGGCGAGCAAGGGCGTGGCTTCGCGGTGGTCGCCAGTGAGGTCCGCGTGCTGGCCCAGCGATCAGCCTCGGCCGCCCACGAGATCAAGGGACTGATCGATGAAGCCGGGCGCCAGGTGAGTGAGGGCGCGCATCTGGTCGCCGACGCCGGCCGGCGCATGCAGGGCATTGTCAGCGGTGTGCAGGATGTCAGCGCGCTGATGCAGGAGATCTCCGGCGCATCGCAGGAACAGTCCAGCGGCATCGAGCAGATCAACCAGACGGTGGTGCAGATGGACCAGGCCACGCAGCAGAACGCCGCACTGGTGGAAGAAGCCACCGCAGCAGCCCGCGAACTGCAGGCCCAGGCTGGCGCGTTGACCGCCGCCGTCGCGGTGTTCCACCGCGATCGCGAACCGGCGTTGATCGACTGAGGCAAAGCAGGGGGCGCGCGCCGCGCGCCCCTGGCAGGTGCCAACCTTGGTTGGCACTGCTTTCCGCCGGGCACCTACCGTGCGCTACCCATCCACGCACGGTAGGTGCCAACCTTGGTTGGCACGCCTTTCCATCCACGCATGCCGTGGATCTA
>NZ_DAMBCN010000010.1:0-124138 GCF_032056425.1 Stenotrophomonas sp.
GACGGCCAAAATCCCATCCCACAACACAGTTGCTACAGGGACGTACTTGCGGCGTCCCCCGCAACCGGACCCACCCCGCCAACCCACGGATAGCCCGCTTTTGACGTTGCCGTTGCCGTTGCCCCAAGCGGGTGCAGGGCTGCAAGCCCTGCCAGTACCCCACCCCGCGGCCGGGCTGGCAGAATAGGCGTCTCTGCCGTTATCCCGAAGCCGACGATGCGCCTTTCCCAGTTCCACCTGCACACCACCAAGGAAACCCCCAGCGACGCCGAGCTGACCAGCCACCGGCTGATGCTGCGCGCCGGCATGATCCGCAAGCTCGCCTCGGGCCTGTACACCTGGTCGCCGCTGGGCCTGCGCGTGCTGCGCAAGGTGGAACGCATCGTGCGCGAGGAAATGGACCGCGCCGGTGCCGTGGAATTCCAGATTCCCACCATCCAGCCCAAGGAACTGTGGGAACAGACTGGCCGCTGGGAAAAGTTCGGCCCGCAGCTGCTGAAGATCAAGGACCGCAAGGAACAGACCTTCTGCTACAGCCCCACCGCCGAAGAAGCGGCGTGTGATTTCGCCCGCAGCGAACTGTCCAGCTACAAGCAGCTGCCGGTGAATTTCTACCAGATCCAGACCAAGTTCCGCGACGAGATCCGCCCGCGTTTCGGCGTGATGCGCGCGCGCGAATTCCTGATGAAGGATGCGTATTCGTTCCACCTGCACGATGAAGACCTGGTGCGCGAATACGAAAACATGAAGACGGCCTACAGCCGCATCTTCACCCGCCTGGGCCTGGATTTCCGCATGGTGCAGGCCGATTCGGGCGCCATCGGTGGTGATGCGTCGCAGGAATTCCACGTGATCGCCGATTCCGGCGAAGACGCGCTGGTATTTTCCACCGGCTCGGATTATGCCGCCAACATGGAAGCGGCCGTTGCCGCCGATCCGGCACCGCGCGCGGCCGCCACCGAAACCCTGCGCAAGGTGGAAACCCCCACGCAGAAGACCTGCGAAGACGTGGCCGCACTGCTGGGCATCGACCTGCAGCGCACGGTGAAGTCGGTGGCGCTGATGACCGAAGCGGGTTTCGTGCTGGCGCTGGTGCGCGGCGACCACGAAGTGAATGAAATCAAGCTGGCCAAGGTGGCCGGCCTGGAAGACCAGCGGTTTGCCAGCGAAGCGGAAATCGCCGACCACCTGGGCAGCGTGCCTGGCTTCCTGGGCCCGGTCGGCCCCGCCAAGGCGATCCGCGTGCTGGCCGACCGCGAAGTGGCGGCCATGGCCGATTTCGTCGTCGGTGCCAACGCGGCCGGTTTCCATCTGACCGGGGTGAACTGGGGCCGCGACCTGCCGGAACCGGAAGTGGTGGATATCCGCAACGTGCGTGCCGGCGATCGCGCCCGCGACGGCGGCGAGCTGAAGATCGCCCGCGGCATCGAGGTCGGCCACGTGTTCCAGCTCGGCCGCAAGTACGCCGAAGCCCTGCAGGCCACCGTGCTGGACGAAAACGGCAAGGCCGCGGTCATGACCATGGGCTGCTATGGCATTGGTATCTCGCGCGTGGTGGCAGCCGCCATCGAACAGAACCACGACGACGCCGGCATCATCTGGCCCGAAGCCATGGCGCCCTGGCAGGTGGTGGTGTGCGTGATCAACCCCAAGGGTGACGCCAGCGTGGCCGAAGCGGCCGCCGCACTGCTGCAGGAGCTGCGTGAAGCCGGCCTGGACGCCGCATTGGACGACCGCGGCCTGCGCCCGGGTGCGATGTTCGCCGACATGGAGCTGATCGGTGTGCCGCACCGCGTGGTGGTGAGTGAGCGCGGCCTGGCCGCGGGCACGTACGAATACCGCGCGCGCACGGCCGGCGAGGCCGAGAGCCTGGACAAGGCCACCCTGCTGCAGCGACTGCAGGGCTGACGGAAAGACCGGGGTCCGCCCCGGTCTTTTTTTTGCGTCCACCGGTGGCATCAGCGCCTGAATATGTCGGCAGTCGCAATTCGTAATATCAGAAACCAATAAATGTTTGTGCTGGCAGTAAATCGACATTACCCTGTCCAGCGACCGCCATGGACCGGCTCGTCCCTGTCCATCAATGTATTTTCCGGAGCATTTGAATGAGCATCGACCTGAGCGGCCTGTCGGCACGCGAGCTGGGCGCCCTGATCCGTACCGCCAAGAAGCAGCAGACCATCGTCGCCAAGCGCCGCCCGATCACCAAGGTGCGCGCGCAGCTGAGCAAGCTGGCCAAGACCGAGGGTTACACCATCGAAGAACTGTTCGGTGGCGCTGCTGCCCCGGCACCGCGTGCACGCAAGGCGGCCAAGGCGCCGGCCAAGACCGCCGGCCGCAAGCTGGGCAAGGTGGCACCGAAGTACCGCAACCCGGCCAACCCGAAGGAAACCTGGACCGGCCGCGGCAAGCAGCCGCGCTGGATGGCGGAACTGACCGCCAAGGGCAACAAGAAGCCGGAAGATTTCCTGATCAAGAAGGCCTGAGCCCTGCCCAGGCTGGAATGAAAAAACGCCGGCGAACGCCGGCGTTTTTTGTGGCCCGGCGTGCGGACCAACGGTGCACACCCACCGCCATCGTCACAGGGTCTTGCGCGCCGGCATCAGCAGGTTGCCGAACAACAGGCCGGCCACCAGCGCCATCACCACGTTCAGCACGGTCAGGAACACGCCCTGGCCAGCGCCCACATCCTGCTGCTGTACCAAGGTCAGTACGCCGCGCAGGCTGGTGCTGCCGGGCACCATCATGATGATGCCGGGCAGGCGGATGATCGCGCCCGGCCGGCCCACCAGGCGCCCAAACAGATTGCCGCCGGCGGTCAACAGCATGGCCGACAGGAAGATGCCTGCCGGTGCGCCCCAGGCGTGTCCACCAAACTTGGAAATGGCGTAGCCGGCCACCGATGCCGCGATCACCCAGGGATAATCACGGCGATTGGCTTTGAACAGCATCGCGAACGCAAACGCCGCGGTCAGCAGCGAGCCCCATTCCACCCACGGCCCCTGCGGGCGCGACGCGCGGATGACCGGGTCCAGGCCCAGCACATCGGCCAGGGTGACCGCGATCATCGCGCCCACGCTCAGTTTCATGATGGTGGTGAGCGCACCGGCAAACCGCGCCGTGCCCGAGACCCAGTGCTGGCTGGCCAGTTCGTTCACCGCATTGGTAAGCGACATGCCGGGCAGCAGCACCACCAGCGAGGCGATGATGACGGTATTGAGGTTCAGCGCGCCAACGAAGGCAGCCACCAGGGTGGCGACCATGCCGGCCAGCAGCGCGGCCAGCGCTTCGCCGGCTTCGCGGGTGGCCGGCCGACGATCGGTCAGCATGCCCAGCAGGCCGATCATCAGGCCGATCACGCCAGCAGTGGCGATATCCAGCCAGGGCAGCTTCCACATGCCGGCCACGCCCGCCGCGCCCAGGCTGAAGGACAGGATGGTGCGCAGCTTGCCGCGGCGGCCCGGATCCTTGTCCAGCTGGCGCAGCGCGGTATGGCCCTGGGCAAGGCTCATGCGCCCGTTGGCCACTTCCTCGGCAATGCGGTCGGCCACGCTCAGTTTGTGCAGATCGTTCTCGCCCGGCGCCAGGCGGATCACACGCGTGATGTCACTGGAACCAATGGCACGGGCCGGGTCGCTGAAGCTGAGGATGATGCCGGTGGGGTTCGACCACGGCTCGCAGTCCAGGTCCAGCTGCCGTGCCAGCGCCACCACGGCCGCCTCCAGGCGCTGGGCCGTGGTGCCATAGCTGTGCAGGCGACCGGCGATCTCGGAAACGAAGGCCACGCGCTGCGCATAGGTGGCCTGGGGCGTGGGGATGGCGTGAGCATCGGCGGACATGCGCCTTAGTATTACCTACAGCGGGCCTGGCAGGAAAAATTCATACGGGTTCGACGCGACGTGCAATTCAGAACGGTTATGCTGCGACCCGAATGGCCCCCATGACCCCGAACCACAGCCCCCGGCTGGAACAGGACGCCCACGATCCCGGGCTGATCCATCTGTCCGGCCACTGGACCTTGAAGACCGCCCTGGCGGCGGCCGAGGTGCTGCGCGACATTCCCGACAAACTCACCGGCATCGACGCCACTGCCATCGAGCAGCTGGATTCGGCCGGCGTGCTGCAGGTGCTGCGGGTGGCCCACCGTGCCGACCTGGGCGAGCACGCGCTGCACTTCCGCCCGGACCACCAGGCCCTGGTGTGCACGATCGAGGAAGTGGCCGACGACCGGCCCAAGCCCAAGCGCGACTTCGGCGTGCTGGCCGCGCTGGAGCGCTTGGGCGTCAGCGTGCATACCACCGGCCACAACATCAAGGCGCTGTGCAGCTTCCTGGGCGAGAACCTGGTCAAGGCCGCGCGCCTGTTCAAGGAACCGCGCCGCTTCCGCCTGACCGCCACCGTGCACCAGATGGAACAGGTCGGGCTGGATGCGGTGCCGCTGGTGGCCCTGCTGTCCTATCTGGTGGGCGCGGTGATCGCCTTCCTCGGCTCCACCATCCTGCGCGACTTCGGTGCAGAGATCTATGTGGTGGAACTGGTGAACATCGCCTTCCTGCGCGAATTCGCCGTGCTGCTGACCGCCATCGTGCTGGCTGGCCGCACCGCCAGCGCATTCACCGCGCAGATCGGCGCCATGAAGGCGCGCGAAGAGATCGATGCGATGCGCACTTTGGGCCTGGACCCGATCGATCTGCTGGTGCTGCCACGCCTGCTGGCGCTGCTGGTCACCCTGCCGCTGCTGACCTTCATTGCGATGGCCGCCGGCCTGGCCGGCGGCATCACCGTGGGCGCGTTCGACCTGGATATTCCGCCGCAGATGTACATCGCGCGCATGCACGAGACCATGGAGGTGCGGCACATGCTGGTCGGCCTTTCCAAGGCGCCGGTATTCGCGCTGGTGATCGGCCTGATCGGCTGCCTGGAAGGGCTGAAGGTGGAAGGCACGGCGCAGTCGGTGGGCGAGCGCACCACCTCCAGCGTGGTGCAGACCATCTCGCTGGTGATCATCATCGACGCCTTCGCGGCGTTGTGGTTCATGCACATGGACTGGTGAGATGAACACACACGATCACGCCGATGACACCCCCATGCAGGACGACCAGGGCCACGATCTGGCCATCCGCGTGCGTGGGCTGACCAACCGGTTCGGCAGCCAGACCGTACACGAAGACCTGGACCTGGACGTGCGCCGCGGCGAGATCCTTGGCGTGGTGGGCGGTTCGGGCACCGGCAAATCGGTGCTGATGCGCTCCATCCTCGGCCTGCGCGTGCCCGATGCCGGGCAGATCGAGGTGCTGGGCCGCGATGCGCGCGCCGATGATGCGGAAAGCCGCCTGCACATCGAGCGCAACACCGGCGTGCTGTTCCAGGATGGCGCCCTGTTCTCCTCGCTCAGCGTGGGCGAGAACGTACAGGTGCCGCTGAAGGAGCACCACCGCGAACTGCCCGAGCGCTGGCATTACGAGCTGGCGCTGCTGAAAGTGAAACTGGCCGGCCTGCCCGCCGATGCCATCAACAAACTACCCTCGCAGCTGTCCGGCGGCATGCGCAAGCGCGCCGGCCTGGCCCGTGCGCTGGCGCTGGACCCGCCGTTGCTGTTCCTGGACGAACCCACCGCCGGCCTGGACCCGATCGGTGCGGCCGCGTTCGACCGCCTGATCAAGACCCTGCAGGAAGCGCTGGGCCTGACTGTGTTCCTGATCACCCACGACCTGGACACGCTGTACGCCATCTGCGACCGCGTGGCCGTGATCGCCGACCACAAGGTGGTGGCCAACGCGCCGCTGCCGGACATCGAGAAACTGGATCATCCGTGGATCCAGGAATACTTCCACGGACCCCGCGCGCGCGCCGCGCGTGGCGAACAGATCGAGAGTGCCTGAGCCATGGAAACCAAAGCCAACTACGTGCTGATCGGCGCGTTCACCCTGATCACCGGCCTGGCCCTGCTGGCCTTCGGCCTGTGGGCCGCAAAGTACTCTTCCGACCGCACCTGGCAGGAATACCGCGTGGTGTTCCGCGAAGCGGTCACCGGCCTGTCGGTGGGCAGCCCGGTGCAGTACAACGGCATCGCGGTGGGCTCGATCACCGAACTGAACCTGGTGCCCGATGATCCGCGCCAGGTGGTCGCCCGCATCCGCCTGAACTCCAACACGCCGGTCAAGACCGATACCCGCGCCAAGCTGGCCATCACCAGCCTGACCGGCCCGTCGATCATCCAGCTCAGCGGTGGTACGCCGCAGGCGCCGACGCTGACCACGGTGAACAAGGATCCGGCGCCGATCATTCCAACCACGCCGTCGGCCCTGCAGAACATCACCGACGTGGCCAACCGCATCGTCGAACGCATGGACCAGATCCTGAGCGACCGCAACGTGGCCTCGATCAACGCCACCCTGGCCAACCTGGAAACGATCAGCGGTGGCCTGGCCGACCGTGACCAGGGCACCCAGGCGCTGCTGCTGAGCGCGCGCGATGCCGCCCGCAGCCTGGATACCACGCTGAAAACCACCAACGGCACCATCGAGCGCCTGGACAAGAACCTGGTGCAGCAGCTGCCGGGCATCATCGACAAGCTCGATGCCACGCTGGGCAAGCTGGATTCGGCCGCTGGCAATGCCGATTCGATCCTGGGCGAGAACCGCGCGGCCATCAACAGCTTCGCCAACGATGGCCTGGGCCAGCTGGGCCCGACCCTGACTGAACTGCGCGGGCTGATCCGCGATCTGCGCCGGGTCAGCGACCGCCTGGAAAACAACCCCGCGCGCTACCTGCTGGGCCGCGACGCACCGAAGGAGTTCGAACCCAAATGAGCCTGATTCCCCTTCCGCGCCTGCTGCTGGCCGCGTCGGCGGTTGCCCTGCTGGGTGGCTGCTCAATCCTCGGCAGCGGCGACAAGAATCCGGTCACTCTGTATTCGCCTGCGGTGCAGGTGAAGGTAGATCCCGCCTGGCCACAGGGCGACTGGCAGCTGGTGCTGGCCAAGCCCAGCGCCGCGCGCATGGTCGACAGCCCGCGCATCAACGTGCGGCCCACGCCGTCGGAACTGGAAATCTACCGCGGCGCCAGCTGGGCCCAGCCGGCCACCGACATGATCGAGGACACCCTGCTGCGCGGCTTCGAGGATTCCGGCCGCCTGCCCGGCGTGGCGCGCGTGGCCGCCGGCATCCGTGCCGACTACAAGCTGACCACCGATGTGCGCCGCTTCGAGTCCGACTACCAGGGCCAGGCCACGCCGACGGTGGTGATTGAACTGAACGCCAAACTCATCCACGTGTCCGACCAGCGCGTGGTGGCCGACCGCACCTTCCGCCAGCAACAGCCGGTGGGCAGCACCGACGTGCCGGCCGTGGCCGCCGCGTTCGAGCGCGGCCTGCAGCAGCTGGCGCAGGACGTGGTGGGCTGGACCCTGGCCAGCGGGCAGAACGACCGCCAGGCGCTGCCGCGCTGAGGTTGCCGGGGTCGGATCCCTTTCCCGCAGGGGAAGGGCTCTGACCCCGTGCGATAATCAGCGCACACTGTCCTCTGCAACGCTGATGTCCCCAACCGTCTCCATCGCCGTGTGTACCTACAACGGCGAACAATTCCTGCAGGAGCAGCTCGACAGCCTGCTGGCGCAGACGCGACGGCCGGACCAGATCGTGATCCGCGACGACGTCTCCAGCGATGGCACGCTTGCATTGCTGCGCGCGTTCGTGCCGCGCGCCGAAGCGGCCGGTATCACGGTTGACCTGCAGGTCAACCCGCAGAACGTGGGCTACCGCCGCAACTTCGACGGCGCGCTGCGCGCCTGCAGCGGCGACCTGATCTTCCTGTGCGACCACGACGACATCTGGCACGCCGACAAACTGCAGCGGTTCTGCGCCGAGTTCACCGCGCGCCCAACACTGCTGGCCCTGCACTGCGATGCGCAGTTGATCGACGCCGCCGGACAGCCGCTGCCGGGCGCCCTGTTCGACGCCCTGCACTACACCGCCGCCGAACGCGCGCGCATGCATGCCGGCGACGGATTCCGCCTGATGCTGAAGCGCAATCTGATGACCGGTGCGGCCATGGCCTTCCGCCGCCAGCTGCTGGCCGATGCGCTACCGCTGCCCGCTACCGGATGGGTGCATGATGCCTGGATCGGCACGCTGGCGGCCATGCGCGGCCAGATCGACAGCCTGCCCGACGCACTCATCGGCTACCGCCTGCACGGCAACAACCAGCTGGGGCTCGGCGGCAACGACACTTCGCCGCGGTCCGTGCGCCGCCAGCGCCAACTGCAGACCGAGCAGAGCCAATGCGAGGTGCTGCTGCAGCGCGCGCGCCTTCTGCACCTGCCGCCGCCGATGATCGCGCTGATCGAGCGCAAGCACCGCCATGTCAGCGCGCGGGCCACCCTGCCAGCGTCCCGCCTGCGGCGCATGCCCACGGTCCTGCGCGAGCTGCTGAACGGCAACTACCAGCACTTCGGGCGTGGTGTCCTGTCAGCCGGCATCGATCTGGTCCGCGCCTGACCCCACGGTGACCGCTGCGCTCGCTGGGCATGGCCCAGCGGTCCCTCGTCAGTGCGGGCTGATCCATCGGAACGTCAGATTGATGCGCTCGCCCACCGGCCGCACGGTACGCGGCAGCGCGTGCTGGTAATACGTCTGGGTGGCGCCGCCCATCAGCAGCAGATCCCCATGCCCCAGCGCGACCTCCGCCTTGCGGCCGTGGTCGTCGTAACGGCGCAGCAGAAAGCGGCGTTCGGCGCCCAGGCTGAGTGAGGCGATCAACGGGGCTGGCCCCAGCTCGGGCTCGTTGTCACGGTGCCAGCCCATGGCATCTGCGCCATCTCGGTAGCGATTCAACAGCACGCTGTTGAACGATGCCCCGCAGAAGTCCGCCAGACGGTCGCGCAGTGGCAGCAGCGCCGGATGCCACGGCGCCGGTACGAAATCAGTACCGGAATAGCGGTAGCCCGCATCGGCATCGCCCATCCAGCAGCTCAACCGCGGTGAATCGACCTGTCGGCCGAACATGCGGATGCGATGCACCTCCCAGGCCACGTCGGCGTGCAGGGTGCTGAACAGCGCGTCGGCGGCGCTGCGCTCAAGCCAGCGGCGGTGCCAGTGCACGCGGGCATCGGCAAGGTGCAGGTCCATGGTCGTCCGGCCAGGACCGGGCACCGCTGCCGGTGCCCGGTGATGGATCAGGCGCGGGCGAATGCCACGCCGGTCTTCGCTTTCAGTTCGTCATCGCCTACGCCGGGCGCGGCTTCCACCAGCACCAGGCCATTGTCGGTCACGTCGAACACGGCCAGATCGGTGATGATGCGATCGACCACGCCCACGCCGGTCAGCGGCAGCGAGCATTCGGCCAGGATCTTGTGCTCGCCGTTCTTGGCGGTGTGCTCCATCAGTACCACCACGCGCTGCACGCCGGCCACCAGGTCCATCGCCCCGCCCATGCCCTTGACCATCTTGCCCGGCACCATCCAGTTGGCCAGGTCACCTTTGTCGGTCACCTGCATGGCGCCGAGGATGGCCAGGTTCACGTGGCCACCGCGGATCATCGCGAAGCTGTCGTGGCTGCCGAAGTAGCTGGCACCAGCGCGCGCGGTCACGGTCTGCTTGCCGGCGTTGATCAGGTCGGCGTCCACTTCACTGTCGGTCGGGAACGGGCCGATGCCGAGCAGGCCGTTTTCCGACTGCAGCCACACGTCCACGCCTTCGGGAATATGGTTGGCCACCAGGGTCGGCAGGCCGATGCCCAGGTTCACGTAGGCGCCATCGGTCAGTTCACGGGCAGCGCGGGCTGCCATCTCGTCACGGGTCCACGCCATGTCAGTTGCCCTCCGCGCGGATCGTGCGCTGTTCAATGCGTTTTTCGGGATGCGGGTTGTGCACGATGCGGTGCACGTAGATGCCCGGCAGGTGCACCTGGTCCGGATCGATCGCGCCCACCGACACCACCTCCTCCACTTCCACGATGCACACCTTGCCGGCCATCGCGCAGGCCGGGTTGAAGTTGCGCGCGGTCTTGCGGAACACCAGGTTGCCGGCCTCGTCGGCCTTCCACGCCTTCACCAGGGCCACGTCGGCGCGCAGCGCGGTTTCCATCACATAGTGCTTGCCGTCGAATTCACGGGTTTCCTTGCCCTCGGCCACCACGGTGCCGTAGCCGGTGGCGGTGAAGAACGCCGGAATGCCCGCACCGCCGGCGCGCAGGCGCTCGGCCAGGGTGCCCTGCGGATTGAATTCCAGTTCCAGCTCGCCGGCCAGGAACTGGCGTTCGAACTCCTTGTTCTCGCCCACGTAGGACGAGATCATCTTCTTGATCTGTCGCGTTTCCAGCAGCTGGCCCAGGCCGAAGCCGTCCACGCCCGCATTGTTGGAAATGACCGTCAGGCCCTTGGCACCGCTGTCGCGCAGCGCCGCGATCAGCGCTTCGGGAATGCCACACAGGCCGAAGCCGCCCACGGCCAGGATCTGGCCATCGGCGACCACGCCCTGCAGCGCCTGCGCCGCCGAGGCGAAGCGCTTGCTGCGCTTGCTGCTGGAAGTCGATTGCTGCATTGCTGTACTGCCCTGCACGGTAAGAATGAGGGCATTCTAGCCGCAGGCCCGCCCGGGCCCTGGATGCGCCGCAGCATTGTCGGGGCGTTGCAGGGGCTTTGGGTAGAATGCCGCACCCTCCACGCAGCGTGGTTCGCACCACGCCGCCGCCCCCGCAGGTAGCGATGGCCCTGACCTATACCGACGAAGACCTTCTGCGCTGGATCGACGAACGCACGCTGCAGAAGACCGCGCACTACCTGTCCAGCGTGCGCGACCTGCAGTTGCAGGGCGATCTGCTGACTGCCGACGTGCAGGGCAGCGCGCGCCAGCCCTACCACGTGGAAATCGACCTGGCCGCCAGCACGCGCACCGCGCGCAGCCGCCTGCACAGCCACTGCACCTGCCCGGTGGGGCAGAACTGCAAGCACGTGGCCACGGTGCTGGTCATCCAGCTGCTGGAACCCGAGCTGGCGCAGGACCCGGCACCCCTGAGCGCGCAGGACCTGGCCATGCCGCCGCGTGCCGAACTGCTGGACGAACTGTCGCGCTGGCAGGCCGCGCGCAGCACGCCCGCGCGCGCGCACCCCCGTGGCATTGCCTTCGACGTGGGCACCTTCCAGAACCGGCCCGCGATCCTGCCGCGCCGCACCCACCAGCCCGCCGGCGGGCCACTCTCCTTCGAAAAGCTGCTGGACATCACCCCTGAACTGCTGCTGGAGCCGCCCGGCTACCTCAGCCAGGACGACGTGGCCGTGCTGGCGCAGCTGTGGGCGCTGCGCCAGGGCCGCATGAAGGGGCGTCAGTTCGATATCAATGCGACCCTGCAGCTGATCGTGGCCAGCGGTCATGGCTGGATCCATGGCGACGGCCCGGGCCAGCGCGTGCCCGCCCGCAGCGGTGCACCGCGCCGTGGCACCCTGGGCTGGCGCAGCCTGCCGCAGCAAGGCACGACCCTGCCCACACCCTGGCTGGAGGTGGAAGGCGGTGCGCAGGGCATGGTGCTGGGCCAGTCGGCCTGCTACCTGGACCCGGCCACGGGCGAGGTCGGGCCGCTGCTGCTGGACGTGGCCGTGGCCGACGCCGATGAATTCCTGGAGCTGCCGCCGCTGCTGCCCAACGAAGAGCCCATCGTGGCCCAGCTGCTGATGCAGATCGACCCCGCGCTGCCGCGACCGGGCGGTGACGGCGCGCTGGCGACGCTGAAGGTGCAGGCCATGACCCCGGTGCTGCGCCTGCATACGATCGAGTTCCGGCCCGCTTGGCTGGGCTACCGCGCGCCGTCGCAGTGGGCCGACGTGGCCACCGTGGCGTTCGAGTACGACGAACACGTGCGTTTCCTCGATGATCCCACCCTGTTCGCGCACGATGCCGAGGGCCGCCTGGCGCTGCTGCCGCGCGACCTGGCCGAAGAAGCCCGGCGCGAAAAAGAACTGCGCAGCGCGCAGCTGTATCGCGACCAGAACCCGCGCGCAGTGCTGGAAGGTGCTGGGCCGCAGTTCGACCTGCGCACCCACGACTGGACCCATTTCCTGCTGGACGAAGTGCCGCGGCTGGAGGCATTGGGCTGGAAGATCGAGCCGGCCGACGATTTCCGCCACCGCATCACCCGGGTGGACGATATCCAGCTGGATATCCAGGCCGACCCGAAGGACGAAGGCTGGTTCACGCTGGCGCTGGACATCCAGGTCGATGACCGCAGCGTGGCCCTGGCGCCGCTGCTGCAGCAGGTGCTGCAGACCGATCCGCGCTGGCTGCGCGGGCAGATCGACAGCATTGGCGACGACGAGAACATCCTGCTGTCGGCCGGCGACAACACGCGCATTGCGCTGCGCGCCGGCCGGCTGAAGCCGGTCATCGCGCTGCTGGCCGACCTGTTCACCCAGCGCGGTGGCGCCCTGCGCCTGTCCGCGCGCGATCGTGGCCGCCTGCGTGCGCTGCAGGACGATGCACGCCTGCAGTTCAAGAGCCGCAAGGACACCCGTGCGCTGGTGCAGCGCCTGATGCAGGCCCCCGCGCTGGGCGAGGTAACACCGCCGGCCGGCCTGGCCGCGACCTTGCGCCCCTACCAGCGCGAAGGCCTGGCCTGGCTGCAGTACCTGCGCCAGCAGGACCTGGGCGGCGTGCTGGCCGACGACATGGGCCTGGGCAAGACCCTGCAGACGCTGGCCCACATCCTGCTGGAAAAAGAGGCAGGGCGGCTGCAGCAGCCGGCGCTGGTGGTGGTGCCCACCTCGCTGCTGCACAACTGGCAGACCGAAGCGGCGCGCTTCACCCCCGACCTGCGGGTGCTGGTGCTGCACGGCAACGACCGCACCGATGACTTTGCCCGCATCGGCGAACACGACCTGGTGCTGACCACCTACCCGCTGCTGTGGCGCGATGAAGCCGCGCTGCAGGCCCACGATTATCACCTGCTGATCCTGGACGAGGCGCAGCAGGTGAAGAACCCGAAGTCGCGTGCCGCGGTCACCCTGCGCACGCTGCATGCGCGGCACCGCCTGTGCCTGACCGGAACGCCGCTGGAAAACCACCTGGGCGAACTCTGGACCCAGTTCGATTTCCTGCTGCCCGGCCTGCTGGGCAGCGAAAAACTGTTCAACCAGCACTGGCGGCACCCGATCGAGCGCGGCACCGACCCGCAGCGCGCGCACCTGCTGGCCCAGCGCCTGCGCCCGTTCATGCTGCGCCGGCGCAAGGACCAGGTGGCCACCGAACTGCCGGCCAAGACCCTGATCACCCGCAGCGTGGCGCTGGAAGGTGCGCAGCGCGATCTGTACGAAACGGTGCGTGCATCGATGGAAGCCAAGGTGCGCGAGGCGGTGGCCAGCCAGGGCCTGGGGCGCAGCCACATCGTGGTGCTCGACGCGCTGCTGAAGCTGCGCCAGGTCTGCTGCGACCCGCGCCTGCTGCCCGGTGAAACCCCGGCCCGGCAAGCACCCTCGGCCAAGCTGGAACTGCTGCGCGACATGCTGCCGGACATGGTCGAAGAGGGCCGCCGCATCCTGCTGTTCTCGCAGTTCACCAGCATGCTGGCGCTGATCGGCCAGGCCCTGGACGAGCTGGGCCTGGGCTATGTGCAGCTGACCGGCGATACCCAGGACCGGGCCACACCGGTGCAGCGCTTCATGCAGGGCGAGGTGCCGATCTTCCTGATCAGCCTGAAGGCCGGTGGCGTGGGCCTGAACCTGACCGCCGCCGACACGGTCATCCACTTCGACCCGTGGTGGAACCCCGCCGCGGAGAGCCAGGCCACCGACCGGGCGCACCGCATCGGCCAGCAGCAGCCGGTGTTCGTGTACCGGCTGATTGCCGCCGGCAGCATCGAAGAGCGCATCGCCGAGCTGCAGCAGCGCAAGGCCGCGCTGGCCGACACGCTGCTGGAAGGCGCCGATTCGGCCGCCCCGCGCTTCAACGACGAAGATCTGGAGGCGCTGCTGGCGCCGCTGCCGGGGGTGACGCCGAAGCGTGGCCGTGGCCGCCGCCGCGCGGCACCGTAGTGAGGGTGTACGCGCCGGATGCGCGTGGGCAATCGCGATGACGCCAACCCACATCGGTACAATCTCTCCGGATTTCACCTCACCCCAATTGCTTGATGCCCAGCCAGAACACCCCCGATAAGCACGCCGTCCCTACGCGCGCACTGTGCGTGGACCTGGATGGCACGCTGCTGGACTCTGACATTCTGTATGAATCGCTGTTGGTGCTGCTGGCGCGCAATCCGCTGTACCTCTTCCTGCTGCCGTTCTGGCTTCTGCAGGGCAAAGCCGCGCTGAAACGCCATATCGCCGCGCGGGTCACGATTGATCCCCGCCACCTGCCCTACAACCCGAACGTGCTGGAACTGCTGCGCAGCACCGCGCAACGGCCACGGGTGCTGTGCACGGCCTCCGACCAGTTGCTGGTGGCCCCGATCGCTGCGCATCTTGGTCTGTTCGAGCAGGTCATCGCCAGCGACGGGCAACGCAACCTGTCGGGAAGCCACAAGGCGCAGGCGCTGGTGGATGCTTTCGGCGAGCGCGGCTTCGATTACGCCGGCAACGGCAAGGTCGATCTGGCGGTCTGGGACCGTGCCGCAGGCGCGTGGGTGGTCAACAACGGGGCATCGTTGCTGGGGGCTGCGTCGCGGCGTACCCAGGTGCTGGCCCACTGGCCTGCGCCCCCGCGCCTGCGCGCCTGGGTGAAGGCACTGCGTCCGCACCAATGGCTGAAGAACCTGTTGGTGTTCGTTCCCCTGCTGACCGCCCACCGCTTCCTGGACGCAACGGCCGTGGCAGATGCGTTGCTGGCCTTTGCCGCGTTCAGCCTGTGCGCGTCTGGCGTCTATGTCCTGAACGATCTGCTGGACCTGGAGGCAGACCGCCGCCATCCCCGCAAGCGCCGGCGCCCGTTTGCCGCCGGCCAGCTGCCGCTGCTGCATGGGCTGATCGCCGGCCCCTTGCTGACCTTGGGCGGCGTGGCCGTGGCGCTGGCGTGCAGCCCTGCGTTTGCCGCCGTGCTGCTCGGCTACTACATGCTCACCCTCGGCTATTCACTGCGCCTGAAGCGCGTTGTCATGCTTGATGTGGTGTTGCTGGCCAGCCTCTACACCCTGCGCATCATCGGCGGCACGGTGGCGATCGCCGCCGAGCTTTCGTTCTGGCTGCTGGCCTTCAGCATGTTCATTTTCCTTTCGCTGGCCCTGCTCAAGCGCTACACGGAACTGCACTCGGTGCTGGCAAGCGGCAAGACCCGCGCCAGCGGCCGTGGCTATGACGTGGAAGATCTGCCGCTGCTGCAGTCCCTTGGGGCAGCTGCAGGCTACTGCGCCGTGCTGGTGATGGCCCTGTACATCAACAGTCCGGACAGTGTGGAGCTGTATCGCCATCCGAAACTGCTGTGGTTCATCTGCCCGGTCCTGCTGTACTGGGTCAGCCGCGCCTGGGTGATCGCCCACCGCGGAACGATGCACGATGACCCGATCGTGTTCGCAGCGACCGATCGGGCCAGCCAGGTTGTGGCGGCGCTGTGTGTCGGCTTTGCCTTGGTGGCGATCTGATGCCGGCCCGCGCGTATTCCTGGGGAAGGTACCCGCGCGTATCGCAGGCTGTGACGACGATCCTTGATCGAGCTGCGGCACTGCCCATCTTCGAAGGCAGCGCCCTGCCGCATGGCAATGGGCGCAGCTACGGCGACAGCTGCCAGAATCCGGGCGGAACCCTGCTCGAGTGCCGCGGCCTGGACCGATTCATCGCCTTTGATCCGGCCAGCGGTCGGCTGGCCTGCGAAGCCGGGGTGACCCTGGGCGAGATCATCGCGCTGGTGCTGCCTCAAGGCTGGTTCCTGCCGGTCACGCCCGGTACCCGCCACGTCACGGTAGGGGGCGCCATCGGCAACGATGTGCATGGCAAGAACCATCACGTTGCCGGCACCTTTGGCCATCATGTGCTGTCCTTCGAGCTGCTGCGCAGCAACGGGGAACGCCGTCTGTGCCGTCCCGGTGAAGCGGACGGCTGGTTTGAGGCCAGTGTCGGCGGGCTTGGCCTGACAGGCCTGATCACCCAGGCCGAACTGCAATTGCGGCGGGTCCCCGGCAGCAGCCTGGAGGTGGAGAACATCCGCTTTGGCCACCTGGAGGAGTTCTTCACGCTGTCGCAGGAGAGCACGGGCAGCCACGAGTACACGGTGGCCTGGATCGATTGCCTCGCGCATGGCCGCAACCTGGGTCGCGGCCACTTCACCCGCGCCAACCACGCGGTGCAGGACGCCGATGAACGTCCTGCCGCCCCCCGCGCGCTGCGCGCGATGCCGCTGACGCCTCCGGTGTCGCTGGTCAATCGGCTCAGCCTGCGCCCGTTCAATGCACTGTACTACTGGCGTCAGGTGGCCAAGCGCCGTCGCCATGCTTCGCATCTGCTGCCCTTCTTCTATCCGCTCGACAGCATCAGCCACTGGAACCGCATGTACGGCCCGGCCGGGTTCCTGCAATACCAGTGCGTGTTGCCGCCACAGTCGGCCAACGATGGCATTCCGGCCCTGCTGCAGGAAATCGCGCGCAGCGGCCAGGGGTCGTTCCTGGCCGTGCTCAAGCAGTTTGGCGCCCGCCCCTCCCCCGGCATGCTGTCCTTCCCCCGCCCGGGTACCACCCTGGCGCTGGATTTCCCCAACACCGGTGAACCCCTGGCCGCGCTGCTGCAGCGCCTGGACCAGATCGTCGATGCCGCCGGCGGCGCCCAGTACCCTGCGAAGGACGCACGGATGACCGCCACGTCATTCCAGCAGGCCTATCCGCGCTGGCAGGACTTCCGTCGATTCATCGATCCACGTTTCTCATCCGGCTTCTGGCGCCGGGTGACGGAGTAACCATGCAGAACGTCCTCATCATCGGCGCCACCTCTGCCATTGCAGAAGCTGTCGCCCGCCGCTACGCGTCACGTGGCGCATCGTTGTTCCTGGTCGGGCGCCGCGCCGAGCGGCTGCAGGTCATCGCCGACGACCTGCGCGTGCGCGGTGCACGCGCCACACATACCCACGCCATGGACATCAACGACCTGCCTGCCCATGCCGTTCTGCTCGCGCAGGCATGGCAGGCACTGGGCACGGTGGACGTGGTCCTGATCGCACACGGCACACTGCCCGACCAGGCCGCCTGTGAGGCCTCGGTGGAGACCTGCATGGCGGAGTTCGCCACCAACGGCACTTCGACTGTGGCCCTGCTGGGGCCATTGGCCAACCGCCTTGCCGAGGCCGGCGGCGGCGCGCTGGCGGTGATCACCTCGGTTGCTGGCGACCGCGGACGGCAGAGCAACTACGTCTACGGTGCGGCCAAAGCCGCGGTCAGCACATTCCTGAGTGGCCTTCGCCAGCGCCTGGCCAAGAAGGGCGTGGCGGTGGTGGACATCCGCCCGGGCTTCGTCGACACACCCATGACAGCGCATCTTCGCAAGGGCCCGCTGTGGGCCTCACCCGACCAGGTCGCCCGGCGCATCGTCAGCGGCATCGGTCGCGGCACCCCGGTGCTGTATGCGCCCGGTTTCTGGCGGTTGATCATGTGGGTGATCCGCACCCTGCCGCAAGCCGTTTTCAACAGGATCTCGCTGTGAGCATCACACTGGACTCCACGCTGGAGCAGAAGATCATCATTCCCGGCGGTGCCGGTCTGGTGGGCCAGAACCTGGTCGCCATCCTCAAGCGGCAGGGATACCGGCAGCTGGTGGTGATCGACAAGCATGCGGCCAACCTCGACGTGTTGGCGCGCATGCATCCGGACGTGGTGACCGAGCTGGCCGACCTGGCCGAACCCGGCCCCTGGGAGCGCCACTTCGCTGCTGCCGATGCGGTGGTGATGCTGCAGGCGCAGATTGGTGGAACCGATCCGCAGCCCTTTGTGCGCAACAACATCATCGCCACCGACAACATCCTCGACGCGATCGAACGGCATGCAGTGCCCTACACCGTGCATGTCAGCTCCTCGGTCGTCTGCTCGGTGGCCGACGACGCGTACACCCGCACCAAGCGTGAGCAGGAGCAGCGTGTGGCGGCGCGCGGTATCGCTGCCGTCATCCTGCGCCCGACGCTGATGTTCGGCTGGTTCGACCGCAAGCACCTGGGGTGGTTGTCGCGTTTCATGCGCAAGGTGCCGGTGTTCCCCATTCCCGGCAATGGCCGCTACATGCGCCAGCCGCTGTACGCCGGCGATTTCGCCAGCATCATCGCCAGCTGCCTGCGTTCGCGTATTGCTGGCCAGCGCTACAACATCACTGGCCTGGAGAAGGTCGACTATGTCGACATCATCCGCCAGATCAAGCGCAGCACCCGCGCACGCGCCATCGTGCTGCACATCCCCTATTCCCTGTTCTACCTGCTGCTGAAGGTGTGGGCACTGTTCGACCGCGATCCACCGTTCACCGCCGCACAGCTGCAGGCGCTGGTGGCCCACGATGAGTTCGAGGTGATCGACTGGCCGGCCATCTTCGGCGTGCAGCCCACACCCTTCGCGCAGGCCATCGACGCCACCTTCAACGATCCCGAGTACGGCGACATCGCCCTGGAGTTCTGATCATGAGCGAACGCATCGCCGTTCTGGGTGCCGGCCCGATGGGCCTGGCCGTGGCTTACCAGCTGGCCCGTGATGGCCACCGCCCGGTGGTCTTCGAGGCAGACGACCGCGTGGGCGGGATGACCGCCAGCTTCGATTTCGGCGGCATGCCGATCGAACGCTACTACCACTTCCATTGCACGTCCGATCACGACTTCCTTGCCGTACTGGACGAGCTTGGGCTGGCTGAACGCATGCGCTGGACCGAGACCCGCATGGGCTACTGGTTCGGCAAGCGCTTGCAGCCATGGGGCAACCCGATCGCCCTGCTGCGCTTCAGGGGCCTGGGCCTGATGGCCAAGATCCGCTATGGGCTGCACGCCTTCCTGTGCACCCGCCGCAACGACTGGCGCCCGCTGGACCGTGTTGAAGCCTCCTCGTGGATCCGCCGCTGGGTCGGAGCAGAAGCCTATGAGGTCCTGTGGCGCAGGCTGTTCGACTACAAGTTCTACCACTACGCCGGCAACCTGTCCGCAGCATGGATCTGGAGCCGTATCCGGCGCATCGGCCGTTCCCGCTACAGCCTGATGCGCGAGAAGCTGGGTTACCTGGAAGGCGGCTCGTCCACCCTGCTCGATGCACTGCACGCAGATATCCAGCGCCACGGTGGCGAAGTACGGCTGTCCAGCCCGGTGCAGCGCATCGTGATCGAGGAAGGTCGCGTGCGGGGGGTGCTGGTGGGCGGTGAACAGCTGCCGTTCGACAAGGTCATTTCCACCGTCCCGCTGCCATTCGTGCCGCGCCTCGCCCCCGACCTGCCCGATGCCGTCCTGGCCCAGTTCCAGGCGCTGAACAACATCGCCGTGGTGTGCGTGATCGCCAAACTGCGCAAACCCGTCTCGGCCAACTTCTGGGTCAATACCAACGACCCGGACATGGACATCCCCGGCATCGTGGAATACACCAACCTGCGGCCGATGGACGCGCACATCGTCTATGTGCCGTTCTACATGCCGGGTGAGCACGAGCGCTACGGCGACAGCGACGATGTGTTCGCCGACAAGGTGAAGCGTTACCTGCGCATGATCAATCCGGCAGTGGGCGCGGACGATTTCATCGACGTGCGGGTCAGCCGCTACCGCCACGCCCAGCCCATCTGCGAACCCGGCTTCCTGGACAGGCTGCCACCGCGCAAGCTGCCGGTGCAGGGGCTGTGGGTGGCCGACACCTCGCACTACTATCCCGAAGACCGTGGCATCTCCGAAAGCATCGGCTTCGGCCGTGCCATGGCCCGCGAGGCGGTGGCGTGACACTGTCGCGCCCGTTCCTGCTGTTCCTGCTCGCCGGCGGCATCGCTGCCCTGGTCAACATCCTGTCGCGCATGCTGTACAGCCAGTGGATGTCATTCACCCCGGCCATCATTGCTGCCTACATCAGCGGCATGATCACGGCGTTCGTGCTGACCCGCTGGCTGGTGTTCAGCAGCAGTACGCGGCCGCTGCACCATTCGGCGTTCTACTTCGTGCTGGTCAACCTGCTGGCGGTGGCCCAGACCTGGCTGGTGTCCACCGTGCTGGCCTACCACCTGCTGCCGTGGCTGGGGGTGGACGTGCTGCGGCTGGAAATCGCCCACGTGGTGGGCGTGGCGGTGCCCGTGGTGTCCAGCTATTTCGGGCACAAATACCTGTCGTTCCGGTGACCAGTCCGTTTCCACCGGGACCGGAGAGAACGCTTCCCACACACGCCTGGCCGTAAACTACGGCGATGACTTCCACCAGGACCCCATCGATGCCCCTGCCCGCCTTCAAGGCCTATGACATCCGCGGCCGCGTGCCGGAAGAACTGAACGAAGACCTGGCCCGCCGTATCGGCACCGCGCTGGCGGCGCAGCTGGCCCCCGGTCCGGTAGTGCTGGGCCACGACGTGCGCCTGACCAGTGCCGGGCTGCAGGATGCGCTGGCCGCCGGTCTGCGTGGGGCGGGTCGCGAGATCATCGATATCGGCCTGTGCGGCACCGAAGAGGTCTATTTCCAGACCGACCACCGCGGCGCCGCCGGCGGGGTCATGGTGACCGCCAGCCACAATCCGATGGACTACAACGGCATGAAGCTGGTGAAGGAGAACGCGCGGCCGATCAGTTCCGATACCGGCCTGTTCGCGATTTCCGATGCCGTGGCCGCCGACAGCACCGCCCCGGTGCCGGCGCAGGCCCCGCAGCGCAGTGAACATGACAAGGGTGCCTACATCCAGCACCTGCTGAGCTATGTGGATGTTTCCCGCCTGAAGCCGCTGAAGCTGGTGGTCAACGCGGGCAATGGTGGCGCCGGCGCCATCGTCGACCTGCTGGCACCGCACCTGCCGTTCCAGTTCATCCGCATCTGCCATGAGCCCGATGGCAACTTCCCCAACGGCATTCCCAACCCGCTGCTGCCGGAAAACCGCGCCGCAACGGCCGAAGCCGTGCGCGAACACGGCGCAGACTTCGGCATTGCGTGGGATGGCGACTTCGACCGCTGTTTCTTCTTCGACCACAGCGGCCGCTTCATCGAGGGCTACTACCTGGTCGGCCTGCTGGCCAAGGCGATCCTGGCCCGCAACCCGGGCGGCAAGATCGTGCACGACCCGCGCCTGGTCTGGAACACCGTGGATATGGTGGAGCAGGCCGGTGGCGTGCCGGTGCTGTGCAAGAGCGGCCATGCTTTCATCAAAGAAAAGATGCGCGCCGAAGATGCCGTGTACGGCGGCGAGATGAGCGCGCACCATTATTTCCGTGAATTCGCCTATGCCGATTCGGGCATGATCCCCTGGCTGCTGATCGCGCAGCTGGTCTCCGAAAGCGGCCGTTCGCTGGCCGACTGGGTGGAAGACCGCATGGCGGCCTACCCGTGCAGCGGCGAAATCAACTTCAAGGTCGCCGATGCCAAGGCCGCCGTTGCGCGTGTCATGGAGCACTTCGCCGCGCAGGCACCGGCGCTGGACCATACCGATGGCATCAGCGCTGACTTCGGACAGTGGCGCTTCAACCTGCGCAGCTCCAACACCGAGCCGTTGCTGCGCCTGAATGTGGAAGCCCGTGGTGATGCAGCGCTGATGCAGGCGCGCACCGATGAAATTGCGGCCTTGCTGAAGGCCTGAGCGGAAACCTGCCGATGAGCATCGTTCAACCCGTCATCCTGTCTGGTGGTTCCGGCACGCGCCTGTGGCCGTTGTCGCGCGAAGCCTATCCGAAGCAGTTCCTGCCCCTGGCCGGCGACAACACCATGCTGCAGGCCACCTGGCAGCGGGTAGCGCCGATCGCCAGCCGCGGTCCGCTGGTGATCGCCAACGAGGAACACCGCTTCGTGGCGGCCGAGCAGCTGCAGCAGGTCGGTGCCGAGCCGGCGGCGATCATCCTCGAACCGATGGGCCGCAACACCGCCCCGGCCATCGCCGTAGCTGCATTGGAAGCCACCCGTGACGGTGCCGATGCGCTGCTGCTGGTGCTGCCGTCGGACCATGTAATCACCAACGAAGCGGCGTTCCGAAGCGCAGTGCAGGTAGCTGCAAGCGCTGCCGAGGCCGGCAAGCTGGTCACCTTCGGCATCGTGCCCACGGGCCCGGAAACCGGCTATGGCTACATCAAGGCCGCCGACGGCCAGGGCGTGCGTGCCGTTGAACGCTTCGTCGAAAAGCCGGATCTGGACACCGCCACGGGCTACGTCGCCAGCGGCCAGTACTACTGGAACAGCGGCATGTTCCTGTTCAAGGCGTCGCGCTACCTGCAGGAGCTGGAGCGCTTCCAGCCGCAGATGCTGGCCGGCAGCCGCACGGCCTGGCAGCAGGCCCGCCGCGATGCCGACTTCACCCGCCTGGACAAGGACGCTTTCGCAGCGGTGCCTTCGGATTCGATCGACTACGCAGTGATGGAAAAGACCGCCGATGCCGTGGTGGTGCCGCTGGATGCCGGCTGGAACGATGTGGGCTCGTGGACCGCGCTGCGCGATGTGTCCCATCAGGACGGTGACGGCAACGCCCACCAAGGCGATGTGATCGCCATCCACTGCCGCAACACCTACGCCTATGGCCAGCGGCTGGTGGCCATGGTCGGCCTGGATGACGTGATCGTGGTCGCGACCGACGATGCGGTGCTGGTCGGCAAGGCCGACCGCATGCAGGAGGTCAAGACCGTGGTGGCGCAATTGAAGGCCGGTGGCCGCAGCGAAGCCACCTGGCACCGCAAGGTGTACCGTCCCTGGGGGGCCTACGATTCAATCGACAGCGGCGACCGCTTCCAGGTCAAGCGCATCACCGTGAAGCCCGGTGGCACGCTCAGCCTGCAGATGCATCACCATCGCGCCGAGCACTGGATCGTGGTCAGCGGCACCGCCGAGGTGACCCGCGGCGATGAGGTGATCCTGCTCAGCGAGAACCAGAGCACCTACATCCCGCTGGGCGTGACCCACCGCCTGCGTAACCCGGGCAAGCTGCCACTGGAACTGATCGAAGTGCAGTCGGGCAGCTACCTCGGCGAAGACGACATCGTGCGCTTCGAGGATACCTACGGGCGCAGTTGACCCTGTCAGGGCCCTGCTTCTGCGGGGCCCTGTCGCGACCCAGCGCCCTGCGCGGCCGCCGGATCGGTCTGCTGCAGCGGCGGCAGAACCCGGCGCAGCGCCGGATCATCCAGATACACCTTCAGGCGGGCCGCATCGGGATAGGGCAGTTCGAATTCCCCTACCTGCAAAATGCTGGGCTCCCCGGTGGCCAGGTAGCGCTGTACGTTGTGCTGCTGCAGCAGGGTTGCGGCCTTGAACTCGCGCATCGTTTCCACATCCTTGCCGATACGCCCCAGCAGCGGATACACCACCAGCAGCGCGAACAGCACGGCCACGGTACGACTGGCGGTGCGCAGCCGCGACGCCACCGGCAGCAGGCTCCACAGCTGGATCGCGAACCAGGCATTGGCGAACAGCCCGGGTACGAACAGGTCCATGTAGCGCGGCATGGGCGAGCGCAGACCATGCCCGCGCCCATAGGCGATGGCAAGCGCCTGCAGGGCCGACCAGATGCACAGGCCGGCCATCACCAGGTCCGTCGGCGACGCCTGCCGACGGATCACCATGCGCAGGATCATCACCGTCGCCGGCAGCCAGATGATCAGCGCGAAGCCGCCAGAGCGCATCGGCCAGGCCAGCGTGCGCGAAGTGGCATAGAGGAACTCGCCAACGCCCTGCGCGCGCAGGCCGCCATTGGCCTCGATCACCGGAATCCAGGCATAGGCCGCCACGGCAATGGCCACCAGAAGGCCCGCCGCACACAACGCAGGGCCGCGGCGGCCGGGAAGGCACAGGCAGGCCAGCAGGCATGCGGCGGCGGTGGCGACGGCCGTCAGCATGCCCGACGCCATGATCGTGGTGGCAAATCCGCTCAAGGCAATGGCCGCCAGCAGCGCCGGAATGCGCTGATGGTGCCTGGCCACCAGTGCGATGGAGGTGATGCTGGACAGCACCAGTACGTAGAACTGCGTCTGGAAGCCGACCAGGAAGTTCTCCCAGGTAAACGGCAGGACTGACAGCAGCAGCGCCAACGGCAGCAGCAGCCAGCGCCCCGCCGCCGCCCCCGCGTCGCGCAGCGCATGCCACACCAGCAGGCCGGGAATCAGGCAGAACAGCAGCGCACCGATACGCGCCTCGTACACGTTGTTCCACTGCCCGGTCACAGCGTAGGACAGCAGAGCCAGCAGGCGGGTGGGCAGAATGCGGTGCTCGTTGTGCGGTTCCAGCAGCGTCTGCCACTGCAGGGAGCCATCAAGCCAGGGCTTCAACGCCGTCGCCCATTCTCCGTCCCACTGGTCCCAGTAGGGCATGGGCGTGCTGAAGTGCTGCACGTACAGCAGACGTGCCACCAGAGCCAGCAGAGCGATCGCCCCGGCCAGCAACAACGGCGACGATGCGCGCGCGGCGCGGGGCAGAGAAAGGGATTGATGCATGGTCGTGTCCTTACGGGAGGGCATGCGGCACGCGCGGTGCGCAGCTGACGTAGATCCAGCCGGGCATGGTAATTCAGAACCGGGGACCTGCGCGCGTCGACCGCCTGGCCACTCCACAACGCAGACGCCCGGCCGAAGCCGGGCGCCTGCTGCAACAGGTGGGATGCGACATGGCCGCTCAGAGCTCGGCCATCACCCGCTGCAATCCATCCTGCCACGCCGGCAGCACAATGCCGAACTCCTGCTGCAGCTTGCGGTTGTCCAGCACCGACCACGCCGGGCGCTGGGCCGGCGTCGGGTATTCGGAACTGGCAATCGCCTCGACCGCCGGCACCTTCGCCAGCACGCCACGGGCCAGTGCCTCGGCAAAAATCGCCTCGGCAAAGCCATGCCAGCTGGTCTGGCCGCTGGCGGTCAGATGCCAGGTGCCGGACAGCTGGCCCGGGTGCTGCAGCGCCTGCGCGGTCACATCGGCAATCAACGCGGCCGGGGTCGGCGTGCCGATCTGGTCAGCCACCACCCGCAGCTGATCGCGCTCGGCACCCACGCGCAGCATGGTGCGCAGGAAATTCGCGCCATGCGAGGCATACACCCAGGCCGTGCGGAAGATCAGGTGGCGACCGCCCGCCGCACGCACGGCGTCTTCGCCGTCACGCTTGCTGGTGCCGTACACGCCCAGCGGCGCGGTCGGCTCGTCTTCCCGGTAAGGCGCGGTGCCCTGCCCGTCAAACACGTAATCGGTGGAGTAATGCACGAACGGCACGGCATGGGCCGCACACCAGCGCGCGATCACGCCCGGCGCCTGCGCGTTGGCAGCGAAAGCCGCGTCCACGTCCTGTTCGGCACGATCCACCGCCGTATAGGCCGCTGCATTCACCACCACTGACGGCTGCAGGCGGTCCAGCAGCGCCGGCAGGCTGTCAGGCTGGCCGAAATCGGCCACTTCACAGGCGCTGCCATCGGGCAACTGGCCACTGCGCGTGGTGGCCACCACCGTTCCCAGCGGCGCCAGTGCGCGCAGCAGTTCCTGGCCAACCTGGCCGTTGCCGCCGAACACCAGCACCGTCATGGGCTGTAGACCGGCAGGCGGTCTTCGGCGATGTCCTTCAGGAACGGCGCGTTCTCGTCCTTGGCTGACAGTGTCGGCGCACTGATCGGCCAGTCAACGGCCAGATCCGCATCGTTCCAGCGGATACCGGCATCCGATTCCTTCACGTAGATGTCGGTGCACAGGTAGCTGAAGAGCGCACGCTCGGACAGCACGGCAAAGCCGTGGGCGAAGCCTTCGGGAATCCAGAACTGCTTCTTGTTCTCCGCGCTCAGCACCACTGCTTCCCACTGGCCGAAGGTCGGCGAGCCGCGGCGGATGTCCACCGCCACGTCGTACACCTCGCCTTCCAGCACGCTGACGAGCTTGCCCTGCGGGCGCGGCCACTGATAATGCAGGCCACGCAGCACGCCCTTGGCCGAGGTGGACACGTTGCTCTGCACGAAACGATCGGGCAGGCCCAGCGCGGCGAAGCGCTCCGCGTTCCAGGTTTCGAAGAAATAGCCGCGGGCATCGCCGAACACGGCCGGCTCGATCACTACGCAGCCGGGCAGCTTGGTTTCAATCACTTTCACGGAACCACTCCACGCTGGGCCAGCGTGTGGAGGTACTGGCCATACCCATTTTTGATAAGGGGTGCGGCCAGCGCTTCCAGCTGCTCGGCGCTGATCCAGCCCTTGCCGAAGGCGATTTCCTCAGGGCAGCAGACCTGCAGGCCCTGGCGGGTCTGGATGGTCTCGATGAAGTTGGACGCTTCCAGCAGCGACTGGTGGGTACCGGTATCAAGCCAGGCATAGCCGCGGCCCAGCGCTTCCAGGTGCAGGCGGCCCTCACGCAGGTAACGCTGGTTCAGATCGGTGATCTCCAACTCACCACGCGGCGAAGGCTTCAGCTCGGCGGCGTAGTCGCTGGCATTGCCGTCGTAGAAATACAGGCCGGTCACCGCGTAGTTTGAGCGCGGCTTGGCAGGTTTTTCCACCAGATCGATGACCTTGCCGTTCTTGTCGAACTCGGCCACGCCGTAGCGCTCCGGATCGTTCACCCAGTAACCGAAGACGGTGGCGCCCTGGTCACGCTGGTCAGCGTTGCGCAGCACTTCACGCAAGCCGTGGCCGTGGAAGATGTTGTCGCCCAACACCAGGCAGCTGGGCTTGCCGCCCACGAAGTCCTTGCCGATCAGATAGGCCTGGGCCAGGCCATCGGGGCTGGGCTGCACGGCGTACTGGATATCCATGCCCCACTGCGAACCATCGCCCAGCAGCTGCTGGAACAACGCCTGTTCGTGCGGGGTGTTGATGATCAGCACTTCACGGATGCCCGCCAGCATCAGCACGCTCAGCGGGTAGTAGATCATTGGCTTGTCGTACACCGGCAGCAGCTGCTTGCTGACGCCCTTGGTGATCGGATACAGCCGGGTGCCGGAACCGCCGGCCAGGATGATGCCTTTGCGTTGGGTCATGTCGTCTCCCGGGTTCAGGCCGAAGTGCCGATGCGCTGCAGGCGGTAGCTGCCATCCAGCACGCCGTTCACCCATTCCTGGTTGTCCAGGTACCAGTCAACGGTAAAGGCGATGCCCTGATCGAACGTATAGGCCGGCTCCCAGCCCAGGTCGTTCTTCAGTTTGGACGCATCGATCGCGTAGCGGCGGTCATGGCCGGGACGGTCGGTCACGTAGGTGATCTGGCTGCTGCGCGGCTGGCCATCCTCGCGCGGGCGGCGCGCATCGAGCAGCGCACAGATGGCGTGCACCACCTCAATGTTCTGCTTTTCCGAATTGCCGCCCACGTTGTAGGTCTCGCCCACCTGGCCCTTGGCCAGCACGGTGCGGATCGCCTCGCAGTGGTCGGTCACGAACAGCCAGTCACGCACCTGCTTGCCGTCGCCATAGACCGGCAGCGGCTCACCGGCCAGCGCCTTGGCGATCACCAGCGGAATGAGCTTTTCCGGGAAGTGGTACGGGCCGTAGTTGTTCGAGCAGTTGGTGGTCAGCACCGGCAGCCCGTAGGTGTGGTGGAACGCGCGCACCAGGTGGTCCGACGCCGCCTTCGACGCCGAGTACGGCGAATTCGGGGCATACGGGGTGGTTTCGCTGAACTTGCCGGTCTCGCCCAGGGTGCCGTACACCTCGTCGGTGGACACGTGCAGGAAGCGGAACGCCGCGCCCTGCTCGGCCGACAGGCCCTTCCAATGATCGCGCACCGCTTCCAGCAGGCCCAGGGTACCCACCACGTTGGTCTGGATGAAGGCGCCTGGGCCGTCGATGGAACGGTCCACGTGGCTTTCAGCAGCGAAATTCAGCACGGCATCGGGCTGGTGTTCGGTCAGCAGGCGCGCCACCAGGGCGCGGTCGCCGATGTCGCCCTGCACGAAGATGTGGTTGGGGTTGCCGTCCAGGCTGGACAGGGTCTTCAGGTTGCCGGCGTAGGTAAGCGCATCCAGGTTCACGACCTTGATGCCGCAGGCGACGGCTTCGAGAACGAAGTTACCGCCAATGAATCCGGCGCCGCCGGTGACAAGCCAAGTGGGCACTACCTGTTCTCCTGTTCTGAATTTCGTCCTGGGAGCGCCATCGGGCACTCCGGCACAGCGCAGCAGCATACAGCGCGACGATCTTCACGACTGCCTGCTAGACGTGAATGACGCAGGCGGATTCAGCGTTTTTTGACGCGACGCAACAAAACCATACGCATTCGCACGGTCGGTCAAGGCCAGTTAGAATCCAGATCCCACCCCCGAACCGGTTGCTGTGCGAGGACCGGACGTTTCCCGTTACTGTGAGCCGGCCAACGGCCGGCACTACAAGGATCGAGTACCAGATGAAAATCCTCGTCGCGTACAAGCGCGTGGTGGACTACAACGTCCGCATTCAGGTCAAGCCGGACGGTTCCGGCGTGGTCACCGACGGCGTCAAGCTGTCCCCCAACCCCTTCGATGAAATCGCACTGGAAGAAGCCCTGCGCCTGCGCGACAAGGGCATCGCCACGGAAGTGGTGGTCGCCACCATCGCCCCGGCCGACGCCCAGGCGCACCTGCGCAACGGCTTGGCCATGGGTGCCAACCGCGCCATCCACGTGGTCACCGACCAGGCCATCCAGCCGCTGACCGCGGCTCGCACCCTGCTGAAGCTGATCGAGAAGGAACAGCCGGACCTGGTCATCCTGGGCAAGCAGGCCATTGACGACGACGCCAACCAGACTGGCCAGATGCTGGCCACGCTGTGGGGCCGCCCGCAGGCGACCTTCGCCAGCAAGCTGGACATCGCCGACGGCAAGGCCACAGTCACCCGTGAAGTGGATGCCGGCCTGGAAACGCTGGAAGTGGACCTGCCGGCGGTGGTCACCACCGACCTGCGCCTGAACGAGCCGCGCTTCATCAAGCTGCCGGACATCATGAAGGCCAAGGCCAAGCCGCTGGAAACCCTGCAGCTGGCCGATCTGGGCGTTGAAGCCGCCGACACCTTCAAGACCACCCAGTACGCCGCGCCGTCCAAGCGCAGCAAGGGTGTGATGGTCAAGGACGCGGCCGAACTGGTTGCCGCACTCAAGCAGAAGGGGCTGCTGTAATGAGCAAGATTCTCGTCATCGCCGAGCACCACGACGGCAAGCTCAACGCCGCCACCGCCAAGACCGTCAGCGCCGCCGCCGCGATCAGCGGCGCCAGCATCGACGTGCTGGTGCTGGCCGCCGACCCGGCCGCCGTGGCCGCTGATGCGGCCAAGATCGCCGGCGTGGCCAAGGTCCTGACCGTGGCCAACGCCGCCAATGCGCAGGCCATCGCCCAGGTGCTGGCCCCGCAGATCGCGCAGCTGGCCAAGGGCTACAGCCACGTGTTTGGCCCGTCCACCACCTTCGGCAAGGACCTGATGCCCTGCGTGGCCGCCCTGCTGGGCGTCAACCAGGTTTCGGACCTGATGAGCGTGGAAGGCAGCCACACCTTCAAGCGCCCGATCTACGCCGGCAACGCCATCATCACCGTGGAAGCCCCGGCCGACCAGATCGTGGTCGCGACCGTGCGCGCCGCATCGTGGCCGGAAGCCGGCCAGGGCGGCAGCGCCGCCGTTGAAGCGGCCAGCGTGGACGCGGCCCTGCCGACCCACACCCGCTTCGTCGGCCTGGCTGCTGCTGCCAGCGACCGCCCGGACCTGCAGGCCGCCAAGCGCGTGGTCTCCGGTGGCCGTGGCGTCGGTTCGGAAGAGAACTTCAAGGTCATCTTCCAGCTGGCCGACAAGCTCGGTGCCGCCGTCGGTGCCTCGCGCGCCGCCGTCGACGCCGGCTACGTGCCCAGCGATCTGCAGGTCGGCCAGACCGGCAAGATCATCGCGCCGGAACTGTACGTGGCGGTCGGCATCAGTGGTGCCATCCAGCACCTGACCGGCATCAAGGATGCCGGCACGATCGTCGCGATCAACAAGGACGGCGACGCGCCGATCTTCGAGATTGCCGATATCGGCCTGGTGGGGGATCTGTTTGCGATCCTGCCGGAGCTGGAAAAGGCGCTGTAAGCCTGCGAGCGGCGGCGTCCCAACGGGGTGCCGCCGCCATGCCACCATTTGCGCGGACCGCTATACTCTCCGGTCGCTGGGTCCTTGGCCGCGCGGCGGATGCGCCCGCGACGCCAGGATTCCCCCCCTGATGCTGGCGCCGAGAATCCACATTCTATGACCGTTGATCTGTCCCCAGCTCCATCGCATTCGATCGAACTGTCGGTGGTGGCCCCTGTTTACGGATGCAAAGGCTGCCTGGAAGATCTTGCCGATCAGGTCCACGATGCCATGCGAGCCATGGGCGTGGGTTTCGAACTGATCCTCGTCGACGACGCCAGTCCTGATAGTGCATGGGAACGCATCAAAGAGCTGGCCGCCACCCGCCCATGGCTTAAAGGCCTGGAATTGTCGCGGAACTTCGGCCAACACTCCGCCATCTCTGCGGGCATCGAACATGCCAGAGGGTGCTGGACAGTGGTGATGGACTGCGATCTGCAGGACGTTCCGGCAGAAATCCCGAAGCTCTACCGAAAAGCAGTTGACGAGCACTTCGACGTCGTGTTTGCGCAACGCATCGAGCGCAAGGACACCGCCCTCAAGCGGTTTTCCTCGTGGGGCTTTTTTGCCGTACTGGGCTGGCTTACCGGCGTCCCACAGGATCCCTCCACTGCAAACTTCGGCATCTTCCACCGCAAGGTCATCAACGCTGTCTGCGCCATGCCTGAGCGCGACCGATCATTCCCCTTGATGGTGAAATGGGCAGGGTTCCGCACCACCAGGTTGCCTGTGCGGCACCAACAGCGTGCCGAGGGAGAGTCTTCCTACACGTTGAGACGCCTGCTGCGACTTGCCATGAATATCGCCCTAGGCTACTCCGAAAAGCCATTGCGGATGGTCGCCGGGACAGGCATGGCCTGTGCATTGATCGCCTTCGTTATGGTTGGCATCAGCATCTGGCGATGGTGGGACGGCGACACCCAAGTCGCGGGCTATACCTCCATTATTGGTGCGATCTGGCTGATCGGCGGGCTGATGATGTTCTCGCTAGGCGTGGTGGGCCTTTACGTTGGCCAGGTGTTCCGTAACGTCCAGCGCAGGCCGTATTACATCGTCGCAAGCACCATCAATGGCAGCGAGGATGGCCGTGGCTGATTTCGAACTGCGACTGGAATGCGGACTTCTGCATGCGCGTCTGACACCTTGGGATGAACGTGCTCTGGGCTTTGTCACGGCTGAAGTCACGGCATTCCACGCGAACGACAAGGACAGCGCCCGTCAGTTGCTGGAAGAGGTGCAAGGCTGGGCATTGGGCCGGCAGGTGAAATACCTGTTCGGTCGCGTTGACGCCAACGGGCATCTGCTGCGTGGCGCATTGCTGGACGAAGGTTTCCAGTTCGTGGAAACCTCGTTGACCGTGTCGCGCAGTGGCATGGGCAACCTACCAGCGGTGCCGCGTGGCATGCTGCCTGAACTGCGCCCAGCGACCAGCGCTGATATCCCCCTGCTTCGCCAGATCGCCCATGACGACTTTGGACATGGCCGCTTCCTCGAAGATCCTGCCATCGACAGCGCGCGCGCGCGCGCGCGAACCGCAAACTGGATCGAAGACCTGATCAACGGCGGCCTTGCTCATGCCGCCGAATCACGGGGACGCGTGATTGGCTTCCACGCCGAACGCACGCATCCGGATCAGCCACATGCAGACTTGTTGCTGACCGGTGCCGCTGCACCATTTTCGATGTTGGCGATGCCACTGTGGGTGACGGCCTTGGAGTCATTGGCTGCTCGCGATATCCAACGCTGTACCACGTTGGTGTCCGCAGCCAATACCGGCATCCTCAACCTGTATGCGCGCCTGGGCTTTCAATTCAATTCCACCCTCACTGGTTTCCGGAAATTCCTATGAACTCTACTGCCCACGAAGACCAAGTTGCCGCTGTATTCGCCCGCGTTCTGGGTATCGGTGCCGACCAGGTAACCGATGAGCTACGTTACAACACCATCCCGCAATGGGACTCGATCGCACACATGTCCGTGATCGCCGCCCTGGAAGAAACGTTTGGCGTAATGATCGACATGGATGAGGTGATCGATATGAGCTCGGTCGGCAAGGCGCGCGAGATCCTGCGCAAGCATGGCGCAGCCCTCTGAAGATGGACACGCCCAGCGCACCCGTCATCCTGGTGACCGGCGCTTCCCGAGGCATCGGACGCGCTATCTGCCATCTGCTCGCTGCACGCGGCGCCCAGCTGGTCATGGTGGCGCGAGATGGTGCTGCGCTGCAGTCCCTCGCGGCGGAGTTGATCGCCCGAGGTGCGCCGGCACCGATGCTGGACGTGATCGATCTCGCTGACGCCGACGCAGTTGCCACAGTTTTCAAGCAGATCTTCAGTCACTTTGGTCGTCTCGACGGCTTGGTAAACAACGCTGGTGTCCTGCACGAAGGCCTGCTGGGAATGATTCGCCCCGAAGACATTGATCGGGTTCTGGCAGTGAACGTGAAGGCCCCCTTGATGACCATGCAGTACGCCGCACGACTGATGACGCGCGCTCAGCGCGGTAGCATCGTCAATCTGGTATCGATCATGGGAGTCAACGGCGCTGCCGGGCTCAGCCTTTATGCCGCAAGCAAGGCCGCCCTTGTGGGCGCAACCCGGGCAGCGTCCAAGGAACTGGCAACCAAGGGCATTCGGGTCAATGCGGTTTCGCCAGGCTTCATTGACACAGACATGACCCGCGCCATGCCAGGGACTGCGCACGCAAAGCGAGTCGCCTCCATTGGCATGGGCCGCGCAGGGACGCCTGAGGAAGTGGCCGAACTGGTGGCATTCCTGTTGGAATCGCGATCAGCATACATCACTGGCCAGGTCATCGGCATCGACGGACAGATGGTGGTCTGAATGCAGTTCTGGCAGTTGACACATGGTGAGCGAGTAGCCCTTGTACAGGGCGAACTGCGGATCAATTACCGCGAGTTGGCACGCGTGGCCGACGGCATGGCAGCACATCTCCCCAAGCAGCGTGGCATGGGCATCCTAGCAATGCGCAGCTCGATCGAAGCTGTCGCGCTGTATCTTGGTGCGCTGCGTGGCCGGCGCCAGGTGCCCCTGTTGCTGCAGTCCGACATCGAACCGACGCTGTTGGCATCGCTCATCGATCAATACCAGCCAGAATGGCTCGCGTTGTCCGCCCGAACACCGCCTCCGCAAGGGTACACAACTGTGCATTCCGGCGACGACCTCTGCATCCACTTGCGCAACGGATATTCCACAGGAACCTCACCACATCCAGATTTGGCACTACTTCTGAGCACCTCCGGCAGTACCGGCTCATCAAAGTTGGTGCGCTTGTCAGCCCGTAATCTGGCCAGCAACGCCGCGTCCATCGTCGCCTACCTGGGACTGGATGCGGAAGATCGTGCCATCACCTCCCTGCCGCTGGCCTACTCGTTTGGCATGTCGATTCTCAACAGCCATCTTGGCTGCGGCGGCTGCGTGGTCCTGAGCGAAGATAGTCTGATGACACAGGAGTTCTGGAACGCTGCGCGAGTCAATTCAGTCACGTCGCTGTCGGGCGTCCCCGCCACCTACGAGATCCTGCGAAGGATGGGGCTGGCTCGGCTTCAGCTGCCAAGCCTGCGCATGCTGACCCAGGCAGGAGGCCGACTGCGTGACGATCTGGTCCGGCACTTCGCTGAGTCCGCGCTTGAGCATGGCCTGCAATTCTTCGTGATGTATGGCCAAACCGAAGCATCACCGCGGATCAGCTATGTCCCAGCCGATCGCCTGCTGGAGAAGGTAGGCAGCATCGGCCTGGCGGTACCTGGTGGACGCATCCACATTGATGCTGCCACCGACGAACTGATCTACGAAGGTCCCAACGTAATGCTGGGTTACGCAATCACCCGAGCGGAGCTTGCGAACGCCGACGAACTGCGGGGAGTGCTGCACACTGGAGACCTGGCTCGCGTCGACGAGGAAGGCTTTCATTACATCACGGGCCGTGCCAAGCGATTCCTAAAGATGTCCGGCAACCGCGTAAACCTTGATGAAGTCGAGGCCATGCTGTCGGCCACGCTCGAACGCCAGATTGCCTGCTCGGGCAGCGACGACGACCTTGTGGTATTCAGCCACGGCGCCGCCGCTGCTGCATTGGATCAGGTCCGCGCATTGGTACAGGAACGCTACAAACTGTTCGGCGGGTTGGTACGCTGCATCCATTTGCAAGCATTGCCATTGCTATCCAATGGCAAGATCGACTACCCCACTCTTCGGCAGATGGCTGGGGAAGGAGCTCGCAAGTGAAGGTTACACCGGAGACGTCACTGTCCGCCGCCGCGCTGGACGTCGATGTGTTTGGGCTTGATCGCGCGACCAAGCGCCAGTGGCTACTGCAGGGCCTGCAGTCGCTCACCCTACATCACCACACCCATTGCCCGCCCTACGCGGCAATGATCGATGCACTGTGGAACGAGGGCCGGGCCGACACGCTGGAAAGACTGCCCTGGCTGCCAGTACGCCTTTTCAAGGAGTTGGACCTGAAGAGCGTACCGGACGAACAGGTGCTACGTACGCTAATTTCCAGCGGCACAACGGGCGCTGCTGTCTCAAGAATCTTCCTTGATGCGGATACTGCACGCGCACAGACTCGCGCTTTGACCCGGATTTTCTCTCACTTCGCCGGCAATCGTCGCATGCGCATGCTGGTGATCGATGACGACTCCTTCTTGCGCGACCGCAGCCGATTCAATGCACGCGCTGCCGGTATCCTTGGCTTCTCCAATTTCGGAAGAGATCATTTATATCTGCTCGATGAACAGCTGCGTCCAGACTGGGAGTTGCTGGAGCAGTGGCTGACGTCCTCGCCGAATGAACCGGTACTTCTGTTTGGCTTCACGTTCATCGTCTGGCAATCGTTCGTGCAGGCTGCACAACGCGACGGTATCAGCTTGCAGTTCCCTAGCGGCAGCATGCTCGTGCATGGCGGTGGCTGGAAGAAGATGGACGAACAGAAGGTCGACAACGCTGCGTACAAGTCGGCCCTGTCCTCGACATTCGGAATCGAGCGCGTGCATAACTACTATGGAATGGTCGAGCAGGTCGGGTCGATCTTCTTCGAGTGCGAGCACGGCCACCTGCACGCGCCGGCCTATGCGGACGTGATCGTGCGTGACCTGCAGGATCTATCCCCGATCGCTAACGGCCAAGCCGGTGCGATCCAGGTCCTAAGCCTGCTGCCCGGAAGTTATCCGGGACACAGCTTGCTTACCGAGGATCTCGGCGTCATTCACGGTGAGGACGACTGCGCCTGCGGGCGCCCGGGCAAGCATTTCGGCGTGCTGGGCCGCATCAAGAACGTTGAAGTCCGTGGTTGCAGCGACACACGGACGGTACCCGGCACATGACCCAGATTCTGTTCTCCACTACCCCAGATGTCCCGTTGCAAGCGCAGCTTGCCCGTATTTCAGGCCTTGCGCCACTGCCCCCCTTCGACGCGCAGTCGCGTGCGTTCGTCGCAGATTTCGCACGCCGTATCTTCGCGCTGCCAGTGCTGCGTGACCATCCTGAACTGGCCACTCTGGCGCACTGGTTCCGACCGGCCGCACAGGAGCATCTGTTCCGTCGCCTGCAGTCGCCCGACAATGAATCCCTGCTGGCGCGCGGCCTTGTGTTCCACCTGGCACCTGCCAACGTGGATGTTCTGTTCGCCTACGCATGGCTTATGTCCGTGCTGGCGGGCAACCGCAATGTCGCCCGCCTTTCGCAGAAGCCCAGCGTACAGCGTGAAGCATTGGTTTCGATCTTGGGGGACATGCGTCGCGAAGGGCTGCACGCAAGCGTACTCGAACGCAGCGTCCTGCTCACCTATCCTCACGACGACGCGATCACCAGCCTGCTCTCCCGACACTGCCATGCCCGCATCATCTGGGGCGGCGATGCCACCGTAGCAAAGATTCGATCGATTCCGCTTGCCCCCCTCGCACTCGAACTGGCCTTCCCTGATCGTTTCGGCGTTGCCGCAATCGATGCTGCAACCATAGTTAGATCCACGGAAGCCGACCTTCAGCAGTTGGCGCATCGTTTCGTCAACGATGTTCTCTGGTTCGGCCAACAAGCATGCTCGTCACCAAGGACGTTGTACTGGGTGGGTGATGCAGGCAGCATTCAGCAGGCGCGAGCGCGCTTCTGGCCTGCGGTTCGCGGTCAGGCCGGCGCAATGAACGACGAGCCCGCCGCGCTCATGGCCCGCGTAACCGACGCCCATCTCATGGCAGCGCTCGCACCCACAATCCACTCTTCCAGTTCGCTGGGCAGCTATCCATTGACCCTGGATGCAGCACGCGCAGACGCGCATCTCCGCGAATTGCAGAGCGGTCATGGCCTCGTCGTCGACGTCTCGCTGTCAGCACTGACCGACCTTGCCGGACAGCTGGATGATCGCGACCAGACTCTGGTCCAGCATGGTTTTTCCCGAGAGGCTCTCATCGAACTGCTGGCCCGACTGGAAAACAGGGCATTGGATCGAATCGTTCCCTTTGGTCGCGCTCTTGACTTCCATCCGGTTTGGGATGGTACCGACCTGCTCGACGTATTGACCCGCAAGATCACCTTGCCGGGAACCCCCAAGCAATGAGCTACTTCTTCATCGCCATGACCATTCTGCTGACGGTATACGGCCAGCTGGTCCTCAAATGGCAGGTCGGGTTGCACGGCCACCTGTTGAATTCCCCACTACAGCCCTGGAATCTGGTGCAGCTGTTGCTGAAGCCTTGGATCATCTCTGCCTTCGTTGCCGCCTTCGGGGCTTCTCTGTGCTGGATGGCCGCCATCAACAAGCTACCGATCAGCCGCGCATACCCGTACATGGCCATCAATTTCCTGCTGGTTGCTCTCCTGGCATCGGTCTTCTTCCAGGAACAACTGGATAGCTACAAAATAGCCGGCACGGTCCTCATCATGATGGGCGTTGTCGTTCTCTCCCGGTCCGTAGCCTGACCGCATCTACAGCCTTGCAGAGGTCTGCCTTGATCCCCTTCAACAAGCCTTACATGACCGGCCGCGAGCCAGAGTTCATCGGACAGGCGCATGCAAATGGTCACCTGTCCGGCGATGGCCCCTTCACTAAGGCCTGCAATGCCTGGCTTCGTGATCGTACCGGCGCGAACACTGCCCTATTGACACACTCCTGTACGGCTGCACTGGAAATGGCGGCACTCCTGTTCCGCTTGAAGCCTGGCGATGAAGTCATCCTTCCTTCCTTCACCTTTGTCACCTCCGCCAGCGCATTTGCTCTGCGCGGTGCGGTACCGGTTTTTGTCGACATCCGTCTGGATACGCTCAACATCGATGAGAAGCTCATTGAGGCAGCCATCACCGACCGTACCAAGGCGATCTGCGTGGTCCACTACGCGGGTGTCTCCTGCGAGATGGATACCATCATGGAGATTGCTGCACGCCGTGGGTTGGCTGTAGTCGAAGACGCCGCACAGGGCATCATGTCTACATACCGTGGGCGTCCATTGGGCACCATCGGCGACCTGGGCGCCTTCAGTTTTCATGAAACCAAGAACGTGATCTCCGGAGAAGGCGGAGCGTTGCTTTGCCGCGATGCGACATTCTCCGAAGATGCCGAGATCATCCGCGAGAAAGGCACCAACCGCAGCCGCTTCTTCCGCGGACAGGTCGACAAGTACACCTGGGTGGACATTGGCTCATCCTATCTTCCTGGCGAGATCACAGCAGCCTTTCTCAACGCACAGTTGCTGGAGGCAGATGACATTACCTCCCGCCGGCTAGCGATCTGGGACCACTACCACACCTGGGCCGCGCCTTACGAAGCCACCGGGCAGCTGCGTCGCCCAATCATTCCAGCCGAGTGCACGCACAATGCACACATGTACTACCTACTGCTGCCAAGCCTTGAGGCACGTACGGCCTTCATCGCTGGAATGCGCGAGCGTGGAGTGCAAACGGTCTTCCATTACATCCCCCTGCACTCCTCTCCGGCCGGACAACGCCTGGGACGCGTGGCTGGAACGATGAAAGTAACCGATGACATCAGCAACCGTCTGGTACGCCTGCCGCTCTGGCTTGGCCTCGAGCAGCAGCTAGACCAGGTCCTGGCAGCGGCAGATGCCGCAATTAGGGAAGGCATCTGACGATGGCCTACGAACGTCCCACTTTGCGTTCCGGCCCAATGCAGGACGCAGGACAACAGGCGCCACTCCAGGTTGTCGGCAAAATGCAGGCGGGACTGCTTTTTCTGCTGGCCTACCTTGCGTTCTTCCTCGTATCGAAGCTCATAGGCTTCACACCCGGGTATTCGCTAGATGACTATGGGATCGTCCGGCTGGCCGGCGACAAGAGCCTTACAGGATTCTTCATCTCGCAGGGGCGCTATGGCAGCGCACTGATGGACGTGATCCTGCACGCCTGCAACCTGACGATGTCGAGTTTCTCGACCATCGGACTGGCGGCGACAGCAGTATTCAGCGGCTTGTTCTTCAGAGATGCACTAGACCTTCCACCCAAGGGCACGGCAACCATCGCCATCGGCCTCGGCGCCTTGCTGGGCGCCCATCCGTACTACACCGAGTACGTCTCCTATCGTCAGGCCGCACTGCCGATGTCGCTGGTTTTCCTCGGCATGTGGCTGGCACTTCGACTGTATCGAGCCGCATTGGATGCAGCGACGCTGAGCATCTCCCATCTCATCGCCAGTGTCCTGCTCGCTACCCTGGTGATGGGGATCAACCAGCTTGCTGTCTGCTTCTTGTCGATTGCAGTGCTCTGTGTCCACGTCCGCCGCCTCCAGCAAGGGCTTTCGCCCCGCCTCGGCCCGAGATTACTACGGAGCCAAGGCTGGCTTGCACCTCCGGCCCATGCCGCAATGGCCGGCGCTGTGCTGATCCTCTCCAACATGCTTGTCGCGAAGCTGGTGCTTATCGTCTCTGGAATTCCAGCGGCGGGACGATCAGAACTGATTCCAGTGGAGCAGCTGTCCCAGCGCTGGATGGAGTTGGCTCACCTGGTTCCTGTTCTCTGGGCAAAATCTGAAACTGTTGCCACCTGGCCTGCCAAAGCGCTCGCGGCCGCCGGCTTCATTGTCCTGCTGATCGCCCGCCTGCGCACGGCCAAGGGTTCAACCTGGCTGGCAGTTGTTGTCCTGATTGCTGGCACTGCCGCAGCACTCATTCCCATCGCTGTCACGGTGACCTGGTGGCCCGTACCTCGCACCCTGATTGCGGTGCCCTTTGCATTAGCGGCAGCTGCTTCAGTGCTGATACCCACAAGTAATCCCCGCGTCAATCTCGCCGGTGTTCTTCTCATCGCCAGCGGCTGCATCTTTTCAGCGCACAGCCACTCGATTCTGTTCAATCAGCAGCGGCTCAATCGATGGGACCAGATGCAGGCGCGGGAGATGGCGCTCCTCGCGACCGAAAAATACCCTGAGGCAGCATCAAATTTGGCCATCGTAGGACCCACCTGGTCACATGAGATCGCCCAAGGTATCGCTCAGGGAGACCTGAACATTTCGGCACTGGGTGTTGACTGGGCACTGGATCCACTGTTCGACGAAGCGACGGGCCGCGACCAGAATGTCCGTCTGGCGCCGGAATTCGCTGGACTGTGTTCAACGTCAGCCAAGTATCCTGCCCCCAGCTCCCTGCACAAGAAGGGAGACGAGGTCGTGATATGCATGCACTGAACTGCTCTTTCTACAGGCGCAGACCCCGATTAAGTGCAAGCTCAACCATTCTGATAGGTATTTCAAGATGAACGTGTTGGTTACTGGAGGAACTGGCTTCATCGGCTCCCACACCAGTGTGGAGCTGCTGGCATGCGGGCATGAAGTGACAATCCTGGACAACCTCGTCAACAGCGGCGTCGAGGTGCTCGCCAGCATCGAAGCCATCTCGCAGAAGATGCCCGCTTTCGTTCAGGGAGATATCCGCGACCGAGCGTTGCTGGAGCGTGTGATCCGTGATCACTCCATCGATTCGGTCATCCACTTCGCTGCACTGAAGTCTGTGGGTGAATCCTGGGAGCGCCCACTCGACTACTTTGACAACAACGTGGCCGGCACCATCTCACTTCTTCAGGCCATGCAGGCCTGCGATGTAGGCAGGTTCGTATTCAGTTCATCGGCCACCGTCTACGGCGAGGCAGATCAGTGCCCCATTCCGGAGTCGGCCAACACGCGCACCACCAATCCCTACGGACGATCCAAACTCATCTGCGAGCAAATGCTCGAAGATCTCGTAGTGTCCGCCCCAAGCCTCAGCGTTGCCTCGCTGCGCTACTTCAACCCGGTTGGCGCCCATCCCTCCGGAATGATTGGCGAGGCGCCCCACGGTATTCCCAACAACCTGATGCCGTACATCTCGCAGGTCGCAAGCGGGAAACGCGAGTATCTGCGGGTCTTTGGCAACGACTATGCGACCGTCGATGGCACGGGCGTGCGTGATTACATCCACGTGGTAGACCTTGCCCAAGCGCATGTGAAGGCGCTCGAATTCCTCGTGCGTGACGAACGCAGCATCACCGTAAACCTGGGCACCGGGCGAGGTCACAGCGTGCTGGAAGTGGTCGCAGCCTTCGAGCGCGCCAGCGGCCGCCAGATCCCACTCAGGATCGCCGAACGCCGCGCTGGCGATGTTGCCTCGTGTTTTGCCGATCCATCCGTTGCGCATGAGCTACTAGGGTGGAGGTCGTCGCGGGGCCTCGACCAGATGTGCGTTGACGCGTGGCGTTGGCAGATGCGTGTCGACTCCATGAAGGCGTGAATCGTCGATGCTGCCCTCCCCCCCCCAAGACGTAACAGCAATCATTACCTTCCATCGCGAGGCGCTGTTGGCTCACAAGAGCCTTCTTTCGCTGCAGCGTTGCCGGATGGCTGCAATCAGCGCAGGCATTTCCGTGGAAGTCGTCGCGACCTTGGATCGCGCAGACGAGGAAACCACGCGTCTCGTGCACTCTCACGTCGCCAGCGGATGCGTGGACCGCGTCCTGCATCTGGATTGCGGAGATCTGGGGCTTTCGCGCAACCAAGCTTTGCTCGCCTCCTCCGGCATGCGAATCCTGATCTGCGACGGGGATGACTACCTATCCGCCGATTTCATCATCCGCTGCCATCAGCGTGCGGAAGCGCTTCCCGGATCAGCCATCCTCCATCCCGAACTGATCGTGACGTTTGAGGCTGAGACCGGCTTGTGGTGGCAGACCGGCAGTGACGCGGCGGACTTCGATCCAGCCTGCATGCTTACCGTCAACCCCTGGAACGCCTGCAGTTTCGCGCGCCGCGAGATCTACTTCGAGGTGCCCTATGCGAAAGCCCGTCCAGGCGAGTCGGGATTCGGGTTCGAAGACTGGCACTGGAACTGCGAAACCTATGCCCGAGGGTACGCTCACATGATTGCCGAGCGAACAGTCCATTACGTCAGAAAGAAGTCCACTGGCTCATTGAACAACGCGCACGCCAGCCAGAATGCGCTCATTCCCCCAACACGCTTGTTTGATCTGCGATGAGCAATATCCGCTATTTTCTCCGGGACGCCTACACCCTGGCGGACCGACTGTTGTTGACCAGGTTGCCGGAAAGCACGAGAAGCTCCATGGTTTCATTGCTTCTCGCGTGTGCCCGGCGGATTCATCCGTCAGGACGCTGGCCAACCTCTGCGGCGTCATTGCTGGTTCGACGAACATTGCGAGCACCGCAGAAGCATAGGCAGACGCTACCCGACTGGGCGATTCAGGATCTGCGCGACCTATCGGTCACGGTCGACCCCCTGCTGGCGCCGAAGATCGTTCTTGAACAACGCCCACAGGCATTCCTGACCCCCGTGCACTGGACGCAAGCGGGACATGCCTATGAGCAGTTACGACGCAGCATAGGAAATCGACAGTTTGATACGGTTCTGCTGATCCCATGGCTCAAGCGTGGGGGAGCCGATCTCGGCGCTCTGCACCACGCTCGAGCATTGCACGAGGAATTCGGACAACGCGTGCTGGTACTTGCGACCGAGCCGGGCGACTCTCCATGGGCCAGCCGCTTGGATGACGCTACGCCCTTTGTGGAATGCGGCCACACACTGGCAGCCTTGAGCCTTCCCCACAGTGAGCCCGAGGCCGTGCTGGCACGCCTTCTTGTTCAGCTGGCACCGACCAGGATCCACATAATCAATTCACATACCGGGTGGCGGACGCTGCAGCGGTTTGGCAAGGCCATCAAACAGAGAACACGAGTGTTCGCGTCCCTGTACTGTGATGAGTTCGATGTGGATGGTCGTCGTACCGGTCTTGCTCAGCAGTTCCTACCCACGTGCTTACCTTGGCTGGATGCGGTCATCACCGACAATGGAGCTTCGCCGGCCACATGGCGCGACTCAATTGGCATCGATCCATCCCTGTTTAAAGTGGTTCATTTCCCTGCGCCGGAAGTACCATCACTCCCTATTAACCCGGACATCAAACCGAAGCGCCTGCTATGGGCCAGCCGACTTGAGCGCCAGAAGCGTCCGGAACTTCTTGTGGAACTGGCATCTTCCATGCCGGAGTTCCACTGGGATGTGCATGGCGCAGCGCTGTCTGCAGATGACGAAAACCTCTGTCGTCTGAAAGCGCTGAGCAATGTGAGCATTCACGGCAGCTATGAGCGGTTCTCGGACATTCTTGGTCCGGAGCACTTGGCGTATATCTACACCAGCTGCTGGGATGGTCTTCCGAATGTGTTGCTCGAAGCGACAGCATCCGGCATTCCGGTGATTGCGCCACAAATTGGTGGCATTAGCGACTTGATTCCGGCAGACATGCTTGTCCCGGCCAATGCGTCCACGGTGGACTATTCTGCGGCAGTACGCAACCTAGCGGATCCCACTACCCGGGTGAAGTGGATCCGGACTCAATCGCACTCCCTCCGCGCCTTCACTTGGGATAGGTTCGTCGCATCATTGCAGCAGATTCCGGGCTACGCGCACTGAAGCTGTCTTGCACCAATCTGAATCACGAGTTCAACTGATCTTGCGCGCAACCACCAGCCTGCTTCCACCAATGGGGAACCGGATACCGGACTTGATCAGGCCCCGCTCCACTGCCATCACGCCCAGCAGCAGTTGATTGAGGATTCGAGGCAGACGCATCTCCGCATTGGCGTCCTGCTCCGGCGCATCCTTCCTGGAGAGTCGCGACGCGAGCATCATCGGCAGCAGCAAACTGACAAAAGACGTCTCCAACTCTACATGGAAGCCCGAACGATCCAGTTTCTCCCGCAGTTCTCCGGTACGGTAACGGCGCACATGGCAGGCGTGCTCATCAATACTGCTCCACAGCCACCGATGTTGCGGTACGGTAAAGATCGCGGCGCCGCCAGCAACCAGAGCACGATGAATCTCAGCGAGGACAGACTCATCCTCTTCAATATGCTCAAGGACATCGAATGCACCGATGACATCGAATTCACTATCGTACGGGATGCGCCGTGCATCCATCTGGAACAGTTCTGCCGATGCCATCCGCTGCGCTGCGAAGGGCAGCCCCGCGCTGAGGATCTCGCTACCGGCCATCTTCGCCTGCGGGAATGCCTGAGCAATGCCTTCAAGAACAAAGCCGGTGCCGCAGCCTATTTCCAGGAAACTCCGCAGTTCCGGAAAATGGCGTTTCAACGCCCAGACAATCAGCTGATTCCGGGCCTGAAACCAGAAGTTGCCCACCTCAAGAGCGGCGAGTTCGGCGAATGCTTCGGGCCTGAACCCACTGGTCGAGATGGCTGACTCTGATGCGAATGCCGGCCAGCCATCAATGATGGGCGGGGCAAAGCTGCAACCCGGGCACGCCCAGTCGGTCGCGGTGTACGCAACAGAGCACTGAATGCATCGCTTCATGCGTTGATACTCCGAACTGTATGGACGGAACCCCGGTGAGCTTGACCGAGGCGACCAATACTGAAGTAAATCCCCCGATGGAGGCAAGCTCAACCGGAACCCCGGCGTCGCTCGGTTTCTGCCAGCAGGCGACCCGCGGACAGACGCCTCCAGCGCCCCGCCCGCTCACCGACTATCGCGGCAACCAACGCTGGGCGCATGAATGGATCTGTTCTTCTTCAGGTCGAATGCGGGACCGGCACCTGCAACGGACCAACGGCAACTGCGCTCAACCCCTGCGCAATCCACGCAGATATCTGCCCAACTGCGATCTGACGGAAGCTGGAATGGGCAACTTGCCGCCGACACGCCGCGCGGCTTCAAACAACCCCACTTCCCCCCGCGCATCAAAGCGGCGCGTCTTCAGGAATCGATTGACCACGCGAACAGGCAAAGTCCACTTCCAGGATCGGCTCTTCATGACTTCCTGCAGTACGGCATTGGCATCCCGCTCCGCTTGACTTGCGCGCAACCAGTTTGCATGCTCATGTTCGGCTTGCTCGCGGTACTGCCGAGCCTCCGCACCGACATGTGTGAGGCGCTGGCCGTAAACCGCCAGGCGATCTTCGAGGGATTTCCTGTCCCCATCCACGGCAGCCCGCTGTCCCTGCGCATCTCCAAGTTCAGCGTTGAGACGCGAAACATCTTCCTGCAGCCCAAGCACGGCAGCCCAGCTTTCATTCAAACGGGTTTCAAGCCGCGGTTCGCCCTTGAAGCAAAATGAACGATGTTCGGTCTCGTTGCCCAGCGCATCCCATTGCATGGCGTTGTCTACGGGAGGTAGTTCACCCAGACGGCATTCCAGAAGGTTAGCCCACACCGCCCGTTCCTGCAGATTCCCGGTGTGGTCCACCGTCGGCATCTGTTCAAGGAAGGCCTCGAAGGTCCCTTCTACTCCCAGTGCTTTGCGCTTCTGGTCGTAATAGGGGTTGCTGCTACGCAACCAGCAGGGAATGCCGTTGAGCTGAAGCCACATGGTTACATGGTAGGAACAGACATATCCGTACTCTCCCTTCAACAGCATGGGCGGCATCGCATCGCCCCCCTTCATGATGAAGGACACCAACATGATCGTATTCAGATCAACGAAGGGGAGCCCCCCCTCCAGCCGCTTGAGGGTCTCGATCGAGTCGACCACTTCTTCCCGTGCATCCTGGAACGCCTGGAAAAGCACAAGGTCACGAGTACCGGATCGCCTAGAAAGCACGTCCATGTGCGCGGAGATCTCTTCGATCTCCGCACTGTTTCCGGTGTAACCGGAAGAATTGAGGTGAAGGAAGGCACCGGTGTCAGCCCGCGAGGGAGTGAGCACCCGCGACAATTCATTCAAAGGTTCAACCGCATCGTCGAACGAGTAACGCGCCTCCACGCCCAACGACTGCATGGTCTGCAGCGAGTCGCGGTCACGAGCACCGATAAGTTGAGGTTTGAATGCAACGCAATGCTGCTGGACAACTTCCGCGAAACCCTGGGAGATCTGCTGCCCCGAGATAAAGTAGGACACGCCAGGCAGATTGCGCAGAAAGAACTCCGTCACCTGCAGTACGAAGCCGCCCCACATTTCATTGAGGAATCCACCGCCGTACAGCTGCACACATGCGACGTTGCGCAGCGACCGGACGCGTGCAAGACCCAGCTTCGCCGCCCTCTCATCATCTAGCGGCGCCGAGGACACGAACATCTGTGCATCGACGCCATATGACTGGCGAAGCGAACCCACGCCCACGTGGCGTGAAATGGCGTCCAGAGAAAGCACCGAAACAACCGAAAGTGCGGAAGACCGCTTGACCCGATTGATACTTCCCATGTGCTGGAGAAGATCACCGAAATTGCCATAGCCGAAATCACTGCCGATCAGGATCGCCTTGCTTTCCCCGGAGGCCAGGACATCGATACTGTGCGGATCCGCATAGAAGTGGAGGTGCTGCATTAGACAACCTTGCTATTATTCTCAGGGGCAAGACATAGCACGCCACGAACCTGACCGGCAAAAGCACCGGCGCCATGGCGTGTCTCAATCAGACTGCGGCAAGCCTCGGACATCCCCTGCCAATCCGTACCCTCTGTGTATAGCGAAAGGACGGCCTGAACATAGGCGTCAACCAAAGCGGCATCGTCATGCATGGACGGAATCAGGCGCCCAGTCACGTCATTCTTCACTACTTCGCTGATTCCGCCGACATCTGGCGCGATGATAGGCAGCCCCGCCCCCGCCATTTCAAGCAGGATATTGGGAAGCCCGTCAAAGGAGCTCGTGTAGAGGAAGGCGTCGTACTCGCCTAAAGGCAGCTCAGTGAACGAGCTGAATCCACCACGATACCGGATCCGGCCCTGACCTTGGCCAAATACATGCCTGGCGTTCATCCCCGGATCAGCCGTTCCAAAAGCGTCAATCTTTACATCCAGGCCTTGGGCCGCCAACCGTTCTGAAACAGCGGATACCAGCTCGGGGCGCTTTTCCGGAGCCACCCGCGACGCCCACAGCAGCTTTCTGCGCGTCCCGAGACGGCCCGAGGATCCGTCAATGGCAGCCGAACTCACGTCACAACGTGCGTAGATGGGGCTGTAGGAAGGCAGCGTTCCGAGAAAACTGCGATCGGCCGCGACGATCGCCTCGCAGTCGGTCAGCACCCGCCAGAATCCGGGAAGATGCCTGCGAAGGACACCCAGGCCCCAAGGGCCGCGCAGAACCGTGTCCCGCCAGCGATACGTGGCGTCGCTGAAGCGGTAGTAGACAATGCGGAACAGACGCGTCAACACCGGCGCATACGCGTCCAGCAGCCGGTGGGCAAATGGAGATGACTTTACATGCAGCCTTGCATCTCCCTCACGAATGGCCAGGAGCATCCTGATGGTCAGTGCATCTTGATCGGTGCTGTCCAAGTGGGGGAATGCATTGCAGATGTCGATGAATACCGAGCCATTGGGAAGCTTGGCAGCCCAGTCGTGGCGCTTCGCGGGCTGACCGGTAACCACAAGAATCCGCGCTTCAGGCTGCTGAGCGGCGATCTCATGAAGCACCTGCAGAATGTACTTCTCCGCACCACCAGCGATGAGCCAGGGCAACAGCACGATGTCGGTGAAGCGTCCTTTGCCGATCATCCCGTAGAGGTGCTCCAGCTGCATTCCCCAGTGCTCGGGGTTCCACGGCATCGGGCTGTAGCTGCCCGCAACCTCCACCCGATGCGGCTCAATTTCCGGCTCCAGCTTGATGGCTTCCCAAAGCGATTCCTGCAGAGACTCCGATTCCATGAACAGGCGCGTGTTGTCCTGGTCAAAGATCGCCTTCCGATCGGCCAACAGCGCGTCCCAGTCACCGGCCCGGCGACGACTCTCCCGCATGTCTGCGAGAAACACCTCCGGATCGAACAGTCGACTATGGGGAATCAATCGGACCGAGGCCGCATTGGCTTGGCGCAGCAGGCTCCCTTGCCGCTGGCGATAAAAGATCACCGTATCCGGGGCAACGATCATGTCGTAGCCAGCTGCCCGAAGTTGGCAATTGAAGTACCAGTCTTCGTATGCAAACCCCGTCGTGACGCGCAGATCATCGTACTTCAGCGAATCGAATGCAGAACGGCGAACGAAGATCCGCGAAACATAGGGGTGCTGGAATGCAAAGTCGCCGGCCGTCAGGAACTTTGAATCAACATAGCGCACATTGTGGTACTGCTCACCGAACGCGCACAGGTATTCGAGGAAAACGGCAACCTCGGCGCGGTCATGCCCGCGCGCCGCCGCAAGCATCGCCACAATGGCGTTTGACGAAACGAGATCGTCGGCGTCGGAGGTCCATACGTACTCGCCGTCAGCGCGCTCGATGCCTGCATTGCGGGCTAGGCCCAGCGAACCAACATCGACGTCGACCTCCTTGACGGCGACGAAAACGGAAAGATCGTGCACCCGAAAAACCTCCCGGGTCGCGTCATCGGCGCGATCGAACACCGCGACAAGCTCCACGATGACGCCGTCATCCCGGGCCTTGGCTGCGCATTGCACCAGCGACTCCAGAGTGGGCACGAGGTAGAGCGCTTCCCTGTGCATGTTCAACACCACGCTCACATCAATCATCAGTAACTCACCTTGAAGGGCATCTTGAACTTGAACCACATGGGCTGATCCACATCCGCCATTACATCGAACACGGCAGCCAACTCATCCGCATAGATGGTCACATTGTCACTGCGATCCCAGCGGCTGACCTGATTGATTCGAAGCGCGATGGAGTAAGACTGGCCACCACGCAACTGATTGCAGGAGGTGAATCGCACCCTCAACAATTGTCCAGCAACAACATCGGTACCTTTGCGCTGCGAATTGAAGATGCTCTCGCCGGTAAGGTCCTGACCAAACTGGTCCTTGATCAGGAAACCCACGCTGATGTTCTTCAGATCCTTGTAGAACCGTACATCCACGGCAAGTGTGAGGTCCTCCCCCTGCTCGATCTTCCGGCACGGGCGACCGTCCGCACCCACTAGCCCGACCTGTTCGATGCGCAGCACAGCACCATCTGCAGGCTCCTCTTTCGACGATGTCGCGCCATCCGCATCAACCGGAGATGTCAGCGCCATTCCTTCAATTTCCGCGGCGGGTGCCTGATCCGGCAGACCATTCACCGTCACGTCGTTGGCCTCCAGAATGATCTTGTTGTGCTCGACGAACACATCATTCATGTAGGCATTGGTCACCTCGGTGACATTTCCCTGCATCTTCAGGGTGCCACCATCGATCCAGATGGCGTAATCACAAAGTGCTCGCACTGCGTCGATGGAGTGACTGACGAAGAGCACGGTGCAACCGCTTTCCATGAGCTTGCGCATTCGCGCCATGCTCTTGTGCTGGAACCACGCGTCACCAACGCTGAGCGTCTCATCAACAATGAGGATGTCTGGATCGACATGGATGGCTACAGAGAACGCTAGTCGCGCGAACATGCCGCTCGAATAGGTCTTGACCGGCTGACTGACATGATCGCCGATGTCGGCAAAGCTGAGGATCTTGTCCAGCTTACCGTCAACTTCCTTGCGGGTTAGGCCCAGCAGCTGGGCGTTCATGTAGATGTTTTCGATACCCGTGAACTCGGGATTGAAGCCCGAGCCGAGCTCCAGCAGAGCCGAGACGCGACCAGCGACCCTAGCCTCGCCGGACGTCGCCGCCAAGGTACCGCAGATGATCTGCAGCAGCGTCGATTTGCCCGCGCCGTTCTTGCCAAGGATGCCGTACACCTGCCCCTTGGGAATCTTGAACGACACATCCCGAAGAGCCCAGAACTCCCGGTAGAAACGCCGCTCGTCATTGCCCAGCAGCATCTGCATCAACCGGTCGCGGGGCTTGTCGTAAATCTGGTAGCACTTGCTGAGGCTCTCGACCTCAATGGCGTTTTCAGATGACATCGGCGAAACCCTTTCTGGTCTTCTGGAACCATGCAAAGCCCAGTACCGCGACCGCAATGGAAACACCCATCATCTTCAGCCACATGCCCCAATGCATGCCGCCATGCCAGATGAGGAGCTCGCGGGACTGTTCAATGAAGTAAGTGATCGGACTGATGTACAGATAGGGCCGAAACTCCTCCGGCATCGCGACTGCCGGGAAGAACACGGGCGACATGAACATGAGCGCGGTCGTGACGACCACGATCACCTGGCCAACGTCACGCAGGTAGACCCCCAGCGACGCAAGAAACCATGACACGCCAACGCACAGGATCAGCAACGGCACCATCACGATCGGCAGCCAAAATGCCTGGACCGAGGGGATACCAAACAGGATCAGGTAGAACAGCACCCATACCACCATGCTGATGGCAAAGTGGAACAGCGCCGCACCCAACGACACCACCGGGAGAATCTCCAGGGGAAAAATCACCTTTTTCACGTAGTTCGCATTGGACAGGATGAGCGACGGCGCCCGATTGATGCATTCAGAGAACAACCCGAAGATCATCATGCCCACGAACAGAACCACCGCGAACTCAGTCTTGGAGCCAGACCCCCCAGCCCAACGGGCACGAAACACGACGCTGAAGACAAAGGTGTATACCACCAGCATGAGCACAGGGGTAAAGAACGACCACAAGAGCCCCATGACCGATCCGCGATAGCGCCCGATCACCTCCCGCTTCACCATCTCCAGGATCAGCGTTCGATAGTGGAAGATGGAGCGCAGCGCCGTGGTCGGCGCCATGCTCATCGTTTGACTTGAGTTAAACATGCTTGGACTTCCTGGGTTCATGCCTTGCCTGCCCCTCTGGGTGGACAGGTCGATAGAGCACTGGGGACGCTACCTCGGTCAGCCGCCCAGCGCCCTTTCCAGATCCACCTGCAGATCCCCCAGCTCTTCCACGCCCACGCTCAGCCGCACCAGCGCATCGCTGATGCCCAGTTGCTCACGGCGCGCCACGGGAATCGAGGCATGGGTCATCACTGCAGGGTGGTTCACCAGGCTTTCCACGCCGCCCAGCGACTCGGCCAGGGTGAACAGCTCGGTCTTTTCGCAGAAGCGCTTGGCCGCCTCGAAACCGCCCTTCAACACGATCGAAACAATGCCGCCATAGCCGGCCATCTGCTTGCCGGCCAGCTCATGCTGCGGGTGCGAGGGCAGACCCGGGTAGATCACCTTGTCCACTGCCGGATGGGTTTCCAGCCACTTGGCCAGCGCCATCGCATTGGCGCAATGGGCCTTCATGCGCAGCGGCAGGGTCTTCAGGCCGCGCAGGGCCAGGAAGCTGTCGAACGGGCCCTGCACGCCGCCGATGGAGTTCTGCAGGAACGCCATCTGCTCGGCCAGCGGCGCGTCGTCACCGACCACTACCATGCCTCCCACCATGTCCGAATGGCCATTGAGGTACTTGGTGGCCGAATGCAGCACCAGGTCGGCGCCCAGCCGCAGCGGACGCTGCAGCATCGGCGAGGCGAAGGTGTTGTCCACCACCACGATCAGGCCATGGCGCTTGGCGATGGTGGCCACCGCCGCGATGTCCACGATCTTCAGCATCGGGTTGGTCGGGGTTTCAATCCAGACCATCTTCGTCTGCGGGGTGATCGCCGCTTCGAAGGCAGCCAGATCCGTCAGGTCAACAAAGCTGAAATCCAGCCCGGCGGTGCGGCGGCGCACGCGCTCGAACAGGCGGAAGGTGCCGCCGTAGATGTCATCCATCGCCACCACGTGGCTGCCGGCATCCAGCAGCTCCATCACGGTGGAGCTGGCAGCCATGCCCGACGCAAAGGCGAAACCGCGCGTACCGCCTTCCAGCGAGGCCACGCAGCGCTCGTAGGCGAAACGGGTCGGGTTGTGCGTGCGCGAGTACTCGAAGCCCTGGTGCTCGCCGGGGCTGGACTGCGCGTAGGTGGAGGTGGCGTAGATGGGCGGCATCACCGCGCCGGTGCTCGGATCAGGCGACTGGCCGCCGTGGATGGCCAGCGTGGCCAGGGCCAGCGCGCGATCGGGCTTGGAAGCGTTGGACATTTCGTTTCCTGAATGGCGCCGATGCACGGCGCCGTCGAAGGAGCGGGAGTCTATCAGCGCGCCCTTAACGGGCATTGACGCGGATAAACCGGGATTCAGCAGCAAATGCGGGCGATCGTGCGCTTATTGCACGCGACGGCGCAGGAAGTTCAGCAGATCGATGCGGGTGATCAGGCCCAGGAAGGTGTTGCCATCCATGACGATGGCCACCTGACCGCGGTCGAACACCGGCAGCAGGGCTTCGATGGGCGACTTCACGTCCAGCCGGTCCAGCTTGCTGACCATGGCCGTGGCCACCGGATCGCGGAAACGGGCCTCGTCGCCATAGACGTGCAGCAGCACGTCGCTTTCATCGACAATGCCGACCAGCTGGTCGCCGTCCATCACCGGCAGCTGCGAAACGTCGTACAGCTTCATGCGCTGGTAGGCGGTGGTCAGCAGGTCGTTCGGGCCGATCACGACGGTGTCGCGCTGGCCATACGGGCGCAGGATCAGGTCGCGCAGGTCGCCGTGCTGCGGGCGCTGCAGGAAGCCGTTGTCCAGCATCCAGTAGTCGTTGTACATCTTCGACAGGTACTTGTTGCCGGTGTCGGGCACCAGCACCAGCACCTTCTTCGGCGTGGTCTGTTCCTGGCAGTACTTCAGTGCCGCAGCCAGCAGGGTGCCGGTGGACGAACCGCCGAGGATGCCTTCCTTGCCCAGCAGCTCGCGCGCGGTGTGGAAGCTTTCCGCGTCGGTGATCGGGTAGGCCTTGGTGACGCGGCTGAAATCGGAGATCGAGGGCAGGAAGTCCTCGCCGATGCCTTCCACCAGCCAGCTGCCGGACTTGTCGTTCAGGTTGCCGTCGTTGATGTACTCGGCAAGGATGGACCCAACCGGATCAGCCAGCACCAGCTCGGTCTTCGGCGACAGCTTGGCAAACGCACGCGACAGGCCGGTCATGGTGCCCGAGCTGCCGCAGCCGAACACGATGGCATCCAGGTCGCCGCCCATCTGTTCAAGGATTTCCGGGCCGGTGCCGAATTCGTGCGCGGCCGGGTTGTCCGGGTTGCCGAACTGGTTGATGAAGTAGGCGCCGGGGGTCTGCTCGGCAATGGTCTGGGCCAGATCCTGATAGTACTCCGGGTGGCCCTTGGCCACGTCCGAACGGGTCAGGCGCACTTCGGCGCCCATGGCCTTCAGGTTGAAGATCTTTTCCCGGCTCATCTTGTCGGGCACGACCAGGATCAGCTTGTAGCCCTTCTGCTGCGCCACCAGTGCCAAGCCCAGGCCGGTGTTGCCGGCCGTGCCTTCCACCAGGGTGGCACCGGGCTTCAGGTCGCCGCGCTTCTCGGCCGCTTCGATCATCGACAGGCCGATGCGGTCCTTGATCGATCCGCCCGGGTTGGCGCTTTCGAGCTTCAGGTAGAGCTCGCAGACACCGGTATCCAGGCGCTGGGCCTTGACGATCGGGGTCTTGCCGATGAGTTCGAGGACGGAAGAATGGATGGACATTCGGGGGACTTTCGTTTCGCGCCGCGCAGGGCCGGACCATGGATTATCCGACGGATGGCGCCGAAAGTCAGGCACCGCGATGCGCACGCGCTTGTAGCCCCGGGCCGCGCCCGGCGCGATAGCAGCCAAGGTGGGCCAGCCAAGGTGGGCCCCTACCATAGAGAGAGGATGCGGACGGCCCCGGATCGACGAGGAGACCGTTACCGCCCGCATCGGTGGACTCAGGCTGCTGGGGTTTCCACAGGCCAGGGCCTGCGGGCCAAGGCACCACCGCCTGTGGTGCCTTGGCGCGGCCGCCGTTTCCGGCGATACCGCGGGGCCAGGTCACGTGCCTGGCCAGGCCTTCGATGGCCCGCTCACGCCGTTCCGGGCGTGAGCGCGTGCGTCAGTGCGTGGGGGACGTCGTGGGGAGCGGGGTTTCGTACATACGCAGAAGGCGTTGCTTGGCCAGCAGCTTCTCGCGCTTCATTCGACCCAGGGTGACATCATCGATCGGGAGGACACCCAACTCCGCGTCCATGCACTTCTTGTTCAATTTCCGGTGCTGGTCATGGAGTGCCCGGAACTCCGGATCACACGCGCGACGGGCGTCGATCTCGCTCTGGGGCTGATCTTCAAACATGATGGACCTCCTTCGACAGATACACGAACGCCCCGGCCGCAAGGCACGGGGCGTTGTTCATGGAGGAGCGCCGGGAGATGGCCACATGGGTGCGCACCACGACCCGCGGCACTGGCCTGCGCACGTCGGTCTGCTGCGGTTCGCGCCCTGCTTGCATCGGCCCGGCCCTCCCATCGTCCGGTCTGCGGCATTGCGTCCCGGACGATTGACCCTACGCTTGCTGCAGGCCGGGTTCAAGCCCCTGTGACAAAAAGACCAAACCCCGCCGTGGCGGGGTTCAGGCTGAATACTCAAAGCAACGAAAAACAAACAAATTCAAGCAATTACGGGGCCACGATGACCTCGGCCGAGCGGGCTTTGGTGGACGCGGCCTTCTTGCCCGCGACCTGGATCCGGTTGCCTGCGACACCGGCCGCCACCAGCGCGTCACGCAGGGCTTCGGCGCGCTTCTGGCCCACGCCGGTGGCGCTGTCGTAGGCCTCGATGCGCACCCGGCCCTTCTTGCCGATGTTCAGGTATTCGGCCAGTGCCTTGGCCTGGTTCTTCGCACCGCCGGACAGACCGGCCGCACCCGCGGCAAAGGCGTCACCGCCAAGGGTGAAGACTTCACCGCGACCGTCGAACTTCGAGCCCGGCAGCTTCTGTCCGGAGACCAGCTCAGCCTCTTCACGGGCCAGCTTGGCCGCGTTCTGCTGGGCCGCGCTCAGGCGCTGCTGCTGCTTGCCGGCCACGCTGGTCAGGGCGTTCTCTGCGTCCTGGCGGGCCAGGGTCTCGGCCTCGGCGGCCAGGCGCAGGCGCTCGGCCTCTTCGGCCTGCATCTGCGCCTGCATGCGCAGCTGCTCGGCCTCCTGGCGCGCACGGGCCGCGTCGCGGCGGCTGGCTTCGATCAGCAGATCGCTGCGGGTGCGCTCCAGGCGGTCCACCTCGCGGGCGGCCAAGGCGGCGCGCACGCTGGTTTCGGCAATGTCCACCCGGCGCTCGGCCAGGTACGTGGCCAGTTCCTGGTCGCGGCGCTTGGCCTTGTCCAGGGTGGCAATGGCCTGCTGCGCCTGCATGCGCTCGAAGGCGCCCAGTTCGGCGGTGTCCGGGTTGGCCTGGATCGCCATCAGCCGCTGGGTCAGCTGCGCCACCATCGGGTTGTCGGCGGCCACGGCCATGCCCGGCAGGGCCAGCGCGGTAGCCAGCGCAAGGGCGGAAAGCGTCTTCATCGGCGATCCTCCCCGGTCGACAGCTGGCGCTGCAGCTGGTTCACCTCGTTGCGGCGCAGCTGCAGCTGGGCGGTGGCGGTGGCCTCCTCGCTGCGGGCACGCGCCAGGTCGGCGTCGGCGGCGGCACGCAGGGCCAGCGCCGGAGCGTTCTTGCGCTCACGGCGGTCGCCGGCGGCGCGCTGGGCCTGTTCCAGCCCCTGTCGGGCCAGGCCGATCAGGTCTGGCGCATATTGGTCGGCATCGGCCTGGGTGGCCTTTTCCACGGCCTGCTGGGCCTGGGCCAGTTCCAGGGCGGCTTCCTGCGCCCCAACGGGGGCAGACACCGCGAATGCCAACGCCATCACATACAGGCCCTGGCGCATTTGTGCGAAGCTAAGTCGTTTCATTGGGGAGGCCCGTGCCCGGTTGTCGGTACGTGGCCATTGTCGTCAAGCCGACGCCGTGCTTGCAACGGTCGCTGGCGGTTTCGTTGGGGAAAATTCGCGATGGATATCGGCTACTTCCTGAAGCTGATGACCGAAAAGAACGCCTCGGACATGTTCTTGACCACCGGTGCGCCGGTGTACATCAAGATCGAGGGCAAGCTGTACCCGCTGGGCAACACCGGCCTGCCGCCGGGCATGGTGAAGAAGATCGCCTACTCGCTGATGGACGAAGGCCAGGTGCCGCAGTTCGAGCGCGAGCTGGAGCTCAACATGGCCATTGCCCTGCCCGACGCCGGGCGCTTCCGCGTCAATGTGTTCAAGCAGCGCGGCGAAGTCGGCATGGTCATCCGTGCCATCCGCAGCCGCATTCCCAGCATCGAGGAGCTCAATCTTCCGCAGGTGCTGAAGGACGTCATCATGACCCCGCGTGGGCTGGTGCTGGTGGTGGGGTCCACCGGCTCGGGCAAGTCCACCTCGCTGGCGTCGATGATCGACCACCGCAACAGCACCACCACCGGGCACATCCTCACCATCGAGGACCCGATCGAATACCTGCACAAGCACAAGATGTCGATCGTGAACCAGCGCGAAGTCGGGCTGGACACCCACGCCTTTCACAACGCGCTGAAGAACGCGATGCGTGAAGCGCCGGATGTGATCCTGATCGGCGAAATCCTGGACGCGGAAACGATGGAGGCGGCCATCGCCTTTGCCGAAACCGGCCACCTGTGCCTGGCCACCCTGCACTCCAACAACGCCGACCAGACCATCGAACGCATCCTGAATTTCTTCCCGGAAAGCGCGCACAGGAACGTGCTGATGAACCTGGCCCTGAACCTGCGTGCGGTGGTCAGCCAGCGCCTGGTGAAGAACAAGGCCGGCCGCCGCCTGCCGGCCACCGAGGTGCTGATCAACACGCCGATGATCCGCGACCTGCTGCGCCGCGGCCAGGTGCACGAGATCAAGGCGGCAATGGAATCGTCGCTGGAAGAAGGCATGGAGAGCTTCGACCAGTGCCTGTTCCGGCTGGCCAAGAGCGGCGTGATCGAGCAGGAAGAGGCGCTGCGTGCGGCCGATTCGCGCGACGGTCTGGCGCTGAAGTTCCGCCTGTCCGAAGGCGGCAGTGGCGAACACGACCCGTACGCCGATTTCTCCTCGGCCACCCAGCCCAGCATCACCCACGGGTTCTGAGTCCATCCGCCGGGCGGGCCCGGCGGGAATCCTGAAGGGTTAAGGGGCGGTCTCATCCAATGAGACCGCCCGTCCGTACGTTTCCGTCATGGAAACCCTTCGCAAGCTGGCCATTCTTGCCGATGCCGCCAAATACGATGCCTCCTGCGCCTCCAGTGGCGCGGGCAAACGCGATTCGCGCGCGTCCGGCGGCATCGGCAGCACCGAGGGCATGGGTATCTGCCACAGCTATACGCCCGATGGCCGCTGCGTCTCCCTGCTGAAGATCCTGCTGACCAATTTCTGCGTGTACGACTGCGCCTACTGCGTGAACCGCGTCTCCAGCAATGTTCCGCGCGCGCGTTTCAGCGTGGAGGAAGTGGTCTCGCTCACTCTGGATTTCTACAAGCGCAACTACATCGAAGGGCTGTTCCTTTCCAGTGGCATCATCCGCAACGCCGACTACACCATGGAGCGCATGGTGGAAGTGGCCCGGCAGCTGCGCGAGGAGCATCGCTTCGCCGGTTACATCCACCTGAAGACCATTCCCGAGGCGTCGCCGGAACTGCTGGCCAGCGCCGGCCGCCATGCCGACCGTTTGTCGATCAACGTGGAATTGCCCACCGATGCCGGACTGGCCGCGCTGGCCCCGGAAAAAACCAGCCATACCATCCGCGGCGCGATGGGTGAGCTGCGTTGGCGCATCGACGAAGCAAAGGAGGCGCGTCGCGCCCCGCCTGCCGTGCCGGCCACGGCCATGCCCACCCGCAGCGCGCGTGCGCGGCCGCCACGCTTCGCCCCGGCCGGGCAGAGCACGCAGATGATCGTCGGTGCCGACGGCGCCAGCGACCAGCAGATCCTGCTCAGCGCCGACCGCCTGTACGGCAACTACCACATGCGCCGGGTGTACTACTCAGCCTTCAGCCCCATTCCCGATGCCAGCCGCCAGTTGCCGGTGCAGCCGCCACCGCTGCAGCGCGAACATCGCCTGTACCAGGCCGACTGGCTGCTGCGCTTCTATGGTTACGGCGTGGATGAGATCACCGACAACAGCGGCGACGGCATGCTGGATCTGGATATCGACCCGAAGATGGCCTGGGCGATCCGCCACCCGGAACGTTTCCCGGTAGACCTGAACCGTGCGCCGAAGGAACTGCTGCTGCGTGTACCGGGGCTGGGCGTGCGCAATGTGAAGCGGGTGCTGATGGCGCGCCGCCACGGGCGCCTGCGAGTGGCCGATGTCGCCCGGCTGAAAGCGCCCATGAACAAACTGCTGCCGTTCGTGCAACTGGCCGACCACCACCCGCGCAGCGCGCTGGACGATCCGGCGGCGCTGCGCGCCCGGCTGGCCCCGCCGCCGCGCCAGGGTTCGCTGTTCGACCCACCCGCGGCGGCCTGACATGCAACGCTGGTCGCTACGCGTGGACCCTGCGTGGTCACTGCAGGCTTGGCGCGACGCGGCGCGGCAGGCGCTGCTGGCGACCGTGCCGCCCGCGCAGCTGGACTGGCTGCCGGGCACGGAAGCGTCGCTGCTGGATGCCCCTGCCCTGCCCGTTCCTGCAGACGGACCTGCGCTCGGCGCGCAGCCCGGCGTACCGCGCGACTTCCTGGAACTGGCCGCCACCGTGCTGTGCCACCGTGACCCGCAGCGCATGGCCCTGCTGTACCGGCTGCTGTGGCGCATCACCCATGGCGAGCGCGCGGTGCTGTCCAACCCGACCGATGCCGATGTGCTGCGGGCGATGGCGCTGGCCCAGGCGGTGCGCCGCGACACGCACAAGATGAAGGCCTTCGTGCGCTTCCGCGAAGTCCCCGGCGAACAGGATGCCTTCATTGCCTGGTTCGAGCCGGAGCACCACATCGTGGACCGCGTGGCGCCGTTCTTCGCGCGCCGCTTCGCCGGCATGCGCTGGGCGATCCTGACCCCGGGCCGCAGCGTGCACTGGGACGGCCAGGCCCTGAGTTTCGGTCCTGGCGGACAGCGCCAGGACGCGCCGGCCGAAGATGCACGCGAGGCCCTGTGGCAGACCTATTACGCCAGCATCTTCAACCCGGCGCGCTTGAACACCCGGATGATGCAGCAGGAAATGCCGGCCAGGTACTGGCGGCACCTGCCCGAGGCGCAGCTGCTGCCCAGCCTGGTGCGCGAGGCGGCAGGCCGGGTGCAGGAGATGCACGACCGCCCGGCCCAGGCACCGGCGCGGCGGGTGCCGGCGCGGGTACTGCCGGCCCCTGCGGTGGAAGGAAGCCTTGCCGCGCTGCGCGAACAGGCCAGCACCTGCCAGCAATGCCCGCTGTGGCAGCCGGCCACGCAGACCGTGTTCGGCCAGGGCCCGGCCGATGCGCGGGTGATGGTGGTGGGTGAGCAGCCCGGCGACGTGGAGGACCTCAGCGGCCGGCCGTTTGCAGGCCCGGCCGGCCAGCTGCTGGACCGTGCACTGGCCGAACTGGGTATCGACCGGGCGACGCTGTACCTGACCAACGCGGTGAAGCACTTCCACCATGAGCGGCGCGGCAAGGTGCGGCTGCACAAGCGACCGGAAAGCCGGCACGTGCACGCCTGCCGGCCCTGGCTGATGGGCGAGATCGCGCGGGTGCGGCCGCAGCTGATCGTGTGCCTGGGCGCGACGGCAGCGTCGGCGGTGTTCGGGCGCGGGTTCACCCTGGCGCGCGATCGCGGGCGCTGGCACACGCTGGACGATGGCACCCGCGGCTACGCCACCGTGCACCCGGCGTGGGTGCTGCGGCAGGGCGATGAGACACGCCGCGAGGAGGCCTATCGGCTGTTCCGCGACGACCTGCGGCAGATGCTGGGGCGGGATGAGATATCCGCCGGGCATGGCCCGTCGCTACCAGCCCCTGGCCAGAGGTAGCGCCGGGCAATACGCGGCGAGCGCAGCGGCCATCAGGCTGCGTCGGGCTGACGCTCCGGACGCGCGCGATCGAAGGCCTCCACGGCCTGGCAGGCCGCCTCGATGCGGCGCAGGGTCGGGTACGGGCCCAGGTCCAGGCTAAACCGGTGCGCGTTGTACAGCTGCGGCATCAGGCACAGATCCGCCAAGGTGGGGCGATCACCGTGGCAGAATTGGCCGGTGTCGCCGCTGCCGGCCAGCAGCGTTTCCATCGCCGCCAGCCCTTCGGCCATCCAGTGCAGGGTCCACTGCGTGCGCGCATCAGCCGGCAGCTGCAGATCGCGCTCCAGGTACTGCATCACCCGCAGGTTGTTGATCGGGTGGATATCGCAGGCCACCAGCTGGGCCAGCCCGCGCACGCGCGCACGGCCGGCGGCGTCGGCCGGCAACAGCGGCACCTGCGGGAAGCGCTCGTCCAGGTATTCCAGGATTGCCAGCGACTGGTTCAGCGTCTGGCCGTCATGCAGCAGGGTCGGTACCAGCTGCTGCGGGTTGAGCGCGGCATAGGCATCGGCATGCTGCTGGCCACCGTCGCGCAGCAGATGCACCAACCGCCCTTCCCAGGCCAGGCCCTTCAGCTCCAGACCGATGCGCACGCGGTAGGCGGCGCTGGATCGCCAGTAGGTGTACAGCACGATGCCGTCGTCGACTGGGATGTCCATCGCCGCCTCCATGCTCAGGGCTTGGCCGCTTGTTCGATGCGCTGCTCGATGGCACCGAAGATGCTGTTGCCGGCGGCATCGAGCATCTCAATGCGCACTACATCGCCGAAGGACATGAAGGGCGTGCTCGGCTTGCCGTCGCGCAGCGTTTCCACGGTGCGTTGTTCGGCGAAGCAGGAGGCACCCTTGCTGGTGTCTTCATTGGCGATGGTGCCCGAGCCGACGATGGCGCCGGCGCCCAGCGGGCGGGTCTTGGCGGCATGCGCGACCAGCTGGGCAAAGTTGAACTGCATGTCCACGCCGGCTTCCGGGGCACCGAACCAGGCGCCGTTGACGTGGGTCAGCAGCGGCAGGTGCACCTTGCTGTCCTGCCAGGCGTCACCCAGCTCATCCGGGGTGACGAACACCGGCGACAGCGCCGAGCGCGGCTTGGACTGCAGGAAGCCGAAGCCCTTGGCCAGTTCGCCGGGAATCAGGTTGCGCAGCGAGACATCGTTCACCAGGCCGATCAGCTGGATGTGGCCGGCCGCCTGTTCGGCGGTGACGGCCATCGGCACGTCGTCGGTGATGACCACCAGCTCGGCTTCCAGATCGATGCCGTAGTCCTCGCTGATCACCTTCACGGCATCGCGCGGGCCATGGAACCCAGCACTGGTGGCCTGGTACATCAGCGGGTCGGTGTAGAAGCTTTCCGGCACTTCGGCGCCACGGGCGCGGCGCACGCGCTCGACGTGCGGCAGGTAGGCGCTGCCATCGACGAATTCATAGGCGCGCGGCAGCGGCGCGGCCAGGGCCTGCGGGTCCAGGTCGAACACGCCATCGGCGTCGCCTGCGTTCAGCGATTCATACAGGGCGTTCAAGCGCGGTGCGATGTGGCTCCAGTCCTCCAGCGCCTGCTGCAGGGTGGCGGCGATGCCGGTGGCGCGCACGCCGTGGCGCAGGTCACGCGAGACGACGATGAGGGTGCCGTCGCGGCCGCCTTCCTTCAAAGAACCAAGCTTCATGGGTGGGTGTCCGGAGTCGTAGGCAAACAAGTTTCAAGTGTAATCAAATGCGCGGCGCAGCCAAGCTGCAGCGCGGCATCGGCCCACCCTACCGCAGGAGGGGGTTGGGCAGGGCTTGCAGCCCTGGCCCCCTGTAGAGTCGAGCCATGCTCGACTGAAGCAACGTCAAAAGCGGGCATTCCGTGGGATGGCGGGGCGGTGTGGGATTGCGGGGACGCCGCAAGTCCCCCTCCGGGGCCCGGCCCAGCCGCTGGCGGCTGTGCGTTCGGACGCTTGCGAAGCAGTGCTTCGCAAGCAAAGCGCCCTCACCCATGTAGGCTTGGCCGCGGCATCCATGCCGCGGACACCCCGCAATCCGACACCGCCCCGCCTTCGACAGATTCACGCGGCTGTTGGTAACTGCGCCTGTCGTTCCGCGCGGCTGTTGGTAGGTGTCGACCTTGGTCGACACATCTGTCAGATATCGAGTGAATTCATCCGTGTCGACCAAGGTCGACACCCACCAGAGCAGAGCGCCGTTCCGACAGCTCGCGGGAAACTGTCGAAGGCGGGGTGGGTCCGGTTGCGGGGGCGTGAGCGCCATGGATGGCGCGACCGAGGCTACAGGGACGTACTTGCGCCGTCCCCCGCAACCGGACCCACCCCGCCAACCCACGGATAGCCCGCTTTTGACGTTGCCGTTGCCGTTGCATTGAGCAGGTGCAGGGCGCAGCCCTGCCGGCCCCCTCCCCCTCCCCTGAACAGGGGTTTTTGCGTGAGGTCTCAGGCTTCGGTTAGACTATGCGGGTCTGCAGCGGCCGTCCGTTTCCCTTCGGGATCGCCGGCGACCGGGGTCCGCCCCTTCGCCCGCCCCCACTCCGACACCGTTCGTCACGCATTCCAGCCTGTGCACCGCGCCGGCTGCACCCAACTTCTCGCAGCGCGGTTCACGGGAACGCTCCGAGTCAGCCGATCACTTTGATCTGCCCCCGCCTGTCCGATCGGTCAGGCGTTTCTTGTACTTGGAGCAATCTCAATGTCTTTTGAATCGCTGGGCCTGGCGCCCTTCCTGCTGCGTGCGCTTGCCGAGCAGGGCTACGAAAACCCGACCCCGATCCAGCAGCAGGCGATCCCGCTGGCACTGGCCGGTCGCGACCTGCTGGCCGGCGCTCAGACCGGTACCGGCAAGACCGCCGCCTTCGGCCTGCCGCTGCTGCAGCACCTGGGCACCGCCTCGCAGGAAGTGCGCAGCGGCCCGCGCAAGCCGCGTGCGCTGATCCTGGCCCCCACCCGCGAACTGGCCACCCAGGTGCATGACAGCCTGCGCGGCTACAGCAAGTACCTGCGCATTCCCAGCGCCTGCATCTACGGCGGCGTCGGCATGGGCAACCAGCTGGACATCCTGCGCCGTGGCGTGGATCTGCTGGTGGCCTGCCCGGGCCGCCTGATCGACCACCTGGAGCGCCGCAGCATCGACCTGTCCGGCATTGAACTGCTGGTGCTGGACGAAGCCGACCGCATGCTGGACATGGGCTTCCTGCCGTCCATCAAGCGCATCCTGGCCAAGCTGCCTAAGCAGAACCGCCAGACCCTGCTGTTCTCGGCCACCTTCGAGGACAACATCCGTCAGCTGGCGCTGGAATTCATGCGCAACCCGGAACAGATCCAGGTGACGCCGAAGAACACCGTGGCCGAAACCATCACCCACCGCGTGCACCCGGTCGACGGCGGCCGCAAGCGCGACCTGCTGCTGCACCTGCTGGCGCAGGACAGCCGCGAGCAGACCCTGGTGTTCGCACGTACCAAGCACGGCAGCGACAAGCTGGCGGCGTTCCTGGAAAAGTCGGGCATCAAGACCGCGGCGATCCATGGCAACAAGAGCCAGGGCCAGCGCCTGCGTGCACTGGGCGATTTCAAGGCCGGCCGGGTGACCGTGCTGGTGGCCACCGATATCGCCGCGCGCGGTATCGATATCAACGAACTGCCGAAGGTGATCAACTTCGATCTGCCGATGGTGGCCGAAGACTACGTGCACCGCATTGGCCGTACCGGCCGCAACGGTGCCACCGGCCAGGCGATTTCGCTTGTCGCGCAGGATGAAGTGAAGCTGCTGCGCGCGATCACGCGCCTGCTGGGCCGCGACATGGATATCCGCGATGTGCCGGGCTTCGAGCTGCAGGTGCCGATCCGCTGGGGCAACAGTGCGCCGGGCAAGGCCGAGCACGAAACTGGCGAACGTGCGCCGCGCAAGAGCCACGCGCGTCGTCCGCACGGCGATGCGCCGCGTCACGCGCATGCCGGTCCGAAGAAGTCGGGTGGCGGCCGTCGCGAGGGCGGTGGCAATGGCCAGCAGCGTGCCGGTGCCGGTCAGGGCCAGCGTCGAGGCGGTGGCGGCAATGGTGGCGGCCGCGGTCGTGGCCAGGGCGGCAACGGCGGCGGTCGCGCTGGCTGATCCTGGCTGACAGTTATGCGCTTCCCGCTGCGCGGGGGGGGCTATCGAGGGACGGCGCTGACGCGCCGTCCTTTTTTTTGGCTGGCTACCGGCTGGGAGAGCACGCGGCTGGTTCTATTTGGGCGCTGGGACGCGGGGGCGGCGCAAAACACGCCGTGAATACATCCATGTAAGCTCGTAGGCGCCATCCATGGCGCCTGCGGTTTTGCGCCGCCCCCGCGTCCCAGCGCTTCAAACATTTCCAGCGCCTTCTTGTCCCGCCGGGTAGCCGGAACAAGAAAGATCAAATTCAAATTCAAAGACAAAAGCCGAGGCAGGAGCTTCGGCTTTTGCTTTTGCTTTTGCCCTTGCTTCCGCCCTGGGTTTGATGCGTCCGCGCCCGCAAGAAACTGTCAGGGGAGGCAGGGGGCCTCAGCCAACACCGCAGGCGCCAAGGGCCCGAGGCATGCCTCGGGCGGGTTGGGCAGGACGCCCAACCCCGGTCTTGCCGTGTGCGCAGGATTGCGCACACGAGCAAGGCGCCTACGAGCCTACAGGGACGTACTTGCGGCGTGTCCTGCGCGGCCCCTCCGTCCTCCCAATCCCAGCATCAGGCAGGCGCGTAAAGCCTCAACCCCGCGCTTTACTCGGATTCACCAGATTCCCGAAGAAGATCGCGTTGATCAGCAGGCGATCCGTGCCGTGCCAGTACTTGCGGTGAGCCGGGTCATCGGCAAACAACACCACGTTGCCCTGTCCCTGCGCCGATACCAGCAACCAGGCGCTGCCCGCCACGCGACTGCGGTTGCGTTCGGACAGATAGCCGTTCACCCGAGGCGGGTTGTCGATGCGTACGACGGTGGAGAACGGATTGGCACTGGGCTGCAGCACCACGGCATTTTCCTTGTTCACCGACAGCGGCCGGCGCGGTACGCCGAAGGCCAGCGGGTGCGAGGTATCGGCGTCGGCGCTGAGGATATTGCCGCTGACCCGCTCGATCGCGGCGATGTCGCGCTGGTCGCCGAACGCACGACGGCTCTCGTCGGCGGCATCCTCGTCCTTGCCCAGCTTTTCGCCCTCGGCCAACTTCTGTTCGATCGCCCACTTCGAGGCGCTGCCGTAGGTGACCAGTGAACCGCCGGCCTGCACCCAGCGCTTCAGCGCGGCCACGGCGGTGGCATCCACGCCGGCGTAGTTGCCGCCAGAGAGGACCAGGGTGGTGTAGCGATCCAACGGCACCTTGCCCAGCTGCTGCGGGTCCAGCTTGCTGGCCGGCAGGTGCAGCTGCTGATCGAGCAGGAACCAGGCCGAGCCGATCTCAGTGGCCGTCACGCCCTCGCCCATCACCAGCGCAACGGCCGGCTTGCGCAGTGCCTTGACACTGTCACTGCCCAGATCGATGCCCTCGCGGCTGCGGCCGCTGGCAAGTGCATGGGCCTGTACACCGGCAGTGCGCGTGGCCGCATTTACCGCGTCCAGCAGCGCGGCACCCTGCAGCGACTGGCCTGCCACGGGAATCACGATGCTGCCTGCGGCAAACGCCACGTCGCCTTGCGCGGTACCCGCAGTGAAGGGCTTGAAAGCGGCACGCGCCAGCACGCCCTTGCCCTGCAGCTCGGCAAGGACGCGGCCCGCGCTGTAGTCGCGCCAGTCGATGACATAAGCGAAGGTGGCCTGCCCGCCGACCACGCCGCCGCTGGCCGCCGGCAATTCGGCCACCACCGCACCACCGTCGATGCGGCTGCGGCTGCCAGCGAAGGCCACGCCGTAGGCCGGCGCAATCGCATAGCTGGTGCTGCCGTAGAAAACGTCGCCCTTGATCGGCGGGGTTTCGGCGAAGATCGAATGCACCAGGCGGAACTGCGGCTGCTGTACCGGGACCACGTAGGCGCTACCCGCCTTGAAGGCCTGACCGTCCACGCTGACATCGCGCGGCAGCGCCTGCACCTGGATGCGGTGCAGCAACAACAGTTCCAACAGGCGCCGGGTCAACGCCGGGTCATGCGCATCGCCGAACACGAAGCTCTTCACCGGCTGCTGCCCGGCCTGCTTCAGCGCGCTCTGGAAGAAGGTCTTCTGCAGGTCGAACAGGCCACTGCGTTCGGTGACCGCGCCACGCACGGTGCCCAGGCCGGTGGCGACCTGGTTGCGGATGGTGAACGGGAACGTCAGCAGGCCGTTCACCGATTCCTGCACACGCCCGCGCGAGCTGGCCTGCTCCACCGTCACCCCTACCGCGCCGTGGAAATCGGGATAGGTGGAGCCGTACACCGGCGAGAAGTTGTCGTAGTTTTCGCCGGTGTAGTACAGCGAGCCCAGCGCATCCAGCGACTGCGCGTGGTACTTGGCCAGAGTCTTGTTGAACTCGTACGACGCCGCCGGAATCAGTGGGCTGTGCATGCTCTTCGGCGACGGCTCGAAGTAGTACGTGCTGTCCTTGCCCATCTCGTGGAAGTCGATCTGCACGTTCGGGTACCACTGGTGGAACACTTCCACCTTCGGCCGCGAATCGCGCTGGGTCAGCGCCAGCCAGTCGCGGTTGAGATCGGTGAAGTAATGGTTGGTGCGGCCCTGCGGGAACGGTTCGACATGCTCCTTGTCAGCCGGGTCGGACGAGGCCGGGTCCGAAGCCCAGGCGTTGTGCCAGTTCGCCGCGCGGTCGCGGCCGTCGGGGTTCTGCGCCGGATCGAACAGCACCACGGCCTGCTGCAGCCACTGCTGGGTTTCGGCGCTGCGGTTGGCCACCAGGTAGTAGGCGGTCAGCATGGCCGCTTCACCGCTGGACGTTTCGTTGCCGTGCACGCTGTAGCCCAGCCACACCACCACCGGGCTGTCACCGGCGGCGCTGCGCGGCTGCGCCGGATCGACCAGCGTTGCGTGCTGCTGGCGGATCTGTTCCAGCCGGGCCTGGTTGCTGGCGGCGGTGACGGTAGCGATCAACAACGGCCGGCCTTCGTAGCTGCGGCCGATCTCGCGCACGCTGATCTTGTCCGAATGACGGGCCAGTTCCTGGAAGTACGCCACCAGCTGGTCATGCCGGGTGAAGCGGCTGCCGATCGGATACCCCAGGAATTGCTCCGGGGTGGGAATGCTGGCGTCGAAGGCCGCGGCCTCGCTGGCCTGCGGGAAGAAGTAGCTGCTCTGCGCCTGGGCCACGCCAGGCGCGGCGAAGACAGTGGCCGCGGCGATCAGCAGCGGCAGAACGGTACGGCGATGCAAGGACACGATGGTTTCCCGGAAGACAGGGCAGCGCGACCGGCCAACGGCTTGGCCGGTCGCGGCCGGTGGTTCAGAAGCGGTAATCGAAGCCGACGGTGAAGTAGCGCCCGCGCAGGTCGTACTGGCTGAAGTCGTACGGCGCGCGGATACCGGGGAACGAGGCGTCATACGGTGGCTCCTTGTCCGCCAGGTTCTGCACCTTGGCGTACAGGGTCAGCTGGTCGAAGCCGGTGTAGGCCAGGTACAGGTCCAGCTGGTTGTAGGCATCCACGCGATCCTGCACGGCGGCGGCCGCGGTGCTGGCCTTCTGGTCGTAGCCGCTGGTGTAGTACCAGGTCAGCGCCGCCTTTACGTCGGCGTAGCGCCAATCCAGCGTGGTGGTGGCCTTGTTCTTGGGCAGGGTGGCGCCCAGGTTGCTGCCGGCGTAATCCACCAGCGGGCCACCGACCACGGTCGGGCGACGGTAATCACGCACGTGGGTGAAGGCGCTGGACACGGTGAACTCACCGAAGGCGTCGGTGGGAATGCGTTGGCGCAGTTCCACGTCGATGCCGGAGGTCTTCAGGCTGCTCAGGTTCTGGTAGCGGTTGTACACCGCCAGCAGCTTGCCGCGCTCGTCGCGCAGCACCGCACCGGCCACGTTGTCGGTCACCAGGGTCTGGCTGTTGTTGGTGCCGACCAGGTTGTCCAGCTCGATCTTGTAGTAATCCACGCTCAGGTTGGTGTTCGACCACGGCGACAGCACGAAGCCCAGGTTGTAGCTGCGGGTGCGCTCGGGCTTCAGGTCGTTGTTGCCGACGGTGAAGAAGGTGGGGTTCTGCCGCGAGCCCGGCACGTCCGGATCACGCGGGTCGATCACGCTGCCGTAGGAAATGCTGGTGCTGTTGGAGTTTTCCGACAGCGACGGCGCGCGGAAACCCTTCGAGGCCGAGGCACGCACCAGCAGGATGTCCAGCGGCTGCCAGCGCAGGCCCAGCTTCGGCGAGAACGCATCGCCGAAATCGCTGTAATGGTCAGCGCGCGCGGCGGCGGAAAGCTCCAGCGTGGAGGCCAGCGGCACGTTCACTTCGGCGTAGGCCGCGGTGACCTTGCGCTCACCATGCACTTCGGCGATGGCCGGACGGATCTGCAGGCCGGCGTCGATCTGCCACGGATTTTCCGAATCCAGCTTCTCGCGGCGCCATTCGGCACCGGCGGCGAAGCCGATATCACCGGCCCAGGTGCGGCCCAGCGTGCCCGACACCTTGGCATCGATGCCCTGCAGCACCGATTCGGCCGGGCGCAGCGTGCTGATGTTGATCGCGTTGATGACTTCGGCCGGGGTGGCCGACGGGTCCAGCAGGTTGTAGCTGCCCGTGGCCAGCGCATCGGCCAGCGCCCAGCGGTTGGCGAAGCCGCCGGACACGGTCTCGCGCTCGCTGCTGCGTGCACCGAAGGCGCCCACTTCCCAATCCCAGTTGTCGGTGCTGCCGCGCAGGCCGACCAGGCCGCGGTAGGCCTGCGAACGGTTGGTCTTGATGGTGCCGCCCAGGTCGAAGAAGGTGTATTCGATGGGAATGGCGCGGCCATACGGGTTGTACGGGCTGCTGGCCGGCAGGTTGGAGGACACGGGCTCGGCCAGGCCGGTATCGGCGTTCAGCGCGAAACGGCCGCTTTCCAGGGTGAAGTACGGGCTGCTGCCGAACCAGGACACGCCCTTGATATCGCTGTACAGCACTTCGCCGAAGGCTTCGACGTTGTCGCTGACCCGGAAGGTGCCATTGACGTAGGCCTGCCAGCGCTTGGTGGACGGAATGAGGGTGGTGTACGGCGCCTGGTTGAAGCCGCAGGTATCGCCGGCCAGGCCGTCGATGGGCGCACTGGCGACCCGGGTGGTGCCGGTGGGGCAGTTGCCGTTGGCATCGAGCATGGGAACCGACACACCATTCACCAGGTAGCGCGCGCCCTTGGCCGACCAGCCGTTCCAGCGGCCGCCGGGCTGATCGCTGTAGATGCCGCTCTTGGTCAGGTCGCGCTGGTCCTGGTCCAGGCGGTCGCGGTTGTAGCCTTCCAGGCTGACCAGGATGTTGTAGCCATCCTTGTCCAGATCGCCGATGCCGCCGACGAAGTGCAGCTTCTGCTCGTCCAGCCCGCCCTGGTCGGCGGTGCCGGTGCTGCCGCCGACTTCGGCGCCCTGGAAGTTCTGCCGGGTGATGATGTTGACCACCCCGGCCACGGCGTCGGAGCCGTACACGGCCGAGGCGCCGTCCTTCAGCACTTCGATGCGTTCAACGGCCACCAGCGGCAGCGCGTTGAGATTGACAAAGGTGTCCGACAGGCCGCCGGCGGGGAAGCCGTAGTTGGCCAGGCGACGGCCGTTCAGCAGCACCAGCGTGTTCTTCTGCGAAAGGCCGCGCAGGCCGATGCCAGCCGAACCGGACGCCCAGCCGTTGTTGGTGGTTTCGTTGGCAGCGTTACCGGTGTTGGCCGAGATCGAGCGCAGCACGTCGGCCACGGTGGCCTTGCCACTGGCCTGCAGCTGCTCGTGACCGATCACCTGCACGGGATTGGAGGCTTCGGTGTCGGAGCGCTTGATGTTGGAACCGGTAACGCGCACGGCAGCCAGGGTGCTGGCTTCGCCACTGGCGTCGGTGGAGGTGTCGGCCGCCGCGGACAACGGCGTGGCCAGGGCAGCCGCGAGGGCCGCTGCAAGGAGGGTGTTCTGGGGCATGACGTTCGTGGGGTGGTGGTGACGACAAGTTCCGCAGTAGTCCATGCCTGGCCCGGCCCGGACCAATAACATCTCTTCATACGGATATAAGAGAAGCTAACATCTCTTTATCAAGATGGAAATGAAATGTTTACATCGGCAACCGATGCAGGCGGGTCAGCGAACGGCCGGCGGCGTACAATCGCGGCATGGAAATCTTCAAAGTCTTCATGCTCGAGGCGGCGCACCGCCTCCCCAACGTGCCGCCGGGGCACAAGTGCGCGCGCCTGCACGGCCACTCCTTCCGGGTGGAACTGAAGGTGGAAGGCGAGCCCGGCGTGCAGACCGGCTGGATCATGGATTTCGGCGACGTGAAAGCGGCCTTCCAGCCGATCTACGAGCGCTTGGACCACCACTATCTGAACGACATTCCCGGCCTGGAAAACCCCACCAGCGAGAACCTGGCCGTGTGGATCTGGAACGAGCTTAAGCCCGTGCTGCCGGCGCTGAGCGAGATCACCGTGCACGAAACCTGCACCTCCGGCTGCCGCTACCGCGGCCCGAACGCCTGATCAACCCGTTTATCCTGAAGGCTTTTTGAAGGCGCCCCGGGCGCCTTCATTATTTTTGTTGCAATGCCGCATGATCGGCGTATGCTGCATTGCATCAACTTCTTCGACGCAGCCATGGCCAACGCCTTCGCCGATCGTTTCAGTGATGCCACCCGCCAGATGGCGGCGGCCGCCACCCGTGCGAACCGGATGGCGCTGGAGAACGCGGAAAGCATGTTCGGCGTGCAGTTGAAGGTGATGGAACGCAACCTGACCGCGACCGGCGGCTGGCTGGGCGAACTGGCCCGCAGCGAGGACCCGGCGGGTTTGCTGCCCAAGGGCGCGCAGCTGTGGCAGGACAACCTGCAGCGGCTGGGCCAGGCCCAGCAGGACATGGTCGATCTGGGCCTGCAGGCCGGAAAGGCCTGGTCTGAACTGGTACAGGGCCACAACGAATCCACGGCGGACGCCACGGCCAACAGCCACTGACGTTACGCCCACGCTCATTGCATGGGTCCCTCCCCCCATGCAATCCGGACCCGGCAGATCCCTCCCTCTGCCGGGTCTTTTTTTGCCTGCGATTAGGTGAAGCGCATCCACGCATGGCGTGGATCTACTTGCGGGGCGTGGCCCGGCGGGGCGGCATCACGGTAGCGCCGGGCCATGCCCGGCGAGCGAAGCGGCGTGTCAGGCCGCCGCGCGGTCCGCCCGCGGCAGACTGAACACGAACAACGCCCCCTGCGCGCTGTCGCGCAGTTCGATGCGGCGACCATGCAGCTGCACGATGCGCTGCACGATCAGCAAGCCCAACCCACCATTGTCGCCACGCCGCGCGCCCAGCGCGGCCGGTGCCTGGAACAGGCCATCGCGCAGGGCCGGCGCCACACCGGGCCCATCGTCGGCCACGCTGACCTCGATGCTGTCCTCGGTGGCGCGCAGCGCCAGTGTTACCTGGCCGCCCTCGGGAGCGTGGCGCAACGCGTTGTCCAGCAGATTGGTCAGCACGCGCTCCACCAGACCCAGGTCGGCGCGCACCGGCGGCAGGCCCTGCGGCACATCCGCATGCAGCTGCTGGCCGCGCGCCTGCGCCGCCAGTTCGAACTTCTGCAGTACGTCCTGGACCAGCTCGGGCAGCGCGAATACCTCCCATTCCAGGCGCACTTCGCCGTGTTCCAGCCGCGCCAGTTCGAACAGCGCGCGCGCCAGCCGCCCGACCTTGGCGCTCTGTGCCAGGGCGATGCCCAGGTAGCGGCGGCGTTCCTCGGGCGCCAGCGTCGTCTCTTTCAGCGCCATGGTTTCCAGGTAGCCATGCAGCGATGACAACGGCGTGCGCAGATCGTGCGAGATGTTGGCCACCAGCTCGCGCCGCTGCAGGTCCTGCTGGCGCAGCTGCTGCCACTGCTCACCCAGGCGCTGCGCCATCTGCGCATGGGCATGTTCGAGGATTTTCAGTTCGTCGCGCTCGCCGGGGCGCAGCGGCGCCAGCGGTGGCAGCACGGACGGCGCGTCGATGTCGAACGCCTGGATGCGCCGGGTCAACCGCCGCAGCGGCCGGGTAACCCAGTAGAACGCCAGCAGGCCCGCCAGCACGCCCAGGCTGCCGACCAGCACGATCGACCACAGGGTGGTGTTCCACTGGCTGCTGGCGGCCAGATCGTCGGCCAGCATCTGCCGGTGCTCGCCTACCAGCACCACGTAGACGTAGCCGGCCGGACGCCCCTGCACCACCAGCGGCGCCACGCTGAACACCTTGCGACCGCGCTCGCTGCGCGGATCGTCCCCCAGGATCGGCAACGGCTCGCCCGCCAGCAGCCGCCGCAGCGGCGCCACATCCACGCGGTCACGCCGCAGGTGGCCACTGGGCGCATCGTGGCCGAGGATGCGCCCCTGCTCGTCCAGCAGGTACACCTCCACGCTGGGATTGACCGCCATCAGCTGGCCGAACAGCGCGCGCACGGCGGCATCGCGCATGCCGCTGGTGTCCATCAGTTCGCTGCGCTGGGCGATGTGCTCGGCCAGGCCCAGCGACAACCGCTGCACCACTTCCTGTTCATGCCGGGTATTGGCGCGCATCTGCAGCGCCAGCAACGCCATGCAGCACACCAGCATCAGCGCGGCGATCACCGCCGCCAGTTTCTGCCACAGGTTCGGCGTGATCATGCGCCCGCCCCGGCAGGGTCCACCAGCTTGTAGCCGCGCCCCCACACGGTCAGCAGCCGGCGCGGGTTCGCCGGGTCGGTTTCAATCTTGCTGCGCAGGCGGTTGATGTGGGTGTTCACCGTGTGCTCGTAGCCATCGTGCTGGTAGCCCCAGACCTGGTTCAGCAGTTCCATGCGCGCGAACACCTGGTCGGGATGGCGGGCGAAGAACAGCAGCAGGTCGAACTCACGCGGGGTCAGTTCCAGCGCGTTGCCTTCCACCGATGCGGTGCGCGCCACCGGGTCCAGCCGCAGCCCGCCCAGATCGATCGCACCGGCATCGATGCGGGCACTCTGGGCCATCGCTTCGGCGCGGCGCAGCAGCGCGCGCACGCGCGCCACCAGCTCGGGCATGGAAAAGGGTTTGGCCAGGTAGTCATCCGCGCCCAGTTCCAGGCCGACGATGCGCTGGGTCTCGCTGCCGCGCGCACTGATGATGATGATCGGCACGTAACGCGCCATCGAACGCGCGCGCTGGCAGACCTGCAGCCCATCCACGCCCGGCAGCATCACATCCAGCACCAGCGCGTCCCAGGGCCCGTCCTGCTCCAGCAGGTGCAGGCCGGCATCGCCGGTGGCCGCGTGCGTCACCTCATAGCCCTCGTCGGCCAGGTGCATGCGCAGCAGATCGGCGATATGGGCATCGTCTTCGACAATCAGGACGCGTTTTGCGGACATCGGCAGCTCGGGGCCAGTGGGGAGGCTGCCCGCATTGTGGCGCGGGACGGCGGCCGATACCTCACGAAAAATTGAATCCTGCGTGAGGATTCGTTGACCCGGGCGGGCGCAGCATGGCCCCGTCGCCCCTTCCCGGAGTCCGCCATGCCCCTCACCCGACGCCACCTGCTGGGTCTGGGCGGTGCCGCCACCGCCGCTGGCCTGCTGGGCCTGGCCGCCTGCAGCCGGGCCACGCCTGCGGCGGCTGAAGCGCGCCCGCAACGCCAGTTTGAAGTGATGCGCAGCGATGCCGAATGGCGCCGCCTGCTGACCCCCGCGCAATACGCGGTACTGCGCCAGCAGGCCACCGAACGCGCCGGCAGCAGCCCGCTGGACCGCGAGCACCGCAGCGGCACCTTCATCTGCGCCGGTTGCGGCCTGCCGCTGTTCTCCTCGTCCACCAAATTCGACAGCGGCACCGGCTGGCCCAGTTTCTGGGCGCCGCTGCACAACGCTGTTGGCGAGGACCGCGATACCACCTTCGGCATGTTGCGGGTGGAAGCGCATTGCCGGCGCTGCGGCGGTCACCTGGGCCATGTCTTCAACGACGGCCCGCGCCCCACCGGCCTGCGTTACTGCATGAACGGGGTGGCGCTGCTGTTCCAGCCCGGCCCGGCGCAGCAGGACAGCAATGGCGGCTGGCGCGTGCCGCTCGGTTCTTCCCGTGTTTCTGGAGCCTGATGATGCTGCTGTTACTGCTGGCCTACCTGGGCGGTGTATTGACCCTGCTCAGCCCGTGCATCCTGCCGGTGCTGCCCTTCGTGTTCGCGCGGGCCAACCGCTCCTTCGTGCGCAGCACGCTGCCGCTGCTGCTGGGCATGGCGCTGACCTTCGCCGCGGTCGCCAGTCTGGCCGCCGTGGGCAGCCAGTGGGTGGCGCAGGCCAACCAGATCGGCCGCTGGCTGGCCCTGGTGCTGATGGCGGTGTTCGCCCTGGCGCTGCTCTGGCCGCGCCTGGCCGACCATCTGCTGGCGCCGTTCCAGCGCGTGGGTGCGCGGCTGAGTGCACGCGCCGATGCCGCCGATGATGCCGGCCGTGGCGGTGCCGGGACCTCGCTGCTGATCGGCATCGCCACCGGCCTGCTGTGGGCGCCGTGCGCCGGGCCGATCCTTGGCCTGGTGCTGACCGGCGCTGCCCTGCATGGCGCCAGCGTCGGCACCAGCGCGCTGCTGCTGGCCTACGCGCTGGGTGCGGCCACCGCGCTCGCGCTGGCGGTATGGATCGGCGGCCGCGTGTTCAACGCCCTGCAGGCGCGGCTGGGCCTGGGCGACGTGCTGCGCAAGGCGCTGGGCGTTGCCGCGCTGCTGGCGGTGGTGGCGATCGGCCTGGGCTGGGATACCGGCCTGCTGACCCGCCTGTCCACGGTGAGCACCGCGCGCATCGAGCAGGGCCTGCTCGACGCCGTGCCCGGCGCTCAGCCGGCGGCCCCGCCGATGATGATGATGGCCGGCGCGAATGCCGGTGCCGATGCGCCGCTGCCGGTGGAAGGCACCCTGCCCTCCCTGGACGGTGCCACCGGCTGGCTCAACAGCCCGCCGCTCAAGGCCGAACAGCTGCGCGGCAAGGTCGTGCTGGTCGATTTCTGGACCTATTCCTGCATCAACTGCCTGCGTGCGATGCCCTTCGTGCACGAGTGGGAACGCCGCTATCGCGACCATGGCCTGGTGGTGGTCGGCGTGCACACGCCCGAGTTCGCCTTCGAACGCGACCCGCGCAACGTGATGAAGGCCGTGCAGCAGCTGAAGGTGGAATACCCGGTGGCGCTGGACAACCAGTATTCGATCTGGCGCGCGTTCAACAACCAGTACTGGCCGGCGCAGTACTTCGTCGATGCGCAGGGCAACATCCGCGCCCACCAGTTCGGTGAAGGCAACTACGCGCATTCGGAACAGGTGATCCGCCGCCTGCTGACCGAAGCCGGCCAGACCGATCTGCCGCCGCCGGCCGACCCGGCCGCCGCCGACCTGCAGGGCGTGGCCACGCAGGCCGACATGGGCAACCTGCGCTCGCCGGAAACCTACCTGGGCCATGCACGCGCCGAGCACTTCGCCTCGCCCGGCGGGCAGCGCACCGATGCGGCCTTCGACTACATGCTGCCGGCCAGCCTCGCGCTGAACCAGTGGGCCCTGTCCGGCCGCTGGACCATCACCGATGAAGCCGCGCAGCTGCAGCAGGCCGGCGGCCGCATCGCCTTCCAGTTCCATGCCCGCGACCTCCACCTGGTGCTGGCACCAAAACAGGACGGCACACCGGTGCGCTTCCGCGTGTGGCTGGACGGCAAGCCGCTGCCGGCCACCGATGCCGGCAGCGATATCGGCGCCGATGGCAGCGGCGTGGTCAACGAGAACCGTCTGTACCAGCTGGTGCGCCAGCGCGGCACGGTCGGCCCGCACCGCTTCGAGATCGAGTTCCTCGATGCGGGCGTGCAGGCCTATGCCTTCACCTTTGGTTGAGAACAGGAGGGCACGATGAAATTCTCCTTCGAACAGGGCATTGCAGTGGGTGTGGCCGGGCTGGTCGCCACGGCACTGGTGGCCGGCGTGCTGCTGGTGGATCGCGGCGCGATGGCCGCGCCGGCGACCGCCAGCGCGCAGGTACAGGCACTGCCGGCACCCACCGGCGATGCCGCCTTCACCGACGGCGCCACCCAGGCCAGCGTGGTGTTTGCCGGTGGCTGCTTCTGGGGCGTACAGGGCGTGTTCCAGCACGTGAAAGGCGTGAGCAATGCAGTGGCCGGCTATGCAGGAGGCAGTGCCGCCGATGCGCGCTACGAGCGCGTCAGCAGCGGCCGCACCGGCCACGCCGAAGCAGTGAAGGTCGACTACGATCCGCGCCAGGTCAGCTATGGGCAGCTGCTGCAGGTGTTCTTCTCGGTGGCGCACGACCCCACCCAGCTGAACTACCAGGGCCCCGACCACGGCAGCCAGTACCGCTCGGCGATCTTCAGCGATGACGCCAGGCAGCTGGCTGCCAGCCGCGCCTACATCGACCAGCTGGGCAAGGCTGGCAGCTACCGCGGCCCGATCGTGACCCAGGTGGCCAGCGGCCAGCGTTTCTATCCGGCCGAGAGCTACCACCAGAACTACATGAACAACTACCCGCAGGCGGCCTACATCCGCTACTACGACGCACCGAAGCTGGCCGCGCTGGGCAAGCAGTTCCCCGCGCTGTACCGGCGCCAGGCGTCGCTGGTACCGATGCGCTGACGACACACCGCTTCTGTAGAGTCGAGCTTGCTCGACTGCCCTTCCGATCAGCCGAGCAAGCTCGACTCTACCTGGGTCAACCGGTCGAGCACGCTCGACGCCACGAACCCGCCGCAAAAAAAGCGCACGGCCACCAGGACCGTGCGCTGCGAAAGTTCGGCCCTGCCCCGATCAGGCCGGGCCGACAAGGAAATGCTAGGCTCACCCGCACAACGGGTACAGAGCCAGTGCATGGCTAGATCGATGGATACAGATGAACAGGCCGGCATGGCCCCGCCGCGCTACCAGCGCCTGTCCGATGAACTGGCCGAGGCCATCCACGGCGGTCGCCTGCCGGTCGGCAGCCGCCTGCCCTCGCTGCGGCAGATGGCCGCGCAGCGCCAGCTCAGCCTCAACACCGTCATCGCCGCCTACCGCCAGCTGGAAGATGCTGGCCTCGTCGTGCCGCGGGCGAAGGCGGGTTTCGAGGTGGCGCCGCGCCTGTCGGTGCCGCAGCGATCACTGCGCGATGCACCCTCTGCGCCTACCGCACCGCTGCAGCAGGCGTTGATGGCGCGCGTGCTCGAGGCGCAGCGACGCCCCGGGGTGATCGATCTGGCGTTCGCCGGGCCGCGTGGGCGGCAGTTCTATCCCGGCGCGCAGCTGGCCCGGCACACCGCACAGGTGCTGCGCCACGGCCAGCAGACGGTGGAAACCTATGCGCGCCCGAATGGCTCGCCGCGCCTGCTGGCACAGATCGTACGGCGTGGCCCGCGGATGGGCCTGCATACCCATGCCGACCGCCTGCTGTTGACCCACGGCGCGATGGAAGCACTGCAGCTGGCCCTGCGCGCGGTGACCGAGCCGGGTGCGGCCGTCGGCATCGAGGCCCCTTCCTACTTCAACCTGTACCCGCTGCTGGCCAACCTTGGCCTGCAGGCCATCGAACTGCCTACCCACCCGCAGCACGGGCTGGACGTGGATGCGCTGGAAGCGCTGCTGGAGCACACGCCGCTGGCCGCGCTGGTGGTGATGCCTACCGTGCACAACCCGCTGGGCTGCAGCATGCCGGTGGCCGACAAGCAGCGGCTGGCCGAGCTGGCCAATACCCGACAGCTGCCGCTGATCGAAGATGCGGTGTACGCCGAACTGCAGTTCAGCGAGCCCCCGGCCCCCTTGCTGAAGACCTTCGACCGCGACGGCTGGGTGATGGTGGTGGGTGGTTTTTCCAAGACGCTGGCGCCGGATTACCGCATCGGCTGGCTTGATGGCGGCCGCTTCGCTGAACGCATCGCGCTGCTGAAGTTCCAGAGCACCGGCGGCGAACCGCAGCTGCTGGCCGACGCCGTGGCCGCGTACCTGGAAGGCGGTGGCTACGAGCACCACCTGCACCGCATGCGCCGTCTGTACCGCGAACAGGTGGGCCGCCTGCGGCAACTGGTGGCCGAACATTTCCCCGCAGGCACGCGCGCCACCGAACCCTCGGGGGGCTTCCTGCTGTGGCTGGAACTGCCGGGCGTGGATACCGGCGAACTGTTCGAACGCGCGTTGCAGGAAGACATCGTGTTCATGCCCGGGCAGGTGTATTCGCGCGGCGCGCGCTACCGCCATTGCCTGCGGCTGTCGTGCTGCCAAAGCCTGGACGCGCGGTTCGTCGGCGCAGTGGAACGGTTGGGCGCGATCGCGCGGGAGCTGGCAGCGCAGTGATGTGCAGTCACGCGTCGCGCAGGTGCGCGCCCAACCGCGCGCCATCAGCGCCCGGCAGATAGGGCAGACGGCCCCAGCACGGCATCGGCAGGCGCTTCACCAGGGTGGCCATGTTCTCGTCCTGGCGCTGCATGGCCGGATCGATGTGGTTGCCGATCCAGCCCAGGCACTCCACGCCGGCCGCCTGCAGATGGTCTGCGGTCAGCCGCGCATGGTTCACGCAGCCCAGCCGCAGGCCGACCACCAGCACCACCGGCAGCCGCAGCGCGCGCACCAGGTCGAGCTGGTCCAGGTCTGCCGACAGCGGTGCCAGCCAGCCCCCCACGCCTTCCACCACCACGGTATCGGCCGTGGCCCGCAGGCGCTCGAAGGCTGCCACGATCGGCGCCAGCTGCACCTGCACGCCGTCTTCGGCGGCGGCCAGCTCCGGCGCCAGCGGCTGCCGCAGCGCATAGGGATTCAGGTCGGCGTAATCCGGCACCGGCCAGCTGGCCGCCTGCAGCGCCAGGGCATCCTCGTTGCGCAGGCCCTGACCGAGGTCCTGGCTGCCACTGGCCACCGGCTTCATGCCCACCGCACGCAGCCCGCGACGGCGCAGCGCATGCAGCAGCGCCGTGCTGGCAGCGGTCTTGCCGATCTCGGTATCGGTACCGGTAACGAACAGCGCCGGCGGCAACACGGTGGGCAACGGCATGGCAAGGGCTCCAGCAGGGCAACAGAGCGTTCATTATCGCTGGCCCGGCGCGCTTGCTAGACTGCGGCCATGTTCGCCAATGCCTCGCTTACCGGCAGCAAGCCGGAACAATACGCCCAGCTGCTGGAACAGGCCCGTGGCCTGGTCTACGGCGAGAGCGACCGTATCGCCAATGCGGCCAACCTCTCTGCGCTGGTCTACCACGCCCTGCCCGACCTGAACTGGGTAGGTTTCTATCTGTACGACGGCAAAGAGCTGGTGGTCGGCCCGTTCCAGGGCCTGCCGGCCTGCGTGCGCATTCCGCTGGACAAGGGCGTGTGCGGTGCCGCCGCCAGCCAGCGCGTCACCCAGCGCGTGGAGGACGTGGATGCCTTCCCCGGCCACATTGCCTGCGATTCGGCCTCGCGTTCGGAACTGGTGGTCCCTCTGCTGCGCGGCGATGAGCTGATCGGCGTGTTCGACATCGACAGCCCGAAGGTCGCCCGCTTCGATGGCGATGATCAGGCCGGTCTGGAAGCCATCGCCCGCGTGTTCGTGGAGGCGCTGGGATGAGCGCGGCCAAGCTGCGCAACATCGGCCCGAAGAGCGCGGCCTGGCTGCGCCAGGTCGGTCTGCGCAGCCGCGAAGACCTGGCCGCGCTCGGCGCGGTCGGGGCCTTCGTGAAAGTAAAGCGCGCCGGCTTCAAGCCCAGCCTGAATCTGCTCTATTCGCTGGAAGGCGCGCTGCTGGACTGCCACTGGCAGGAGCTGAGCGAACCGCAGCGCGAAGCGCTGGTACAGGACTACGAAGCGCGTATTGCCGCACACCCGTTGAAGGCGGCTGGCCCGGCCTCGGGCCCGGTGCACGAACGGCGCTTCGATGAAAGCGACGACAGCGACGACCAGACCGACAGCCCCGACGAGGATTGAGGGGACCGCGCTCGCCGGGCATGGCCCGGTATTCGTCGGGTAGCGCCGGGCCATGCCCGGCGATGCGCTCACGGCTGCTGCAGTTCCAGCAGCTCGCCGACCAGGCCCGCTTCGCCGCGTTCCAGCCACACCCGCAGGCGCGTGCCGTGGTCGATGCGCAGTGCCCAGCACAGCGACAGCGGCAGTCCGCAGACCTGCGACAGCACCATGCGCAACGGACCGCCATGGCTGACCACCACGGTCGGCAGCGGATCCTCATCGTCCAGCAGGCGATCCAGCGCGCGTGCGATGCGCCGTTCGAAGTGGCCCCAGCTTTCGCCGTTGGGCGGCGGGAAGGCATGCGGATCAGCATGGAAGGCCGCCAGCGCGTCCTCCGGCAGGTCGAACAGTGGCTGCCCGTCCCAATCGCCGAAATCCAGCTCCTCCCACTCCTCGTCCGCCTCCACGTCCAGCCCGCGCGGGGTGGCCAGGGCCATCGCCGTGTGCAGCGAGCGCAGGCGCGGCGAACTGATCACCCGCTGCCAGTCCCGCTCGGCATAGGCGTCAACCAGTTCCTGCGGCAGGCGGGCCAGCTGCGGCGGATCACTGCGGCCATCGAGGAACTCATCGCGGCCGTTGCCGGCATGGCGGACCAGGTCGAGGATCATACGTGCGTCCTGTGCAGGCAACGCGGAAACACTAGAAAACAGCGGGACATCGGCAACGGCACCACGGGATCGAGGGGATATTCTACGGGCACGGGAAATGCAGTCGAGCAAGCTCGACTCTACGGGGGCGCAAGGGCAGTCGAGCAAGCTCGACTCTACGGGCGCCGGGGATGACGTAGACTGCGCGCACTTCCAGGTGACCTGCAGCCTTGGCCGGCAGGTTGAAACGGGAAGCCGGTGACGCGTGGCAACACGCCAGGCCGGCGCTGCCCCCGCAACGGTAAGCACGTCTGTTCCAGGCAACACCGCCACTGTGCCTCTGGCATGGGAAGGCGCCTGGACGGTGGCCTCGCGCCACCTGGCGGCAAGCCCGGAGACCGGCCCGGAAGCCTCAGGTCGCGATGCGGTGGGCATGGCGCTGGATGACTGCAGCCGTGGCTGCGGCATCGGCGCGTGCCTGCCCTCGTGGCTCCTCCCCTTCGCCGCGCGGGCGTGCGCGGCACCCGGAGTTCCCCCGATGAAGCTGCAGTCCCGATTGCTGTCCCTGGCCGTGCTGGCCGCCCTGCCCGCGCTGGCGCTGGCCAATGAAGCCGCCGATCCGCTCGACCCCGTCCTGGTCACCGCCACCCGCACCCCGATCGCCCTGCAGGACAGCATCGCGCCGGCGCAGGTGATCGATCGCGAACAGATTGAAACCAGCCAGGCGACCTCGCTGCAGGAACTGCTGGCCGGCCGCGCCGGCATCAACCTGACCAACGCTGGCGGCCTGGGCAAGCAGACCTCGCTGTTCCTGCGCGGCACCAATTCCTCGCACACCGTGGTGCTGGTCGACGGCGTGCGCATCAACAGCGCCGACCTGAACCTGGCCATGTTCCAGGACCTGCCGCTGGCGCAGATCGAACGCATCGAGATCGTGCGCGGCCCGCAGTCCAGCCTGTACGGTGCTGACGCCATCGGTGGCGTGATCCAGATCTTCACCCGTCGCAATGCCGGCAGCTTCGCCCCGCATTTCCAGCTGGGCGGCGGCAGCAACGGCCTGCGCCAGGCCAGCGGCGGCATCGGCGGCAGCGGTGAAAACGGCTGGTTCGGCGCCGATATTGCCTACCAGCACAGCGACGGCATCGATGCCTGCCGCGGTTCGGCCACCCTGTTCACCGGCTGCTTTGCCGATGAACCCGACCGCGATGGCTACCGCAATCTGTCCAAGAGCCTGCGCGGTGGCTACAGCTTCAACGACCAGTGGACCGTGGAAGGCAGCGCACTGCGCGCCGACGGCCAGAACCACTACGACGGCTACTACAACTACTCGGAAACCCGCCAGCAGGTACTGGCCGGCAAGGTGCGCTACACCCCGTCCGAACGCCTGGCGTTGACCGCCAATGTCGGCCGCAGCGACAACGAGTCGGACAACTTCGGCGACTTCGGTGTGCGTGGCAGCGCGCAGACGCACCGCGACAGCGCGTCGCTGCAGGCCGACATCGGCGTGGCCGACGGCCAGCTGCTGAGCACCGGCGTGGACTGGAACCAGGACACCCTGGATGGCAGCAGCGCCGGCTACCTGGTCGACAGCCGCCGCAACACCGGCGTGTTCGTGCAGTACCAAGCGCGCTTCGGCCGCCACCAGCTGCAGGCCAGCGCACGCAACGACGACAACCAGCAGTTCGGCAACCATGCCACCGGCAGCCTGGGCTGGGCGATGGAACTGGGCCACGGGCTGCGCGTGAATGCCAGCTATGGCGCTGCGTTCAAGGCGCCGACCTTCAGCGATCTGTATGACCCGTGGAGCGGCGTGCCGACGCTGGACCCGGAAAAATCCAAGAGCGCCAACATCGGCGTTTCCCAGCACGGCCAGGGCTGGCACTGGGGCCTGGATGTGTATGAAACACGCATCGACGATCTGATCACCTACGACGCGGCCACCTTCATGATGCAGCAGGTGGAAAAGGCGCGCATCCGCGGTGCAGAACTGACCGGCGGCGCGGTGTTGGCCGGCTTCGACATCAATGCGCAGCTCAGTTTCACCGACCCGCGCAACCGCACCGCAGGCAGCGGCCAGTTCGACAACTTGCTGGCGCGCCGCGCGCAGCAGACCGCCCGCCTGGACGTGGATCGCCGCTTCGGTGATTTCCGCGCCGGTGTGACCGTGCAGGGCGCCGGCAAGCGCTTCGACGATGCCGACAACGCGGTAAGGGTGGGCGGTTATGGCCTGCTGGACCTGCGTGCCGAGTACGCGCTCACCCCGGCGTGGTCGGTGCTGGCGCGCGTGGCCAATGTGTTCGACCGCCAGTACGAGACCATTGCCTGGTTCAACCAGCCGGGCCGCGAGTACCAGCTGAGCGTGCGTTACCAGCCGAAGTGATCGGTTGACGCGCACACGGTAGCGCCGGGCCACGCCCGGCGTTATCGATGCATCACGCCGTCGGCAGGTCGGCGGCCAGCCCCGGCAGGTCGCGCAGGTCGTCGATCACGGCCACGGCCTGTGCGGTGTCCAGATCCAGGCCGCGCGGGTAGCCATAGCGCACCAGTGCGATCGGCATGCCCGCGTCTTCGGCGGCACGGTAATCGGTGAGCGAATCACCGACCATCAGGCAGGCGCCGACCGCCAGCCCGAAGTGCGCGGCGATATGCCGCAGCGGTTCACCACTCGGCTTGCGCTGCGGCAGCGAATCGCCGCCCAGCACTAGCGAAAATGCATCGCCGATGCCCAGGTGCTGCAGCAGCGGCGGCACCAGCGCGGCCGGCTTGTTGGTGCAGATGGCCAGCGGCACGCCACGCGCGCGCAACAGGGCCAGCGCTTCGCCCACACCGTCATACAGGCGCGGGCTGCGCAGCAGGCACTCGCGGTAATGCACCATGAACGTAGGCATCACCTCGGCCAGATCGATGTCACGACCGGCCGCCTGCACGGCCTGCTCCACCAGCCGCCGCACGCCATCGCCAATCCATCCCAGCACGGTCGCTTCGGCCACGCGTACCAGGCCGATGTCTTCCAGCGTGCGGTTCAGCGCTTCGGCGATATCGGCAGCGCTGTCCACCAGCGTGCCGTCCAGATCGAACACGACCAACGAATAAGGATGGGACAAGGGAAGGCACCTGTACGACGTGGGCCGGCCAGTGTACTCCCCCGGCATCAGCCGATCCGCCGCGCCCGGGTCGCCAGGAACGCGGGCAGATAGCGTTCGATCAGTACCTGCGGGCGCGGCTGCCAGTCTTCCATGAAGCGCTCGACCACGAACCCGGCATCGAGCTGGCCGCCTATCAGATCGCCCAGGCTGTGGCCGTAGATCATCGGTTCGCCACGCGCCTGCCTGGCTTGACGCTCATCCACGGGCAGGTCGTCCAGGTCGGAATACGGAATCGCATAGCGCGGGCGCATCAGGCCTTGTTCGGCCAGCTGCGGGTCGTGTGCCGCAACGAACAGCACCGGGTTGAAGAAGCTGGCCAACAGCACTCCATCCCGCGCCAGCACGCGGTGGCACTCGGCCCACACCGGTCGCACGTCGGGCACGAACAGGTTGGACACCGGGTGCAGCACCACGTCGAAGCTGCCGTGGCCGAAGGCCTGCAGGTCGCGCATGTCGCCCTGCACCGCCTGCAGCCGCAGGCCTTCGCGTGCGGCCGCCGCGCGGTCCAGTGCCAGGTGCTGTTCGGACAGGTCGAACACGGTCACTTCAGCGCCAGCGGCGGCCAGTACCGGCGCCAACTGGCCACCACTGGATCCCAGGCACAGGATGCGCCGGCCACGCACATCCCCCAGCCAGTCCAGCGGCAGCGCCCGCGGGGTCAGGTGCACCTGCCAGCGCCCGCTGCGGGCGGCGGCGATGGTTCCCGCATCAACCGGGTGCGTCGTTGGCGTCTCCCGTTGCGCGTGCAGATCGCAGAGCGTACGGGGGTGATCGATCACTACCGTTCCGTGGTTCATGCGCGCTCCTTGCCCGTCGGTTGCCAGTCGAGGTCCTGGAAGGCGGGATCGTGCTCGAAGCAGCCGGCCAGGAAATCCAGGAATCGCCGCATGATAACGGGCTGTTGTCGACGCGATGCGTAGACGGCATGAACGCCCAGGTCGTCCAGCCGGTACTCCGGCAGGACGGCCACCAGCTCGCCACTGCGCAGCATGGGCGCGACCTGGTAGCTGGGCAACATGGCAATGCCCGCATTGGCGCGGACCGCTTCGACCAGCAACGAGGCCTCGTTGGCGCTGATGTTGCCGCCCACTGCAACCGACAGCGCGCGGCCGTCGCGGTGCAGTTGCCAGAGGCTGCGGCCCACGTAGTGGTGGGTCAGGCAGTTGTGCGCGGCCAGCTGTTCCGGCGCGGTGGGCGTGCCGTGTGCCTGCAGGTAGGACGGGCTGGCGCACAGCACCGACCGACAGGTGGCCAGGCGCCGTGCGATCAGGCCCGGATCGATCTGCCGCGCGATACGCACCGCCAGGTCCACCCGCTCTTCCACCAGGTTCACCATGCGGTCCACCAGCAGCAGTTCGATGCGCGCGGCCGGGTGGCGCTGCACGAACGCCGCCACCGCGCGGGCCAGATGGCTCTGCCCGAACGACACGCTGGCGGTGATCCGCAACGTACCGTGCGGTTCGGGGTCGTCGCTGGCCAGTTCGCCCTGCAGTTCCTCGCCGATGGCCAGCATCTGCCGGAAGCGCGCCAGTGCCGCCTCGCCGGCCGCGGTCAGGGTGATGCGGCGGGTGGTCCGGTGCAGCAGGCGCGCGCCCAGCCAGCGCTCCGCTTCGGCCAGGTAGCGGGTCACCATTGCCCGGGACATGTCCAGCACCTCGGCAGCGGCGGTCAGGCTGCCACGCTCGGCCACTTCCACGAACACGGTCATGGCGGTCAATCGGTCCATATGCTCGATCCATGCAACAAACAAGCGCGTTATACGCTGTTTTTCGAGCAACTGCAGCGGCCTACAGTGGGTCCGTACCCCAACCCACTACCCCACGGAGTCCTGCCATGAAGATTGCCCTCGTCGGCGCCACCGGCAACATCGGCCGCCAGATTGCCCGCCACGCGCTTGCCCACGGCCACCACGTCACCGCCGTGGTTCGCAGTGAAAAGGACCTGCCGGCCGAACTGGCCGGTGCCCAGCTGGCCATCGCCGCGCTGGACGACACCGCTGCATTGGCCGCGGTGATTGCCGGCCACGATGTGCTGGCCAGCGCCTACGGCCCGCGCCCGGGTGATGACATCGCCCAGATCGCCACCGTGGCCGACCAGCTGGTCGCCGCCGCACGCCAGGCCAAGGTGCCGCGCGTGGTGGTGGTCGGTGGTGCCGGCAGCCTGGAGATCGCGCCGGGCGTGCAGCTGGTCGACACCCCGGATTTCCCCGCCGCCTACAAGCCCTACGCACTGGCCGCGCGCGAAGCGCTGAAGCGCCTGCAGGCCGTGGATGACCTGGATTGGACCTTCTTCTCGCCGGCGGCGGAAATCGGCCCAGGCGCCGAGCGTGGCCAGTACCGCGTGCAGGCGAAGACTTTCCTGGCCGACGCAGAAGGCCACAGTCGCATCAGCTACGCCGACTACGGTGCGGCGTTCGTGGCCGAGCTGGAAGCGGGCAAGTACCCGAAGCAGATCATCACCGCCGCGTATTGATGACGTCTGCGACGTCGTAGAGTCGAGCTTGCTCGACTACCCAGGTATCCCGTCGAGCAAGCTCGACGCTACGAGGCATCGCTCATGCGTACTGTTCTTCTGTGCTCCATCGCCCTGGCCGTCGGCTTCGCCAGTGCGCCCCTGCTGGCCGCTCCCGCTGCGCCCGCTGCCGCCACCGCGGCGAAGGCACAACTGCGCCTGCAGACCTTCCACCCCGGGCCGCAGGCGATGTTCTCGGTGTCTTCGGTGCTGATCGAAGGCCGCCACGAGGTGATCCTGGTTGATGCCCAGTTCGCTGCCAGCGATGCGCGTGCGCTGGCCGAGAAGATCCGCGCCAGCGGCAAGCAGCTGACCACGATCTACATCAGCCATGGCGATCCCGATTACTACTTCGGCCTGGCCACGCTGCAGGATGCGTTCCCGCAGGCGCGCATCGTCGCCACCGCGCAGACCGTGGCGCATATCCAGCAGACCCAGGCCGCCAAGCTGGCGTACTGGGGGCCGAAGATGGGGGCCGACGTGCCCGCGCGTATCATCGTGCCGAAGGTGCTGGACGGTGATGCACTTGTCCTGGAAGACCAACGTCTGCCGCTGATCGGCCTGGACGGGCCGACGCCGGACCGCAGCGTGCTGTGGGTGCCCTCGCTGCGTGCGATCGTCGGCGGTATTCCGGTGGTTGCCGGCGAACACGTGTGGATGGCCGACACGCAGAGCGCACAGTCACATGCCGACTGGCTGCACACACTGCAGCAGTTGCAGGCGCTGAAGCCGGCGGTGGTGGTGCCGGGGCACTACGCACCCGGCGCGGCGCTGGATGCCAGTGCGTTGCGCTTCACCGCCGACTACATCCGTGCGTTCGATGTTGAAGCTGCGAAGGCGAAGGACAGTGCTGCACTGGTGCAGGCCATGCGGGCGCGCTATCCGACACTGGCTGGCGTGGAATCGCTGGAGCTGAGTGCGAAGGTGGCCAAGGGCGAGATGCGGTGGCCGTAAGGTAGGGGGAGTTTTTTTGCAGGGCTGCGCCCTGCACCTGCTCAACGGCAACGTCAACGGCAGAAGCGGGCTTGCTGAGGGTTGGCGGGGTGGGTCCGGTTGCGGGGGACGCTGCAAGTACGTCCATGTAAGCTCGGTCGCCGCATCCATGCGGCTCACGCCCCCGCAACCGGCCCCACCCCGCCTTCGACAGTTGGCTGCGGTCTGTTGGAATGGCATGGGGTCGGATCCCGTTGCTGCGCAACGGGCTCTGACCCCATTGTCTGACGACTAGATTTCTGTGGAACTGTCTGGCTCTTGCCCGAACAGTTCACCCTGCACCACCGGTTCCTTTTCGCGGAAACCACCCAGTCCCACACCCACCAGGCGGTATCGGGTATCGGCGGGCAGGTCCACGCGCGCGCGCAGCGCCAGGGCGATGTCACGCAGCTCCTGCTCCGATTCGGGGGGGCGCTCGGGGGTGAAGCTGCGGGTCAGAATGCGGAACTGGGCCGTCTTCAGTTTCAGCACCACGGTATGGCCGATGCGCTCGGTCTTGCGCGTGGCCTTCCAGGTCTTCTCTGCCAACTGCGCGATCGCCTCGGCCAGATCTTCCAGCAGCAGGTCTTCGGCGAAGGTGTCTTCGGAAGAAATCGACTGCACCTGCTGGTCCGGTTCCACCGGCCGCTCATCGATGCCACGGGCGCGGTTGTACAGGCTGCGGCCGAAACTGCCGAACGCTTCTTCCAGGTCCGGCAACGCCCATTGCCGCAGGTCGCCACAGGTGACGATGCCGCGCGCGGCCAGCTTGCCTTCCATCACCTTGCCCACGCCGGGAACCCGGTTCACCGGCAACGGCAGCAGGAACGCATCCACCCGCTGCGGCGGGATGACGAACTGGCCGTCGGGCTTGCGCCAGTCCGAGGCGATCTTGGCCAGGAACTTGTTCGGTGCGATGCCAGCTGAAGCAGTCAGCTGGGTTTCTTCGCGGATCTGCGCGCGGATGGTGCGGGCGATATCGGTCGCCAGTGCCATGCCGCTCTTCGGCTCGGTCACATCCAGGTAAGCCTCGTCCAGCGACAGCGGTTCGACCAGGTCGGTATGGCGCAGGAAGATCTCGCGCACCTGCCGCGAAACGGCCTTGTAACGGGCGAAATCGGGCGGCACGAAGATCGCATCGGGGCACAGGCGCTCGGCACGCAGCGCCGGCATGGCCGAACGCACGCCGAACACCCGCGCTTCGTAGGACGCGGCGCACACCACTGAACGCGCGCCGCGCCAGGCCACCACCACCGGCTTGCCGCGCAGGGAAGGCGCGTCGCGCTGCTCCACCGACGCATAGAAGGCGTCCATGTCAACGTGGATGATCTTGCGCAGTGCGTTCATGGTCGGCCGCCATCATACCTGCACCGTACCCGTCCAGACGCCAAAGTATGGTCGTTGTGCATCAACGGGATGCGCGATTCCGGTGCAGAACACTACGCACGCGTACGGTGTGGCGGTTTGATTCCCGTTGCAACCGTCGTGCATCCTCGGGAACTTGTTGCCTTGTTTTCGCTTCCAGGAATGCGCTTTCCATGACTCGTCTCCACGCGTTCAACCGCGACCAGCTGCTGGCCAGCGCCCGCGGTGAACTGTTCGGCGCCGCCGCCGGCCGTCTGCCCAACGACCCGATGCTGATGTTCGACCGCATCACCGACATCCGCGAGGACGGCGGACCGCATGGCAAAGGCATGGTGCGTGCCGAACTGGATATCCGCCCGGACCTGTGGTTCTTCGGCTGCCACTTCATCGGCGACCCGGTGATGCCCGGCTGCCTGGGCCTGGATGCGATGTGGCAGCTGACCGGCTTCTACCTGACCTGGCTGGGTGCCCCCGGCAAGGGCCGCGCCCTGGGCTGCGGCGAAGTGAAGTTCACCGGCCAGGTGCTGCCGGAAGCAAAGCTGGTGCGCTATGAAATCGACATCACCCGCGTGATCAACCGCAAGCTGGTGATGGCCCAGGCCGACGCCCGCATGTACGTGGACGACCGCGAAATCTATAACGCCCGCGACCTGCGCGTGGGCCTGTTCACCGAAACCGGGAGCTTCTGATGCGTCGCGTCGTCATTACCGGCATGGGCATCACTTCCTGCCTGGGCAACGATCTGGATACCGTGTCGTCGGCACTGCGCGACGGCCGCGCCGGCATCACCGCGCTGCCCGACCACGCCGAAGCCGGCCTGCGCAGCCAGATCGGCGGCCGCGTGGACATGGATCTGGATGCGCAGATCGATCGCAAGCAGAAGCGTTTCATGAGCGATGCGGCGGCCTTCGCCTACGTGGCCATGCGCGATGCGATCGCCGACGCCGGTCTTTCCCAGGAACAGGTGAGCGCGCTGCGTACCGGCCTGATCGCCGGTTCCGGTGGTGGTTCCAGTGAATGGCAGGTGGGTGCGGTGGACCTGCTGCGCGCCCGTGGCGTGCGCAAGGTCGGCCCGTACATGGTGCCGCGCACGATGTGCTCGACCGTGTCGGCCTGCCTGGCCACCGCGTTCCAGATCAAGGGTGTCAGCTATTCGCTGTCCGCTGCGTGTGCCACGTCGGCGCATTGCATCGGCGCCGCCGCGGACATGATCCGCCATGGCGCACAGGACATCATGTTCGCCGGTGGTGGCGAAGACCTGCACTGGTCGATGAGCGTGATGTTCGATGCAATGGGTGCCCTGTCCACCAGCTTCAACGACGCCCCGGCCACCGCGTCGCGTCCGTATGACAAGGACCGCGATGGCTTCGTCATTGCCGGCGGTGGCGGCATGCTGGTGCTGGAAGATTACGACCACGCCGTGGCCCGTGGTGCACGCATCCATGCCGAACTGATCGGCTACGGCGTGACCTCCGACGGCGCCGACATGGTCGCCCCGTCCGGCGAAGGCGCGGTGCGCTGCATGAAGATGGCGCTGCAGAACGTCGATCGTCCACTGGATTATCTGAACACCCACGGCACCTCCACCCCGCTGGGTGATGTGACCGAACTGGGTGCGATCCGCGAAGTGTTCGGCGATGCCGTGCCGCCGCTGTCGTCGACCAAGGCGCTGTCGGGCCATTCGCTGGGCGCGGCCAGCGTGCACGAGGCGATCTACTGCCTGCTGATGATGCGCGATGGTTTCGTGGCCGGTTCGGCCAACATCACCGAGCTGGACCCGGCGGTAGAAGGCTTCCCGATCCTGCGAGAAAGCCGCGAGCAGAAGCTGGATACAGTGATGTCCAACAGCTTCGGGTTCGGTGGTACGAACGCGGCGCTGGTGTTCGGCCGGGTGTGATGGAAGGGCGTGCCACGTCGCCCTCGTAGAGTCGAGCTTGCTCGACTGCTTGAGAATCGTGCCAACCAAGGTTGGCACCTACCAGGGCGGTGGAGCGTGCCAACCAAGGTTGGCACCTACCTGAGCAGCGGCACCAGCAATGCGTGCGCGTCCAGCAGCGAGCCGACGATACGGTGGCCCAGCGCACGCTGCGCTTCGTCCGGATCGACCAGGTCCGGCACCTGGATCACGGTCATGCCTGCCGCCAATGCGGCGCGCGTGCCTGCCGGTGAATCTTCCAGCGCCAGGCAACGCTGCGGGTCCTGCCCGACCTTACGGGCGGCCAGCAGATAGATGTCCGGCGCCGGCTTGGGCCGTTCCACATCGTTGCCCGCCACCACCGCATCGAAGTAAGGCAGCAGGCCGCTGGCGGCCAGCTTGCGGTTCGCCCGCGGCTGCCGCGTCGAGGTGGCCACCGCGCGCGGCACCGCGTGCGCCTTCAGCAGCTCCAGCAGTTCCATGATGCCCGGCCGCAATGGCAGACCGTGCTGGGTACGCGCGTCATACAGATCATGGCAGGTGCTCACCAGCGCCTCGATCGCGGCCTCGCTCAGCCCCTGCTGCTGCAGCAGCGCGCGGCAATCGCGGTCGCCCAGCCCCACCATGCGCAGGAAGAAGCGCTCATCCAGCGGCAGCCCGCTGGCCTGCGCGGCCTCGTTCCAGCAGGCCAGCGAAACGCGCTCGCTGTCGATCATCAAACCATCCATGTCGAAGATGACGGCGTCGGGCAGGAATGGCAGCGCAGCGATCACAGTCATACGGCGAACAGCGTGTCCAGATCGGCGGCACCCAGCATGCGCCACTGGCCTTCCTCCAGGCCCTGCAGGTCCATGCCGCCCACCCGGCTGCGGTGCAGGGTCTGCACGTGGTTGCCGGTGGCGGCAAACATGCGGCGCACCTGGTGGTAGCGGCCTTCGTGCAGCACCAGCCGCACCTGGCGAGGGCCCAGTACCTCCAGCTCGGCCGACAGCAGCGGGGTCTTCTCCGATTCCAGCATCAGCGTGCCGCTGGCGAACAGCGCCACTTCATCGCCGCGCAGGTCCTGTGCCAGTTCCACGTCGTAGACCTTGGGCAGCTTCGACTTGGGCGAGATGATCCGGTGCAGCAGGCCGCCATCGTCGGTCAGCAGCAGCAGACCGCTGGTTTCACGGTCCAGCCGGCCAACGGTGGACAGCACCGGGTCGCGGTCGCGGAAACGCAGCGGCAGCAGATCGTAGATCAGGCGGCCGGTGTCCTTGGTTGAACAGGTGTAGCCGGCCGGCTTGTGCAGGGCAAGGGTCAGGCCCGGCGGCGGGTCCAGCGGCTCGCCATCGACCCGCACCGCCTCGTGCGGCACCTGGTCATCGGCGTACAGCACCTCGCCGTCGGCATCGGTGATGCGCCCTTCGCGGAACATCCACTGCACCTGCTTGCGGCTGCCGTACCCCAGGTTGGCAATGTGCTTGACCAGCTTCATCGGCCCTTCCCCTTCACCGCTTCGACCAGTTTGAAGCCATCGCGCTCGGCCACCACGCGTACCGCGCCGAAGCTTTCGTTCAAGGTGTGCTCGTAGGGCAGGTGGCGGTTGGCCACCACGTACAGGCGGCCACCCGGGCGCAGCGCCGTCGCGGCCACGGCAATGAAGCGCTGGCCGATGTCCGGGCGATCGGCACGCGAGGGCGTGTGGAACGGCGGGTTGCTGATGATGACGTCGTAACCCGGCTCGATGCCGGCGGTCACGTCGCGCCACAGGAAGCGCAGTGGCACCGCGCGCGGCGGCGGCGCCAGGTTCAGTTCGGCCAGGGCCAGCGCCCGCTGCTCGGCCTCGTACAGGTCCAGCGCGGTGATCTTCGGGCAGCGCTCCAGCAGTTCGCGCGACAGGTAGCCGTAACCGGCGCCCAGATCGGCGGCGCGGCCGGCCAGGTCGGCAGGCAGGTGTTCGGCCAGCAGCGCCGAGGCCGGATCGATGCGGTCCCAGGCGAACACGCCCGGGCGGCTGAGGAAGCGCCCGCCCATGATCGGCCGCACCGCATCCAGGGCGGCCCAGCGCTTGGCCAGGTCGACATCGTGCTGACCCTGCAGCGGCGCGGTCCAGTACACCCGGCAGTGGTTCTTGGTCAGGCAGCCGCCCAGGCCGGTCAGCTGCTTCAGGTCGCCTTCGCCGGAACGGGCGCCTTCGTTGTTCGACTGGCAGGCCACGATGCGCCCGCCGTCGGCCACCAGGGCCAGGGCGCGGGCGAACAGTGCGCGTGCTTCTTCGCGCTGGCGCGGCGGCAGCACCAGCACCAGCGGGTAGCGGCCCTTGCCGGCGGCGTCATCCAGCTGGCCGCTGACGGTCCAGCCGCTGGCCTGCAGAGGCTGGGCGAACGGGGCAAAACTCTGTTCGAAGTGGACCTCGCGGGTGCCTGCGGCTTCGCGCAGCGGCCAGCCATCGCGGGCGCGCAGGAAGGCCACCGGACCCTCCGGCCAGCGCAGGGCGCCGCTGGAAAACGGCAGGAACAGGGTCTGCAGGGGGGCGTCGTCGCTGGCGGCCATCGGCGCGGGTACTGGAAGCGTGAGGGCCGTCCATTGTACCGGCTCGGCCCGCCCCGCCCCGGGCGCGCTTTGCGAAAGTTCAACGGGGCGTTGATGCGCCGGCAACATTGAAGGGTTCAGGGTAAAGGCTCCCCCCCGCAACCTATTGGAGCTCCTGCATGCGCGCCTTGTTCGTCGGTGGTGTGGTCGACAACAGTGAAATGGATCTGGAAGGCAGCCATCCGCCCGTGCATTACCCCGAGGACACCGGCGGCGGGCATTCACGCTACCGCCTGCACCAGGTCGGTCACGGCGCCGATGGCAGTGTGGCGTATGCGGTCTACGGCGCCCCGGATCTGGCCGATGACGAAGTCGCCCGCGTGGCCGAAGAACGCGCCTATGCGCGCCGGTTCGAAGCCACGCCTACGGTGTTTGAACATTAGGCAGACCAGCCACGCATGGCGTGGCTGTGCTCATTGCCTGGGCGGCAACCGGCGCACGCTGGCAATCTCGTCCAGCCACACATAGTGCTGCTGCACGGGCGTGTCGTAGTCGTCCAGGCGCAGCTGGCCGTTGGTACCTTCATCACCGGCGTCATTACGGAACTGCTGCACCGTTGGCCTGACGGCCACGGTGCCGAGCAGGCGACGACCATCGTGCAGGGTCAGTTCCACCTGCGTTTCGCCTTCCAGCTGCGGCAGCAGGGATTCCAGGCGCGCGATCTGCGCCGGGTCGGTGTGGATGCGGGGAGCAATACGGGACATTCGGCGACCTCCTGCAGGCAGGGTCGCCCATCGCCCGTGAATGCTCAGTGCAGTGCGTCGCCGTTGCGCAGTGCCTGCACGTGGCGCACCGCCGCCACCAGCTGGGCCACTGAATAAGGCTTGGCCACATGCTCCTGGAATCCCGATGCCAGCGCGCGGCGGCGATCATCGGCGCGTGCCAGCGCGGTCACCGCCACGGCCGGCAGCGTGGTGGCATCCACGCCCATGTCATCGCGCAGCGTGCGCACCAGCCCGTAGCCATCCATGCCCGGCATGCCGATGTCGGTCAGCAGCACGTTGTAGTGCAGGTGGCCGTTGTCGGCCAGCAGGGCCAGCGCTTCGACGGCCGAGGTGGCCGCCGACACCGATGCGCCCTGCTCTTCCAGCATGCGCCGCAGGTATTCCAGCACTTCCGGCTGGTCTTCCACGGCCAGCACGTGCAGGCCGCGCAGCGGGTACGGTTCGACCACCATCGGTTCGACGATCGGGCCGCTGATCACTTCCCGCAGCGGGCGCTTGTCCGCATCGGGGTAATGCTGTGGCAGGCGCACGGTGAACGTGGCGCCGTGGCCGTGGCCCTCGCTGGCCGCGCTTACCGTACCGCCATGCAGCTCCACCAGCTGCTGCACGATGGCCAGCCCCAACCCCAGGCCACCGTGGCGGCGGGTGGTGGTGCCATCGGCCTGGCGGAACCGGCTGAAGAGGTGATTGAGGAATTCCGGCGCAATGCCGTCGCCGGTATCACGCAGGGTTACCACCCAGTACTCACCCTCGGCCTGCAGCTGCACATCGATGCGGCCTTCGGCCGGAGTGAACTTGATCGCGTTGGACAGCAGGTTCCAGAACACCTGCTGCAGGCGCGTGGCGTCGCCCAGCACCAGGCAGCGTTCTTCGGGCATCTGCAGGGTGACGTCCAGCGCCTTGCCCTCGGCCACCAGTTCCTGCGCGCCCATGGCTTCGACCAGCTGCCCGCGCAGGTCCAGCGATTCCACTTCCAGCTGCACCTTGCCCAGCAGCATGCTGCTCAGGTCCAGCATGTCCGAGATCAGCCGCTTCTGCGCCGTGGCGCTGCTGGCGATCACGTTCAAGCCCTTGAACAGCGGGCTGGTGTTGTCCACCCGCTGCAGCAACAGCTCGCTCCAGCCCAGGATGGTGGTCAGTGGGGTACGCAGTTCATGCGACAGCGTGGCCAGGAATTCATCCTTCAGACGCGCCATGTTTTCGGCGGCGCTGCGTGCGGCGCGCTCGGACTGCAACAGTTCCTCGCGGGCCAGCTCGATCTCGCGGCGGTCGGTCACGTCCGGACTGCTGCCGGCCAGACCGATGAAGCGGCCCATGCGCGAGAAGCGCGGGCGAGCGTTCATTTCCAGCCAGCGCCACTGACCGTCGGCCCGGCGCGCGCGCACCAGCGCATGCATCGACCGCTGCGCCTTCAGCGCTTCCTGCAGCTCATATTCGAACACCGAGGCATCGTCGGGATGCACCAGGCCGCGCCAGACATCTTCCGGCACGCGGGTTTCATCGCCGCCGAAAAACTCACTGAAGGCGCTGTTGACGAAACGCGCGTGGCCTTTGTCGTCCAGCACCCAGACCGGCATCGGCAGGCCGTCGGCCAGCGCGCTGAAGCGCGCCTCGCTTTCGCCCAGTTCCACTTCAATCTGTTTGCGGGCGGTCACATCGAAGAACAGGATGCCGACCATGTCCTCGCCCTGCTGGCCCACGCGCACTGCGTCGACCGAGAACGAACGGCCCAGCGCGCGTGCTTCCATTTCAAACTGCGCCGGCTGGCCACTGCGTGCCACTTCACCGTAGATCCGGAACCAGTCGCGTTCGTGGTTGGGCTCCAGTTCGGTCATGCGCTTGCCGCGCGCGTCTCTCAGCCCGGTGTGGCGCTCGAAGGCGTCGTTGACCTCCAAGAAGCGATAATCGACGGCGCGGTCGCCCTCGAAGATCACGTGAATGACGCAGAAACCGGCATTGAAGCGCTCGAGCACGCCTCGGTGCAGATCGGTTTCCGGCGTGGGGGCCAGCAGCGCTGGACGCTCGGCGAGGGGCGGCAGTGTGGACAAAGGGGGGTCGAGGCAAGCCGGTATGGACGCACAGCATCTTCCAAAGGACGTATTCACAGCGTCAAGCGCCGTCGGTCATGCTTGACGTGGATGAATTGGTGGCAACCACGCCCAAGTGTGACGAATTTCGCCGTTGCAGCGGGTCGGGCGCAGGCTCACACTCGGCCTGAAACCACGACCATCGGCCCTTCCGGCCGCAGGAGTCCTGCCATGAACCGCATGCGTTTCACCACCACTGCCACGCTGCTGCTGGCCTGCGCATTGGCTGCCGGCGGCGCCATCGCCGCGCCCCGCACCGTCACCGCACCCGATGCGCCCCGCGCGCTGCAGGCCAATGGCCCGGTCAGTGTGCAGTGGACCGATCCGGCACAGTTCACCGAGCTGCGCCAGACCACCAACCGCTTTGAAGCCGAGCGCGGTGACTGGGTGCAGCAGATCGCCCGCTACATCCAGACCGCTGCGGCCAAGCCGCTGCAGCCCGGGCAGACCCTGGACGTGACCGTGACCGACATCAAGCGAGCGGGTGATTACGAGCCTTGGCACGGCTCGCGTGGCAGCGACATCCGGATCATGCGCGACATCTACCCGCCGCGCATCAGCCTGCAGTACACGCTGAAGGACGCCAGCGGCCACATCCTCGATGAGGGCCAGGCCAAGCTGAGCGACAGCGGTTACCTGCACAACATCGGGGTGCGCAGTGACACCGATCCGCTGCGCTACGAGAAGCGCCTGATTGACGACTGGGTGAAGAAGCAGCTCACCCCGCAGGTCACTGCCGCGCGATAAGCGCGCACGGTGCGCGGCCCTACCGGCGCACCACGCACCGGTAGGTGTCGACCTTGGTCGACACGCAGGGCCTTACTCCTGATACACCCGCGCCACGCGCTTCACCGCACACGGCAACTGGTAGGCACTCACGCCGCAGCGCGGGGCCAGTTCGGCCAGCGTGGGGGCAGTGCCCCACAGCTCCACCACGCTGCCCACAGCGGCCTGCGGGTGGGCGGTCAGATCCACCGTCAGCATGTCCATCGAAACACGGCCGATCAGGCCCCCAGGCTGGCCGTCGATCAGCACCGGGGTGCCGTTCGGCGCGAACTGCGGGTAGCCATCGGCATACCCCAGTGCCACCACGCCCACCCGGGTGCGCACCTTGGCCACGAAGCGGGCGCCATAGCCCACCGGTTCACCGGCTTCGATCCAGCGTTCGGCAATCACCTGCGACTGCATGGTCATCACCGGGCGCAGGCGCGCGGTCAGCGCGCTGTCGTCCGGCAGCGGGTTGGCCCCGTACAGCATCAGGCCCGGGCGCACCCAGTCACTGCGTACGTCCGGCCAGCCCAGCAGCGCCGGCGAGTTGCACACGCTGGTCTCGCCAGCCAGACCGTCAATGGCCGCCTTGAACGTTGTGGCCTGCTCATGCGTGCGCTCGCTGTCCAGTTCGTCGGCGCGCGCCAGGTGGGTCATCATCACGATGCGCTCGACCTGCGGCAGCGCCGACAGGCGTGCGTGCGCGGCACGGAAGCCGGCCACGTCCAGGCCCAGCCGGTGCATGCCACTGTCCAGCTTCAGCCAGACCGTCAGCGGGCGCGGGCTGTCGAAGGCGGCCAGCGCCTCCACCTGCCACGGCGAACCCACCGAGAACCACAGGTCATGTTCGGCCACCAGCGGCAGTTCGCTGGCTTCGAAGATGCCTTCCAGCAGCAGAATGGGCGCGCGGATGCCGGCCTGGCGCAGTTCCAGGGCTTCCTCGATGGTGGCCACCGCGAAGCCATCGGCCTCGCCTTCCAGCGCCTGCGCACAGCGCACCGCGCCGTGGCCATACGCATCGGCCTTGACCACGGCCAGCGCCTTGCCGCCGCCCAGTTCGCGGGCCAGGCGGTAGTTGCTGCGCAGCGCGCCCAGATCGATCAGCGCGCGGGCAGGACGCATGCGCGGCTCTCCTGCGGGGCGGCGTGGCCGTACTGGCCGTAACGGAAGATATCCAGGCCCTCGGTGCTGATCTGCGGCTGGCGCGCGCTCATCAGGTCGGCCAGGTAACGGCCCGAACCGCACGCCATGGTCCAGCCCAGGGTGCCGTGGCCGGTGTTCAGGTACAGGTTGCGCAGCGGGGTGGCGCCGATCACCGGCGTGCCATCCGGGGTGGCCGGGCGCAGGCCCGTCCAGAACTGCGCCTTGGCCAGATCCCCGCCCTTCGGGTACAGGTCGCGCACCACCAGCTCCAGGGTTTCGCGGCGGCGCTGCGACAGCGACAGGTCGAACCCGGCCACTTCGGCCATGCCACCCACGCGGATGCGGTTGTCGAAGCGGGTGACGGCCACCTTGTAGCTCTCGTCCAGGATGGTCGAGGTCGGCGCCATCGCCGGATCGGTGATCGGCAGGGTCAGCGAATAGCCCTTCAGCGGATACACCGGCAGGCGCATGCCCAGCGGCGCCACCATGGCCGGCGAATAGCTGCCCAGCGCCACCACCACCCGGTCGGCGGTTTCCACCCGGTTGCCGATGCGCACGCCGGTCACCCGGTCGCCCTCGACCTGCAGGCCGGTGATGTCCTGGTCGTAGCGGAATTCCACGCCGGCGTCGGCGGCCAGCTGGGCCAGGCGGCGGGTGAACAGCTGGCAGTCGCCGGTCTGGTCGCGCGGCAGGCGCAGCGCACCCACCAGGCCGTCCACATGGGCCAGCGCGGGCTCGGCCTGGATGATGCCGGCGCGGTCCAGCACTTCGTAGGGCACGCCGTACTGGGCCAGGATCTCGATGTCCTGGGCCGAGGCGTCCAGCTGCTGCTGGGTGCGGAACAACTGGGTGGTGCCCAGGTCGCGGCCTTCGAATTCGATACCGATCTGCGCGCGCAGCTCGTTCAGGCAGTCTCGGCTGTACTCGGACATGCGCACCATGCGTGCCTTGTTGATGGCATAGCGTTCCTGGGTGCAGTTGCGCAGCATCTGCCACAGCCAGCGGTACTGGGCCAGGTCCATGCCGGGCTTGATGGCCAGCGGGGCATGCTTTTCGAACAGCCAGCCGATCGCCTTCTTCGGCACGCCGGGGGCGGCCCACGGCGAGGTGTAGCCGAACGAGAGCTGGCCCGCGTTGGCGAAACTGGTTTCCAGCGCGGGGCCCGGCTGGCGGTCGATGACCGTGACTTCAAACCCGGCCTGCCGCAGGTACCAGGCACTGGTGGTGCCGATCACGCCGCTGCCAAGAACGAGGACTCGCATGGGGACTCTCCAACCCGATCATTCCCTGCGTTTGAGCACGCCGGGACCACAATTGGGGAAGTATAGGCCCGCATTCCTAGAGCATTTGCCTGTTTTTAGGACTACAGTCAGGCAGTTTCCCTGCGATTCATTCCCCGAGGTTGACGGCCATGGCCACCCGCTCCCGCGAACTGGACAAGATCGACCGCAAGATCCTGCGCATCCTGCAGGCCGAAGGCCGCATTTCCTTCACCGAGCTGGGGGAACGGGTCGGCCTGTCCACCACGCCCTGCACCGAACGGGTGCGCCGGCTGGAGCGCGAGGGCGTGATCACCGGTTACCACGCCCACCTGGACCCGACCGCGCTGAAAGCCAGCCTGCTGGTGTTCGTGGAAATCAGCCTGGCCTACAAATCGGGCGACATCTTCGAAGAGTTCCGCCGCGCCGCGCTGAAGCTGCCCAACGTACTGGAATGCCACCTGGTGTCGGGTGATTTCGATTACCTGCTGAAGGCGCGCATCAGCGAGATGGCCAGCTACCGCAAGCTGCTGGGCAGCACCCTGCTGACCCTGCCGCATGTGCGCGAGTCGAAGAGCTACATCGTGATGGAAGAAGTGAAAGAAACCTGGGCGCTGCCGATTGCCGATTGAGGCGGTGCCGCCTGTGGGGTCACAGCCCGCTGCGCGGGATCCGACCCTGGGGCTGGGGGTGGGGTCAGATCCCGCAGGGCGGGCTCCGACCCCGGGCCGGTCACCGCTGCTGCGGGTGCTTCATGCCGCCCTGCTGGCGGTGGTCCTGCTGCTTGCCACCCTTGTGCGGCTGCTGCTGATCCATCTGTTGCTGTTGCTGTTGCTGTTGCTGCTGCGGGTTGCGGCCCTGCGGTTCCTTGCCGGACGGACGGTTCTGCGGGTTCTTCATGATCGCGATCCAAAGGACAAAGGACATGCGCCGGCACGTTGCCGATGCAACGCCACGGTGGTCCCGTTCGGGTTAATCGCAGGCGAAAAAACAGTGATCGGCACGCACGCGTTTTGCTGGGTTCAGCCCGCCACGCCCGCGCCGCCCCTCACGGCTTGATCTGCTGCCCGGTGCCCTGCGGCACGCTGTCGTAGTAGCGCCCGGTGCGCGAATCAAACACGCGGTTTGGGCCTACCGGCTTCACCCCCGGCACGATGCGGCCGTTGCGGTCATACACCTTGTCCGGCAGTGCCGGCGCCGGGGTGGAGGTGATCGGCGCCGGGCCCGTGGCCTTGATCGGCTGGCGTGGCTGCGGCGAGGGCAACGGCTGCGGCTGCGGGCGGGCCGGCTGCACCGGCGGCTGCACCGGCTGCGGTGCCACCGCCGTGCTGCTGCGGGTGCTGGTCGGGTTGCCGGTCGGCATCTGCGCGTGCGCGGCCAGAGGCAGCAGCGCCGACAGCAGCAGGACAAGGGGGCGTTTCATGGCACGCTCCAGCGTGGACTGCCCCCACCATGCGCCCGGCCCCGTGTGCCGCCCATGAACGCGCATCACACTTGCAAGGCCGCCCCGCCACCCCCACTTCTGCCAGCATCCCACCACCGTCCCGGAGAGCCGCATGAGCGCGTTCGACCTCACGCCCCCCACCGCCGCCCAGACCGAAGCCCTGGTTGCCGGCCTGAGCGCCGAAGAGCGGCGCGTGCTGCTGCAGCACGGCACCGAGGCACCGTTCTGCGGCGTGTTCCTGGACAACAAGCGCGACGGCGTCTACTGCTGCCGCCTGTGCGCGCTGCCGCTGTTCCGGTCCAGCACCAAGTTCGATTCGGGCACCGGCTGGCCCAGCTTCTTCGCGCCCTACGACCCGGCCCACGTGCGCGAGATCCGCGATACCAGCCACGGCATGGTACGCACCGAGATCACCTGCGCCCGCTGCGGCAGCCACCTCGGCCACGTGTTCCCGGACGGCCCGCCGCCCACCTTCGAGCGCCACTGCCTGAATTCCGTCTCACTTTCCTTCACCGGCCAGGGCGAGCCGTGGCCCGATCCGCTGCAGCGTGGCGGCGCCGAGGCCGGCACGGCGGACTGAACACCCCCGCCGACCGACTTCACACAATTCCCTCTTCAGAAATCCCGGTGGCGCGCCGACAAGGAGATATCCCCCCTCCTTGCGTCGCGCCATGCTCATCATCGTTGGATTCCTGGTTGTCATCATCAGCGTGCTCGGCGGCTACCTCGGTGCCCACGGCCGCTTGGGTGCCCTCTGGCAGCCCTACGAACTGGTCATCATCGGCGGCGCCGCCCTGGGCGCATTCCTGGTCGGCACCCCGGCCAAGACGGTCAAGCAGACCCTGCAGGCCATGGTGGGCGTGTTCAAGGGCCCGCGCTACAAGCAGCAGGACTACATCGACGTCCTCAGCCTGCTCTATGAACTGCTGAACAAGGCCCGCCGCGAAGGCTTCATGGCGCTGGAAGACCATGTCGAACGCCCCGCCGAGAGCGCCCTGTTCGCCAACTACCCGAAGGTGCAGGCCGACCACCACCTGGTCGACTTCATCACCGACTGCCTGCGCCTGATGATCGGCAGCAACATCGAACCGCACGAACTGGAACCGCTGCTGGAGCTGGAGCTGGAAAAGCACCATGCCGAAGCCATGGCGCCGTCGCAGGTGCTGACCAAGGTGGCCGACGGCCTGCCCGGCTTCGGCATCGTGGCGGCGGTGCTGGGCATCGTCATCACCATGGGCTCCATCGGTGGCGACATCGTGGAAGTGGGCGGCCACGTGGCCGGTGCGCTGGTCGGCACCTTCCTGGGCATCCTGCTGGGCTATGGCTTCGTCGGCCCGATGGCCTCGGCCATGGAAGCCCGCGCCGAACAGGACAGCCGCATCTACGAATCGGTGAAGACCGCGCTGCTGGCCTGCCTGCGTGGCTACAACCCGAAGATCGCGCTGGAATTCGCCCGCAAGACGCTGCCGTCGAACGTGCGCCCGGCGTTCTCCGATTTCGAGCAGCACCTGAAGACGGTCAAGTAAGCCATGGCCGAGACCAAGCCCACCGTCATCGTCCGCAAGGTCAGGAAGGCCGGCCACGGCGGCCACCATGGCGGCTCGTGGAAGGTGGCCTATGCGGACTTTGTGACCGCGATGATGGCCTTCTTCCTGGTGCTGTGGCTGATGGCCAGCACCAGCAAGCCCGAACGCGCGGCCATTTCCGAATACTTCCGCAACCCCAGCCCGCTGGCCGGGCAGAGCCCCACGCCGGCACCGGGCATGGCCGGCCCCGGCGGCGCCAGCACCTCGATGATCAAGCTGGGCGGCGCCACCGATCTGTCGCGCGGCAACAGCAACGATCCCTTCCAGAACCAGAAGCAGGCCATGCAGCAGCCGGTGGACCAGCAGCAGCGCGACAAGCAGCAGCTGGAAGCGCTGATGAAGGAACTGCAGGAAGCGATCAGCCGCAGCCAGGCGCTGGAACCGTTCAAGGACCAGCTGCTGCTGGACCTGACCCCGGAAGGCCTGCGCATCCAGATCGTGGACAAGCAGAACCGGCCGATGTTCGACCTGGGCAGCGCGTCGCTGAAGCCGTACACGCAGCAGATCCTGCACGAGCTGGCCGAGTACCTGAACCATGTGCCGAACCGGATCAGCCTGACCGGCCATACCGATATCACCGCCTATTCGGCCGCGCGCGGCTACGGCAACTGGGAACTGAGCGCCGACCGCGCCAACGCCGCACGCCGCGCACTGGTGGACGGCGGCCTGGAAGACAGCAAGATCACCCGCGTGGTGGGCCTGTCCTCGTCGGTGCTGTTCGACAAGGTAGACCCGCAGAATCCGATCAACCGCCGCATCAGCATCGTGGTGATGACCCACGCCGCCGAAGAGGCCGCGCTGGCCGGTGCCGGCCCGCAGGTGGGGCTGTCGGCCACCACGGTCGACCCGGACGTGAAGGCTGCACAGGGTGAAGCCGCGAGCGGGGTCGGATCCCTTTCCCCCGGAAAGGGCTCTGACCCCTGATCGGCCTCCGCCGGGCACGGCCCGGCGAGCGCGCAGCGCGGCACCCAGTACAATGGCGGTCTTTCCGTTTCCAGGTGACCCCACCCCATGTCCCAGAACTCCAAGGCCAAGCGCGACAAGCGCAAGAAGCAGCAGGCCAAGCGTCCGTTCCTGCGCCTCAATGCCCAGCAGCAGGTGCAGAACCACGCCGTGCTGACCAACGAAGACGGCCAGCCGGTCGCCGCCATCGGTCTGCAGGGCCGCCAGTGGCTGCTGGCCATCGGCGGCCAGACCATGGGCAACGCCGACAACCCGGTGCCGATGCTGGCCATGCTCAAGCACCTGTCCAACGTGCAGGAAAAGGAAGGCCGCAAGGTCAACCTGGAATATTCCGAGCTGATGCAGAAGCTGCTGGACACCCTGGCCGCCGAAGCCGGCCAGACCGCTGACGAGTACCTGGGCAAGCTGGTGGCCGAGTTCGAGAGCGAGCAGGCCGCAGAAGCCGAAGACGCCGCTGAAGGCGACGTGGTTGAAGCCGCTGCCGACGCCGAGGCCGCGCCGGCCGCTGACGCCGACACCGACGGCAAGCCGCAGGCCTGACCCGGCCGCGGCGGTGGCGGTCTACGTCGATGACGCAGTGCATGCCTGGCGCGGACAGCGCTGGGCACACCTGATGGCCGACACCCTGGCCGAGCTGCACGCCATGGCGGCGCAGCTCGGCATCCCGCCCCGGGCCTTCCAGAACAAGGCCAGCGGCGCGCACTACGACGTCAACGCCGAACTGCGCGCGCAGGCCATAGCCCTCGGCGCCCGCGCCATTTCCCGCCACACCGACCGCGCCCTGGTGAAAGCGGTGATCGCCAACGCCCGCGCGCAATACCAGCCGTAGGCCGGGCAACGCGCCCGCCGGGCATGGCCCGGCGGATCGGCCGATCGATCAGAACGGGTCGCTGCCCAGCCGCACTTCCACGTTCAACAGCGAACACAGCGCCAGCAACGCATCGTCGTCGCGGGTCAGCGCCATCCAGCCGGTGAAGCCGTCGCTGCCGGCATCCACGCTCCACAGCGTGTAGTTGTGCTCGCGCAGGCGGTCGAAGGCGGTGGACATCAACTGCACGCCGTCCAGGTCTTCGGCGAAATCCTCGTCGTCCAGGTCGCCACCCCAGTCCAGCTGCAGGTTGAAGCGCGCCGACAGCTCGTTCACCGCCGACTGCAGCGATTCCAGATCGTCGCGCTCCACCTCGAAGCCGGACTGCCAGGCAATGGCGGTGAACAGCGCAGGCACCCAGTCGGCGTCGGCCTCCAGCGGCTCGCCGGCCTCGGCCAGCATCTCGCGCCAGCGGTTGAACTGCTGCAGCGCCAGCTCCTCGTCGCCGGGGTTGATCAGCACCAGCAGGTTCCAGATACGGGCCTCGAAATCGTCCTCGTCGAAATCGTGGGCGTCTTCCTCGAAATCGAAATAGTCGCTGTTGTCGGGCATGGCGGGCATTCCTGTGGGGCAGGCCGGCATTCTACGGTTTATCCTGTGCCGCTGAAGCCGGCCGTGGTGGCCGTCACTGTGAATGATGCGATGAGCGATACCCCTCCCGACCACCTGGCCATCAACCCGGCCAGCCCCTTCCACGATGCGCAGGCGCTGGAGCGCGGCGTGGGCGTGCGCTTCAACGATGTCGAGCGTGACAACGTCGAGGAATACTCGGTCAGCGAAGGCTGGATCCGCGTGCAGGCCGGCAAGGCGCGCGACCGCCGCGGCAACCCGATGACCATCAAGGTCAAGGGCAAGGTCGAGGTGTACTTCCTGGAACAGAAGCCGGAATAACCCGGCTCTCGTAGAGTCGAGCATGGCTCGACTCTACAACCCAGGGTCAACCGCGCTGGCGCGATTCCAGCAGGTCCAGGTTGCGGATCAGGCGCCGCGAGATCTCATCGGAAATCACCCCGCGCCGGGTCAGCCGGAACAGCTCCTCGCGCTCGGCATTCAGGCCCGCGCTGCGCAGTTGGCGGTAGCCCTGCTCCATCCGCTTCACCTTGTCCGGATCCACGTCGGGGCCTTCGTTGTCCTTTTCCAGGTGCCGCTGGTACAGCAGGCTGACCCGCGAGGCGGCGTCGTTGAACAGCTGCACGTTGTCGGTGTTCTGGTTCATCACCAGCTGCTGGCGCATGCGCTCCACCCCGGCCAGTGCGGCCTTGGAAGACAGCTTGCGGGCCAGGTCCTCTTCCTTGCGCTCGCCCGAATCGGCCGGCAGCTGCAGGCCCTTCAGCAGCTGCGGCAATGCCACGCTGGCGCCCACCAGCGAGAACAGGATGACCGCTGCGGCCAGGAAGATGACCAGGTCACGCGCGGGGAACGGGCTGCCATCAGGCAGGAACAGCGGCAGGGTCAGCACGCCGGCCAGGGTGATGGCACCGCGCACGCCGGCCACCGAGGTAGCCACCACGATGCGCCAGTTCGGCGCCTCGCCATGCTGCAGGCCACGGCGGCGGGCGCGCAGCAGGTTCCAGCGCAGCGACAGCCAGACCCACAGCAGGCGCAGCGCGATCAGCATGGCGTTGATCACCACCACATAGACCAGCAACCACCAGGCGCTCTGGTGGCCGGTCTCGTTCATGGTGGTGGTCGCGCGCTCGACGATGCCCGGCAACTGCTCACCCAGCAGCACGAACATGATGCCGTTGAAGCTGAACTGCAGCATGTTCCAGACCCCGGCGCGCTGCACGCGCATGCTGCCGGACACGCGGCCGGTCAGCTCCACATAGCTCATGGCAATGCCGGCAGCCACCGCCGCGAGGATGCCCGAGGCATGGATTTCTTCGGCCAGCAGATAGGCCGCAAACGGAATCAGCAGGTTCACCAGCATGGCCGCACCCGGCTCCTCGCCGAAGCGGCGCCACAGCCAGCGCTGGAAGGTGGACACGCCCAGGGTGACCGCCACGCCCACTGCCAGGCCTGCCACCGCCACCCACAGGAAGGTGAGCGAGGCGGTGGCCAGCGAGAACGAACCGGTCATCACCGCGGCCACCGCGAAGCGGAAGCAGACCAGGCCGGAGGCATCGTTCAACAGCGATTCGCCTTCCAGGATGTGCATCAGCCGCTTGGGAATGGGCGCCTTCGAAGCGATCGCCCCGACGGCTACCGGGTCGGTGGGCGAGACGATGGCCGCCAGCGCGAAGCACACCGCCAGCGGCATCACCGGAATCATCCAGTGGATCAGCAGGCCGGCGCCGATGACGGTGAACACCACCAGGCCGAAGGCCAGTTCCAGGATCGCGCCCTTGTCGCGGAAAAGGCCCTGTTTGGGAATGCGCCAGCCATCGAGGAACAGCAGCGGCGGCAGGAACAGCAGGAAGAACACTTCCGGTTCCAGCGCATGGCCGCGGTTGAACACCCCGGCGATGACCGCGCCCAGGCCGATCTGCACCAGCGGCAGCGGCAGTGAAAAGGGCAGGACGCGAACCAGGTAACCGCTGGCGACAACGGCCACCAGCATCGCCAGGACGACTTCGATGGTGTGCATGCTTCTTCCGGGAAGCGGCGCGTGGGGCCGGTAAAAAACCGGTATGCGCCGGAGACAGGAAAAAAACTTAGCACAGCTGGCGGCCGCTGCGGCCACCTGCATGAATGCGCGTCAGGGCGGCGACAGCAAACGCGCCGCGACCCAGTCCCGGGTGTCCCGCTGCATGTCCGCGGACAACGTGTGCGCGGCCGGGTAATCGCGCAGCTGGTGGACCACGCCCAGCGCGTGCAGGCGCTGCGAGGCCGCCTCGGCTAGCGCGAACGGCAGCTTGTCGTCCTGCCGCCCGTGCACCACCAGGCCATCCAGCCCGGCGCCGGCCACATCGGCCGGAATCAACGGCACGATCTCCGGCAGGATGCGCCCGCACAGGATGGCGAAGGACTTCACCCGATCCGGCGCGGTCAGGGCCACGCTGGCGCTCATGATGCCGCCCTGGCTGAAGCCCGCCAGCACGGTCTGCCGCGCATCCAGTCCCAGCCGCTGCTGCTGCACCGCCAACCAATCGCGCAGCAGCACCCGCGACGCCTCGGCCTGGGCCGGATCGATCACTGGCCCCTGCGCGCCGAAGCGCACGGTGAACCAGCCGAACGCCTGCGGCCCGAACACCTGCGGTGCGCGCGGCAGCAGCACGTGCAGGCGCGGATCGAGCGTGCTGGCCAGCGCGGCCAGGGACTGCTCGTTGCTTCCCACGCCGTGCAGCAGCACCACCAGGCCCTGCGGCCTGCCCTGCGCAGGCCGCTCCAGCACCGGCGCCAGCACGGCGCTCATGCGGCCTCCCGCACGGGCGCGGCGCCGTCGAAGCGGTACAGGTCCATCGCCAGCATGCCCGCATCGATACCCGCATCGATGCGGGTGGCACCGAAATCATCGCCGCCGGCCGCGCCCATGGCGAAGTACAACGGCAGCAGATGCTCATCGGTGGGATGCGCGCGCTCGGCAAACGGCGCCTGGCGGCGGTAGTCGAACAGCGCATCGCGATCGTTGGCGGCCAGGCGCTGTTCCACCCATTCAATGAACGGGCGCACGTAGGGCGCTTCCTTGCCGTCCTGGCAGTCGCGCCAGTCATGCAGGTTGTGGGTGATGCTGCCCGAGCCGACCAGCAGCACACCCTGTTCCCGCAGCGGCGCCAACGCACGGCCCAGCGCGAACTGGTGCTGCGGCCCCAGCATCGGCTGGATCGACAGCGGCACCACCGGAATATCGGCCTGCGGGCGCAGCAGCCGCAGCGGCACCCAGGCGCCATGGTCCAGCCCGCGCTGCGCATCCAGCGCCACCGGCAGGCCAGCGGCGGCGATGCGCCCGGCCACTTCTTCGGCCAGTGCAGGGTCGCCCGGGGCCGGGTACTGCAGCTCGAACAGCGCGCGCGGGAAGCCGCCGAAATCGTGGATGGTGGGCGGCTGCGGATGCGCGCCGACCAGCGGCTGGCGCGCCAGCCAGTGCGCCGACGCCATCACGATGGCACGCGGGGTGGGCAGGTCGCGGGCCAGTTCGGCCAGTCGCACGCCCACCTGCCCCGGGTGCAGGGCAGTCATCGGCGAGCCGTGGGAGATATACAGCGAAGGCAGGCGGGACATGACGTTCTCCAGAATCAGGGGGAAGCAGCGATCAGCGCGAACGCAGGGTCCAGCGGCCATCGCCCAGCAGGAACAGCACCACCAGCGCCAGCGCCCAGAACGCCGGGTATTCCCAGCCACCGCCGGCGTTGGCGAAACCAAAGCCATTGGCACCGTGTACGGTCACGATCGTGCCCAGCAGCAGCGGCACGCCCAACAGGCCCACCCAGCGCGCGTAGACGCCCAGCAGCAGGGCGGCGGCGATGGCCAGCTCGACCGCGAGGGTCACGTAGCCCAGTGCACCCGGCAGGCCCAGCGATTCGAAGAACGCCGCGGTACCGGCAGGGGTGAACACCAGCAGCTTGGTCAGCGCATGCACCAGGAACAGGCCGCCCAGAGCCAGGCGCAGCAGGGTGGCGGCATAGGGGGCCAGCGGCGAAATGGCAGCAGTAGGGGCTTTCATGGGGGCGTACCTCAGGGAGAGTGCGTACAGGTTATTGCGCAGCCGTCAGCCGATAAATACGATGAAACGACCGTATTTATTTCAGAAGGCGCAACAATGGACACTCTGGACGCCATGCGCGTGTTCGTGGCCGTGGTCGAGCGCAACGGTTTCAGTGCCGCCGCCGACGCCCTGGGCATTTCCACGGCCGGGGTGACCCGGCAGGTGGCCGCGCTGGAAAAGCGCCTGTCCACCCGCCTGCTCCACCGCACCACCCGGCGGGTCAGTCCCACCAGCGCCGGCGCCGCCTACTACGCGCAATGCGTTCGCCTGCTGGCCGAATTCGACGCGCTGGAAGCCAGCATCGGGGCGCAGGCGCTGGAACCGTCGGGCACGCTGCGCATCAATGCACCGGTCAGCTGGGGCATCGCCCGGCTGGGGCCGCTGCTGGCCGGCTACCGGCAGCGCTACCCGCAGGTGGAACTGGACCTGGCCCTGTCCGACCGCCTGGTGGACATGGTGGAGGAAGGCTACGACGTGGCCCTGCGCATTACCCGCGAACCCAGCCCGGCACTGATCGCCCGGCGCCTGGGCCAGGCCCGCATCACCCTGTGCGCGGCACCGGCGTACCTGGCCGCGCGCGGCACGCCGGCCACGCCGCAGGAACTGGCGGCACACGACTGCCTGGGCTACAGCTACTGGGCGTCAGGCAACCAGTGGCCGTTGCAGGGGCCGGGCGGCGAGGTGCGGGTAACGGTGAACAGCATTCTGCAGGCCAACAACGGCGACGTGTTGCGCGAAGCGGCCATCGCCGGGATGGGGGTGATCCTGCAACCGGATTTCCTGCTGGAACAGGCCCTGGCCGATGGCCGTCTGGTGCGCGTGCTGCCCGATTGGGAAGTGCCGCCGATCGGCATCTTCGCGGTGTACACCAGCCGCAGTCACCTGGCACCGAAGGTGCGCAGTTTCATCGATTACCTGGTGCAGGCCGGGGTATGAGGCCCTCTGCCGGGCATGGCCCGGCGGGTTTGCACGATCAGGCGACGACTTCGTCCAGCGTCCTGATGATCTGTTCCAGCGGCGCCGGCCGGCCCAGCAGGTAGCCCTGCACCTGGTCGCAGCCGTGCGCGGCCAGCCAGTCCAGCTGGCCCGGGGTTTCCACGCCTTCAGCAATGATGGTCAGGCCCATGCTGTGGCCCAGCGACAGCAGCGCGCGGCAGATCGACGCGTTGCGCGGGTTGGTTTCCACGTCGGCCACGAAGCTGCGGTCGATCTTCAGGATGTCCAGCGGCAGGTGCTGCAGGTAAGACATGCTGGAGTAGCCGGTACCGAAATCATCCAGCGACACGCAGATGCCCTGCTCGTGCAGGCGGCGCATGGTCTGCATGGCCTGCGCCGGTTTGCGCATCAGGCTGCTTTCGGTCAGCTCTACATGCAGCGCACCGCGGGCCAGGCCGAAGTCCTCCTGGGCGCGGGCGAACTCGGCCACCAGATCGCTGTTGAAGAACTGCACGGCCGACACGTTCACCGCGATCGGCAGCTCGCCCCAGCCCGCCGCCACCAGCCGCCGCTGCGCCTGTGCGGCCGCGCGGATCACCCAGCGCCCCAGCGCCAGGATCAGCCCGGTGTCCTCGCACAGCTGGATGAACTCGCTGGGCGGAATGAAACTGCCATCGGCCTGCGGCCAGCGCAGCAGGGCTTCCAGCGCCGCCGGGCTGCCATCACTGGCATGGCGGATCGGCTGGAAGTACAGCTGGAATTCGTTGTCGATGGCCGCATGGATGCGCCCTGCCAGACGCAGGCGGTCGGCGAGGCGGTTGGAAACCGCCGCGTCGAACCAGGCCACCACGGTGCCTTCGGCGCGCCCGGCGTGCGCCGCCTGTGCGGCCATGCCCACCACCTGTTCGGCACGCAGCGCGTCACCCTCTTCGCGCACGGCCACACCGATGCGCGGCTCGAACTGGTGCAGTGAATCCTTGCCGCGCATCGGTGCCGACACAATCTGCAGCAGATCGTCCAGCACCGCCTGGGTGTTGTGCTGCGGGGCGATGGCCAGCACGAAGTCTTCGGCGGGCTGGAACGCCAGTGTGCCGAAGCGCGCGCCCAGCCCGCCCAGGCGCGCGGCCATCGACTGCAGGATGGCATCGCCGATCTCGCGGCCCAGCGTATCGGCCACCAGCTGCAGGCCGCGCAGCTGCACGTAGGCCACCGTGTAGCCCCGGTCCTGGCTGTCCAGCTGTTCGCTCAGAGCGCGCACGTTCAACAGGCCGGTGGCCGGGTTGTGGCGTGCCCGGTAGGCCAGGTCACGTTCATAGGCCAGCCGTTCGCTCACGTCCTCGGCCAGTACCAGGCAGGCGGGCTGGCCGTCGAAATCCAGCTTCGACAGATGCGCGCGCACCTCGAATACGGTGCCGTCCTTGCGCCGGTGCATGCGCACGGCCGCGTCCTGCAGTTCACCCACGCGGGCGCGGGCAATGGCGCCCTTCACTTCATCCCAGCCTTCGCGCGGGCGGATATCCAGGATGCTCATGCCCAGGAATTCCTCGCGGGTGTAGCCGTACTGCAGCACCGCCGCTTCATTCACTTCCAGGAAGCGCAGGGTGTCCGGGTCGAACACCCAGAACGGCGCAGGGTTGCGGTCGAACAGCAGGCGGAAGCGGCGTTCGACCTGGTTCATCTGTTCGCGCGCCAGATGGCGCTCGCTCACGTCGGTCAATGCGCCGATCATGCGCCGCTGGCTGTCGGCCAGTTCCACCCGTTGCCCACGCGCGGACACCCAGCGCACGTCGCCACCGGGCAGCACCAGGCGGAACATTTCATCCAGAACCGCGCCGCGCGCGAATGCTTCGTGGAAGGCGTGCTGCAGCCGCTCGGCATCCTCGCGATGCACGCGCCCGAAGAACTCCGCCACCGGCAAGGCATCGGTCTGCACGCCGAAGATCTCGCGCGCCAGCGGCGACCAGTGCAGCAGCGCGGCGTCTTCATCCACATACCAGGTGCAGACCCGGCCCACCTGGTGGGCCATGCGCAGTTCGGTGTGGCCGGTGCGCAGTTCGGCCGCCATCCACTGCTGGCTGCGGGTGCTGCGGCGCACCGCGAACAACAGGCCCAACAGCACCAGCACATAGGTCAGCAGGATCGCCACCGCCGCATGCAGATAGGGCCACCAGGCGGCCAGCACATCGGCATCGGCCAGCCCCACCTGCACGGCCAGCGGGCTGTGTTCCAGCGTGCTGATGGTGGACATGCGTGGAATCTGGTCCACCACGCCGGGGAAACTGCCCAGTTCCACCACCGCCGGCCCGCCCACCAGATCACGGTAGGGCAACGTGTAGCGGCGACCCACCGTGCCATAGGGATCGGGCACGCGCGCCAGCATGAAACCGTCGGCGTCGGTAATCGACACCATGCCGTTGGGGCCCACATCCAGCCCGCCGATGATGCGTTGCAGCTCGCCACAGCGCAGCCGTGCCAGCAGCCAGCGATCATCGGCCATGGGCAGCGCCAGCGGCACCACCCAGGTGCCATCCTCGGCCCGCTGCGGCGGCCCCAGGTACAGCGCGCTGCCCTGCCCGCGCCGCTGCGGGTCAGCCCACAGCGGAAGCTTCAGTTCATCGGCGCCACCGGTCAGCGCACGTCCGTAGGCATCGACCACCACGATGCTGTGCAGCTCGGCATGGCGCTGCAGCACACCGGCAATGGCCGCTTCCAGCAGCTTCGGGGCCTGCGCCGGCACGGTGCCGAACAGTTCGGCAGCGTCGCCGGCAATGCCGGCCAGCGCGCGTTCCAGGTTGCGCAGTTCCAGGGCCAGCAGGCGCTCACTGCCGACCGCCAGGGCGCGGCTCTGCCGCTGCGCCGCTTCCAGCCGGCGCTGGTGATCGTTGGCCAGCATGGCCGCCAGGCCCACGGCCAGCAGCACGCCCAACGCCACACCGCCCCAGGTGATGGCATGCAATGGCCGGGCCAATGCACGCTTCAGCGCGGGCATCGGTCGGTGTTCCCTGTGCAGACAGCTGGCTTCATGCGCGAACAATTCCTCCACATCCCCGACCAGAGCGGCCGCAGCGCGTCATTCTTGACGGCTGGGCCGGCTCTGCGGGCCAATCCCTGAGTGGGTCCCTGCCCCGCAGCATGCACCAGCGCGATGACTGCGTGAAGCGCGACAGCGCGTGTTCAGCCAGATCATGCACAGCCGACCCTGCGCTGGCGCGCGTCCAGCGCCGCCACGGGGGATTAGACTTGGGGTTTTCCGTCGCAAGAGAAGTCCATGTCCAAGCTGCGCCGTCCCACCCTGGCGCTGGCCATTCTCGCCAGCCTGTCCCTGGCCGCCTGCGATCGCCCGGCCGAACCGGCGGCAGGCACCGCCGCGCCTGCCGAAACCGCCCCGGCCGCTGCCAAGCCGATGCTGGGCAGCTTCGGCTTCGATGCCAGCGGCATGGACCGCAGCATCGCCGCCGGCGACGACTTCTTCGGCTTTGCCAACGGCAGCTGGGTGAAGAACACCGAGATTCCGGCCGACCGTTCGCGCTTCGGCAGCTTCAACGTGATTGCCGAGAAGACCCAGGCCGATACCCGCGCCATCCTGGAAGGCGCGGCAGGCAATGCGCAGGCCAGCGGCGATGACAAGCTGATCGGCGATTACTACGCCGCCTACATGGACGAAGCCGGCATTGAAAAGCGCGGCCTGGCCCCGGTGCAGCCGCAGCTGCAGGCCATCGGCGCGATCGCCGACAAGGCCGGCCTGGCGCGTGCGCTGGGCGAGGACATGCGCGCCGACGTGGACCTGCTGAACGCCACCAACTTCTACACCGACCGTCTGTTCGGCCTCTGGGTGTCGGTGGATCTGCTGCAGCCCGACCGCACCGCGCCGTACCTGGTGCAGGGTGGCCTGGGCATGCCCGACCGCGACTTCTACCTGGGCGATGGCCGCATGGCCGAGCTGCGCAAGCAGTACCAGGCCTACATCGCCAAGGTGCTGCAGCTGGCCGGCGTGGCCGACCCGGCCGGCAAGGCGCAGCGTATCCTGGCGCTGGAAACCAAGATCGCCCAGGCACACGCCACCCAGGAAGAAACCAACGACGTGACCAAGGGTGCCAATCCGTGGACCCAGGCCGATTTCAGCGCCAAGGCACCAGGCATGGATTGGGCCGCGTTCCTGGAAGCGGCCAAGCTGGGCCAGCAGCAGGACTTCATTGTCTGGCAGCCCAAGGCCGTGGCCGGCCTGTCCAAGCTGGTGGCCACCGAACCGCTGGATGCCTGGAAGGACTACATGACCTTCCACGCGCTGGACCGCGCCGCCAGCTACCTGCCCAAGACCTTCGCCGACGCCCGCTTCGCCTTCCACGGCACCGCGCTGAGCGGCACGCCGCAGCAGAGCGAGCGCTGGAAGCGCGCCGTGGACGATGCCAACCACGCCGTCGGCGAAGCCATCGGCAAGCGCTACGTGGAAAAGCACTTCGACGCGAAGACCAAGGAACGCGCCGACGAGATGGCAAAGAACATCATTGCCGCCTTCGCCAAGCGCATCGACGCATTGGCCTGGATGTCACCGCAGACCAAGGCCAGCGCCAAGGCCAAGGTGGCCGGCCTGACCGTGGGCATGGGTTACCCGGACAAGTGGCGTGACTACAGTGGCCTGGAAATCCGCCGCGACGATCCGCTGGGCAATGCGCAGCGTGCCGAACGCTTCGAATACGAGCGCAACATCGCCAAGCTGGGCAAGCCGGTGGACCACAGCGAGTGGGCCATGCTGCCGCAGACCATCAACGCCATGAACGTGCCGCTGGAAAACCGCCTGGTGTTCCCCGCCGCGATCCTGCAGCCGCCGTTCTTCGACGGTGCCGCCGACGATGCAGTGAACTATGGTGCGATCGGCGCAGTGATCGGCCACGAGATCAGCCATGGCTTCGACAACGCCGGCGCCCTGTTTGACGAAACCGGCAAGCTGCACAACTGGTGGACCGCCGAAGACCTGAAGCAGTTCAACGCCGCCGGTGATGCGCTGGCCGCGCAGTTCAGCAGCTATGAGCCGTTCCCCGGCGTGCATGTGAACGGCAAGCTGACGCTGGGCGAGAACATTGCCGACGTGGCAGGCCTGGGCACCGCCTACGATGCCTACCAGCTGTCGCTGCAGGGCAAGCCCGGCCAGACCCTGGAAGGCTTCACCCCGGACCAGCGCTTCTTCCTGGGCTTTGCCCAGGCGTGGCGCAGCAAGAGCCGCGAGCAGGCGCTGCGCAACGGCCTGCTGACCGACGTGCACGCACCGGGCCAGTTCCGTGCGCTGACCGTGCGCAACATCGACGCCTGGTACCCGGCGTTTGAAGTGAAGGATGGCCAGAAGTTGTACCTGGCCCCGGAAAAGCGGGTCAAGGTATGGTGATGTAATGCGAACGGGCGCCGAAAGGCGCCCGTTTCGTTTAGTAGATCCACGCCACGCGTGGATGGGCAACGTGGATCACCGCGCGGCCGGCCACTCGCGCAATACCTCCACCGGCACGCCCATGCGCGCGCAGGCGCGGGTGGCCAGGCCATCGGGCAACGCGCGGCGGAACAACGGTGCCATGCCCTGCATCAGCTTGGCCGACGCGGCTGCCTGCGTACGCTGGCCGGCACTGCGTTCCAGCATCGCTTCGGCCCAGTCGGGCAGCAGCGCGGCACCGGCGCCGAGGAACACCGCGCGCGACAGGCCCGGGATCGGCACCGGCAGGTTGACCGCAGACAGCACGTCCAGCACTTCGCGCGCGCGCGCATCGGCCAGCAGCTCCGGCTGCCGCGCGCAGAAATAGGCGGACACCTCCGCCTCGCTGCGCGGCACATCCACCGCACCCAAGGCCTCGGCCACGCGGCGGTACTCGTCGTAGTAGCGGTCAGCAATCGCTTCGGGAACGTCCCGCCCATAGCGGCGGTATCCCTGCAGGAAACCGTAGGCCTCGGTCACGTGCACCCAGGTGAGCAGCTGCGGATCATCCGCCGCATACGGCTGGCCCTGCGCGGTGCGCCCGCGGATCTGCGCGTGGATGTGGCGCACCCGGGCCACCAGCTTCTCTACTTCACCGCTGGGCGCGTAGCTGGTGCCCGCCACGAACGCCGTGGTGCGGCGCAGCCGCCCCACCAGATCCTGGCGGAAGTTGGAGTGGTCGTACACGCCGGCCAGCGCGCGCGGATGCAGGGTCTGCAACATCAATGCACACAGGCCCCCGGCCAGCATCGACGGCAGTTCGGCATGCACGCGCCAGGTGATGCTGTCCGGCCCGAACCAACCCGGATCGCCCTGCGGGTGGTCGTAATCGATGCCGCTCTGGCCGCGCGGGAAGGCGTCGAGCACCCAGCGGCGGATGGGCGCGGTAACCGGGCGGGTGAAGCGGTGCAGCAACGGCGGCATACGGGGTCCAGTGGGTGGCGGAATCGACCGGGTTCTGCGCGGTCCGGCTTGATTCTGGGCGATCGTGCGGGCGGCGGCGAGCCTGCCGGCCGTCAGGCGTCGGCATGTGCGCACGCAGCACGATTCACCCTGCGACATCTTGTCGCAGCCTCTGAATGCGATGCTGCACCGCACCAACCTTCACGCATTCAGGCAAAACCCTTGCGCCCCTTCGCTTTGCGCCCATTGCACCGGCCGCTGGAAGTGCTAGAACTGAACCTGCCACATCGTCCAATGCTGATCGACGCACGTTCCAGAAAGGAGCCAGCCATGATTGCTTTGTTCAAGGGTTTGGGAATGCTGCTGCGGGACAACGAGCTGTACAGCAGCCCGTTCGAAAAACAGGTCGCGCACTGGCGCAACCTGAGCGAGCAGCAGATCCGCGATGAAGTGGCCGTGCTGGCCAAGGCCAAGTGCCAGTGGCTGATGGCTTCCATCGTGGGCTGGCAGGCGGCATCGCTGCTGATCCTGGGCCTGATCGCCAACTACCTGTGGCGCGACGACTTCCATATCACCTTCACCCGCGTGGTGATCGTGTTCGGTTCGTGGGTGTCGATCCTGTTCGTCATCTGGTTCATGGCCAACATGTTCGACCACACCGCCGGCTTCGAACGCTGGATGAAGGCCTTCAACAGCCGCGCGCGCATCAGTTCCAGTGCCGACAGCGTGGAATGCGTGGCCGAAGCCCTGGACCTGGCCGAGCACTATCCGGAAGTGCTGGACTACAAGCAGGCGGTCACCGCCAGGCGCGAGCTGCGCCACGAGGACATCCGCATCATGACCGAGATCGGGCGCATGAAGCAGCACTCGGAACTGGTGGGCCGGCTGAACCATGTAGGCGAAACCGAACACCACCACGACATGACGCTGCAGCCGGCGTTCTGATCGCCCGGAAAACGGGGGGAGCCACAATGCCACCGTGCACTGCCACGGTGGCGTTGTTCTTTACGGCATGGGCTACATGCCGCGGAACAGGCTCATGAACGGCTGGCTGACCACCAGCGTTTCAGGGCGCTGGCGCAGGCGCAGTACCCCCCGCCCGGTATCGTCGCGGCTGACCGCCGCCACGGCCTTCATGTGCACGATGGTGGACCGGTGGATCTGCCGGAACTGCTGCGGGTCCAGTGCCTCCAGCAATTCGCGCAGCGGCGTGCGCAGCAGGCTCTCGCCAGCGGCGGTCACCACCGTGGTGTATTTGTTGTCGGCGCGGAAGTAGATCACGTCGTCGAGCATGATCAACTGCGTTTCGCGTCCATTGCTGGCGGTGATCCAGGCCAGCGGCGGACGTTCGGGATGCGCCTGTGATGGGCCAAACCGCTGCAGCAGCCGTTCCAGCACCGCATCGTCCTGGCGCGTGGATGGCAGCCGCGCCAGGATGCGCTCACGCGTGGCCAGCAGCCGCTCATCGCTCACCGGCTTCAACAGGTAGTCCATCGCGCCCTGTTCGAACGCATCGATGGCGTACTGGTCGTAGGCGGTCACGAACACCACCTGCGTGCGCGGGCTCAGTTCAGACAGGGAGCGCGCCACTTCAATACCGCTGATGCCGGGCATGCGGATATCCAGGAAGGCGATATCCGGCTGCTTCTCGGCCAGTTGTTCCAGTGCGCTGGCGCCATCCTCGCATTCGGCCACCAGCTTCAGTTCCGGCCACAGCCGGCCCAGCTGTTCCACCAGCGACTGCCGCAGCAGTTCCTCGTCTTCAGCGATCAGGGCTTCAAGTGGCATGGCTGCGTTCCTTGGCCGGCTGCGGCAGGGTCATGGTAGCGGCCACGCCGCTTGGGAAATTGGCGACGATGGCCACGCCGGCCTGCTCGCCGCAGGTCAGGCGCAGGCGCTCGCGCAGGTTCTTCAGGCCGATGCCCGTACCGCTGGTGCCCTGGCCGAAGCCCAGCCCATCGTCGGCCACGGTTACCGTCACATGGTCATCGAAACCACGCGCCAGGATCCAGATCGTGCCACCGCCAGGCTTGGGTTCCAGGCCATGCTTGATCGCGTTTTCCACCAACGTCTGCAGCGCCATGGCCGGCAGGTGCACACTGTGCAGTTCATTGGGCACCTGCACGTCCACCACCAGGCGTGCGCCCATGCGGATGCGCAGGATTTCAAGGTAGGCGCGGGTACGCTCCAGCTCTACGCCCAGCGTGGACACCGATTCGTCCACCTGCGGCAGCGAACTGCGCAGGTACTGGATGAGGTGGCCGAGCATCTGTTCGGCACGGCCCGGATCGGTGCGGGTCAGCACCTGCGCGTTGGCCAGGGTGTTGTAGAGGAAGTGTGGTTCCACCTGCGCGTGCAGCAGGTTCAGCCGCGCCACCGACAGTTCCTTTTCCACCTGGGTCTGTTCGGCGGCGGCCTGTTCGTCGCGGCGCTGGTCGGCCACCCGGCGGCTGATCGCGCGGGTCACCGCTTCGGCGTTCTCATAGTTGCTGCCTTCATCCAGCGCCAGCAGATCGGCCCACCAGCCGGCATCGGGCTCGAACAGCAGGGTGACCGTGCTGGTGCCCTGCCCTGGGGTGACCGTGGCCTGCACGCTGTTGCGCTTGATCGCCAGCCGCGCCGGCAGGTTCCAGCGCGAGGGTTGGCGGCCGTTCCAGGGGTCCACGCGGCGCACGTAGGCGCGCACCTGCAGGCTGCCGGCCGAATTTTCCACGTCTTCCACGCGCGGCAGCTCGGCCATCGCCGCCTCGACCACCGCGTAGGCCTGGCCAGCGTCCATGGGCAGTTCCACCTGCCGCCGCTGGCGGCCAGACAGGGTGCTGCCGTCCAGCTTGCCGGCCACCATCCACACCCGGCGCACATGGGTAATGGCGCTGCCCAGCGCGGTAATCATCAGGAACATCGCCAGCAGGCCGAAGATCCAGCCCGGACCATCGTTCATGCCGCTGAAGATGCCGCTCCAGACCATGCCCGCCACCAGCAGTGCCACGGCCCAGGCCAACAGGTGACGGAGAATGAGAGTGAGGCTGGCGATCACGGCAGCGCCTTGCAGGAAGGGGGTGAGCCGAGCATAGGTCGGCCCACCGGGCAGACAAGCGGCCTGCGACGAAGCCCCGGAAAGTGGGGATGGAAGCTGTTACAGCAACGCCGGGCATGGCCCGGCGCTACCGAAGGTCGGTGGGGCGGTGCCCCGCTTTCCCTTACTTGCGCTGGTCGGCGCTGGCGTCACGCACCGCACGGAACGACTCGTCGGTGCTCCAGTTCGGCCAGCTGCGCGAGTTGGCCAGCTGGCTGCCCAGCGTATAGAGCACTTCCAGGTCGCGTGCCGCGCCGGCAAATACCCAGTCTGGCTGCCACTCGTCGCCCTGCTGGTGGTAACGCTTGGCGGTGTAATCGTCGGACGCCTTCTTGCCCGCCGCCACGCCACCGTCCACCCAGTCCTGGCCGGCCGACCAGGACAGCGCGGGCACGCCGCGCTTGGCGAACGAGAAGTGGTCGGAACGGAAGAACAGGCCCGCTTCCGGCTTCGGATCGGGGGTGTAGCGGATGTCCCAGCCCTTGGCCACGTCCTTCAACTGGTCCAGCAGCTCGAAGCGTGCGGTGCCGTAGATGCCGAAATCACGCGACGGACCGAACGGCGCCATGCCGTCCATGTTGATCATCGCCACGGTCTTTTCCAGCGGGTACAGCGGGTGGGTGGCGTAGTACTCCGAACCCAGCAGGCCCTTTTCCTCGGCGGTGACCGCCAGGAACAGCACCGAACGCTCCGGGCGCTGGCCCTTGGCGAAGCCGCGGGCCAGTTCCAGCAGCGATGCGGTGCCACTGGCATTGTCCAAGGCACCGTTGAAGATGCGGTCGCCGCGGGCATCGGGCTCGCCCACGCCAATGTGGTCCCAGTGCGCGCTGTAGACGATGGTCTCGTCCGGATAGCGGCTGCCTTCCACGCGCGCGGCCACATTGTGCGAGGTGATCACTTCGGTCTTTACCGCGTACTTCGCGTCCAGGCTGGCACCGGTCAGCGGCACCGGGGTGAAGTCGCGCTGCTGCGCCTTCTTCTTCAGCACCTCGAAATCCAGGCCGGCCGAGCGGAACAGGTCCACCGCCAGATCGCGCTGGATCCAGCCTTCAAGCGTCGGATGCGTATCGGCCGGGTTGTCACGCACCACGTCGAACATGGTGTTGGTGTTGGAGCCGGCCACCGTGGCCCAGCCGTAGGAGGCAGGTGCGGTTTCGTGCACGATCAGCACGCCCAGCGCGCCCTGGCGTGCGCCCTCTTCGTACTTGTACGGCCAGCGCCCGTACCAGGTCATGCCCTTGCCGTCGAAGTCGCCCTTGCCGGTTTCGAAGTCGGGGTCGTTGATCAGAACCACGGCGATCTTGCCCTTCAGGTCCACGCCCTTGAAGTCGTCCCAGTTGCGTTCCGGCGCTTTCACGCCATACCCCAGGAACACCAGCGGCGCCTTGCTGATATCCACCGCGCTGGCGCCGTTCATGGCCGCGCGCACGGCAATCTGCCTGCCCTGCTGCAGCGGCACGGTCTTGCCGCCCTGGTGCAGCGCCAGCTGCGGCGCGCCAACGATATCGCCCTTCAGCAGCGGCACGGCCTGAGTCCACAGGCGCTTGCCATCCTTCAAGTCACCGCCCGCCTGCAGGCCCGCGTCGGCGAACTGCTTGCTGAGGTAGGCGATGGTCTTCTGTTCGCCGGCGGTGGCCGGCGAACGACCTTCGTACGCATCGGAGGCCAGCTCCTTCACGTCGGCGGAAATACGCGCGCCATCGAACTTCGGCGTGGCCGCCATCAACGCGCTGCTCACCGACAGGGCCAGCAGGCCCAGTGCCACTCGTTTCATTGCTCTCTCCAGCAGGACAAACCTACCGGAGTGTAAGGCGTTGGGCAGGGTTGCGCGCTGCAACCCTGTAGAGTCGAGCCATGCTCGACTGAAGCAACGTGAAACGCGAAGGGGTCAGATCCCTTTCCCGATGGGAAAGGGATCTGACCCCGCGCGATGTCTTACCAGTTCGGGTCTTCAGCCGGGGCCGCGGCGGCCTTGGGCTTCGGCTTGGACGCCGGGCGCGCGCTGGTGGCCGGGGCCGCCGATGCGCTTGCCGTGGCAGCAGCGGCCGGCTTGCTGCCCAGCTTCTGCCGCAGCTCGATCTGGCCCGGGCGGAAGCCACCGCGGGTTGCGTCCACACCATCTTCGATGGTGCCGTAGGAGGTCTGCGCGGCCACGCGATCAATACGGATCGTGCAGCACGGGTGTTCGCTGCGGCCCAGCGAACGACCGGTCTGCGGGTCCTTCAGTTCCTCACCCAGGCGCACCGCCTGCCAGCGCTGGCCGGCCTGCAGCGTTTCGCCGCCCTGGCTCAGCACCACCTGGTCACCGTCCACCGAAACCACCGACACCGGGAACAGCGTGGTGACGATGGTCGTACCGATCTGCCCCGACAGCGATTCCATCATGGACGCGGCCATGTTGCGGCCATTGACCACGCGCGGCAGCGTACTGGGGCCGGTCGACGCGAGCTGGTGGTCGAAGCTGTCGGACATCACCACCTGGCCGGTGGTGGCATTGACCAGGCGCAGGGTGATGCGGCCGCCACCGGAATACGAGGTAACCTGGCGATCGGACATGCGCAGGTTGCGCACGCTGCGCGGGTACTCGAAGCGTTCGATGGTGGGAATCAGGATCAGGTCGGTCGCCAGCTGCTGGCCGATGCGTGCGGTGTCCTGCAGCCGTACGTTGCCGCTGTTGATGTGGTCGATCTCGGCCTGCAGCTCATCGCCGAACTCACGGTCGAGCACGATGAAACGCTGGGTCTGGGTGAGCGTATCGGACAGCCGCGCACGGATCGCATCGGCCACTTCATTGGCATCCACGCGGCCATCGCCGACGGCGTAGCTGCCGGACTTCGTGCGCGGCAGGGCCACCACGATCTTCGGCTTGCCCTGCTCATCCGGTGCACGGTACTGGGCAATCTGCGCGCGCACGCGCACTTTCCAGTAGCTGCGCATGCTGCGGTGGGTCACGTCCGAATCGAACGAGCTGGCGCCGCGCTTGGCATCCACCTTCACCTTCTCTTCGTAGTTTTCCTTGACGCTGGCTTCGGCCGAACCACCGCCACCGGAGGCCTTCGCCGAGGCCTGGCCGGACGCACTGGCCGAGGCCTCACCCTTGAAGCTCCAGCCTTCGTCGCTGGCGCGCACGCGGGCGATGGTCTCTTCATCCAGCTGCCGCACTTCGTCCTGCGACAGGATTTCATAGCCCAGCACCGCACCCTGCGAGCCGGCAATCATCTGCTGGGTGAACGCGTCGGCGCGGATATCGCCAACGTGCTCCCCATCCACGTCCACATGCAGGCCTGCGCGCAGGCCCTGCATCTGGCTGGCCACGCGCACGCCATTGACCTGCGCCACCGCCGACTGAAGGGCAGCGAGCACCGCCAGTTCCGGCGTGCTGCCAATGCCGTCGGCCTCGCGTGCCACCTGTGTGGTGCCACCGAAATCCGGCGTGCCACGCAGCGGCGCATCGTCCACCGGGGCGTTGCTGGCCAGCGCGCTGGCGGCCTTCTCCTTGGCGGGGGCCGGCGTGTTCTCCGCCGGGGCTTCCTTGTCGCCACAGGCCGCCAACAGGGCAGCGGCCAGGCCCAAGCCGATCAATCGGGTGGTGGTACGCATGGACATGGACCTGGTATCAGAGGCTGTCGAGCAGCGAATCGGCGTTGGACGGCACCTTCACCTTGCTCTTCTTGGCGAAGGTGACGGCCGACTTGGACGAGCTGTACAGGCCCTTGATGAAGCCCGGCGATTCCTTGGCGACCCATGCACCGGCAGCCAGCTTGCGGCCCACGGTGGCCAGCTGGGTGGCGCCCAGGTTCTTCATGCCGGCGGTGAAGTTGCTGGCTTCGCCGCCCAGCTTCCGTGCCTCGGCGGCCGAGGCCAGCATCGACACCAGGCCTTCGGCGTAGTGCTGCTTGGATTCGGCACTCAGTTCCGGCTGCGCGGCCACGCGCTCATCAATGGCGGCCTGGGCGGATTCGCTCACCGACACCGACTTCTTCATGGCATCCACGCTCACCGAACCCGAGGACAGCGCCTGGCGCTCGGCTTCCAGCAGCTGCACCTGCTCGGCCAGGCCGAAAGCACGGGCGAACGAGGTCTGCGCCTGCAGCGAATGCGACTGCGAGCTGACGAAACGACGCACCAGCGCTTCCTGTGCAGCTTCGTCCGGCGCGCCGGCGCTGGAGGCGCTGCTGGAGGTACCGGTGGCGGCACCGGCCAGGTCCTTCAACTTGCCGAACTGGGCGTGCGCCGGCATCGACAGGGTGGCGGCGGCAATGGCCACGGCAAGAGCGGTAGTGCGGATCATGGGATTTCCTTTATGAGAGAGACGGCCGCGGCGCGGCACGCGGGAAACGGGGTAGCGCCGGGCCAGGCCCGGCGTTGGAACGCTGGGAATCAGCGAACCGCTTTCACGTTCAATTCGTTGATCATCTGCTGCGCGGCCTTCTCGGCCGCCAGCTGCAGCGCGTTGGTACGGGCCACGGTTTCATTCGGGCCGGTACCGGAGTACTGCACCGGGCCGACCGACGACACGGTGCGCGGGAAACGACCGGTCACATCCAGCACCTTGCCGGTAACGGTCACGAACACTCGGGTGTTGCCGCTGGCCGGATCGCGATCGCGCATGCCCACGTCCAGCGTGCCCACCGCGATGTACGGAATATTGGCTGCGCGGATGCCGTTGGCGGTGTCGCGCAGGGTGGCCGGGGCCAGGTCGTTGCCGGTGCTGAAATCCTTGCGGATGCGTTCGATGTTCAGCAGGCCGCGCGACTCACCTTCCACGTACTCCGCTTCCACCACTTCATAGCCAGCGGCGCTGAAGGCACCGGTCATGGCGGTGTTCACCTCGGCCGCGTTGGCCACCTTCCAGGTGATGTTGTCGGCGCGCGCGGTGGTACTGCCGCCGCTGGTGACCGACACCGAACCGTTCTGGTTGATGCTGCCATTGGTGCTGACCGAGTTGCCGCGGAACGAGTCGCCTTCGCGGGTGTTCTCGCTGTAGCTGCTGCTGGCGTCGACCCGACGGTATTCCTTGTCCTGGAACGACTGCACGGTGTCCTGCGAGCGCGCCATGAACAGGAAGGTCAGCAGCGATCGCTGCGCTGCGGTGGCACCGGCCACGGCCGAGCCTGCATCCAGCTTGGTCTGCAGCAGCGTGGCGTTGATTTCCGCACGCACGGTCACGCTGTAGGTCTTGGCCTTCTTGTCTTCGTTGTCCGACAGCTGCACGACACTGAGCACGTAGCGGTCGACTTCACCGATGAATTCGGCGCGACGCGCCTCGAACAGGCGCAGCTTGGCCGCACCGGTTTCGGCGATGTACGCCTCCAGTGCATTGACCTTGGCCTTTTCAAGGGCTTCGGCGCGGGTGCCGGCACTCAGGCGCAGGCTGTAGCTGGCCGAACCGGTACCGCGGGAACTGGCGGTCTGTGCAGCGACCGGCGAGGCCACCGCCAGGGCGATGAGGATGAGCAGGATGGTACGCATCAACGACATGATTTGATCAACTCCTGGAGGGCTTTGGTCTGCTGCTGCAACGGGTTGCCACCCGGCTTCTGTTCGTCCAGCCAGGCGCGCGAATCGGCACGCTTGGCGGCGGCGCCAGCAAAGGCATCGAAGCCTGCCAGCAGGGTTTCGTAGCTGGCCGACCACTGGTCGACCTGCCACTGCGTGACCGGCACCACCTTGGTAGCGCCCTTGCGCAGCGGCTGTTCGAAATAGACCTTGCCCGAGAACGGCTCGGTCACCGTTGCAGTGAAGAACGCGCCGAACAGCATCGTCTTCATTGCCGGTGTCTCTTCGATCACGCCGTTCTTCAGCGCATCCACCTTCACGGTGATCAGGTAATCGGCCTCGGGAATCTTCAGCTGGTAGACCTTACCGTCGGCAAAACGCGCGGCCATGGCACCGCCGATCGCCTGGCCCGAAGCCGGCGGCAGCAGGCCCACACCGGTGTTGGACGACAGCGTCTTGGACAGCTCATGGGC
>NZ_DAMBCN010000011.1:0-37642 GCF_032056425.1 Stenotrophomonas sp.
GTGCTGCCGCGCGCGACCGTGCAGCCGCTGGCGGACGCGGCTTCGGTGCCGGTGCAGCAGGTGCTGTACCTGGACGATGGCAGTACGCTGCAGGTGCAGGTTCTGGTCGGGCCGGTGCAGCCTGTCGCGTGACCTCGCAGTGGGGGCCGGCGTTGCCCCCGGCGTTGCCCCCCCCCCGCAAGGCCGGCCCGCGTGTCGGCCAGATGGTTGCCGCAGGCACAGGGCGGACCGCATCGAAGAATGTGTACTGAGCTCATGCAGCCCTGTCACAAATAAATCGCCATCACTTCACAGCTGTTTGATATGCAACAGGGCACATTCGCGTAGAGCCTACGCGCACGTCCCCCACGTTCCGCGACGACTTCCTTTCCAGCACACGCGCCCAGCAGGGCGCCGCTGGCGTCTGCCTGACTGATTCAGAGAAGCACCATGGCCCTCGATCTCGTCGCCGGTTCCCCGTTCGACTCCGTGGCAGACACTGCGCTGCCCGCACCCGGCGCTGTGCCCATCGGCACGCGCCGCGGTCCCTCGCAGCCCATTGAACTGCCCGCGCTCGTGCAGCGGGTGCTGTTCGTGGCCACCGAGATGGCCGACTTCATCAAGGCCGGTGGCCTGGGTGATGTCGCTGCGGCCCTGCCACGCGCAGTGCGCGCCGGCTGTGATGCGCGGGTGCTGTTGCCGGGCTATCCCGAAGTGCTGCAGCGCCTGCCGCAACTGCGCGAGGTTGGCCGCATTGGCGGCCGCGCCGGGCTTCCCGCCTGCACCCTCGGCATGGCGCTGCAGGCTGACGGGCTGCCGATCTACGTACTGCTTTCGCCCGCCCTGTATGAGCGCGACGGCTCGCCCTACGTGGATGCGCAGGGCAGGGAGTGGCCGGACAACGCGGTGCGCTTTGCCACGCTTTCGCATGCCGCCGCCGAGCTCGCCGCGGGCAGGGCGGGGCTGGACTGGACCCCGCAGTTGCTGCACCTGAATGACTGGCCGGTGGCGCTGGCCGCTGCCTACGTACGCTGGGATCGCACCGCCGTACCGACCCTGCTGACCATCCACAACCTGGCCTACCAGGGGCTGTTTCCCTTCGCGCTGGCGCCCGCCCTGGGCGTGCCGGCCGAACGGCTGGATGAACTGCACTTCCACGGCCAGATGTCCTTCCTGCAGGGTGGCATTGCCAATGCAACACGGCTGAACACGGTCAGCCTTCGCTACGCGCAGCAGATCACTGCGGCCGAGGATGGGTGCGGCCTGCATGAACTGCTGGCACGACGCGCGGCCGGCGGTCACCTCAGCGGTATCGTCAACGGCATCGATGCCAGTTGGGACCCGCGTCGCGATATCCATCTGAAAGCGCGTTTCAGCGTGGGCCAGTGTGCGGGGCGCGATGCCAACGCGCAGGCCGTGCGCCAGGCCTTCGGTCTGCAGCCATCGCAGGGTCCGTTGTTTGCCGTGGTATCGCGCCTGGTCCACCAGAAGGGCCTGGACATCACCTGTGATGTGGCCCCGCAGATCGTGGCCGCCGGTGGCCAGCTGGTGGTGATCGGCGGTGGCGAGCCGCAGGTCGAGGCGCAGGTGCAGGCACTGGCGCAGCGCTACCCGGGTCGGGTGGGCGCCTTCATCGGTTTCGAAGAAGGCCTGGCGCGGCAGATGTTCGCCGGCGCGGATTTCCTGCTGATGCCATCGCGTTTCGAACCGTGCGGGCTCAGCCAGATGTATGCACAGCGCTTTGGCTGCCTGCCGGTGGCGCACGCCACGGGCGGCCTGGTCGACACGGTGGAGGACGGCGTGACCGGCTTTCTGTTCCATGGCGCCAGCGCCGATGGGCTTCGCCGCTGCGTGGAACGGGCCATGCGTACCTTCCGGCTGCCGGTGCTGATGCAGGCCATGCGGCGTGCCGCGATGCTGCGTCCGGGCGGGTGGGAAACCGCCGGCCGCGCGTACCTGGCGCTGTACCAGCAGACCTGCGGGGTAGCCGCATGACCGACGGCGGGCGCGGCACGGTGGGTGTGGAATGCGGGCTGGGCCCGCAGGCGGATGTTGCCGTGGCAGTGGCGGCGGAACTGCAGGATCTGGCCCAGGCCCGGCCTGCGGACGCGTTTGCATGGCTGGGGCCGCATGTCGATGCCGATGGCAATCGGCTGATCCGCGTACTGGTGCCGGACGCGCGTCGGGTTGAGGTGGTGTCAGCGGGCGGCCGACGCTGGGACCTGCGCAGTACCGGACTGCCCGGACTGTTTGCAGGGCCGGCCGGCGACGAGGAGATTCCGCTGCTGGCGCTGCATTTCGCCCACGGTATCGAGCAGGTGCATGATGCCTACGCGTTTGGTCCGTTGCTGGACGAGGCGCTGCTGCAACGCATCCACCAGGGCGATGCCGATGCCATGCGCGCGCTCGGCGCGACGGCGATGACACTGCACGGTGTTGCCGGTGTGCGCTTTGCGGTGTGGGCACCGAATGCGCGGCGCGTGGCGGTCATCGGTGATTTCAACGGATGGGATGGACGCCGCCACCCCATGCGCCTGCGCCATCGCGCCGGGGTGTGGGAACTGTTCGTGCCTGCGGTGAAGCCGGGGGACTGCTACAAGTTCCGCATCATCGGTGCGCAGGGCCAGCTGCTGCCGGACAAACTGGATCCGATGGCGCGGTGGGCCGAGCGCGCACCGGCGACCGCATCGCGCGTACCTGCCGCCGCACCGCTGCACTGGAACGATCAGCCCTGGCTGGACCGCCGCCGTCGGCTGGGCGCTGCAGCGCCGCTGTCCATCTACGAGGTGCACGCCGGCTCGTGGCAACGGCTGGATGACGGCAGCGCGCTGGACTGGGATGGACTGGCAGAGCGGCTGATCCCCCACGTGACCGGCCTGGGATTCACCCATATCGAACTGCTGCCGGTCAGCGAGCACCCATTCGGTGGATCGTGGGGCTACCAGCCGCTGGGTATCTATGCGCCAACGGCCCGCTACGGTACCCCGGAGGACTTCGCCCGCTTTGTGGACCGCTGCCACCAGGCTGGGCTGGGTGTGATCGTGGACTGGGTGGGCGCGCACTTTCCCGAGGATGGCCACGGCCTGGCACGCTTCGATGGCACCGCCCTGTACGAGCATGCCGATCCGCGCGAGGGCAAACACGCCGACTGGGACACGCTGATCTACAACTACGGCCGCAACGAAGTGGTGGGCTACCTGCTGGGCAGCGCGGTGGAGTGGATCGAGCGCTTCCACATCGATGGGCTGCGCGTGGATGCCGTGGCTTCGATGCTGTACCGCGACTACAGCCGCGCCGACGGGGAGTGGGTGCCCAATGTGCAGGGGGGGCGTGAGAATCTGGAGGCGGTTGCGTTCCTGCAGCGCATGAACCAGACCCTGCGTGAGCGCTTCCCGGACGTGCTGGTCATTGCCGAGGAAAGCACGGCCTGGCCGGGTGTGACCCGTGCGGTGGCCGACGGCGGCCTGGGCTTCACCCATAAATGGAACATGGGCTGGATGCACGACACGCTGCAGTACCTGCGGCGCGATCCGGTGCATCGACCGCATCACCACAGCGAGATCAGCTTCGGCCTGGTCTACGCGTTCTCCGAACGTTTCGTGTTGCCGCTGTCGCACGACGAAGTGGTGCACGGCAAGGGCTCGCTGCTGCGCAAGATGCCGGGCGATCGCGGCCAGCAGTTTGCCCAGCTGCGCGCCTATTACGCCCTCATGTGGGCGCACCCTGGCAGCAAGCTGCTCTTCATGGGCGGCGAATTCGGCCAGGCGGAGGAGTGGGCCCACGAGCGCGGGCTGGAATGGCAGCAGGCCGGTACGCCCGAAGGGGGCGGACTGATGCGCCTGGTGGCCGATCTGAACGCGCAGTTGCGGCAGCAATCTGTCCTGCATCAGCACGAGCATGACGAGCGCGGGTTTGCCTGGAGCGTGGGCGACGACAACGGCAACAGCGTCTTCGCCTTCGTGAGGCAGGACCCCACAGGCAGGGCGCCTGCGGTGCTGGTGGTCAGCAATTTCACCCCTGTGCGGCGCGACGGCTATCGCGTGGGCGTGCCCACGCCGGGCCGCTGGTCAGAGTGCCTGAACACCGACAGCCACCATTACGCGGGCGGCAACGCAGGCAACCTGGGTGCGGTCGGCACCGATACCCGGCCCATGCACGGCCATGCCCAGTCATTGCGACTGACGCTGCCGCCGCTGTCCACCCTGTACCTGCAGGTAGCGCAATGACCGCAGACGCGCGCCTGGGCGCGTGGCCGGTGGACGACGGTGCGGTGGCGTTCCGGCTGTGGGCGCCGGATGCCGCGCAGGTGGAACTGGTGCTGGCGGGCGCGGCGATACCGATGCTCCGGGAGCCTGACGGTACCCATTGGGTTCATGCCGCTGCCGGGCATGGCGACCGCTACCGGTTCCGTCTGCCCGATGGCAGTGAAGTGCCAGATCCCGCCTCGCGCTGGCAGCCGGACGGCATCGATGGCCCCAGCGCCGTGGTCATGCCTGGCCACCACGCATGGCTGACCGGGCAACGCAACCCGGTTGCGTGGTCGGACATGGTGATCTACGAAGTGCATGTGGGCGCAGCGGGTGGCTTCGAAGCGCTGATCGCACAACTGCCGATGCTTGCCGAGACCGGTATCACCGCGATCGAGCTGATGCCGGTGGCGCAGTTTCCGGGCAACCGCAACTGGGGCTATGACGGTGTGTTTCCGTATGCCCCGGCGCAGGCCTATGGCGGCCCCGACGCGTTGAAAGGCTTTGTTGATGCCGCACATGCGGCCGGCATGGCCGTGCTGCTGGATGTGGTCTACAACCATTTTGGGCCGCAGGGGAACCATCTGGCCCGGTATGCAAAGGCATTCTTCCGCAGCGGGCACAGCACGCCCTGGGGCGAGGCCATCGATTTTTCGCAGCCGCAGGTCCAGCGCTTCTTCATCGACAACGCGCTGATGTGGCTGCAGGAGTACCGTTTCGACGGCTTGCGCCTGGATGCCGTGCATGCCATCGCCGATGACAGCTTCCTGCAGCAGCTCAGTGATGCGGTGCGCGCCCAGGTGCCGCATGCCTGCCTGGTGCTTGAGAACGAACGAAACCAGGCCCACTGGCTGCGCGGCGCCTATCAGGCACAGTGGAATGACGACTTCCACAATGCGCTGCACGTGCTGCTGACCGGCGAGAACGAAGGCTATTACGCCGCCTATGCCGGGCGGGCCGAGGCGCTGCTGGCACGCTGTCTGGCCGAAGGCTTTGCCTGGCAGGGCGAGCCCGACCTGCACGGCGTACCACGTGGCGAAGCCAGCGCAGACCTGCCACCGTCACGGTTCGTGGTGTTCGCGCAGAACCATGACCAGGTCGGCAACCGCGCGTTAGGTGATAGGCTGAGTACGCTGGTTTCGACGCCGCAGCTGCGCATGGTCACGGCGCTGACCGTGCTGACGCCGATGGTGCCGTTGCTGTTCATGGGCGAGCCGTGGCAGACAACATCGCCCTTCCTGTTCTTCACCGATTTCGAAGCGCCGCTGGACGAGGTCGTACGCGAGGGACGCCGGCGCGAGTTCGCCGGGTTCAGTGCCTTTGCCGATGCCGCGTCACGCGCGCGCATTCCCGACCCGAACGATCCGGCAACGCTGCAGGCGTCCTGTGTTGCCTCGCCCGGCGCTGACCCCACGGCGCAGGCCGCACTGGCATGGCTGCGGGAGCTGCTAGCGGCGCGCCGGCGTTACCTGCAGCCGGGCCTGGAACAGGCGCGTTCGCTGGGCGCGATGGTACTGGGTGCGGGCGCCGTGCAGGCCGGCTGGCAGTTGCCTGCCGGGCAATGGTGGGTCGCCATCAATGCCGGCGCAGAAGCGGTGGCCCATTCACTTCCGGAGGGCGATTCACCGCTGCAGCTTCCGGCCGGTTCACGGCTGGCGCCCAAGGGTGGGCTGCAGCTGCGCTGGTTGCCGGCATGAGCACCGACGCAGCGCTGCAGAGCGCCGCCCGTGCGGCCGGACTGATGCCCGAGTGGGAAGACGTATCCGGGCGCCACTGCACGGTGTCGCCCGCGGTGCTGCGTGTGGTGCTGGCGCAGTTGCAGCCGCATGCAGACGCCCAGCACTCCCCGCTGCGTACGGCCATCTGCAGCCAGCCCGTGGCGCTGCCGGCAGTATCCGGTACGGCGGGCTGGGTGGATGAAGCGGGAAGGGCGCAAGACGCGCGGCAGGATCGGCGCGGTGCGTGGACCGCGCCGGAACAGCCGGGTTACTGGCGCTGGGAACAGGGGCGCAGGTCCATCGCCATCGCGGTGGCGCCGCAGAAAGCGTGGTGGCCCGCGCAGCTCGAACGGGCCTGGGGCCTGGCGGCGCAGGTATACAGTTTGCGCAGCCACGCCGACGCGGGGATCGGAGACAGTGCCGGGTGCGGGCCGTGGCTGCAGCGCCTGGTCGCGCACGGCGGGCACGCACTGGCACTGAGCCCGTTGCATGCCGGCTTGCCACCGACGGCCGGCTACAGCCCTTACTCACCCAGCGACCGCCGCTGGCTGGACCCGTTGCAGGCCTCGCTGGTGCAGGGCGTTCCCGATGCGGCCCGCGCCGCGCTGGCAAGCGATTCCGCCCTGACCGAGGCCGTGCAGGCCGCTACCGCGGCGCGGCGTATTGATTGGCCCGCCGCGGCCGATCTGAAGTGGCGCTGGTTGCGCTTGGCCAGGGCCCAACTGCAGCGCCTGCAGCCGGAGCTCTGGAACGCGATGGGCCAGTGGCGGTGCGAGGCCGGGCCAGCGTTGCAGGCGTACTGCGCCTTGGCCGCCGACCCGCGCAGTGGCGATGCGGACGATCACGCGTTCGCGCAATGGCTGGCGCAGCGTTGCTGGTCGCAGGTGCAGCAGCGCGCGCGCAGCGGCGGTGCCGGCATCGGGCTGATCGCCGATCTTGCCGTCGGCTGCGCGCCCGAAGGTGCCGAAGCACGTTCGCAGCCGCAGTGCATGCTCTCGGGTCTGGAGCTGGGTGCGCCGCCGGATGCCTTCAACACGCAGGGCCAGGCCTGGGGAATTACGGGGTTCTCGCCGCTTGCGCTGCGCAGGCAGGGCTATGCCCCCTTCATCCACCTGCTGCGATCGGTGATGGCCGGCCGCGGCGGCGTGCGTATCGACCATATCCTGGGCCTGCACCGGCTGTGGGTGCTGCCCAGCGGCGGCTCGGCCAGTGACGGCGTTTACCTGCAGTTTCCGTTGGATGATCTGTTGAACCTGCTGGTGCTGGAGTCGTGGCGGCATCAGTGCGTGGTCATCGGTGAAGACCTGGGGGTGGTGCCTGCCGGCATCCGCCAGCAGCTGGCCAGCCGTGGTGTGCTGGGCGTGGACGTGCTGCCGTTCACGCGCGATGCGAGCGGCTTCCTGGCGCCTGCCGCCTGGCGGCGCGACGCCGTCGCGATGCCTTCAACCCATGACCTGCCGCCGCTGGCGGGATGGCTGCGCGGGCGCGATCTGCGCTGGCGGGTGCGGCTGGGGGAGATGGACGATCTACCCGCTGCGATGGCACAGCGTCGCGCCGATGCGCTGGCGCTTGCGCAGGCCGCGCACGGTGGCGAGGTGGAAGACGCTGCACTGGAGCGGCTGGCCGCCACGCCGTCACGGCTGGCGCTGCTGCCGCTGGAGGATGCGCTGGGGCTGCGCACCCAGGTCAACCTGCCCGGCACCGTCGGCGTCCACCCGAACTGGCGGCGGCGACTGCCGCTGCGCTGGGATGAGCCTGTACTGCAATCGCGGCTGGGGCGCATCAGTGCCGGTCGCGGCGGAGCCGGCCGATGACCGCGCTGCGCGCCACCGCCCGCCTGCAGTTGCACGCTGGCTTCGACTTCGCTGCCGCCGCGGACCACGTGGGCTATTTCTCTTCGCTGGGCGTCAGTCACCTGTATCTGTCGCCGATTGCGGCGGCCATGCCCGGTTCCAGCCACGGCTACGATGGCATCGACCCCACCCGCATCAGCCCGGAACTCGGCGGTGAAGCAGGCTTCCTGCACCTTGCTGGCCGCGCCCGCGCACATGGTCTGGGCCTGATCCTGGACTGGGTGCCCAACCACCTGGCGGCCGCGCCACAGAATGGCTGGTGGTCGGATGTGCTGATGCATGGCCGGCGCAGTCCTTACGCGCATTGGTTCGATATTGACTGGGATGCCGCAGCCTGCGGGCAGCGGCTGTGGCTGCCGGTACTGGATCGGCCGCTTGACGCGGCCATCGGCTCCTGCATGCTGCGCGTGGACGACGACGGCGATCTTCCCGTGCTGCGCCACCACGACCTGTGCCTGCCGTTGTCACCGCGCAGCTATCCGCTGGACCGCGGCGCGCGGGATGGCTGGGTGGCACGCTGCAATCGTTCTGCCGAGCGCATGCATGCCCTGCTGGAGCGGCAGCACTACCATCTGGCGTGGTGGCGCACCGCCGGTGACCAGGTCAACTACCGCCGGTTCTTCGACATCACGACGCTGGTTGCGCTGCGGGTGGAGCGCGAGGACGTGTTCGAGGCGGTGCACGCGCTGCCGCTGCGGCTGGTTCGCGAGGGCCGGGTGGATGGGCTGCGCATCGACCACGTTGATGGGCTGTCCGACCCTGGCGGCTATCTGGCGCGGTTGCGCGCCTGCCTTGACGCGGCGGCGGCAGAGGGCGGCCGCGCGGGCCATGAGATCACCCTGCATGTGGAGAAGATCCTGGACGAGGGCGAATCCTTGCCGGACCGGTGGTGCTGCGATGGCACCACCGGCTACGACTTCATGGACCAGGTGGGCGCATGGCTGCATGACGATGCAGGGGCCGACGGGCTGACGGCAGAGTGGCAGGCCCGTGCCGGCGACAACCGTACGGTTGATGAGGTGCAACGGGCGGCCCGCGACGCGCTGTTGGACGGCTCCCTGCATGCGGATCTGCAGCGACTGCGGGTCTGCGTGCGGCAGGTGCTGGGCGCAGCGGCACGGCAGGCCGATGTGACCGACGCAACGCTGCGCAGGGCGGTGTGCGCGCTGCTGCGCTGCTACCCGGTTTATCGGCCGTATCATCTGCAGACCGAAGTCGAGCGCGATGCCTTGCAGCGCGCCAGTGAAGCGGCTGCCGAAGGGCTGGATGAAGCCGCACGCACAGCGTTGCATCTGCTGGTGGATGCCTTGCAGGCTCCGGATGCGGACGCGCTGCGCGTGCGCTTTGGCCAGCTCTCGGCACCACTGAACGCCAAGGCGGTGGAGGATACCGCCTTCTATCGCTATTACCGCCTGCTGTCGCGCAATGAAGTGGGCAGCGACGCGCAACGGATCGGCCTTGATGGCAGTGAGCTGCTTGCGCTGGCACAGGCGCGTGCGCGGCAGCACCCGCTGGCGATGCTGGCGTTGGCCACGCATGACCACAAGCGTGGACCGGATGCCCGGGCGCGCCTGGCGCTGCTGAGCAGCGATGTGGCGGCGTGGCAGGCAGCGCTGGCGGACTGGGAGCGGCGCTGTGATGCGGCGGGCATGGCCATGCCATTGCCCGCTGCCGAAGCCTATGCGCTCTGGCAGGCGCTGGTCGCAGCGTGGCCGATGAAGGGCAGGCCAGAGGCGGATTTTGCAGGGCGGATGCAGCAGTGGCTGCGCAAGGCCCTGCGCGAGGGCAAGCGGATCAGCAGTTGGCTCGACCCCGATCTTTCCGTGGAGGATGCGGCCTGTGCGTGGCTGCAGTCATTGCTTGCCGGCAGCCGCCTGCAGGATGTCCGCACCGCGCTGGCCGCATTTGTTGAACGCATCGCGCCTGCCGGCGCAAGCAACGGGCTGGCACAGCTGTGCCTGCAGCTGTGTCTGCCAGGTGTCCCGGACATCTACCAGGGCACCGAGTTCTGGGATCTGAGCCTGGTCGACCCGGACAATCGGCGCGCGGTCGATTTCGCGCAGCGCGCACATGCACTGGCTGATGATCGATCGTGGGCAGCGTTGCTGCAGGACTGGCACAGCGGATTGCCCAAGCTGCGGCTGCTGGCCGCGCTGCTGCGATTGCGCAGCGACAATGCCCCGCTGTTCCTGCAGGGCACGCTGCGCAGGCTGTCCGAACCGGAGTGCACACGCCTGATCTTCGTGCGTGAGTACAGGGGGCAGCAGTTGCTGGTGGCGGTCAGGCGGGCGGGGATGGAACAGCCTGCCGGCCCGGGCATTGCCTGGCAGGACGCTGCGCAGCAGTTGGTGCCAGGCGTCCCGCAGCGACGCATGCGCAACGTGCTGGATGGTCGCACGCAGATGTTCAACGGTTCCGCCACCGACGCGCTGCTGTTTGCGGGCAGCCCGGTGGCGGTGTGGATCAGCCAGGAGAGTGGGGCAGATGGACAGCAGTGAGCGGCGACGCCGCATCGAATTGTTGGCGCACCAGATCTGGGAGGCCGAAGGACGCCCGGATGACCAGCAGCAGCGGCATTGGCACCTAGCCGAACGCCTTGTTGAAGCAGAAATAGCGGCCCTGCATGCGGCTGAGGACGAACACGATGGCAACGCGTAAATGGACCCAGACCTCGCGCGTGCGCGAAGGCCGCCCCTTCCCGCTGGGCGCGACCTGGGACGGCCTGGGAGTGAACTTTTCGCTGTACTCGCGGCATGCCACCAAGGTGGAACTGTGTCTGTTTGATGCGCGCAACCGGGAAGTCGAACGCATCGCGCTGCCCGAATACACCAACGAGGTGTGGCACGGCTACCTGCCGGACGTGCGGCCGGGCCAGCGCTATGGCTACCGCGTGCACGGGCCTTATGCGCCGCGGGACGGGCACCGCTTCAACCCCAACAAGCTGCTGCTGGACCCGTATGCCAAGCAGATCGTAGGTGAGATCAAGTGGGCGCCGCACCTGTTCGGCTACACAGTGGGCCATCGCGATGCAGACCTGAGTTTCGACCGTCGGGACAGCGCGCCGTACATGCCGCGTTGTGCGGTCATCGACCCGGCCTTCAGCTGGGGCGGCGAGCGTGCGCCGGCAACGGCCTGGGACAGGTCGGTGATCTATGAGGCGCACGTGCGTGGGCTGACCATGCAGCACCCCGGCGTGCCGCCTGCCGAGCGCGGCACGTTCTCAGCGTTGCGCCACGACGCGGTGGTGGACCATCTGGTCCATCTGGGGGTGACCGCGATCGAGCTGCTGCCCGTGCATGCCTACGTGGACGACCAGCAACTGCTGGAACGCGGGCTGCGCAACTACTGGGGCTACAACACCATCGGATTCTTCGCACCGCAGCCGCGTTACCTGTCGCTGGAGACGGTGGCCGAATTCAAGCAGATGGTGGCGCGCCTGCACAGTGCGGGCATCGAAGTGATTCTGGACGTGGTCTACAACCACACCGCCGAGGGCAACGAACTGGGACCGACCCTGTCATTCAAGGGTATCGACAACGCCAGTTACTATCGCCTTGCCGAGGATCGTCGCTACTACATCAACGATACCGGCACCGGCAACACGTTCGACCTGACCAACGCCGGTGCCTTGCGCATGGTCTTGGATTCGCTGCGCTACTGGGTGACCGAGATGCGCGTGGATGGGTTCCGTTTCGACCTGGCCACCATTCTTGGCCGTGAACGGCACGGGTTTGATCCGTCGGGCAGCTTTCTCGATGCCGTGCGCCAAGACCCGGTACTGAGCCAGGTGAAATTGATTGCCGAGCCGTGGGACATCGGTCCGGGTGGCTACCAGCTCGGGCAGTTTCCGCCCGGCTGGGCCGAATGGAACGACCGTTTCCGTGACACCACCCGAGCGCTGTGGCGCGGTGATGCCGGGCAGCTGCCGGAGTTCGCGGCGCGCTTCACCGGTTCGGCCGACCTGTTTGACCATCATGGCCGCCGACCGTCGGCCAGCATCAACCTGGTCACCGCCCACGACGGCTACACGCTGCATGACCTGGTGAGCTACAACGAGCGCCACAACGAGGCCAATGGCGAGGACAACCGTGACGGCCATTCGCACAACCTGTCATGGAACCACGGGGTTGAAGGCGATACCGATGACGAAGGCATCCTCGCCCTGCGTGCACGGCAGATGCGCAACCTGCTGGGCACGCTGCTGCTGGCGCAGGGCACGCCGATGCTGTTGGCCGGCGATGAGTTCGGTCATTCGCAGCGCGGCAACAACAATGCCTACTGCCAGGACAATCCACTGAGCTGGATCGATTGGGAACGCGCAGCGCAGCCCGGCCCGCAGGCGCAGGCGGCGTTCGTGCGGCGTGCGCTTGCACTGCGCCGGCGCTATGGCCTGCTGCGGCGCAACCGCTTCCTTACCGGTGACTACGATGAATCACTGGGCATGCGGGACATCGAGTGGCGGCGCCCGGACGGCGAGCCCATGGGCGAGAGTGATTGGCACGATGCGGAGCAGCGCGCCCTGCTGATCGTGCTCGATGGCCGCAGTCCGGACAGTGGCCTGCGCGAACCGGGTCGCCACGTCAGCCTGGCCCTGCTGTTGAACCCGGGTGACCAGCCGCAGCGCTTCCGCCCGTCCGACACGGTGCTGTCCTTCCGCCGGGTGGTGCTGCAGACCGATGAGGCGCCGTTGGACATGGATGAGGAAGGGCAATGGACGCTGCCGGCGCGCAGTCTGTGCCTGTTGGCATCGAGCAGCGCGGCGTGATGGCGTGACGCAGGGGGCGGGGTAAAAGGTAGCGCCGGGCCATGCCCGGCGGATGGTTCACCCGAGCACGTAGCGCAGCACGCCCGCCGAAACCACGCCGATCAGCACCGTGGGCAGCATCGACCAGCGTGTTGCCGCCAGCAGGGTGATCGCCAGCGCGGCCAGGTCGGCCGGGTTGTCGGCCACGAAATCCGGCGCGATCACCGAGATCAGCACGCAGCCCGGCGCCGCTTCCATCACGGTAACCGCGCGCTTGCTCAGGGTGCGGTTGCGCAGTGCCAGGAACCCGATGATGCGGGTCAGGTAGGTCACCGCAGCCATCAGCACGATGGTCAGCAGCGAGGTCCAGTGCAGCAGGCCGTCGAAGATCATGCTTCGTCTCCTGCCAGCCACCATGCGGCGGCCAGGCCGGCCAGCGCGCCGCTGGCCACGTACCAGGCCCCCGGCACCAGCAGGTAGGTGGCCGCGGCCACCACCAGGCTGACCAGCCACGGGCGCGCCGCGCGCAGGCCCTGCCACATGCCACGCAGCAGTACCAGGAACACCGCGGGGAACGCCATGTCGAAGCCGTAGGCATGGATGTCGCCCAGCAGCGGCCCAACCAGTGCGCCAATGCAGGTGCACAGCACCCACACCGTATACAGCCCGGCTGAAACCCCCAGGTAGTAGGCCAGACTGAACCCCAGGGCGCGCCGGCGCGCGTCGGCCACGCCCAGTGCCCAGCTTTCATCGCACATGAAGAACAGCGCCGGCAGCACGCGGCGGCGCGGCAGGTGCTGCAGCAGGGGGGCCAGGCTGGCGCCCATCAGCAGGTGGCGGCTGTTGACCAATGCAGTGATGGCCACGATCAGCGCGATATGCGGCGGCGAGCTCCAGAGCTCCACGGCGGCGAATTCGGAGCCGCCGGCAAAGTTCAGGCCGGTCATCAAGGGCACTTCCAACGCGCTCAGGCCCTTCTGTGCGGCCTGTGCGCCCAGCACCAGGGCGAAGGGCAGGAAGCCGATCATGACCGGAACGGCGGCGCGCAACCCGCGCAGGAATTCGCTGCGGGTGCTGGTCTGGCAGGCGGGGTCGGGCAGGGGCAGGGTGGTGCGGGCGTCCATGGAGCGTACTTGCGTGGGGGTGGCCCATGCTAGCGAGCCTGCTGGGAAATCGGGTTGCGTTGATGCGGCCCGATCGCCAACAATCCGCACCAGAATCGATCAATGGCGGAAACGGTGAAATCCAATGCTGCAAGCCCTGGATAACCTGGACAAGCGCATCCTGCAGGCGCTGCAGCATGACGGTCGCCTGCAGAACCTGGAACTGGCCCGCCAGGTCGGCCTGTCCCCCTCGGCCTGCCTGCGGCGGGTGCGGTTGCTGGAAGAGGGCGGCTACATCGACCGCTACGTGGCGCTGCTGAATCCGGCCAAGGTGGGGCGTGGGTTCACCGTGTTCGTGCGGGTGTGGCTGCGTGGGCAGGACGAGGACACCACCAACCACTTCATCAACAGCGTCAAAACCTTTCCCGAAGTGCTGGAGTGCCACCTGATGGCTGGCGACTGCGATTTCCTGCTGCGGGTGGCGGTGGCCGACCTGGATGCCTACCGGCAGTTCCAGATCCAGCACTTGAACCGCATCGCCGGGGTGCAGAACACCAAGACCGATATACCCATGCAGCGGGTGAAGCAGACCACCGAACTGCCGCTCTAACGCGGCATCACCACAGGCCCAGCAGCTTCCACCACGCGCTGCCGACCAGGGCGAACACCAGCAGTTCCAGCACGCACATCACAAAGCCCACCCGCCACCAGGTGCCCAGGGTGACGTAGCCGCTGCCGAAGATGATGGGCGAGGTGCCGGTGGCGTAGTGGGTCAGGGTCATCATGATGGCCGAGCCGGCCGTCATCATCAGCAGGAACGGCACCATGTACTCGGCGGGAATCAGCTGCACGCCCACGCCCAGGAAGGCCAGCAGCATCGCGCTGATATGGGCGGTGGTGCTGGCAAACAGGTAGTGCGAGAACACGAATGCCAGCACCAGCACCGCGGCGATGGCCTGCCAGCCCATGCCGCTGCTGGCGATGGCGCCCTTCATGCCCTGCGAGAACCAGTCGATCACGCCCAGCTTGTTCAACTGCTCGGCCAGCATCACCAGCGCGCCGAACCAGATCAGGGTGTCCCAGGCGCTCTTTTCGGAAAGCACATCGTCCCAGTTGATGGTGCCGGTGATGATGAGCACGAACAGGCCGACGAAGGCGACCACGGTGGGGTCCAGCGTCCAGGCGGGGCCGAAGATCATCGCCGGCACGTTCGCCCACAGCAGCAACAGCAGGCCGAAGGTGCCCAGCATCACCTTCTCTTTGGCGGCCAGCGGGCCCATCGCGGCCAGTTCGCTGCGCGCAAAGGTGACCGCGTCGGGGGTGTGCTTCAACTGCGGCGGGCTGAGCAGATACACCACCAGCGGCATCAGCAGCAGGCACAGCAGGCCGGGCAGCAGCATGCACAGCGCCCAGGTGGTCCAGCTCAGCTGCAGCTGCTGGCCGCTGGCCTTGGCCACGAAATCCACCACCAATGGGTTGGGCGCGGTGGCGGTCAGGAACATGGCCGAGGTGATCGGGTTGGCGTGGTAGTTCACCAGTGCCAGGTAGGTGCCGACCTTGCCCTGGGTGCCCTTGGCCGGATCGGAATCGAAGGCGGTGGCGATCGAGCGCATGACCGGATGCACGATGCCGCCGCCGCGCGCGGTATTGCTGGGCGTGAACGGTGCCAGCAGCAGTTCGCACACCGCCAGCCCGTAGCCGATGCCCACCGTGCGCTTGCCCAGCAGCGCAATGAACATCAGGCCGATGCGGTTGCCCAGCCCGGTCTTCTTCAGGCCGCGGGAGATGAGGATGGCCACCACGATCAACCAGATCAGCGGGCTGGCGAAGCTGCTCAGCGCATCGGTGATGGCGCCCTTGGAGCTGTTGGAGGTGACCTGCGAAAGCGAAACGATGACGATAGCCATCATCGCCATCACCCCGATTGGCATCACCTTCAGGATGATCGCCACGATGGTGGTCAGGAAGATGGCCACCAGCCGCCAACCATCGGCGGTCAGGCCTTGCGGGCAGGGCAGCAGCAACAGGGTGGCCAGCACCGCCGTGGTGATGAGGGCGGGCACCAGGCGGAACGGGACGGCCTGGTTGAAGTACTGCAGTGCGGCCTTGATGCGCTCGAGCATCGTTGCTTCCTTACCGGATGAGGAGAGGGCACGGCACCTGCCGCGCCATGATGGCACGGGCGATCAGCGCGGGCGTGACAGGCGCGCGGCCTGGGCCAGCTGCGCGGCCAGCTCGGCATGCAGCTGCGCGTAGTCCACGTCGGTGAACGCGGCGGCCATCGGCGAGTGCGCGGCGGCGCGCGCCTCTTCGGCCAGCGCGTCGTCCAGCGAATCGCTGCGCGCGGCCAGGTCGGCCAGCACGATCACCCGGTCCGGCTGCACTTCCACGTAGCCGCCGCTGACGTGGATCTCCACCATGTCTTTCGTGTCGGCCGGAAACAGCCGCACCAGCCCGGCGGCCAGCGGTGCCATCAATGGGGTGTGGCCAGGCAGGAAGCCGAGGCGGCCGGCAGCGCCGGGCACGCTGGCCTCGCGCACATCGCCGTCCCAGTGCACGCCATCCAGGCTGATGACCTGCAGGGCGAAGCTGGAACCGGGGGTCGCAACCGCCACGGGGGCGGCGGGAGGCAGAGAAGACATAGGGCCGTGCTGCGGTGCGGGGACTTCAGGGTGGCAGCAACGGCGCGTGCGGGCCGTGATCTGGGTCAAATGCGGGGTGGATCGTGTGCGATCATCGGCGCATGGATGGCATTGCCAAGGGAGCTGCAATGAAAGAACGCAGGCAGGGGCCGTTGCAGGCCGCGTGCGCCGTGATGTTGATGATGCTTGCGGCCACGGCGGTGGCACAGACTGCGCCAGCAGGAGAGGCGGCCGCGCCGGCCGAGGGCATCAGCTATGACAAGGCACGGCGCACCGCCGAGGCCTCGCTGCGGCTGCACCCTGCCACCGACAGCACCTACGATTACCGCCCGCTGTGGGCCGGCAATGCCGATCTGGATGGCGATGGCCGCCCGGAGATCGTCTATGTGTACACGGCGGCGCAGAGCGGCACGGCGCAGCAGTTGAACGAGCTGGTGGTAATGACCGCGCTGGCCGACAACGACCCGCGCGCGCAGGCACCGGCGCCGGGCAAGAGCGTGTACGACGATGAGACCTATGCGCTGATCCGTGCATCGGGGTATGCGGACGATTCGAGCGTGCATGTGCCCGGCGAAGTGGAAAGCGTGACGTTCGACGCGGGGCGGATCGTGGTGGCGTTCAGCAGTGCACGGCCCACCCGGCTGTGTGGCGCCGGCAAGGGCCGCACGGCGTGCCCGCCCGATGGGCGGCACACCTGGACCTACGTGTGGACCGCAGGGAAGCTGGCCCGCGCCGATTGACGGAATGGGGTCGGATCCCTCTCCAACGGAGAGGGCTCTGACCCCACCCCGACCGAGATGTCGCGCGCGGCCTGGCGCGGCCATGCTGCGATCTCTACTCTCGGCAGGAACCGGTCTAGGGTGCTTGGGAGGGGCGAGATGCAGAAGATGGCACGTGTAGCGATAGTGGTCGGGAGTTTCTTGTTCGCACTCCCTCCGCTGGTGACGGCCGAGGAACGTGCACCCACCCGTCCACCCAGCCTGGTACAGGCCCTGCACGCAGCGGAGGCATCACTGCGGCGCATTCCGGGTGACGATATCGAGCGCGATTTCCGGCCGGCCTGGACCGGGGTGGCTGACTTGGATGGCGATGGCCAGGCGGAGATCGTGTACTTCTACACGTCCACCTACACCGGTGGCGCCTTCGCGCAGAACAACAGAGTGGTCGTGATGACCGCACTCTCTGCCGATGATCCGCGTGGTCGGGCAACGCCCAACCGTCTTTCGACGGTCGATGCAGAGGACGCAGCCGCGGTGCGTGTCTCCGGCTATGCCGATGATTCAGGACTGCAGATACCGGGCGCCGTGCAGTCGATAAACATCGAAGGCAGTCGCATTCGTGTCGCGTTCTCAGTGACGTCGGGCGCCAGTGTCTGTGAAGCGGTCAATTTCAAGCACATCTGCCCACCCGAGGGCGATCAGCAGTGGGTCCTGCAATGGACGCCGGGAACACTGAAGCGCACCGGTTTGTAGAGTCGAGCTTGCTCGACTGAACATGCCGGGGCAGTCGAGCAAGCTCGACTCTACCTCGACTGCCCTGGTAGTCGCCAACCTTGGTTGGCGCCCACCAAAGTGCCAACCAAGGTTGGCACCTACCAGAGGGGGGTCACGCCGGGCGCGCTTGTTCCGGCTCGGCCGGTTCCGGCAGCGGTGGCAGGGTCGGGTCGACCGTGACCGGGATATCGCTCTTCAGCAGCGCAGCCGCCTCGCGGTCGCTGCCCACGGCGGGCGGGGAGCCGCGCAGCGGCAGACCAGCTGTCTCCTTCACGAACAGCATGGTGACCAGGCCGATCACCGCCGCGCCCATCAGGTAGTACGCCGGCACCAGCGGGTCGCCGGTGCGTTCCACCAGCCAGGCGGTGACCAGCGGCGTGGTGCCACCAAACAGCGACACTGACACGTTGAAGGCGATCGACAGCGCGCTGTAGCGCACCGGCGTATAGAACAGCGCTGGCAGGGTGGAGGGCATGGAACTGGTGAAGCAGACCAGTGCCAGGCCCAGCAGCATCAGGCCCAGGAAGATCAGCCAGTCGTTGCCGCTGCCCACCAGCAGCAGGCACGGCACCGCCAGCACCAGCAGCGCGATGCACGCGCCGATGATCATCGGACGACGGCCCAGTTTGTCACTGAACAACCCACCGACCACGTTCAACGGCATCATCACCAGCATCACGATGATGATCAGCAGCAGACCCTTGCTCTCGGCATAGCCCATGGTCACGCTCAGGTAGCTGGGCATGTAGGTCAGCAGCATGTAGTCGGTCACGTTGAAGACCAGCACCAGGCCCATGCACACCAGCAGCTGGCGGCCATGCACCTGGAACAGCGCACCCAGGCCCGGGCGCTCGTGTTCGCGCTTGTCAGCTTCTTCGGCGAAGGCGCGGAAGGCCGGGGTTTCCTCCAGCTTCATGCGCATGTACAGACCCAGCAGGCCCAACGGACCGGCAATCAGGAAGGGAATGCGCCAGCCCCAGTCCAGCATGTCTTCGCTACTCAGCAGCATGTGCAGCGCGGTGACGGTGCCGGCACCGGCGATGTAACCGCCCAGCGTGCCGAACTCCAGCCAGCTGCCCATCAGGCCGCGGTTGCGGTCGGTGGAATATTCGGCAATGAAGGTGGCCGCGCCGCCGTACTCGCCGCCGGTGGAGAAGCCCTGCACGATGCGCGCCAGCAGCAACAGCACAGGCGCCCAGATGCCAATGCGCTCGTAGGATGGAATCAGGCCGATGGCAAAGGTGCCCAGCGCCATCAGGATCATGGTGAAGGCCAGCACCTTCTGCCGGCCGTAGCGGTCACCCAGCGGCCCGAACACCAGGCCGCCCAGTGGGCGCACCAGGAACGCCACGGTGAACGTGGCGAAGGCCGCGATGACCTGCGCGGTGGGGTTGCTGGAGGGGAAGAAGACCTGGCCGATGGTGACGGCAAGATAGCCGTAGACACCGAAATCGAACCATTCCATCGCGTTGCCCAGTGCAGCGGCGCCGACGGCGCGCTTGAGCATGGGCTTGTCGACCACGGTGATCTCGTCGACGTTCAGATGGCGGCGGCGTTTGAACCAGCCGAAATGAGCATGGGCATCGGAGTTGTCCTGCATGGGGACTCCTTGTTGGGTAAATGCAGTGCGGAATAGGCGGTGTGGTGTGTCCCGAAAAACGGAAACGGCGATGCGGGCGCAACTGGCGCAGGGGCATCGGGGCGGGGGCCAAACGGCCAGGAAAGCGCGCAAGGGTAGAGTCGAGCTTGCTCGACTAAGCGCGAAACACGAAGAAGAGGTGTATCAGGCCTGCGCGATCATCCGCCGGGATCCAGCGCCAGGCGGTGGAATTTCGGGGCGGATGCGGTTGCGGCAAGCGAGGCGCCGGTCGGCAGTGCTTTCCACGTAACGGGCGTGCCCGCGACGCGGTGGGTCGTGTCGATCATCCGTTCATGATACCGGTTACAGCGTGAGCGTGCCGACAATACAGGCCACGCAGACGCTGTGTTCCATCGCGCCTGTTCATGCTGACAACACTTGAACGCTCTGTGGCCGTGCCGATCACATGCGTTTTTCTACGGTGGAGCTGCAACGTAACCAGAAGGAACATCGCATGACCCGACGCATTCCCGAAGGCACCCTGGTGGTGGTGACCGATGGTGGTTCCGCACGTGTGTTCACCAACGTGGGCACCGAACACCAGATCACCCTGAAGCAGGAAGGTGAGCTGCGCCTGGCCGATATCAGCGAACAGGGCGTGTCCGGGCAGGGGCCGTCCGGTGCCGTGCCCAAGGACATGTCGATCTCGCAGTTGAATGAAGCGACCTTCGCCAAGCAGGTGGCCGAGCAGTTGAACGACGATGCGCTGAACAACCGCTTCTCGCATCTGATCCTGGTGGCCGACCCGATCACGCTGGGCCGCATTCGTCCGCTGCTGCACAAGGAAACCCAGGCGCGGTTGCTGGATGACATCGCCAAGAACTTCACCAACGCGCCGCTGGAAGACATCCAGCGCGCCATCGCGGCCTGAGCCGTGCCGTTCATGCGCAGCCATCTGGCCGCCGAACCTGCGCCTGCCGATGTGCAGGCACAGGCGGGCTGGCTGCTGCTTGAATTCGGCGCGCCGTGGTGCGGCCATTGCCAGGCCGCGCAGCCAGCGCTGCAGGCGTTCGTGGATGCGCACGATCTGCCGCACTGGAAAATCGAGGATGGGAAGGGGCGGCCATTGGGGCGCGCCTTCGGCGTGAAGCTGTGGCCGACGGTGGTGCTGTTGCGCGATGGCCAGGAAGTGGCGCGTGTGGTGCGGCCGGTGGCCAGTGCCGATCTGTCCACGCTGCAGGCCGCCCTGCCTGTGTAGCGTCGAGCTTGCTCGACTGCTCTTATCGCCATTGTAGAGTCGAGCCATGCTCGACTGGGAAAGCAGTCGAGCATGGCTCGACTCTACAGCAGCGTTTCGCGCGCGGCCCCGGCGCTATACTCCGCGCGTGTTGTTGATCTGCTTGAATTCCAATGAACTCTCCGCTTTCCGCTGAATCGCCGCGGCGCGCTGCCGTGGCCGCACTCTGGGACAACCTGCTCGGCCACCGCTTCGCAGCCGTCCAATCGGCCTTGCCCGATCTGCTTGCCAGGCAGGACGCTGAAGATGGCGCGCGCGCACTGGCCGCGCTTGCACCGCCGCCACTGCTGCCGATCAATGCGCTCTGGCAGGCGCTGACAGCATGGCAACGGCAATCGCCGCAGGCCGACGAACCGCTGCTGCTTGCGGCGCTGGTCTGGGACCGCATCGCGGTGGACGCGCGCGGTTCGGGGTGGTCGTCGGCGGTGGGCGAGGGCGCGTGGTCCACGGTGCAGGCCGCGCAGACCGCGTTGTTCGTGCATGCCATTGCTCTGGCCGATCGCGGGCCGCTGTGCTGGCCGTTGCTGCACCAGCTGATGCGCAGCGTGGCGGCGCTGGGCGTGCCGGTGTGGATGAGCGACTGGATGCATGATGGCTTCCACCCCGCCGACGGCGCCGGCCCGTGGCGCGACATGCAGGCGCTGCTGGATGCGTGGATGGCCGACGCCCCCCGCCTGCCGGAGTTGCCGCAGCAGATGCCTGCTGCTTGGGCCGCCGCCATCCCTCGGCCGCCGCAGTGTGATGCGGACGGGGAGCTTATCGACGATGAAGAGGACGCATCGGGCGAGGTGGCACTGGCCTGGCTGCAGATGGGACTCCAGGCCGCAGGGCATGGCCTGCCGCTGTTGGATACCTACGCGCGCCTGCGCACACCCCGATGGGGCGGCAGCCATGAGGAGATCCTTGCGTTGGCCGACGGTCCATTGGCTGAGGGGCTGGACGCATCGCAGCGCAACCAACTGCGGATGATCGCCTGGCTGGATGCCATCGACGTGGACAGCATCGACACCGACGATCGCGGCGCCGTGCAGCAGGCCTTTGCGCGCGGCATGGCGCTGCTGGCGCAGCCGCAGTCGGCACTGGAGCGTACCGGCATCCATCTGCAGCTGGCCGAACTGGCCGCGCGGGTGGATAGCACTGAGGTGGCGGCAGCGCACTACGCTGCGGCAGCCGACCCCCGCGTTCCCCGCGGATTCGACGATCATCAGTTGATGCGCATGCTGCACACGGCCGCCGCGACGGGCATGGGCGACTGGCTGGCGCCGGTGGTGGCCCGTCAGTGGCGCACGTCCGCGTGGGCGGCGGTGATGCACGGGGTGCTGCTGGATACCGGATGGTGCGGGGTGTCGCGTGATGTGGCGCAGGCCGAGGCGGCGTACCGCCAGGCGGGCGTGCTGGTGGCCGTGCCGGCGCCGGGCGCGGATTGCCCATTCAATGATGTGTATTACGCCTTTGACGATGCCGAGCAGCAGGGTGCGCTGCTGCATATGGCGCAGGTGGGCGCGGAGCTGGGCTTCCCGGAAATGCAGGCGGCGCTGGGCTACCACTATTTTGAACATGTGCCGGCTTACGATCCGGCGCTGGCCATCCAGTGGTACAGCCGTGCTGCCGAGCAGGACAATGGCCGCGCGCTTTACAACCTCAGCCTGATCTACGACCGGGGCCTGGAGGAGGGCGGCATTGCCGGCATCGACGTTGGCGCCCTGGTGCACCTGTCCAATGCCTGCGAGCTGCGCTGCCTGGAGCTGGCGGCCACCGAGGCGCCGTGGGGTGAGCGCATGCAGCGCCGCGTGCGCAGTTGCGTGGCCGGGGTGGGCTATTACCTGCGCACGCAGGTGCCTGCCGAAGGCCGCCTGCCGCGTCTGCTGGCGACGCTGGCTTTCTGGGCCGACCACGATTGGACACGGGCGGCCTGGATGCTGGCGCAGTACTACGCCGCACGGAGCGATAGTGAGTTTGATCGCGCGGTGCTGTGGGTCGAGCGCGCGTGCGCGCAGCAGCCGGAAGACGATGACGTTCTGGCGCTGCGGGCTACCCTGCAGCGCGGGCTGTTTGGCAGCCGACGCTACCGGCAGGCGCTGGAGCGCGTAAGCGACGGGGTCCTGTAGCGTCGAGCTTGCTCGACTGCTCTTGCTCTTCAGCCGAGCATGGCTCGGCTCTACAACAGGCTCCCGTCGAGCAAGCTCGACTCTACGGGGCCGGGTGCACGTGTATGTCGAACTGCTCGGGCCAGTCGCGATACAGCGCTACCTGGCCCTCGCGGCGCACCGTGGTCACGGCCTTGGCATCAAGCTGCCCGATGAGCCAGCGGCTCTGCTCGGTGAACACGGCCTCGCTTTCGCACAGCACGCCATTGGCCGGCATGCCACGGTCAGCCGGCACGTACAGCGCGGCGCGGCCAAAGTTCACGTCCACCGAGGGGCTCCAGCGCGCCAGGCCGGCGGTGGCAGACACCAGCACTGGTATCTGGTTTTCCAGCGCACGCGCCTGCGAGCCGATGCGCACGCGATGGTAACCGGCCTCAGTATCGGTGCAGCTGGGGGCAAGCAGCAGGTCCACGCCGGCTTCGGCCAATCGCCGCGCCAGCATCGGGAATTCAGTGTCGTAGCAGATCAGGATGGCCAGTGTGCCCAGCGGGGTTTCGAACACACGCAGGCCATCGTGGCCACCGGCGATGTTCCATTCCTCGCGCTCGAAGCGGGTCATGATCTGCTTGTCCTGATGGCCCAACAGGCCCTGTGGCCCGAACAGGAAGGCGCGATTCCGATAATGGCCATCGTCGTCCAGCACCGGGGCGGAGCCGGGGCAGAACCAGACCTGGTGTCGGCGCGCAATCCGATCGCACAGTGCCTGCCAGCGTGGCAGCAGTGCCTGCATGCCGGCAATGGAGGCGGCCAGATCGCCGCGCTGCGCCGGTGGCAACTGTCCAGTCAGGGTCATGGCCGCGTACTCGGGCAGCAGCACCAGTTGCGCGCCGGCGGCGGCGGCTTCGGCAACATACGCGTCCAGATGGGCGGCGTAGTCGTCCCAGTCCTCGATCAGCTCGATGGCGTATTGGCTGGCGGCGAAACGGATCATGTGCGCAGGTCCTTCAGCCAGAACGACATCGGCTTGGCGCTCGCATGGCTCTCGCCGACGTCGCGCCAGCGGAAGGTCGTGTGCAGTTCCGGGTGGTGAACATAACCGCGCTTGTGCCAGAACGCGTCCAGCGGTACGTAATCGCTGGGACGCGCCGGGTGGTCCAGTGGGCGCTGCACCGCACTGAAACAGCAGATATCGAAAGTGCCGACCTGGCGCGCATGCGCTTCGCGTTCCTCGAAGAAGCGCACGCCCAGGCCGCGGCCGCGATAGGCCGGCAGCAGCACCGATTCGCCGAAGTAGAAGATGCGCTGCGGGTGCCATGAACCGCTGCGGAAGGGCGCCTGGAATTCTTCAGTTTCCTCGCACAGGGGCAGGGCAGTCGAGGCGCCCACCACGCTGTCCCCGTCCTGGGCCAGCACGATGATGCTGCCGGGGGCGGCAGCGTACGTGGCCACGTAGTCGCGCTCGTAGCCCAGGTCGCCCTCGTACAGGTAGGGAAAGTCGCGGAAGACCCCGATGCGCAGGCGCGCCAGGTCGTCCAGATACGGGGCAGCGGCGGCCCCCTGCAGCGTGGTGATGCGCACGATCGCTCAAGCCCATGGATACTGGGGGTGAGTATAGGCTATGCTCCGCAGCCCGCCCACCCTCAGGACCTTTCCATGAGCGCCACCGACGTCGTCCACGCCTACTACGCAGCCTTCAACAGCGGAGACATCGAGGCCTTCGTGGCCCAGGTGACCGACGATGTGGTGCACGACATCAACCAGGGTGGGCGTGAAGTGGGCAAGGAGGCATTCCGCGCGTTCTGCCAGAAGATGGCTTGCTCGTATCGCGAGCAGCTGACCGACATCGTGGTGTTCGGCAGTGCCGATGGCAGCCGTGGTGCCGCAGAGTTCACCGTCAACGGTCAGTACCTGGCCACCGACGAAGGTCTGCCTGAAGCGCACGGCCAGCCGTACGTGCTGCCGGCGGGGGCGTTCTTCGAAATCCGTGACGGCAAGGTCGCGCGCATCACCAACTACTACAACCTGCCGCACTGGATCGCGGCAGTGAGTGGCTGAAGAGAGGGGACCGAGGGAGCCGGGCAGGGCCCGACTCCCTCCCTTCACTGTTACCAGCTGTAGCTCACGCCTACCTGGGCGGCATTCTGGTGGTAACCACTGGCGCGCTGCAGCGACAGCGCGCCCCAGATACCCACACCGCTGCCGAACTTCACCGACGCACCGGCACTGAACTCTCCACGGCTGCGCGGGATGCGGGCATCCACCACCTCGTCGTCCATGCTGATCTGCGATTCGGCGCGTGTATGCAGCCAGTTGGCGGCCAGGTAGGGCTGCACTTCGGCCGCCCCAGTGCCCCAGCGGGTCACGCCGGACAGGCGCAGGCCGGCGCGGCCGAACAGACCATCGGCATTCTCGGCACCGACCACGGTGCCGTTGGTTTCGGTGTGGCGATAGTCATCCCAGCGGCTGTAGCCCACCTGCAACTGCGGTTCCAGATAGATGCCGCCGTTGCTGGCGCCACCCAGGCGGAAGGCATAACCGGCTTCCACCGCGCCCTGCCAGGCGCGGCTGTCGTAGCGCTCGGTGGCCAGGCCGATGCCTTCCACACGGTTGCGGAACTGTGCACGCTGCACCGAGCCATCCACGTAGAAGCCCGCATACGGGTCGGCGCCGTTGCCACCGCGCCACGTGCCATACAGGCCCAGCGCCTCGCCCTTCACCTTGCCGCGGGCGTAGTAACCGGTCAGTTCATTGGTGGAGGTGCTGCTGGCATTGCCGGTGGACAGCATCACGCCCACGCTGCTGCCAGCGTCGGCGCGCCACAGGTCGGCACCTACCGTGAGCGCTTGGCGGTTGCCACGGATGTCCAGTTGCTGGCTGACCGCATCGAAGCCGTTGCGAGAACCGTCCACGCGGGCCCACGCGCGGCCCGCATTCTGGCCGGCATGGCGATCGTGGTAGCCGAGGCGGAACATGGTCTGCGCGGCCTGCAGGTTGGCCAGGTAGGCGCCGGGTTCGGGGCGCAGCACCGGGTCGGGATCCGGACCCGGACCCGGAAGTCCCGGGTTGCACTCGGGCAGGCTCGGATCGGCCTCGCACGGGTCCGGCGCGGTGGGCAGCACCGAACGCAGGTACCAGTTGCCATCGGTGCCGGTGCCCTTGTGCAGGAAGTACTCGTACTGGCCGCCGACCGCGCGGCCGGCCAGGTTGAACTGGCCGTTGGAGGCGCCTGCCACGGTGATCAGTTCGATGCCGTTGACCGTCTGCGCGCCTGCGCCGCCGACGTTGTTGACGCGCACGTTGGCCGTGCCGCTGGTGTCGCCGCCGATGACCAGCTTGTCGCTGGCAGCGTCGTCGCCGGCCAGCACGGTGTTGAACAGGAAGGTGCCGTCGTTGCCGGTGAAGTTGCCGGACACGTTGAGGGTGTTGAAGGCAGCGCCGTCGCCCAGTGCAATTTCACTTCCACTGCCCAGGGCCAGGCTGCCGGTACTGCTGTTGCCGCTCAGCTGCCAGCGGGCGTTTTCCAGTGCCATCGAGGTGATGTTCTGGGTGACGCCGAGCAGGGTGGCGTTGTTGGCAAGGCTGACATCGACGGTGCTGCCGGCCGTGTTGATGATGTTGCCGGTCTGGTTGGAGTTGTCTACGGTGAAGCTGACCGTTGCTGCCTCAGCGGTGACTTCAAGTAGGTTGCCATTACCGCCCACGAGCTGCGCGCCATTGCGCGCAGTAAAGCGGATCTGCGGATCCACGTCAGTCGGACTTTGCCGGGGCCCTACGAGTAGCGCAGCGCCGGATACACCCTCCACGCGCGAGGCGTCGACCACAACGTTGCTGGGTCCGGCTACGTCCTGGTTGCCAAACGAGATGATACCGCTCAGCGCGCCAGCGATGATGCTGTCATTGCCGATCAGCACCTCGGCGCCCTCGAGCACCCCAATACCGTGCCCGCGGTTGATCTCGAGTGTCGCACTGTTGTTCAACTGCGCTATGACGCTGGTGTTGTCGAGGTTCAGCACCGCGCGAAGTCCAGGCACGCTGGAGGACACACTGATGCCCGACCCCAGTCCGGTGATCCGGCTGTTGGTGATTTCTGCCCGCGACTGCGGCACTGGGCTGGTTCCAGTCAAAGCAAGCGCGATAGCCCGGGCAGTGGTGTTGGTCACTGACGAATCTGTCATCGTCATGCTGCTGTTAACCGTTTGAATCCCAGAATTGAATTCATTAGTCGACGCTGAAACCTGCGCACCGGAGATTTGTACGTCTGACCCTTGCGCGGCGATAATTCTAAGCGTGCCGGCCCCGGGGTTCACGGTCAGTGTGTTCTGCCCAGGCAACGTCCATGCTTCAGGTGTGTCCCCGGGCTGCACCGTGGCCGTTTGTCCCGAATTGAGCACTCCCGCAAACGCTGGTGTGTCAGCGAAGGCAAGAGAACTGGCTACAGCCAGTGCGAGGGAACAGCGGACTGCGTTGTTCATTACGAAACTCCTGTTGTGAGAGAACTTCCGGAAGACACCCATACGCACTGCGCTAATCTGTATCAGACGCTAAGTCGTCGTGAAGCTGGTGTGACCCGTGGGTTTTCTTGGCGAGGTGGTGCGGCGGAGCTCGCATCCTGTGTTGGCAAGCAACCGCCCTGCTCGCGGACCGCTCCGCCGGGCCTTTGAGGTGCCGGCACAGTGTCATGACCGGTCACGCTGGCGGAAATACAAAAAGTTGCAGATGAAAACGGACTGATGTTGTCGTGTATGGAACGGTTCAGCTGCGCCGCAACATGCAGAGCGGAGCACGTGATGCTAGGCTCCTGACCATCACCTGAATCGATCCAAATGCCGATGCCCCTGTCGCAACGTCGTTTCCTGCTCGCTGTCGCTGCCTCGGCGATGTTCGCTTCCGGTCTGGCCGGTGCTGCCCCCACGCAGTCCGCCGCCGACAAGGCCTATACCTCGGTCGACCCCTTCATCGGCACCGGCGGGGAAGGGCATACCTACCCGGGTGCTACCGTGCCGTTCGGCATGGTCCAGCTCAGCCCGGACACGCGCATCCAGCCGCGCGAAAAGGCCTATGGCTGGGCCGCCGGCTACCGCTACGACGACAGCAGCATCGTCGGCTTCTCGCACACGCATTTCTCCGGCACCGGCCACTCGGACCTGGGCGACATCCTGGTGATGCCGTTCACAGGTGAGCCCGGCCTGGAACGCGGTGATCCGGAAAAGCCGCGCAGCGGCTATGCCTCGCGCTTCCGGCATGATGACGAGAAGGCCGAGCCGGGTTACTACGCGGTCACCCTCGACGACTACAAGGTGCGCGCCGAGCTGACCACCAGCGCCCGCGTCGGCGTGCATCGCTATACCTTCCCCAAGGGCACCGACGCGAAGATGCTGCTGGACATGCGCACCAGCATGTACGACTACCCGGGCAAGATCCTGTGGTCGCGGGTGCGCGTCCGCGACGACGGCACCGTCACCGGCTTCCGCGAAACGCGCGGCTGGGCGGCGGGTCGCCAGCTGTATTTCGCGATGCGCTTCTCGCGGCCGCTGACCAGCCACGCGCTGCACAGCACCGAGAAGGACATCGTCTACAAGGGCTTCGCGCCTCCGGGTGAGAAGGATCCGAAGCAGCGAGCACAGATCGAGGGCCGTCAGCTGGTCGGCACCTTCGATTTCGGCAAGCTGGATGCGCCGCTGATCGTCAAGGTCGCGATCTCTCCGGTCAGCGAGGCCGGTGCCATCGCCAATCTCGACGCCGAAGTGTCCGACTTCGATTTCGACCGTGTGCGTGCGCAGGCGAAGCAGGAGTGGACGAAGGCGCTGTCGGTGCTGGACATCGACGCCCCCGAACATGCGCGCCGCAGCGCCTACACCGCGCTGTACCACACCCTGCTGGGTCCGACGCTGTTCATGGATGCCGACGGCCAGTACCGCGGCGCCGACAATGCGGTGCACAAGGCCGAGGGCTACACCAACTACTCGACCTTCTCGCTGTGGGATACCTACCGCGCCCTGCATCCCTTGCTGACCCTGGTGCAGCCGGAGAAGCGCAACAGCGACTTCATCAATTCGATGCTGGCCCACCACGACCACAGCCCCTACGGCATGCTGCCGGTGTGGTCGTTCCACGGCCTCGAAGACTGGTGCATGATCGGCTACCACGCGGTGCCGGTGATCGCCGATGCCTACGTCAAGGGCATCCGTGGCTTCGATGCCGACAAGGCGCTGAAGGCCATGGTCGAGACGGCGAACTATGGCCCCTACGACGGCATCGCGCAGTACCGCGAGCTGGGCTATGTACCGATCGACGAGGAAGGCGAGGCCGCCAGCAAGACGCTGGAATATGCGTTCGACGACTGGACCATCGCGCGCATGGCGCAGGCGATGGGCAGGACCGACGTGGCCACGACCTTCGACAAGCGTGCCGGCAACTGGCGCAATGCGTTCGACAAGGACACCGGCTTCATGCGCGCGCGCAAGCGTGACGGCAGCTTCCGCACGCCGTTCGACCCGAGTGCAAGCGGTTACGGCACCGACTACACCGAAGGCAATGCCTGGCAGTATTCCTGGTATGTGCCGCAGGACGTGGCCGGGCTGGCCGCAGCGCACGGTGGCAGCGAAAAGCTGCTGGCGCGGCTTGACGAGGTGTTCAACGCCAAGGTCGATCCGTCCATCTTCGAGCACATGGAAGACATCACCGGCCTGATCGGCTGGTACGCACACGGCAACGAACCCAGCCACCACGTGGCCTACCTGTACTCGTACGCAGGCCAGCCGTGGCGCAGCCAGGCCCGCCTGAAGCAGATCATGGACACGCAGTACGCCGACCGCCCCGATGGCCTGGCCGGCAACGACGACGTCGGCCAGATGTCGGCGTGGTACGTGTTCACCGCGCTGGGCTTCTATCCGGTGGCACCGGGTTCGGGCGAGTACATCCTAGGCCGTCCGTTCCTGCCGAAGACCGCGATGCGCCTGCCGAACGGCAAGACGTTCACGATCGTGGCCAACGGCCTGGACGACAAGCACACCTACGTGGGCAGTGTGAGCCTCAACGGCAAGCCGCTGCAGCGCACCTTCCTGCGCCATGACGAGATCCTGGCCGGTGGCGAACTGACCTTCACCATGCAGGCCGAACCGAACAAGGAATGGCCGGGGCAGGGCGCGCAGGCGCCGTACTCCATGAGCCGTTGATGCGGCACGCATGACGCTGCTTTGGTAGGTGCCAACCTTGGTTGGCACACGGGGAACCACGGCGCCAACCAAGGTTGGCGTCTACCGGGTGCGGAACCGCATTCCTACCCGTGCGCCACCCATCGGTGCACTGCCGATCTCCAACGCGGCGTCATGCCGCTGCGCGATCTCGGCCACGATGGCCAGGCCCAGGCCACAGCCATCGCCCTGGCTGCTGGCGCGGTAGAAGCGTTCCGTGACGCGGCCACGCTCGGCCGCGTCGATGCCGGCGCCATCATCATCCACCCAGACCTGCACGCCGTCCGCATCGCGCTGCACGCTCAGGGTGATCATTCCGCGCACGGCGCCATAGCGCAGCGCGTTGTCCAGCAGGTTGCCCAGCGCTTCGCGCAGCAACGGCGCATCGCCCCGCACCGGCACACCTTCGTCCGGCCCCTCGTATCCCAGGTCCACCCCGGCAGCCAACGCGCGGTCGGCGTAACGCTCCACCACGGTGCGCGCCAACGTGGCCACGTCCAGTACCTGCAACGGCAATGAAGCGCCCTGTGCATCCTCCGAACGGCTGAGCAGCAACAGCTGGTTGACCAGGTGCTGCAGCCTCGACAACCCGGCCAGGGTTCCGGACAACGCCAGCTGCTGCGCCTGTGGATCCTGCTGCCGCAGCGAACTTTCCAGCTCCACCTGCATGGCCGCCAACGGCGTGCGCAGCTGGTGTGCGGCATTGCTGACGAAGCGCCGCTGCGCCGCCTGCATTGCATCCAGCCGTTGCAGCAGCGCGTTGTAGGCCTCCACCGCGGGCCACAGCTCGCGCGGTGCTTCCTGCTCTGGCACCAGCGGTGCCAGCGGGTCCGGCCGTGGGCTGGCCAGTCGCCGCGCCACCTGGTTGGCATGGCGCGCCGCCGCGCCGGTGCCCGACCAGGCCAGCCACGCCGCCAGCGCAAGGATCGCGGCTTGGAACGGCACGCTGGTCATCAGCAGCTTGCGCTCCAGCCGGTGCCGTTTGCGCAGGGTCTCGGCCACGCGCAGGCGCACCTGGTGCCCGCCCGTGGTCGGCACCAGCACCTCCACCATGCGTACCGCTTGCCCGCGCAGCCGCGCATCGTAGTAGACCGCGTCTTCATCGGCGGTCTGTGCGGGCCGCGGCAGTGCCTCGGCCAGATCGCCATACAGCCTCGTGCCGGCTGCATCGACCACTTCGCCGTGCACTTCGTCCACGGTGTCCCAGGTGAACATACGTGACATGGCCGGCGTCACCTCCATCACCGCGCGCCCGTTCTGCACCTTTACCAGTTCGGACAGGGACATCGCCGAATCCAGCAGCCAGCGGTCGTACACCTGACCGGCGAAATAGCGCGCCAGTGCAAACGAGCCCACGGCACTGCACAGCAGCAGCACCAGCAGCGGCAGCCACAGGCGGCGCAGCAGCAACCCGCGCAGGCTGGCCACGCGCTCAGCCATCGATGGCCTCCAGGCGGTAGCCCAGGCCGCGCAGCATGCGGATGCCCACACCGGCGCCGGCCTGTTCGAACTTGCGGCGCAGGCGGCTGACATGCACTTCGATGACGGAGAGATTGGCCTCGTGGTCCCAGCTGTACAGCGCGTCGAACAGGCGCTGCTTGGTCACCGTGCGTCCCGGCTGCTGCATCAGCGCATCGACCAGGGCCAGCTCGCGTGCGGTCAGCTCGATGCGCTGGCCGTCCACCTGCACCTCCTGGCGGATGCGGTCCAGGCACAGGCGGCCGAGCCGCTTCTGTGCGGGCGCATCGCTGCGGCGTCGCGCCAGTGCGCGCAGGCGCGCTTCCAGTTCGCCGAGCGCGAAGGGCTTGGCCAGGTAATCATCGCCACCCCGGTCCAGGCCGAGGATGCGGTCCTCCACGCCATCGCGTGCGGTAAGGATCAGCACCGGCAGGCTGATGGACTGGTCGCGCAGGCGCGACAGCAGGTCGAGGCCGTCTACATCGGGAAGTGACAGGTCCAGCACCATCACGTCATACGGTGCAGCGGCGAGTGCCGCGGGCGCCAGCAGGCCCTGCGCCAGGTGGTCACACAGATGGCCGGCGCCCTGCAGGGCGCGTACCAAGCCGTCGGCCAGGGCCGCGTCGTCTTCGATCAACAGGATTCGCATTGCAAGCTTCGCGCAAGGTTCGGGAAAGTTTGGCGCAAGTGCGTCACCTTACCGTGGCGCGCATGAATCTCCTCCCTCGTTCGGCGGCCCTGCTGGCCGCACTGGCGTGTGCACCTGCGGCGTGGGCGATCAGCCTGCAGGACGCGCAACGTGCCATGGATGCGCACAACCCTGACCTGCGCGCGGCGGCGCTGGAACTGCGCGGGGCGCAAGGCGACGCACTGGCCGCTGCATTGCGGCCGGCACCGGAACTCTCGCTGGGCACCAGCAAGATCAGCCCGAAGCACGGCGTGGGCAGCGGCCGCTGGCAGGACAAGCGCGTGGACAGCACCATCGGCCTGGGCTTCACCTGGGAACGCGGCGGCAAACGAACGCTGCGCATGCGCCAGGCCGATGCGCTGGTGGAGGCGGCCGGGCTGGAACGGCTGGACATGCGGCGCCGGCAGCAGGTGGCGCTGCACGAAGCGTATTTCGGGCTGAAGGCCGCGCAGGAGGCGCTGGGCATCGCCGAGGCCAACCGGCGAACGTCTGCCGAACAGATGGCAGCTGCAGGGCGCCAAGTTGCCACCGGCGCGATGGCACCGGTGGATCAGGCGCGGCTTGCCGTGGATGACCTGGCCGCAGCCGATGCAGCACGCGAAGCAGCACTCGATCTGCGCGACGCGCAGCACACGCTGACCCTGTTGCTGGGCATGGAGGCCGGCACTTCGCTCAGCGCCGACGATGCCTGGCCCGATGCCAGCAGGGCCCCGGGCGGCGGTGCTGCTGATCCGCTGCAGCGGGTCGATCTGCGCGCGGCGCGCTCGCGCTTGGCCGCGGCCGATGCCGGGGTGGCACTGGCGCGCAGTGAACGTCGCCGCGACATCCAGTGGGGTGTGGAAGCCGAACGGGAACCGACCGACATCAATGGCGTCACCTGGGGCGTGTCAGTCACGATTCCTCTGGGGGCACCCGGCCGTGCGCAAGGCGGCATCCAGCGTGCCGAGGCCGACCGCGACGCTGCTGCGGAGGAACTTCGCGCATTGCAGCGCCAGGCAGCGGCCGAGCTGGACCAGCTGCAGGCCGGTGCCGAAGCCGCCGCTCAGCGCCGCCGGGATTACGAGGGGCTGCAGGCCGACAGTGCACGCAAGGCCGTGCAGGGCATCGAACTGGCCTATCGCCGCGGTGCCGCCAGCCTGACCGACCTGCTGGATGCGCGCCGCAGCTGGCGCCAGTTCGAGGCCGCGCTGATCCAGTCGCGTGCCGACCATGCCCTTGCACTGGCGCGATGGAGCGCCGCCACGTCCGTTGCCGAAGGAGAAACCCTGTGATCCCGCATGCCGCCATCCCACCGCGCACGCGCCGGTCACTGCTGCCCGCGCTGCTTGCGCTGGCCCTGCTGTCCGGCTGCGGGCGCGCACCGGCCTCCTATGCCGACGGCGCGCCGGTGGTCAGCGCAGGGCAGATCCAGTTCCCCGCCGACAGTCGCCAGCTGGACGTATTGCGCAGCGAAGTGGTCAGCGAAGGCGCCAGCGCATCGCTGCAGCTGCCAGGCCGGGTGGTCTGGGACGAAACCCGCTCCAGTGCATTGCGCGCCCCGCTGCCGGGCCAGGTCTCGCGCATCGAGGCGCAGCCGGGGCAGAAGGTCAAGGCCGGGCAGGTCATCGCCTGGATCACCTCGCCGGAGTTCGGCCAGGCGCAGGCCGATGGCGTCCGTGGGCGGGCCGAGCTGCTGCAGGCCCGACGCGAGCTGGAGCGAACCCGCGAACTGCATGCCGCCGGTGTGGCCTCGGGCCGCGAACTGGATGAGGCCGAAGCGCATTTCGCCGGCAGCCAGGCAGACCATGCCCGCGCTGCCGCGTTCGCCACTGCCTATGGCAACGGCAACCGGGTGGACCAGCGTCTGCCAATGCGCGCGCCCATTGATGGCGTACTGGTGGAGCGCCGGATGAGCCCGGGCATGAACGTGAGCCCGGACGGCGAGCAGCCGCTGGCGGTAGTCGGTGATCCCGACCGCCTGTGGCTGTTGCTGGACATTCCCGAGCGCTTGGCCGCGCGCCTGCAGCCGGGCATGACGGTGCGCGTGCCGGCTGCCGATGGCAGCACGCTGCAGGCGACCCTGCAGCATGTGGATGACTTCGTGGACAGCGAGCGCCGTGTGGTCCAGGCGCGCGCCGAGCTGGACAACCACGCCCGCAGCTTCAAGGCCGGACAGTACGTGCGCGCCCAGGTGGAGCTGCCGGCACAGGGCGGCGTATCGCTGCCGGATGCCGCCGTGTTGCTGATCGATGGCAAACAGGTGGTGTTCGTGGACGAAGGCAAGGGACACTACGCGCGTCGCGCCGTGCAGGCCGAGGAGCTGGGCGACGGGCGCCTGTGGGTGCGCGAAGGGCTGGCGGCCGGCAGCCGCGTGGTGGTCGAGGGCGGCCTGCTGCTGCAACAGCTGGTGGACAGCGCACCGGCGTCGGCGACGGCTTCTTCCGCAACCACCGCTCCCGCCATGGAGCGTGCCGCACCATGATCGATCGCCTGATTGCCTACTGCCTGCGCCAGCCGCTGATGGTGATGCTGGCGCTGCTGCTGTTCATCGGCGCCGGCATCGCGGCGTTCCGCGTGCTGCCGGTGGAGGCCTTCCCCGATGTGTCCGACACCCAGGTGACCGTGGTTTCGCTGCACCCGGGTCGCGCCGCCGAGGAGGTCGAGCGCGAAGTCACCATGCCGCTGGAAGTGGCGCTGTCGGGCATCCCGCATTCGGTGAGGGTGTTTTCGCATACGCAGTTCGGCCTGTCGATGATCATCCTGACCTTCGACGACAAGGCCGATGACTACTTCGCACGCCAGCAGGTGATGGAGCGTCTGCAGGGCGTGGACCTGCCCGAGGGTGTGACGCCCGAACTGGAGGCGATGAGTTCGGCGGTGGGCGAGATCTACCGCTACGTGCTGAAGGCCCCGCACATGAGCCCCACCGAGCTGCGCACCGTGCAGGAGTGGGTGATGGAGCGTGGCCTGCGCACCGTGCCCGGCGTGGCCGATGTGATCAGCTTCGGCGGGTACGCGCGAACGTTCCAGGTCAAGCCCGATCTGGACAAGCTGCGTGACCGCGGCATCAGTCTGGGTGAATTTTCCGAAGCGCTGGAGAAGGGCAGCTCCAATGCCGGTGGCGGCTATGTGGAGCGTGGCCAGCAGCAGTTCCTGATCCGCGGCGTCGGCCTGATGCGCTCGCCGGCCGATATCGGCAGCGTGGTGGTCGCGCAGAAGGGCGGTACGCCGGTGCTGGTGCGCGATCTGGCCAGCATCGCCGATACGGGCCTGCCGCGGCAGGGCCTGGTCGGCCAGGACGACAACGACGATGCGGTGTTCGGCATGGTGCTGATGCGCAAGGGCGAGAATCCGTCCGATGTGCTTGACGCCCTGCATGCGCGCGTGGCCGAGATCGAAGCCGACCAGCTGCCGGCAGGGGTCAGCATCGAGCCGTTCTACGACCGCTCGTGGCTGGTCTCGACCACGCTGAAGACGGTGTTCCGCAACCTGCTGGAAGGCGCGGTACTGGTGTTCCTGGTGCTGTGGCTGTTCCTGTACAACGCCCGTGCCGCGCTTATCGTGGCCGCGATGATGCCGCTGGCGCTGCTGTCGACCTTCCTTGGCCTGCACCTGTGGGGCGTTCCAGCCAACCTGCTCTCGCTGGGGGCGATGGATTTCGGCATCATCATCGATGGTGCGGTGATCGTCACCGAGCACATTGTCTCGCGTCTGTCAGCGCTGCCGGCCACGGCAGACCGGAAGACACGATTCTCCACTGTGCTGTCGGCGGCATCGGAAGTCGGGCGGCCGACCTTCTTCTCGATGCTGATCATCATCGCCGCACACATCCCGATCTTCACCCTGCAGCGGCAGGAAGGCCGGATGTTCGCGCCGATGGCCTACTCGGTCACCTCGGCGCTGATCGGTGCGCTGATCCTGGCGCTGACTGTGGTGCCGCTGTTCTGCTACTGGTGGCTGCGGCGCGACCGCATGCGCGGCGAGAACCCGTTGATGGACCGCCTGACCGGCTGGTACCAACCGGTGCTGGAGCGCGCGCTGGCCCGCCCGCGGGCGGTGGTGTTGACCGCCGTTGCGTTGCTGGTGGGTACGCTGGCGCTGGGCACGCGGTTGGGCTCGGAGTTCCTGCCGGAGCTGGATGAGGGCTCGATCTGGCTGACCGCCACGCTCGACCCCAGCACCAGCCTGGCCGAGGCGCAGCAGCAGTCGCGTCGCATCCGCGAACTGGTGAACACCTATCCGCAGGTGTCCACAGTGGTGGCCAAGCTGGGCCGCCCCGAAGATGGTTCCGATGCCAAGGGCGCGAACCAGATCGAGGCGCTGGTGGCGTTGAGGCCGGAGAAGGAGTGGCCGAAGGGCGTGGACAAGCGGCAGCTGATCGCCGACCTGCAGCGCACCCTGGAACAGCGCATTCCAGGCCCCGAATTCTCGATCTCGCAGCCGGTGCGCGACAACATCCTTGAGAGCATCTCGCAGATCAAGGGCCAGGTCGTGATCAAGGTCAGCGGTGCCGACCTGGATGTGCTGAACCGGAAAGCCCAGGCCATCCTTGGCCAGGTGCGTGGCGTGGACGGCGTGGAGAGCGCCTTCATCGACCGCGATGGCTCACTGCCACAGCTGCAGGTGCAGATCGATCGTGATCGTGCCGCACGCTACGGGCTGAACGTGCGTGACATCGACGAGGTGATCGAGACCGCGCTGGGCGGCCGCGAAGTGGGCGAGCTGTGGGAGGGCGACCGCAAGTTCCCGATCACCCTGCGCCTGGACGATGCCGACCGTGACCTGCAGCGCCTGCGCATGGTGCCGGTGAGCATCGGCGACGGGCACACGGTCACGCTGTCCGATGTGGCCGATTTCCGGATGGCCAGCGGTGCGATCAACATCTCGCGCGAGAACGCGCAGCGGGTGAAGGCGGTGAGCATCTTCATCGCCGGCCGTGACATGGGCAGCGTGGTGGCCGACATGCGTGCGCGGGTGGATGCCAGCGTGCAGCTGCCCGAGGGCTACCGCCTGGAGTGGTCGGGCGAGTTCGAGAACCAGCAGCGGGCGATGAAGCGGCTGGGCTGGGTGATTCCGCTGTCGGTGCTGATCATTTTCGTGCTGCTGTTTGATGCCTTCAAGGACATCAGCAGTGCGGCGCTGATCCTGGCCAACGTGCCGCTGGCGATGATCGGCGGCATCCTCGCCCTGTGGCTGACCGGCATTCCGTTGTCGGTGTCGGCGGCGATCGGGTTCATTGCGTTGTTCGGGCAGGCGGTGTTGAACGGCGTGGTGATGCTCAGCCGGTTCGCGCAGCTGCGCGAGCAGGGCATGGACCTGCTGCAGTCGGTGGTGCAGGGCTCGCTGCAGCGCCTGCGCACGGTGCTGATGACCGCGCTGCTGGCCATGTTCGGCCTGCTGCCGATGGCGACCTCGCATGCGATTGGCGCCGAGACCCAGAAGCCGCTGGCGGTGGTGGTGATTGGCGGCCTGCTGTCGGCGATGCTGCTGACCCTGCTGGTGCTGCCCACGCTGTATTACTGGGTGCACAGCCGCCGCGCCGTGAACCGGTAGGTGCCAACCTTGGTTGGAACGCCGGCATG
>NZ_DAMBCN010000011.1:37742-120051 GCF_032056425.1 Stenotrophomonas sp.
ATCCGGTAGGTGCCAACCTTGGTTGGCACGTTGGGAACGTCCACCAAGGTGGACGGCTACCGCGACTTGCCGCGCCGCGAACCGGTAGGTCCCAGTCTTGCTTGGCACGCCGCCATGATCCGGTAGGTGCCAACCTTGGTTGGCACGTTGGGAACGTCCACCAAGGTGGACGACTACCGGTGCAATGCCCGCCGGTTGAGGATGTGGGCGGTGGCCAGCAGCGCGCCGCCGCAAGCGGTCGCCACGCCGTGCCAGACAAGCGATTCCTTCAACGGCATGTACAGCGACGACGCCAGCAGCGCGACCGCACCGCAGGCCGCCAGCCGCAGCGGCCGCCACTGCTGGTGGCGCCGCCAGCCTGACGCTGTGCTGGCCATGGCTACGGTCGAAGCCACCACGGCGAACACCCATTCCCAGCGCGACATCACCAGCAGCGCGGTCATCGCGCCGTGGGCCGGGTGCTGGAACGACCGCAGGGCCATCATCGCCGCCGGCACGAAGGCCAGCAGCAGGGGCAGGGTGATGCAGTGCGCGGCGCAGGCCAGGGACAGCCAGGCGCCGGCGAGGTCGAGACGGGGGTGCCAGCGTGCCGAAGCTGGCGGGTGGGGCAGTGCCCTTGCGGGCGGCGTGGGGATGTGGTCCATAATGTTACATAGTAACAATTATGGAGTCCCCCATGAAGCGTTCCGTTTTGCTGTTCCTGTTGTTTGCCGCTCCCGCCGTGCACGCACACGACCTGCGCCAGCTCGGCGCCCACGTGCACGGCCAGGCCACGGTCGACCTGGCCGTGGACCAGGGCACCCTTGAACTGGCCCTGCAGGCGCCGGGTATCGGCATCATCGATTTCGAACGGCCGCCAGCCAATGCCACCGAACAGGCGGCGCTGGACGCGGCACTGGCCACGCTCAAGCGCGGCGACTGGTTGACCCTGCCCACCGCAGCGCAGTGCACACCCCTGAAACGTGACGCGCGCGCCGAGGGCTTCGCTGCCGCCGCGTCGGCGAGTGCGAGCACACCGGCCAAACATACGCATGCCGGCCTCAACGCCGAGCTGCGCTACCAGTGCGCCAACCCGGCCGCGCTGCGCGTGCTGGTGCTTGCCCTGCCGAAGGCCTTCCCGAACCTGCACGAGGTCATCGTCAACAGCGCGACGGCGGGCGGCCAGAGCCGCACCGTGCTGACCGCGGACAACCTGCGCGTGGTGCTGGCTCCATGAGCACCGCCGCGGTGATCGCGCTGGAGCAGGTGCGTTTCAGCTATGGCGGGCGCACCGTGCTGGACATTCCGCAGCTTCGCATCGCCGCAGGCAGCAGCGTGCTGCTGCGCGGCACCAGCGGGTCGGGCAAGAGCACCCTGCTGGGCCTGCTGGCGGGCGTGCTGCGGCCCGAACAGGGCGAGGTGGTGGTGGCCGGCACGGCCGTGCACGCGTTGAAGCCTACCGCGCGCGATCGCTTCCGCGCCGATCATCTCGGCGTGATCTTCCAGCAGTTCAACCTGCTGCCCTTCCTCAGTGTGCGCGACAACATTGCGCTGGGCCTGCGCTTCGCGCCCGCGCGCAGCGCACGGGTCGGGCGGGTCGGGCGGGCGCTGGAGGATGAAATCCTCCGCCTGCTGCAGGCCCTGCACCTGGACCCGGACCTGCTGCAGCGCCGGGCCGGCACCCTCAGCGTCGGCCAGCAGCAGCGCGTAGCGGCAGCGCGCGCGTTGATCGGTGGCCCCGCCGTGCTGCTCGCCGATGAGCCAACCTCGGCACTGGATCGCGAAGCGGTTACCGCCTTCCTGCAGCTGATGGCTGCGCAATGTGCCGCGGCCGGTACCACCGTGGTGGTGGTCAGCCATGACGACAGCCTGCAACCGCTCTTCGACCGCGTCGTGCAGCTGCAGGACATCAACCACGCTGGAGCCGCCCATGTTTGAACTTGCCTGGGCCAGCCTGCGCAGCCGTGCGCTGAGCGTGTCCCTGACCGTCCTGGTCATCACCCTCAGCGTGACCCTGCTGCTGGGCGTGGAGCGCGTGCGCGTGCAGGCCCACGAGGGTTTCGCCAGCACCGTTTCGGGCACCGACCTGATCGTCGGCGCGCGCTCGGGGCCGGTGAACCTGCTGCTGTACTCGGTGTTCCATATCGGCGACCCGACCAACAACGTGTCCTGGCAGTCCTACCAGGAGCTGTCGACGCTGCCGCAGGTGAAGTGGGCGGTGCCGCTGTCGCTGGGTGATTCCTGGCGCGGTTACCGGGTGATCGGCACCACCGGCGGCTACTTCGAACACTACCGCTACGGTGCCGGGCACACGTTGGCCTTCGCCGAGGGCACGCCCTTCGATGATCTGTACGACGCGGTGGTCGGTGCCGACGTGGCCCGCGCGCAGGGCGTGCAGGTGGGCGATGAAATGGTGCTCGCCCATGGCACTGCCGCGGTGACCCTGGCCACGCATGCCGACAAACCCTTCCGCATCAGCGGCGTGCTGCAGCGGACCGGCACGCCGGTGGATTCGTCGGTGCTGGTGTCGTTGCCGGCGATCGAGGCCATCCACGTGGACTGGCGCTCGGGCGTGCAGCTGCGCGGGCACAAGGTCGGCGCCGAACAGGCGCGGCACCTGGACCTGACCCCGACCAGCATCACCGCCTTCATGCTCGGCCTGAACTCGCGCATCGCCACGTTCTCGGTGCAGCGCACCATCAATGACTACCCCGACGAGGCACTGCTGGCGATCCTGCCCGGCGTGACCCTGCAGCAGCTGTGGCAGTCGCTGGGCTCGGCCGAGCGGGCGCTGCAGCTGATCAGTGCGATGGTGGTGCTGCTGGGCCTGGTCTCGCTGGTGGCGCTGCTGGTGTCGACCCTGCAGGAGCGCCGTCGCGAGATGGCAGTGCTGCGCGCCACGGGTGCGCGGCCGCGCTACATCGCCAGCCTGCTGGTGCTGGAAGCGGTTGCGACCAGCGGCATGGCCTGCGTGCTGGCGCTGGTGATACTGGTGGTCGCCAGCCTGGCCGGGCGTGGCTGGGCGCTGGCGAATTTCGGTCTGTCGATCACCCATGTCTGGCCGGATCTGCGCGAGCTGGCGTGGGTGGGCGGGGTGCTGGTGCTGAGTGCCGTGGCTGGTCTGGTGCCGGCCTTGCTGGCCTATCGGCGCACCCTGGCCGATGGCCTGTCGGCGGGAGCCTGAGCGATGGGCGCGTGGCTTTCCCTTGCCGTGATCCTGCTGCTGGCCGGCTGCGAACGTCCGGTGAATACCGGTGTGCAGGCCCTGCCGCCGACGCCTGTGCAGGACGGCGCGACAACCCAAGCGGCTGCCGAGCTAGAACTGGACTGGCTGCAGATGATGCCCGCCGACGAACTGGCCGCCCTGGAGCGGGGTGACGGGCCGGAAGTGAAGCACAACGGCAACCGGCGCATGGCCCAGTTCGGCACCTTCCGCACGGTGGATACGGTACTGGACCGCGCCGTGCGCCTGCCCGGTTTCGTGGTGCCGCTGGCCAATGCCAGCGATGGCCGCCTGACCGAGTTCCTGTTCGTGCCGTACTACGGCGCCTGCATCCACGTGCCGCCGCCACCCCCGAACCAGATCGTGCACGTGCGGCTGTCGCGGCCGATCGACATGCCGGACATGTACTCGCCGTTCTTGCTCGCCGGCACGCTGCGCGCCGAGCGCGTGGACGACGATCTGGCCGGTTCGGCCTACACCATGGCAGACCCCGAGTTGAGGCCCTATGAACCGTAACGTCTGTATCCTGGTGCTGATGGTGTTGGCCGGTTGCAGCCGGCCCGGCGGTGATGTGCCCGACGTGGCGGCCGAACCAGCTGCCGCCGCGGCCACGTCCGATGCGGTGAGCATGCCGGACAAGGCCGCGCTGGCCGAGGGCGCGATCACCGCCTGGAACGCGTTGATGCCGGAGGAGGACGCCTTCCTGCGCCCGCCGCCGCAGATCGGCATCGACCGCAGCGGCGGCATGGGTGCGATGTCCGGTGTCGGTGGGCTGATCGATGACACGGGTTCGGGCACGCCGCCAGGCGCGGCCATCGATCACTCCAGACCCGACCGCGCGCAGCAGTTCGGCTCAGCCGCCGTGGTCGACGACGTGGACGGTCGCGAGGTCGAGCTGGACGGCTACGTGGTGCCGTTGGGCATGGATGATGCCGGTGCGGTGAACGAACTGCTGTTCGTGCCGTTCTACGGCGCCTGCATCCACGTGCCACCGCCGCCACCGAACCAGATCATCCATGTGACCTTGGCCAAGCCGATTGCACTGGGCAATCTGTGGGATGCCTATCGGCTGTCGGGCCATCTGCGGATCAGGCGCTTCGAGGCCGACATCGCCAGCGCGTCCTACGATGCGGATGCGGCCACGCTGACGGCGATCGGCAGCTGATGCGGCGCGCGCACTGGCTGGGGGTCGGCGCGGTGGCGCTGCTGGGCGGTGCCGCGCTGCTGGCGTGGCAGCGCTGGGCACCGCAGGTGCGTCCGCCGTCCGTCGCGCTCCCCGCACCGGTGCCCGCGCTGCAGGCCGACATCGAGCGGCACCTGCACGAGGATCGTGCGTTCCGTGATGACGTGGTTTTCCTGCTGGCGGCCACCGTGCGTGGATCGCTGCGTCCCCGCCGAGGCTGGTGTGCTGGCACGGATGGCCAACCGCGCCGCGTTGCCGGTGCTGGGTGGGGTCAGTGCGGTGACCGCGCAGGATCGTCGGCTTGATCGGCCGATCTACCAGTTCGTCCAGCACCGTGCCGACAGCACGGAATGCGGTGCACCGCTGCAGTTGCCCGCCTCGGGGACAGAGCCGCTGCAGGTGAACGTCGAGCAGTACGCGCGCAGCTTCCCCGACAGCTCACGATCCTGCGCACAGCAACGTGCCGCGCGACTTCGGCGGTCGCAGCTTGGTCGAGCGCGCAGGCGATGCCTGCAACAGCGAGGTCTATTCGGTGCTGCCGCTGGGCCCGGGGGACTGGCGCTGCAGCGTGCTGCGGGCCAACGCGCGCGGCCGCGTGCGCGGTGCCTGCGAGAGTGAGCTGCAACGCCAGCGCGGCAGTACCGGCGGCGAGCTGGACATGGCTGTAGGGCAGGGGATGCAGGGGGCGGTCGTCGAGGCCATCGCCGCCTTGCCGGAAGGCTGCCGGTAACCGCTGTCTGCCTTTTGTAGAGTCGAGCCATGCTCGACTGTTGTTTCCAGAGACAGTTGAGCATGGCTCGACGCTGCATAAGCGAAAGTCGAGCAAGCTCGACTCTACCGGGTCAGAGCTGCGTCGAGTTTCCGCTCTGCTGCATCCGCATACTCACCGCAGGTCTTTGCCTTGGCGCCGGCCGCTGCACCCGCCGCGTAGTCCCAGCCACTGCCATCAGGGTGCGGGGTCAGCAGCACGTCGCAGGGCAGCGCGCGCACGGTGGCGAAACTGCGGCGGTAGTCCTCAACCAGGTGTGGGTAGCGCGGGTTGTCCTTCAGGGTGTAGCCCGGTGCGCTGAGGCTGTCGGCGTAGGCAATCTGCACCGGCTTGCCGTCGCGGGTGTCGGTCCAGGTCCAGGCCGTGCTGCCCGGGGTGTGGCCCGGCACGAAATGCGCGGTAAATCGCATGACACCCACGTCGACGGTTTCGCCATCCATGATGATGCGATCAACGTGGGCCGGCGGGAAGGCGAAACGATCGCCGAAGTGCAGGTCATCACTGCCACCGCGGGCCAGCAGCACCGCCGTTTCGGCATTGGCCAGTATGCGCGCGCCAGTGCGGCGCTTGAGTTCGGCTACCGACCCGGCGTGGTCGGCATGGGCGTGGCTGAGCAGGATCACGCGCAGGTCGGCCGGGGCCACGCCGCGCAGCTGCAGGTTGTGCAGCAGGTGATCGGCCATCTGTGGCATGCCGCCATCCAGCAGCACCGCGCCCTGCGGGGTCTGCACCAGCAGCGAGGTGAGGTTGGCGGTACCGATCTGCCATGTGTGGTCGGCAATCTGCAGCGGGGCGATCGGCTGCAGCCAGGAAGGATCAACGGTATAGGCCTTCAGCTGCGGCAGCACCGGTTCGCCGGCAAGGGCGGCCAGCGGCAGGCAGGTGGCAAAGGCGAGGGCAGGAGGCAGCAGGCGCATGCGGAAAGGTCGCGGGTGAAGGTGCAACGACGCTACCACGGCCACTTCTTTTCCCGTTTCGCGTATTGCTCATGGCTTCGATAAGCAAAACCAGTCGAGCACGGCTCGACTCTACAGAAGGCAAGAGCAGTCGAGTATTGCGCGGTAGATGCTCGTGTCATGGCGCAGCGGCCTGCAGGCGGTCGTACATGCGCACCAGGTCGACCAGGGTGCGCGCCTCCATCTTGCGCATCACCTGCGCGCGCCGGACCTTCACCGTGATCTCGCTGACGCCGAGGTCGGCGGCGATCTGCTTGTTCAGGCGGCCGCGCACCACGCCGTCGACCACCTCGCGTTCGCCAGCGCTGAGGGTGTGCCAGCGTGCCTGCAGCTCGCCCAGCGCCTCGCCTTCGCGGCGGCGCTCGCGGTCCAGCGTGATGCCCTTGTGGATGGCGTCGAGCAGCTCCTGGTCGCGGAAGGGTTTGGTCAGGAACTCGATGGCGCCGGCCTTGATCGCGTTGACGCCCATGGCGATGTCGCCGTGGCCGGTGATGAACACCACCGGCAGCTGCAGGCCCAGGTCCGCCATGCTGCGGTGGAAGTCCAGGCCGCTCTGCCCGGGCATGCGCACGTCCAGCACCAGGCAGGCCGGGGCATCGTCGCGCGGGTGGTCGAGGAAGGCCTGGGTAGATGCGAAGGCGCGCACCTGCAACCCCATCGAGGCCAGCAGGTCCTCCAGCGCCGCGCGCACGGACGCGTCGTCGTCGACGACATAGACGATGGGGGCCAGCTCTGTCGGCGGTGTCAGTGGCTTACGCATGGTCATCCTTGCCGGCGGCCGGCAGCTCGAACACGAAACAGGCGCCGCCGCCGGCCGGACGCTCCGCGCGGATCTGGCCACCATTGGCCTCGATCATCGAACGGCTCAGGCTGAGGCCCAGGCCGAGGCCATGGTCCTTGGTGGTCCAGAATGCATCGAAGACGCGGTCCGGCTGCTCGCTGGGCAGGCCGACGCCACGGTCGCGCACGCTCAGGCTGACCTGGCCGCGGCCATCGCGCGCCGTCGCCAGCGCAACACGGCGCTCGGCAGGCGGCAACTGGGCCATCGCATCGACCGCGTTCAACAGCAGGTTGCCGATCACCTGCTGCACCTGTACGGGATCGGCGAAGACCGGCGGCAGGTCGGCATCAAGCAGCAGCGCCACATCCACCTGGTGCTGGTCCAGTTCATTGCGTGACAGGGCCAGCATGTCCTGCACGGCAAGGTTCAAATCGAAGGCGCGGCGTTCGGGCGCGGCGCCCTGGGTCAGGCCGCGGATCCGGGCAATCACGTCACTTGCGCGGTGCGCATCGGACAGGATGCGGGCGATGGCCTGCAGCGCCTTGTCGACATTGGGGGGCGATTGCGCCAACCAGCGCTGGCTGGCCTCGGCGCTGCTGGCGATGGCGGCCAGTGGCTGGTTCACTTCATGGGCGATCGAGGTGGTCAGTTCGCCCACCGTGGAGGCGCGGGCCACCCGCAGCAGGCGCGCCTGGGCCTCCTGCACGGCCGCCTTGGCCGCTTCCATCTTCAGCACCAGCCAGGTGGTGATGCCGATGACCAGCATGCCAATGGTCGAGTTGACCAGGCCGATACGGTAGGTGCCGAAACGGGTGAGAAAGAAGCTCAGGCCGGTGAGTGCGATGCAGGCGGCCGCCAGGATGAGCAGGCCGCGCGGCGCCATCAGGCGCGAGGCGGCGAGGATGACCGCCGCGTAGAAGCAGGCAGCGGCCACGGCATAGTCGGTGACGGTGTCGAGCAGGAAGATCGCCGCCATCACCACGATCAGGGCGAGCAGCGCCAGCGGGCGGCGGGGCGACAGCGACGGCATCGGGGACAGCTCCCTGGCGGGTGGTTGGGGGATGATAAGCGGCGGTGCGGGGAGATGCCCACCGTGGTGGAGCAGGTGGCGGCGCTGAGCGCTCGCCGGGCATGGCCCGGCGCTACCGGGGTGGGTCATTCCTCGAGGCTGGCATTCCAGAACCCCTGCAACACGCCCGGGGTGCCGGCCAGGTTCTCCAGCACCGCATCCAGTTCTGTGGCGTCGACCGAGGTGGCATACAGCACCGCCTCGATCTCCACGTCACGTTCGCCGAACGGCCGCTGGTCCACCGCACGTACCGGGTACTGCGCCTGCTCGAGCAGCAACAGCAGCCGGTCCAGCACCTCGGCCTGCTGCTCGCGCTGGCAGACCACGTTGATCGCGTACGTCGCCTCGCTGAAACCCTGCGCCAGCGGCTGCCGCTGGATGCGGTTGACCACCGGCCGCAGCAGGGTGTTGGCGGCCAGCACTAACACCGCCGCCATCACCGCTTCCGGCAGCAGCTTGACGCCGGCACAGGCGCCGACCGCCGCCGAGCCCCACAGCGTGGCCGCGGTGTTCAGGCCCGAGACCTGCGCACCGTCCTTCATGATCGCGCCGGCGCCGAGGAAGCCGACGCCGGAGATCACGTAGGCGACCACGTGCAGCGGCGAGGGCGGGCCGCCGTACAGATCGTGGAAGCGCACCGCCAGATCGACGAACACCGCCGCGCCGACCGCCACCAGCGTATTGGTGCGCAGTCCGGCGGTGCGCTGGCGCAGCTGCCGTTCCAGCCCGATCGCTGCGCCGAGTACGAAGGCCACGGTCAGGCTCAGCAGCGAGCCGAGCGTGGCACCGGCGTCGAACGGCGGCAGGTTCACCTGCAGGCCCAGCATCACTGCCACCCGTAGCGGCGGATGTAGAGCCGCTTCATCGCCGTGGTCAGCACCGCGTAGCCGAACAGGATCGCCACCAGGAACGGCCAGTAACCCAGCGGCAGGGCCTGCAGCTTGAAGTAGCCGGCAAGCGGGCTCATCGGCAGCAGTACGCCGATGACCATGATCGCCGCAGTCATCAGCAGCAGCGCCGGCGCGGCGATGCTCTGCAGGAACGGCACCTTGGGCGTGCGGATCATGTGCACGATCAGGGTCTGGGTGAGCAGGCCGACCACGAACCAGCCGGACTGGAACAGGCTCTGGTCGGCTGCCGTGCGTGCGTCGAACACATGCCACATCAGCGCGAAACAGCAGAGGTCGAAGATCGAGCTGATCGGCCCGAAGAACACCATGAAGCGCCCGATGTCGGCCGGGTTCCACTTCAACGGCTGGCGTACCAGTTCCTCGTCCACGTTGTCGAACGGGATGGCGATCTGCGAGATGTCATACAACAGGTTCTGCACCAGCAGCTGCAGCGGCAGCATCGGCAGGAAGGGCAGGAACGCCGAAGCGACCAGCACCGAGAACACGTTGCCGAAGTTGGAGCTGGCGGTCATGCGGATGTACTTGAGCATGTTGCAGAACGTGCGCCGGCCCTGGATGACGCCGTCCTCCAGCACCATCAGGCTCTTTTCCAGCAGGATGATGTCGGCTGCTTCCTTGGCGATGTCCACCGCGCTGTCCACGCTGATGCCGATGTCGGCCGCGCGCAGGGCGGGGGCATCGTTGATGCCGTCGCCGAGGAAGCCGACCACCTTGCCCTGCGCACGCAGGTTGCGCACCAGGCGTTCCTTGTGCAGCGGCGTCAGGCGGGCGAACACGCGGTGCTGCTGCAGGGCATGCGCCAGCGAGGCATCGTCCATGCGTTCGATCTGCGGCCCGGTCACGATGGCAGCGACCTCCAGCCCGACCTGGGCGCAGACACGCGCGGTGACCAGTTCGTTGTCACCGGTGAAGACCTTGACCTCTACGCCATGCGCGGCCAGTGCCTGCAGTGCCTGTGCGGTCGACTCCTTGGGTGGGTCGAGGAAGGCTACGTAGCCGACCAGGGTCAGGCCGCACTCGTCGGCCTGCGAATACACCGACTGGCTGGCGGCGGTTTCCTTCATCGCCACGGCCACCACGCGCAGGCCCTGTTCGTTCAGTTCCTCGGTGGTCTGCCGCACCCGCGCCAGCCGCGCAGCGTCCAAGGGCTGGTCGATGTCGCCCTCGCGCACGGTGCTGCACACCGCCAGCATCTCCTCCACTGCGCCCTTGCAGATCAGTTCGTGGTGGTCCTCGCGCTCGGCCACCACCACCGACATGCGGCGGCGCTGGAAGTCGAACGGAATCTCGTCGACCTTGCGGTAGTCCTGCGACAGGCGCAGCGAGCTCTGCAGCTCCACGTGCTCGAGCACGGCACGGTCGAGCAGGTTGATCAGCCCGGTCTGGAAGTGGCTGTTGAGGTAGGCGAACTTCAGCACGTCCTCCGAGTCCTGGCCGAACACATCGGTGTGGCGCTCCAGCGCGATGCGGTCCTGGGTGAGGGTGCCGGTCTTGTCGGTGCACAGCACCTCCATCGCACCGAAGTTCTGGATCGCATCCAGGCGCTTGACGATCACCCGCTGCCGCGACAGCAGCACCGCGCCCTTGGCCAGCGTAGAGGTGACGATCATCGGCAGCATCTCAGGGGTCAGACCGACCGCCACCGACAGCGCGAACAGGAAGGCTTCGGTCCAGTCGCCCTTGCTCCAGCCGTTGATGAGCAGCACGAACGGCACCATCACCAGGGCGAAGCGGATCAGCAGCCAGCTGACACTGTTGACGCCGGCCTGGAACGCGGTCGGCGCACGCTCGGTGGCGGTGCTGCGCTGGGCCAGCGTGCCGAAGTAGGTGTGGTTGCCGGTGGCCAGCACGATCGCCGTGGCCGTGCCGGACACCACGTTCGTGCCCATGAACAGAAGGTTGGCCTGTTCCATCAGGCCGGCCTCGGCGTCACCCGGGCTGGCGAATTTCTCCACCGGCAGCGACTCGCCGGTCATCGCAGCCTGGGCGACGAACAGGTCCTTGGCACTCAGCACGCGGCAGTCGGTCGGGATCATGTCGCCGGCAGAGAGCACGACGTGGTCGCCCGGTACCAGCGAACGGATCGGCAGGTCGAGCAGGCGCGAGGGACGACGGCTGTGCAGCTGCGCGCCGAAGTACTGGTCGGCCAGCTCCGCAGCCTCGGTGCCCGCGCTGCGGCGCAGGACCCGCGAGGTGTTGCCGACCAGCGCCTTCAGCCGTTCGGCGGCACGGTTGGATCGACCTTCCTGCACGAAACGGATGAGCGTGGAGAGCACCACCATCGCCGCGATCACCACCGTGGCTTTGGCGTCCTCGGTCAACCAGGACACCGCCGCCAGCACGCTCAGCAGCAGGTTGAACGGATTGCGGTAGCACTGCCACAGGTGGCGCCACCACGGCAGCGGCTTCTCGTGATCGACTTCATTGGGGCCGAGGCGGGCCAGGCGCTCAGCGGCTTCCTGCGGGCTGAGGCCATCGTTGTGAGAATCCAGTGCGGCCAGCAGGCGGGCATCGTCGAGCCGGGCCAGGGCCAGCAGGCCATCGGTGAGCGCGGAGGGCGCGGCATCTGCCGCACCACGGCCAAAGCCGGCCTCGGGCAGGGCGCGGCGGCGGAAAAGGCTGCCCGCGCGGCGGCTGCGCAGGAAGGCGTTGAACCAGGCGTTGAGCAGGCTCATGGGGTCATCCTCGGAAGTGCCGACCCGGGCGTGCCGGATCGCGGAGTGGCATGGGTCAGGCGCGACGCAGGGCCAGCAGGCACGGCGACCACGGCTGCAGGTGCAGGCGCTGGCTGCCGCCGATGCACAGCGGCTTCATGGCGTCGCGCAGGGGGTGGGGGAGGTGGCGCAGCACGGTGATGCGCTCGCTGATCGGCAGCAGCGACAGCGCGTCGGCGACGACCCGCGGCGAACCGAGCGCCAGCGCATGGGCGAACAGCACCGGGCCGTGCTGCAGCAGGCGGCTGCGCAGGCCGGCGACATCGCGCTCACCGATCAGGCGGCGCAGGCTGATGTAGAGGATCTTGTAGGACATGGGGATGCTCCGGGCAGGCGACGCCCGGGGCCCCCATCACGCGTGCGGACAGGGACCGGCGATGGGCGCCAGCAGAAAACAGGCGGCGGTAGTCGGGGGCGCGGTGCGCCCGGCAGGGTCGGGGTCCATCAGCGTCTCCATCGGTGGGGCCCGTGTGGGCCAGTGGTGCTATTGTCCGCGCGTGGCCGCGCCGGGCCTAGATGCCCGTGGGTAAGCGCGGATATACGTTGGTATAGGGGCGCGCGCGACGTGCGGCCAACGGCATCCACGCGTGGCGTGGATCTACAAACCATCCGCGAACGTATCGGTCGCGCGGATCAGGGCATCGGTGGTGGCCGCTTCGGTTGCGCTGTGGCCGGACAGCACCATCTCCAGGCGCGCTTCCGGCCACGCCTGGGCGAGATCCCAGGCACTGCGGGCAGGGCAGATGATGTCGTAGCGCCCCTGCACGATCACCCCAGGCAGATGGCGAATTCGATCGACGTGGTGCAGCAGCTGCCCGTGTTCCAGGAACGCGTTGTGTCTGAAGTAGTGCGCCTCGATGCGGGCCTTGGCCAGGGTCCGCTGCGGGTCTTCAGCGGAGACGGCCTCGACATCGTGCAGCAGGGTGGCCGCATTGTCCTCCCAGCCCAGCCACGCCTGCGCCGCAGCGATGCGGATCTCCGGGTCGGGGCTGTCCAGCCGCTTCCAGTAGGCGCCGATCATGTCGCCGCGCTCGTTTTCCGGAATGAAGGCTTGGTAGCGGGCCCAGCGTTCCGGGAAGATCCAGCGCGCCCCGCCGTCGGCCTCGGCGAACCAGCGGTTCTCTTCGGCGCGGCCCAGGTAGACGCCGCGCACAATGACCCCGGTGGCCCGTTGCGGATGTGCCTGCGCATAGGCCAGCGCCAGCGTGGACCCCCACGAGCCGCCGAACACCAGCCAGCGCTCGATGCCCAGGTGTACGCGCACCTGCTCGATGTCAGACACCAGATGCGCGGTGGTGTTGTCGCGCAGTTCGCCGAAGGGCGTGGAGCGGCCACACCCTCTCTGGTCGATCAGCACGATGCGGTAGCGGGCGGGATCGAAGAAGCGACGGTGCACCGGTGATACCCCGGCACCGGGTCCGCCGTGCAGGAACACCACCGGCTGCCCCTGCGGGTTGCCGCATTCCTCGATATGCAGGGTATGCAGGGCATCCACCGCAAGCCTGTGCTCGTGGTAGGGTTCGATGGGCGGATAGAGAGTGCGCATGGCGGTACCTCACGTGCAGGACGCACAAGGATAGCCAGCCGTGGCACTATTTTGCGGCGCAACCCGGACCCACGTGCCGATGCAGGACGCTGCAGCTTCCCCGACCACGGTTCCCTACGCGTTGCCCAGCGGCACGCGCGAGGCGTTGAAGTGGCTGGCGCTGCTGTTCATGACCGGCGACCACGTAGCCAAGGTCGTCCATGGTGGCTACGTGCCGGTCGTGACCGAGCTGGGGCGAATTGCCTTTCCGCTGTTTGCACTGGTGATGGCGTGCAACCTGGCCCAGCCCGGCGCTGACCTGCGCAAGTCGATGCGCCGGTTGATCCTGTGGGGAGTGCTGGCGCAACCGCTGCACGCCTGGGCGGTCGGCGCCTGGCTGCCGGTGAACATCCTGCTGACGTTCGCCCTGGCGGCCGTTGCCATCCAGGCGCTGGCGCAGGACCGACCGTGGTGGCTGCTGCTGGCGGCCGGGGTTCTGCCGTTCTTCGTCGATTACCGCTGGGCCGGGGTGGGGCTGATAGTGCTGTGCTGGATCGCGTTCCGCCATCGGGTGTGGTGGTTGCCGCTGCCGGGCCTGGCAGCGGTATGCGCAATCAACGGCAACGGCTGGGCGCTGCTGGCGGTGCCGCTGGCAGGCGTGATGGCGCGCTGGCCCGTGCCGATTCCGCGTGCGCGGTGGTGGTTCTATGTGTACTACCTGGGGCATCTGGGGGTGCTTGCGGCATACGCGCAGCTGTTGCGTTGACCCGCTAACGTGCGTGGCTGTCCGGCAGATCGCTGCTGTACTGCAGCACCTTGTCCTGCTGCTGCAGCGGCAGCAGCGCCACCGGAAGGCCACCCAGCACGAGGGTCAGCCGCTGGATTGCCTCGTCGGCGTGCTGCAGCTCGGCCGGTGGCAGCGACAACTGCACAGCACCATCGCTTTGCTGGTGCACGACAAATCGAGACAGCGGCAAGGGTGCCAAGGCATGGGTCAGGTCGATGTTGTTGATCCAGCCGCCGAGCGCGGTGCGGAAGCGCACGGGGCGGCGGCCCTGCAGCTCGACGATCATCGGGGTGTCGCCGGCCATGGCCAGGGCGCCGCGGTCACCGGTGCGGTAGCGCAGCAGCGGCAGGCAGAAGTTGAAACCGCCGGTGAGCGTGATCTCACCCTCCTGCCCGGGCGGCAGGGGCCTGCCGTCGGCATCCAGGATCTCCACGAACATGCCCGGCTGCAGCAGTACGTGGCCGCCGGCATCGGCATCGAACACGGCCAGCGGGCCGGCTTCGTTCATGGAATACAGATCCAGCACCGGGCAGCGGAAGTGTTCGCCCAGCTGCTGGCGCAGCCCGCTGGACAGGGCCATGGACACCGACAGCAGGGCGCGTGGGCGGTGCTGCAATGGCAACTGCAGCAGCGCCGCGAATGAGATGGGATCGCCGGCGATCACCTCCGGCTGCATCTGGTCGATATAGCGGGTGCGATCGTCGGGATGGCGCCAGTCGTCAGGGTGCAGGTTGATCTTGGCCAGACCGGATTCGCCCATGGTCGGCGTGACCGACACGTAGGTGAAGCAGCGTTGCTGCATGCCCAGCAGCATTACCCCCATCTGCCCGGCGCCGTGCTGCAGGGTGATGCCGAAGCGGTGCAGTGCGCGCTTGTGGTAGGCCAGGTAGCGCGCGGCCACCACCGGGTGCGAGGGCAGCACCAGCGGATGTCCGGTGGTTCCGGTGGTGCGGAAGTTGATCATCCGCTGCAGCGGCACCGGATCGGGGACGAACTGGGCCACATCGGCGGCAAGATCGCCGCGGTGTACGCTGGCGATGGCATCGAAACGGGCAGGCCTGGACTGAGCCCGGTAGTGCGGCACCTGAGCGAAGGTGTTGGCCACGAATGCGTCGAGCCACGGTGGCTGCACGCCGGGCTGCCATTCGAAACGGGCCTGGCCGATGTCGCGTTCGTAGTCGTGCAGGGCAGCCACTTCCGCAGCCTGCAGGCGATTGCCGCTGGCGTTGCGGAACAGCGGCGCGGCGGGGTGCTCGCGCATGTGGCGCAGCATCGCCCGCCCACGGTCACTCAGGGTCGGGTAGCGGTCGGCGTCGCTGGGTTCGGCGCTCATGGCAACGGGCTCATTCCCGTGTCCACTTGTCGGCCGATTCTTCGGCGGCCTTGCGCGCCAGCGCTTCACGGATCGCCCGCGCGCGTGCTTCGCTGGCGCGGCTGGCATCGAGCAGGCGCTGCCGTTCCACGCCGCTGACTCGGGCCAGACGGTCGGCGGCCTGGGCGGCGGTTTCTCCGTCCGGCAGCAGACCCAGGCGGGCGATCGCGGTGCGGGCCAGCTCTTCGCGGCGCTCGGGTTCGAACACGAACTGCTCTGCCGCGGCGCTGGCGGCCAGCCCCGGCAACGCCTCGGCAAACAGGCCGGGCCAGTGCTCAGCCTGCAGCGGCACCTGCTGCCAGTGCGGATCGGCCAGCAGCCAGGCGGCCACGGCCGCCACGCTGAGCTGGTTGGCACTCACCCCCGGCAGCTCGCCGGACAGCGTCGCGCGCAGCGCAGGGGGCAGCGGCAGGCCACGCGCGGCGAAGACATCGCCGACCACGGCGGCGACGTGCACGCTGCCACTGCCTGCGCGCCGTGGTGGCGCAAGGAAATCCGGCGGGGTTTCCAGCAGGCGCCGCAGCAGCGTGTCCAGGGTGGGGCCAGCAGTCATGGTCATGTTCCGAATTTTGCAAACACCTGGGTGGAAGGACAATCGCTGCAGACCGTGGCCGGTCGCTCTCGTCGCTGCTGGCGCAGCCGCTCGCGCAGCGTACCGATGTCTTCGACCTGGCGCAGGTCGCTGCTGGCAATGGCATGGGTGTCCACGGTGAAGCTGCAGGCGCCGATGCGGCCCTGTTCGTCGATGAACAGGGTGGGTCGGCGTGCCTCGCATTCGGCCATTGGCAGTGCAATGCCCTGCGCGCTGGCCTGGAAGCGGTGCAGGTAGGCGTCGTGCGCATGCAGGCGCACGCCACGTCCGGCCAACCGCGGTACCAGCGCGGGCAGCTGCAGGCGCAGCTGCGCCACATCGGCAACGGTCAACGCTTGCTGGCGGTGGAACAGGGGCCGGTCGCGGCCGCCCAGCTGGTTGAAGGTGATCTCATCCACGCCCCACTTGGCCAGCTGCAGGCACAGCGCGGGAAAATGTTCGACCGTGGCATGCATCAGCACGACGTTGGCACGCAGGCGGGGGGCGGCCCGCGCACCACGCTGGCGGGCCAGGGCGCGGATGGCGCGCTCCAGCTTCAGCGCGCCGCCGGGCCAGCCACGCAGCGCGTCGTGCAACGCGCCGGGGGCGTCGATGCTGAAGGTGATCTCGTCGAAGGCATCGGCCAGCGCCGGCGCGGCCCCGTCCTGCCACGCACGGGTGCCGTTGCTGGTCATGCTGATGCGCAGGCCCTGTTGCCGAAGACGCTGTGACAGCGGCAGCAGGCCGGGCCAGAGCAGGGGCTCGCCACCCAGCCAACTGAGCAGCACCGGGTAACCGGTGCGCTGGTGATAGTCAGCGAACAGCCCGGCAACACGCTGCACTTCGTCGGCGGGCATGTGCACACGGGGTTGCGGGACCGTGCGGTCATAGGCGCAGAACCCACAGGCCAGGTTGCACAGTGTGGTCAGCCGCCAGAGGATGATCACCGCGGCGCACCCATGGCGCCAGGCGCATAGTGGCGCTGGGCGAAGGTGCGCGCGAACTGCAGCAGGTCGGCCATGTCGCGCACCACGTGGATATCCCAGCCTTCGCGCTGCGCGCGCAGCAGGTCCGCGGTCCAACCGGTGGCGGCGGCGGCCAGCTGCGCTGGCAGCGGGCTGTACAGATTCAGCGCCATGGTGCCGCCGCCGCGTGCGGCCTGCAGCGCATGGCGGGCGATGTCCCAGCCGCTGCCACCGCGTTCGTCCTGGCCGAACATCGTGGTGATGCCGTCGTCGGAGATATGCAGGATGTGCACGGCCCGATCGCGCGGCGTGCGCGCCGCGTAGGTATCGCGCAGGCGATGGATGGGAAAGGCGGTGCCACCGCCGAAGTAGCCGGTCAGCACGTGCAGGATGGCGTCTTCGCTGCGCACGAAGCCGTCGGTATGCAGGTGCTGGCGGGTGCCACTCCACAGGGTGGCCTGCACGCGCGCGCCGGCGCGCAGTGCCGACAGGGCGATGATGGCACCGGCCAGGGTCAGGAACGAGGTGTGCTGTTGCGGGTTGGGCATGGACCCGGAACTGTCCACGTACAGATCCAGGTCGACCGGTTCGTAGCTTGGCTCACGGCCGGGGGCCGGACCGTGCACGCGTTGCACCGTGGTGACGCCGGGAATGACGTGCGGCGATTGCAGTACCGATTGCAGCCAGTCCACCGCATCCAGTGCGTCGCCAGGCTCCCACGGTTCCAGGCCTTCGGGCAGCGCTTCCAGTGCCTGCGGCTGTGCTGCACTGGGGTAACGGATCAGATGGGGCAGGGCGCGCTCACGGTAGTAACGCACCGCAATCTGCTGGTCATCCAGGTCCAGGCCGGCCGCGCGCAGGATCTGCCCGTACTCGAACGGTTCCCGCATCTGCCCGCCCGTTGTGCCTGCGGCGGCGTCCTGCGGCCCTGCGGCAGTGCCGGAGTCGGCAGGTTCTTGGCTACCGCCGGTGATGCGCGGGTCATGCGCCGGGTGCAGGATCGGCGCCCGTTCGTCGTCCTCCAGGTGGCCCAGCCCAGCGGGCTGGCTGCCCTTGCCGGCATGTTGGGTGTCCATCAGCGCGTCCAGGCGTGCATCGGTCTGCGCCTGCAGCAGCCACGGCAGCAGCAGCGTGGCGAAGCGTGACGCACCGGCCATCCAGTCGCTGGCGTAGACGCGCACCACCCGCGCGCCCAGCCACGCGTCGGCATGTACCGCCGCATCGTCGGTCGAGCCGCCCAGTGCGCCGCGCGGCTGCTGCCACAGTTCCTCGTAGATGCCCATGTACAACTGCCAGACGGTGCTGGCCGGCGTCGTGGCGGCCTGCGCCAGACGGCGATAGATCGCATCCATGCGCAGCCCGTTCTGGCGCTGCAGGCGGTCGTTGATCAGCAGATCGGTGTAGAGGTTGGCCACCATCGGCGCGTGCGCTTCCAGCGTGGGCAGCGCGCGGCGGATGCGCGCCAGCAGGCGTGCGTGATCGCTGGCGGTGGCCGGGGCCAGTACGTGGTGGCCGATTTCGTGTGCCAGGATTTCCAGCGCGTAGGGGTGCAGGCCCAGCTGCTGCACCTGCTCAAGATCAATCACGATGCGTTGGTCGGCCAGGCGGATGGCGGCGAAGCTGCCGGTCAGCCCCTCTGCCGCTGCCTGCACGCGTGAATCGCACAGGCGTGGGTCCTGCAGCCGGGTGAAACGACTCCACGTGGCCAGCGCCTGCGGCCAGGCGTCCTGCCACACCTGCAGCGCATCAGGTAGCGGCGGCGGGTTCATTGCGGGGGCAGCACGTGCAGGCCGTGCGACCAGGCCGAGAACAGCACGATGCCTGCCTCACCGGCGCTGGCCTGCATTTCGTGGCGCACCGCTGTGACCGGCAGATGCCGTTGGGCCAGGGTTGCCGCGCTTGCCGCCGGCAGCGCCTGCGCCCGCGCAGCAGCGAACTCGTCTGCATGGGCCGGTAGCAGGGCCGCGCCGAACGCATCGGCCAGCAGCAGGAAATGCTGCTCGCCGCTGCGCACGACGAAGCCCTGCGCCGTGGCCCGCACCTGCGGCGGCGTGGGGAACGGACCGCCAAAACCACTGAACGCGCCCAGGCTGTGGCCGGCCGGGGTGCCGGGCTGTGGGTGGTACCAGCGGTCGGCGCGCAGTCGTTCGGGCAGCGCGTCTGCGCTGTCGGCCGCCGCTCCCAGCACGCCTGCGGCCAGCGCGGCCGGCAGGGCGTCGAGTGCGTGCAGGGCGGGCTCGCGCATCTGCGCCATGCCGGCGCGCCAGGCCGCCACCACGCCAAGCGTGCGCAGCTGCTGCACGCTGGCGCAGTGGGCGCCGTGGCGGGCCAGATTGTCGATCCATGCCTGCAGGTCCACGCCGGGTTGTTCTGCCATGCGCAGTACGGCATTGGCCACGGTGCCCAGCACGGCCTGCGGTTCGCGCCGCAACAGCGGGGCCAGGGTCGGCGCCAGGGTGCGCCAGGCGGTGTCCACCCACGGTTGGCGGGCGCGCGGCCCGGCCTGGCCGTGCGCCACCAGCTGCAGGCCCAGCTCGAAGGCGACCTCGCAGACGGCGCCGGTCGCGGCCGGGTCGTCGCCATCCACGGCCAGGCACAGCGGATCCAGTGTGTCGCGCACGAACTGGCTGAACGCACCCATGTCCAGGCTCGGCCAGCGGTGGCGTGCATCGGCCACCGATTGGTTGAACAACGCGCGCCGCGATGCCAGCAGTGAGGCCAGGGTCGGCGACACCATCTCAGCGTGCCCGCAGCCAGTGCAGGTAATTGGTGTAGCGCTGGTGCAGGTACTTCAGCTTCAACAGGTCGTCGTACAGGTGCCCGTACAGCTTGCGGCCCTTCACCCGTTCTTCCACCAGCCGTTCGATGCGGGTCAGGCGCTTGCGGGTTTCCCCTTCACTCAGACCGTCCAGCCCCTGCTCGAACTGGACAGACAGATCACCGACCGGGTCATCACGGTCCAGATCCAGCCGGTCGTATTCGGCGGTGGCGGCATCGAACAGCCAGCGCAGCCAGCTGAGGTGGTCAGCGCGGTAGGCCGCATTTTCCGGCAGGGCAAAGAACGGGGCGTCCGGGTCCGGCTGCAGCTTGTCGTTCAGCACGAACGGCAGTACCTGGCGCACGTCATCCAGTGTCACCGCGGTGTTGCCGCGGAAGTAGGCCATCGCCTTGGCGTACATCATCAGGGTCATCAGGTTGCGCACCGACAGGCCGTTGCGGGTCTGGCAGCCCAGGTCCTTCATGCGGTCACGCCCGCTGTCGGCGGCGGTCAACTGTGCCCAGTCCGCGCCGGCCAGCCGGGCGGTGTCCTTGGTCATGTATTCGAACTGTGCACCCGCGGTTTCCATCAGCTCGAACTGGCTGCAGAAGAACTCGATGCGGCGGCGGACATCCTGCGGGACCTCCACCGCGCGGATGTCCTGCAGCAGCTGGTCGCCCTCGGCTTCGGTGAAGATGATGTCGCGCGGCACGACCTCTTCCGGACGGATGTCCTGTTCGATGCGCAGCAGCATCTCTTCCAGGAAGCGCGGATTGAAGGCCAGCGCCTGCACCACCACGTCGATGCGGTCGCGCAGGGCTTCGATCACCTGGTACGTGCCGCCGCCGCGGTCGTCGTTGGCGGTCAGGTACCAGGCCGATTCCGGGCACTCGTACACGTGGTTGAGGATCTCGGCGTAGTTGTCGCCCATCACCGTCAGCAGCGCGCTCTGGGTGCGGGTGGGAATGCGGTTGTATTCGTCGATGATCTTCACCCGCATGCTCAGCCAACTGCGCCAGGCAATGCGGATCTGGCTCATGTCCTGGGCGGCCACCAGATCGGCCGGCAGGGGATTGCCGAGCAGATCGGCGATGGTCATCTGCGGGTGCCCATGCTGCATGGCGCGGCGCACTTCGCGCACCGGGTAGCCGGCCAGTACGCCCATCAGGATGGCGCTGGCGGTCTTGCCGCGGCCGGGCCCGCCCACGAACAGGCACTTGCGCCGTGTGGCAAAGGTCAGCAATGGCAGCAGCACGTAACTGGAATAGCTCTGCGCCGACGGCAGCGTGAGTGCACGGCGGCTGTCGCCCACCGCGAAGCGGGCCGACGGCCCGTCGTGGTATTCGATGTCGTAGTGCGGGCTGATGATCGCGTTGTTCACGATCCAGAAGTAGGCCTGGCGCAGTTTCTCATCCAGCGCCAGCGGCGCGGCGTCGGCGTCGCCGGGAAGTGCCACCGGGCCGGCGTACAGGTCGGCCACATCGAAACTGCGTGGTGCCGGTTCGGCGCGCGGATTGGTCGGCGCCTGCGACAGGCGCTGGAACAGATTGAACGGGGGCACGCAGATCCTTGGGTGACGGCCTGCCCGGATTGTAGAACGGCTGCGCGGCACACCACCACGCCGCGTGGCTGCGGCTCTAGAATGTGGCATGGCTCTGTCGCCCACGCTGGAACAGCTGCGCCGCTATGCGGTGGCGCGCACCCTCTTCACGCCTACCACCTTGATGGGGGCGATCCGGCGGCTGGGCTTCGTGCAGGCCGATCCGATCCGGGCGCCGGCGCGGGCGCAGGACCTGACCCTGCGGCACCGGGTAAAGGACTACCGCGCCGGCGATCTGGAGCGGCGCTACGCGCGCTTGCCCGTCGAGGAGGATTGCCTGGTGAACTACGGCTTCCTGCCGCGCGAGCATCTGGCCCTGATGCACCCGCGCGTGCCCAGGCGCGCCTGGGATCCGGCCACGCGGCGCCGCGCCGAACAGGTGCTGGCGTTCGTGCACGAACACGGCACGGTGCACCCGCGGCAGGTGGACCAGGCGTTCGCGCACGGCCGGGTCACCAATTACTGGGGCGGCACCAGCAATGCCAGCACGCAGCTGCTGGATGGCATGCATTACCGGGGTCTGCTGCGGGTGCAGCGGCGTGACAGCGGCACGCGGATCTACGCGCCGGCGGTGCACGCGCTGTCGGAAGCCGATGGCCCGACCGCGCAGCAGCGTGCCGAGGCATTGCTTGCCCTGGTCGTGCGCAAGTACGCGCCGCTGCCCGCGGCCAGCCTGACCTATCTGGTGCGGCTGCTGGGCTATGGCGCGCCGCACCTCGCTGCGCCGCTGAAGCAGGCCCTGCGCGATGCGCGTTCGCAACTGGGCAGCTGCACGCTGGACGGCACGGTCTGGTACTGGCCGGCCGACGAGAACCCGCGCGCGCGGCGGCATGCGGTGGATGAGGCCGTGCGGCTGCTGGCGCCGTTCGATCCGGTGGTGTGGGACCGGCGCCGGTTCGAGCAGCTGTGGGGGTGGGTCTACCGGTTCGAGGCCTACACGCCTGCGCCCAGACGGCGCTTCGGCTATTACGCCCTGCCCGTGTTGTGGCACGAGCAGGTGATCGGCTGGGCCAATGTCAGCGTGGCCGACGGCCAGCTGCTGCCACAGTTCGGCTACGTCAGCGGCGCCGCGCCGCGCGGGGCGGCCTTCGCCAATGCGCTGGACGACGAGCTGCAGCTCATGACCCGTTTCCTGCTGGATTAGCGCGGGCCGTCGCCATCGCGAGGGGCGCGTCGTACCCGTGCGCGCGCACGGTACAGGTGGTCGTCGGCACGATGGATGGTATCGGCCACGCTTTCACCCGGCACGTGCTGGGCCGCGCCCATCGAGAATGCGCACGGGGAATCGCTGGCATGGTCGCTGTAAAAGCGCTCCAGTTCCTGCAGTCGTGCCGGATCTGCGTTGGCGGAGACCACCAGGAATTCATCGCCACCCAGCCGCACCACGGCTTCTTCCTTGCCCAGCGGGGTGCGCAGGAAGGTGGCGAAGCCCACCAGGATTGCATCGCCGCGGCGGTGGCCTTCGCTGTCGTTGATCTGCTTGAAGTGGTCCAGGTCGAACACCAGGCAGGCCCACGCTTGGCCGGTCTGTGCTTCCAGGGTGTGCAGGAAGCGCCGGTTGTTGCACTGGGTGAGCGGGTCCTTGAAGGACAGGTCGCGCAGCTGCTGTTCCTGGGTGCGCAGGGCGGTGACGTCCTGCGCGTGGCCCAGCACGTACGGCGGCTGCGCTTCCGAATCGAGCACGTTGTGGTAGGCCCAGTAACGCCGGGTGCCATCGGCGGCGATCAGTTCGATCACGCCCGAATCGGTGTGGTTGGCGGTGATGCGGCGCAGATAGGCGGCGAAGTGGTCCTGCTTGTCCCCGGGCATGAACTCGCCCAGGCTGCGGCCGACCACGTGCGCTTCGTCGTAGCCCAGCGACTGCATGGCCGCTGGGTTCACCGAGGTCAGCGTGCCATCCAGGGTGTGGGTGCAGATCAGCCCCAGGCTGTAGTGGAACAGGCGGCGGTAGCGCACCTCGCTGGCTTCCAGCGCGTCGCGGGTGCCGCGTTCTTCGGTGATGTCCTGGATGGCACCGACCAGGCGCTGGTGGCCTTCGACAATCTGCCGGTTGCCGACTACCCGCACCCAGATGTCGCGGCCATCGGCAGTGGTCATGGGCAGCTGCAGTTCGTAGGGCGTGCCTTCGTCCACGCAGCGCTTCACCGCAGTCTGGATGATGCCGCGTGTGTCGGGCCGGTAGAACGACAATGCGGTCTCCAGCGTGGGCTCGTGGCTGGATCGCACGCCATGGATCTGTTTGGTTTCGCGTGTCCAGCGCACCTCGCCGGTGCCCAGCTCCAGCTCCCAGCCGCCCACCCGCGCGGCGGTATTGGTGCGCTCCAGGAAGTCTTCGCTGCGTTTCAGTTCCCGGTGCAGCACGCGGGCCTGTTCCACCTGTGCCAGCAGCGCGCTGCGCTGTTCCAGCACCTGGGTGGTGACGCGGCCCAGGTGCACCATCAGCTCGCGCTGCGAGGGCGAGAGCACGCCGGGCAGGGTGTCGAGCAGGCACAGCGTGCCGATCTGCGCGCCCTGCGCGGTTTGCAGCGGAATGCCGGCATAGTGACGGATGCGCGGGCCGCCCAGCACCAGCGGGTTCTGCTGGAAGCGCGGGTCCTGGCGTGCATCGGGCACTTCCATCAAGCCCTGCTGTTCGACGGCGTGGGTGCAGAAGGAGATGTTGCGCGGGGTTTCGCAGGTGCCTTCCAGACCGATGTTGGCCTTGAACCACTGTCGGTCCCGCGCTACCAGCGAGATCAGGCCGGTTGGCATGCCGGTGGCGGCGCGCGCGGCGGCCACGATGGCATCAAATACGGGTTCCGGGGCGGTATCGAGCACACCCAGGCGATTGAGCTCTTCAAGTCGGGCGACTTCATCCATGGCAAGCGCGTGCTGTGAAGGAAAGTGTGGTACTGCGACCTGCGGTCCGATCCTGACGATGGGCGGGTTATGCTGGTGCGTAAAACCGTGAAGCGTGCGTCAATGCCTGCATACGGCGCATTGACGCAGTTCACGAAGCGCGGCAGCCGCACGCGCTCGGTTGCGTTGCGGTTTTCAACGGCTCGACGGTGCAGTGGCGATGCATGCCGCGCATGACGCCCTGAGGGCTGTCGTAGGCAGCGCGCGGCGCGTGGCATCAGCGCGATCGCTGGGGGTTGAGGTAGAGGCGACCATCATCGGCCAACCGGCGGCCTGACCAACGGCCGCTGCCACTCTGACGGAAGCGCGCGATCACCGTGTTGTTGGTGTCGGTCAGCAGCAGATCGTTGCCAGAAAGCAGCCAGCGGTTCACCGAGAACACGCCATCGGGGCAACCCGCCGGCACCCAGGCACGGTAGCCCCCGAACCAGGTGCTGTCCTTCAGTACGATGGTGCAGCTGTTGCCGCCTTCCTGGCCCAGCGTCCACTGCCCGAACAGATCGCGTTCGTCCACATCGTCGCGCCGATGGCGTGCGGCATGCCCCCAGTCATCACCGCGGTTGTCAGCCCAGCCGTCGTCACCGGCGGCGTCGATGCCGATGTCCAGCTCGCTGCTGGTCGTGCGTGACTGCCTGGTTTCGCTGGAGGTGGTCGTGGTCGTGCGGGTCTGTTCGCCCTGCGCGGGCGGGGCCTGCTGCGCGGCGACGGCCAATGGGCCGGCCAGGGCCAGGATGGACGACATCAGCAGCAGCATGGGACGGGTGCGGATCACCATGTTCGGTGCCTTGTTGGGAGCGGCGGAAGGGCGCACGCGCCCAGCGTGGTCCCGGCCCTGCATCGGTGGTGTGAACTAGCCGGTCTGCGCCAGCGCAACCCGTACACGGGTGGCCAGTTCATCGATGGTGAAGGGCTTGCCGATCAGCTGCACCCGCGCGTCCAGCACGCCGTCGTCCACCAGCGCATTGCGGCTGTTGCCAGTGGCATACAGCACCTTCAGCTGCGGGTGCCGGGCCAGCGCCTGCTCGGCCAACTGGCGACCGTTGACCTCCGGCATCACCACGTCGGTGAACAGCAAGGCGATGGACGGATGGGCATCGAGCAGGGGCAGGGCACTGGCAGCGCCGTCGGCCGATAACACCTCGTAGCCCAGTTCGGTGAGCGCATCGACCGAGAAGCGGCGCACCGCCTCATCGTCGTCCACCACCAGGATGCGTTCGGCCGCGCCGCTGGGGGGCGCGGCCTGGCTGCGCGCGGGCGGGCGCACCGACGGTGTCGCCTCGCCCAGCAGGCGCGGCAGGTAGACGCGCACGCAGGTGCCGTTGCCGGGGCTGGAATCGAGCGCCACGTGGCCCGCCGACTGCTGGACGAAACCATACACCTGTGACAGCCCCAGCCCGGTGCCCTGGCCCACGTCCTTGGTGGTGAAGAACGGATCGAAGGCGCGCGCCTGCACGTCCGGCGCCATGCCGGTGCCGGTGTCGCTGACCGCGATCAGCACGTAATCGCCGGCCGGAATGCCGGGATGGGAGGCCGCATTGCCGATGTCGATGCGGCAGTTGCCGGTCTCGACCTTCAGGCGGCCACCGCCAGGCATGGCGTCGCGGGCATTCACGGCCAGGTTGAGGATCACGTTTTCCAGCTGGTTGGCGTCGGCATGGGTCCACCACAGATCGCGGCCCAGTACCGTTTCCAGGCGGATGCTGCTGCCCAGCGAATGCACCAGCAGGTCGCTCATGCCGGCCAGCAGGTGGTTGCTGTCGAGCGCCACCGGCTGCAGCGGCTGCTGCCGCGAGAACGCCAGCAGGCGCTGGGTCAGCTGCGCGGCGCGCTGCGCGCCATCCAGTGCCATGTCGATGTAGCGGTGGGCGCGGCTGTCGCCGCGGTCGATGCGCAGTGCCAGCAGGTCCAGCGGGCCGATGACGGTGGCCAGCATGTTGTTGAAGTCATGGGCAATGCCCCCGCTGAGCTGGCCGACCGCTTCCATCTTGCGGCTCTGGCGCAGGGCATCTTCCACCCGCAGGCGTTCGGCCACTTCGGCGTGCACGCGCGCTTCCAGCTGTTCGTTCAGTTCCTGCAGACGCGCGTCGGCGGCTTTGCGGCGGGTGATGTCGATGGCCACGCCCAGTATGCGCACGCACTGCCCGTGCTCGAACATGCCGCGGCCCTTGGCCGCCACCCAGCGCACGATGCCGTCTTCCTTGCCGACGGTGCGGTACTCCACATCGTAGCTGGCACGGCGGGCCGGATCGGCGGCGGCCGCCAGCGCGGCCAGGGTGGCGTCGCGGTCGTCGGGGTGCAGGCCGGCGCGGAAGTCGTCCATCGTTACGTGTGCGCCGGCGGAGATGCCGAACATGGCCTTGGTACGGGCCGGCCAGATCAGCAGGTCGCGCACCAGGTCCACATCCCAGAAGCCTTGTTCACTGGCCTCGGTGGCCAGGCGCAGGCGCTCTTCGCTGTCGGCCAGCGCCGCTTCGGCGGCCTTGCGCGCGGACAGGTCCAGCATGGCGCCGATCATGCGCAGGGGCTGGCCCTGTGCATCGCGCAGCACGGCGCCGCGGTCCAGGACGTCGGCGTAGCTGCCATCAGCGCGGCGGAAGCGGTACTCGTCCGTCCAGGCGCTGCCTTCTCCTTCGATCACGGCGTGGATGCTGGCATCCACCCGCGCGCGGTCGTCAGGATGGATATGGTCCAGCCACCATTGCGCGGTGGAGGACTTCACCGCGTGGCCGAACAAGGTGCTGACCGCTTCGTTCCAGATCACATGGCCATCGACGATGCGCCAGTCCCAGATGGCATCGTTGGTGGCCTGCGCGGCCAGCCGGTAGCGTTCCTCGATATCCAGGCGCTCGGCCTCGGCCGCCTTGCGGTCGGTGATGTCCAGCGAGGTGCCGACCAGCCCGATGACGGTGCCATCGGCATCGCGCAGCGGCGCCTTGGTGGACAGCCACCAGGCTTGCCGGCCATCGGCGAAACTGATCTTTTCTTCCAGCTGTTCTGTGCGGCCACTGGCCATGATGCGTTCGTCGGTGGCCATCACCGCCGCGGCCTGCGCGGGGTCGCCCAGCAGTTCGGCGTCGGTGCGGCCCACGTACTGCTGCGGGGGCAGGCCGATCAGTTCGGTGGCGCCGTGGTTGCCCATCAGCAGCCGGCCCTGGCGGTCTTTGGCGTACATCACACCGGGCGCGGCTTCCATGAACGAGCGCAGCAGCGCCTGTGCCTGGTCGCGCTCGGCCTGCACGCGCAGGCGCTCGTCAATGTCGATCAGCACGCCAGGGAAACCGGTCGCGCGACCGCTGGCATCGCGCTCGATCCGGCCGATGCCTTCCAGCCAGTGGTACTGCCCATCTTCACCACGCGCCCGGTAGGGGTGGGCGAAGCGGTCGCCATGGCGCACGGCGGCGTCGATGGCGGCGGTCAGCCCGGGCAGGTCGTCGGGGTGGATGGCGCCCAGCACGTCGTGCAGCTGCAGCTTCTGCCCGGCCAGTGCCGGGTCCAGGCCAAAAGCGCGGGCCAGGTAGGCGTCCACGGTCAGCTGGTCGTTGGTTACGTCCCAGAACCAGGTGCCGACGATGGCGCCGGCAGCCAATGCCATGTTCACGCTGGCAGCGGCGCGTGCCGCAGGGGAATCATTCAGGGGCGCAGCGTTCAAGGGTGTCTCGGCGGAAACGAAAGGGCCCCGGCCAGGCGTGGCCGGGGCGCCAGTCTAGAGCAGCGCGGTGTCGTCAGGGCGTGGTGCCCGGTGGCCCGTTGCGCTCGGGATCGGGCGCGACCCGTGCCACCCGTTTGCGGTACTCGTGCACGTTGTCACCGCGCACGCGCCGCTCCTGGGTGCCGGTGATGCTGTCCACCCGCCGGTCCGAGCCGGTAACCGGCTTGGCGTCGATCTCGGTTTCGTGCTCGAACCCGTGCGACTTGTCGGTGTTGCGGTAGTAGCGGTACAGCGCCCAGTACAGCGCCGTGGCGCCTGCCGGGCCTGCAGCCAGCAACCAGAGACCAGCGTCATCACTCATGTCGTTGCCACCAGGAAGGCGATTGCGAGGGCTTCGATGATCGTGCCGGTGGTGAGCGCGGCCAGCAGCAGTTTCCACTGCTGCACCGGCACGCTGCCCATGGTTTCACCGGTGCGGCCGTTCACCGCGATGTAGTGCAGCATGCCGCCGTTGCGGCCGGGCTGGTGGTACGAATACAGCCAGACCGGCAGGTACATCGCCACCCAGCGGGTGCCATGCACCTGCAGCTGTTCCTGTTCCCAGCGCACGCCACGGTCATAGCGGTTCACGCTGCGCTCCACCTGCGCGCGGGCGATCGACAACAGCTGGTCTTCCAGCCGCGGCCGCAGCTTTTCCACGTCCAGGTCGCGCTTTTCCGAGGTGAAGCCGGCCAGGTAGGAGGCGTTCCACTTCACCGCGTTCTTGGTATCGAACGGCAGGATGGTGTTGATGATGTTGTTGGTGTTGGCGCGGGTGTCCAGGTTGCCGCGGTCGGCCGAGGATTCCAGCGGCAGATCATCCACGGTGAAATCCACCTGGCGTTCCACCTGATAGATGTCGGCGTCGTAGTAGGTCTGTTTGTTCTTTTCCGTGCCGCGGGTGTATTCGCGGGTCTTGATCTCACCCTTGCCGGCCACTGCCGCGCTCACATTGCCGTCCACGATCATGTAGGGCAGGTACACGCCCACCACGTTTTCCGGGGTGAACTGGTCCTTGAACGCCTTCAGCGCGAACATGCGCCGCTTGTCCACGAACTGGCGGATACGGGCGACGGCGTCGTCCTTGCTGATATGGAACGGCAGCACGGCGTCAGGCACCGCGCCGTTGGCAACCTGCTCGTTTACCCCGAACACGTGCCGGCACCAGTGGCAGCGGGCGGTCATGGTGCTTTCGGTATTGACCGTCACTTCGGCGCCGCAGCCGGTGCACTTGAAGGTCATCAGTGCCGACAGGTCGGCATCGATGTCGCGCGCGCCGCTGGCGATCACCGTGCCGCGAAGCTCGCCGATGGCCTCGCCCAGGCCGAAGGCTTCCTCCACGCGGGCGCCGTGCCATTCGTGACGGCAGAACTGGCAGACCAGGATGTCGGTGCCCAGCCGTGGCCGGATGTCGGTGGCGCCACACTTGGGGCAGCGGTTCAGGCCGTCCTTCAGTTCGCTGGCCGAGGTGTCGATGGCCAGCGGGTCGGGCGCCTCGATCTCATCGCGGATCGCCTGCGGAAGCTTCGAGGTGTCCAGCGGGAAGCTGCTGGGTGGCGGCGGGACATTCTGCGGCGAGCCGGGGCCATCCAGCGGCGCCCCTGGCAGGGGCGGCGGCGTGGGTGCGGCGGGCGGCACGGGGGGCAGGGGCGGCGGGGGCGGCGGGCTGTTGCGTGGATCGGACATGGTGATGGTCGGTCCTGCCGCTTACAGCCCCAGCGCCTTGGCCTTCAACGCGTCGTAGTCGCTCTGCGTGATCAGGCCCAGGTCCAGCATTTCCTTGGCCTTCTTCAGCTTGGCCACCGGGTCTTCCGCCGCTGGTGCGGTGGGCTGCTGCAGGTTGCCGGCACCGAACATGCCCGAGGCCATGCCCACGCCCACCAGCCCGGCCGCACCGCCGTTCTCGCCGGCCGACTGGATGCCCTGGGCCACGCTGGCCTGCAGGTTGGAATTGCCGCGCGCACCGGACAGCGCATCAGCGCGCTGCACGGTCTTCAGCAGTTCGCGGGTGTTGGCGTCGTACTCGATGGAGACGATGGCCGTCTTGACGATGGCCAGGCCGCGATCGCTCTGCCACTGGTAGGCCTGTTCCACCGCGGCCGACAGGCTCTGCGCGAAGCCGATCGAATCCTGCTGCAGCCTGGTGATGCGGTTGCCCTTGGCCGGGTCGTTGCTGTACAGGCTGAAGGCCGGCGCCAGCGAACCCACCACTTCATTGAACAGCTGGGTGGCGGCGGCATTGTCCATGTCGGTGAAGTCGAACACCTGGCCCGGCTGCAGGTAGCTGGCCGGCACGAAGTTCTTTACGAACAGGATCGGGTCGACGATCTTCAGCGTGTACGAGCCACGGGTGACCGCACCGACCTGGGTATTGAGGAAGGCATCGTCCCAGTAGATCTCCGACTGGGTGCCGAAACGGTTGTCCGGCAGTTCCTTCAGTGAAACGAAGAACGCCGCCTGCTGCGAACCGGGCTGGCCGCCGAACTTGAAGCGTTCCCAGCTCTGCTTGATGAAGGTGCTGACCAGCCCATCGCCGGCGAAGATCGACTGCGAGTTCAGGTCGTCCGAGCGCCATTCATAGCCACCGGGTTCGGCGACGAACGCGGTGATGGCACCGTCCTGGAACAGCAGCAGGCCGTAGCCTTCGGGCACGACGATCTTCGAGCCGTTGCTGATGATGTTGGACGAACCGCTGGTGTTGGATCCGCGCCCGGCATTGGTGCCACGCGGTACGGCCGCGAACAGCGCCGCCGTGGACGGCAGGCCCGTCGGCACGGTGTAGAAATCCTTCCACTGGTCGGCCAGAACACCGCCTACCGCACCCTTCACCGCCTGTACCAGACCCATGACCTGCTCCGTGTGGTTGTCTGGGCAGACTATATATCAGCGCGGGCAGGCCGCGTTGGGGGTGGAAACCACCCCCGGTACGGCGGTTACATCAGGGCCCGGTTGATCAGGCCCCAGCCGATCAGCACCACCAGCAGGGCCGGCAGGGTCACGAACGAGGCGATCATCCAGCGCAGGGCCTTGCGCGAGGTGACGGCGGCCGGACCCATCTGCCCGGTGGCCTTCAGCGACGAGGTCTTGTTCGCGTAGATGGTAGCTACGATGCCGAAGGGCCAGAAGCCGCAGAAGATGCTCAGGATGGCGGCGAACAGGTAGTCCTTGGGCGGATTGGCGGGTGCTGCATTCTCCATGAAAACGTTTCCTCCATTTTGGAGGCGCGATTATGGTGCAGCCCATTGGCCTTGGGAACGGCACTTCGCGTTCCTAGCGCACGGATTGAGGCACCCGTCGCAACTTGCTGATGTCATAGCCCATTGCCTGTATGCGGGCGACCGCCTGCTGGTACTGGGCCTCGCTGACCTGCGGGGTGCGGGCCATGTACCACACGTAGTCACGCTTGCTGCGGCCAACGATGGTCTGCCGGTAGTCTCCATCCACCCAGGCGATGATGTATTCGGCCTGGATCGGCCACACGAACTGCATGCCCCAGACCGCGCCGGCACCTTCTTTCTCCACCCGGCCGATCGGGTGCATGGTCTTCTGCGGCGCCTGGAAACTGCCTTTGCGGTAGGTGAAAGTGGTCTGGATGCGGCCATCGGGGCGCGGTGCGTAGCTTTCCACGGCATCGAATGCCTCGCGCTCGGGCCACGAGGGAATGTGAGCGATCACATACCAGTCACCCATGAAACGCGGTACATCCACCGACGCCGGGCGCGGCAGGGGGCGGGTGTCCTGGCTGCTGCAGCCGGTACCGAACAGGGCCACGGCCAACAGCGAAAACAGCGGGGGCATGCGCATGGTGGGCCTCGCTCAGCGGGGGCGGAACAGATAGTGGGCGACCAGCCACTGCTGGCCATCGTCGTAGCCGAACAGCTCGGCACATGCCATCCAGAACATGCGCCAGCGCTGCCACCACACGCGCGCGGCGGCGTCACTGCCATAGGTCTGGGCCAGCAACGGCAGCAGTTGCTCGCGCGCTGCGTCCTGGTTGGCCAGCCAATGGTTGGCGGTGCGCTGGTAGTGGGTGCCGTCCAGCAGCCAACGCTGCTGCAGCTGCAGGTGCTGCTGGAAATGCAGCAGGGTGTCGGCCGCCGGCATCAGGCCGCCGGTGAAGAAATGCCGGCCCATCCAGTTGTCATCGCCTTCGGTCTCGAACGGGTACATCAGCGTACGGTGCGCGAAGATGTGCACGAACAGCGCGCCGTCCGGGCGCAGCCAGCCTGCGATGCGGCCCAGCAGCTGCGCGTAGTTGCGCACGTGCTCGAACATTTCCACCGACACGCAGCGGTCGAAGGCCTGCGCGGGCAGCTCCAGCAGGTTCACGTCACGGGTCAGCACCTGCACATTGCGCAGCCCGCGCGCTTCGCACTGGGCCAGGATGTGCGCGCGCTGGCTGTGCGAATTGGAAACGGCCGTGATGCGCGCAGCGGGGAAACGCTCGGCCATCCACAGGGTCAGCGAGCCCCAGCCGCAGCCCAGTTCCAGGATGTCCTGGCCGTCGGCCAGGCCTGCGCGTTCGCCGTACAGCGCCAGCATTGCATCCTCGGCCTGGTCCAGGGTTTCGTGACCGGTGCGGTAATAGCAGCTGCTGTACTTCAGGCGGTGGCCCAGGCACGCCTGGAAGAACGCGGCCGGCACTTCGTAGTGCTGGCGGTTGGCCGCATCCACGTGCAATGCCAGCGGGCTGCTGGACAATTCCTGCAGGCGCCGCTGGAAGCGCTGTGATTGCGCGTGCAGGCCGCCGTCCTGTTCTTCGGCAAGCCGCTGCGCACACAGGCGGCGGATGCCCAGGCGCAGCACGGCATCGGGCAGCAAGCCGCGTTCGGCCCAGCCGGTCAGGCCGGTTTCAACCAAGGTGGGTGGGGTGAGCGAGGTGACCGCATTCATGGCGAGGGATCCTTGGGCGAGCGGGGGAACCACGGGAAGAACATCGGGGTGCTGCGCTGGTACTGGCGGTAGTCTTCGCCGCGGCTGCGCAGCGCCTGCTTTTCAGTGAACGGAACACCGCTCAGGTAGCGAAGGAACAGGTACATCAGCACGGGGCCGGAGCAGGCCAGCCACCACAGCGGTGAACCCACCGCCAGCAGCACGTAGGCAAACCAGTGCAGCCATTCGAAGAAGTAGTTGGGATGCCGCGAGTAGCGCCAGAGGCCATCGCGGCAGGTGCGGCCCTTGTTGGCAGGGTTGCTGCGGAAGCGGGCCAGCTGTCGGTCGGCCAGGCTTTCACCGCCCACGCTGAGCAGCCAGACCGCCACCGCCGCGATGATCCAGCCACCCATGTGCGTGCTCGGATTGGCGGCCACCGCAACGAAGGGCAGGGCGAACAGCACCACCAGCAGAGCCTGCGCCATGAAGAAGCCGAAGATCTTGCCCTGGTGGCCGTGCCAGTGCTGCCGCAGGTAGCGGTAGCGGCCATCCTCGTCTTCGTGGCGCACGCGCCGCCACAGATGCAGGGCCAGACGCGCGCCCCATGCACCGCCCAGTGCGGCCAGGGCGATACGCGGTGCCGCAGCGCCATCGCCCAGCCATGCCAGCAGCACGGCGCCAGCGGCCACGCTCTTGGCCCACAGCACATCGACCACGCCGATGTTGTCATTGCGGCGCTGCCAGGCCCAGCCCCAGCTCATCACCAGCGCGGCATACAGCAGCACCCACAGCAGCGCGGTCATGGCCGCGCCCTCTGCAGCAACGGCGGGCATTGCACGCGGGCACCGTGGCGGGCGACCCCGACCAGTACCGGCAGTGCCACCGCCCAGCCCAGGCCCAGCATCATCACGCCCTGCCAGAGCGGTTCCGTGAACGCGACCGCATGGAAGCCGCGCGCGGCCGACAGGTAGGCCAGCGGTGCCAGCAGCAGGCCGAACAGGATCGGCAGCAGCCAATGCCGCTGCAGGAAGGCCATCGATGCAGTCAGGGTCATGGCGAACGCGGCCCACAGCGCACAGATCCACGGCGGCGGCGCCCAGCCGAACGGTGCGGCGGCATAGCGCACGCTGCCGGTGGCAGCCACCACGCCGTCCACCAGCCACGCGCAGGCCAGGGAAAGTGCCAGCAGTTTCAGGTCCAGCCGTGGCTGCGGCGCGGTCATCAGCTGGCTGCCGATGTAGAGCGTGGCGGCCAACAGGGCCGGCCACTGCCAGCCCCGCGCGGCACCGGCGACCGAGCACAACCAGACCGCCTGGTTGCCGAGCAGATTGATCCAGGTGCGGCGCATCTCACGCCGCCTGGCCGGCATTGCCGGCGGGACGGTAGCCGGGGCGCGCCAGCAGCAGGTGCGAGACACCGATCGAGCGCTCCAGGAAGCCGCCCTCGCAGTAGGCCAGGTAGAACTCCCACAGGCGGCAGAAGCGTTCGTCGAACCCTTGCGCCTGCACGGCGGCGCGCTGGGCCAGGAAACGTTGCCGCCAGGCGCGCAGGGTCAGCGCGTAGGAATGGCCGAAATCATGCTGGGCCACCAGCTGCAGGTCGCTGCTGCGGGTCTTGGCCGCAAGGATGGCATTGAGGGACGGGATGAAACTGCCGGGAAACACGAAGCGCTTGATGTAATCCACGCTGCGCCGTGCCTGCTCGTAGCGGTGGTCCTCAATGGTGATCGCCTGCAGCAGGGCCACGCCATCGGGCTTCAGCAGGCGTTGCAGCGTGGACAGGTACGTGTCCAGGTACTCGGCGCCGACCGCTTCGATCATCTCGATCGACACCAGCTTGTCGAAGGGGCCCTGCAGGTCGCGGTAGTCCTGGGTGAGCAGGGTGATGCGGTCCTGCAGGCCGGCCTCGCGCACCCGCTGCTGCGCCAGCGCATGCTGTTCGGCGGAAATGGTGGTGGTGGTCACATGGCAGCCGTAGTGCTGCGCGGCATGCAGGGCGAAGCCGCCCCAGCCGGTGCCGATCTCCACCACGCGGTCACCCGGCTGCAACCGCAGCTGCTGGCAGATGCGGTCCAGCTTGCGCTGTGATGCCGCTTCAAGTGTTTCCTGAGCGTTGGCGAACAGCGCCGAGGAGTACATCAGGTCCGGCGACAGGAACAGGCTGAAGAAATCGTTGCCCAGATCGTAATGGGCGGCGATGTTGCGGCGGCTGCCGGCGCGGCTGTTGCGGCGCAGGCGGTTCCACCCGCGCAGCAGCCAGCCGCCCACGCGCGCCGGGCCGCGCTCCATGCCGTCCAGCAGGTCGCGGTTGCGTACCAGCAGCTGCACCAGCGCCACCAGATCGTCGCAGCGCCAATCACCGTCGATATAGCTCTCGCCGGCGCCCACGCTGCCCTGCGCGGCCACCTTGCGGTAGAAGGCGGGGTCTTCGATGGTCACCGTGGCGTGCAGGTCACCGCTGGGCTGGCCCAACCGTTGTTCGCCGAAAGCATCGCGCACCAGCAGGCTGCCCTCGCGCAGCGGTGCCAGCTGGTCCAGCAGCCTGCGGCGCAGGAACGCGTCCAGCGCGCCGGGCGGGGCCATGGCCACCGAAGGAGTCAGTTCGTTCATCGCGGTTTCTCGGCAAGGGAAGGGTGGTCATGCACCGGGTTGCGCTTCAGCCACAGGCGCAGCGCCTGCCAATGAATGGCGGCGACCACCTGCACGGTCATCAAGGGGTAGGCGGCCAGCACCCGGGCCAGACCTGGTCCATCCAGTGGCCGGCGCTGCATGCTCTGGGTGGCGTCGAACTGGCGCACGCCGTCGCGCCACACCTGCATGTGCACGCGCAGCTGTTCGCCCGGCACGTTGAAGCGCCAGTCGTAGTGGCAATCCATGGCCATGAACGGCGATACGTGGAAGACCTTGTCGAACTGCCAGCGCAGGGCGTGGTCGCCATGCAGGGCGCGCGCAACGGGCAGCACGTAGGCGTGGCGCTCCTTCCAGGGCGTATTGGTGATCTCGGCCACGATGCAGTCCAGCGTCTGGCCATCGGCGCGGTAGCAGTAGTAGAAGCTGACCGGATTGAATACATGGCCGCCAAAGCGCAGGTGGGTGAGCAGCCGCACCGGGCCCTGCGGGCGATAGCCCAGTTCGCGTGCGGCGTGGTCACGTACCGCGTCGGCCAGCGGCCGTGCGGGATCGCCGAAGTAGTCGCTGCGGCGGAACTCGGCCAGGTTGCGGCGGTTCACCGACCACAGCCAGCGCCCGGCGAACACGCTGTCCAGTTCGTCCAGGTCCAGCAGCAGCTGGGCGATCGGGTAACGGAATGCGTGCGCATGCGGCTCGTGGCGGCGATGCAGCACGTGGCCGAAATAGAGCGCGCTGCCGCTCATGCCGGCACTTCCACGTCGAAGGTGCTGCTGGCCTGCGCGGTACGTTCGCGCAGCGCATCGACCACCCGGCGGGCGCTGCGGATGCCATCCTCGTGGAACCCCCAGCCCCAGTACGCGCCGGCAAACCAGGTGTGGTGGCGGCCCTGCACTTCACCCCAGCGCTGCTGCGCGCGCACGGCGGCGTGGTCGTGCACCGGATGCGAGTAGTGCAGGCGGCGCAGCACCTTGTCCGGAGCGATGGCATCGCTGCGGTTCAGCGTGACCACCAGTGGCGTATCGCTGGGCAGGCCCTGTAGCAGGTTCATGCAGTAGCTGACCGTGCAGGCCGCGTCCGTTGCGCGCGGTACATGCGCGTTCCATGCCGCCCAGGCCTTGCGGTTTCGCGGCAACAGGGTGGCATCGGTGTGCAGCACCGCTTCGTTGGGCTGGTAGCGGATCGCGCCCAGTACCGCGCGTTCCACCGGGTCCACCTGCTGCAGCAAGGCAAGCGCCTGGTCGCTGTGGCAGGCCAGGATGACCTCGTCGAAGCTCTCCACACCGGCTGCGCTGTGGATGCGTACGCCCCAGGGCAGGCGCTCCACCGCGTGCACCGGGCATTCCAATCGTTCGCGCACCTGCCAGCGTGCACGCAGCGCGTCCACGTAGCGGGCCGAGCCGCCGCTGACTACCCGCCACGGCGCGCGGCCGGTCATCTGCAGCATCTGGTGGTTGGCCATGAACTGCACCAGGTAGCGCGCGGGGAAGTCGAGCACGGTAGCGGTGGGTGACGACCACAGCGCGGAGGCCATCGGCAGCAGGTGCTCGTCAACGAAGGCCTGGCCGTAGCCGTGCTGCTGCAGGTACTGGCCCAGGGTGGGGCCGCGTTCTTCCTGAAGCAGGGCAGGTGCCTGGCGATAGAAGCGGCGCAGGTCGGCCAGCATGCCCCAGAAGCGCGGCGACACCAGATTGCGGCGCTGGCAGAACAAGCCATCAAGCGAGGTAGCGTTGTACTCCACGCCGCTGCGCTCGCTGTGCATGGAAAAGCTCATGGTGGTGGGCTGCGAGGCCACGCCCAGTTCGTTGAACAGGCCAGTGAGCAGGGGATAGTGCAGCTCGTTGAAGACGATGAAGCCGGTATCGACGGCAAGCCGGCGGCCATCCACGGTGACATCATGGGTATGGGTATGCCCGCCCAGGTAATCGTTGGCCTCGAACAGGGTGACCTCGTGCTCGCCGTCCAGCCACCAGGCGCTGGCCAGTCCGGCAATGCCCGATCCGATGATTGCGATGCGCATGTCAGTGCCTCGCCTTGGCCAGCACCCAGTCGGGTATGGGTTTGAGTCCCTTCACCAGACCGACCGCCGCCATCGCGCGCAGGCCGTACCAGGTCAGGTCGATTTCCCACCAGCGGAAGCCTTGGCGCACCGTGCCGGGGAAGAAGTGATGATTGTTGTGCCAGCCCTCGCCGAAGGTGAGCAGGGCCAGCCACAGGTTGTTGCGGCTGTCATCGCGTGTGTCGTAGCGGCGGCTGCCGAAGCGATGGGCCAGCGAATTGATGGTGACGGTAGCGTGGAACAGCACCACGGTGGAAATGAAGAAGCCCCACACCAGCAGTTGCGGGCCGCTGGTGTCCAGGCCCGGTGCGGTGTGCTGCAGCAGCTCGCCCAGCCCGAACAGGGCCGCCGCCAGCAGCACCGGCACGGCGATATCGAAACGATCCAGCCAGCGCAGCTCCGGGTAACGCGCCAGGTCCGGCACCCGGCTCAAGTCCGTGGCGAAGGCCTCGCGGGTCAGGAACCAGCCCATATGGCTGCGCCAGAAGCCGACTTCGTTCGGTGAGTGCGGATCCTGCGGCTGGTCCGCATGACGATGGTGATGGCGGTGATGCGCGGCCCACCACAGCGGCCCGCGCTGCACGCTGGCGGCGCCGATCACCGCGAAGGCGAACTGCACCGGTCGCGAGGTCTGGAAGGTGCGGTGTGAGAAGTAACGATGGTAGAAGCCGGTGATGGCGAACATGCGCACGGCGTACAGAGAGACCGCCACTGCAACGGCGGTCCAGGATACGCCCGCCCAGACCACCCCCAGGCAGGCCACATGCAGCAGCACGAAGGGCACCGCACGCAGCCAGTCGATGCGCCCGGGCTGCGCCGCCGACACCTCGGTGGCGTTGCTGCCGGTATCGAACCAGCGGCGCACCGTGCGCAACAGGCGGGTGCGTCGATGGGGCAGGGGCGCAGCTGCAGACATGTTCGGCTTCCGGAAGGCGCGTGTGTAAGTGCCTACGTTGCAGCGGGGCGATTGGATGCAGCCCATTCGCATCCGTGAAGCACTTCACCTGGCCGTAACACCACACGCGCTGACCAGTGGCGCATCCTGTTCGCGCTGCCACTGGCTGCGACTGGCGGGCAGGGGCGGTTTCTGGAAGGCGACGCGGACCTGCGGGTAGCGCCCGTGGGCGTCACGCAGGTTGCTGGTGCCGTTGAACTCCAGCAGGCGACGGTCGGCGTCGGCGTAGACCAGGCTCAGGCCGGGTGCGACGGCGCCGTACCACGCATCCAGGCGCACTGCGAAGGCCTGCGCGGGTTGCCCCTGCCATTGCTGCGCGCCACGGTGCTGCACCTTCAGCGGGTAGAAGCGCTGCCGCCCCGGCACCAGGAAGGAGAGCGTGACTGGCTCGCCGCGCAGCAGGGTGCCCCAATGCTGGCGCACGGCGGCATCGAAGCCGGCGTCGATCACCGCGTCCTCCGGTAGCGCAAGCCGGGCCTTTACCGGCGCCGCGTCGGCCGCTTCGCGCCACTGCAGCTGCACCGCCGACGTAGAAACGTCCAGTTCGGCGGTCTGCCCGCTGCGCCGGTCCTGCAGGCGGTAGCCCCGCGCTGCAGGTCGGCGTGTGGCCGGCAGCTGCTTGCGGGCGAAGGGCTGGCCCGATCCACAGCGGTATTCGACCCAGCGTTCCGCCCCGTCCTGCGGTCCCTGCTGCCAGTGCACCTCGCGGTAGGCCACACGCCCGTCCGCAGTGGTCGCCACACCTTCGCTGCGCAGCAGCGTGGGTTCGGCGTGGGCGGCCCAGGCGGGCAACAGCAGCAGGCAGGCGTAGGCGCGCATGGGGCGATTTCCGGCAGGGTCTGCAACCACTACGCGGCGCGGCGGCCGCTGGATGCACCCGGCCGTGCATCCAACTGGCCCCGGCCTGCGTAGAGGCACAGGAATCACCTTCACCTGATCGCCGCCCCCGCTCATGTACGTTGAACGCCGTCCGCCCCGAAGCCCCTTCGACGCCGCCCGTCTCGTGTCCAGTGCCCAGCAGCCCAGCAGTGAGCCGACCAACTGGACCGGGGACATGGACGGTGTGGCCCGGCTGCGCGACCGCGACTGCTTCCTGCGCATCTACGACCACTTCATGCCACGTCTGTGCGTCTACCTGCGCGGCTTGGGGGCACCGCCCGCCGTGGCCGAAGAGCTGGCACAGGAGGCCTTGCTGCGACTGTGGCTGCGGGCGGCCGATTTCGATGCCGCGCAGGGCGCGCTGAGTACGTGGCTGTTCCGCATTGCGCGCAACCTGCATATCGACCGCGTGCGCCATGAGCGTGGCTGGCTGCAGGCGCAGGCGGCGGTGGCCGACGCCGCCAGCTTCGATGTGGTCGAGCACAGCAGCGCCGAGCAATACGCTGACCAGGTGCGCCTGCGCCAGCGCATCAACGAACTGCCGGCGGTGCAGGCGCGGCTGGTGCGCATGTCCTACTTCGAAGCACGAAGCCACGGCGAGATTGCCGCCGCGCTGGGCATGCCGCTGGGCACGGTGAAGTCGCACCTGCGCCGGGCCTTCCTGCAGTTGCAGTCGAAGGTGGGAGGTGGCCTGTGAGCCCGCGCCACCATCTGCACGAATCGACGTTGATGAGTTACGCATCCGGTGGTTTGCCGACCGCGTTGAGCGTGGTGGCCGCCGCACACCTGGAACAGTGCCCGGTCTGTCGCCAGCGCCTGCGCGATGCCGAAGCGATTGGCGCGGTGCTGCTGGAACAGACCCAGCCGGCCGTGGACGAGGCGCGCCACGCGCAGCTGCGCATGGCCATGCTTGCACAGATGGACCAGGCCGACGGTGGGATGGCTGCCGCGTGCGTGGCACCGCGAGCGCTGCCCAGTGAACGCCCGCAAGCCAACCCGGATCACCTGCCTGCCGCCCTGCATCCGTATTTCGGTGCATCGCTGTCGGGGCTGCGTTGGCGCTGGATCGCGCCGGGGGTGTACTGCATCCGGGCGGCCCAGATGCCTTCATTGATCATGCTGAAGATTGCGCCGGGCAAGTGCCTGCCCATGCACAGCCATGGCCAGAGTGAGCTGACCCAGATCCTGCGGGGCAGCTACAACGATGCGCTGGGCCTGTTTGCGCCGGGTGACGTGGCCGATCTGGACGAGGATGTGGAGCACCAGCCGGTTACTGCGCCGGGCGCGCCGTGCATCTGCGTCTCCGCGCTGGATGCGCCGCTGGTGTTCAGCGGCCGGCTGGCGCGCAAGATCCAGCGTTTTGTGAAACTCTAGCGCGCCGCAGGAGGTGTGCATGAGCGCTGACAACACGAAATCATTGAGGATTCTGCTGGTCGGCAGCGGCGGTCTGGTCGGGCAGGGCGTTGCGCAGGCGTGCGCGGCGTCTGCCCAGGTGGCGCAGGTCACCGCGCTGGTGCGTCGCGAAGGCACGGCCCCTGCGGGGTTCGAGGAAATGGTGCTGCCCGACTTCCTGCAGGCCGCGCACGCCGATCTGCCGTGGGCGGGATTCGATGCGTGTTTCTATTGCGCAGGTGCGCCGCCACTGGGCACGCCCGAGGCCGAGTACCGGCAGGTGACGGTGGACGCCACGTTGGCCGTTGCCCGCGCGTGGGCCGCCGCCAATCCGCAGGGCTGCTTCCTGTATGTATCCGGCGCACACGCCAACCCGGCCAGCCGCATCATGCCGCTGCGGGTGAAAGGTGAGATCGAGCAGGCGCTGTCGCGACTGCCGGTACGCACAGTGATGTTGCGGCCGGCAGGTGTGCAGCCGGTGGCGGGTACCGGGACCCGGCACACCCTGATGAAGCCGTTCTACTGGGTGGCCGCGCCGTTGATGGGTGTGGTCGGACGCGTGCTGCCTTCGTTGTCGGTCAGCAACCGGGCGATCGGCGAGGCCATGATCGTGCTTGCCGGCATGGCGCAGCCACCGGGCGTGGTGGAGTGCGCGCAGATCCACCGCTTCGCGGAGGCGAAGAACCGGTAGCGGCAAACCCTGGTTTGCCCGCCTTTCGTGCCGACCAGGGTCGGCACCTGCCAACGCTCGGAATTCCGCATTGGCGCCGGGCCACGCCGGGACACTGCGCAGTGTCCTGCTGTCCTGCAGGGTGACACGCACCCGGCGCGCTGTCTTTCTGTGACTGCCTGCGCACAAGCACTGTCGCAATGCGCGGTGCGCGCACACGATGCGCGCCGCGCGTTGAGCATGGCCCCGCGCCCGACGTGGGCGCGTAACGTCCGGACCTGCCCATGAATGTTCCGTTTCGTTCTTCGTTGCTGCCGCTGGCCCTGACGGCGGCGGTCCTGCTGCTGGCGGCCCCGGCCCAGGCGCAGTCAGACCGCAGTCGCGAAACCGCCAGCACCGGCTGGGCCACCCAGAACGGCGGCACCCGCGGCGGCTCGGCGGCGGCGGCCACCGCGGTGTTCACGGTGTCCACCGCGGCGGCACTGAAGACGGCCCTGAAGGCCAGTGTCGGCAGCGGCGGCCGCATCATCCGCATCAGCGGGGTGATCGACATGAGCGACGGGCAGCCCTACAGCACCTCGGCCGACATGAAGTCGCGCGCCCGTGTTGAGATTCCCACGCAGACCACGCTGATCGGTGTGGGCAGCAACGCAGAACTGCGCGAGGCCTACCTGATGGTGAAGGCCAACGATGTGATCATCCGCAACCTCACCATCGAGAACCCGTGGGACCCGCAACCGGTGTGGGACCCGGACGATGGCAGTGCAGGCAACTGGAATTCCGAGTTCGACGGCCTGACCGTGGACGGCGCCAGCAATGTCTGGGTCGACCATGTGACCTTCACCGATGGCCGCCGTACCGACGACCAGAACGGAACCGCCAACGGTCGACCCAGGCAGCACCACGATGGCGCCATGGACGTGAAGAATGGCGCGAACTACGTGACTGTGTCCTATTCGGTGTTCCGCCTGCACGACAAGAACAACCTGATCGGCTCCAGTGACAGTGCCAGCAGCAAGGACAGCGGCAAGCTCAAGGTCACCATCCACAACACGCTGTTCGAGAACATCGGCTCGCGAGGGCCGCGCGTGCGCTTCGGCCAGGTGCATCTGTACAACAACTACCACCTAGGCAGCACCAGCCACGCGGTGTATCCCTTCAGCCATGCGCACGGGGTGGGCAAGGAGTCGAAGATCCGCTCGGAATCGAACGTGTTCCAGATTGCCGGTGTCAGTGGCTGCGACAAGATCGCCGCCAGCTACGGCGGCAGCGTCTATCGTGACGACGGCTCGATCCTCAATGGCGCCAGCCTGGTCTGCAGCTGGGACCGCAACGTGGGCTGGACGCCGCCGTACAGCTACATTCCCTTGAACGCGACGCAGGTGGCGGCCGATGTGCTGGCCAAGGCCGGCGCCGGCAAGCTGTAGGTCAACACCTGCGCGCCCGGTCGATGCTTGGGCCGGGCGCGTGGGGCCGATCAGGGGCTCAGGGCGCTGCGCACCGATTCGGCCAGGTCGCTGCGGGTGAATGGCTTGGACAGCAGCGGTGCGCCGCGCCCGGGGCTGCCCACGGTGTCGTGGTCACGCGGGTAGCCCGAGGTGAACAGGACGGCCACCGAGGGCCAGCGCTCGCGCACCTGCCGGCCCAGTTCCCAGCCGGACATGCCGGGCATCACGATGTCCGAGAACAACAGATCGATCTGGGTGTCGGGCCGCTCCAGCAGGCGCAGGGCGGAGGGGCCATCGTGGGCTTCCAGCACGCGGTAGCCCAGCTGTCGCAACGCATCGACGGTGTAGGCGCGCACGTCGTCGTTGTCCTCGGCCACCAGGATGGATTCCTCGCGTGCCTCGTAGCTGGCCCAGCCGGTCTGTGTCGGCGCCGCCTGGCTGGGCAGGGGCAGGGTCGAGCGCGGGAACATCATGGTGATGCTGGTGCCATCGCCGGGCACTGAATCGACCAGCACGTGGCCGCCGGACTGCTTCACGAAGCCATGCACCATCGACAGCCCCAGGCCGGTGCCGCGGCCGACCTGCTTGGTGGTAAAGAACGGTTCGAACACCTTGGCCAGCGTTTCTGCCGACATGCCATGGCCGTTATCGCGCACGCGCAGCATCACATACTCGCCCGGCGTTGCATCCGGGAACAGGGCGGCATAGTCGTGATCCAGGTGACTGTTGTCGATCTCGATCACCAGCTGGCCGCCGTGGTCCATGGCATCGCGTGCATTCACGGCCAGGTTCAACACCGAGACTTCCAGCTGGCTGACATCCAGCTCCACGCACCAGATGTCGTCCGCGCTGCGGATCTCCAGCTGCACCAGCTCGCCCAGGGCACGCTGCAGCATGTCCTGCATGCCATGCACGGCATCATTGAGATTGACCGCCTGGCTGTGCAGGGGTTGCCGGCGGGCAAAGGCCAGCAGGCGCTGGGTCAGGCTTGCCGCGCGGTTGACGCCCTTCAGGGCGTTGTCCAGCGCCCGCGCGGTCATGCCGGCCGGTTCTCCCTTGCGTTCATTCAGCAGCAGCGCGTGTTCCACGTTGCCGGCGATGACGGTCAGGATGTTGTTGAAGTCGTGCGCGATACCACCGGTCAGCTGGCCAACGGCCTCGATCTTCTGCGACTGGCGCAGCGCATGCTCTGCCTGCAGTCGGGCGGTGGTTTCCACCGCTTCGCAGACCACCGCCGCCACCTCGCCATCGGGGCCCTGCAGCGGCCGCAGCGAAAAATCAAAACTGCGCTTGCCAGTGGGCAGTTCCAGCTCGAACGCATGCAGTGACGGGGTGCCAGCGGCCGCGTTGTGCACGGCCTGCGCCACGATCTGCGCGGCTGCGGGGGTCGCTGCGAACCACGGGGTGTGGGCAAACTGGGCGCCGACAACGTCGGCCTTTCCTGCCATCACCGCTGCCAGCGACGCCACGTTGGCGTCGAGCACCCGGCCGTCCAGACCCAGCAGGACCTGGTGCTGGAAACTGGATTCAAAGATCGCCTGCAGGCGCCGCTTGCTGGCCTGCAGTTCGGCCGTGCGCGCCTGCACCTGCTGTTCCAGTGACTGGTTGTCCTCGCGCAACGCCAGCTCGGCGCGCTTCAGGCCGGACACATCACTGCCCAGGCAGGTGTAGCCGGTCACCGTGCCGTCGGCCGCAAACTCGGGCACACAGTCCATCTGCACGAAACGTGCTTCGCCACTGCGGTGGGTCAGGGTGATCTGGAAGCTGGCACGCTCGCCGGCCAGCACCCGTTCCAGGCTGGGCAGGGCCTGCTGGAACGAGGCGCCGTTGCCGATATCCGCCGGCTGCTTGCCCAGCAGGTCGTCCAGGGCAATGCCATGCCAGTCCAGGAACGCCTTGTTGGCGAAGCGGTAGCGGTGGTCACTTCCCAGGTGTGCGATCAGCGCGGGAATGGCATCGGTGATCTGCTGGAGCTGTGCCTGGCTGTGCTCCAGCGCCGTCCGCGCCTGGGCCAGCTGGTTGCGCTCGCGGGCCTCATCGCGGGCACGGCGGATGGCGTCCGGCAGCCGCTGCAGCCGCTGCTTGACTACGTAGTCGCGCGCGCCACGGGTCAGGGCCTGCACCGCCAGCTCTTCGGTCAGCGTGCCCGAGACGAAGATGAACGGAATCTGCGGCGCATGTTCGCGCGCCAGCGCCAGTGCGGTATCGCCGTCGAACCCCGGCAGCACGTGGTCGGCCAGGATCACGTCGAACTGCGCCGAGGTGATCGCGGCCAGGAACGTGTCGTGCGCCCACACCCGGTGGGCGTCAAAGCGCAGGCCGGAGCGCTGCAGCTGGGCCGTGATCAGTTCGGCATCCAGCGCGCTGTCTTCCAGCATCAGGATCTGCAGGCGGGTGCCTGCAGGCGCGGGGTCATTCATGGGTAGGCGTTTTCCCGTTGCCGCCGCGGTGCGGGGGTGGCTGGTTGGTGATGCCCCAGAACATGCCAAGGCCCTGGATGGCGTCGAAGAATTCCTTGAAGTCCACCGGCTTTACGACAAATGCATTGACGCCCAGCTGGTAGCTGCGCACCAGGTCCTGCTCTTCGCGCGAGGAGGTGAGCATGACCACCGGGGTGCTGCTCAGTTCCGGGTCCTCGCGCACCTGCTGCAGTACTTCCAGGCCGTTGATCTTGGGCAGTTTCAGGTCCAGCAGCACCACCACCGGGCCGCCGTGGAAGGTGCCGGCGAAATTGCCCTGGCTGCGCAGGTAGTCCAACGCTTGGGCGCCATCGCGCACGTGCACCACCTCGTTGAGCAGCTGGCAGCGCGCAAGCGCGGCCAGGGTCAGTTCGGCGTCCTTGGGGCTGTCCTCGACCAGGAGGATCGGCCGCAGATCCCTCATGGGTGTTCTCCGGTAGAAAGGGGAAGGGTGAAATAGAGCGTGGCACCTTCACCCAGCGTGCCTTCGGCCCAGGTGCGGCCGCCATGGCGGCCGATGATGCGGCGCACATTGGCCAGGCCGATACCGGTGCCTTCGAATTCGTCTTCGTGGTGCAGGCGCTGGAAGACGCCGAACAGCTTGTCCACGTAGCGCATGTCAAAGCCGCAGCCGTTGTCGCGCACATGGAAGATGTCTTCGCTGGCGCTGCGCTGGTGGCCCACCTCAATCACTGCGTCGGGCACGTCGCGGGTGAACTTCACTGCGTTGGACAGCAGGTTCTGCCAGACCAGCCGCAGCATGGTTGGATCGGCCTCGACCACCGGCAGCGGCCCGATGCGCCATTCAATCGAGCGCCCGGCATAGTCGAAGGCCAGGGTGCGGCGCACATCCTGGGCCAATGCGCCCATGTCGATGTGCATGCGGCCCAGGGTTGAACGACCCATCTGCGAGAAACTCAGCAGGTCATCGACCAGCGTTCCGGCAGACTTGGCCGATTCAACGATGGTGTCGAGGAAGCGGCGCTCGTTCTCGCTCAGGCGCTCGGCCGCAGAGCTGCCCAGCAGTTCGGAATAGCCGACGATGTGGCGGAACGGTGCGCGCAGGTCGTGGCTGACCGAATACGAGAAGGCCTCCAGTTCCTTGTTGCTGCGCAGCAGCTGCTCGTTCAGCTCGGCCATTTCTTCGGCCTTGCGCAGCACGATGTCGACGATGGCGGTGCGCATTTCGTGCGCGGCATCAGCGTCGGCGTCGCTCCAGGGCAGGCTCCGTTGCTGCACGGTCTCCTTCCATGCCTCGAAGGAATGGCGGGGCGACAACGCGGTGCCAGGATCACTCGACTTGCGCGGGTCACCGCCCCAGCGCACGGTGCGTACCACTTCGGGCCGGAACCACATCAGGTAGCTGTCGTGAAGCTGCGAGATGGACACCGCCAGCACGCCGCTGGCCACGTCGCTCAAGCGTGCGGCCGACGGCCACGCACCGGCCAGATGGTCGGTGTGGAAGACCTCTTCGCCCGGGTGTTCGGCGGCCACCCAGTGGGCCAGGCGCAGGATGTCCTCGCGGGCCGGGCATTGCCCCACGCGCATGCACTCGCCCTTGTGCACGATGGCGGCGCCGGCGGCTTCGGTCAGCGCCAGCAGGTTGGTGTGGTCCTGGCGCAGCGCCGCCATGAAATCCTCATCGCCGGCCATGCGTGCAAGCAGCTTGACCAGCAGCGAGCGGCGGATCACCCGTTCTTCCACCACGCGCCCGCGCTCTTTCACGGCAATCTGCAGCGACAGGATCTGGCCCATGAACTCACAGGCGGTGCGCACGGGGTAGGGCAGGCGACGCGCGTTGGCGGTATGGCAGGACACCAGGCCCCACAGGCGGCCCTCGTGGATAAGCGAGACCGACATGGAGGCGCCCGTGCCCATGTTGCGCATGTATTGCAGGTGCACCGGGGAAACGCTGCGCAGCACCGCCAGGCTGAGATCGGTCGCCGGCGCGCCGGCAGACGCGGCATCACGCACCAGCGGCACGGCTGTGTAATCGGAATCGGCGATCAGCCGTACCCGGTTGCGCCGGTACAGTTCACGTGCCTGTGCCGGAATGTCCGATTCGGGGAAACGCAAGTCCAGGTAGGACGGCAGCACGCCATTGCCATCCTCGGCCACCACGGTGCCATTCCAGGCGCTGTCGAACTGGTAGACCAGGGTGCGGTCGAAGCCGGTCAGGGCACGCATGTGCTGGGCGGCCAGCTGGCACAGATCGGCCACCGTCGCGGCCGATTCGATTTCCGACATCAGGCGGCGGATGGCCGGATAGAGCTCTTCCAGCGAACTGGGCTGGCCGGGCACCGGGCTTTCCAGTTCCACCAGCAGGTCGTGCTGCGAACGGTGCACCAGCAGCTGGTGGCGGCCATGACCGTCCAGGTGCACCGCGCCCACATGCACGCTGCTGTCGACCGCGGTGCGGCGCAGCTGCGGCAGGAAGGGCGCCAGCACGCCGCCCAGGACCGTCTCCAGTGATTGGCCCAGTGGCTCACCGAACTGCTGCAGCAGGGACGCCTGGCTGATCGCGCGCTCACGGACCCGCAGCGTGTCGGGGTCTGCGATCAGCAGAACGCCGTAGGGTTGGATGGCGCCGGGGGTGTGGATCGGCTCGCGGGCACAGGCGGACAGCGCCAGATCGTTCACGGCGTCAGTGGCGTTTGACATGAAGACAGGAACCCGGAAATGGTGAGGCGGCGCAGGCGCGCGCCCGGAACAGGGGAAGCGACAGGCATCGCTCTACTATCGCATTGCTGTCAACGGCTGGCTCAGGCATTTCTGAACGCTTCATCCACGCGCCGCCCAACGAACTCAAACGCCGCGCAGGCGGCCGCGGCGGCCTGTGCGCGGTGCGCGTCGGTCAGCACGATCGCATCCATCGCGGCGCGAACGCTGCGCCAATGCGCGGCCACCCCGGCTGCCGCCGGCGCCAGATGGCGTGCGCCGAAGCCAACATGCAGGCCCAGGCGCGCGGCATGCTGCAGCAGAACGGCCGCCCCCATACTGGAGCCTTCGGCCACGTACCACCAGCCCAGCGCCACGGACAGGGGCGCTGCGGCAAGCGACGGCGCATCGGCCATCGGCACCGCAGCGTGCGCGCCCAGATCCGCCAGATCGGCAAGAACCTTCGCATGCCGGCAGGGTTCTGCTGCCGCCAGTGACAGGTCGTGCCGCAGGTACAGTGGGGCCACCGCGCCATGGAACTGCGCCTGCACCTGCAGGAAGCGCAGGTAATCGCGGCGATCATCAAAGATGCCCAACGCCATCAGGCGCTGGTCGAGGCGCTCGTGGGTGCTGCGCGTGGCCGCCTTCAGCGTCGCGCTGAGCGGCTCGCCGGGGGCAGGAACAAAGGCAGCGCGCTGCGCGCAGGGGGCGGGAACGGACATTGGCGCTACGCTAGCAGAAGCAGTGTCAACGCTGTGAAGAAAATTCGCCTGGACTGCACCGGCAGTGAACACCGGCTGCACGCCTGCAGCGCTACCGTAGGCTTCGACTTCTCCGCTGGCCATCCCGTGAACCTGCAGCCCGTATCAGCACGTCTCTCTTTCCCGCACACGCTGCCCGACACGTGCCAGTTCGATCTGTTGCAGATCGATGCGCTTAAAGATCCCGGCAGCGGCCGCATCGTTCATCTGTACGCGCTGGTGGCGCGCTGCCACGGCTGCGCGCAGGTGTTCACCGCGCACGAAGGCGCCGGCTTCATCAGTATGTCAGGGGCGCGCATCCTGCGTTGCCCGGAGGGCTGTGGCGAGCACGCGCTGAAGCCGCGCGTGCTGCGCGACTGGCAACCGGCCGCCGCCTGAGCCCCGTCGGCGCGGTCAGGGCGCCGGCGCCAACAAGGCGGGGCGGCCCTCGAACCAATCCCGTGCACCGGCCAGGTGCCACTGCCGGCGATCACCATCCAGCTCGATGCCCGCACCCAGTATGCCCCAACGCAGGTAGAGATCACCCCGGCGGCGCTGTTGCAGCAGATCCAGGCGTGCACGCAGAGCGAACCGATCATTCTCGGCCTGCAGATCGTCCAGCACCAGGTGTCCCGGCTGCCAGCGCAGTGCGGTCTTCGCCTCCACCTGCCCTGAATCAAGCAGCTTCAGCACCCAGCCCGGGTAATCACCGCGTTCGGCAAACACCGCCAGCAACGGGCCCGCATCGCTCATCGCCACCCGCGCCCGCGCATCCACCTGGAACGGGGCCTGGCCGTCGATTCGGCCCTGGTCCACGTCCAGGCGGCCCTGCCAGCCCTGCGTCCCGTCGCGCCCATCAATCTGCACATTGCGCAGTTCAACGGCGCTGCCGGTCAGGTCGAACCAGCGCTGGCGGAAGTCCCCGCGCTGCAGCCTGCCGTCCACGCGGGTGTCGGCGCGCAGGTCCAGCCCCGCCAGTTGCAGGCGCGCGCCCTGGCCGACAAGACGTGCAGTGCCCTTGCCGATGCGCCCGTCGGTGTCCAGCCCGACATCACCACTCAGGCGCGCCGCGCCCGACACCAATCGGACCTGGCCGTTGCCGAGGAAGCGGTTGTAGGCCGCCAGATCGGGAATGTCCGCATCGTTGAAGCGCAGCCGGGCGCGCACGCCGCGGCGCAGCTCACGCAGGCGGCCGTCACCGCTCAGCTGCAGTGACAGGTCGCGCCCCTCGAACAGGGTGGCCGCATCCTTACCCTGGGTGCGTGCGGAGAAACGCGGCAGCCGCACATCCAGTTCGGCACGGGTGGGCGTGCCCGGCTTCAGTTCGCCATGCGCACTGGCGACGCCGGTCATGCGCACACCGGCCACTTCGGCCACCGCCTGTGCTTCGGGCAGGTCCACGGTGCTGCCGGCCACCAGTTCACCGTCGTGCACGCGCAGGTCGGCCTTCAGCACACCACCGCCATCCAGCTGCAACCACGGTTTGCGCACGAACAGCGCGGGTATCCAGTTGAGCGAGGTGAACGTCCACTCGCCCTGCACCTGTCCGGAGGTGCGCTCCAGCAGGCTGGCCGGATCGTCGAAGGGAATATCGTGGCCGCGGATATGCAGGTCGGCATCCAGTGCCGCGCCGCGCTCGGCGCGTGGTGGCAGCCGCGCCTGCAACCGCATGTCCTGCGCCACATCCAGCTGCAGGGCCAGCACGCCGCGGTCGGGGGCGCCGTCGCCCAGCTGCAGCGGCACCCGCCAGATCGCACGGGTACCTGGCATCAGCGCGCCGCGCTGCAGATCTACGTGCGCCTGCAGCTGGCCGGCCAGCGGTGAACTGGCGATGGCCACCTGCTGGGCGTCGGTATTCATGCGCACGCCCTGGCTGCGCGCGGTGATGTCCAGCGTGCCTTCCACCAGGGTGAACTTGCGGATGCCCGGCGCCTGGTCGCGGTAGTGCCGCGGGTAGCGGAAGGTGGATTTCAACTGCATGCCCGACAGCAGTTGTACGCCGTCGTAGCTGGCGAAGGCATCGTTGAATTCAACCCGCGAATCCAGCAGTTGCGACGGACCGCCACGCAGCTGCTTGACGAAGCCGAGGGTGCCGCTGCCGCCGCCCTGCAGCAGCAGCTTGCCGAAACGTGCGCTGCGGATACTGTCGCTGTGGATCGCGTCGAAGCGCAGCGTCCAGCCCTGGTCGCCGCGCGGCGGCGAGGGTACGACGTCCTCCACGCGTTCGATCTCGGCCGACACACCGGTCGCCTGCAGGTGCGGCACGCGCACCTCGCGGCGGAACAGCGGCAGCACCGCCAGCCGTGCACTGGCGCGGTCGGCGTGCAGCACATACACGGTGTGGTTCACATGGCCGCGCATGTGCACGTTCCAGGCAATCACATGGCCGGGCAGCAGGGTAATGGCCGGCCCGGTGGACATCACGAACTTGTGCGCCTTGCGATTGGTGACCGCATCGAACAGCGGCGTATTCAGGAATACGTTGCCGGCCAGCAGATACAGCGCCTGCAGGCCGAGCAGTGACCAGGTCAGCCATCGCACGCCGCGCGGCCAGGTTGAAAAGCGCGAAATGCGGCGGAACATGCAGGCCTTCTCGATGGGACGTAGTTCACTATCTCGAACACTGCAGCGGTGCGGCGTGAACGCGCACGTACGCGGACTGCCATAATCCGGCGGTCTACGTTCAAGGAGCCCACGGCATGAATGCCACCACCCGCACGGAAGGCGCACCCGCCCAGGCTGCTCACGCGGCCAACGCCAGCGCGGCGTTCGATCCCACGTATGTCTCCAGCAACGGCGAGGCGCAGTTGAAAGGCGCCGGCCATGCCGTGACCGTGAATGGTGAAGACCAGTCGATGAAGCTGGCGCAGGAAAAGAAGGTGTCAGGCACCGGTCCCAGCACGCAGTTCCGCGGCGCATCGCTGGCCGCCGCGGCCACGCCCACCCGCGACGGCATGGATTATCTGGTGACGGTCGACCACGTAGTGGGCAACCGCATGAAGGCTGGCGGATTCACCCAGGAAGACACTACCGGCGCGCGTGGTCGCTACCGTGTCAGCCTGCCGCACGACGCACTGGGCACGGATCCGACGACGGTCAATCCCTTCGATCCGCAGACCATTCCCCGCGGCGGCAGTGTCACCCTGGACGGCCAGCACTTTACCGGCACCGCGCTGGAAGGACGGTTCCGCAACATCGCCATCCAGAGCCAGGTCACCGAAGCGCAGGGCGCCAGCTACCGGGTGGATCACCTGCAGGATGGGCGCGTGCGGGTCACCACCGGGCCCAACCAGGCCGTGGAAGCGTTCAACGGCGTGGGCTTTGCCGCAGGCAAGCTGGCCGCCGTGGCCGGGCGCCAGGATGCATTGGGGCAATCGACGGTGCGCAGCGCCACCTTCGATCTGGACCAGGTGGATGGACGCGCGGCCTACCAGCACTTCATCGATACCGGGGTGATGGATGCGCAGACGCCGGGCGTGCAGGATCTGGCGACCGTTGAACGGCTGGGCATGAGTTCGCAGACCCGCCTGAAGGTGGGCGTGGGCGATGCGTTCGCCGTGGATCTGGCTGGCCAGCGCAATGCAGGCGATGTGGTGCGGGTGCGCCACGAGGATGGCAGCTTCACCGAACAACGCACGGTGGAATACAGCGGCAACGTGCCGGTGAGCCGGTTCAGTGCCCATGGCGCTGACGGCCAGGAGGACATCAGCCAGCGGCGCTACCAGTTCCAGATCGACCTGCGCGACCACGAACACGGCGAACAGATTGCCGGCATGGTGAATGCCGCGCTGACCGGCAACGCGGCCGGTGATCGAGGCCCCCTGCATGCAGGCGTGGAAAACACGCTTGTGCTGGACGAGCCGCAGATGCGCGCCCTGATGGAGCGCACCCAGGCGATGGTGAAGGACAACCCGATGCTCGGCCCGAACTGGCGCCTGCTGAGCGAAGACGGTCAGGGAAAGCCGCAGCAGGACGTGGATGCCTTTGCCGTGGGCCTGGCGCGTAACCAGGGGCATTCGGCGTACGGCCTGGGTGAGCGCCTGTTCCGCGTGGCGTCGGCCCAAGGCGGTCAACTGCAGCCGATCGCGGCCAGCGCGCAGTCGCAGGCCTTGCGCGACCTGCCGCCGCCTTCACCGTTGCTGCCGCAGCACGACCCGCGCAATGAAGCCAGCCCGCGCCACGGCCTGTGGCTGCAGACCCAGGGCGCGGTGAACAGCCTGGACCAGGCCATGGGGCGCCAGCCCGACCAGGCCAGCGAACGGCTTGGCATGGCGCTGCTGGTGGCGGCCACCCACAAGGGCATGGACCGGGTGGACCAGGCGGTGTTGAGTGACGACGGCCGCTACGCATTCGCCGTGCAGGGCGAACCGCATGCCGCCGACCGGCAGATTGCCCGCGCCGACACCGCACAGGCCGTCGCCACGCCGGTGGCCGAGCACGTGCGCGAACTGCAACAGGTGCCCGAGCGTGCGGCAGCAGACGTGCAGGTCACGCAGCAGCGTGAGCAGGAGCAGGAGCAGGTCCAGGTGCAGCAGCAGGAAGCGGTGCGCAGTCTGGCGCGCTGAACCCTGTGCGCTCACCACGCGGTAGCGCCGGGCCAGGCCCGGCGCTCCCTGCGAAGCCTCAGCCCGGCAGCTCGCACTGCATCTTGCCGTCCACGTAGTACGGCTTGGGCACGTTCGGATTCTCGCTGGTCTTTTCGAACACCACTTCGAACGTGTCCGTGGCGGGCGTGCCCTTGCGCTCGGTGCAGGCGTCCTGCAGCTTTTTCTTGACGGCCGTGATGCCTGCATCGCGGTTGGCGCCGTCGGCGCTGTTGGTCAGGTTCACCGTTTCGGCCCAGGCCAGGGGGCTCAGGGCCAGCAGGGCGGCCGTGGCGGCCAGGGTGTGCAGCTTGCTCATCCAATGTCCTCGTTGCGTTCCATGGGTGCAGCCCGGCGCGAGCGCCCGGCGCTGGCCCAGTATCGAAAAGCGCGGTTAACACGGTGTCGGCGCGGCCTACGCCCTGCCAGCACGCCACCTGAACCACGGACGTTAGTGCGAACCATTCGCATTTGATATGATTTCATGCGTCCTTAACAGTGCCGCGGCCTGCCGCTGGCGCCCCTTCCTGGCAGGTTCCCCCATGAATTCCTCCGCATTTCCCGTCCGCTCGCCGCTCAGCACGGCGCTGACCGTGGCCCTGGCCCTGTGCGCGCCGCTGGCCGCCCAGGCGCAGTCGCAGACTCCGGATGGCAGCAGCCCCACCGACCTGGATGCGGTGCACGTCAACGCCTACCGCACGCTCACCCACACCTCTGGCGCCACCAAGACCGACACCCCGGTTGCCGAGATGGCCAAGTCGGTGTCGGTGATCGCCCGCGAGGAACTGGATGCGCGCGGCGTGCAGACCTTGAACGAGGCCATGCGCTACGTCGCCGGTGTGTCGCTGGAAAGCAGTGGCATCGACAACCGCGTGGATGATTTCCGTATCCGTGGTTTCGACGCGGGCAGCTGGAGCAACAACGTGACCATCGACGGCATGCGCGCGCCGCAGGGCGGGCAGTGGAACCGCACCATGGTGGACAGCTGGAACCTGGACCGGGTGGAAGTGCTGAAGGGGCCGTCGGCGGTAATGTACGGCCAGGTGGCTCCGGGTGGCATGGTGAACCAGGTCAGCAAGACCCCGACGCCGGACCAGCAGCAGATCGTGCAGCTGGGCGTGGATGGCAACGGCCAGTACAGCACGGCCTTCGACGTGGGCGCGGCATCGGCGGACAAGCAGCACCTGGGCCGCCTGGTGGGTCTGTACCGTGATGGCGATACGCAGATCAAGCACACCGACCAGCAACACTGGTTCCTGGCGCCCAGCTACACCTTCCAGATGGCCGAGCGCACGCGCCTGACCCTGCTGGGCCTGTACCAGCGCGACGATGGTGGCTCGACCTACCAGTTCCTGCCCATGGCCGGAACGCTCAACGCCACGCCCTATGGCGACATGAAGAACAGCACCTTCATCGGCGAGCCGACCTGGAACACCTATGACCGTACCATCTGGTCGGCTGGCTGGATGTTCGAACACGCCTTCAATGAAAACTGGACGCTGAGCCAGAGCGCACGGCGCTTGAACGTGGACTCGACCTTCCGCACGGTGGTGACCAATGGTGCGCTGAACGCCGACGGCCGCACCCAGAAGCGCCGCGCCACCTGGGGCGAGGGCGATTCGCGCGGCGACACCGCCGATACCCGCCTGACCGGCAAGTTCAGTACCGGTGCGGCACAACACACCCTGCTGGTGGGCGTGGACTGGCAGAAGGCCGATTGGGATGCGGCGCGCGGTGCAATGGGCACGGCCACCGATACCCCCAACGCGATCGACATCTTCAATCCGGTCTACACCGGCTACATTCCGGCCACGACCTCGATCAGCTACTCCGGCGGCATCAACCGCCAGACCGGCGTCTACTTGCAGGACCAGATCGCGCTGGACAAGTGGCGCTTCACCGTGGGCGGCCGCTACGACTGGACCAAGGATGACACCTGGACGCAGTCGTACACCGTGGCCAACAACCGCTTCGGCGCACGCACCCCCAGCCAGATCAAGAACGAGGCCTTCAGCGGCAATGCCGGCATTCTGTTCGTGGCCGACAATGGTCTGACCCCATACCTGAGCTATGCCGAATCGTTCCAGCCCGCGGGCAGCACGGCCACCCAGTCGTTCGACCGCACGCCGTTCGATCCGATCACCGGCAAGCAGTGGGAGGCCGGCGTGAAGTACCAGCCCGCCAGCTTCGACGGCCTGGTGACCCTGTCGGCCTACGATCTGCGCCAGCAGAACGTGCTGACCGATGATCCGGACACCGGCCACAACACCTGCGGCACCACCGGTACCAGCCAGTGCCAGGTGCAGGACGGCGAGGGCCGCGTGCGCGGTGTCGAGCTGGAAGGCCGGGTGACCCCGCTGGCGGGCTTCAGCGTGATCGGCGCCGCGTCCTGGATGGATTCGGAAGTGACCCGCAGCAACAACGGCTATCGGGGCAAGCAGCTGGCCATGGTGCCGGACTGGACCGCTTCGCTGTGGGGCGACTACACCTTCCAGGGCGGTGCGCTGGAAGGCCTGAGCCTGGCGGCCGGCGCGCGTTACAACGGCAAGAGCTACGGGGACAGCGCCAACCTGTACCTCATTCCGTCGTACACGCTGTGGGATGCCGCCATCCGTTACGACATCGGCCAGTACGGCAACGTCGGCACGCAGCTGTCGTTGAATGTCAGCAACCTGGCCGACAAGCGTTTCGTGTCGACCTGCACCGGCGTGTCGTCGTGCTACTACGGCACCGGCCGCACGGTGACGGCAACCGCGCGCTTTACCTGGTGACCCGCGCGGGTTGATGTCGTGGCAGCGCCGCTCTCGCAGGAGGGCGGCGCTGGCAATCAGGCCGCCGTGTTGCCGGTATACGCGGCCAGCACCGCCGGCAGGTCCTGCATGGATTCGAAGATGACATGCGCACCGGCCGCACGCAGCGCCTCGGGGGTGCTGTGGTACTGGCCACCCGGGCTGTAGCCGAACACGGTGGCACCGGCGGCCACGCCTGCGGTGGCACCGGTCACGGTGTCTTCGATGACCGCGCAGCGCGCCGGGTCCACGCCCAGTGCCGCGGCGGCGGCGAGATACACATCGGGATAAGGCTTGGTGCGCGGCTGGTCCTGACCGCTGAAGATCTGCCCGCCGAAGGCATCCAGAATGCCGATCTTTTCCAGCTGCAGGCGAACCTTGAGCAGATCGGCACCGGACGCGCAGGCGATCCGGCCCTGGGTGAGGGTCTGCAGCGAACGTACGGCGGCGGGTGCGCCGGGAATACCGGTCAGGTCACGCTGCAACGCCACGTTGCGCTGCTGGCGGAATTCTTCCAGCCACGCCTCGGTGAAGGGTTTGCCGGTGCGTTCTTCGATCAGGCCGGCCAGGCTGGACCGACTTGCCCAGGAACACCTCGGCGGCCTGCTGCTGGGTAAGTGGCCAGCCGCGTTCGGTCAGCATTTCCGAGAGCACACGCGCGACCAGCGGCTCGGAATCGACGAGGACGCCGTCGCAGTCGAACAGCACGGCATCGAAGGGGAAGGGGGCCATGGGGGGCGCTCCGGGTAGAACAAAGTGCGTAATTGTCGCACGCTGGTCTGTCACCGGCGCCCTGCTTCGGTAGGTGCCCACCTTGGTGGGCACGCTTTTCGCACGGACGCCGCTGCGCCAACCAAGGTTGGCATTTGTCGGGGCCCTGCACTCACGTTACGGCGATTCGTGCCGCAGCTTCTTCGCCTGCGTTGCATTCACCGCGCTGGCCTTGTTGCCGAAGTCCTGGCGGATGAAGGTCGCCAGTTGTGCGATTTCTTCATCGCTCAGCCGATCGGCGAAGCCGGGCATGCCCAGGTTGGACGGCCGTTGCGCGGTCGAGGGCAATGCGCTGCCATGCAGCAGCAGACGCACCAGGGTGGTCGGATCGTCGGCCAGCACCGTCGGGTTGCCGGCGATGGCCGGGAACACATTCGCATAGCCCTTGGCATCGGTGCGATGGCAGGCGGCGCAGTTGTCCACGTACAGTTCGGCACCGCGGCTGTCGTTCACCCCGGCCTGCAGCTTGCGCGCGGTGGCATCGTCCTGGGCGTAGGCCGACGGGTCGTGCGCGCTGGCCGGCAGGCTCTTCAGATAGACCGCCATGGCCTGCAGGTCGGCATCGGTCAGGTGCTGGGTGCTGTGCACCACCACGTCGGCCATCGGCGAACCCACCACCGCGCTGTGCGCGTTGCGTGCGGTGCGCAGGGTGTCGACGATGTCCTGCGTGCTCCAGCGGCCCAGGCCATCGGCGTTGTTGCCGCGCAGGTTCACCGCGTTCCAGCCATCGATGATCTGCCCACCGGCCAGGTACGCGCCGCCCGATTCATCCAGTGCCTGTTCCTGCAGCGCCAGCCCACGCGGGGTGTGGCAACTGCCGCAGTGGCCCAGGCCCTGCACCAGGTAGGCGCCGCGCGCCAGTTCCGCAGTGGCATAGCGGCTGGGGTCGAAGGCCACCGCATCCGCATCGGGGGCGAAGGTCTTGCGCCAGATCGCCAGCGGCCAGCGCATCGACAGCGGCCACGGAATGTCGGCGGCCTGGTTGGCCTCCTTCACCGGGGCGATGTCACCGTGCAGGAAATAGGCATGCAGCGCCCGCACATCGTCATCGGTCAGGCGGGCATAGGACGGGTAGGGCATGGCCGGGTACAGCGTGCGGCCATCGGGGGTGATGCCGTGGCGCACGGCGCGGTCGAAATCATCCAGCGAATACCCGCCAATACCGGTGTCGCGGTCCGGGGTGATGTTGGTGCTGTAGATGTTGCCCAGCGGCGAGGCCACCGGCAGTCCACCGGCAAACGGTTTGCCACCGGGGCGGGTGTGGCAGGCGGTGCAGTCGCCAGCCGCGGCCAGGTAGCGGCCACGTTCGATCAGCGCCGCATCGGCCGCCGGCGCATCGCCCAGCACCCGCGTGCGGGTCGGCACGAAGGCGTAGGCCAGGGCCAGCAACAGCAGCACCAGGGCAAGCACCACGATCCACAGGAGAAGCTTCTTCATGGGCATCTCCTCAGGCCTGTACCAGCGGGCCCGGATCGGGCAGGTACTTTTCGCGGATGGCCGTGGCCGCCCAGTACGCGAGCCCGCCGACCAGCCCGGTGGGGTTGTAGCCGTTGTTCTGCGGGAACGCGTTGGCGCCGATCACGAAGACATTCGGCACGTCCCAGCTCTGCAGGTAGCGGTTCAGCGCCGAGGTCTTCGGATCGGCGCCCATGATTGCGCCACCGCAGGTGTGCGTGCTCTGGTACTTGGTGATGTTGTAGTGCTCGCCGTCCTTCTTGGCATCACCGCTCATGGAAAGCGGGTTGAGCACGCGGCTCATCTCCATCGCTTTGCCGACGAAGAACTGCGAGGCCTTGATCTCGTTGGGGTGCCAATCGAAGGTCATGCGCAGCAGGGGCCGGCCGAAGCTGTCGGTGTAGTTGGGGTCCAGGCTGAGGTAATGCTGGCGGTAGGCCATGCACGCGCCCTGTACTTCGTAATAGAAGTTGTGGCGAAAGTTGTCCGCGGCCGCCTTCTTCCATGCCGCGCCCCAGCTGGGCGTACCCGAAGGCACGTTGATGCCGCGCACCGGGCCGGCGCCGGGCTGGCGCGCCCAGACCAGGCCGCCGCCGACGAACCCGGCCTTCGCGTTGTCCAACTGGTTGCCGTTGAGGTCGTCCATGGTGGTACCCGCACCGCCAATGCCGATGAAGCCATTGGCCTGCACGCTCTTGTCGAAGAACAGCACCACCCGGTTGAGGTTCTGGTAGGAGTAGTTGCGGCCCACCGTGCCGGTGTTGGATTCCGGGTCGTAGGGCTGGCCGATGCCGGACAGCAGCATCAGGTGCACGTTGTACAGCTGGAACGCGCAAAGCAGCACCAGGTCGGCCGGCTGCTGCACCTGGCGGCCCTGGGCATCCAGGTAGGTCACGCCGGTGGCCTGCTTGCCACTGCTGTCCAGGTCCACCTTCAGCACCTGCGAATGCGTGCGCAGTTCGAACGTCGGGCGCTGGCGCAGCACCGGCAGGATGCAGGCGTTGGGGCTGGCCTTGGAATAGTTCAGGCAGCCGTAATCGCTGCAGAAGCCGCAGGCATTGCACGGGCCCAACTGGCAGCCATAGGGGTTCACATAGGGGCCAGAGGCATTGGAGGCGGGAATCGGGTAGGGATGCCAGCCCATTTCCTTGGCCGCCTTGTAGAACAGCTCACCGCCCAGGTAGTTGGGGTTGGGCCCCAGCGGATACTCGGCCGAGCGCGAACCCTCGAACGGATTGCCGCCAGCCTGCACCACGCCATTGACCACGCCGGCCTTGCCGGAGGTGCCGCACACCAGTTCGAACATGTGCAGGTGCGGCTCCAGCTCGGCATAGCTGACCGGGAAATCCTGGATGGTCATGTCATCGGGGATGAAACGCTTGCCATAGCGTTCTTCCACGTTGCTGCGCAGCTTCATGTCTTCTGGCAGCGGGCGGAAATGCGCGCCCGACCAGTGGCTGCCCGCACCGCCCACGCCAGTGCCGGGCTTGAACGAGCCCATCTGCCGGTACGGCACGGCCGTATCGGCAAGGGTGTGGCGAATCGTGACGGTTTCCTGCGCCAGGCTCTGCAGGTAGCGGCGGTGTACCGAGCCTTCCAGCTCGTCCACCACATTGGGATAGGCGAAATCAGGCTGGGTATCGCGGTCGCCGCCGCGTTCCAGCGCGACCACGTGCAGGCCGGCGTCGGTCAGTTCCTTGGCCAGGATCGCCCCGGTCCAGCCCATGCCGACGATCACGGCGTCTACTTTCGGTTTCGTGATGGCCATGCGCTCAGCCCCTCCGCCCAGCCAGGTCCACCGGCGGCAGCGGGTAGGCCTTGTCGCGCACCCCGATCCAGTCCAGGTAGTCGGCACGCATGCCGGGGTAGCCGATCATCTTCCACGCGGCCATGCCCTTGTTGGCCCCGTATTTGGGGTCGGCGAAGTAGCCGTTCTTCACTTCACCCAGCAGGTTGGAGAAGAACAGCTTGCTGGAAATGGCGTCCAGTTCCAGCTTGCCGCCCTCGGCGGCCTTCAGCAGGGTTTCCTGCTGGGCGTGGTCCAGCTGGGCGAAGGTCTTGCCCTGGAACTGTGCGCGGCAGTGCGCATCGAAGGCGCCAATGCCCACGCGCACGATATCGCGCAGCGCAAGCTTGCCCTGGTAGCCGAATTCGCTCGGCGCTTCCAGGAAGGGGCCCTGCATGTACCAGATGGCGCCGGCGGCGTAGGGCGTCTGCATGTGCCGGTCGAGGAACTCGGGCACGCCCGATTCCACCGCGCCGGGGCCGGTCTCGTCGGCGGGGATCAGCCGATCGCAGGCCGCGACGATGAAGGCCCATTCGGCGGCGTTGAAGAATTCGGGGCGGTAGTCGGCGGCATCAGCGGCGGGTGCCTGCGCGTTCTGCGCGGGGGTGCCGGGCGCACAGGCGGGCAGGGCGGCCGCCACGGGAATCAGGGTCAGGCCCTGGAAAAAGCGGCGGCGGCTCAGCGCCGGCGCCATCGGTTCGGCGTCATCGTTCATTGCGGGGTGGCTACCTGTGGGGTGGCTGGTGCACAGCTTCGCGCGCGTCCTGTCGCGGTGGCGTGCTCGACTTCGGGCCCGGCGCCGACCGCTCCCCGGCCGACATGGATCGATCCATTGTGTTGCTGCGTGATGCTTTCCGGAATGGCAATATGGGAAAGGTGCTGTTGCCCGAAAGGAAAGAATCGCGATGATCGAAGACCTGGGTGAACTGCGCACCTTCGATCGCATCGTGCACGGCGGCAGCCTGTCCGCTGCGGCGCGCGACCTGGGTGTGTCGCTGGCCGTGGTCAGCAAGCGGCTGTCAGCGCTGGAGCGCCGGTTACAGGTGCGCCTGCTTAACCGCAGCACGCGCCGGGTCTCGCTCACCGACGAGGGCAGCGTGTTCCATCAACACTGCCGCCAGGTGCTGCAGGCAGTGGAAGCGGCCGAAGCGGCGCTTGCGCAGCGCCAGGATCTGGTGGCGGGGATGCTGCGGGTGACCGCCCCGAACGGTTTCGGTCGGCGCCATGTAGTACCAGCGGTGCGGGAGTTCCAGATGGCCCATCCCGGTGTACGCGTGCACCTGTCGCTGCGCGATGAGATCGTCGATCTGGTGGGCGAGGGCATCGAGCTGGCCCTGCGCTATGGCACGCTGGATGATTCGCGGCTGGTGGCGCGCGAACTGGCGCCGAACCGTCGGGTGCTGTGCGCATCGCCGGACTACCTGCAACGGCGTGGCCTGCCGCGCAGCATTGCCGACCTGCAGCAGCACGATTGCATTGCCTCGGGCAGCCCGCCGGTCAGCCACTGGCGCTTCGGCCAGGGCGATGCCGCGCTGGCACTGCCGCTGCAGGCCAGCACGCTGTGCGACGACGGCGAGGCCGCGCACCTGATGGCGCTGCAGGGCGCCGGCATTGCCCGCAAATCGATCTGGGACGTGGCCGAGGACCTGCAGGCGGGGCGCCTGGTGGAAGTGCTGCCCGACCACGCGCTGGCCACCTCGCCGCTGAGCGCGGTGCATGGCTCGGGCAAGCAGCTGGCACCGCGCGTGCGCGTGTTCCTGGACCACCTGCTGCAGCACCTGCGCAGCACGGTGGCCTGGCGTTACGCCAAAGCCGACTAGCTGCGCGCGTCCTTGGCGATGGCCAGGGCCTGGTCGGCGCGCACGAACACCGCAGTGGTGTTCTCGTCGCGGCTGCCGGTGGCCGCGCCCAGCAGCAACGGGCGACCCAGGCGGGCGGCGGCTTCGTCGGCCACGCCCTGCAGCGCATGCAGGGTGGCATCGGCTTGGTCGCTGCCCAGCACGGCAATGAACTCACCGCTGCCGGTGACCCGGTTGATGCTGTCGCCACGCTCGGTCTGCAGGCACCGTTCCAGCGCCGCATCCAGCTGCTGCAACTGGCGGTCCAGGCCGCGTTCGCCCAACTGCTCCGCCAGCGCGGCCAGATCCTGCAGCTCCAGAATCACGATGGTGTATTGCGTACCTGCGGTGGTGGCGTCGCTGCCGACCGGCTCGGCGGCCACCGTCTGTTCCAGCAGGGCCACCACTTCCTGTTCGCGCTCGCGGCTGCGCGCCTCCATCAGGTTCATGGTCAACCGGGCCAGCGCCTGCAGGGCCTCGCGCTGCACCGGAGTAAGCGAGCGCGGTGCCAGGTCCACCACGCACACACTGCCCACCGCCGCACCGCTGCCGGTCACCAGCGGCATGCCCGCGTAGAAGCGTGCGCCGATCTCCTTCAGCACCGGGTTGTCGGCAAAGCGTGCGTCCTGGCTCAGATCACCGACTTCCAGCAGTTGGCTGGGCTCGCGGATCGCATGGTCGCAGACTGCTACATCGCGGTCGGTCTGGCTGCCGTCCAGACCGGTACGGGCCTTGAACCATTGGCGGTCGCGATCAATCAGGGTGACCAGGGCCATCGGCGTGCCGCACACGGCGGCGGCCACTTTCACGATGTCATCGTAGGCCGGTTCGGGCAGGCTGCCGACAATGTGCAGGGCATCGAGCGCACGCTGGCGTTCGGCTTCGGAAAGGGCGGTCGAAGCGTGGTCGGTCATTGGGTTCCCGGGCAGGCGTTGGACCCCTCCATGCTAGAACACGCCCGTAAGCGCGGGATGAACCACCGCCGCACCTCAGCCGCGCGCGGGCGGCGGCAGCGAGAGCGCCTGCAGATCAGCCTCGCCGCGCACGATCTGCATCGCCCCCAGCACAAGCGCATGCATGCCCTGGGCGAACTCACGTTCGACTTCCGTTGCATCGCGCGCGCGTTCTTCGTCAGACAGTCCATCTTCCCGCGTGCCGGCGTACAACGTGTCGGCCGCGGCCACACAATGGAAGGCCACGGTCGACAGCAGCCAGCGTGCCTGCGCCAACGGCAGCCCATAGGCAGCTGCAACGGCCTGCTGATGCTCGGCGATGCGAGCACTTATCGACGGCGAGGCCACCGAGCGGCGCAGCAGATGGGGGGCAAGGCCGGGGTTGGCGATCACCAGATCACGCAGCGATGCGATGAAGGCGATCAGGTAACGCGGCAGGTCCTGGCCGTTGCGCTCGGTAGCCGCACCGTGTGCGCGGCAGGAAGACCGCTGGGACACGCAGAAGCGCAACCGCGTGGCGCTGGATTTCGACAAGAGCATCGAGGCCGGCGGCGTGCGCCATGACCTGGTGTACGGCGCAGCGTGGCAGCAGGCCAAGATCCACTGGAACTCGGTGGATTCGCGCTGGGGCAACGATGGCTCGCTGTTCACCCGCGATACCGACCCTTCGCTGTGGCCGGACACCAAGGAGACCGACCTGACTGCCTACGTGCGTGACCGCGTGCGCCTGCTGGACGATCGCCTGAGCCTGACCGGCGGCCTGCGCTACGACAGTTACAAGTACACGCCGGAAACCTCGGCCGGTGGCAACGGTGACGCTGGCTATGTGGATGACGGCGGCAGTGTCGGCACTTCCAAGTTCGCCGCGCCGACCTGGAACCTGGGCGCCGAATTCAAGTTCACCGATACCCAGTCGCTGTGGACCCAGGTGGGCCGTGGCTTCCGCGCGCCCGGCGTGAACGATATGTACGGTACCTCGTCCACCACCGAAGTCACGCGGGTTTCGGACGGCGCCACGGTTACTGTGCCCGACGGAAAGAGCAACCCGGACCTGGACGCCGAGCGCAGCCTGAACCTGGAACTGGGCTGGCGCTACCAGAGCGATCGCCTGCGCCTGGGCGTGTCGCTGTTCCGTGACAAGTACAGCAACTTCATCGACACCGCCCAGTTCGTCGGCGATGCCGGTACGCAGTACAGCACCACCGTGCGCGGCGTCACCACGGTCACCAATGGCTACACCTACACCATGCCGATCAACCGCGGCGAAGTGGTGGTGAAGGGCGTGGAGGCCGAAGGCCTGTGGCTGCTGGCCGACGACTGGCTGGCACGCGTGGCCTATTCGTACAACGAAGCCACAGACAACGACGGCCGTCCGCTGGCCAGCATCATTCCGGCCAAGGCCGTGGCCGGGGACCTACAACGCGCCGTCGCGGCGCTGGAGCGTGACCGTCAACGTCACTCACCAGGATCGCAAGGACCCGTCCGACTACGGCCTGAGCGTGACCAACGCCAGCTACGGCGCCGAAGTGCTGCCGCTGTATGCCTACAAGGCGCGCGAGTACACCCTGCTGGACGTGTTCGGCAGCTACAGCATCACCCCGCGCATCCACCTGACCGCCGGTGTCTACAACGTGTTCAACAAGGAATACTACCTGTGGAACCGCGTGCGCACCGCCGGTGGCGGCACCGCCATCTTCCAGGGCGCCACCAGCTATGAAGGTATCGGCCGCTGGTCGCAGCCGGGCCGTGACGTGCGCTTCACTCTCAGTTACGACTTCCTGTAAGCCGGGCAGGGGTCAGATCCCTTTCCGCAAGGAAGGGGCGCTGGCCCCAACCACGCAAACCATCCACGCGCGGCGTGGATCTACTGGATGGCACCCAAATCATCCACGCATGGCGTGGATCTACTGGATGGCACCGTTGTAGATCCACGCCATGCGTGGATGCGTCGCGATCGGTCACGCATTGCAGTCGAGCAAGCTCGACTCTACCGGGCGGTGCCCAGGCGCAGCAGTTCCTTGGCAACCCATTCGGAACTGGCCGGATTCTGCCCGGTCACCAGCAGGCCGTCGGTCACGCCATGCGATGCCCAATCCGCGCCTTTTTCATATGCAGCGCCCAGCGCGATCAGCTCGTCTTCCACCAGGAACGGCACGATATCGGTCAACTCGACCGCCGCTTCCTCGCTGTTGGTGAAGCCCGTCACCTTGCGCCCCTTCACCAGCGGTGAACCGTCGGCCGCTTTTACATGGCGCAGCACGCCCGGCGCATGGCAGACGAACCCCACTGGCTTGCCGGCGCGCTCGAAAGCTTCGATCAGTGCGATGGATGGCTTGGATTCGGCCAGATCCCACAGCGGCCCATGACCACCGGGGTAGAACACCAGGTCGAAATCCTCCTGCTTCACACTGTCCAGCTTCACGGTGCTGGCCAGCGCCTGCTGCGCCTTCGCATCGCCCTTGAAGCGTTCGGTCAGCGCGGTCTGGAAGTCGGGCAGGTCGCTCTTCGGGTCCAGCGGGGGCTGGCCACCGGCGGGGGAGGCCAGGGTGATCTGCGCACCGGCATCGCTGAACACGTAGTACGGCGCAGCGAACTCCTCCAGCCAGAAGCCGGTTTTCTTGCCGGTGTCGCCAAGTTGATCATGCGACGTCAGAACCATCAGGACCTTCATGAAGCGCTCCGCAGTGGGGTGGGGCAGCAGTATGCGCGCGACCGGGGATGCGGGGCGTCAATGGTGCGACGCTTTAAACCATCGGCAGGCCCTTTGCATCCAAGCCCTCCACACCCCAACCGGCAGATGTCTGGTCCATGCCTACCGTTACCCTGCGGCACATATCGTTCGTCCCCCTTCTTGCCATGGGGGTACTGGCTCTGGCGGGGCTGCTGGTACCGGGTTACAGCACGCTCAGCCAGCACATGAGCGAGCTCGGGCTGCTGCAGGGGTGGCCGAAGTGGGTGGAGCGGTCCGCCGCCGTCGTCAGCGGCGCCGCGATCCTGCGCCGGTGTACTGGCAGTTCGTGCCGTCCTGGATCAAGGCCACCGACAACCGTGTGCGCTTCGGCTGCAAGGAACGCTGGCCGCAGCAATAGCGGCCACTACAACCGGGGTTTGAACAGCCTCTGGACCATGAACATTTACACGCCATTTCACATTTCTTCACACCCCCTCCACCTCGTCCAACCGTAGCTGAAAGGTGCTCGGTCAACTGCCAAAAAGGCCGCTATATTCGGGCTTCCCCAGACGAAGGAGGGAGTGCAATGTTCCTGAACCAGCAACACAAGACCCTGGCCCGTACGCTCGGTGTAGCCATCCTCGCCGCCGCCGCTCTCAGCGGTTGCGCCACCTACAAGGAAGAATTCGCAACCATCAATTCGCGTCTCGACGCGCTTGATGTGAAGGTGCAGGGCGCCGCCCAGAGCGCCGAGTCGGCCAACCAGTCGGCACAGCAGGCCAACCAGCGCCTGGACCAGATCGAAGGCCGCGTACAGCAGCTTGAATCGGCACCGCGCCGTACCCCGCGCGGGTGATCGCTCCCCCACGCAGTACCGTTTGACCCGGACACCGGTGGCCTTCGCGGGCCACCGGTGCCGACCCTGTAGTACCAGTAGCAAGGAGTCGTGCCATCCCTATGTTCCCCAACCCTGCAAACCGCCCGCTGCGCGCTGCGCTGGCCATGGCCCTGGTGTTGACCCTTGCCGGCACCGGTGTGGCAAGTGCGAAGAACGGCACGCCGCCGGCACCGTCTTCGGCGGTTGATGAACTGCCCGAAGGCCAGAGCGTGTCGGACACGGTGATTGAACTGGCTGGTTGGGTGGTGGCCAGCAAGGACAGCCAAGGCTATCCGTTCGCGATCATGGACAAGGCGGCCGCACAGATTTTGATCTTCGGTGGCGATGGCAAGCTGCGCGGCGCAGCGCCGGCGTTGTTCGGCTCGGCCAAGGGTGACCACATCGCCCCCGGCGTTGCAGGCCTGGCATTGCGCGAGATTCCCGGCCGCGACCGTACCACGCCGGCTGGCCGTTTCATCGGCGGTTTTGGGCCGTCCATCGATGCCGGTCGTGTGCTGTGGGTCGATTACGAATCTGCGGTCTCGATCCATCCCATGCCCAAGGGCACGTCGAAGGAGAGGCGCGCTGAGCGCCTGGCCTCGGCCACGCCCGACGACAACCGCGTGACCCACGGCTGCATCAACGTGTCGCCGATGTTCTACGACGAGGTGGTGAAGTCCACCTTCGAAAAGGGCGGTGTGTTCTATGTGCTGCCGGACAAGGCATCCATTGCGGAGACCTTCCCCGAATTCGCGCAGAGCCGCGAGAGCGCAGCGCAGAACGGCGAGAGTGCCCGCCACGCAAGTGGCAGATAAGGCACCGCGGGTGCCGGTGTGCCGGCCCGTCATTGCGCGGGCTGTCCACCTTCATCTTCTCGGCAACGCCATGGTTGCCGACCAGTACCCGCATCGGGTGTCATCGCACGTCTGTTCAAGCCATCCAGCGCGATCACGTTCGGTTTCTACGCGCCGCCGCACACTGTCTGCCAGTTCATTGGTATGGGACCTCGCGTGAGCAGGATATTTGTTATTGGCGCGGCCGGAAAAATTGGTCGTGCACTGGTGCAGCAGGCTGCGGCGCGTGGCCATCGCGTGTCCGCCATGCACCGTTCCGCCGAACAGAGCGCCGATCTCTCCGCCTTGGACGCGCAGCCTGTTCAGGGCGATCTGCTGCAGCTTCAGCCAGACGCGCTGGGCACCTTGATGCAGGACCACGACGTGGTCGTGTTTACTGCCGGTGCAGGCGGGAAGGGCGGCCCCGCCATGACCGATGCCATTGATGGCCGCGGGTTGGAGCTGTCGGTGGCGGCGGCCGTCCAGGCGCAGGTGCCGCGCTTCCTGCTGGTTTCCGCATTCCCGGAAGCCGGTCGCGGCAAGCACCTGTCGGACACGTTCGAAAACTACATGGCGGTGAAGAAGGCGGCGGATGTGCACCTGGCCAGCAGCAGCCTGGACTGGGTGATCCTGCGCCCCGGCACGCTGACCGATGCAGCGGGTACGGGTCGGGTGCACGCAGGACTGGCCATTGCCTATGGCGAGGTTCCGCGTGCCGACGTGGCGGCCGCGTTGGTGGCCTTGGTGGAGCAGCCACAGGTCCGTCGGCGCATCATTGAGCTGACCGGGGGCCGGACTCCGGTGTTTGAGGCCCTGCATCAATTCTAGCGTCGAGCGAGATTGACCGAACCCCCGCACGCGCGGTTGCGCTAGCATGCAGCTCCCCGCAAGGAGCACAGCATGGGTGATGCAATGGACACGCAGTACCTGGACGCCACACCGGCCGCTGCGAAAGCGCCCGTTGAAGGCCTCACCTTCCACGCACTCTATCGCCGCGTGCAGGCCTTGGCAGGCCAGAGCATCTACCCCAAGCCCAGTGGCGTTGAGCGTTGGTCGGTGCGGGTGGGCGCAGGTGCAGCACTGCTGGGCCTGGCTACCGGCCTGCTGCTGGACCGCTGGTTGCCCGCCAGCGTGCTGCTGCCCTTGCTGCTGGTATGCCTGGTGGTGGAGATCGGTGGCTTTGCCATCAGCGGTGCCCTGATGGCGCGCAGGGAATACCGCCAGTACATCCAGCCTCGTCTCTCCCACGCCCAGGAAATGGACAACCAATTCGGGCATTGGCAGGCTGTCGTCGCTGATCTGCAACGGTTCCCGCGGCGCGAGCGCGAACAGCGCCTGCGCTTCGTCAGCGTGATAAGAACCAACATGGGCGAGCGCATGGGCCTGCTCTATGGCAGCCTGCAGAAGCTGGGCCCGTTCCCGCTGCTGGTTGCGCTCTACGTGCAGTACCGGGGCTGGAAGACCAGCGGCTGGCAGGGTGTGTTCGACGTGGGCTGGGCGGGTGCCATCCTGATCTTCGCCATGGTGCTGCTTTACATCATGGGATGGATGCTGATCATCCAGCGCGAGCGCCTGGATACCTACGTCAACCTGCTTGAGGCTTCCCTCCACGATGAACCCGTAGCGTCGAGCCTGCGCGACTGAGCGTGTTCCTGCGCGAGGGTGATGTTTACAGTGACCGAGTCACTCGCCACCCCGCGCTGCCAGGCTGTCCCAGATACGCCCGGCACGCTGTTCCCCCGTGGTTACGTTGATCACCGCCTGCGCGCCCAGCCGGTCACGCAACTGCTGCAGATACAGGCTGCGCGGCGCCACCACCTGTCCCGCGGATTGCACGATGCCTGCGGGTTCTTCGGGCGGGAACTTGCCGGGCGCGATCCTGCCCACCTGGCCCACGCTCCAGTTCATGGCGAAGGGCGGTGCCTGCATGACGTAGGTACCGTGCTCGGTGTTCCAGAACATCTGCTGTGCGCCCGCCCAACCGTGCCCGCTGCCGCTGTAGCGGCGGTTCTGCGCACGCAGCATGTAGCCCTTGGTGTTGTCGTACAGCACGCCGGTGGACCATCGATGGTGCGGACCGCTGTCATTGCTGTCATCGGTGGCCAGGCAGTCCAAATACACGTTCGGGCCCGATGTGCGTGCACCGGTGACGAAGGTATGCCGGCCGCCGCGGTTGTAGCAGCGTTGGGTCAGGTTGAACGCCGCGTTGCCTTCATACAGGAACACATAGCGACGTGCTACGGCGGCCCGGATTTCGTCGATGTAGGTGAATTCGAGGCCGTAGACCCGCACCTGCCATTTGGCAAGGAGTGGATGTTCGAAGTCGTGGAAGACGCGTTGCGGTTTGCCACGGAACATCTGGGGGCACGTCCAGACCACTACGTCAATCAGGGCATGGTCCAGGCCGAGTACGAAGATCGCTACTACCCAAGCATGACAACTGCATCCTCAGAGGGCAGGGGATAGCCATAGTGCCAACCCTGGCCCACGGCATCGGTGGCCAGTTCGCGCAGCAAGGCCACCTGCTCCGGCGTTTCGATGCCCTCGATGATCACGTCCATCCCCAGCTTGCGGGCAATCTGATACATGCCCGGCAGCACCGAGCGCAGCGGCGAATCTTCGGTGATTGCCGTAACAAACATGCGATCGATCTTGACGCCGTGGAACGGTGATTCGGCCAAGTGCGAGAAGTTCGCGCTTCCAGTGCCGAAGTCGTCGATCAGCAGCTTGTAGCCCAATGCTTCAAGCCGGCCGATGTTGGCCTTGCCGACCTCGCACAGCTGCTCCCGCTCGGTGACTTCGATGCGTATCTGCGAGGGACGCAGGCCTGCTTCATGCAGCAGCGCATCGAGATAACGCACTACACACGCCTGGGCCAGATCGTGGGGCTCGGCGTTCACACTCACATACAGCAGCGGGTGGCGGCGCAGCGACGGCCCCAGTTCCAGCAGCGCCTGGGCCAGCACGTGGCGGAACAACAGTGGGGTCAGGTTGAACTGGCGCGCGATGGGCACGAAAACCGAAGGCGGAATATCCTCGCCGGCCTGAGGATGCCAACGACTCAGGGCTTCGAATCCCACCAGTTGCTGGTCACGGATTCGACAGAGTGGCTGATAGACCAGCTGTATCTCACCCTGCCTGATGGCCTGGTCCAGACGCGCGTGGATGGAGCCGTGCTGGGCGCTGCGCCGGCGCGCCAGGAGGCAGGCAGCGACCGCGCCGGCGAACGCGCTCAGGCCGAACAGAAGCACCAGCAGCCAGGGTGGCAGCCCGGCAACGGACCGCCGCGGGGTTTCCACTACCACGCAGACGTTGTTCTGCACGCTGCAGGTACGGCTATGCACGCTGTCGATGCGCGTAACATCACCGGTGCGCGGTGCCAGCTTGCGGATGGCGTGAGCGCGGTTGTCAACAACAATACTGAGCGTGCTGCTGCTGGTGCCCAGCCCATCAATGCCGTCGAACGCCGAGGTGGAGGAGACGCTGAAGACGCCGTCGCGGGCAATCAGCGTCGTGCCCGCATAAGGGGTGCCGGCCAGGTCATCGCTCAGCCAGACCTGAGAGCTGCCAAGGTGGAACGTCGGCGGTGGCAGCGGCCTTGCGGCAAGGTCACCCCAGGTGGCGGAGCAGGACAGGCGCCCGCCATCAATCCGCCCCAGGTCGGCAATGAAGCTGGAGTGGAAGGTAAGGGCCTTGAAGCGCTCCAGTTCTTCGGTGGAACAGGGTACGCCCTGGACACGCAATGCCTCATCGGTCACTGCGCGACGTACCCGGGTGATGGTTTCCGACCGGCCCAATACCGCTTCTGCAACGCGTTCGGAGGTGGCACTGTCTTCCGAATAGAGCACGGCCTGCGCCCCGGCCAGCAGAGCGACAGCCACCAGCGCGGCGATCGCAATGGCCTCGGTAACCGTTCGGCGGCGGGCGGTTGCTCGAATCAGGCTCAAGTACGGCCCCCTGTATGACATGGCGTCCTGGGCTGACACCAGCATGGGGCCATTGGGCTGTCGGGGGCAAGGGGCATTGGCTTCGCTGCCGGGCTCAGTGAGCCGCCGGGCCGTGAATCAGCCCGGTCCTATAGGTAGCCCAGCGGCGGCTGGATAGGCTGACGGCCCTTTTTCTGGCGCCTGCAAGCGCATTGACGCTTGCGTGCCCGCCTGCGCAGCCCACCATGATACGTCTCATTCGCGCCGCCTGGTCGAGGCGGAATCCGGCTCCCTCCACCTCAAGCGATTGCGACCTCAGTGCGCTGCGCAGGTACCAGCGTGGCGTACTGCTGGGCGGTGGCTGTCTGCTCAGCGTGGCCATCGTGTGTGGCTGGATTGCACTGCTCCTGTTCCATGCCGCGGGGTTCCAGGCGCGACGGCTGGAGGCACTGCAACGCAGTCGTGCCATTGCAGAAGCCTATCTGGCCAACACCGATGGTGCCCACCAGCGCATGCTGAACATGGCCGAATATGCCTGGCGGTATCGCCCAGACGGCGAGGCAGCCGCATTGGATGCCGAGAGGCAGCGGTTCGTGCACGCTGGGCAGCGCATGGTTGTCACCGCGGGGCCGGAAAGCGCGCCGCAGATGGTGCTTGGCGTGGGCGTCGATGCCTGGCCCTCCCGTCGGCTTGACCGCTACCTGATGCTGGCCCATTCGCTGTCCATCATCCGCCGGCTGGGCAGCGCGGACAGCGAAGGCAACGAAGGCGAAGACACCTTCTTCCTCGACCCCAGCCGCCAGCTGCTGGTACTCGGCGAGGGCATGACCGAGCAGCAACTGCTGGCCACCACCGGCGCGCCGGATCGTGCCGGCCTGATCGATCGCCTCTCCGCGCTCATCCATCCACCGGCCGGTCTGCAGCAACGATCGGACGGTAAACCGCACATGCTCCTGGTCGAGCATCCGCTTACGGGCGCGCCTTCCATTGCGACAGCACTGGCGGCCACCGATGCTGGAACCGCAATCGGTACGATGGTCACCCTCCAATCCACGGCGGACCTGTCGCGGGCCATGCGCATGGCCGATCGCGGGGCGTCCTTCGTGTTGACCCGTTCCGGGCGGATTGTCGCTGGCACGGCAAGTTCGCGCGACCTGAACCTGGGCGCGGTCGCTGAACGCGTGCGCGCAGGCGAGCGGGAGGGGCACACGGTCGTGACGTTCCGGCAAGGAGTGCGGTTCTTTCAGGCCGTGCGCATTGCCGATGCAGACTGGGCATTGGTCACTACCTACTGCGTGGGTGACGTCATCGGTGAGGGCCGGCGTCTCTACATCGGCTCCGGCGTCGTGACCGCAGGGCTGCTGCTCGGCCTCTGGGTGTTGCTTGCCTGGCTGCACTGGCGTGCATTCGGGCCGGCGCTCGCTCGGGCCGCACGCGTGTACCAGGGGGAACAGCTCAGCCGGGCATTGATCCAGCTGTCGCCAGTGGGTCTGTGCCTTCTGGACCACCACAGCGGTGAGCCGGTGCTTGAGAACGAAATGATGCGGCAACTCGCCGCCACGGCTGAGCGGAGGGGGGTGCTGCTCTATGCCTGCATGGTGGAAGAGGCCTCACGCATCCTTTCCGGTCCCGATACCTTGACCGCCGAATTCGAAGTGCCGCTTTCCGGTGACCCGCAGCGCACGCCCGGCCTGCTGCTGGTGGGTGCAACCGGTGCAAACTACCAGGGCCGACGGGTGTTGCTGTGCGCCGTGCGCGATCTGAGCGCGCGCGTGGAACTTGAAGAGCAGCAAAAGCGTGCCCGCGAATCGGCAGAGGCCGCCAGCATGGCAAAGGGGCGCTTCCTGGCCACGATGAGCCACGAGATCCGCACGCCGCTGCACGGCATTCTTGGCCACCTTGAACTGCTGGGTCGATCATCGCTGGATGAGAATCAGCTGGCGCGCCTGCGACGCATCACCCAGGCGGCCGACTCGCTGCTGGTCATCATCAACGACGTGCTGGATTTCTCCCGCGCGGAGTCCGGCTATCTCGATCTGGTGTCGGAACCCTTCGAACCCGTGGTGCTGCTGGAAAGGGTGGCGCTGCTGTTCTCGCCCTTGGCCGAGGCCAAGGGATTGGTGCTGGATGTTTCAGTCGATGCGGACGTGCCGGTCTGGGTGGTCGGCCCGCAGGCGCGCATAGAGCAGGTGCTGCGCAACCTGGTCAGCAATGCCGTGAAGTTCACCCCCTCGGGCCGTGTCGAGATGAAGGTCCAATGGCGAGGGGGCACGGCAGCGCCCGGGCTGTTGCTGCAAGTGGTGGATTCGGGCATCGGCCTCAGTCCGCGGCAGGTGGAACGCCTGTTCCAGCTCTACGTGCAGGCCGACGCGAGCATCATCACCCGCTTTGGCGGATCCGGTCTGGGCCTGTCCTTGTGTCGTGAACTCTGCAACCGCATGGGAGGGCAGATCTCCGCCCGCAGCACGCCCGGTGTGGGCACCGTCTTCAGCTTCAGCGTACCCGTACAGGAGGGCCGGGTGGCGGCAGGCGTGCCACTGGCTGGCCGCAGAGTGCTGCTGGCCTCCACCATACGTGGCTGGCGTGAAGAGCTGCGACGGCGCCTGGAAGGCTGGGGGGCGCAGGTCGCGCTGGTGGACGAGTCGGCCGCCGTCGTCCACGACGGCTTGAACGCACAGGAACCGCTGGTGGTGTTCGAAAGGGTTTCCGGCCGCAGCGGGCTACCCGCTGCTTCGGGGCGGCGGCGCGTCATCCACCTTTCCGCCGATGGCCCGCTGAAGCCGCAGGCGCGTGGAAACATCTGGAGGGTCTCCTGCTATGCCGGCGACGCGCTGCTGCAGGCGCTGCTGGCGCCCGGTCCGGCAGCGCTGGCGGCCGGGCAGGGCATGCACTAGATTCATGGCAGCCCACACGATCGCTCAGGCCCGCGCCATGCATCCACCTTCGCCTGAACTGCCCGCCCCTTCGCTGCAGGCCCTGCGCCGCTCGCAACGCAGGCTGTTTCTCGCCGGGGGCGGAGTGATCACCGTACTGGTGGTGCTGACGGCCATCATCAGCATCCTCTCAGGCGTCAGCGATTTCCACGCACGCGAGCGACAGAAGTTCTTCGAGGCAAAGGGGGCGGTCGACTACTTCCTGATCCAGCGTGATCGCGCTTACGCGGCCAGCATCAATGCCAGTGACGCGATGTGGGCTGACCAGCGTGATGAGCTGCGTCGGCTGGGTCGGCCGATGGTCGCCGAGTATCACGCCAACGGCATGCGCGTACTGGTACGCGCGGAAGGACGCACCTCGGTCCCCTGGCTGGTGCTGGGCGATCCAGCCCAGCCCATGGCAACGGCCGATCTGGAAGCCTACCTGGGCCTGATGTACCAGTACTCGTTGTACACCGCTGCGGCGGTAAGCGCATTGCAGGGCGCCGGTCCGGCGCATGTGTACGGATACGAGCCCAAGGGCCGGCTGCTCGCGCTGCCCGGTGTCATTGATGAAGCGCAGTTGCTGCAGCGGCTGCGGGTGACCTCGCGTGCGCAGGCCTTTTCCCGGTTGATGGCGGTGCAGGCGCAGGTGCAGCTGGCCACCCCGCACGCCGGCCCGCTGGAAAGTGCAGTGCAGAGCCATCGGCTGGTGTCCTTCTTTGGCCGGAACCCGCTTGATGGCCAACCCTCCCTGGTGGGCCTTGCGACGCTCGCGCAAGGCGGCACGCCCTATTTCCGCCGGGTCGCGTTCGAGCCGGTCAGCCGCATTGCTGCGCGTCTGGATGCCACCGCAGCGGGCAGCTATCTGCTGACCAGGTCGAATGGCGAGGTCGTTCTGGCGAAGGGTGGGGCCGCGCACGCCACGCCTGGCGGCGGACAGCCATGGGCGCATCCGGAACACGGTGGCCTGGCTGGCGAAGCCTCGTCGGCACCGTTCGAGGTTGGCGCTGCGCTGCAGGGCCTGGATGCTCGCCTCAGCCACCCCTATGGATGGGCAGCACTGTGGCAGGACCAGGGCCTGCCCATCGCGCTGCATGCGCTTGCAGGCACGCTCATCGTGGTCGTGCTGTGGACGCTGCTCTGGCGCATGGACCGGAGAATCATGACGCCGGTACTGGCTGAGGCATCGCGCGTGTATGAAAGCGAGGCACTCAGCCAGACCATCATTGGCACTGCATCGGTGGGTCTTGCCCTGCTGCGCTGTGAGGATGGTGCCCCACTGCTGCAGAACCAGGTGGCGCGCGCTCTGGCCGAATCGCCCGCAGGAAGCGAGGCGGTGCCTCCGCTCTATGCCGCGTTGATACAGCACGCTCGTTCACTGAACGGCACGAATGGAACATTCACCTGGGCGCTGCAGCGCGACAATCAGGCACCCATCCAGCTGGAAGTGGCGCTGGCACACGCGCGCTATCGGGAGCAGGAGGTCTGGGTCTGTGCGCTGCACGACATCACCGCGCAGGTAGAGCTGCAGGACACCCTGGACCGGGCGCGGCGGGATTCGGAACAGGCCCGCGCCGCAGCCGAGGCCGCCAACCGGGCGAAGACCGCGTTCGTCGCCACCATGAGCCACGAAATCCGCACGCCCCTCAACGGCGTACTGGGACACCTGGAACTGCTGGCGCGGTCGACGCTGCAGCCGGCGCAGAGTGAACGCCTGCAGCGGATCCGCCACTCCGCCGATTCGCTGATGGCGATCATCAGCGACGTGCTGGACTTCTCCAAGATCGAGGCCGGCCAGCTGGACATCGATCCAGTGCGTTTCAACGTGCGCGAACTGGTCGAGCAGGCCGCGCTCCTCTATGTACCCCAGGCACACAAGAAGGGCGTCAAGCTGTTCTATGGTGTGGATCCGGGCCTGGATGACGACTACCGCGCCGATGCGCACCGCATCCGGCAGATCATCAACAATCTGCTCAGCAATGCCGTGAAGTTCACTGAATCGGGCCGCATCACGCTGCAGGCGGGGGTGGGCGAAGGCGCCCTGCCCGGGCAGGTGCTGTTGCGGCTTCGGGTCATTGATTCCGGGGTCGGAATCGCCGATGCACAGCTGGGCCAGTTGTTCCGTCCGTTCGAACAGGGCGATGCCAGTGTGTCCCGGCGCTACGGTGGCAGCGGGTTGGGGCTGGCCCTTTGCCGGCAGCTGGCGCAGCTGCTGGGGGGCTCGATCCACGCCGAGAGCACACTGGGGGTGGGCAGCGTGTTCACGCTCGATGTTCCGGTCGCACTGGAAACAGGATCGGCACCGCTCACCTACCCGTTGTCCGGCAAAGCAGTCACTTTGCTGTCGGCAGCGCCAGAGTGGCGGCAGGAGATCGGCCACCTGTTGCAGCGCTGGGGCGCCGCGTTGACGGTGATTGATCGCCCGGCGGCGCTGCCCGCAGATGCGCTGCCCGGCACGTTGCTCATCGTTGGCGAACGCCGCGCCTGGTCCACCGAGGATGAGCTGGCCTTGTGCCAGGCCCATGCGCGCCTGGTTCGGGCTTACCCCAGTGGACCCCTGGCCCCTGAAGCCCGCGCTGACGGCACGCATGTCACCAGCTATTCCAGCCCGGCGCTGCTGCGGGCGCTGCAGTTGCGCAGTGATGGGGGAGCCGCCCCTGCGGCGACGTCGGCGGCTCCCGCACAAGCGGGCCACGTCATGCGCGGAAGCGTGCTGCTGGTGGAAGATAATCCGGTGAATCGCGAGCTTATCCAGCAGCAGTTGGAAGAGCTGGGCTGCCATGTGGATACCGCAGAGAACGGCCAGGCTGCACTGAGCCTTTGGCGGCCCGGCGCCTGGGATGTCGTACTGACCGACATCAACATGCCCGTCATGGATGGCTATCAGCTGGCACAGGCCATACGCTCACGCGGCGAGACGCTGCCCGTGCTCGCCGTCACGGCCACCGCGCTGTCCAGCGAGCGCGAGCGCTGCCGCGCGGTGGGCATCGATAACCTGCTGTTGAAACCCTTGGATCTCGACCGGCTCTCAGAAGCCCTTGAACGTTACCTGCCTGCCGCGCGCAGCAAGCCGCCGATGCCTGTGGCCGGCGCGGAGTTGCCGTTGAAGCTGCGCACGCTTTTCGTGGAAAGCAGTACGCGCGACCTCAGAACCCTTGCCGACGCAGTGCGCGATGCACAGTCGGCCGCTGTGCTCGACCAGGTGCATGCGCTGAAGGGGGTGCTGTTGATGATGGGCGAACGCAATCTGGGCGACCGTTTCGGCGATGTCGAAGCGCGCCTGCGTGAAGGCGCGCCAGTACCAGAGTCGGAGCTGCAGGACCTGCTGCAATCCCTGGCGGTGACTGTCGATGCCTATCGGCACGGACTGAAGGCCTAGCCGTGCGTCTATTCGGTCCCGGCAAGCGGCGCGCGCAGCCCCAGCTCGGCGGCAAATCGGAACAGATCGGCCTCCTTGTCGATTCCGAGCTTGGCCATGCCCACGGTCTTCTGCGTGCTGATGGTCTGCTTGCGGCGGTCGAGCCGCAACGCGATCTCATTGATGCTCAGGCCGGACACATACAGGGTCAGTACCTCGCGTTCGCGCGGCGACAAGGTTGCCTTCGCCGGCACGGCACGCGCCGACAATATCTGCGCGACAGACGGCGAGAAGTAGCGCCGGTTGGCCCACGCCGCGGCGATGGCCGCCGGTACATGGGCAGTATCGTCAGCCTTGCTGAGAATGTGGGTGATACCGCTCTGGTAAAGCGATTGGATCACGACCGACTGGTCCAGCCCGGTCATCACGATTATTTTCAGTTGCGGGTAACGTTCGCGCAGAATATCCAGCAATGGCAATCCATCGCCGTGGGCGCCACCGGGCATTGCATAATCGGTCACCACCACCTCGCAGGGTGCAGCATCCAGCAAGGCCACCAGTTCGGAAGAATCGGCAGCTGCGCCCACAAACCGCAGCGTCGGCACTGCGTCGATCGCCGCTTCAATGGCCATGCGGACGACCGGATGGTCATCGGCAACGGCGACGCGGATGGTCAAGTCGGACATGGCGTAGCCCTGGTCTCTGGCGGGGCCTTCCCCAAAGTGGGGTGGCCGCGCAACTATATGCTAGGCGGGGGTGGCGTGGCACCGCAGGCAGGGAACACCGTATCCACCAGGAGTGCTTCATGACCTTGACCGTCGTGGTTGCCGATGATCACCCCGTCCTGCTGACCGGCATGCAGATGCTGCTGGCCAAAGATCCTGACATCGTGATCGCCGGGCTTGCCAGCAATTCCAGTGAGCTGGTGGATCTGCTCGACGCCACGCCGGTTGACGTCGCCGTCTGCGATTTCACGATGCCCAACGGACGGCATGGTGATGGGGTCGCGCTGCTTCGCTTCCTGCAGCGACGGTTTCCTGCGCTGCGCCTGGTGGTGCTCACTGGCATGGAGAGTCCGCTGGTACTGCGGTCCATCCAGAGCGCGGGGGTAGGGTGCATTGTCAGCAAGAGCGACCCGTGGCAGCAGCTGGTGCCCGCCGTGCGCGCCGCCCAAGCCGACGCTGCCTTTGTTTCCCCGGAAATCCGGCGGCTGCTGGCACAGGCGCCAGACGGCGTGCAGCAGAATGCGCCGGCGCTGTCCAAGCGGGAAACCGAAGTGCTGCGCATGTTTGCCGAAGGCCTGACCCTGATGGAGATTGCCGAACGCGTGGGGCGCAGCCGCAAGACACTCAGTACGCAGAAAATGGCCGCGATGCGCAAGCTGGGCCTGCAGCGCGATGCGGACATCTTTGACTACGCGCTGAGCCATGGCCTGGTGCAGGCCTCCCAGATCGGTCGCACAGGTACCGGCAGCGACGGGGCGAGCGGCTGAATCGAGGTCCTCCCGCTCCACGCGGATGAATGCAGATGCCGCACATGGAACAGGCCGAGCCTGGCTGTGGCCGTTCATCTTCGTTCAGACAGATTACGTCGACCTGAATGCAATGCAGTGGCGGGCCGAATTACGCCACGTCCGATAGGGCGCGGGCGGCCCAGTTTCTAGCATTTACCTCGTTGGCCAACCGGGCCACCTTCAGACGAGGCTCAAATGCGCACCATCATCATCCGCGCCCAGCGCGTGCTTTCTCTCTCGATTGCTGCGGCCCTGGCCGCGCCCATGATTGCTTCCGCCCACGATGCCGTGGTGGTGGAGGATGGCGCACACATTGACCTGGCAGACGATTCCATTGTTTCCAGCGTGAATGGTGCGCACGGGATTCTGGCGCGCACCTCCGCCACTGCCAACCTCCGCCAGACCGATATTTCGGTTTCTGGAAACTTCGCCCATGGCGCGGTGGTCAACTCGGCCGGCAGCTGGATCGATATCGAGGGCGGCACGATTTCCAGCCAAGGCCAGGAGAGCTATGGGCTTTACGCCGCTGCTGGCGCGATCCGGGTGACCAATGCACAGATCAGCACGACTGGCGCAGGTGCGATCGGATTGCTGGCCCGGGGTGCGGACGCATCCATCGCGCTCACCGATTCCAGTGTCATCGTCGACCGAAGCGGGCATGCCGCCGCAGCGACCGGTGGCGCGCAGCTGCAGCTCACCCGCACGTCACTTACTGCGGGTCGTACCAGCGGCAACGGCCTGACGGTACGTGATGCAGGCACGCGCGTAGCCGTACTCGATTCGCAGATCGCCGCACGTGGCGTTGACTCCCATGGCGTGCTGGTGACCGGCCAGGCCAACGTGGATATTACCGGCAGCCAGATCAGTGCTGCTGGTGATCGCAGCCGAGGCGTGTGGGCGAGCGGCGAAAATCACGTGGTGATTGAACGCTCGCGCATTGACACTTTTGGAGACCGCTCGCGGGACGCCTCGGGCAACATGTTCGGCCCCGCAGCTGTTGTGGCCTCCAATGGCGCATCCATTATCATGACCGACAGCGATCTGTTCACCGGAGGCTTCGCAGCCGGCGCACTGAACGGCGAAGGTCGCGGAACGCAGATCATCATGGAGCGCGGCACCATCGTGACCACGGGCGACCAGTCCCGCGGGGCTACCGCACATGGCGGCAACAATCTCGTCGATCTGGTGGGTGTGCAGGTGCTGTCCGAGGGCACCGGTAGCCAGGGGGTGGGTGCTGGCGACGCCGGTAGCGTGCTGAGCATGACCGACAGCAGCGTTGAAACGCGCGGCGCGGACGGTGCCGGCATCTTTGCCCGCGACAGCGGCGCAGTCAACCTCGTCCGCAGCACCGTCTCCACGCACGGTGCAGCGGCGGTGGGCGCCGACATGCGCACTGGTACGCAGCTGGTGTTGCAGGGCAGCGAGCTGCGCTCGGCCACCGCGGCGGCGCTGCAGCTGGATCAGGCAACGGTGCATGCCGCCGAGGGCAGCAGGCTGGAGGCGGGCAACGAGGTTCTGGCAGAGTTCCGCTCCGATGCAGCAAGCAGTATCGTGCTGGATACCGGTTCCGTTGGTCTGGGTGATATCCGCTTCATCCACGCCGCCACCGATGCTGACGGCAACGGTGCGCTGGACCGCACCTCGTCCCTGTCGCTGAACAACCAGAGTGCCTGGAAGGGCGCTACCGATGCGATCGGGGTCCTTTCGCTGGCCAATGGCAGCCGCTGGGACCTGACCGGAGATTCCACGGTGGGCAGCCTGTCCCTGGTCGATTCCACCGTGGCGTTCGACCACGCTGACGGCACGTACAAGACGCTGGTGGTGGACGGCAACTTCCACGCCGACAACAGCCTGTTGGCAATGAACAGCGAACTGGGCGATGACAGCTCGCCGACTGATCGGTTGCATGTGAAGGGTGACACGTCCGGCAACGCGCGCATCGCCGTCAACAACATCGGCGGTACCGGCGCGCTCAGCCACGACGGCATCAAGCTGGTGCAGGTCGATGGCACCTCCGCCGGCGTGTACACGCTGGCCGGCCGTGCCGTGGGCGGCGCGTACGAGTACTTCCTGTACCAGGGCGGCGTCAGCAACCCCAACGACGGTGACTGGTACCTGCGCTCGGACCTGGCCACCTTTGATCCGCCGGCCGATCCCTGTGCTGAAGCAGGTTGTGCTGGCGATCCGCCGCTGACGCCGATGCCGATCCTTCGCCCGGAAGCCGGCGCATACCTGGCCAACCAGGCGTCGGCGCTGGGTATGTTCAACATGGAACTGCACGAGCGCGTGGGCGAGCCGAACCTGGCCCAGCGGCAGCAGGGCGATGGCACGTTGGGCGGCGCATGGGCCCGTGTGATCAGCGAACAGCCGCGCTACCGGGTGACCGACCAGTTGGTGGGGCAGGGCCGCCGCAACGTGGTGCAGATCGGCGGCGACCTGACGTTCTGGGGTCGCCAGGACCGCGGGGTCGTCGGTGTGATGGCCGCCAGCGGTCAGGTCACCCAGCGCATCAGCTCCGACCTGACCGGCTACACCGCTGAAGGTCGCTTGGACGGCCGCTCGCTGGGCATCTACAGCACCTGGATCCAGAACGCCAAGGATGACGGCGGCCTGTATGTGGACGGCTGGCTGCAGGCAGCACGCTTCAAGAACCGTGTGCAAGGCGAGAACCTGGCACGCGAGCAGTACCGCTCGCGCAGTCTGTCCGCCTCGGTTGAGGCAGGCTACGCCATGCGCCTGCGCCAAGGCGATGCCAGCGCGCTGTATCTGGAGCCGCAGGTGCAGGCAATCTGGACTGACTACCGTATGGACGGCCGTCGCCACCAGGAAGTGAACGGCACCGTGGTGAAGGTGGCCGAGGCCGGCAGCCTGCAGACGCGCGTCGGCGCCCGTCTGTACGGCCACTCCACGTCCGTGACCGGCAACCGCGTGCAGCCGTTCGTGGCGGTGAACTGGATCCGTAATGGCAGCGATGCCAATGCGGTGTGGCTGGGCGAGCAGCGCCTGCAGGGCGTGCTGTCGAAGAACGTGTATGAAGCCAAGGTTGGCGCGCAGCTGCAGCTGTCCTCCAGGCTGACGGGCTGGGGCGAACTGAGCACGCAGCGCGGGGACTACGGTTTCCGCAGCGTGGGTGGGCAGTTGGGCGTGAAGTACGCCTGGTAAAGGCAGGGCGTTCCAGGCTACGCAGCGGCCCGTCACGTGCTTCGTGGCGGGCCGCTGCCGCACGCAGTGGCGGGCACTATCTGCGGATCAAGGCTTCCAGCGCATCGGCGCGGTTGGCCAAGCGATTCACCCGGCAGGAGTGCGCGTCCAACATCTGGCCCTGGCCCTGTGTGGCCGGATCAAAATGGCAGTAACGGTCGGTGTCACGCATGTACGCGTGCTGCTCTTCACCCAGCGTGTCCTTGAACTCACTGTCCGCGCCGGCATCAATGGTCGCAAGCGCGGCGCGCATGCGCGCCTGCTGCCAAGCGAACTCCTGATCCAGGCAGGCTTCCATGGCCGGGGTCACTGCATCGCTGGCGGCCACGCAG